>CAJTDL010000034.1 GCA_910575035.1 Lachnospiraceae bacterium
ACCTGGAATAATCCACTTTTGCGTAGGAACAGGCATAGTAAAAGGCATTTAGGGATTTCTCAGTAATCTTTGACAGGAAATGCCTGTAAAGGAAACGGATGGAATCCGCGGATTCCAGTGTCAGTATAGAAATCAAAAGCAGGATTAATGTCTGGGCAGTGGGAGCGGAGCAAGTTTCAAAATAATTGTAAAAATATTTATAAAGTCTACCAATTAAAGTTTTTTCATTGTATAATAAGTTTGTCGTACAGGGTCACTTTCCTTTGTAATGTTTTGGTCAAATTCATTATACAACAGAAAGTCCTGTGCGGCATTTTTTTATTAAAAAAGTTGTAAACTGGTGTAATTTAAAATACATATATTTATAAAAATAGAGCCGCAAGGCTCTATTTTTATTGTGTGCGAAGCAGAAAACTATCTGCTGTGGGTGGTGTAATAACATGCTTATGCGTATATTATTTCCTGCTCTACAATTTCCCTTGCACATGCTCTAAGATTGTTGATTTTTCCTGTCCACTCTAAAGTGCTTTCTTCCTTTAGGCGTTCTGTTATGCCTTGTGTCTTTTTCATGTCTTCCATGAGCCTTTCAAAGCGTTCCTGTGCCTGCCTGTTGATGTCAGAAAGGTAGGCATTAAGTTTGCCGCTTGTGAGAAGATTAGTGTATGTAACCTTTCGGCACTGTTTCAGATAGTCCAGATGCCGTTGTCCCCAGATGCCTATTGTCTGTTCTTTTTCGGCGGGTACAGTCAAATACGGCATTAAATAATCTCCTTGCCGTTCGTATTTGCCGCCCAATTCCTCAAATAATGAATTTGCCATTTTGCAATTCCTCCGTATGATTTGAATTTGCCTACAATTCAATCATTCTGGCTGTTTACAAAATATAAGGAAATCGACTTCCTTATGACGTTTCCTCCGTGCAGGGGGCTTTTTTCAAAAAGCCGCCCTGTCTCGTCTGTCGACTCAGTCGGTTCGCAGCTTGTGTGCCACTGGCACACGCTCACCCCTCGGAGAGCGAAAAACCCGCTTGCGGGTTGCATTTTTGTTGGCACAGCCGACAAAAGTGCTTTTGCGTTACTTTCAGTTACTTTCAGGAAAGTAACAAAGCCTACCAGCCGAAAAGAAAGGGCGTGATTTTATAAGACGGACGATTAGCGCAATGGTGGGGAAAGGCTCGGTCAACCATAACAGCCACAAATTCAAGTCTGAAAATGTGGATGGTGAGCGTTCACACTTTAATGTAGACTATTGCAATGAGAATATCAAAAAGGTATATCATAAACTCTTTGATGAAGCGTTGCAACGGTACAATGATAAACAGACAAGGGCAGACTGCCGCATTGCCGATTATTATGAGAAGATACGGAACTCAAAGCAGGAAAAGCCGTTCCATGAACGGATTTTGCAGATTGGAAATAAGGAAAATATGGGTGCAAGAAGCGAAAACGGACAGCTTGCAAAACAGGTCTTGGATGAGTATTATCGGGAGTTTCAAACAAGAAATTCGAACCTTTATGTATTCTCGGCACATCTGCATATGGACGAAGCAACGCCGCATCTGCATATTGATTTTGTTCCGTTCACGACTGGTAGCAAGCGTGGACTTGGTACACGGGTATCTCTGAAACAGGCGTTAGCGGCGCAGGGATTTAAAGGCGGATCCCGTGGCGATACGGAGTGGAGCCAGTGGGTACAGTCCGAAAAAGAAAACCTTGCCGCCGTAATGGGGCGGCATGGCATTGAATGGGAGCATAAAGGGACACATGAAAAGCATTTGTCTGTCCTTGACTACAAAAAGCAGGAGCGGGAAAAAGAGGTAATCCAGCTTGATGGGCAGATTTCGGAGAAAAAAGAGGAATTTCAAGCATTGTCGGACAGGGTAGAAAATTACGACAAAGGCATAGAGAACCTAAAAACACTTGAGCAGGTGCTTGACACTTCGCCAGAATACCAGTTGCCAGAGCCGCAGGGGTTGATGTCGGCAAAGTCATATAAGAATAAAGTGGCAGAGCCTTTGGCGCAAAAGCTGAAATCGCTTGTTAAAACGGCTCTTATAAGGTGTTTTGAAGCGTGGGACAGCTATTATCGGCTAAATATTACAAACAGCAATCTCCACCGTGAGAATGACGGATTAAGGAGAACTAATGCGAAATTGGCAGGTAAAAATGCAAACCTCCGTGTGGAAAACAAAGATTATAAGCTGCTCCGAAAGGCATTTGGAAGTAAGCAGATGGACAGTCTTTTGGAGCAGGCAAAAGCAGCACAAAAATCAAAACAGCGTGAAAAACGCTTTATAAACAACAAAGAAGAAAGGTAGGAAACACTATGGAAAACAGGATTTATGACGAAAATAACGGTCTTTGGTATGCAAGGCAAGGCGACTATTATCTCCCAGAGCTTGCATTACCTCCCGAAGAAGAAAAGCCGATTCGCATTTGGGGGCAACGTCATTTGCAGTACTTTAAAGAGCATAAGCAGTTCGTTTATCTCAATCTGCTGACAAGCGGCAGGCTGAATGAATACCTTGCAAGCATAGATGAACAGGCGGAGGATATATTTTTTCGGCTGGTAAGGGAATATGCTGAAAGGCAGGGAGTGACGGAAAGGTTAAAAGAGGAAAACCAGCTTTTATGGGTTCAGAAAATGAATAACATTCGGGCTTGTGTGAGGGAAGTTGTGGAGAGCAAGGTAACCTATTTATAAGTTATAGGTGGCACTTCTGCCGTATGTGGAAGTGCCTCTCAATCAAAAAAATAGTTCGGAGAATTGAAAAATCTTATGAATTTGTGTATACTTGGAAAAAGAAATTAGATTGATAAACCGAAATTTAGAGGAGGTAAGACTTTTGAATATTAGAAGCTATAAGAAATACATTTCAGAAGAAACGATGATGGGACCAAATAGTGTCAGGATTTTAGCTGAATTACTTGACAAATATCCCTTGCAACTGGCCGATGATGATTTGATTCTTGATTTGGGATGCGGAACAGGATTAACAAGTTTTGTAATTGCGAAAGAAACAAAGGCGAAGGTTTATGCAAACGACCTATGGGTTAGTGCAGAAGAGAATGGGAAGCGATTTACTCAATGGGGAGTTGGTGAACAGATAGAGCCAATTTGCGAAGATGCGAACAACCTTCATTTTGAAGAAAAGCAGTTTAATGCTCTGGTTAGTATTGATTCTTATCATTATTTTGCAGGTCAAGAGGGATTTTTTCAAGAGAAAATTTTGCCGTTTATGAAAGACGGCGGGGTAGTTTTAATTGGTATTCCTGGTTTGAAAGATGAATATACAAACTGTGCAAAAGAGCTCCTTTTTGATTGGCTTGGTGATGATGCCTATATGTTTAAAAGTCCAACACACTGGAAAAAACTTGTTGGTAGCCACGACAGAATTAAAACGGTCATAACATGGGAAATGGATTGCTTTGAAAAAGCATGGGGTGAGTGGCTTGCAACAAATAATCAGTTTGCTTATGGTGACAGACAACACTTTGAAACAATCATTAGGCCATATACTTGTTTTGTAGGCATCTATATAAAGCTGAAATAGGCGCTATAATATAAATTCCCATTGAACAAAATCGCTGCGCGATGGCCTGCTGAGGCTATGGCGCAATTTTACTTTAGCAACAAATAAAAAAGCAGTGGCAAATTCTTCCGTTATCCGATATAGTTAAGTTACCACACAAAACAACCAAATACGGAGAACCCCACTGCCTATGAATAGAATAGCATTTTTTGGTGTCTTCCGCAACCGGAATTATGATGCCAACGCACCTCCTGATGGGTAACTGCCACTGTCAACGTTACTTATTTCAGGAGGTTTAACTATGTACGAAGATATTTTTGGATCCATCCGCAAAGCTGCGGAAAAACGCAGCCTTAGAGAACGGGCCATACAGCTGTATTGCAGCAACATCAGATATTTCCTGCGCTGCACCAATAAGCCTGTTACTGACCTCACGCTTGAGGATGCTGATGTATTCCTGACTATGAAACGCCTGGAGGGCAGATTCCCAGAAACCCATAACCACTACCGTTCATCTATCAAGTTTCTCTACAAAAGAGTTCTGAAGATTGCCTGGGATGGCGAGGAAGTTCCTGCCATGAAGCGTGAGCGGAATCTTCCAACCGTGCTTACGCCGCAGGAAATCAATGCAGTCATTGAAGCAACTGATAATCTTAAACATAAGGCGATCACCGCTACCATGTATTCTTCCGGCCTGCGTGTATCTGAGGTTGTCCATCTGCACTATGATGATGTCTCCCGTACAAACATGGCCATCCATGCCCGGGAAGCAAAAGGCCGCATCGACAGGTATACAATCCTTTCCCAGAGGAATCTCGGCCTGCTGACTGAATACTGGTTTCAGTGTGGCAGGACCAAAGGGCATCCTCTTTCCAAGTTCATGGGCAGGAGGTTACCTTGATATTTCAAGCGTCAACCAGTTCTTCAAGGCAAGCGCTAAGAAGGCCGGCATCACACGCCGTGTTTCTTCCCATGCGTGCCGCCACAGCTTTGCCAGCCACTTGTTTGAGAGCGGGGTTGACATCAAATATATCCAGCCCCTGCCCGGTCATGTGGATCCCCGTTCCACAGATGTTTATCTCCATGTCAGCAACAAGACACTTCTTGGCATCCGCAGCCCTTTCGATACTCCGAAAGGCGGTGAGCCATGAGCGAAAACTACACTGTACAGGATGTGTTTAATAACTTTTATTCTGGCTATGGGAAAACTCATGGACTGTCTGCAGCGCAGCGGAAAGCAGCTTATCACATCATGAACTGCAAGACTGGTGCATTTGGTGCCAATGTAAGTGTCTGTGAGGACTGTGGCTGCATTTCCATCCATTATAATTCCTGCCGGGGCAGATGTTGTCCCATGTGCCAGGAGTTTCCAAAGGAAAAGTGGGTGGATGCACGCCGGGAAGATCTGTTGGATGCACCATACTTTCATGTGGTTTTCACCGTGCCAGCGGAGTTAAACCCTGTCATATACAGCAATCAGGGGTTTCCCTACAATGCCCTTTATCATGCAGCCTCCGGTACACTGAATGGGCTTGCTTCCGACCAAAAGTATCTTGGAGCCGGTATAGGCTGCATCTGTATTCTGCACACATGGGGAAGCGCGATGAATTTTCATCCGCATATCCATGCCATTGTATTAGGCGGTGGGCTTGGCTCCGGGAACCACTGGAAGGATAACGGGGAGGATTTTTTTCTCCCTGTCAAAGTCATTTCCAGGGTTTTTCGTGGAAAATATCTTGCGGAGTTAAAACAGCTATGGACTGGCGAAAAACTGGAATTCCACGGTACAGCAGAGCCTTATAAGAATCATTATGCTTTTAAGGAACTTTTGGACGCCTGCTACGCCAAAGAATGGATTCCTTATTGCAAGAAGCCATTTCACGGTGCGGGGTCTGTTATCAAATATCTTGGCAAATATACCCACAGGATTGCCATAAGCAACTGCCGCATAAAAGGTATGACGGATTCCACGGTTACGTTTACTGTTAAGGATTACAAAAATCATGGGCAGTGGAAGGAGCTCACACTTTCCGGGGAGGAATCCACCAGGAGATTTCTCATGCATGTCCCTCCAAAGCGTTTTGTGCGGATCCGGCATTACGGCCTGCTTTCTTCCCGGAATAAAAGCAAGAAGATTGCACTGTGCCGTAACCTGCTTGGCTGTATGAAATATATTTCCAGGCTTAAGAATCTTGATGCGCCTGCTATCCTCAAACTGCTCTATAACAGGGATGTCTGCAAATGCCCATCCTGCGGCGGAAACATCGTTCCCCTGCCTGCAGGTCAGTATTACGCAAGGCCAAAGCCTCACCTGCTGTGTTGACAACCCGGAACTGAATATTTTTTAAAAAGCTTCCTTGGGAGGCTTGTTTCTGATGCCACAAACCTGCAATGGATGGGCAGGTCTTATTGTGACATGTCCACATGCAATATGTGCAGTGAGAAAGCCAGATGAATTGAAAGCCCATATACACTGGCTAATGGGACGCGCTTTGTTCAACCAGGAAAAATCGAAATTGATGCAAACGAAAGGGTAGTTACTGGCAGTGTCAAAGCTACTTTTTCATTTGCACCACCTTCGATTCTTTCCTTAACGATTTGTCTGCCACGGCAGGAGTAAGGTAAAAACCGCATAATTCGGCACTTTGGGGCAAATTTGGGCATACCGTGGCAGACAAATAATACTTGGACTACGGTAAGACTACGAATGAGGGAATGAAAAACAGGAAATGTGTATAATCGTTAAAAGGTATTAGGCAATCGTTAAATCGTGGTCATAACGTTATAAGGTAAAAAATAGAAATAGCGGATATTATAAATGGGAAATTTAAAACTGAAAATGTAAAAGTTAAGGCTCGGAGATTAGTTACTGCATTTTCGGGTTTTTATTATTCCGAAAATAAAAATATATTGTTCCGTATGGATTGATATTATTCCGAAAATGGAGTATACTATTTGCGGAAGAGAGGTGTAATCTTTATGTATATAACGGTAAAGCAGGCTGCAGAAAAGTGGGGGATTTCTGACAGACGGGTGCGCATACTCTGTGCAGAAGGAAAAATTTTGGGTGTCACCCGTGAAGGGCGCAGTTGGATGATTCCTGCAGATGCGAAAAAACCAGAAGATGGACGGTTTAAAGCAACAGAAAGTTTACTGACAGCTATAGAAAGGAAGAAAAGAGAACTGGATAGCAGACGCCCGCTGACAGAGGGGGAATTGGAACGTCTGGCAGAAGAGTTTATTGTCGAGTATACCTATAATTCCAATGCGATTGAGGGAAATACCCTGACCCTGCGTGAGACGGATATGGTTTTGCGTGGTCTGACAATTGACAGGAAGCCGTTAAAAGACCATATGGAGGCAGTCGGACATAAAGAGGCATTTGATTTTGTGCGGGATTTGGTAAAAGAGCAGATGCCTTTATCGGAGAGGATCATCAAGCAGATTCATTATCTTGTATTGGCGGATAAACGGGAGGATCGTGGGGTTTACAGAAGAGTGCCTGTCAGAATTATGGGTGCGAAACATGAACCGGTTCAGCCATATTTGATCCAGCCTAAAATGGAACAATTGCTGGAGGCTTATAGAAATAATGAGGAGCATATCATTACCCGGCTTGCACGGTTTCATATTGAATTCGAAGGGATTCACCCTTTTATTGACGGAAATGGCAGAACTGGGAGACTGCTCGTGAATTTAGAATTGATGAAAGCCGGATATCCGCCAATTGACATTAAGTTTGCAGACCGGATTTCCTATTACAATGCGTTTGATGAATATCATGTAAAGCATAATCTTGGTGCAATGGAAAAGCTGTTTGCAGGTTATATGAATGCAAGGTTGGACAGTTACTTGATGATGCTGGATATGTAGTAGATTAAGAAAACCATACGAAAATCACAGGAGGTTCTGTAATGATTGTATCGCAATTGCAAATATATAATTTCCGGAGGTTCAGGTCTATGGATGGAAAGCCAGGTCTTTCCATTACATTTCACGAAGGATTGAATGCTTTAATTGGTGAAAATGATTCGGGAAAAACCACTATTATCGATGCGTTAAAATTGGTATTACTTACGCAGAGTAATGAATATATTCGTCCTGCAGAGGATGATTTTTATACTGATGAGACAGGTAACTCTGTAACAGAGTTTAGAATTGATTGCGTGTTGGAAAAATTTACGGACAATGAAGCAAAAAATTTTATTGAGTATCTCACATTTACAAAAGAGAATGGTTCCTTGAAATACACTTTGAAACTTTATTTTCGGGCGTGGAAAGAGAAGCATAGAATTTTTACAGAGTTGCGAATTGGACAAAAGGATGATGGCGTCATTATGGAGGGGAAAGCCAGAGAATTGTTAAAAGCTGTATATTTGAAACCGTTACGGGATGCGGAAAGGGAAATGAGTTCTGGAAGGAATTCAAGAATATCACAGATTCTGATGAGCCATTCTGTATTTAGTGATAGAGATGGTCACAGATTAAAGGAAATACTTAGTAATGCGAATAACGATATAGAAAAATATTTTGTAGAAGAAGATGGAAAAGTAATTTTACAAACAATCCGTAATACGCTTTCTGTTTTAAATTCACAGGATATGTCAGATGAAGCAAAATTGGAAACATCAGACATCCAGTTGAAAGCTATATTAGAGAGTTTATCGTTGAGCGCACCTGAGATTCATCCAAGCTTAGGAGAATTAAATTTACTGTTTATAGCGGCAGAACTATTGCTCTTAAAGCATGATGAGACGGGAGGATTGAAACTGGCACTAATTGAAGAATTAGAAGCGCACCTCCATCCACAGGCACAACTTCGATTGATTGATTATTTACAAAATGAATATAACAAGTCAGGGGCACAGATTATCATATCTACACACAGTACGATACTTGCATCGAAGATCAATTTGAAAAATCTGATATTAATGAAACAAGGACGTGGATATGATTTGACATATGGTGAAACAGGACTGGAGAAGGGAGACTATCTTTTTTTGCAGCGATTTTTGGATGCGACTAAATCAAATTTGTTTTTTGCGAAAGGTGTGATTATGGTTGAAGGGGATGCAGAAAACCTCTTACTCCCAGTGTTGGCTGATATTCTTGGCTATCCGTTGGAAAAGTATGGGATTTCAATTGTGAATGTTGGCAGCACGGCATTTCTTAGATACTCTAGAATTTTTATCAGAAAAGACGGTAGTACAATCGGCATACCTGTTTCTGTTATTACAGATTGTGATGTGAAACCTTGCTACAAAAAATCAGTAGAAACTGGGATAGAGGAATTTAATTCAAAAGTGAAGGAATCATCGGATGCAGTAAAGGAGAAAGAGAAAAAGTATTCTGTTGGTACAGTGAAGGGATTTATAGCTCCAAGATGGACATTGGAATATTGTCTTGCCATGAGTTGTTTGAGTGAGAGGTTTCACAGAGCAATTTATTATGGGAAGAAAATTAAAAATAGCGATACATATTCGTTGACCATTAAGAAAATTGAGAAAGCAGATAAAGAGGCTGAAAAAGAATATAAACAGTGGAGCTTGATGAGTAGGGAAGAGCGTGCGTATAAAATATACCAAGTGATGTTAGATAACAATGATAAAAGCGGATTAAAAGCTATTGTTGCGCAGAGTCTTGCCTCTTTGTTAAAATGGGATATTTCCAGTATTCCTGATGGAATAAGTAAAGAGCAGATGTTTGATTTAGATTTATATCAGTGCCTGGTTGATGAGAAAAAACGGGAGGCTTTAAAAGAGGAGATTATAAATGATAAATATATAGAGTATTTGGTAAAAGCTATTCGATACGCAGTGGGTAAGACTGGATAATAAAGTAGTTTGGCGCATGAGAATGGAGGAGTGGATATTTTGGAAATTGATAATAAAGAATTAGAAATTGTAGAAAGCATTCTCCTTGCGAAAGGCTGTCATTTTGCCAATGATGCGAAGAATGTGATACGATGCTGGGAATCTGTAGACGTTGCGGCATGTCCAGGTAGTGGAAAAACGACAGTACTTTTGGCAAAACTTAAGTTATTGGCTGACCGTATGCCGTTTCAAAATGGTTCTGGCGTTTGTGTATTATCACATACAAACGTTGCTGTAAATGAAATTAAAACAAAACTTTCTGATTACGCTGACATATTAATGGGTTATCCTAATTATGTTGGTACGATACAGTCTTTTATTGATCAGTTTGTAACGAAACCATATTTGAAGCAAAAAACGGATATAGGTATTCAGGTTGTAGAGGATTCCGTATATGCACAACATTTGTATAAATTATTATGGAAGGATAAGAGTAAAAATTCACCATATCAAAAGCTAAGGTATTTTATCAAATATAATGTTAAAAATGGTTCTGGACAATATGATAATGAAGTAAGTTATATGGAAAATCTCTATCAGAAGAATGGGGCGTTGCATGTTTCAAAACAGAAAAAACCGCTTGCGGGAGCAGATGCACCTTCAGCAAAGCAATATGAAGCAGCGGTTCAAGAATTACTCACTTTAGAGGGATTGATTCGGTATAACGATGCGTATCAGTATGCGGTTGAAAGTGTCAGAGAACTATCGACTGAATATACAGACTTATTTTGCAGAAGGTTTCAATATGTGTTTATTGATGAATACCAGGATTGCAATCAGATGCAGAGAGATGCGTTGGATAAACTGTTTAATCGAAATAAATGTTGTGTTTTCCATATTGGAGACTCTGATCAGGCGATTTATAATTCTGATAATAGTGAAATAGAAGATTGGAAACCAAGTGCAAGTTGCCTTTCGATGGTGTCATCAAACCGATATGGGCAAGAAATAGCGGATGTTTTGACAAATCTTAGGACGGATAAAAAAGTGATAAACGCGTCTTCGGGTAAGACCGGTTACATTCCAACTGTCATTATATTTGACGATGCCTCAATAGATAAAGTTGTTGAGAAATATATTTTAGCTTTAGATGAAAATGAATTGTATGATCCTAATGGGATCTATAAGATTATAGGGGCAGTTAAAAAAAGAGATTTGACAGGGTTGAAGATTGGCGATTATTGGTCAGAATATGATGATAATAACAACCTTAAAAGTGAATATAACTATTGGAACTATGTAAGGGCAATTTCGGAGGGGCTTTCGGCTGGAAAACTTTATTATGTGGAAGGCCAATTTAGAAGATTGCTGTGTAAAATACTTCATTATGCAGGTGTTAAAAATAAAGTTTCTGGCAGAGAATATACATATAAAACTATTAAGAAAAGGATAGATGAAGAGCATTCTGTACTTTATAGAAATGATTGGATTAAGATTACAAAGTTAAAATCTTATGATATAAAATCTGTTGATGTGGCAATTCGTATGCTGATAAAAGACTTAATTGATTTTAAAGGAAAAACGGAAGATGATTTATTTGGGCTTTTTCCAGAATATTTTATGAAAAAAGGAGAGCTAAAGGAGAAAAACCAAGGCAATCGTAATTTTTTCATTGAACCGATTGGAGGCAGAAAAATAGAGATTGATACGGTTCATGGTGTGAAAGGGGAAACTCATGATGCTACATTGTATCTGGAAACCGAAAAAAATAGATCATCAGATATTAGGCGTATTCTGCCATATTGGGGTATTGGGAAAAAAGGTTCTCAAGCAATTAGTGAATATAGTCGTAAATGCGTATATGTAGGTATGAGCAGACCACGTAAATTATTATGTCTTGCAGTGCGAGCAGAGACTTATGAAGAAGGAAAGAAGGTATTTCAAACATGGAAAGTTATTGATTGTAGAGCAAAAGATTGATTATGACTAATGTCGATGATTTGATAAAACACACTCAGTTATCAACTTTGGGTGTGTTTTTTGATTGAAACATCTGAGTTAAATTTCTCAGGAAAATGCCCGCAAAGGCAAGGAAACATCGCAACAACGAAATTGATACAATGGGAAACCGCAGAAAAGCCTGAAAATAAGGCATTTCGCGGGTTCTGCGGTTTTATTTTTTCGCTTTTTGAGCCTTTTTTCTGTTGAGGGAGCAGCTCCGTTTTCTGAATTTGCACCACTTTTTAACGATAGCAGGAATCGTTAAAAGGTTTGAATGGGGTGGGGCAGAGCCTTGTGCTGGGAGCGATAAAAAATATTTAACAGCGGCACAGGCGGCAATTTCCAAATGATGCCATAGGATTTTTGGTACTCGTAGGCAAAAGTATTGAAGAATGGCTTAAAATCAAGGGTTTTAAGGCTTGGTGGGGTTCATCACGGTGGGTGGTGGGCCCCACTTTTTCGTGTTTTTGGATGCCGCTGATAGGATGGCGATAGGGGAAAAAATCATACTATCAGGCAAAAGTATACTTTCACGCAAAAGTCCGGGGTTTCCGTGATAGTATAAAACGGAAAGGTAAAAAGGTGTAAGATATTGGCGGTTTTGGCTGAAAGGTGTATTAGCTTGACGGAAAATGCTGTCGATAAACGGGAGATATAATACAAACACGGAAACTGCTCGGAGTTTTCGTGTTTGTATATGAGTTTCCGTGATAGTATGGAGTTTTGCATGATAGTATACAGAAAAATTGAAAAATGATAGCAGGGGGAAAAGGGTTGTTCAATGGCCCTTTTTTGCTTTCCATTCCCAGAAAATAGTCGTTTCGTGCCATCGGGTGAAAAACAGAAAATTTTTATGGTATAATTCAGTGGATGCTTTTACTTTAGCGGGAACGGCTTTCTGCCGAAGTAATAGGAAACAGCGGAAAGGGTGATATACGGATGTATGATGTGATAGTGGTCGGGGCGGGGCCTGCGGGATGCACGGCTGCCAAGGCTTTAGCGGAAAAAGGCTATAAGGTTCTCTTGGTGGAAAAGTTCAAGATGCCAAGGTACAAGTCCTGTTCGGGCGTGCTGATAAAGAAATCAATGGAGCTTGTAAAGAAGTATTTCGGGGAGGCCGTACCGGAGTATGTCATGTGTACCCCGACAGATAACAGGGGCATGATCTTCACAAATGATGCGGGGAAGGAATACCGCTTCGAACAGGAGGGGCTTAATGTATGGCGCAGCCATTTTGATGGGTGGCTTGTGGAAAAAGCAAAGGAGAGCGGTGCAGCGGTCAGGGATGGCGTGGCGGCTCTTTCCTGCACGGAAAAGGACGGGTTTGTGGAAGTCAGCCTGCATGGGCAGAGGAATTTTACAGAGGGCGCAAGGTATGTCATTGACTGCGAGGGCGTTGTCGGGGCATTGAAGCGGAAGATTACCGGGGAGGTTCCCGGATATATAACCACATACCAGACCTTTAACGAGGGCAGCATAGATTTAGACCCGCATTACTTCTATGCGTACCTGCAGCCGGAGCTTTCGGAATATGACGCATGGTTCAACGTGAAGGATGACCTGCTGGTGCTTGGGGTGTCCGTGAAGGATATGGATAAAATCAGATATTATTATGGGCGATTCATTGCCTATATGGAGGAAAAGCATTACCTGCGGATTGACAGGCAGACGAAAGAGGAAAAGTGGCTGATGCCGCATATCCGTCCGGGATGCCGTGTGGACTATGGCGTGGGGCGCATCCTTTTTGCGGGGGAAGTCGCCGGGTTCTTAAACCCGATGGGAGAGGGCATATCTGCCGGGATGGAGAGCGGGTACTGTGCCGCCAGTGCAGTCATGAAACATTTCGACAACCCGGAAACAGTCCGGGAGGCATATCGGCAAAGTACAGAAAATCTGAAATCCTATATGCAGCGCCAGTGGAACTTTGTGGGTGGAATGGCTGGCACGTTCAGAGAGATGGAGTAATTGTAAGAAAAGGGACTGCTTTGGCAGTCCTTTTTTCGTTGTTTTGCTAATACATATGCCCAAATGAATCCAAATTTGTACCCTTTATGGGAAATTACATCAGATGCGTGTCGCTCCAGCTTTTCATATCTCTCAAAATAGGGATGAAACTTTTCCCCAGGCCAGTCAGGGAATACTCCACCTTCGGCGGCACTTCCTGATAGATATAGCGGGAGATGAAGCCGTCCTGTTCCAGTTCCCGGAGCTGCTTGGTAAGGGTGGACTGCGTGATGTCCCCAAGCCTCCGCCTCAGTTCCCCGAACCTCTGCACCTCATATTCCGCGATGTACCATAATATCGTTATCTTCCATTTCCCGCTTAAGATGTTCTGTACCCTGACCATAGCCGCGCATTGGGGCAGCGGCGCTTTCATGTTGCTCATAGGCGTTCCTCCTTCTAACGGCATTATACTATATCGGTCCCATCTGTTCAAGGTACTATGATTTTTGATACCGGTATCATTTTCCGCACTATAAACGAAAAAAGACAGTACTTTTCTTTTCCGCGCCAGTTGCTATAATGTGATTCAAGAAAGGAGGCGGACGGGATAAACACATCAGTGGATATAGCGGGCATCACGTTGAAGAACCCGGTGATGCCTGCGTCCGGGACATTTGGCTCCGGGCAGGAATACAGCGGGTTCGTGGATCTGAACCAGTTAGGCGCGGTGGTCACGAAAGGCGTCTCATGCGTCCCGTGGGAGGGGAACCCGGCCCCAAGGATCATGGAGACGGCCAGCGGGATGATAAACTCAGTGGGGCTGCAGAATCCGGGGATAGACGTCTTTATAGAGAGGGACCTCCCTTTCCTCAGACAGTTTGATACGAAGGTCATTGTGAACATATGCGGCAGCACCGTGGCGGATTATCTGGAAGTGGTGGAACGGCTGTCCGGGCAGGAGATAGATATGCTGGAGGTCAACATCTCCTGTCCGAACGTGGAGCATGGCGGGATCGCTTTCGGGCAGGAGCCGGGGATGGTGGAGTACATCACGAAGGAGATAAAAAAGAAAGCGGCGCAGCCTGTTTCCATGAAGCTGACGCCGAATGTCACGGACATAACGGAGATCGCAAAGGCGGCGGAGGCCGGCGGTGCGGACGCGCTCTCGCTGATCAATACCATCACGGGCATGAGGATTGACGTGAAGAAAAGGGCATTCTGCGTGGCAAATAAGACGGGCGGGCTGTCCGGGCCTGCCATAAAGCCGGTTGCGCTGCGGATGGTCTGGCAGGCCTGCCGCGCGGTGAATATCCCGGTCATCGGGATGGGTGGGATTCAGACGGCGGAGGATGCATTGGAGTTCATCATGGCCGGTGCAGCCGCGGTGGCGGTGGGGACGGCGAATTTCAGGAACCCCTGTGCCATGCCGGAGATCATCGGCGGGCTGGAAAAGTACATGGAGGAAAACGGTATCCGGGACTTAAAGGAGATCAGGGGTATCATCAGTTAGATTTTTACAGACAGGAAGGAGAGATGTTTTATGCATTACACGGGAACGATATGGAGGCCGCCCTATGAGGCGGGGAGCGCACTGGTACAGGTGACGGCGGGCTGTACCCACCACAAATGCAGGTTCTGCACGCTCTATGAGGACGTGCCGTTTAAGTTCCGTATGTCGCCTTTATCCGAGGTGGAGGCGGACTTAAAGGAGATCAGCCGCTATTACAGGAACGCAAAGAGGGTATTCTTCACCGGGGCGAACCCTTTTGTATTAAGTTTTGACAAGCTGAAAACGCTGGCGGAACTGGTGCGGAAATATTACCCCAAAGTGCAGTCCATCGGCTGTTTCGCCCGCATCACGGACATCACGCCGAAGACCACGGAGCAGCTACGGGAGCTGCGGGGGCTTGGGTACAACAGCCTAACCATCGGCGTGGAGGCGGGTGACGAGGAATCCCTGTCCTTCATGCATAAAGGGTTCGGCATGAAGGAGATCATAGAAGAATGCAAAAGGCTGGATGAGGCAGGGATGGACTATAACTTCTTCTACCTTGCCGGGATATACGGCTCCGGGCATATGGAGGAAGGGGTGAAGAACACGGCGGAGGTGTTCAACCAGCTCCACCCGAAGGTCATTGTTTCCTCCATGCTGACGGTCTACCCGACTTCGGAACTGTACCAGGAAATCCAGGCTGGGAACTGGACGGAGGAAACGGAGATAGAAAAGCTGTATGAATTAAGGACGCTGGTCGGCAGCCTTGACATAGACACCTATTTTGCAACGATGGGCGCATCGAACTGCATCAACGTGGAGGGGCATCTGCCGAAGGACAGGGAACGGATGGTCAAGTGGCTGGATGAGGTCATCGGCGCCGTGGATGAAAAGGAACTGCGCAGATACCGCGAGAACCTGCGGCATCTGTAAGGAGGGGAGCCATGATACAGGATATCTCCCCTTATAGGCTGGATATGGCATACCGCGGTACAGCCCCGGCCCTGGATGACTGCTTTTTCTCCTTCCGGGGAGAGGATGTGATTTTGCGGGATATGGGGGACGGGCGCAGGAGCCTCCCGTCCTTCCGGGATTTAAGGCATCCGGCAGGAAAAATGGAAAGCAGGGCGGTATTCCTGTTCCGGGCGGGCAGGGAGCCCGTTTACCTGCTGGGGCAGGAGGTGTCCGGATGCCGGGGGCTTGGGTATTTCCCCATCTGTGAAATAAAAGGCGTCCTGCCGGAGTGGGTTTTCTTTGCCGGGGCCACGGCCCTGCACTTAAGCCGCTGGTATGAAGGGAACAGGTATTGCGGCAGGTGCGGCGGGAGAATGGAAAGGAAGCCAGGGCAGAGGACGCTTGCCTGCCCGGAGTGCGGGAATACGGTATATCCCGGCATTGCCCCGGTGGTAATGGTGGCGGTCACGGACGGGGACAGGCTGCTGATGACAAAATATGCAGACCGCTCCCTCCCGCAGTGGGTACTCATATCCGGCTTCGTGGAGGCAGGGGAGACGCTGGAGGAAGCGGCGGAGAGGGAGGTCTATGAGGAGACAGGCATCCGCATCCGGGATTTGCAGTATTTTGGCAGCCAGCCGTGGGGGTTCTCCGGCTCCGTTATCGCAGGCTATACTGCAAGGCTGGACGGCCCTGATGAAATCCGCCCTGACAGGAAAGAACTGGCGGAGGCAGAGTGGCATCTGCGTTCCAGACTTCCGGATGAATTGACGGATATCAGTATTGCCCATGAGATGATTGAATCATTGAGGCTTTAGAGGAAAGGCTGGATAAAGATAGTTTACTGTACTAAGGATAAAGAGGAAGAGGGCTCACAGGCCCTTTTTCTATGTGCGGCGGTCTGTCGTATCCGCAGGCACGTCTGACAACAGAAACCGCTTGGAAAGCGGGGGAGTCAGAGTTAATATGCTTACACGGCGGTTTGCGTTTGCGCCGCCCCTATATCGGACGAATGGCGAAAAACTTTAGACCTGTTTTGGGATTTTTTCAGGAGAGAAAAAGATTTCGTTCCCTTTCAAATAGGGTTTCGTTCCCTCGCGGCTGACTGCGCCAAAATTCTGCCGATATAAAAAGTAAAAAGAACTGCCCGTGGGGAAGCTGTTCTCATGGGAAATGAATTGCAGGTGATGGGATTGAACATAGCCATATGCGATGATGAGGAAATCATCCGCGAACAGATAAAGGAACTGACAGAAAAAGAAAAATCAGGATTATGCATGGAACTTTATGAGACAGGAGATGCGCTGCTTGCCTCCGGGAAGCAGTTTGATATTGTGTTCCTTGACATACAGATGGAAGGAACGGATGGGATCGAAACGGCGAAAAGGCTCAGGCAGAGGGATGAAGATACCATACTGATCTTCATAACGGGTATCCGGGAATATGTTTTCGAGGCGTTTGATGTGGCGGCGTTCCACTATCTGTTAAAGCCCATTGAGGAAGAAAAGTTCCAGGAGGTATTCCACCGGGCAGAGCGGGAACTGGAAAAGAGGAAGAGTAAGCGGCGGGAAACAGTGTTCATAAAGACGAGGAACAGGAGTTTTTCACTGGAAAAGGACAGCATCCTCTATATTGAGAGCAGGGGGAAGAAGGTGGAGATTCACACCACGGGGGAGACCATAGAGGCATATGCGTCCATGAATGAAATGGAGGGGCAGCTTGGAGGCGGGTTCTTCCGCTGCCACAGGGGGTATCTGGTGAACATGGCATATGTGGCGGAATATGACAGCGGGAGCATTACCCTGAATAACGGAGGGTATGTCTATCTGGCAAAAGAGAAATACGGGGAGTTTGTGAAAGCCTATATGCGGTATCTGAGAAACGGGGTGGGTGCTGATGGCTGAATGGATTATGGGATTGATCGGGGTTTTACTGTGCCTGTTTGAAGGGTACTGCATACAGTCCTTTTTTGGCAGGTTTGCCGTGCCAAAGCTGTGCAGGATAAGGAATGCGGGGTGGGCTGCGGGCATTGCATGGATTGTGATAAGGGCATTCAGTGAGGGGCTGTATTCTGACACGGACAGCGTATCGTTAATCATGGAACTGCTTTTTACATTCATGGAGCGTAGCCAGGAGGTGGCGGAAGAACGGAAACAGCAGATGGAAATAGCTTACAGGAAACAGGCTGTGGCGGAGTTTTTTGCCAGCCGTACAATGGATATGAGCAGAGTTACATACACGGGTACACCGGGTGTTATGGGTTCTGCGGTTGCGGCATATGAACGGAACATTATGGAAGCGGCGGGCATTTTGAAGTAAAGCAGGATATGCCCGGACTTGCCACAAGGGGGCATGGGCGGCCCTGAATGACAGAGGGGCCGCAGGTAAGATTTTTTGAAGGAGGATGAGAATTATGTCAATGGAGATCACAAACAATTACAGCGATTATGGGAAAGGCTACACAAATACTGCAAAGGAAGGTAATGTGACGACAAGCACGGTGGAACTGAAAACCTCGACCGGGGGAACAAAAACGGAGCAGATTAAGACGGGTTACAGCAATGTCAATGATTATTCCAAATATCTGCAGGGCAAGTACAGCTATATGAATTCGGGTACAACTTCCATGCAGGGCGTTCCGACAACGGTATCCGTATCGGGCGCTTTCCTGAAGAAATGTATGAACGACCCGGAAAAAGCAAAGTATCTGGAGGAAAATCTGGCGGCATTGCCGGATTGTGCGAAAAGCGCAGTATCGAGTTGCCGTGGAACGCTGACCAATCTCAGCTACAGTGTTGATGCAAATGGGAATATTTCAGTAGCAATCTCTGGCACAAGTGACCCGGATGGAAAAATAGCCAAAGAGAATGCAGAACGGAGGGCGAAAGAGAAGAAAGCAGCCGAAGAAAAGGCCGCCGAGAGGCGCAAGGAGAAAAAAGCGGAGGAAGAAAAGGCGGAGGAACGGCGGGCAGAAAGAAAAGAGGGGATGGAAGGTACGTTCACGGTATCTGCCACTGGCACGGATGTGAAAAGCGTTACACAGAGTATTGTTGCGGCGGTATCCGGCACATCGTCATCCACAGGGGGAAGTTTTGACATCAAGGCATAAGGCCCCTTATTCCGCAGAGGCGCAGAAGATTTTGCCTCTGCGGTCTGCCCGGAGGCGAGGGGCGGTATGAGATTTGACAGGGGAAGTTAGAAGGGAGGATGATAGTATGTCAAAGATTACAGATTACAGTTTTTTATTTCAAAGTATGTTTGGAACGAAAAGTAATGCCGGGGTGGTAAATCCACTCAAAGTATCGGATTTGTCAAACGGCTCCCTGAGGTCGCAGTTAAAAGCGGCGGGAATCGATACGAACAGCGCACAGTATAAGGCGGCTGTTAAGGAAATGACAAAGCACGCCGGAAGCAGTGGGATGTTCACCAATGTGCAGGCAATTAAAAACCTGATGAAGCAGTATGATAAGGATGGGGATTACATAGACCCAACCACAGGGCTTGCCGGACTGCTCGTGACGGAGGAAAATGCTGCGAGCAGGAAACGGATTATTTCTATTCCCGAAAGCAGCAGGGATGAGATGTTTGAACTTACGAAAAAGGAATTCCTGCAGGGCAACGGTATGGGGAATGGGGATACAACGAAAAGGTCAGATGTTTACACGGATTTGTATCGGAAGACAAGTAAAAATGAGCGTCTGGCGGCAGGGCATACAATGTCACAGTATGAACGGGTCTATACACAGGCATTTATTGCGGCGGCAAAGGCAGCAGACCCTGCATGGAAAGCGGGAAAGCCCATCAAACCCGGCGCTTTGGATGGCATTACAAGGGAATCCGTGGAAGCGGACTTGAAAAAGTCGGGAAGCTCGCTTGCCCGGTCATCATTAGATATACAGATATAACCTATACACCTTATTCAGCAGAGGGGCAAAAACCATGCGCCCCTGCCGGGGGTAATTTGGAAGGAGGTGAAGGCCGGTATGAGATTTGACAGGGGAAGTTAGGCGGTATGTCTGCATGGAGGTAATGAACCGCTCGGACTTATTACGAGGGAGCGGATGCGGCTCTGACCGACAGAGGGGCTGCCATTAAAAGAATTGATGACAATAGAGGATTTGAAAAATGAATGTAAATGGAATAGGGGCAACGGGATACCCGGCATGGCAGGGAGCGAGAAAGGCAGAAGGCAGTACGAAGGACGATTTCGGGGCAAATGTGAAATCAACAGGAAACGTAGTACATATTGCCCCTGACGCAGTATTTTCCATCCATCATGTAAAGACAGGGGAAAGTGCAAACGTATACCGGGCGGATGATTTTTCAGAGGACAATCCGGTCTATCTTGTGAAAGGCACTGACATAAACGGAAATGAATACGAGCAGACAGTGGATGTGAGCAAGGTAAATCCGAATAGCTGCTCTTATACGGAGATGCTTGCGTTAAATGCACATACAGGGAATAAGTCAGACAGCAATTTTATGACCATGTCGATACTGAAAGATAAGATGGACGGCACTTCCTACCACGAAAAAGCGGATTATATGGCAATGGCGCATGAGCTTATGAATGACATGAAAACGCTTGGAAATTGGGACGGGTATCTGCGGTATGGGAAGTGGATCAACGATATCCTTACTTTCTGTAAAGTCAAATCATGATTGAAAAACAGCCTGCCCAACGGCTTCATATCCCCGATAAGCCACGGAGGGCAGGCATCCCTGGCGTTCCTGCAGATTGGGGAATCGAGGGAGCAGGAGGAGAACGGAAAAAGAATGGAGGATATTTAAGAATGAGTGTTAGTGGAATCGGAAGCGGTGCGGCAAAGGAATATTCCGCCTTATATTATAGTAATCAGGTGGCTGCATCCCGGCACAGGGCAGGGGAAGTAAAAATATCTGCAAAGGCTGACAATGTGGTGAAAACACGCCAAAGGGAGCAGGACGTTCCGGTCTATGCGGAGCGGGCATCCCAAAGCAGCAGCCTGCCACAGCAGGACAGCGCAACAACATTTCCCATGCCATCTGTCATTGCGAAATATGAAAAATATACGAAGGCCATTGATGAGCATTACGCAAAGGTAAATGAAGAAAATAGAAAATTTGATAATCCGTCAAAGCATATATGGGATAAATACTATAACACAAAATCCCCTTATTATGTGAAGGGGCTGACACAGAGGGAGCGTGAGATATGTGCGGAATCCGAAAGGCGTGTCCTGAACGGGCTTCCGGCGGCAGTGAACAGCTATGACCCGGTGATCCAGAAGAACTTTGGCGGAATCGTGAACGATGAGGAATGGAATGATGAAGTGCGGCGCGGCATGAATGATTCCATCAACCGGCTTTTTGCGGAAAACGGCATTGACATACCGGAAGGGGCAGACCTGCGCCTGCGGGTTGACCCGTATGAGTACAAAATCCATGCAGGCGGTGTGGACGGGGCGCTGGCAAGGCAGATAGAGGAAGCCCTGAACAGGGGAAACAATGGAAGATACCTGTATGAGCATCTGCGCTGGTGCAATCCGGCGAATAACGGGTTTGAGCAGCCCAGGCAGTATTTATATGACACGGCATACCAGGAGAAGGCAGTCATGTGGCATTTTGTAAATGACATGACAGGGCTGGACATGAGGGAACTGGAAAACAGGGACGGGGTGATCTATACGCCGGATGGGCGGAACCTATGGGATGTAGTAACAGAGCAGTATAATGAAAAGCGGGTAAATGGTGAGATGGATGCCCTGCCTATGGAATCCTTGTATAAAGATTATCAGGTATTTGTTAACGAGGGATGGGATAAGGAAGATGGGCGCGGGCTTACCATCGGCTATAAAAATGGCAGCCTTTATGACATTGATACGGACTACGGATACGGGCCGGGCCAGAGGGAATGGCTGGAGGATAGCAGGAATCGGCACAGCCGGTATTGGGAAAATTACCGTAAAGAGCGGGAGGAGACCCTGCGCAGGGAAAAAGCGGAGCCGACAGCCTATGAGAAATGGCTGGACGGGCAGATGGCATATACGGAGGAAGTCCTTTCAGAGCTGGGGAACAGGACATACGGGAAGAGTGGGACACTGCTGTCCCAGCCGGATCTGAAAGCGATGCAGCAGCTATTGGATTATGCAGTCAGTAATGGGCGTGTTGTACCTCTTACGAAAGAAGTATTGCGCCTTCCGGGCAGGGGAATGCTGCGGGGCGGCCTTGATATAAAGGCATAGAAGGAGATGGATTCTATGGTTTCATATCCCCGATAAGCCACAGCCCAACAAGGCAGGGCGGGTATCCCCGGTTTCTCGGCAGATTGGGGAAAAGGGAAAAAATGAATGGAGGCAAAAGAGATATTGATGAAAAAAGCAAGATTTTTGTTGGTACTGATATGTATTCTCTCATTGACGGGGTGTGGAATGATAGCCAGCGCGGAGGAAGAAACTTTACAGCCGGATACGGAAGAAAATGCCGTGTCAGTAAACTTTGATGATGTGGCAACGCAAAGCGAACCCACTGAACAGTTTTGTAGTCATCTGGTACAGTTTACAGAAAGTACGTTCACAGATGAAGAAGGAATTGAATCAGCGGATGCAATAGTGTCTTATGATGAAGGAACAGAGCAGTATTCAATAGAATTATCGTTAAAGACGAATGGTAAGGTGGACAGTGAGAAAATTGAAGAATATAAAACCTATCTGAGCAAAACATATGCAGATGTGATTTTGATTATTGATGGGGAGGTTATGTAAGGAAAAAGGGCGGGCATCCCCGGTTTCCGGCAGATCAGTGAGAGGAGGTGAAGACCGGTATGGAATTTGGCCGGGGAGGTTAACAGGCATATTTGCATGGAGACAATGAACTGCTCGGACTTTTTACAAGGGAGCGGATGTAGCTTTGATTGACAGAGGGGCTGACAAAAATAATGGAGGAGATTAAGAAAATGAATGTAAATGGAATAGGGGCAGGATACCCGGTAACAGGGTATGAAACGAGAAGGGCAAGAAGGAATTATGCTGACCAGATGTGCAATATGATTCCGGCAACACAGGCATCCGGCGGCACATTTGAGCTACATATTTCAAATGATAAGGACGGAAAGGCAATCGGTTCAATGTGCGGGGCGGATTATTCCCTTACGGTCTACCAGCCGAAGGACTTTGACCCTGCAAACCCGGTATATAAAGTGAAAGTATGGGATAAAGGCGGAAATGTGACAGAACGCATGGTGGATGTGTCGAAAGTTGACACAGCGGGCAGTGATTATATAGATATGTTTGCATATTCCAGCCATTTATCAGCAAGCGGGAAATGTCCGGGCGCACAGTCTGCTTTTATCAGGGCAGGGGCGAATCAGCATGGCGCTGACAATAGGACACATGATGACCTGTTCGGGATGAAAGATTGGATTAGCGTTTTAAAGGATGCCATGCAGACGCAGTATGATGCGGGGAATCTGAAAGGATATTTGGATTATAAGCAGTTTTGGGATTTTTTGGAGAAGTAGGATTACCAATAAAGCACAAAGGATAAAAGGGAACTGGCAGATATAGGCTGGTTCCCTTGTTACATATCAGTACGGGGAGGCGGAAAATAAGGCCGGTTACTGGCCGGAGTGGAGTAAAGGAGGAGACGGTGGCAGATGGAAGAAATCAGATGCCCCAACCCCAAATGCAGGCGGCGCATTTTGGACGATGAGTGGACGGAGACGGAGTGGACCGTCCTGGAGATCAAATGCCAGCACTGCGGAAAACTGGTAAGGCTGTACTGCGGGCCGGACGGGATTGAAGCGGGTATATACGGGAGGAAAAAACGGCGGAGGTGATTCTGCTGTTTTTTTTATGCATAAATGATTAAGGCAGTGATTTTCAGCCCATACTTATAACAGGCAATGGAAATTTATGGAAATTTCTACCGATGGGATATTTTATGCAGGATGCATAGCATGGCATTGTCATCCAAAACAGGCTGTGGGAGGTATACGGTATGTGTATGGTTCCCGCTTGCAAAGGACGGATCTGCGATTTAATTGCCACCGCAGGAGGGCGCGTAGTCTTAAAGGTCAAATGCCCTGAATGCGGGAGGATAGTCAAATTGGAATGGCTACTACAGGTCACGGAGACAGCTAAATAAGACTTACTACCGAGCGAGTGGAACCAGGGGACATCGAGTCACGAATGGCCGGAGTGAAGCTAGAGACAATGAGCCTTAGCTTACTCCGCCATTTTTCCATTTTAAATCAATTTCATATCAAAAATAGAAGCGTTTCTGGCTTTACGAAGGCGTAAAGAAAGGAACGCTTTTATGTCTGAAAAAATCATCAGGATCAAGTCAGGGAACGAAGAATTCACAATGAGTGTTACAGAAGAGTCCTATGGGGCATGGAAGGATAATGCCTCGGAGGAAGTGGGCATAGCACGAGCAGGGAACTGGCTCCTTACACCCGCGGTCAGACATCATATTTTTTCTGTATATACCACAGCCTCAAGGGGGACTGCGGAATTTTTTTATTCGACACATTTCCATCTCTTTTCCCAACAGATTACAAAAGAATACAATGTTTTTATGACAGGCGCACCTGGAATTCTTCGGGTGCGCTTTTTTTCTTTATAGGAAATTCCGACCTATTGACACACAAAGAAAAACATATGTTTACCGAACATATGTTAGATAGATATGTGTTTCAGGTATTCAAAACAGACGGTCAGGGATTTAGAAGATATAAAAATCTTCCTCTCCAAAATCGTCGTCAAACGGGTCATCTTCATTTAAGAAATAATCCATATCAAGAAGGTCATCCTCGCTCATGCGGCGAATGTCCCCGGATGTCATGCCTTCGGGTGGATTATCTATATATTTTTTGCGTAGTTTCTCTGTGTTTGGGTTCATAAGTACAGCCTCCTTTGAAAGGAGTATACTACAGAAATGGGAATTAAGAAAGTCATGCAGAAGACCTTTTTCCACGAGAACGGGACATGACTTTCTCGTACAATTCTTCCAGAGAAACGCGCTTGTGGTTGAAATAGAGTTCTAAAAACAGCATAGTTGTGCCGCATTCACATTTCAGCGGGTCATAGCCAAAAGCAGAGAGAATGGCCGTGCGCCACTGGTTAAAGCTTCTGAAAATGCGGTGTTTTTCACGGGAAATGGTTCTATGAAGTTTTTTATCAATCTCCCGGTGGCGTGCATAAATGCCGCCATAGCGGATCATTTTGAAATGCTTTTCGGGGATATGGCGGATCAGGCGCTCAATGAATTCCATAACAGGAAGGGTCCCTTCCACATAGGCGTCATCTTCGTGGCGGTTGTAGTGAAAGGTGACAAAGTCACCATCATAGCTGTCAATCCGGGATGTGGCGATAACAGGCCGCCCCAGATAGCGTCCAATGTATTGTATGGCAGTTTTTGGGTCACATTTATTAGGCTTAGCATAGACATAGAAACCGTCTTTGTGATCCCGGTAACAGCGTGACTTAACCCTTTTGAAAGAAGGGCCGATTTTGGAGTCCATTTCATTGAGCAGGGCAGTGCGGAAAGCATTGCGGAGGTAGGTATAGTTGAAGTGGCTGGTATTGCGCCAGAAACCATTATCGCTGTAACCACCCTCAGAAATAAGGCAGTGTATATGGGGGTTCCATTTTAAGTCCCTGCCAAAAGTGTGGAGGGCCATGATAAAACCGGGAGTAAAGTTCATGGACTTATTCTGTTTAAAAAACATGCGTGAAACAACATTGTTTACGGCATGAAAAAGGCAGTCGAGGAGGGAACGGTCATGGAGAAAAAAATCCCGGAGCTGCTCATCAATTGTAAAAACGCAGTGGCGATGACGGACATTTACCAGTTTAAAGGACATACTGGCAGTGCGTTCCATGGCATATTTATTGCCGCAGGTGGGGCAGGAACGGCTTTTACAGCGGAAAGGGACAAACTTAAGCTTTCCGCAGTGTGGACAGCCATACATGGCGCCACCAAAGGAGGGATCGCCGCAGCTGATCATTTTTTCAACATTTTCGATGACAGAGTCACGGGGATGTAGGATATAAACCATTTCTTCATAATGATCTTTAAAAATTTCTTGTAGTATGCTCATAAGACTATTATGCAGGAAAACAAAAAGAAACCCCTAATTCCCCCATGAATGGGGGCTAGGGGGTTGAAGTGTCGAAGACACTTTTTTATTTACAAAAAAGTGAAAACAGGATAGTTAGAATATCTGATATTGAAAAAAGACGGACTTAGACCACATTTTAACAGAAAGTGTGGCATAAACCGCATTCTGAACGGATGTGGTGTTGAGTGCAAAAACGGAAAAAAATATAATAGGCTTGCAGATGGGGAATATCCCAAAGAAAAAAGAAAGGCAGGAGAAATCACCATATGAAGAAAATAATATCCCTTATTATGGCAGGCATGATGATTTTTACATTGACGGCCTGCGCAGACAGTACAGAACCGGACAATGCAGTACAGAATACAGAGCAAAGCAGCATAGCGCTGGAGGAGGGGAACCAGGCGGAAAGTCAGGATGAGAGTCCGGAAGTGTTGGAAGGATCAGTAACAGCAGAACCCAAAGAGCAGAGCAGCTGCCTGGTAGTGTATTTTTCGCAGACAGGAAATACAGCAACAATTGCAGGCATGATTGCTGAACATACGGGAGGCGAACTGTTCCATGTGGAAACAGTCACTGTTTATCCGGATGAATATAACGATCTGATCGAAGTGGCAAAAGAGGAGCAGGACAATGATGAGAGGCCGGAGCTTGCCTCAGCCGTAGAAGATATGGACAGGTATCAGACGGTGTTCATCGGGTTCCCTAACTGGCTTGCGTACCACATTTGATACAATGCACCCAAGCATGACTTTGGGTGCAAATTTTAACGATAGGGATTTTGCTTGTATGTCACGGCAGAAGTAAGGTAAAAAGTGCCTAATTTGGCACTTTGGGACAAACTTGAGCATACCGTGGCAGACGAATAACATAAAACTTAGGGAAGCGCTGATTAATTCAGCATTTTCACTACACTTTTGTCATCATATATAGTATAATGTAAGTATTACAAATACTAAGGATGGCGTATGGGTGTGAAACAACAAACCTTTAGTGACACATAGAATATTTCAACCGCAGGAAAAGACCAAACGGGAGAGCAGATGAACGCAATGATAGAATGCATCTTCATAAGTACGAACTAGTGCTGTTTTCCTATGTTGTGAAAGAGCAGAAATGGTTGTCTGTAAGAAGTTACTTTGTTTCAATAGTTCAAAATATTGTTCCGACAACATATTTGAATTATTTTTCTGATATGCCAACAAGAATAATTAGTAATGTATGCGGTGATTTTAAAGTTTATGGAAAAGAAGATGAATTCTGTGCAGCGTACATGACTGTTCAAGTTCCTTATTTGATGAAAGGTAAAAAGGTGTAGGATATTGGCGGTTTTGGCTGAAAGGCGTATTAGTTTGACGGAAAATGCTGTTGAAAAACGGGAGATATAATACAAACACGGAAACTGCTTGGAGTTTTCGTGTTTGTATATGAGTTTCCGTGATAGTATGGGGTTTTGCCTGTTTGTATATGAGTAAAACAGTAAAAATTTATTGGAAAATAGATACGTCTAAATAATCCCTCATTCTATCAATCTTCCGTTATCATTCCATTCCCCATACATAACACCTTTTTTGGTATTTTCAATCAGCTTCTGCAGCCTGCTCTGAAACAGTTCCGGCTGTTTCTTTTTGATCTGTATGGTATCAATCCGCACCCGCTGGTACAGGGGAGGGAATTTCTGAAAATTGCTCCATACCTCCGAATCTGCTTTTAAGGATTTTTCGATATCCCCGTCAATGACAAATCCCTTTGGTGACATATCAGGCAGTACGGCTCTCCCGGCATCGGTCATCAGTCCCAGGCGTTCCATCCTCCGACAGCGTTCCTTATTTAACTCAGACCATAAACTTCCTTTTCTCCGGGGAGCAAGCCTTTGGGCAGTCACGCCGTTATCCATCTTTTTTGTAGTGCTGTCTATCCAGCCGAAGCACATGGCCTCCTCAACGGAATCTATGTACCAGAAAGTGTCATCGTCAATCGGGCGGCCACGCTTCACGATTACCCAGCATTCCTTTTCCTTATCATGGTTATTTATGAGCCATTCCCTCAGTTCATGGCGGTTTTTCGCAACGAGCAGATTTGTAAATTCCATAATTATTTCCCCCAAATTTCGTAATGGTACTTTGGATTATACCATAAGTACAGGGATAATTCTATGGGTTGGAGATACGTTTAATTGTTCACCTTTGGGAATTTTATGCTTTTCATTCCCGGGAGATAGTCGTTTCGTGCCATCGGGTAAAAAATAGAAAAGTTCTATGGTATAATTTAGTGAACGCTTTTGCTTTAGCAGGAACGGCTTTCTTCCGAAGTAATAGGAAGCAGCAGAATAAGGAGGAAACGAAAAATGTATGAATTGGTTCAGGTCAGTGAGAAATGCTATTACATAAACTGCCCGGCGAAGATAGGCGTCTATGTGGCAGACGGGATGTAAGGTTTATTCCGGCGGCATAGAGGCGGCTTTTACGAAATACCCGGTGCTGGAGCCGTCCTTCCTTTACGGCGGTTATCCGTGTAAGGACTTGCGGCATAAGTTCCTGATGGCGCAGGAGAGTGATGTGGCGGATTTTTCAGACGAGAGCTTCCCGAAGGAGGTTGAGGTGATTCCTCTGCCAGGGCATTTCTTTGACATGGTGGGGTTCCGTATGCCGGACAATGTGGTGTTCCTTGCGGACTGCATCAGCAGCAGGGAGACTCTGGACAAATATGCGGTTTCCTTCATTTATGATGTAGGCGCTTATCTGGAGACGCTGGATAAGGTGGAGCAGATGGAGGCGGCCATGTTCGTTCCCGCCCATGCGGAAGCCTCTGTTGATGTAAAGGAACTTGTCCGCTATAACAGGGATAAGGTGCATGAGGTGTCAGAAAGAATTTTATCCATCTGTGGGGAGCCGATATGCTTTGAGCGGATTTTGCAGGAAGTGTTCAAAGGCTATGGGCTTTCCATGAACTTTGAACAGTATGTTTTGGTGGGAAGTACGGTGCGCTCTTACCTTTCGTGGCTGAAAGATACCGGGAAGATGACGGCTGAATTTCAGGACAATATGCTTCTGTGGCAGAAAGCATAATTTTATGACCCGGAAACAGTCCGGGAGGCATACAGGCAAAGCACGGAAAATCTGAAATCCTATATGCAGTGCCAGTGGAGCCTTGTCGGGGGAATGGCTGAAATGTTAAAGAAAAAATTGTTAGAGTAGATGGTGTTTTTTGATGATTAAAGACCGCCGCTATGGCAAACCGCCATATGCGGCGGTCTGCGTATTGGAAAGCGGGGGAATCAGAGGTAATATGCTTACACGGCGGTTTGCGTTTGTGCCGCCTTATATCGGACGAATGGCGAAAAATATATTTGAAACGGTTATTACACGAAAAAGCCCGTTCATATCATTAACAAAACTTTATGCCCGTTTTTGTCGATATATACGATATACCCATATAAGGCAGGTGATGAAATGCTCTCAATAGCGGTTTGTGATGATGAAGTCATAGAATGCTGCAATATGGCAAAGAGAATTAAAGAAATTATGGAAGAAATGAAAATACCATGCATCATCCGCCAGTTCCGAAGCGGCGGGGAACTGCTGCAGGCACTGGAAAGTTTTGACATTGTTTTCCTTGATATCATTATGCAGGATTTGGATGGGATGAAAACAGCACAGGCTTTTCGTAAAAAGGCATCTGATAAGATACTCATTTTTGTATCTTCCAGCAGGGAGTATGTGTTTGAAGCGTATGACGTGGAGGCTTTCCAATATCTGTTGAAGCCTGTGGATGACAGGAAACTAAAAAATGTACTGCAAAAAGCCATCGTTAAAACACAAAGCCGTTCACAGGAATTTATCATAGTAAGCAGGGAAAGGCAGAAAAAGAAGTTATTCCTTGATGATATATATTATTTCGAGATAAAAGGAAGAATAGTCGATGCCCATGGACCGGAAGGAATTTTTACTTATTATGAACAGATAGGGGAACTGGAGAACAAAATACGGGATAAAGGTTTTTTCAGATGCCACAAAAGCTATCTTATAAATCTGAAATATGTTGACGGGTATAGCAGGAAGGAAGTGGTTCTGGAAAACGGGGAAAAAATCGTGATTGCAAAGAGAAGGTATGACGAGTTTGTTCAGGAGATGCTTAAGGTCATGCGGAAAAATGGAGGTATACTATGAAACAACTCTCAGACTATGCTGATATTTTAATTGTAGCGCCATTCTGTTTGGGGTGTCTGTGGGCGGCGGACAAGTTTTGCATGAAATTTTTAGGAACTTCCAAAAGGAGGGCGCGGTTGTTTTTAATCATTTCCTTTTGCAGCCTGCTGTTAAGGAATATTTTGGGTCGGCGGTATCCTGACCTGTATAGCTTCTTCGCAGTGTCGGGTTCTATATTCTTTGTGGGATTGGTGATACTGTTTTTTCGGTCAGATAGGGAAAAAAGGATTTTGGCGGCCTCTATTCTGATAGTGGTTATAAAGCTGCTATCAGAGTTCTGCGCTTCTCTTTTAGACTGTCTGGTGCTGTTTTTCCTACATACGGTAAAAAAGATTCCGGAACCGCTTTTTGGAGGTTGGAAAGGAGGACTGGTCAGCGGTATTGGCTATTGCTTTGCCATATTTGCGATATATTTGATGTCCAAACGTCTTGAGCCTGTTTTTTGCGGCAAGCCGGGAAAGTGGTATGTCATATTGGCTGTTCCTTTGCTTGTGATCGTTACAGTGTATGATGTGGCAAGCCTGGGTGCGAGCAATGGAATTATGGTCAGAAGCGGGGGCGGCATGGGGGTGTATTACGACCAGATTTTCAGCCATTCTGAATTTTTGGTTTTGGCTTTCATTTCTATGGCAGCGGCAGGGTTTTATGTGTTTGGAATGAACCAAATTTATCTGGAGCAGGAAAAGAGCAGCCAGTACCATTCGCAGATTTCGGTTTACAAAATGCTGACGGAGCAGTACAGACAGTCGGAACGGTTACGGCATGACATGAAAAATCATATTATTGCTCTGACGGCGCTGTCACGGAATAAAGAATGGGAGAAGATAGAGGACTACTTAAAAAATATGGAGGGTGTTATTCTGGATGCAGGGGGAGATTTGACAGGGAATAAGGCAGTGGACGCTCTCCTGTACCAGAAGCGGAAACAGGCGGAAGGGGAGGATATCAAATGGGAATGTGATATGCAGATGCCAAAGGGATGCTGCATCAATGAATTTGACTTATGTGTCCTAATGGGCAATATACTGGATAATGCTTTGGAAGCGTGTGGAAGGATGCAGAAAGATGAAAACCGCTTTATCAATATTCAGGCGAGGACTGTAAAGAAATGTTTTCTGATCGAAGTAAAAAACAGTATGGACAGGACGGAAAAGTTTACAGAAGGCTTTACGAATAAAGACGATTCACAGGAACACGGTATCGGCCTGCTGAATGTTGGCGATGTGGTGAATAGATATAACGGGGCAGTGCATAAAGAAGCCGGAAAAGGTATTTTCGTGATATCTATTTTAATGCCGTTTCCGGATACCGCACATGACACCAAAACGGCTGTTTGAAACATAAACCTAATATCGTATATTCACGCCGCCGAAAAAATAAATGAGGGTTTATATGCTCTTAAAAACGATGATTGGGAGGCGGTGTTATGAATACAAAGACGATGGAAGGTTTTGTAGGAGCAAGGACGAATATGAATCTGATGAATACCCCTATGCGTGTTTTCAAGGAAGCAAGGCGTAAAGGCGATACAGCAACAATGGAGCGCGCAATGGGTATGCTGATGAATTTTCCGGTAAGGCGGAGGATTATAAGGCGGAAGCTGACAAAGGAATGGAAGAAGACGCAAGGGAGGCAAGGGAAAAAGCAAAGTTGCAGCGTGAAGAGGCTATCCAGAAGCGCAGGGAAGAACGTGAAAAGCTGGAAGATAGGATAGAGGGAAAAAGGAATGCTGACACCAATACAGATACCGTGGAGATCAGTGAAGAAGGAAAGGTATTGTTGAAGGATAACGTAGATTCTGGCAGCATAGGCTCCGATGAAATAAAGATGGATGCCGTAAAGGAGCCTGTAACCTATACAAAAACAGGAGAGACGGTTTCTGCGGAACATGAGGCAAGCATTTCAGTTTCTGTTTAAAATGGATATATTACCGAAACAATTTGGCATACTTTCTCTGTCTGTAGCAGTAAGATGGAACTTATAGTCCGGAAATTGGAGGTACCTTTTAGGTATGCAGGCCGTAGATATCCGTAAAGAGCATTGAGAACCATGCAAACCGCCGCTATGGAGTTATGCCATAAGTGACGGTTTGCTGTTTTTTACTCGGATAGAGGCTATTCTATTCATCGATTTGGAACGGAGTAATAGGGGTATCTGGAGAAAGCACGTTTGTGAAAGAAGCATCTTCGGGCAGCACATTGGATATACAGATATATTCTTTACATCTTATTCCGCAGAGGCGCATAATGCTTTGCCTCTGCGGTCTGCCTGGAGGCAAGGTGCGGATGTAGGTGATAAGAGAAATGAAACCTTTTGGGAGGCTGGTTCGTATTATTAGCGGATGATAGCGAAAGGGGGTGTTTGTCATGAAGTTTGACAGGGGAGGTTAGGCGGTATGTCTGCAGGATGGGATGAACTGCTCGGACTTATCATGAGAGAGCAGGGGCGGCTCTGAACGACTGAGGGGCTGCCGTTAAAACAATTGATGACAATGGAGGATTTGAAAAATGAGCGTAAATGGAATAGGAACAACAGGATATCCAGCATGGCAGGGAGCAAGAAAAAACACAGCAGAATACTGTAAGAAAGAATTTTGCAGAACAGATAAACAATGTGGCAGGTGCAAAGCCACATACATCTATAGTCTATATGAAAACGGATGATATGCTGTACTCTGGCGGTAACGGGACAGGGCTGTCTTTCTACATTAAATATGCGGAAGGTTCAACGGAGGATGATCCGACTGTGATTGCAAAAGGTGTTGATGAGAATGGAAATGAATTTGAGCAGACCATACATATCAACAAGATTAATCCCCAGAATGCTTCATTAGTGGAAATGACGGCTTTGGAATCATATATGGGGGTGGATAAGAATGGAGGGCTTACATCATTACCGCCTGAAACTGGAATGATGGGGTTGAGTGACAGGACAGATTTTATGGATATGTTCCAAAAGCAGATTAGCGATATGATACTGTTGAGCCAGAAAAGGGCGGCGGCATACTACCAGTACAGTATGCAGGCGTATTGGGACTTTATGAATAAGAAATAAATTCCAATAGACACATATCTCCGATAAGCCACGGAGGGCAGTCATCCTCGGCGTTCTGGCGGATTAGGGAGAAACTTGAAAAATATTTGATGGAAATTATGACATTGTGGCAGAAGGTTGCGTAGCACTTATTTTTCTTTTGATTAGTTGCGTATGCAATATTTATCGGGCATTTAGCAATAGGTGTCTGCATTGTGGAAAAATACGATTGTCAAATGGCAAATACTGCTCACATTGTGGAAAGGAGATTTGAATCCGAGTTCCAGTCCGAGGGGACGGGCTCCGCCGTCCATGTATATGACGGGAACGGCGACGAGGTACTGACGTATACCGCGGGCGTGGGCTGGTATGAGAAGGAGTCGAAGGCGGAGACGCAGGTACACGGGGCTTTGAAGGCCGCCTACTATGGCTTGAGCGAAATCGAAGGAAAACTTTTGAAAATTTTTACTCATGGAAAATGTAACATTTCTAGTCGGGAGGCAAACAGAAATCAAATACTGATATTCAAGGATAAAGAGGATAGAGAAGAATTTGAGATTTATTTTGAGGAACATTTTGAAGATTTTACTGATGAAGAAATTCAGGAGGAGTATCAATTTTATATACAAGAGGAGGATAGAAATGAATTGGGAGGTGGGGTTTATTCTGTTTTTCAAGTTGCCAAGACTGCTAAAATTTATGAGCAGTGGTGTAATGAAACCCACCGAAAATATTATGAAGAATGGAAATGGGAAATATGACATAAATACAATGTATTTTAGTGAACGGAGGATGGAAGGTAAATGCATGATGTGAATATAACAGACTGGTTTACAATAGAAACGATTGACCGTGACACGTTTGCGATCAGTGAATATAAGCATTGGGAAGAAACTCATTGCTATCTATTGTGTGGGACGGAAAAAGCTGTTTTGGTTGATACTGGCTTAGGAGTTGACAATATAAAGAGAATTGTAGATAGTTTAACATCATTACCTGTAATGGTAGTTACTACACATATCCATTGGGACCATATTGGCGGGCATAAACATTTTAAGGACATTGCAGTGCATGAAAAGGAAAAAGACTGGTTATCGGTTCAGTTTCCAATCCCTTTACAGGCAGTAAAAGGCAATCTGATGTGCAAACCATGTGATTATCCGAAAAACTTTAACATTGAGGAATATCAAATTTTCAATGGAACACCTCAGAGGATTTTGTATGATGGGGACTGTCTGGATTTAGGGGATAGAAAGCTGACGGTTATCCATACGCCCGGACATTCACCGGGGCATTGTTGCTTTTATGAACCGGATAGAAAATATTTGTTTTCTGGCGACTTAATATATCAGGGCTGTCTTGACGCATTTTATCCTACTACAGATCCGCAGTTGTTTTTACAGTCTGTTAGGAAAATACAGCATTTAAGTATAAGCAGAGTATTACCCGGACATCATCAGTTGAACATTCCTGTTAATATAATTGGCAGGATTGAAAATGGATTTAGCAAATTATCAGATGAAGGAAAGTTAAAGCAGGGAAATGGCGTATTTGATTTTGAAGATTTTCAAATACATATTTAATCGGGATTGTTGGAGAAGAATACATGGAATAATTTATGATGTGAAAACCGCTGTAATGGATTTATGCCATATACAGCGGTCTGTCGTTTATGTGTTTGGATTATAGACTGTGTGAAAACAGTAAGTGTTGAAACTTTAATGCCCTATTTTCGCAGTGATGCTTTTAAGGCTTGTATGGTATCTGTAATAATCATTAGTTCGTGGCTGGTACAATCTTCAAGCAGACTTGCAATTTGGCTGCAATAAGTGTGTTCTGCATTTTGCAATTCATCGCATAACAGTTCATCCGCAGAGCAGGATAGTGAATTAAGAATTGTGATGAACACTTTTAGGCTTGGAATACAGTTGCCTGTTTCTATATGTGATATATGGGTAGTGCCGACTTCACATAATTCTGCCAGCCGTTCTTGGGAAAGGTTGTGCTCTAACCGCTTTTTTCGGATTCTGCTACCTATGATTTTATAATCTATCATATCGTCACCTCTCTGTAGATTGTATGTGCAATCCGACTATATTGTAATGACTTAAAAGTGCAAACAGATAAAATAATGCAATTTTCTATAAATAATTGTAATGGATGTGACGATATAAAAGATAAGACGAATGGTAGGAAATGGATTTTTATTTATATCAAGGAGGATATGGCATATGGCAATGAATGTAAATGGAAACATACAACAGGCTGGAGCAGCAAAAGATTGGTTTCAGAATATGAAGGTTAATCAGTCCAATGAAAAAGCAGTGGACACAGTGCCATCGGATGCGGATCAGGGGATAAAACTTACAATCTCATCGGAGGGGATTGACAGTTATCGGAAACAGATTCAGGGAAGTGGCATGAAAGCAAAGTCTTATGAAGATGTGGTAAATAGACGCAATTCTATAAAACAGGCATCAAAGTCCATAATAGTGAATTATCATGGGCAGTTAGCCGAAGAAGTGGGAAAGCTGAAAGGACAGCGGGAAAGCGGCAGCACATACAGCCTTGCAGACAAAGCAGAGGACTATGTGAAAGCATATGGAAATCTTTATGATGAAATTGTGCAGGGTTATAAAGATGGCACAAGGCATTTTTATGTGGAGGATGAAAACTCTGAAACAGGTTATCGGCAGTTGACTATGGAAGAAGAACTGAGTAGTTTGGACAAAGCATACAAAGCAGCAACAGACAAGGCAGAAACTGATAGGAAAGCGTTAAAGATTATTGAGGAAGGTATGGCAAAGATATCTAAAGTAAAAGGCGCGGGAACATCAGCTACTGATTCCAATAAAACACAGCAGGTGGAAAATGAAACCGGACAGGATAATATTGGACAGAAAATGGTTACATTGGCACAGGCATGGAAAGAGGCTTATCAGGTTTCCGGTTCTAAAGATAACGGAATGGAAAAGGTTTTATCTATGTTGAATGATATGTTCCGTATTAGCAATAAAGCGTGAGGAGGTATATGCTATGCTTATAATAAGAGATTTTAGTAATAGATTTCAGCAGATGTCAGGAATGCCCATCAATAGTAAAGGTGGGAAGGACATATTGAGAAAAGCAGGAATTGACACAAATAGCAAACAATATCAGGCAGTAATGCAAAGTATGTCATCTGCAAGTCATGGTGTTGGCTATACGACTGTTTCAGCAATTAAAAACAGAATGAGTCGGTATGATAAAGATGGTGATTATGTCAGTCCTTTAACAGGGATGGCGGGGTTGGTCGTGACAGATAAAAACCGTGCAAGCAAGAATAAAATTATTTCTATTCCTGAGAGTAGCAGAGATGAGATGTTTGAGCTGACCAAAAAGGAATTTCTAAGGGAAAACGGTGTTGCCAATGGAGATACAACAAAACGTACTGATGTCTATATGAATTTGTATAGAAAGATGAATAAAAATGACAGATTAGCAGCAGGGCATACCTTAGAACAATATGAACGTGCGTATACACAGGCCTTTGTTGATGCAGTAAAAAAGATAAATCCGAAGTGGGGACCAGGTAAACCGATTTCGGATGGTGCTTTAGATGACATTACAAGAGAGTCTATTGATAGCGCACTTGTGAAGTCAGGAAGTGAACTTGTGAAAAGGTCGTCTGTTTCAGGCAGTTCATTGGATTTACAAATATAAAATTTTTTCAGCTTGATAGAACCATCTGAAAGAAATAAAAACGGTTTCAAAGGAGTGGCAGCAGTGGAAATTGAAGACTATATGTCAAGAAACGATTTTTTTCAGTTTATATTAAGGGGGATAACAACATGCAGATAAACAGAGACAACTATTCATATTATTCTAATTTGGTACAACAGATGGCAGGTAATAAGAAAAAATCAAGTGATGCGCTGGCGCAATGCGATTATGGCAATTTTGCTTTGCGTTTTAAGCCAGTTGATATTAGTTTTACAAAACCAAACTGGGATAATATTATGACAAAGCGCGATAAACCTGCGATGTCAGAAGAAGAATTTGAAGAAGCCATAAAGGAACTTGCGAGAAAAGAATTTGCTACTGGAAAAAGAGACGATCAGGCATACCGTAAACTGTGTATGCAACATGGGGAAACGGTGTCTCCAGATCGTAAGGCAATTTATGAATCCAGTATGAAAAAAACCGGAGGCAAAATGAATGCTGCCTGTATGTTTTGGGATTCAAAAGGCAATAAAACGCTGTCTTATAATCCGGAATCAAGGAATTGGAAAGCTATAAGTACAGATGAAGAGTTTGCGAGGGCAAGACTGTTTACTTCTATCTACAATGATGAGCTGGCTCGTCTGAAAAAAGAGTATGGGGAAAATGCAAAAGGAACAGTATCATATCAACAGATAGAGTCTGATTTATCTGCTAATGGGAGCGCAAAATCAACTGCTGAAAAGAGTGTTGGCAGTTCATTGGATTTACAGATATAAAACTGTTTATGGACAAGAAAATCTTTTCATGGAAATATTATCTGTAAACATAAATAATATTAGATGTTGGTTTTGGAGGCAGTATGGAAAGCAGTCTTTTAGAGTTTGAGTGTGTTGGCATAGAAGATGGTGGTAAAATTCCGATTGCAAATACTGGCCGGGGACGGGATATATCACCAGAATTTGTGATTAAGAACCTTTCTTCAAAGGCAAAAACACTTGCTGTTACGCTGGAAGAGTTCCCTTTTTTAGTATCTGAGAAAGCGAGGAGTGTTTATCTATGAAAATACGCACAGAATATACATGCCCTTTGGAACTGCTACATGACATGATTAAGGGAAAATGGAAACCTATCATTCTATGGCGGCTGCGTCTTGGAGCTACATCTTTAGCGAAACTGGAACGTGATATAGACGGCATTACACAAAAAATGCTGTTAGAGCAGCTAAAAGAACTAACGGAATATGGATTTGTTGAAAAAAAATCTTATGAGGGATACCCACTTCATGTAGAATATTCCCTCACAAACGATATGGGCATGGAAATACTGGAGGCATTAAGGATCATGCAGCATATAGGGATTGATTATCTGAAGGCAAATGGCATGGAACACATATTGCAGGAAAAAGGGGTAGTCCCGGATTAGTACCCACGAAAAAGTGGGTAATTTACTGTTTGGTAACCACTGTTTATAATATTGTCAGAAAATCGAATGAGAGGTTATTGAAGATGAATGTTACAAGCAGTGGTATTATAGGCGGGGTAATTGAGCCTCAGTATGGCGGGCATGGGACACAGTTTAATGAAAACGGTATCCCTACTTATTCGTTGCCTTTTACAGTGGAAAATGCACCACAGGAAACAGTATCGCTTGCCATTGTCTTAGAGGATAAGGATGCTTATCCAGTGACAGGGGGATTTGCATGGATACACTGGCTGGCGGCAAACATAATACGTTTTGAAATCAAAGAGAATGAGAGCCAGACGGCAGATGATTTTGTGCAGGGACGGAATAGCTGGACAAGCATACAGGGCGGTGAACAGTCCGCAGAGCTTTCTTTCTATTATGGCGGAATGACACCACCCGATAAACCACACATATATGAACTTCATGTATATGCTTTGGATAAAATGCTTGATTTGGTTTTTGAGAGGAATATCTTTTGTGTCCCATATGAAGTGTTTTCGTTCTGTAGGTCAAAAGAACCGTCGCATATGGATTGAAATATCCGTTTATTGTTTGATAAAAGATATTATGGTACAATAAAATAGAATTTTTAGAGTTGGATAAATTTGAAAGGAGAAGAAAATGCCATATATTACAGTTGAGAGTGGTGCATTATCAGATGAACAAAAAGAGGAATTGATTAAACGATTGACAGAAATATCTTCCGAAATTATGCAAGTGCCACAGGAATTTTTTGTAACCACAATTAAGGAAGTGTCAGATAAAAATTTTGGTATCGGCGGAAAAACGATTGATAAAGTAAAAAAGGAATACATGGAGAAACAACAATAACTTTCAACTTGTCTGGATGGAAAATCAGAAGTCATGGAGATAATACATAATGAAAGACTATATAATGAATCGAGTACATGAATTGTACTGGAATGGTGATATAAATTGTGCGAGAACGGCAATCATTTGTTTGAGTGAATTATTTGAAATTACTGTTGAACCGCAAACAATCTGGTCTGCGGTTGGATTGCATGGTGCCGCCGGCTATAGGGCGCAGTGTGGTTTAATTGAAGGTACACTTATGTTTATAGGAATTTATTTTCATATCTTAGGAAAAACAGAAGATGAAATTGTATCTGCATGTTATAATTTTGCGTCTGCTTTTGATAAATCATTTGGTTCGTTAAGGTGTTTTGAACTACGTCCTACAGGTTTTTCAGAAAGCGATCCACCACATATGTGTGAAAATCTGACTTGTAATGGAATTGAATTTGCATACCAATATATTTTAGAAATCACAAAGCAGTAGGCAGCTTTCGGCTTACATTTGCATGGTTCTGCAAAATGTTTTTGTATTTCTACCACTGGTTGCACAGATGTGTAGGAAACTATATTGAGGGCAACCAGGGTTTTTGATATTGTTTAGGTATCAAAAACAAGGAGGACAGGATATTATGGATTTTTCAGAAAAACTATTAACTTTGCGGAAAGCCAATGACATGACACAGGAGCAGCTTGCTGAAAAACTCAATGTTTCAAGGCAGTCCATTTCAAAATGGGAAAGTGGAGTTTCCCATAGTTAAAGATACCACACCAAATATGATGAACCCACGCTTATACACTACCAGCTATAATAAACCGCAAGGACAGCAATTTGATGATACTGCTGTCCTTTCTTTTATAAAATTGCAGTACACATAAAAAAGCTGTAAAATGATAAATATATTTGTCCTTGTAACAATTCTCGGACATTTGCCTGTTATACTATCTGCAAAAAGCAAAGGAAGTGAGGATATGAAGCAGATTTTAATTGTCGAGGACGACAGTTTTTTGAATAAGATGTTAGCCTATAACCTGACCGCAGACGGCTACGGCGTGACTTCTACTCTAAATGCCAGAACCGCAGCCGACGCCATCCGCCAGCGGGAATTTGATTTAGTGCTGTTGGACATTAACCTGCCAGATGGGAACGGTTTTGAGCTGTGCAAGCTGATAAAGCCCCAGCACCCGGACACCATCGTAATATTCCTGACCGCCAACGATCAGGAGAGCGACCAGATACGGGGCTATGAGGTGGGCGCGGTGGACTACATCACAAAGCCCTTTGTGATCGGAGCCTTGCAGCGAAAAATCAAAGCCATGTTCGCTATGCTGGAACACCACAAACCGGCCAAGGACATTTACGACGACGGGCGGCTGTTTCTGGACTTCTCGGAGCAGACGGCGTCCCTAAACGGCAAGCCCCTGACCCTATCCCCGATGGAGTATAAAATGCTGAACCTGTTCCGCAAAAATCCCCGGCAAGTGCTGACCCGTGGGCAGCTTTTGGAAAAGCTGTGGGATATAGACGAGAGGTTTGTGGACGAACACACCCTGACAACCTCCATCAGCCGGATTCGCAGCAAGATTGAATCTGACGGCGGCGCACCCTACATCAAGACTGTTTACGGCATGGGGTATCAATGGACGGGAGGCGAGGCAAAATGAAGTTTCAAAACCTCTCGGTAAGGCGGCTGTTTGGCCGGGTGGCAATAGGGCTTGCCCTCTCCATGTCCGGGATCACCATAGCCTTGTTTTTTGTGATAAAACAGACGGCGGTGCTGCTGACGGGCGGGGCGCTGCTGCTGTGCGCCTTTGTGGGGATTTTTGTACTGACGCAGGCGTTTGGAAAGCGGCTGTCGCAGTTTACCGCTGACCTGTGCCAGACCTTAGACCACATGATCGCCGGAAATGAAGCGCCCCAGCGGCCAGAGGACAGCGAAACCCAGTTTGCCAGAATCGGACACCGGCTGGCAAGGCTTTATCAGATCATGCAGGAGAACCGCCTTCTTGTGGACGAGGAACGGCAGGAGTTACAGACCCTTGTATCGGATATTTCCCATCAGGTGAAAACGCCGGTAAGCAACCTGAAAATGGCGACGGACACCCTGCTGGAAAAGCCTATGACCGAGGCGGAGCGTACTGACTTTATCCGGGGAATCCGCAGCCAGACGGATAAGCTGGACTTTCTCTTTCAGGCCCTTGTGAAAACCTCCCGGCTGGAAACGGGCGTGATCCAGTTGGATAAGAAACCTGGCCACCTTTTTGATACCGTAGCGCAGGCTATGAGTGGGATTGTATATGCAGCGGAGAAAAAAGAAATCGCCGTGTCCGTGGACTGCCCGGAGGATTTGGCCGTTTCCCATGACAGCAAATGGACATCCGAAGCGAGATCGTAACCCGGCAGGGCGGCTATATCAAAGTGGTTTCGGAGCCGGGCAAGGGTTCGGGATTTTCCATTATGCTGCCGACAAAATAGAACGCGGCGGACGGCCATTTCCGGCTGCCCGCCGTAAATTTTTTTGAAATGTCCGAGCGTTGTAACATTTCACCTCCTCTTTAACCTGTTGGACAATGCGGTGAAGTACACCCCGGCAGGCGGGAAAATCACGGTGTCGGTGGTGCTGTGGGAAATGTATGTGGAGATCAAAGTGACCGACACCGGCAAGGGCATTTCCGAAAGCAATCAGGCCGCCATCTTCCGGCGCTTCTATCGTGAGGAAGAAGTACACGAACAGCAGGGCGTGGGCATTGGCCTGTATCTGGCCCGCCGATTTTCAATGAAATTTTTTGGCCGCTGTAACATTTCGCGGACATTTGGGTTTTACAATAGCCTTATCAACAGGCAGAAAGCCTTGAAAGGAGTTTTGAGTATGAGCGTTTTGCAGACGATTGATCTGAAAAAGTATTACGGCACAGAGCCAAATATCACCCGCGCCCTTGACGGCGTGAACTTCTCCGTAAATGACGGCGAATTTGTGGCCGTTGTGGGAACCTCCGGCAGCGGCAAGTCTACCCTGCTTCACATGATGGGCGGGCTGGACACCCCTACTTCCGGCAATGTGATTGTCCGGGACAAAGAGCTGTCGAAAATGAACGACGAACAGCTCACCATCTTCCGCCGCCGCAACATTGGCTTTATCTTCCAGAACTATAACCTTGTTCCTATCCTGAATGTGTATGAGAACATCGTCCTGCCGGTGGAGCTGGACGGGGACACGGTGGATCAGAAATTTTTGGACGAGATTGTTCACCTGCTGGGGCTGGAAGATAAACTGAAAAATATGCCGAACAATCTTTCCGGCGGCCAGCAGCAGCGTGTGGCGATTGCCCGCGCCTTGATTACCAAACCGGCTATTGTGCTGGCCGACGAGCCGACCGGCAACCTTGACAGCAAGACCAGCGCCGAGGTGCTGGGGCTTATCAAGCGCACCAGTGCGGAGTTCCGGCAAACCGTTGTGATGATTACCCACAATGACGACATAGCCCGTCTTGCAGATCGGATTGTCCGCATTGAGGACGGAAAGATTGTGGAGTAAGGAGGTGGCAGGCTATGACATGGCCTTTTGAGAATGATACCAGCGCTATTATTAAAAAATTAGCGTCTGCTCAATTAAAGAAAGAGCGTTTGAAGAAGATTTTTACGATTATTGCAATTTCATTAGCAACATTTTTGATGGCGTCTGTATTGCTTCTGGTTTCTGGAATTATTACAGTGAATCAAAATGGAGGTAATAACATTACGGGTTCCTATCATGCTCTTATTTCCAGCATAGAAAAAGAACAATATCAAAAATTGTCTGATGATGTGCGAGTGGATTTATGCGGATTCACAGCTTCTATTGGTAGTGTTAAATCTGGAAACGATCGTCTTAATATTTCGTATTCCAACAATGATGCACTTACATTAAATGGGCTATCTGTTTCCGAGGGGAAAATGCCAGAGAAAGATAATGAAATACTGATTGAACAAGAATACTTAATTCGGCAGAAGATAAATGCAAAAATTGGAGATACCATTTTATTGCCAGACCCAAACAACGGCGAGGAAAAATCCTTTATTATAACAGGATACTTGAAAACAGGGGCTAAAGGCACTGACCGCTCATTATATGCAGCTATGGTTTCTGAAGAATATTTCTTAAAAATGGATGGATGGAATAACTTTTCACCGGCAGTAATGCTTCGTGTAAATTTAGATGCAAAGACGAACTCTGAGGATGTAAAAAACTTAATATCAGAGATAGCGGCTGATGCAGGTTGTAAAGCGACTCCTTCTTATAATGAAGCATATTTGAATCTTAGCCAGCCTTCGGTATTGATGGTTATGGCGGCCGTTGCTGGGCTGGTTGTTATCGTAATCGCTGGTATTTTGGTAATATACAATATTTTCTATATTTCCATTATCAATTCAATTAAAGAATATGGACAGTTTCGCACAATAGGGATGACAGCAAAACAGATTCAAAGACTTGTTCTTAGGGAGGGAACTTTGCTGATGTTACCTGCAATTCCTATTGGACTAATTGCGGGAATTGTAGTGGCTTATATTTTAATTCCGCATGGATTTGAATTATGGAATGTGCTATGGATATGCCCGATTGTTGTTGCGTTAACCTATGCCACTGTGCGCCTGTCCATCAAAAAACCTGCTAAAATTGCCGCGACCGTTTCACCCATAGAGGCTTCCCGCTATGAACAAAATAATCAACCCAAATGTAAACATAGGCAGCACAAACTAGCGCCGGGGTCTTTGGCAGTAAATCAAGCTCTGCGTTATAAGAAAAAAAATATACTGACAGTCGCCTCTCTTGTCTTGACTGGCGTTTTACTGTTAGGCTTATCTTCTGTCCTTTCTTCTATAAATGCAAAAGATATGTCTTTATCTGGGTTTGCAAGAGGACAGTTCATTTTAAGAATCTCAAATCAGGAGCTAATGGAAAATCCTTTGGAGATTTTACAGAAATCAAGTCCTTTTACGGAGGAAGTGGAAAAAGAACTCTCACAATTATCAGGTGTGCAAAGGATTATGAACGATCAGCATCTACCAGTTTCCTATGATTTGCAAGCAATGGAATCAGATGCTGAAATTGTAGGATTTGAGAAAGCAGATATGACTTTGCTGCAAAGCTGTATCTTAAATGGAGAAATATCAGATTATGAGCAAATGGCAACTGAAAATCAGATGGTTATTGGCCGGCCGAATGACTTTGAGAAGTATTTTGGTATTCGTCCAGAAGTCGGCTCGTCGGTACCCCTAAAGATTTTTGATGGGGAGCATACGAAGAATCTGGAATTTGAGATTGCGGCAGTTCTTGACGAAAGTAAGATTGGAAATAATGGCGATAAAATAGATATGCTGTTATTGCCGGTTGATTCAATGCAAAAAATTGCACACAGCAATTTAACATATCAGTATGTAATTTGCGTAGAGGATTCTTTTGAACAGCAAGCAGAAAATGAAATAGACCAAATCATATCAGATAATCCACGACTGAGTATTGATTCGCTTTCTGCTGCGATTGCCCAAAATGAAAACTTCTTGCAGGGAACACAGTTAGCCCTTGCAATAGCCATTGTTTTAATTGGTTGTTTTTCTGTGATGAATTTGCTAAATACAATTTTGACGGGAATTATTGTAAGGCGCAAGGAGTTTTCTCTCATGCGTTCAGTGGGAATGTCTCAAAAACAATTATCCGTGATGGTTCATAAAGAGGGATTGATCGTAGTTGGTATTGGACTTGTATTATCTGTGATAATTGGTGGAGGAATTGGATATGTTCTTTGCTCATTTTTGAAAAACAACCTAATTAACTATTTGAATTATCAATTTCCATTGGGTATTACAATCTTGTATTGTGCGATTGTTATTTTATGTAGTGTGCTGATTACAACAGGAGCCTTAAAGCAGCAAAGCAAGTTATCAATGATGGAAGCTCTGCGATAAATGTTTTTTTTAGAATATCAGAGGAGGCGACGCAATGGAACTGACCCCGACCTTGATTTTGAATCTGGCGCTGCTGATCGTCCCGCCCGTTGCCCTTGTGCTGGCGTTCCGGCAATGGCTGGCTCGGCACATCCGCTGGGTGGTTGCCTTGACTGCTCTCTGTGATGTTCTCCTGTTTTGGGATGAACTGTTTTACTATGAGAGCTTCGGCCTGTTCGCTGTGCTGATTCTGGTACAGTTGGCGGCCACCGGCGCAGCAGCGTTCCGCATTTACAACAAACAAAGAAAGGATTGAATTTTATGAGCATTTTACAGACTATCGACCTGAAAAAGTATTACGGCACAGAGCCGAACATCACCCGCGCCCTTGACGGCGTGAACTTCTCCGTGAATGACGGCGAATTTGTGGCCGTTGTGGGAACCTCTGGCAGCGGCAAGTCTACCCTGCTTCACATGATGGGCGGGCTGGACACCCCCACCAGCGGAACCGTGATTGTCCGGGACAAAGAGCTGTCGAAAATGAACGACGAACAGCTCACCATCTTCCGCCGTCGCAACATCGGTTTTATCTTCCAGAACTATAACCTTGTTCCCATTCTGAATGTGTATGAGAACATTGTCCTGCCGGTGGAACTGGACGGGGATACGGTGGATCAGAAGTTTTTGGACGAGATCGTTCACCTGCTGGGGCTGGAAGATAAACTGAAAAATATGCCCAACAATCTTTCCGGCGGACAGCAGCAGCGTGTGGCGATTGCCCGCGCCCTGATTACCAAACCGGCTATTGTGCTGGCCGACGAGCCGACCGGCAACCTTGACAGTAAGACCAGCGCCGAGGTGCTGGGACTTATCAAGCGTACCAGCGCGGAGTTTCGGCAAACCGTTGTGATGATTACCCACAACAACGATATTGCCCGCCTTGCAGATCGGATTGTCCGCATTGAGGACGGCAAGATTGTGGAGTAAGGAGGTGGCAGACTGTGACATGGCCTTTTGAGAATGATACCAGCGCCATTACAAAGAAGCTGGCAAACAGAAGCATTAAAGCAGATAAGCGAAGAAACATCTTTATTATTGTAACGATTGCTTTTGCTGCCTGCCTTATGACCGTTCTTGCGCTCTATACATTCGGAAAATCACATGAATTGAAAACATTCTTACAGGGGCGCTACCAAGCGGCAGTTATTGATGTGGATTTGGAAACAATCAATGATTTAAGGCAAGATTCCAACATTGAAATGGTAGGAACAGAGGCTTTAGTTGATAGTTTCCGTGTTGATGATTATACATTGAATGTTAATTTTCGGGACAGCAATAATCTGTATTTGTATTCCACAGAATTTGTTGGGAACTTACCTGATAAGGAAAATGAAGTTGCAGTTTCGGAAGCCTATTTGAAACATATTGGCCGCCCTGTTGAATTGAACCAAGAAATCGAATTACCGTTGCAAAATGGGAAAAATGCAAATTTCACTGTATGCGGTCTTTTACATGACGATGGTGCAAATAGGCGGTATCAAGTATTGGTATCTGATTCTTTTCTGCAATCGTATTTTCAAGATCACATCCCTTATAATGCTACACTACGGATAATGGGAAGCGGATCATTCAAAGAGGACGAATTGAAAAATTTGATTAAATCTTGTTTGACCCCTTATGGAATCAGAGAAGAACAGATCGCTTATAGTTCGTCTTACTTTGATAGTGTTGATAACTCAAGCCGAGATATGCTGGGTGTAGCGGCAATTAGTATTCTAATTGTGATTGCCTGTTCCACCGTTATATACAGCCTATTTTATATTTCAGTCGTTGGGAAAGTCAAAGAATATGGCCGTTTAAGGGTAATTGGCATGACCCAAAAACAGATTAAACGCATGGTAAAAAGAGAAAGCTGGCAATTATCCCGCACTTCAATTCCATTAGGGATTGTAGTTGGCTGCTTAATAGGATATGTGCTTGTACCCAAAGGCTGGAATTGGCTTAATACATTGGCAATTATCGTTGTTATCTCCATATTGACTGAATTATCGGTTGTTCTATCAATTCGCAAGCCGATTAAAATTGCAGCAAGCATTTCTCCCATTGAAGCTGTACGCATATCAACGACAACTGAAAACGAAAAGTTAAACACCAAAAAATTAAGGAGAAAACTAACTCCTGAAAATTTAGCTAAAATCGGTTTTATGCGAAACCACAAAAAAGTGATTTTGACTTTAATATCATTGGGATTTTCAGGAATTTTACTGATGAGTGCAGCAACATTTCTGGCTTCTATTGATGAAGAAGATATGGCCCGGCAGTCATTTGGTGATAAGGAATTTTTGATTACACTTTCCGATGAATATAGCGACAATTCCTTGAAAGATAATCCGCTGGACGATAGCATGATAAATCTTTTGACAGATTCTCCATATATCACAGATGTTAAATCTATAAAGGGATGTTCCGCAGACATTTTACTTCCAGATAAAAAAGAACCGTCCTCGTTCCGTGAAATTATAGGATTGTCGGACGATGAATTTTCCAGCTTATCGAATAACCTACTATCAGAGGAAATAAGCTACCAAGAACTTGTCGAGAAAAATGGTATCTTAATTGACGACACAGCCGGTATGCTAAAGTCATGGGAAGATTATAGTGTTGCTTTAGGAGATGTGGTAACAATAGTATCTTCTTCTGGAAAGAAAATCGAATTATCTGTCGTCGGAACTATTGACATGAGCGATACGGACTACAACGGAACATATTTCTTTGTCCCGGAAAATATACTATCCGAGATATATCAAGAGAAGAAGAATTTTAATACTGAATTTGTCATAAATGCAGATGTGAACCAACTTCCTGCGGCAGAAAATGTCGTCTTAAATGCAATCGGTGACAATCCTGATATTCAATTTAATAGCTTTGATGACGCACTATCTTCCATAAAAATGCACATGACAGGGTATCAGATTCCGATCTACGGGTTAATTGTTTTTATTGCAATTTTCGGTATTATCAACCTTTGCAATACCTTGATGACGAACCTTGTATCCAGACAACAAGAATTTGGCGTATTGCAATCTATTGGTCTATCAAATAAGCAATTATATAAGATGTTAAGAATGGAATGTTTGTATTATGTGTTTGGGACAATGGCAATAACATTTATTTTCGGCACAGCAGCAGGTTATATTCTATGCCAGATATTTAATCAAGTTGGAGTGTTCGGAAAATTGCATTATACTTTCCCATTCTTGCAAGTGCTTCTATTTTTTGCAGTCCTCGTAGTAATTGCATTGATATATTCGACTTTAGCCATTCGCTATTGCCATAAGCAATCTCTTGTAGACCGCATTAAGACAATGGAATGACCTTTTGAGATCGGCGGGGCGGCGTATGCTGCCCCGCTTTTTCCGCCATTTCTCAAAAAGATTTTTGAAATGTCCGAGCGTTGTAACAATTCAGCCTGTTTTTCTGTCGAAATCAAAGGCACCTCGGACATTTATAGTTCTTCCAAAAGTTTGATGATAATATTACCATTCATGGAAGAAGCAATCTGTTATTGCAATAATGCGAAATTGACGATAGAAAGTTTTTCATATCTCGGTCAGCTCAACAATTACATTACTCTGCTGATACAGCCAGTCCGCAAATTCTTTCGGGCTGGCTGTTCCTGTTTTTACAGCCTTTTTTCTCTGTAAGGCTTCTTTCTTAAAGTCGGAAAAGGCAGCCTGTATTTTTTCCAGACAGTCAGCCGGAAAGCCTGCGGTATTTTTTACCCGGTTTATTTTGTTGCGCCAGTTCTGGCATTCATTTTTATAAAGCAGGTCATAGTTATTTTCTCTTGCCCTCTCGTCAAATTCCCGCTTGTTTTGAAGCGCCTGTGCTTTGCGGCACTTGTCGCTGCACAGCTCATACCGCTGGCTCTTTGCCAGAAAATATTTTCCGCAGACCTTGCACTGCCGGAAGCAAAGCCCCCAGTCATTCAGCCTGTTCAGATAATAGGTAATCAACGGGTAGAGAGACGCATAGGCAGACACACATTCTTCTGTGCGACGGTTGTCCGGGAACCAGAGGTCAAGCCGGGTATCTTCTGATGGTGCGCCTTTGAAATAAAGGCTGCCAGCTTGAAAATGTTTCGGTTTTCCTGTCTCCCTGTCAAAGCTCATGGCTTCGTTATGGAATACCCCGGTCAGGCTGCTCATTTTATCCATGAAGCGGTCACAGGCAGCGTTACGGTCACGGGGTTCTCTGGAAAGCAGATAGCTGTTCCAGATACGGAACGCCACATACATTTTCAGAGGGTCATTGCTAAGATATTTTCCCCAGAGAAATTCGCTTGCCGCCTGCTCCAGCTCCGGCTGTTTCCATCGGTTGGAGTGGAGGGCTTGCCGCAGTGGAGAAAGCCCGTATAAGTTCCAATCTCTGTCCGTGTCACGCTCAAAGTTTATCAAAAAAGTTCCCAGCGGGCGTGTCATATCACAAAGCACCTCTGTGTTTTGGCTCCCGTTCAGCCGGAAGCGGATCTGCTGTTCTTCCCCAATCAAAATCCGCTCTTTCATTTTCTTCCTGTCCAGCGTCAGGACAAACAAAATCCTCTCAAAACATGGCTCATGTCGTATAAACTGATTCTCCATCCCTATCCCCTGCCTTTGTTTATGGTAATTATATAATTCAGTTATATCCGTTACACTCATGGTATCGCAGAATCATTGTTTTGTCAAGAATAGTACGCTATGATGATTGCAGTTGGTAATTTCGTACCGCACAGTACCTTGACAAGTGAATGACCGTCCAAAAGGGATATGACCGGCAGGAGAAGTGACGCATCCGGCGCACCAATGCAGGGAAACACCGCAGGAATGGGGCAGGAAAACGGCTTTTGGGGAAAACGGCAACAGGAAGCATTTTAACCTATTTGATTTATGGGAGGAACAGAATGAACGATAAAAAGAGATTGAACAGCTACGAGGATTTACCGCTGGTTCTGGATGTGGCGGACATTCAGCAGATTATGGGAATTTCAAGAGCGAGCGCCTATGAGCTGGTACACACACCCGGCTTTCCAGCGTTCCGCAGGGGCAGACTTATCAAGGTCAGCAAAATTGCTTTCTTTGAATGGATGGCAAAAGGCTCCGAAACCGTACCGAGAAGCGACAAATAAGCGTGAGTTATCATTCCCTGACTGCAATACTGCCGCACTTTACAAAGGGGTATACAGAGGGAAAAAACCTTAAAAATGATACCGAAACGCTACACCAAAACAGCCTATCTGCGTACATCAGATAGAAATAGGCAATTGCGAAACAAGTTCAAAATCTTGATTCCAATAGGACAAAGGTCCGGTTGAGCCGGACTTACAGGAGGTGGATGTGGATAACAAGAGTTTTAAGACATGAAAACAAAGCAGATAAGGTTATCTGCCCGTG
>CAJTDL010000035.1 GCA_910575035.1 Lachnospiraceae bacterium
TCACTATACCATACATACCCAAAAATAAGAATAATGTAGGCAATAAAAAAACAGGTTTTCGACCTGTTCTTTTATTGCTTCCTATACCCAAAGTTCAGAAAGAACCCTGATCCACAGGATAGGCGGTGTCCGTAAGGACAATCATTAACCTAAACTCGGAGCATCCACTTTGGAGTGGGTGCTTTCCCTTTGTATTGTTATAATACCATTGAATGTGAAATGTTTCAAGATATTGCCGCTAAAATCTGTAGATAATTGTTTAGTAAATTTTGATTTCGCCCTCATAGTTGTCAGCTCTTTCCAGCAGAGGACCGGTTGCACCCATTGTAAAAGCTATATCACTGCTTCGGATAGACAATAGTTCCATTCCAATTTTCAGATTAAGGAAGTCCAATATTTGCTGATTAAGTTGAATTACACCATTCTCTGAAATATTTATCCAACAGTATGACCGCCCTTTATATTTGACAAATTCGCCTTCTGCGGTTTGATAATTCTGTAGAATTGGATTATCAGTAAGAATGTGTCCTAACTTTGACGGTTCCAACAACCCCTTTCTTGTCACACAAAAGCCGCCAGTGACCTTGCTTCCAGTAAAAAGATAGACTTTTCTCTCTGCTGTGGCGTTGTACTCTGTAAGTGCCTGTGTTGGGAGATGGATTGTCAAATCCTCTCGTATCAATGATTTTCCAAAAATAAATTTACCGCCTTTGTTCATCTGTGGCATATATCATCAACTCCTTTTCCTAAAAGTGGAAGTCCACTATACCACAAGAAAATTCAAATGTCACTAAGGCTCTCTAAAGTGTGGCAAATATTTTTCAGTATAGTGAGAATGGCTAATTTTCGGGATAAATTTTTACAGATATACCTCTAACACCTTTTTTAACAATTTTACTATCGTCAAGAATACTCTGCTTAACAGCGTCCAAATCCTTTGATAGTGCTTCAATCGCCCGTTGGTGTTCTTCCTCTGACGAGAAGCGTTCCGTATCATTTAAAAGGTTCTCCTGCAATTCCCTTGCTTTCATGTATACGCCCAGCTTATGATTGAGCAGGGAGTTCTGAAAGGATATTTTGATTGTAGCGGGATTGAAACTTCCGTCCTTGTACCTCTCTGCTTCAAAGTTCATATCTAATTGTTCGTCCATTTTCAAAATCAAAGACAATACATCTGACACTGTTTCTATATCAAAATCCATGAAAACATTGATACTGATACCCAAAGCATTTGCAATTTTCATCAGTTGGTCGGGCTTTGGATTGCGAATGCCATACTCATATTTTTTTATTGTGGCGGAATTGATGCCGGAAAGCTGACCGAGCGTTTCCTGTGATATGCCACGCAAATTCCGAAAGTGTTTAATCTTTTCCCCGGTAGTCATGCCAATACCTCCATTTTTTGTGATTTTCGTTAGTGCCTAGTTCAATTCTATCACATTAGGACACATTTGTGTATAGAAAATTAAAATAAATACTTGTCATTCACAAAAGTGTACCGTATAATAAAAACATAAAGATTACATATGTGTACCTAAAATAAAAAGAGAAAGGACAGGATTATATGGAGAATGGAAAGAAAATGTATGTAACGGCAGAGGAAGCGGCTGAAATGCTTGGCGTATCAACGGGTTATGCTTACAAGATTATCCGGGGGCTGAATGAGGAACTGAAAGCAAAGGGCTATCGGACAATCTGCGGCAAAGTCCCGACAAAATACTTTGAAGAAAAATTTTACGGTCTGACCGTAGCCATGTAGGAAACACCTTGCGGGTATACCATTATGGCGGGAGGACACGCCAACAATAAGGAAAGGAGAGATTTTATGTCAGCGACAAGGGACGGAAAGATGTGCGTTGCCAGTTCTATTATAAGGACTGGCAGGGTGTAAGCCACAAGAAGAACAAGAGGGGATTTAAGACAAAAGCGGAAGCGGAACAGTGGGAACGTGACTTTCTGCAACAGCAGCAGAGGAATTTAGACATCAATTTTGAAAACTTCGTACAAATCTATTACGAGGATATGGAACATCGTCTGCATGAAAACACCATGCGTACAAAGAAATTCATTATTGATTTGAAAATCATTCCGTATTTCAAGAAAAAGAACATGAATGAGATTAAGTCTTCCGACATTCGGGCATGGCAAAATGCGCTGATGAAAAAAGGATATTCGGAAACGTATCTGAAAACGGTCAATAATCAGTTATCGGCAATCTTCAATTATGCGGTTCGGTACTATGACTTGAAAGACAATCCTTGCAGGAAAGCCGGGAGTATCGGAAAGAGCCACGCCGGGGAAAAGGAGTTTTGGACAAAGCAGGAGTTTAAACAGTTTTTTGTGACTGTGGAAAACAAGCCGGAAACAAAAATGGCGTTTCTGCTCCTTTATTGGACAGGAATGAGGATTGGAGAATTACTTGCGCTCACGCCTGCTGATATTGATTTTGAGAAGCAGACAGTTACAATCAGCAAGACTTTCCACCGTTCCAAAGGGCGGGACATTATCACAAGCCCCAAGACGAAAAAGAGCAACCGCACAATCAAAATGCCGCCGTTTCTTTGTGAGGAAATGCAGGAGTACATCAAAATGCTTTATGACATCAAGCCGGACGAGCGTTTATTTACGGTTACAAAATCCTACATCAATCACGAAATGGAGCGAGGGGCGAAGCAGGCGGGCGTTAAGAAAATCCGTGTCCACGATATTCGCTATTCCCACGCAACTATTTTTTCCTGCTTTTTCACCTTTTTGCACTTGATTTCACTAATATTTTATGGTGTTTTAACCGTTTTTCTTGTACTTATGGTTTAAATTATACTCAAATATCTATTGAATGTGGTTTTGCCGTCAGCTTAGCGTAAACGAGTAGACTTCATTTAAAGTCATGTATTCATTTGGATAGGTACATGCTATGGAGCATTTATGTTATTTCTTTTTTGCTATTCAGGTAGCAAAGATTAAATGTAATAAAAAACGCTATAGGTTGTGTCTATAGTGCTTTTCTATACAGTTTATAATTCGACAAAAATTTGATTCTCTACTTTTATATTGATTGGTACAAGATTTTGATATCGAGCTAAAATATCGTCATATAAAACTCCAGGATATTTTGGAATCTCTACTGTGATGGCAACAAAATATTTCATGGGTGTAGTTCCGATAATATCTCTATTTATTCCATGAAGTATGAAGAAAGGATTGCTCAAAGAAGACACTCTCATAGGAATAGTTTTTTTGGTCACAGTATCCCATTTTAAATGCTGTGACCGTAATTCATCTTCACTCAAAAATTGCTTTGGCGGTTTAGAGATTGGTAGATCAGAACGACTATATCCTAAATCGTATAGTTCTTTTTCTGAGTCTGTTCCCACAAAGGCTGCTTTCTGCTTTCTACCATGTATTGTGTTTTTGAAATAATTGTAATGTTTATCATGCGGGTAAAAGTAATCTTCTACACAATCACAAGTATAAGAATCAACATCATTTGGATTTAATTCAGATAAAGTTGAAAGCGTCCATGTTTTATTGGCATTACATTTAAGTCCATTTTTGTCAAATGTATAAGCACCAATTCCTAAACCATTAACCAAGTCTGAAGGAGCCTGTATCCTATTAAAAGGTAAACGGTAGATAGTGCGTACCTCGACTGCGAAGGATGAATATGTGACAATAGACTATATTTCTATCATGAGTATCAAAAGTTAAGCCTCAACTTTTATGGGAAGGGGACGGATGGCTCCTGTTATATAAGAGACTTTCCGAAAGCCGTTTTCAGTGGCCGCGCAATCCAGAGAAAGTGCGCCAGCTGACGCAGAAGCAGTTCCGCGGGCTGATGGAAGGGCTGACGATCACACCGAAAAAATCCGTCAGGCCAGTGAAGCCGCCGGAATATATGGGATGATTTTGTGCAAAACGGAGAACTTTCCAGGCGGTTCTGGCACTTTCAGGACTTGTGCATTTCGGCAGTATCGCGCCGGTTCTGCAGGCCTGAAAGATGGTTTCAGCGTATGTCACACGGACCGGCCCCTTAAAAAACATTATAAAAAAACGTCCTGCAAAAGCCATCCCAGAGCCGCGTTACAGCATGGGCATTATGACGAATGCCGGGAACGTCCCTGTTCGCAAATCCTGCGGGATTCTGGTATAATAGAACCACTTGGATACCAGGGTGGAAGGATGGCTTTGAAGTATACAGAAGAAAAACTGAACAGCTTTGGAACCGCAGGGCGGTCATGGAAGCCCTGTCAGCCTGCGGTTCCATCGACACAGAGATGGAAGTGGTCAGCAGTGAGATGGAGGTGGTCAGCAGTGAGATGGAGGTGACCGCGGGGCTGATCCAGAGGCTGGTGGATGAGTACGCCACACGGAAACTTGGCCAGCACGACTATCGCAAAAAGTATGACGGGTATGCAAGCCAGTACGCCGCCCCTGAGAGCCAGATGGACAGAATGGAGAAAGAGTGGGAAAGGAAGGAAATCCAGTATGACATTTTCAGCGGCTTCCTTTCAGGGCTGAAGGAAGTGCAGGAGCTGCCGATGGATTTCAACGAGAGGCTATTCCACAGGCTTGTGGATTACGCAACGGTCTATTCGGACGGCAAAGTGGCTTTTACCTTCCGCAACGGGGGGAGTCAGCACGGAGATTTGAAGGTGGCGGGCAGGTTCCGGGGAATCCCAGATTTCCTGCCCATTGTTTTTGCGTGTGTCAATGGAAAAGATGGAGGACAGAGTGGAAATCTGCAAAGAATAGGAGTATAATTTAACGGCAGATGAAGACTCGAAAAACAAAAAAATTTTGGAGGTGATAGATAATGGATATGACCAATTTTAAATGGACAAGGGAACCGCTGGATTATAAAATCGAAAACGGCAGAGCTGAGATTATTACAAAGCAACACACGGATTTGTGGCAGAGAACCTATTACCATTTTCAAAATGATAATGCTCCAGTGTTTCAAATGGAGACAGAAGAGAAATATTTTAGTTTTGTTGTAAAAACAGAATTTGCGGAAAGTTGCCATAGGTTTGACCAGTGCGGGATTGTGATGTATCTCGACAGTGAAAACTGGCTAAAAGCATCGGTTGAATATGAAAATGAAGAGTACCAGCATTTAGGCAGTGTTGTAACAAATGGAGGCTATTCTGATTGGGCAACCACGGTTATTGATGCTTCGGTAAAATCCATGTGGTATCGTTTCAGCCGCCGGGAGAACGATTATTGTGTCGAATGCTCCACAGATGGAATTCATTTTAGCCAAATGAGAATCTGTCATATGCAGAAGGGAAATGGGAAGATTCAATTTGGCATCTATGCCTGCTCGCCGGAGGAATCTTCTTTTAAAGCAATATTTACGGATATGCAGATGATGGAATGCCAGTGGAATGCCCACGATGGACAGCAGCCAGACACAAACTAAAACTCCGATTGCTATGAATGCCTGTAAAAATTGAGATAATCCCTACTGGGGTGCAAAAAATAACGATAGTATTTTGGTATTTTTTTGTTTTATAATGTAATGACGATGTTGTATAATGAATGCAGGAGGGATGATTATGGCAAACACATCATTACTCCAGGTACAGACTTCAGCAGAGGAGAAGGCATCCGCGATACTGGAAAAGCTGGGGACAAACCTGTCAGCAGTTGTAAATATGCTTATCAAGCAGGTCATTATCACGGAAAGGATTCCGTTTGAGGTAAAGATGGGCCGCTTTGTATATTCAGCAGAAGAAGCGGTAAACGAAGTGAGGGCGACAATGGCATTTGAAGATATGGATCTGACGGAATAGGATGTCCGAATGCTGTACGTTTATAAGAATGGGGATGTTTCGGGTGATGACTTGCGCCGGGCAGGCAATGGTCGGAGCCAGAGGGAATTCATCCGCTGTCTGGCGCTGCACAACGGATATGTGATAAATTTTGTGAATGCGGATAAGGGTGAAATGCTAGAGGCGAGTAGGGAGTCTTTCCTCTGCGAGTATGGAGCAAGGGAGAGTCTGTTCAGAAAATGTTTCAGAAAACGATAGGAGAAGCGGGTATAATGGTAGGGGGGTGATGCTGTCCTTAAAGTATGACTCTATTATGTGGGATAAGGATTTGGATGTGAATAGTATTATGTGCTTAAGGGTGATAAAGGGATTGGCACAGTACATCTGCTTTAATGAGGACTATTACGGGCATCTATTGTCTTTGAAGAGCATTTGGGGAAATTGCGTGTTTGAATATACTTCCTTGACTTTTTATCCGAATCTTCCAGATGTTGCAAAAGAGGAGTATGGAATATATGATTTGATAAAATTATGTTCCGCAGGAAAATTTCGGCTGGACGATTATTAAGGCTGACAGTAGTAGGAACTATAAAATTTTATTGTGAATGGGGTATGAAAAAGAATTATTTGGAGAGGTTTTATTTTTTGTGGCTTGCTACGACAATTTTTTTAAAATAGTGGTTGGGTAAAATGATTTACAATATTCATCAGATTAAAAAACATAGTTTCCTTATAACGATAATGCAAGAGCATCAGCCAATGACAGAGTTGCTGTCACAGTATTATGATAGTATTTTGAAGGAATTAACTGACCCAGCCGTGGCTGTTTCCCATGACTTTCCGTCATCTTTTTATAATAATTTGTCAGAAAAATCATTCCAAAAATGAAAATACAATGTGAAAAATTTTGAACATTTTAAAATTGGATCAAAATCATTAGCATCTGGAAAAAAGAAAACAATTTGCTGACTTAATGCAATCGTTAAAACACGATGGGGCGATAAGGAGGCTTATCTTAATGCAGGACTTGTTGATGGTATGGATTCGTCAAGGAAATGAGCCTTATGATAGGAAAGCGTTATTCCATATACCTTATAGCAAACGTCAGTATGTTTCGTCAAAAAGATTCAATATTTAGAGAATCCGCAAGGAATGTATATTCCAATTGAACTTTTTTGCGGTAATTCGAGTGATGGTGATAAAATGTATAGCCCAAACAATGAAAAATCCGCAAAAAAGATCTGTTAATGCATTTTATTATATGACTCAATATCTTTTCTTTCATAATTTGGAGTATATTGACTTTAAAATAGAAAAGTACCAGGCTCCTAAACCATTTGAGTTTATGGAGATGTTCAAGAATATTCTTGTGAATGATAATGAGCGAATACTGTTGTATCTAAAAAGATGTAAAGAAAAAGCCCAAAAAGACCTTTGTGAATTACACTTTTTTGCCAGGGATTATGTAAGTGGTGATGTTATTGCTTATAGACAAGAAAAATGTTATTCCATTCAATCCTTAGAGAGATTGGTAGAAGTAATGATAGAGTATCAATAGTAAAAAAATGATTTAGAGGATTCGCATTTGTCAAAATGTGAGAAAAGAGCTTTGAAGGCTCTATTTTGGTCGTCTTGTGTTTCCTAGTTCCACAAAATAGTCGTTTCGTGCCATCGGGTAAAAACAGAAAACTTTTATGGTATAATTCAGTGGATGCCTTTGCTTTAGAGGGAACGGTATTCTGCCGAAGTAATAGGAAACGGAAGGGGGCATCGGCTTATGAAAATGCGAATGGAATACACCTGCCCCTTTGGAACTGGTGCATGACATGCTCAAAGAAAAACGGAAACCGATCATCTTGTGGCGGCTGCGTCTAGGGGCGACTTCCTTGGTGAAGCTGGAACGTGACATAGATGGCATTACTGTGACGCATGGGAATAAAGCCGCCATATACGGAATAAGCCATATTGCTGACATATAGATTATGGTATGGGAATTTTGATACCCTGGAAACAGTACGGAAGACGTACAGGCGAAGCACGGAAAATCTGAAGTCATATATGCAGCGCCAGTGGAGCCTTGTCAGGGGAATGGCCGACACGTTCGGGGAGAGGGAATGATAAAGGGGCAAGGGAAAGTATGAGATATTTTCAGTGTGAAAAATAGCACTATTTCGTATGAGGTTGGAACAATCTCCATCATGCAGGCAGGTGTGCCGCATGAAGTTGCTGCGGATTCGGAGGGTTTATATCTGTTTGCCAAGTTTATGCCCGCCTTATGTTAAGTGAAAATACAATAGGATAAGCATAGACCGCCGCTATGGACAGCCTCCATATGCGGCGGTTAGCTTTAATATCAAAAAACCATTTGGAGTGAAGAATTGTTTTTTGGAAAGTAACCAACAGTTGCCGGATTGGAACGTATAGGTAGGTTGATTATGGGAAAACGCTAAAGTATAATGAATGCTTGGAGGATGTCAGAATGGAATTTTAAGCAAAATTGCAATTACTTAGAACAAATATGAAACTGTCACAGGAAGAACTTGCTAACAGGCTGGATATAAATTTACCAGACGGAAATAGTTATGACCTATGCCGCCTTAAAATGCTGAACCTATTTCTCAAAAACCCGAAGCAAGTACTTACCTGCCCACAACTTTTGGAAAAGCTGTGGGACATTGACGAAAAATATGTAGACGAACATACCCTTACTACTTCTATCAGCCGGATTCACATCAAGATTGAAGCAGATGGCGACACATATATCAAGACGGTTTACGGTATGGGTTATCAATGGACAGGAGGCGAAAAGAAATGAAGCTAAATAATCTTTCTACCAAGAAAATTTGTAGGCTGGTTAGTGCTGGTTTGATTCTCTCTATGCTGGTGCTTACTGTTATCCTCAGTAGCATAATGCAGGATATGAAAATTTTCATAGCAGGTGGAACTTTGGCACTCTGCGCATTTTTCTGGATTAAGCTACTGGTGGTGTCTTTTGGAAAACGACTTTCTCTTTTTACTTCTGATTTATGCCGGATGTTGGACAACATGATTGATGGAAATGAGAAGTTACAAAAATCAAATGAGAGTGAAACTCTTTTCGCCCATATCAACCACCGTCTAATACGCCTATATGAGATTATGCAGGAGAACTGGCATAAGGTAGGCATGGAACGACAGGAGCTTCAAATGCTGATTTCTGATATTTCCCATCAAGTCAAAACACCAGTTAGCAATCTTCGGATGGTAACGGACACGCTTCTGACAAAGCCTGTTTCAGAAGAAGAATGGAGGGGCTTTTTACAAGGCATACTCAGCCAGACCGATAAGCTGGACTTTCTTTTTCAAGCACTGGTAAAAACATCCCGGCTGGAAACCGGAGCGATACGCTTAGAAAAAAAAGATAGCAATTTATTTCATACGCTTGCACAAGCCATGAGTGGAGTTGTATATGCCGCAGAGAAAAAAGAAATTGCTGTATCTGTGGACTGCCCAGAAGATTTGCTGATTTCCCATGACAGCAAGTGGACAAGCGAAGCCATTTTCAATCTGTTGGATAATGCAGTAAAGTACACACCGTCAGGTGGAAAAATTTCTGTGTCGGTGGTGCTGTGGGAAATGTATGTTGAAATCAAAGTAGCCGACACCGGCAAAGGTATTTCCGAAAGCAATCAGGCTGCCATCTTCCGGCGCTTCTATCGTGAGGAAGAAGTACATGAACAACAGGGCGTGGGGATTGGTTTGTATTTGGCGCGTGAGATTGTAACACGGCAAGGCGGTTATATCAAAGTCATTTCGGAGCTGGGACAAGGTTCGGAATTTTCTATTATGCTTCCTGTAAGGTAAGATATAGACATTTTTTTGAAATGTCCGAGGGTTGTAACATTTCGCCCTGATTTTTGGTGAAAATTTTTTCTGCTTCGGACATTTGTGTAACATTTGTGGTTTACAATGCTTTCATCAACAGGCGGAACGCCTTGAAAGCGTATTTTCTGAAAAGAATAGAACATTTCTAATCAGGGTTATTGTCTTGATTGCGTCATTTTTACTGAGCTTTTCTGGTATTCTTTTGTGTAACGCAACGCTTAGTATGCAGCAGAATACCCGTATAAATAATGCGGCAGAAACATTAGGAACTGTTTTAGGAATTGTTCAACATACACAAGCAACAAACTATTTTAGAAATGTTTGGACAAAGGGTAAGCTAAACCCTATAAGAATCGGGTGGATGTATTGTAGAGCCAATAGGAAGAAGGCTGCCTATACATTTTTATCTCTCGTTATGAGTGGAATTCTAATGTTTGGTGTTTTTTCAATATTAAATGTGATAAATCCCGAAAGACTTGCGGCACAACCTTATCAGGGGAATAGTGATATATATGTATTGCTAAATTCAACAGCTGACGAGCAATCCACATATGATTTAATGAAGTCTATGCCTTTTACAGAGGAGCAAAAGCAAAAATTATATAATATTTCAGGTGTAAATGATGTTTATGAATTATATATGTTAGACGGTATTCTTACAAATTCCGAGGGTAAAAAATTTGAACTGTCCATTGAAAATATCGTAAACTCGGCTACATTTGAAAATGAAATTGTTGAGGGTGTGCAACCAAGTCAGGAATTACAGAACGGCGTAATTCCTGTTGTTATCAATAGACATTCGCCCTATTATCAGGAACTGAATATGCCACTTCAAGTTGGAGATTATCTGCCATATACCATAGATACAGGTTATGGTAAAAAGGAAGTGAAATTAGTCGTAAGCGGATTTGTAGAAAACAGAGATACCGGGCTTGTAATTTATACAAGTAGTGAAAATATGAAATTGCTGTCAGAGATGAACTGTAAACTTGCATGGTATATTTGTTTGGATGATAACAGAAAAGATGCAGCAACAACGATAATCAAGGAAATTTTTACAGATGATGACAGAGTTAATATATCAGTGTTGGCTGATGATGTTATGGCATTGGAAGATTACTTCCATAATGCGAAAGTTATAATTACTGTTTTGATGGTGCTTATTAGTCTGTTTTCATTTATAAATATGCTGAATACTAGCATTACAAATGCTATTGCCAGAAGACACGACTATGCACTACTGGAAGCCACAGGTATGACAAAATTGCAGTTGCAAAAAGTACAACAGTCAGAAAACTTTATCTATCTGGTTGGAAGTTTTATAGGAAGCTGCATTTTAGGTATACCAATCGGATTTTTGCTTTGTACCCAAATATCAAAAATCCCCGGATTTTCATACTTTGAATATCATTTTCCAGTTCTTTTTGTGTTTTTATACCTTGTTGCTGTTGTAATGGTCTATAATGTAGTGTCAATATATCAGAAGAAATCTTTGTACCAGCAATCAATTATAGACCGCATTAGAAAGACGGATTAAGTTTTAATACTCCGTCAGCGCCACAATTACATGACTCTGCTGATACAGCCAGTTCTTAAATTCTTTCGGGTTGGCTGTTCCTGTTTTTACAGCCTTTGTCAGGACAAACAAAATCCTCTCAGAACATGGCTCATGCCGCATAAACTGGTTCTCCATCCCTATCCCCTGGCTGCAATACTGCCGCCCTTTCCAAAGGGGCATACAGAGGGAAAAATCCTTGAAAATGATACCGAAACGCTACACAAAAACCGCCTATCTGCGTACATCAGATAGAAACGGAGAAAGGAACCTGTTATGGCAAGAATGAGCAACAAGCGGCGGCTGGAATGGTCTTTCTTTATTTTATAAGTAAAGGATGTGAGAACATGGAAAAATCTTTGGAACAGTTGAAACAGAAATATGAAAAAACCACTGTCCTGCTGGAACAGGAAAAACGGAAAAGGCAGCGCTTGAAAAACCGGCAGGCGTATCTGGAAAGCATTTCCAATTACTATACCCCAAAAGATTTTGACCGCCTGGTAAATGTCACAACTATTGCCCTGGCGCTTTTGCAGAATGAAACCCATCCATACTATCAGAGCAGCAAGATGAAAAAACACGTAAAGCAGTATGGGACTGTGATGGAACCGTGGTTTCCGCTTGGAGGGCGTGGGAATGCCCAAAGGCTTTTTAATGACGAGACGATTACAAAGATAACAAAGGCTCATAATAAGACTTCTGCATAGATTATTTTACGCTGGCATTTGCAGGCGGGAAATATCGCGATACCAGGTTCCGGCAATGAGAGCCATATTCAGTAGAATTATGAAATCTTTGATTTTGAGCTGGCGAAGGACGAGAGGAATAATCTGGAAAAGAATGAGAGGTTTGCAGATTATTGATGGGTGATGGATATTGCTCCTATGGGACGGGGATAAGCGGTTGGAAACCATGAAAGCAGCCGGGCGGAACTGCCGTGTGTTTAAGCAGCAGTTTGCAGTAGGCGGGTTTGATATGGTGGCATTCACATCCCGGAAGCCCGCCTAACGAAGCAAAGCTGCCGCACAAATTACATGACACACAGCCCAGCTTAGCCAGGCGCCTCCTTATAATCAAATATGAAAGTCTTTCCTGGGATGCTTTGTTGCCAATATATCCCTTTGTTTCGACAGGGCTACATGGGTGTAGATTTCCGTAATATTGATGGAACTATGCCCAAGCATCTCCTGGATATAACGGATGTCAACATCTGCCTCCAGCAAACATGTTGCAAACGTATGACGGAACATATGGGGCGTGATACGCAGTTCTATGGCAGCGATGGAAGTATATTTATTGATCATCCTGCGGACAGACTGGTCAGAAAGCGCGCTGCCGGATGGAGTGGCAAAAAAATGCCTGCAAGCTTGTATTTCTGCTACAAAGGCATCCTTGTATTCCTTTAAAATATGGCTGACATCATCATTTCCAATCTGTATTTTTCTTTCTTTTGCGCCCTTCCCATAGATTAGGATGCTCTGGTCGGCAAGGTTCACGTCACTGGCTTTCAAGGAGCACAATTCAGAAATTCTCATTCCGGTGGCAAAGAGCAGTTCAATTACGGCGATATCCCTGAGGGTGCGCTTTTTTTGGTAGTCTGTTTTAGCCTCTGCATGCTGTTTATATATGGCAGACAGGAAGTCTTCCACTGTGCGCAGCGGGATTGTTTTTGGGAGGGTAGCCGCTTCGCGGAATTTCACATGTATTTTATTAAAAGGGTTTTGGACAATGATATCTTTATATTCCAGGTAATGGAATAGGGCTTTTACAGAAGCGATTTTTCTTTTTACAGTTTTAGGCTTATAGGTTTGGTGCAGGGCGGCAATGAAGCCCTCCAGTATATCGGAGGTTATTTCTGGTATATCAGTGCCAGTTACTTTTGCATGAAACTGTGCCAGGTCGATGCGGTATGCCTTGAGCGTTTTTTCATCTAACCGTTTCTGGCAGCGGCAATATTCCAAATAATTTGTGATGCATGTCTGTAAATCGCGCATGTTATCGTCTCCTTTTCTCTTTTTCGTGTTTTATTTTATATCCTACATGGATTTTTGGAATTATGCACCTGTTAAATTGGTTTTGATTTACGGCTTGACATCATGGTGAGCAAGTTGCAATAATTAGCAATAAGTTTCAGCACGTTATTTATTGTCTCTTGTTCGTATATGAAAGCGTAGATATTGGATGGTTTTGTGTAGATGGGCAAGCGGCATTTGTGGAATAACAGCATTTAAGCGATAGAAGGCTTAGGTGCTGTTATTGATTATAAGTGGAAATATCAATAAGAATGTGGTAAAATAATAATAATTTTAAAGGTGTACCAAAAATATAAAAACATACGGGGGATGATTCTTATGGATAATTTATGGGAATTCTTTGAAAATATTGACGAGATTGTGTATGTCACAGATGCGGAGACTTATGAATTGGCCTACATGAACCAAAAGGCCCGGGAGGCCTTTGGCGTTGATTCCCTCGAAAAGGCAAAAGGGGAAAAATGTTATAAAATCCTGCAAAACAGCGCTGCTCCCTGCGGCTTTTGCAGCATTCATGAGCTTAAACTGGGCCGCTTTAAGCAGCGGAGGTATTTTAACCCGCAGCTTAACCGGCATTTTTTGCTCAGGGACACGCTTTTGAGAGAGAAGGGCAGGCTGTACCGCCTTGAGATGGCGCTGGACATCAGCACACAGGAGCGGCAGGGGAACATTGTCCAGAGCGTTCAGAACATGGAGGCTGTTATTAATGAGGGGCTTCGGGTTGCGTTGCTGGAGGATACGCCGGACCGGCTGCTGGAGGTGCTCTTGGAATATCTGGGAAAGGCGATGGGTGGGGATAGGACTTATATTTTTGAGCGTAATCAGTCTGGCGGCAATGATAACACCTATGAATGGGTGGCCAGGGATGTGCGGCCGGAAAAAGAGAACCTGCAGAATGTGCCGCCAGAGGTGTGCGCCAGCTGGTACCAAAAGTTCAGTGTCGGCAATTTTATTGTTATAGAAGGGCTGGAAAATATCCGGCAAAGCGATCCCCTGGTGTATGAGACACTGAAAAGGCAGAATGTCCATTCCCTTGTGGTAGTTCCGTTGTATGATGACAGCAGGGTTATTGGTTTTTATGGTGTGGACAATCCTCCAGAGGAGTCATTGGAATATACATCGAATATGCTTCAGATTACCGCGCATTTTATTGTTTCATCCCTGCGATGGCGTAATCTGGTTCGGGAGCTTCAAAAGCGGAGCGATAATGTCCTCTATGCCCTGAATGTGGACTATCTGGGGATCTATCGGGTGGATTTTGATACAGATGCATGTGAGGCATACCGGGAAAGTGATTGGCTGCGGGACAACCAGGGAATCTGCTTTGAGGACGGCTATCATGCGGCTATGGAGCAGTATATTGCCCAGATTGTGGCGCCGCGGGACCAGCAGCGCCTCCTTATTGTGACGAAAAAAGACTATGTTCTCAGCGAGCTTAGGACAAGGGATAAATTTTATGTCCGATACCAGGTGAAGGGCAATCAACAGGGGCTGAAAAACCTGGAAGTCCATTTTTCCGCAGCAGGGAAGGGCATGGAAGAAAACAGTGCAATCTTTGCATTTCGGGATATAAACTCTGTGATTGAGCAGGAAGAGAAGTACAGGCAGGAAACGAAGCGGAGCCTTGAAGAAATCCTGGAGGGCTCCAGAACCGGGATTTGGTCTATTGAGCTGGAACGGGACTGTGAGCCAAGGATGTATGTGGACAAGGCTATGCGAGCTCTTTTGGGCATGAGTGGGGGTATTAGCCCAGAGGAATGCTATCAAAGCTGGTTTCGCAATATCCATGCCGAATATGTGGATACGGTGCAGGAAGCAGTACAGGAGATGCTGGAGGCTGGGCGTTCGGAAGTAGTCTATCCGTGGAACCATCCCACATTGGGGAAAATCTATATCCGCTTCGGTGGGGTGCGTGATAAAAAGTTTATGAAACCAGGGGCCTGCCTGAACGGGTACCATCAGGATATTACAGAAACGATGGTGACGCGCAAAAAGCAGGAGCAGGCAATTATGGAGCTGCTGGAGAAGGTAAGGAGGGCGAACTCCGCAAAGAGCGAATTTCTTTCCTATATGTCCCATGACCTGCGCACTCCCATAAATGGGATACTGGGGATGCTTACGATTATGGAAAAAAGCCAGGATGATTTAGAGAAGCAAAGGGAATGCAGGGAAAAAATACGCGTATCCACAGAGCATTTGCTGTCCCTTGTCAATGATGTCCTTGAAGTCAGCAAGCTGGAGAGCGGAAAGGCGATACTTGTGGAAGAGCCCTTTGACCTTCATGATATGTTGGAGGATTGCGTCACAGTCTTATTCTCCCAGGCAGAGGAGGCAGGGGTTCACTTGATGTTGGGGGAAGTTGACCTGCGTCATAGCAAATTGATTGGAAGCCCGCTGCATCTGAAACAGATTTTAGTGAATATCATTGACAATGCGGTCAAATACAACTGTCCAGGCGGCTTTGTGTTTGTGCAGGCGAAAGAGCTGGCCTGTAAGAGGGGGTTTGCAGAATACCAGTTTGTGGTGGAAGATACAGGGATTGGCATAGGGGAAGATTTCAAAAAGCATATTTTTGAGCCCTTTGCCCAGGAGAACCATGGTGCCAGGACAGAATATAATGGCGTCGGGCTTGGCATGTCCATTGTGAAGAAGCTGGTGGATCAGATGGGAGGCATTATTGAGATGGAGAGCCAGGCTCATAAGGGAAGTGTGTTCCGGGTTACCATGCCTATTCAAATTGATGCAAAGTGGAATGCGCAGCCTGTGCCTGAGGAGAGGGATGTGTATGCAGGGGTTTCTGGAATGTGTGTCCTTTTGGTGGAGGACAATGAGGTGAATTGCGAAATTTTAGAATTTATCCTGGAACAGGCGGGAGTGGCGGTAGTGGCCGCAAAGGATGGAAAGGTTGCCGTGGATACCTTTGCGGCAGCAGATCAGGGAGCATTTGACTGTATTCTGATGGATTTGATGATGCCAGTGATGGATGGGTTTGAAGCAGCCCGGGAAATCCGCAGTATGGATCGGCCGGATGCGAAGGCGGTTCCCATCATAGCTCTGTCAGCCAATGCGTTTGAGGAGGATGTGGCGATGGCAAAAGACGCAGGCATGGATGGGCACTTGGCTAAGCCGGTGGACATAGAAAAATTGTTCAAGGCCATAAGCCGGCAGGGAATCTAAGGGTAATCTGCAGGAGGATATGGGAGGGGACTTCCTAAAGATCTTGTGCTTTTGGCGGATACAGGCATATTTCCTGGAAGCGTGGCATATTTATATAGGTAAGAAAAGAGTGAAAAGGAAAAGGCAGCCTATGGAATGTGAAGAAGCCGTTTACTCAAATGATTATTATGATTTTATCCGAAACCAGGCATTGCAGGTCAGGAGCAAGTATACAGATTTTTGTGTACAAAAAATTAATGAGGAGTTTGACATTGCTTATGTATCGCGGCAGACCAGCCCTGTCTTGAACCTCCAAAACTATGGATACACATCCATTCCGAAGTGTTATACCCTTATGGATGAGATTGCGCTGGAGGCCAGCGGCATTTTGCAGATCCAGGACCAGCCAGCCCTGTCCTTAAAGGGACAGGGTATTTTAATTGGCTTTTTGGACACGGGCATTGATTATGAGAATCCTGTATTCCGCAATAGTGACGGAAGCACTCGGATTGTGGGGATTTGGGACCAGACAGAGCGCAGCGGCACGAAACCGGAAGGGTTTATTTATGGGACGGAGTATACGGATGGGCAGATCAATGAAGCTTTGCTGGCATTGAATCCCAGGGATATTGTCCCTATCACGGATCCGGAGGGGCATGGCACTTTTATGGCAAGCGTGGCGGCAGGAAGCGAGGTGCCCGCCCAGAATTTTGTGGGTGCGGCTCCTTATTGCAAAATTGCGATGGTAAAGTTAAAGCCAGCCAAGGAGTACCTAAGGCAATTCTTTTTTGTGCCCAGGAGTGCAGAAGCTTTCCAGGAGAATGATATTATGGCAGGCATTGCCTATCTGAACCAGTTAGCGGCAAAGCTCCGGATGCCATTAGTGATCTGTTTTGGCCTGGGGACAAATATGGGAAGCCATACGGGCGTGAGCCATCTTTCTACTATGCTGAATGGAATCTCCCTGATCAGTGGACGGGCAGTTGTGGCTGCCACTGGAAATGAGGGGAATGAGCGCCACCACTACTTTGGGGAAATTGAAGTGGGAGGGGGATACCAGAATGTGGAGGTTAATGTGGGGGAGGGCGTGGATGGGTTTTCCACAGAATTGTGGGCAAGGGCGCCCCAGCGGTTTATTGTGGAAATCATTTCCCCTACGGGGGAGCGGATGCCCAGCGACTATATTCTGTCTGGGGGGAGGGAGTATCGGTTTTTGTTTGAGAATACCAATGTGACGGTAGACTTTCGGATTACCGGGATTTTAGACGGCTCCCAGGTGGTCTATATGCGCTTTGAGGGGCCGTCGCCGGGTATCTGGAATATACGGGTAATTCCGGAGATGGATATGAAAAGTGTATTTCATATGTGGCTGCCAATGAAAGAGCTGCTGAAAGGGGAGGTTTTTTTTGTACGGTCTAATCCTGACACAACCTTAACGGTTCCCTCCGCAGCCAGCGCCCCGATGAGCGTAGGGGCTTACGATGCGAAAGACAACAGCATCTATTTAAGGTCTGGAAGGGGGTATACGACGATTGGGTGGATCAAACCGGATTTTGTGGCTCCAGGCGTAGGCGTGTATGGGGCGGGGCTTCGGAATGCCTTTACTACCAAGGATGGGACCAGTGTGGCGGCTGCAATTACCGCTGGGGCAGTGGCGCTGATCATGGAATGGGGGATTATACGGGGGAATTATACCACCATCACCAATATAGAAATTAAGAATATATTGATCCGTGGGGCGACCAGGGATAGTAAAAGGAGTTATCCAGATAAGGCTTTTGGATGGGGAAGGCTGAATTTATACCAGGCATTTGAGACATTGCGGATTCAGTAACATAGCACTGTATTCAGAAATGGGTGAAGCACAGTATCTGGCCATATTTATTTTTATTAAACTGGCACTTTATTATAATACCAGGAAGGGATAAACTGTTACAGGAATTAAGGAAAGGCACCCCTGGGAACACAGCAGGGAACGGGTACAGCCCAGGGAATGGGCGCAGCCGCTGGTATTGGCAGAAGCATAATAAAAAATTACAAAGAAGCAAAAAGGAGGATATAAAAATGGCAGCAGAAAGCAGATGGGAATTAAATAAAGAACTGGCACAGATGTTAAAGGGAGGCGTGATCATGGATGTGACTACGCCGGAACAGGCTAAGATTGCAGAGGAGGCAGGGGCATGCGCAGTTATGGCATTGGAGCGGATACCGGCAGATATCCGGGCGGCAGGCGGCGTGTCCAGGATGAGTGACCCAAAAATGATCCGGGGGATCCAGGAGGCAGTTTCTATCCCGGTTATGGCAAAGTGCAGGATTGGGCATTTTGCAGAGGCGCAGATTTTAGAGGCAATTGAGATTGATTACATTGATGAGAGTGAGGTGCTCTCCCCGGCAGATGATGTATACCATATTGACAAGACACAGTTTCAGGTGCCCTTTGTATGCGGTGCCAAGGATTTGGGAGAGGCTCTCCGCAGGATCAACGAAGGGGCTTCCATGATACGGACAAAGGGTGAGCCAGGGACTGGGGACGTGGTGCAGGCAGTGCGCCATATGCGCAAAATGAACAGCCAGATTGCCAAATTAGTGTCTATGCGGGAGGATGAGCTGTTCCAGGCGGCCAAGGAGCTGATGGTGCCTTATGATCTGGTAAAATTTGTCCATGAAAACGGTAAGCTTCCCGTTGTGAACTTTGCAGCAGGTGGCGTGGCTACGCCAGCAGACGCCTCCCTCATGATGCAGCTTGGGGCAGAAGGCGTATTTGTAGGCTCTGGCATCTTTAAATCAGGGAATCCGCAGAAACGTGCCAATGCCATTGTAAAGGCTGTTACAAACTATACAGACGCCAAGCTGATTGCAGAGCTGTCTGAGGATCTGGGTGAAGCTATGGTCGGCATTAACGAGCAGGAAATCCAGCTGTTGATGGCAGAAAGGGGCATATAAAATGAGGATTGCAGTGCTGGCTGTGCAGGGTGCCTTTATTGAGCATGAGCATATCCTGCAGCGGCTGGGAGCAGAATGCGTGGAGCTCCGCAAGGTCAGTGACCTTCGGGGAGGCTTTGATGGGCTGATCCTCCCTGGGGGTGAGAGCACTGTCCAGGGGAAGCTCCTGCGGGAGCTCCATATGTTTGATGCGTTAAAGGAAATGATCACATCTGGAACGCCAGTGATGGGAACCTGCGCTGGCCTGATCCTTTTGGCGGAGCATCTGTCAAATGACACCAATGCTTATTTTGGCACATTGCCCATTACGGTTCAAAGGAATGCCTATGGCAGGCAGCTGGGGAGTTTTTCAGCATCTGCATATGTCCAGGGGCTTCCAGAAGGCGGGGAGGAATTTCCATTGGAGTTTATCCGTGCGCCTTATATCTCTGGCATATACGATGACGAGAACGTAACCCCTATTGTTACAATCCCTAAAATGCCGGATGGCTCTGAGGGGCAAAATGTAGTAGGCGTCCGATGCCAAAACCAGATCGGCCTTGCATTTCATCCAGAGCTTACAAAAGATAACCGATGCCATAAAATGTTCCTGGATTTATGCTGAGGCCGGGGAATGCCTGAATGTTTGGATAGGGGCATTTGCAGGCGGATATATAGAGGAAGGAGAGTCGGAAAGACGCATAAACAGCGTGCTTTCCGGCTTTTTGTATAGAAATTTGCATGGCAGGTTCATTTATGGATTGAGAGGAAGGCATTTTTGGTATATAATAGGCTTTAGAAAATATCATGCAGGGCTTATTTCTGATAAGGGCAATATTTTTGTGAGATAAGAGTAATATAGGGAGAGGCGACAATATGGGATCAATATTTCATAAGGATAAGGGATTTACACGCCGGGGAAAGTCCGTCGTGTTGGTTTCCGTGCTGATTATTGTTGTTTTATTTGCATTGTTTTTTTCCACAGGATGGTTTATGAGTTCTTCGCAAAAGGCAACAGAGGATTCTGTGCACAATGTAAGCGAATTTTATTTAGAAGAGCTGTCTGCCCAAACCGGCCGCCAGATGCAAAGCACCCTGAGCCATCAGCTGCAGGGGCTTCAGGCGGCGCTCCATGTGATTCAGGAAAGGGATCTGGAAGATAAAGGCGCTCTGGAGAGCCATATTTCCAATATGGCTCAAATCCATGCATTTGATTATTACGCCCTTGTGGATGGGGAAGGGACGGTACATACAAAGGCAGGCGCATTTTCCAGGCAGCCCAGGCTGGATTTTCTGGCCGATGCAAATATCAAAGAGCCCCATATTTCCATTGACCAGGCTTCGGGAGAGGAAAATATGGTGATTATTACTGTCCCAGCGGGGGAGCTGGAATTTCAGGGAAAGCCGCTGGCTTATGGTGTGCTTGGTATTAATGCCAGCACCATATCAGGGAATCTTTCCCTGCAGAACACGGAAGACCAGATTTTTTCCAATGTGATCCTGCGGGATGGCTCTTATCTGGTCAAAACTCCACATGTGCATTTAGAGGAGAATAGCAATGTGTATACGGCATTAAAGGGGCAGGCGGATTTCCAGGAAGGCTATTCTGCAGAGGAGATGCAGGAAAATGTGGAATCTGGCAAAAGCGGTATTATCTCTTATTATCTGAAAGGGATCCTGCATTATACCTATTATGCCCCGGCAGAGGGGACAGATTGGTATCTGACTACCACAATCCACTATGGCACGGTCAGCGCCAATGTTGAGGCAGTTCGGGCCACATTGACGAAAAACAGTATGATCCAGCTGGCCGTGGTGCTTTTTGTGGTGTTCGGCGTACTGCTGGTGTATATTTGGCAGAGGCGCAGAAATGATATACTCCATTTGGAAAAGCTGAAGGCGGAAGAGGGCAGTAGGGCTAAGAGCCTGTTCCTCTCCAATATGTCCCATGATATCCGTACGCCTATGAACGCGATCATCGGGTTTACGGATTTGGCGATTCAGCATGAATATGATAAGGATGCCAGCCGCATCCATGAATATCTGATAAAGATCCAGACTGCCAGCCGCCATTTGCTTAATCTGATCAATGATGTGCTGGACATGAGCCGGATTGAAAGCGGGAAAATGCACCTGGAGGAGGTTCCCTGCAATATTCCGGAGATCCTGTCCGGCATACAGGCTATTGTACAGGGGCAGGTGCAGGAAAGGGAGCAGACCCTGCATATTGACGCCAGCCAGGTTGAAAATGAAGATGTCTGCTGCGATAAACTGCGGCTGAACCAGGTGCTTTTGAACCTTCTGGGAAATGCCATTAAGTTTACGCCGCCAGGAGGCGTTATCACAGTAACTGCTTCCCAAAAGGGGAGCCTGCGAAATGGATGCGGGGCTTATGAATTTCGTGTGAAGGACAATGGCATTGGCATGGCTCATGAATTTGCCCAAAAGGTGTTTGAGCCCTTTGAGCGGGAGCGCACCTCTACAGTCAGCGGCATTCAGGGAACCGGGCTGGGTATGGCTATCACCAAAAATATTATTGATATGATGAAAGGGACAATCCGCGTGGAGACAGCCCTGGATATAGGGACGGAATTTATTATCAATGTAGATTTCAGGGTACATGACGGGAATATGGAAACAGAAGGGATACAGGAGGCGGAGCAGGATGAGCTGGATTTTACAGGAAAGCGGATTTTGCTGGCGGAGGATAATGAGCTGAATCGTGAGATTGCAACAGAAATCCTGCAGCAGTATGGATTTGAGGTAGATGGGGTTGGGGATGGGGCAGAAGTTGTAGAGAGGGTTCAAAATGCCATGCCTGGAGACTACCACCTGATCCTGATGGATGTGCAGATGCCTATTATGGACGGGCATGCGGCCACTAAGGAAATCCGCAGTCAGAAGGGTTCGCCTTATGCTTCCATCCCAATTATTGCTATGACGGCAAATGCTTTTGAAGAGGACAAAAGGGCAGCCCTGGAATGCGGCATGGACGGGCATCTTGCCAAGCCGGTGGATGTGCCGACGCTTTTGCGGCTTTTGTCAGATGTCCTGAAATAACCCTTGCCTTTCCAAAGAAATTGTGATAAAATATCATATCGTGAGACAAGAACATGATGGTCCTCTGTTACAGAAGGTATTAAGAACATCTAATCAAATAGGAGGTCGCGAGATGAACACAGCAGAAATTATCAGAAGCATTGAACAGGAACAGTTAAAGGCAGAAGTAACAGATTTCCGTGTAGGGGATACGGTAAAGGTCTATGGTAAGATCAAAGAGGGAAACCGCGAGAGGATCCAGGTTTTCGAAGGCATTGTCTTAAAAAGGCAGGGCGGGAGCAGCCGTGAGACATTTACAGTCAGAAAATTTTCCAATGGCATTGGCGTAGAGAAGACATGGCCGCTGCATTCCCCCAACGTGGAGAAGATTGAGGTAGTCCGTTACGGTAAGGTAAGGCGTGCAAAACTGAACTACTTGAGAGGCCGTGTAGGCAAGAGGGCGAAGGTAAAGGAAAGGGTAAAATAATCCATTCAGTTATAGGGAATCAGAAAAGGGGCAAATACATTTGTAGTTGCCCCCTTTTTTACTTTTACATTGCTTTTGCAGAGTTAGGGCGTGTTTTGGTAAAAGGAAGAGGAAAAGGATGAAAAGGACAGCAGGACTGAGCTTTTATCACAGGAAAAAGAAGATAAATACAGGCATATTGAAAGAAATCGTTGTTTGGGCAGTGGAGATTGCGCTGGCTATTGCAGTGACAGTGATTGTGGTGTCATTGTTTGGGTTCCGGATTTCCGTAGTGGGTTCTTCTATGTCCCCTACACTGGAGAATGGGGAGACTATATTGGTGAACCGCTTTGTGTACCATTTGTTAGACCCAAAGCCAAATGACCTGGTGGTGTTCCGTCCCAACGGGAATGAGAAATCCCATTACTATATTAAGCGTGTAGTGGCAGTTCCGGGGGATACAGTACAGGTGAAGGAAGGGGGAATCTATGTCAATGGCTTTCCTATCCAGGAGGGAACCTCTGGCTCTGGCGTGGAGAATGCGCTGTTGGCAGAGGATGAAATCACGATTGGCGAGGATGAATACTTTGTGATAGGCGACAACCGCAGCAGCAGTGAGGACAGCCGGTATGCCAGCATTGGCAATGTGAAAAAGGAATATATTGTGGGGGAGGCATGGATGGTCGCCTATCCCTGGAAAAATTTACGTCTTATAAAGTGAGGTGGCGATATGCATTTTCAATGGTATCCAGGGCATATGACCAAGGCAAAGCGTCAGATGCAGGAGGATATGAAATTAATTGATCTGGTAATTGAGCTGGTGGACGCCCGGATTCCACTGGGGAGCCGCAATCCAGATATTGATGAGCTGGGGCGGAACAAGGCTAGGCTTATTCTGATGAATAAGGCAGATTTGGCAGATGAAAGGCAGACGAAGGCATGGATGGCCTATTTTCAGGAGAAAGGGTATTTTACGGTAAAGCTGGATGCCAGGAGTAAGGCAGGGATGAAAGCCATCAGTGAGGAGATTATGAAGGCCTGCCGGGAGAAAATTGAGCGTGACCGCCGAAGGGGGATCAAGAACCGGCCGGTGCGGGCAATGGTGGTGGGGATCCCCAATGTGGGGAAATCCACATTTATCAATACCTATGCAGGGAAGGCCTGCGCAAAGACAGGGAATAAGCCTGGGGTTACCAAAGGGAAGCAGTGGATTAAATTAAATAAAAATGTGGAGCTTTTGGACACGCCGGGAATTTTGTGGCCGAAATTTGAGGATCAGGAGGTAGGGCTCCATCTGGCGCTGATCGGGTCAATTAAGGATGAGATACTGAATATTGATGAGCTTTCCCTGGAGCTGATCCGGATTTTAAAGGAGAAATACCCAGGGGTGCTGCAGAAACGGTATGGGGTGGAAGAAGACCAGGCAAATGCAGAACTGCTGCTTGGGATCGCAGTGAACCGTAATTGCGTGAAGAAGGGGAATGAGGCAGATTACAGCAAGGCTGCCGCTGTGGTGATTGATGAGTTCCGCGGAGGGAATTTAGGGAGGATAACCCTTGAGTTCCCAGAGAGCTGAAAAATAGCCCTTGAAATTTGGAAGGGGCGGCGGTAGAATAAAGGCAGTGGAGATTTTGAGGAAGTACAAAAGGCAGAAAAGAGAGTCGGTATGAGGAAAAAAAGGAAGAATATAGGCAGCGGCATGGAAGGCAGCCCCAATGAGGCGGCAGAAGGGAAGAAAAGCGTGCTGGGGGAGACACTGAGTTTTATCCTTTATATTGCAATTGTGTTTTTGGCCACATATTTGGTGATCCATTATGTGGGGCAGCGTACCCAGGTGAGCGGGTCTTCCATGGAGTATACCTTAAGTGACGGGGATAATCTGATTGTGGATAAGATTTCTTACCGCTTCCATGATCCGCAGCGGTTTGATATTATTGTGTTCCCTTTTAAGCAGGAGGAGAATACGTATTATATTAAGAGGGTGATTGGTTTGCCGGGAGAGACAGTCCAGATTGGGGCGGATGGCACAATATATATCAATGAAGAGCCATTGGATGAATCCTATGGGCGGGAGGTCATATTGAATCCTGGCCAGGCGGAAAAGCCGATTACCCTGGGGTTTGGGGAGTATTTTGTGCTGGGGGATAACCGGAATGCCAGTTCTGACAGCAGGGATCCCAGCGTGGGGGTGATCAAAAGGGAAGATATTATTGGGCGGGCCTGGCTTCGTCTGTATCCTTTTGATAAGATTGGGTTTATTAAGCATAAGTAACGTAAGCTTTCAGATAGAGGAGGAAGAACGTGGGAATACATAAGAAAATTGGAGAGGTCAAATTAGAATTACAGGCAGCAGAGGAAACGATGCTGCCTTCTTTTATAGCAACATATAGAGAAGATGGGCGGGCTGGGGTGCAGAAGCTTGTGCAGCAGGCGCGGAAGCGGATGGAAGGCCTGGAAAGGGAGAGGGAGAGGATAGAGGCGCTGAGGGCTTTTGAGAAGAAATATGCCTCTATGGAATATATCTGTGGGATTGATGAGGCTGGCAGGGGGCCGTTGGCAGGGCCTGTGGTGGCAGGGGCGGTGATCTTGCCGAAGGATTGCCGGATTTTGTATATCAATGATTCAAAGAAACTGAGTGAGAAGAAGCGGGAAGGGCTTTATGATATTATTATGGAGCAGGCTGTGGCTGTGGGCATTGGGATTGTGGAGCCGAAGCGGATTGATGAGATTAATATCCTGCAGGCGGATTATGAGGCCATGCGGCAGGCTATTCAAAATCTTGGGGTAGTGCCCGATATATTATTAAATGATGCAGTGCGGATCCCGCAGGTGGACATCCCGCAGGTGCCCATTGTGCATGGGGATGCAAAAAGCATTTCCATTGGGGCAGCCAGTATTATTGCCAAGGTGGCCAGGGACCGGATTATGGTGCAGTATGATAAAGAAATGCCGGAGTATGGGTTTGCGCAGCATAAGGGATATGGGACGAAGGAGCATATGGAGGCCATTGAGAAGCATGGGATATCCCCAATCCATAGGAGGAGTTTTTTGAAGAAGATGGGGAAAGGGTAGCCGCAAGAATTTGGTGGAAGGAAGGCGCAAAGAGTATGTCATTTGTAGATGGGATTTTTCAGTATCAGGCGAATACGGCTTCGAATACAAGCATATTGAATCAGGTAAAAGGCGGGGGGAAGCCCCTGTCTGTACAGGGGCAGGAGCTGGTACCAGGAAAGGTATTTGAAGGGACTGTCACGGAGATGAAGAATGGGCAGGTGACCATTGGGCTCAGCGATGGGAAGGCCATTTCTGCCAGGATGGAACAGGGGGTAAGCCTTGTGAAAGGGCAGCCGATGCTGTTTGAGGTGAAGGCGAATACAGGAGATCAAATCTCAATCCGCCCAGTGACATTGGAGAGCGCACAGAACCCAACGCTGATGAAGGCCTTGGAGGCGGCGGGGATGAAGGCAAATCCCAGGAACCTTTCTATGGTGAACCAGATGATGATGGAGCAGCTTCCTATTGATAAAAATAGCCTGATGCAGATGGCGCGGGCAGTGGGGAATTTCCCGCAGGCAGATATGCAGACCTTGGTGCAGATGCAGAAGCTGGGATTTACCATTGATGAGAATACATTGAATCAGTTCCAGAACTATAAGAATGGGCAGCAGGCCATGCTGCCGGATATGCTGTCGCTGATGGAGGGGATTGCGGAATTTTCGGAGCAGGCTTTTGGGAAAGAGGGGATTGGGGGTGGAGCGGATGCCCTTGAAAATATTGTGCTGGGGCCGCAGGGGCAGGCAGCAGTCAGCCAGGGGCAGAATACAGGCATTAATCCAATGCTTGGGTTTCAGCAGCAGATATTGGAAATTCTGTTAGGCGGGGAATCGGGAACGCAGGGGACGGTTCCGGATCTGGCAGAGGGGCAGGCGGACGCAGCTCTTGGTGGGGAAATCGGAAGCCAGGCCACTCAGGAGGGGCAGGCAGGGAGTGTATTGGATACAGGAATGCAGAACCAGGCAGGAAGTACATCAGGTGCAGCAATGCCAGGGCAGGCAGGGAGCATATTGGATGCAGGAATACCAGGGCAGGCCAGCCAGGTATCAGGCCAGGAAGCCCAAGCGCCAGGCCAAAACGGCCAGATGCCGGAATCGGCAGGAACAGCCCAGCATTTGGGTGAAGGCACCCAGGCAGGCCAGGTGTCAGTCCAAAACAGTCAGGCGCCAGGAGCAGCAAGCGCTGCTTCACAGGCTGAGGCAGGGAGCCAGCCAGGGCAGGCTGGCAGCCAAATGGAGCAGCTGCAGAATCCCATCGACCATGTGCTAAGCCAAAAGCAGCAGAATACATTGTCATCTTTATTGCAGGAATTTTCCGGGGCAAGGGAAAATGGGCAGCTTTTGCCCAACGGCCAGTTAAATGCCAGCCTTTCCGCCGGGGAATTGCTGCAGCAGATTATGGGGGCTGTGAAGAATACGGAAAATGTCAGCGGCGATCTGTTAAAAAAGCTGTTTTTTTCCAAAGAGTATAAAGGGCTTTTGAAACAGGCGATGGCAGACCAATGGCTTCTGTCGCCGGAGAATCTGAAGGAGGAGGGGGCTGTGAAGGAACTGTACCAGCGTATGTCCAGGCAGATGGAGCAGCTGCAGCAGGCCTTGTCCCAGACAGGGAAAGAGGGGGCAGCCTTGGGAAAGACGGCACAGTCCCTCCAAAGCAATATTGAATTTATGAACCAGCTGAACCAGGCCTATGCCTATGCACAGCTGCCGTTGAAATTGCGCAATCAGAATGCCCACAGCGATTTGTATGTATATACAAATAAGAAAAACCTGCGGGAAAAGGGCGGAGAGCTTAGCGCCTTACTGCATTTGGATTTGGATCACCTGGGTTCTACGGATATTTTTGTGAAGCTGAAGGGGACGGCTGTGCAAACGGAGTTTTATTTGGAGGATGAGGCTTCTTATCGGCTGATTGCAGGCTTTACAGACCGATTGGTGGAACAGTTGCAGAATAAGGGGTATCAGTGCGAGGTAAAAGTGGAGAACCGCCAAAAACAACAGGATTTTGTGGAGGATTTTCTGGAACGGGAGAAGCCAAATGGAAAGCTGCACCGCTATTCCTTTGATGTAAAAGCATAATGGGATTGAGGGGCATTTGGGAGGTTGGCTCCAATGATTTGGGTCAGTAAGGAGGGCGTAAAGGAGCAAGGCAGATGGACAGAGCATATTACAAAAACACGAAAGAGCCAGTTGGTATGGACACGCAGGCTGGTGAAAAGGAAAAGACAGCCGTTGCCCTGGCTTATAACCCTGGGGATGCGGCTCCCAAGATCATTGCCACTGGGAAAGGGTATTTGGCAGAGAAGATCATAGAGAAGGCTAAGGAGGAGAATATTCCTTTTTACAGGGACAATAAGCTTGCCAAGACCCTTTCAAAGCTGGAGATCGGGGATATGATCCCGCCAGAGCTTTATGATGTGGTGGCAGAGATTTTGGTGTTTGTGGATGATATGGAGCGGATCCGTGAGAAGATAAAGGGGTGAAAAATCAGTGAATAAGCGCCAGGTTGGGGCAAAATACGAAGCAGTTGCGGCAGAGTACCTGAAAGGGCAGGGATATCTGGTTGTGGAGTGCAACCACAGAAACCCGTTAGGGGAAGTGGACCTTATTTTGGAGAAGGATGGCGTGGTCATCTATGCAGAGGTCAAATACCGCGGCAGCAGCAGGTATGGGGATCCCTTAGAGGCTGTGGACTGGAAGAAGCAGAAGCGGGTCAGCAGGGCGGCGGCATACCATTATAACCGCTATGGCGCCAGGGAGGGAAAGCCCTGTCGGTTTGATGTAATCGGCATTTACGGTGATGGGCGTATCCGGCATATAGCAGATGCCTTTGAGTTCCAAGGATAGTGGAAATATGGCATATATGGTAATAAAGGAGTGGAAAATAATAGTCTATGGAACAATTGAATTGTGGGATAGAATTTCAAATTTCCAAGGAGAAGGGCAGTCAAATGCCTGTACTGAAGAATATAGACGGGAAAAGTGGCTGCCCGTATCTGTACTATCCCTTGCTGGAGGAAACAGGAATCGTAAAGCATTGCTTTACTACAAGGCTTGGAGGCGTCAGCAAGGGGATTTTTGAGAGCCTGAACCTGAGTTTTTCCAGGGGGGATGACCCAGAGGCGGTAAAGGAGAATTTTCGCCGGGTTGCCCAGGCTATGGGCACGGAGTATGGGAATTTTGTATTTACAGACCAGACCCATACCACGAATGTCAGGCGTGTGGGAAAAGAGGACGCAGGCAAAGGCCTGACAAGGGAGCGGGGTTATGCAGATGTTGACGGCTTGATTACCAACGAGGCGGGGATTGTGCTGTCTACTTTTTATGCGGACTGCGTGCCCTTGTATTTTGTGGATGTGAAGCATCGGGCGATTGGGCTGTCACATTCTGGATGGAGGGGGACAGCGGGGCGTATGGGGAAGGTAACCTTAAATGCCATGAAGGCAGAATTTCAGACGGATCCAGAGGATGTTATTTGTGCCATAGGGCCTTCTATCTGCCAGAGGTGTTATGAAGTCAGCGAAGATGTGGCAATAGAGTTTGCAGAAGCGTTTCCGGAATCTGAAAAAGAGATTTTGCAGGACAAGGGCAATGGCAAATATCAGCTGGATTTGTGGCGTGCCAATGAGAAAGTTCTGCTGGAGGCAGGCGTAAAGGAAAGCCATATTGCAGTAACAAATATTTGTACCTGCTGTAATTCCAGATTGCTGTTCTCCCATCGGGCAACCCAGGGGAGACGGGGAAATCTGGGGGCTTTTTTGTGCCTTGTGTGAGGTGTGCTTAATCAATATAACTTTTCTGAAACGCTGCGGCCAATGATAACAAGACGCCAGAATCCAGGAGAAGCTAAACTTGCTTCAACTGAGATTCTGGCATTATTTTGTTCATTGCCTGCAGTTGGAATGTATGGTTCTGTTTTAATCATCTTCTTCCTGTGCATTGCTGGTGGAATATACCTGGCGCTTTCTTGCCATTTCATCGCTCTCCAAGTATTCATCATAAGTGGTGATCTTATCAATCATCCCGCCATTGGGCAAAAATTCAATGATTCGGTTGGCTGTAGTCTGCACCACCTGATGGTCGCGGGAAGCGAATAGGATGACTCCAGGGAATTTTATCAGCCCGTTGTTCAAAGCTGTAATGGACTCCATATCTAAATGGTCTGTAGGTTCGTCTAAAATCAGGACATTGGAACCCATAATCATCATACGGGATAAAAGAACCCGGACTCTTTCGCCTCCAGAGAGTACTTTCATCTTCTTTATGCCATCGTCCCCAGCAAACAGCATCCTGCCCAGGAACCCGCGTACATAAGTGGCGTCCTTGATCTCCGAATACTGTGTGAGCCATTCCACAATCTGTAGGTCTGTGTCAAAGATGGCGGTATTATCTTTTGGGAAATAGGACTGGCTGGTGGTGACGCCCCACTTATAATTGCCTTCATCCGGCTCCATCTCTCCGGCCAGAATCTGGAATAATGTGGTCTTAGCCACTTCATTGCTGCCAACAAATGCAATCTTGTCATTGTGCCCCATAATAAAGGAAACATTGTCTAACACTTTTACGCCGTCTATTGTTTTACTCAGGTTTTCTACAGTGAGTACTTCATTTCCAATTTCCCGGTTTGGGCGGAAATCAATATAAGGGTACTTCCGGCTGGAAGGCTTAATCTCATCTAACTGAATTTTCTCCAAAGCACGTTTTCTGGAGGTAGCCTGTTTGGATTTGGAAGCATTTGCGGAGAACCGGGAAATAAATTCCTGCAGTTCCTTGATTTTTTCTTCCTTTTTCTTATTGGCTTCTTTCATCTGCTTGATTAAAAGCTGGCTGGACTCGTACCAGAAGTCATAGTTTCCGGCATAGAGCTGGATTTTTGCATAGTCAATATCGGCTGTATGGGTGCATACCTTATTCAAAAAGTAGCGGTCGTGGGATACCACAATCACGGTATTGTCGAAGTTGATCAAAAATTCTTCCAGCCATGCAATCGCATCCAGATCCAAATGGTTGGTAGGCTCATCCAGCAGCAGGATATCCGGGTTGCCAAACAATGCCTGCGCCAGCAGTACCTTTACCTTCAATTCGCTGGGAATATCCCTCATGATGGCAGTGTGCAGTTCTGTCTCAATCCCCAGCCCGTTTAAGAGCTGGGCTGCGTCGGATTCTGCATTCCAGCCATCCATTTCGGCAAATTCTGCTTCCAGCTCGCTGGCGCGGATGCCGTCCTCATCCGTAAAATCCTCTTTCATATAGATGGCGTCTTTTTCCTTCATAATGTCATAGAGGCGCTGGTTCCCCATGATCACCGTATCCAGCACGGAAAATTCATCGTATTTAAAGTGATCCTGCTGTAAGAAGGAGAGGCGTTCCCCTGGCGTAATAAATACTTCCCCCTTAGTGGGCTCCAGCTGGCCATTTAAAATCTTAAGGAAAGTGGATTTTCCGGCGCCGTTTGCACCGATTAGGCCGTAGCAGTTCCCCTCTGTAAATTTGATATTTACATCTTCAAATAAAGCTTTCTTTCCGATTCTAAGAGTCACGTTATTTGCACTAATCATCTTATATACACCTTTCTGAAATGGAATCTGATTTCTGAATGTTACAGGAATAATTTTGGGGCTGACGGATTTTATAAAATTATCCTGGGATGGGTTTGTACATTTGCTGTCTGAGTATTTTGGTGCCGCCCTATTTGCAGCCTTTTTCTATTTTACAGGAAATCCGCTATTTTGCAAGGGATTTTGAGAAAAAGTTTTAAGTTTCTTTTAGGGAGGGGGGGCTGGGAAAAAGATTTCACTTCTTAAATTGCTGGCTTTGGCTATGAATAGTAACCAGAAATAAACTTTTAAGAAGAGGAAATGATTGACAAACCTTATGGGAAGAACTATAATTTTAAGTATTAGGAGAACTTGCCAATATATTCTTGGGCGCAGCAGCATGAATATTCAGCAAGCATACAAAGGAGGAGAATATGAAAAGAACAATGAAGGGAAGGCTTTGTTGTAAGGAAAAGAATGGATTTTCGAGGATAATGATTAAGAGCGCTTTGAGTATGCCCTTTTCATTATCCTTTTTTAATTTGTAAATCCAATGTGTTTATGGAGGAGGGTTCTGTACAGAAGGGTTTGAAGAAGGCAATGGAGGAAGTAAAAGAAAATACATAAGGAGGAAGTAAACATGGATATTTTTGAAAAGAGCATGGTAGATGCTGCAGCTTTTGGAAGGTTTTTGTTGGAGCGTTTTCCTGTTTTTGCGTTTGTGGATTTGAAAGGGGATATCAATGTGGTGGTCTTTGGGGAATCAGAAACGAGGATGGATTTTTTTAAGATGGTTGCGTCCTGCTGCCATATGGTGGATAAGAAACTTACGATTACTTTGGCGGATCCCACAGCATATGATTTTATGCGGAAGTTCCTGGATGAAAACCCTATGGCAAAAACTACATTTTTTGTGCAGGTATTGTGTTTGGATGGCGATCATAAAGTGATTTCCCATAAGCTGGACCAGGAAGCAGCCAGTGAGCCATTGGTGTATGTAAACGTAGTGGCAGATGGGCTGGACAGCCTGGAGAAAATTAGTGTTATTGACAAGATGGCATATCCAGATTTGTCTGGAAGCCTGTTTTCCTATAGTTGGGTGATTGGGGCGGATTCCGGGCAGAATACGAGGACAGGGGCTTTATTGGAAAAATATCTGGATCAGGCGGATTTTTTTAAAAAGGGAAGGCAGAGGAGCTTTGTAGGGGAGTTGAACCTTGGGAAAGAACAGACGATTGTGCGTATGGGCACAAAGCAGCGGATCACCCATATTCTTGTGAATGTGGACATGACAAAGGATGAGGTTGGGGTTTTTGAAAAAGGGCTTTTGGAAAAGGCATTCCGTGTGCACCGTTTCTATGCAAAGGAATACAATAGCAGGCAGGATATCCAGTCCATGCGGGAGGACTTTTCCAGGGCATATGCCAAGGCTTCCTCTGTCCGTTCCGCCATTAGCATTCCTTATAAAATTGCCTCTGTGATCCCATATGCATCAAAAGGGAATGGGAAGAAAAAGGGGAAAGATGAGGCTCAGGATCTATCAAAGAATGGAGTGCCTGGCGTGAAAGGAATCAGCAGGGAAGCTGTGAGGGAATTTGCCCAGATTGTTTCCGGGGAAAAAAATCAGGATAACGGCAGGGAGAAGCTGGTATATTTGGAGCATAAGTCCTGGATGGCATGGCTGATCTGTAATGGATGGCAGAGAGTCTCTGTAGAGGATGTAAAAGATTATGCGTTTGTGGGAGAAAATGATTTCAAGGATAAAAAGAATAAGCGCCATCCCTGCCTGGTGGAATGCCGGAAGGAAGGCATGATGTATCTGGATGATCCTGGCAGCAAGATCCGATGGTATAAGTCATATCTGGAAAAAATAAAGGATCCGTTGGATAAAGTGTCTTTGGAGCTGTATTTATATGCGAAGGAAAGGACACAGGATCTTTGCGCAGAGGGCGGAGAGGCTGGCGAGCGGTTGGAAAAGCTTGCGGATAGTATGCATAATTACTTGGGGGAAAATGCAGGGCAGCGGGCAGACGAGGCATATGAGTATATCCATAACCTGGAAAACGCATTCCATAAGCTGGCAGAGGAAGAACGGAATGCTATTAATAATTTTGAAAAATGCGCAAATGATTTCCGCAGGAAATTCGCAGAGGATTTTGCGAAAAGCCAGCGTCTGGAATCTGCTTTTAAAGATGTCATTTCCATAGCTGACATTGCAAAGGAAGCTGCCAGGAAACGGTCTTATAAGAGGAGCGACCTGACTTTGCTTTTGGCAATCCCTTATATTATAAATAGCAATATAGCGCCCTGCATTTATAAGCTGGAAAGTAAGGAAAAGCCCTGGGAAAATATGTACAGTACAGTATTGATCGAGCCGCAGAAAACGGTTATCCTATGTGATGATTCTGACAGTGAGGTATCAAAGAAGGAGCAGCGTAAATACAAAGATGTATTAGAAGGCATGGGGCTTGGCCATATTTCCTGTGTCGCTATGGGGATCCGAACGGCCATGAAAAAGCTGTCGAAAAAGATAACGGAAAATGATATTGTGGACATTACAGATGCAGAGCCATCTTTTGTCTATAAGGTGAAAAGCATGCCAGAGTTTTCTAACTGCCAGTTTATTGTGATAAGGGACGGCGAAGTGGTAAACCTGACACAGGAAGAGGGGCAGGGGTATTTGTATCCCGTGCAGAAATCCCTGACAGTAGGGGAGATGCTGCGGCTTTCTGACGTTTATTATTATACTGAGCGGGATGCAAATACATTGGCCTCCTTTGCGAATGCTTACCGGGATATCTGGAAGCTGTATTTTGATGTGTGTGAGCCAAGGGAATGGAAGCGTTTATGTGCGTTTTTCTGGTATGCCGATCAGAAAAATTATAAAATGATTACCCAAACTTCCGCAGGCACAGCAAAGGCGCAGAAGGCGGAGCCAATCCTATTAGAGGAGGTAAAAGTTTCTTCTAAAGTATTGGTGCGGGAGACAAACCCAATCCCATTAAAGGCATTGGAAAGCTCAAATGTGAAAAACGTTTTGAATGACTTGAAGGGGGCTGGCTGGATTGAGTCTTACCACATTCCTAAGAATGTGAGAAACATTCGGATAGAGATTAAAACGAAATGCGAGCCAATTATGGAAGCTGTCAACTGGATGCTGGACCGTGCACAGCAAAGCTGGGACAATAACTTGAAATATGTGGAGCGGAGAATAAGGGGTGGAAAAACAGCGGGCTGCCTGTATGATGATGTGGATAAGCTGTGTCTGCAGGAGAAGGAAGATATACCTCAAAAGGATTCTTTTGGGATGGAAAATGAGTTTGGAGAGTGCGCATACCAGGAAATCCGTGGGGTCATAGAGAAGCTTGCAAGGGAGGATCAGAAAAAATGTATGCTGGAGGAGGCCGACACGGGGCATGGCATTACTGTCACGTTAAAAAATACAGATGTGAAGCGCCTTATGGAACGGGAAGGAAATGCCTTGGAGCAGTACACGTATTTTACCATGCGCAATCAGGGATTTGATGATGTGAAGCTCAGCGTAAGCCTGGCCTTTGCAGCGCCAGATGAATTTCAGGATCCAGATACAGACATTACAAATGAGATTGATGTGATTGCAACAAAGGGGATGGAATCTTACTTTGTGAGCTGTAAGCAGAGCTGGGCGCAGAAGGAGTATTTGACAGAGATTAGATATTTTGCAGAACATCTTGGGGTTCGGGGAAAAGCGATCCTGGTCTGCAGCAACAAAAATGAACGGGCTTTCCAGACAGTCCGCCAACGTGCGGATATCATGGGCGTGTATTTTATTACCCGCACAGTAATTAAGGAAGGAAAGCTGGGCGAAGCGTTTCAACGTATTCTGGATGGAGCGGATGTAAAGGAGATTAACCATATGTGCGGGCTGTGATGGCGAAATGAGCCTGCCATTTTGTGGCCAAAAAGAGCAGAGACGGTATTTTCTAGTAGGTACAGCTCCTTTCAGGTGGATATGGTGAATTGTTATTGGATATCTCAATTTTTACCACATACCTGTGAGGAGCTGTTCTATTTTCAAAGAAAAGGCCTGATTTTATGCGGGCTGTGGCGTTTCGCAAACGCTTTAGGACATAATTATAGAGAGGGAAGCAATGAAATGAAAGAATTTGATAAAATAAGGCCATTGTATTCTGTTGAGACATTGTGCAAGAATTATATTATCAGTGATAGGAATAAGGCTTCTTTTGGAAAGATCATTGATTCTATACCTAAGATGATCCGGAATTTATTACCAGAAGAAATTGTGAATCGTTATACCAATGTAGGGACTACAAATCATCTTAGTTTTATACGCCATGGAAAAACGTCTGCGGGAAAATTAGGGGAAATCTTTTATGGATATTTAGATACGGATGCGGATCATTATCTTTTTTTAAAAAATCACTTGGCCAATGTCATTAAAAAACATACAACAGAACACGAAAGGCATCGTTTAAGAGAAAGCGTAATTGATAAAATTTTTATGGGAAGAAGGCCGATAAATTTTGATGGGGATATATATCTGACCACATATGGCTTTTTCAGGAATGTGGAAGAAGCATCCAGCGATATCCCCCTATTAAAAAAGATGGAGCCAGAAATTAAATATGTAGGAACAAGTGACAGAGATGGTGTTGAAAATACGGAAATAATGGTTTCAATGTTGGGAGAACAGACAAAGGCAGACCCATTATATCTAAAAGATGTCAGGGAACTGTTTATTAATAGAAAAGATGTATATATTGATATTCAGGAAAAGGGAAACACAAACATATTATATATATGCAAAAATGAAGAGGGAGATATTCGGGAATCTATCTTGGATTGTAATTTAGAAGAAGCGGCAAAATTGTCTTTGTATGCCAGAAGATACCAAGAAATAAAAGATGATGCAGAAGCTCTTGCCTGTATTTTTATGTGCGCATTCTGCATTGGGGATATAGAAAACCGAATTGCCCATATATTTCCAGAAAAAAATGAGGAGTTAAAAAATGCAGTCCATGCTGGAAAAAAAGCGGGCGCAAGTGGGAAAAGCGCTATGGAGGAAACATGGGATGACCAGCAGCTTCTGCATTTTATTATTTCTTCTTTCCAGGAAAAGTCAGATTTTGAAGCGGCTGGGAACTGGATCCTGAAGCTGTGGCGGCAGAACCAGGGATTTTGGAAAGGCAAGAGCAGCCTATGCCTGGCAAATTATATATTGCTCCAGATTGGGGAAAAGGAAAAGTTTCAAGAGATTTTTGCTTCTATAAAAGGCAGCCAGCCCAAAAGAGAACAGGCGCTTTTAGAGGCGTGTTATAAATTTGCCGTAGGCAATCCAAAGGAAGTCCAAGAGAAGTGCTTTTTTGGAGGCTTGTGGGGAGAGGCCTGCTGGCAGCTTGCAAACCATATCTTCCATCACCAGATTGTGGATTACAGCTATGATTTAAGCACAGTCATAGAGTCCGCCCAAAAATATGGATGTCCCAGGAATAAGTTATGCCTGCTCAAAGGCAGCATTTTGGCGGATGATATATTTTATCCAATGATTTTTGGGGATGAGCGGTTTTATTGCCACAGGATTGGGTCTGGGAATATAGATCTGGACCGGAGGGTAGCGGCCTGTTTTGAATATCTGGATGAAAGCCTGGATCGGGCTTTTTGGAAGATCGGGATCCGGCTTTTGAATGATGCAATATGTAAATACGGCCAGGAGCGCTATATTCAGGAAATCCAGCAGAATTTTAAGCGGGAGATACCAGAGTGGCAGGAATGTGATCTGGGAAATATAGGGGAAAGGTATGATAAGCAAAATAGAATAGGGCAGCCAGGGAAAGAAAGTGTGAAGATCAAGGAAGAAATTGTGAATGAAAAGGGTAAAACCGAAAAAATCCGTAAGATTCTTTTAAGGCAAGAGATCCAGCAGATTCGGCATTCTTCTGATACATTTATCTATAACCGGACGCGTCAGGGGCAAGGGGTTTCCAATGCCCTCTCCCATCGTGCAGAAAAGGCAGAAGCGCAGGCATGCAGTTGGAAAGAAAGGTTTTTGGTATTTGGATTTGGCCAGAAAACCAGGATTTTTTTGAAAAGCCTGCAGGGAAAGCCTGTTAAGATAAATTTGTATGTTGCCTCAGAGGACAGGAAAGATGCAGAAAAGCAAATCGAGAACGAGAGCCTTCCATGTAATAAAGTGGAGGATTCCGTGCCTGCCATTTCTGAACTGTTAAAGGCTTTGCCAGTATATTCCTGGGATGGCGAGAAAGAGGATGGATATAAATTTGGGCAGGAGAAGATTCATTTTGTATTTCTTGGGGAGGATAAGGCATATGCCCTGGAAGCTATCAGGGGGATTATAGATTTTACCGCCCAAAAGGAGCAGGAAATCAATCAGATATTAAGGGCAAGGGATAGAAAGGACGGCTGTATTTTCGGGAAGAATGTGGATATTGTACTGGATTGCGAAGGAACAGTGGAGGGGAAATACCTGGATATGGCCTTTGGCTTATATAGCAGCTTTTATTTGCCAATTCGGTATTTAAACTTATATGAGGAATTATCCAGGGATATCCTTTACCGTTTGCCGTTGTATATGGGATGTCAGGAAAAGGATGTACAAAATATTGTGATTCTTGGAAACCATCCAGCAATTCCAGTTTTAGTAAAGAATATCCTTTCGGTGGCCATGTTTGGCAAGTGCAGCCAATTTGATGGGGATGCTGACGCCGGAAAAATAGAGAAGGCTTTAGGGGAAAAATTTTCACTGACAATGATAGATAAGGATGCACAGCAGATGCGCCGCAAGCTGCAGTATGAGTTTTCAGAGTTATTTGCAGACCAGCCTTATGAGAAAATTGTGCCCCAATGTATTGTGCTGGATGCAGAGAGCTATGAGTTTTTTGAATATTTCCGGAATCCTGCAGGACAAAAGGAATATGGAAAAATATTACAGGAGGCAAATTACTTTATCTGTGCATTGGGGGATGAAAAGAGAAGCATAGACTTTGCCTTTCGGTTAAGAAGCGGCATATTAAAACAGGATATGAAATTTGAACGGCGGCCTGTGATTGCCGTTTTAAGCGATCATGCGCCTTATGTGCTGCCCTTAAACCAATTTGCGGTTGGGAATGGGAAAAGTTCCCCGAAATGGTATTCGAATTGGGATATTAATACGTTTGGGGAAAAGAGCAGGTATTATACATATGGGAATATTTATGAGAACTTTGCTGAAAAATTAGCGCTGTGCATGCATTTGTCCTATTATGGAAAAGGGGAACAGCAGGCTGCGCTCCATTCATATTATGCCAGCAGCTACAACAGGGACAGCAGCATGGCAGCGGCCTTGTATATTCCATATCGTCTGTATTCCGCAGGGGTTTATAAATCCTTTCCATTTACAGAAACAAGCCTGGAGTATTTTGCAGAAGAGAAGAAATGCGGCAGATTAAAGGATTTGGATGATTGCCAGGTGGAATGCCTTGCTATCCAAGAGCATGCACGGTGGAATCTGTATATGGCGCTGCAGGGCTATGCGCCAGCCTCTAAGGCGCAGGTAGGTGAGTGGCTGGCAAAGGGGTTTATGAACCATCAGTTTCACCTGGCAAAGCTGCATCCCTATATTGCATCCTGGGCAAAGCTGGGGGATTTCCATTCCCCTAAGATGGACATTAGGGCTGAAAAAATGGCAGGGCAGGGAAGCCATATTGCAAAAATGCTGGAAGAAGCCCATAGTAACCTGAAGGCCTATGCATCCGAAAAAGGCCGTATCTTAATGCGTTGGGGATTTCTGGAAGAGCCTTCTGAAGAGCGGGAGGACTGGCTCTATCTGTATCAATATATGCCAGAAAAATTTCATGACGCCCTGGCGGAGCATCTTATGGAATCAAAAACTATGGTTTCTTTATTGCGGGATTTGGAAGAAAGGTTGTTGGAATGTTACCTTTACTATAAAAAAATTTATGAAGATATCGAAGAAATTCTGGGAGATCAAATGCAGGGCATGCCATCTTCGGGGCCAAAATACCCAGAAAGTGAAGAAGAGCAAAAAGCCTTTATAAAGATAGCGAACCAACGGGTAGGGTTTGCTATGGAATCCCAAAAAAGAGAAAAAGAATTGTCAGAGGCATTGAGCAGGTTCCGTCAGGAAGCAGCAAAAGAGGAAGTGGGGATGGATGCATATTATGGATCTTTTGCAGAAACAGATTCTAAGCTGTGGGAAGAATTTTCTGCGCTTGAAAAAAAGAAGAAAAAAGCGATAGCAGGCAGAAAAAAGCCAGGGCTATATTCCCTGGAAAGCCTGAAAGATCAAATAGGGGAAAAGCTTCCAGCGTGCCAGCAAGAAAAGTATCGGCTGCGCCGGAGCCTTGACTGTCTGCTCAGGCTATCCTATGGAGGGATGTTTTCTTATAAAGAGGGCCTGGATGATTTTTTAGGAGAAAAGCTGGCCAGCCTTCCCGAAGGCAGCCGTCAGGGAAAGGTATTGGGCGGCATTCGGAGCCATATCCTGGATCTTATGCAAAAATGTGCGGAAGCTGTGGAGTATGAGGCAGACGGAATACAGGAATGGATGCATCAGTACCAGCGCTTTCACCATTTAAAGCTGTCCAGGTCTTCCGTAAAGGATATCGACCGTGAGACAGTTCGGAATATATGGAAAATTGCAGAATCTATATGTAATCCTTCTGAAGAATGATATATTTTTGATAAAGTGAATAAAATATGTAAAAAAGTGAAGGTTTTTTCATGAAAAATGAAATGAAACATTAAGGGGGATAAGATACACTTATAGTGCCTGGTAAACAAGTGGGAATGCAGGAAAAAATGAAATGAATCAATAATTTTTCAGGAGGATTATTATAATGGAGATAATGGATGCAAAAGCACACAGCGCTTATGTGCCAAAGCCAATAGACACCAGTGACGTAGTTTTATCTGAGGATATCATGGGGCTTTCAGAGCTTCTTGCCAAGAATGTCCACGAGGTATGGGCTCAGGGGCGCATCCAGGAAGGATGGGTTTATGGCCCAATAAAGGACGACAGGAAAAAAGAAACTCCTTGCATGGTCCCATATGAGGAATTAAGTATATCGGAAAAAAGCTACGATGTAAACACAGCTTTGGAAACGCTGAAATTAATTCAGAAATTAGGATATCGGATTATGAAATGTGAGGATTAGGATAAGGGCGGCCAGATTGAAGTGCAATTAAAATGAAGTGCGATTAGGAGAAAGTTTTATGGAATCAATACGTTTTACAAAGTTAAAGATAAAGCTGCAGATGGCAGAGGATTGCCAGCTTCCCAGGCATAAGGTTTCTGCTATCCGGGGAGGCATGGGAAAGGTGCTGCTGGCGCAGCACTGTATGAAAGACGGGGACTGCAAAGCCTGTGGGTTCCGGGAAAGCTGCATTGTCCAGAATATCATGTATGCCCCATTTAAAATAAAGCCGCCTTTTGCCACCCAGAATGAAAGTATGGGCTATGTGATTGACTGTACCAGCAAGAAGATAGATTACAGGGCGGGAGAATGCCTTTGGGCAGAGTTTACGCTGTTTGGAAATGCAATATCTTATATTATGCCGATTATCTACGCCCTGACTTCGTTAGGCGGGGTTGGGCTTGGGAAGGAGGGGAATTGCTTCCAGATTGCGGAAATTGTAAACCGCCGCAGGAAGCCAATACTGAAAGACGGATGTATCAACATGAAGAATGTCCTGGTGGAAACCGTAGGGAGCTATGTGCAGGAGCGCATAGCCCATCAGGATCATACAGGGCATCTATGGCTCTCCCTGGATACGCCCTGTGCCATCAAGCACCAAGGAGAATTTCTGCAGGAATTTGACGGCCGTTCCCTTGTGGTCACTATGCTCCAGAAAGTGTATATGTATCAGCTTTACGAGGGAAAAGAGGCAGAAAAAGAATATTTTGAGGAAAGCGAGTTCCCTGAAGTGAAGGGGCAGCGCCTGGAACAAGGCACAATCCCCAGATATTCCACAACCCAGGACAGGAAGATGTACTTAAAAGGGGTAAAGGGCCTATTGGAGCTGGAAGGCTGCAGTGAGAAGGTGATGAAATATCTCTATGCCATGGAGATACTTCATCTTGGGAAAAATACAAGGCTTGGATTCGGAAAAGTAACTGTGAAAAGCCATTTGGAAGAAACAGAGAAATAGAAAGATACCGTTCAGACAGGAGGAATTTAAAATGGGGAAGAACATCTTAGTTGCAGTGATAGGGGCAGGCGGGGCATTTAATACGCCATATGCTATTTTTCAGCCTGGAAAGGAAAAAGGAACATATTCTGTGGATGGAAAGGTAAAAGAGAGCAGCTATCCTTTTCTAGCAGCAGGCGAGCTTTTAAAAGAAGCGTTTGATACCATAATTTTGATTGGGACAAAGAAATCTCATTGGGGGCTTTTATGCCATAATGCTGCTGTGGAATATATGGGGAAAAGAGAAGGTGAATTAGATTGCGATGATGGTGTTGAGGCGCCATGGCTGCAGGAGGAGAGGATAACACTTGTTCCAACCTTTGAAAAAATGGATATTATAGAAGAACAAGAAAACGTAGAGTTATTCTTGGAAAAATGCTTTGGGAAAAACATAGAGATTTTTGTTATAGATGAGGGCAGGACAAAACAGGAAACAGACGGAAATATTGAACAGCTTACGGAGTCTTTTTCAGAAATATTTCAAAATATAAATGGCGAAATAAAAATCACCTTGGATGTTTCTAATGGCTTACGTTCTATTCCTATGTATGTGCAGGCAATTATGGATTACTTCTTAGCGCTGGAAAGCAAAAAACATGCGTGTATTGTGGAAATTGTATATGGGATGTTTGATGCGAAGGATAAGGCAGAGGGCGCTGATGGAGTGGTTGCCCCAATGATTCGGATGAATGCCATTACAGAGATCAGAAGATGGACAAGCGCCGTAAGAGAATTTTATGCAAATGGTTCCGTAAAGCAATTAATGGAGCTATTGGATCAGGACGGGGCGGAAGAATACCGACAGGCATTCAGCGATTTTTCATTTGCTATGAACAGCAATAACTTACACCTGTTTAGCGCATCTATCCAGGAAATGCAGGAGCTGCTCAAGAAAAACAATGGGATCCCCCAAAACGATATGCCGATTTATAGCCGTAAAATATTGAAATTTATATTGGAAAACCTTACGGAACGGTTTGAAGCTGATGGGGGAAAGGAAGGACAGGAAAAATATTCTTCCTATATGTTTTCCATCGCCCAGTGGTATTTTGACCAGGAACGCTTTGGGGATGCAGTAATTGCCCTACAGGAGGGGATGGTCACATATATAATGGAGAAATATCCAGAAAAATGCCTCCATCTTTTAAAGAAGAACGGTTTAGGGTGGCATACAGAGCAGCAGAAAATAACGGATAAGATGTTGTTTGACAGCAGTATAAGAAAAGTAATCCGTGAAGCTGTATTTGAAAGAAAAGATGAGGAGGTGGAATGTGAAGATGGGAAAAAAGAACAGATGGACGCATGGAAAAAATGGCGTGAAGAATATGACTATGTTTGCAAAAATATACGCAATTCTGCAATGCTTCTGCCTTACCAGGATCAGGATACAGATGGAAAGGAGACAGATGAGAAAGATGGCATTTCCATTGAGGTGGCAAGGGAAAAAATTGCAAATTTAATCGCTAAGATGGAAAAAGAGCGCAGTGATGGCGTTGCTGAAACGGATAAAATGCTGGCAATGCGATTAGACTATTTGTTGGATGTGAATGAGTATGACGTATTTATCAGTTATCGCCGTTCTTATGAGCAGCCTGAGGAAAAAGATGGTTTTCTCCTTGCAGTGGCGATTAAGGATTACTTAGAGGAAAAGGGCTTAAAGGTGTATATGGACGTCCAGTCTATGGAAGGGAAATCAGGGGAATTTTCGCCGCTTTTGAGAAAAGGGCTGTTCAATAGCAAGTGTTGTTTGGTGATTCTCGGAAACTGTGCTTATAATAGGGAGTATACAGAAGGAGATGAGTATTATAAAGAGATTATTACGGCAGTAAAAGGAAAGAAAAGAGTGTTTGTGGCTTGTATGAAGGGCTTTGATAATTCTCTGAAAAATGCTGGGAAGGGTGTATTAGAGCAGGAAGAACTGAAAAAAGTTGCGAAAGAGTATCAGCGGATCGGAAGCACTGATACAACAGAATGGGAATATTCCCGTGTTTTGAAATTGAGGGAAAAGATTGAGGAGGAAATAAATATGTTTTTGCATGAGGGAAAAGAGATGCCAAAGGGAAGTTTTATAAATTACAGCAACCATCCAAGCAGTTTTTGGAGCCAAAAACAATTAGAAGCGGCGCAATGCTATGGTGAGGTGATTGATATGCCTTTTCCTGATATCTCGCCGGATTTATCGGAAGAAGATATGGAGAAAGTCGTGAATAAGGAAGTGAAAAGCATTTTATCCCAGAATCCAAACTGCGTATTGTGCCAGGGGGAATTTACTTTTACATACCGTATGATCAACCAATTAAAAGCAAATCATGTGAAAGCAGTAGCCGCCTGCAGTGAGAGGAAGGCCATAGAGAAAGCCGAAAATGGCAAGACTGTTAAGACAGTAGAATTTGAATTTCGGGGCTTTCGGGAATACTAGGAAGTGAAACTTTCCATTTGCAAAAGAGAAAGAGCCATGCTGGATTTATAACTTTTAGAATTAGATTATAGAAATAAAAATTCTGTTGTCGCATCCTATCAGATATGATAGAATATCTGTAGTCAGATTAGAACATGTAGGGATAGTCTGGTGGTTTCTTTTCCGGAAACGGAAAGGAGGTACATATGAATACGTTAGAGGTTTTAACGTTGTTGCTAGTTATATTTGCAGCATTATCATATATTGACAACCACCGCAAAAAGTAAAATGGCTATCTCCTACGCCAATAGGAAATAGCCAGCACCTTAATTGAAATTTAGTTAAGTTTCCGGTGGCAATCATCGGACAGGCAAATATCCTTTGATTGTTTCTAAACTGATTATAAACCATCTGCTAGAGTTTTTCAAGCGGAAGTTTAGGGAATGGGGATGTTGCGGCATCCTCATTTTTTAATCTCAACAAACTACACCAAATTGATACAGGAGATTGGAAGGAAAAAAGAAAACAGAGGAGAATAAACATGAGCAGATACCTTATGATGATTGAAGTGTCACAAAAACAGGCGTTTATCTTTCGGAATAAGCGCCTGGCAAACAATATCTATGCCTCGCATTTGATCCAGTACATAACCAGCGAAAAGTGCTTTCAGAGGATAGCGCAGCAGGAGTTTGAGAAGGGAAGCATTGTGTATAACGGAGGCGGCCATACAGTCCTGGAATTTTCCAGCAGAGGGGATGCAGCGGCATTTTCCAAAAAGCTGACCAAACACGTTATGCAGCAATTTCGTGGATTAGAGGTGTTTGTAAAAATATATGAGTATAATGAGGCTCTGACGCCAGAGGAAAATGAAAAGGAGCTTACAAAGAGATTAGAGGAGAAAAAAGCAAGGCGCAAAGCTTCTTTCTGTCAGCAGAAATTTGGGATTGAAGCCATGGGAAGTGGAGAAAAGGAAACGGATCTGGCAGAAATCTATAAAATAGAAGAAAAAAGCATGACAACGCAGACGCCAATAGAAAAAAAGATCCAGGCATTATTGGAAAACTATTCCCTGGTACATAAATTTGAGGATCTTGGCGGAAGCAAGGGGGATGCGAATTTTATCGCAGTGGTTCATATTGACGGCAACCTGATGGGCAAGCGTGTGGGCCAGCTGGCAGAGAGTGTAAATGGCAATAGGACGGAAAAGGCAGAAAAGGGATGGGAGGATTATAAAGAGGCAAAGCGCAAGTTTTCAGAGTGCATCGACTGGGATTTCAAGAAAGCTTATTATAATATGCTCAAAAGCGTAACAGAGCAGATTGACAATGGAATGCTGCCAGAAAAATTAAGCTTAAAGCAAAGAGAGGGAAAATACAGCCTCCCCATCCGGGACATCATTCTGGCAGGGGACGATGTCTGCTTTGTGACGGAAGGGCGGATTGGCGTGGCCTGTGCGGCAGCATATTTAAAGAGCATATGGGAACAGGTAAATGAGGTGGATAAGAGGAATTATTCTGCCTGTGCAGGCGTTGCCATTGTACATCAGAAATATCCCTTTTACCGCGCCTATGAACTGGCGGAGGAGCTTTGCTCCAATGCGAAGAAGATGATCGCGCAGCTGGATACCCAGGCGTCTGCCAATGTATGCGCCATTGACTGGCATATTGAGTATGGCGAAATGGAAAACGGCCTGTCCCAGATCCGCCGGCAGTATCAGAACCGGGAGGGAGCGCGCCTGGAAATGCGCCCCTACATTGTGTGCGGCGATGCAGCATTATTAGAGAAAGAAAAAATACGAAGGTATGGACATTTTCAGAAATTCATCGCCTGTATGCAAAAACAGGAATTAGCCGCCCGCGGCAAGCTCAAATCAATGCGTACGGTACTGAAGGATGAGGAAAAGGCAGGGGTGAATTACCTGAAGTCGAACCTTCTGGAAGATATGGCATGGCAGGCAAGGGAGTGCTATGAGCTGAAAGAAAAGGATCAGTCAGAGAAGCTGTTTTATCAGACCTTTGACGGTGAAAAACGGAATATGCTGTTTGATGCCATTGAGCTGGCGGATACCTATATTACATGGTAGGAGGAAAGGATATGAAGGTTAAAATAGAACTGTTATCAGACGCAATTTTTGGATCTGGGCAGAGCATTCCGGGAGGAGAAGATATAGCGGTGCTCCATGATTCATATGGATTTCCCTATATCAGCGGAAGCAGCGTAAAAGGGGTGCTTCGGGAAGAAATGGAAAATTATTTCCTATGGACACAGGAAACAGGCCCTTCCCAACGCATACAGGAGATCTTTGGATATGCGGGGGACAAGTCTGACCTGAATAAAATGGACGAAGAACAGGGAGGCAGGCTTACCGTATCCGATTTTATGCTGCCCCTTAAGGTCCGGAGGGCTGTGGCAGAGGAGCTTGGCATTCAGGACGGGGAGGCAAAGCAGCAAAATGTGGATGGGGTATTGGAGCTTTTTACAAATATCCGTACCTTTACCAGGATTGAAGATGGAAGGAGCAGGGATGGCAGCCTCCGAAATGCCAGGTGCGTCAAAAAAGGATGGATATTTGAAGGCGAGATCCTATGCCGGGAAGAAGACGAGGAACTGGTAAAAGAGTGCTTATCCTATGTAAAAGGGCTTGGGACTATGCGCACAAGAGGATTTGGAAATGTGATTGTGAAAGGGGTGTAAACAGATGGGAAAGCGCTATATTGCATATGAAATAAAAAATATACAGCCGGTTTTAGTGGCCAATCTGGATATCAGTAAATCCGGTGAGATTGCAACCCTGCAGTATTTGCCTGGCTCTACGCTGCGGGGCATGGTAATCGCAAATTTAAAAGAGCAGATGGCGGACGAGCAGAAAAAGCAAAAAATATTGACGAAAGCCACATTTTATAATGGTTATCCCATGGCAGGGGAGGAAGAATTGCTTCCTTCTCCAAAGGGGTTTTATGAAAATAAGAAACAGGATGGAAATTTGGTCAATATTGTAGCGGATACTTCCGCAGAAATGGAAGGATACAAGCGTGCCGCGCTTGGAAGGTTTTGCGTATGGAAAGGGGATACCATTTATTATACATCTGTGGAGCAAAGGGATGCGTTGAATATTTGTGTGAAAGACAAAAATATTTTCCGCAAGGATGTGCTGTCCGCCGGCCAGCGTTTCCGGGCATATATTGCAGTGGATGAAGAAGAAACAGAATTATATGGATGGCTGACAGAGGCTTTGAAGAACAAGACAGGGTATGTGGGCGCAAACCGTACTTCTGGTTATGGGAAATGCCGGATTGCATGGAAAGGGGACAAGCCCCCCTATGAGAGTGCAGGCCATGCAGCGGGCGGGCAAAGGGAGGTTTATCTGTATCTTGCATCGAATATGTCCATGCGCAATGCATATGGTGAGATCTGTGGGATTGACCTGGAAATGCTGGCAAGGCTGCTGGGGGTAGGAAGCCTGGAATTAAAAGCCTCTGCCACATCCATTTGTAAGATGAGCGGGGTCAACCGTACCTGGGGGTGCCGTACGCCAGAAGCCATTATGTATGAGGCCGGAAGCGTCTTTAAGCTGGAAGCGGATCAGGATATTCCCCAGGAAGCAATGGAGCGTGTCCGCCAAAATGGCATCGGGGTAAAACGGGAAGAAGGCTGCGGGCAAGTCCTGTTTTTGGAAAGCTATCCTGGGTTAAGCAAGAAGGAAGCGTTAAGTTATGCAATAGAAGAAATAGAAACGGAAACAGCCCTTACCCAAGATGAGATAAACGGCCAATTAAACGATGCAGCCAAAGAGATTGCCAAAAAGCGGATTCAAAAGGCAATGGAAGGCTATGTGGCAGAAGAAAAAATAAATGCAGATATCAAAAGGAGCCAGCGCGGCATTATGCTGAATTATGCCAAATATGCCCGTGTAGAAGGGATCGGCAGCACAGACCGGATCAAAGGGTATCTGGCAAAGGAAAGGGAAAAATTAGAACGCAATAAGAAACAGGCAGACAACGGGGATAAAAGGGCGGCTCTGGATTATCTGGAAAGTATGGTCAGCCAGGATGTTTTTGAAAAACTGGGATTGCAGAAAGAGACGCTGATCTGCGGAATACCAATGAAAGCCCTTTTTAAGCCGGAAGAGGTACAATTATTTCAAATGGAGCTGTTAGAAAGAGCCATTACCTTTGCATAGGCAATTGCGAAACAAGTTCAAAATCTTGATTCCAATAGGACAAAGGTCCGGTTGAGCCGGACTTACAGGAGGTGGATGTGGATAACAAGAGTTTTAAGACATGAAAACAAAGCAGATAAGGTTATCTGCCCGTGAAATGGT
>CAJTDL010000036.1 GCA_910575035.1 Lachnospiraceae bacterium
ACCATTTCACGGGCAGATAACCTTATCTGCTTTGTTTTCATGTCTTAAAACTCTTGTTATCCACATCCACCTCCTGTAAGTCCGGCTCAACCGGACCTTTGTCCTATTGGAATCAAGATTTTGAACTTGTTTCGCAATTGCCTATCAGATCCGTCAGGCCATTGACGCCGCCCTGGAGCAGCACCCCTCCACCTTTGAGGATTTCCTGAAAATTCTGGAAGCGTCCGGTGTGGAAGTCACCCGGCGCGGGAAATCTATCAATTTCCGTGTTCCAGGGCAAAAGAGCCGAACCCGCTGCAATACGCTAAAAGGAGATTATACTGAACAGGCAATACGGGAAAGGATCGCCGGAACCTATATTCCCTCTGTTCAGCCCAAACGGTCCAATTCTTCGGTGAGGATGCTGATTGATATTGACGCCGCAATGCGGGCCGGTAAAGGTGCCGGTTATGAGCGTTGTGCCAAAGTGTTCAATGTGAAGCAGCTTGCGAAAGCTGTGGCTTACCTGAAAGAGCATGGGGATATGAGCTATGAGGACCTTCAAGCAAAGGCCCAGGCTACGACTTCCCGGTTTAATGAGCTTTCCACGCAGATCAAGGATATGGAAAGCCGTTTATCTCAAAATGGAGAATTGCAGAAACAGATCGTCAATTACTCTAAGACGAGATCTGTCTACATTGCGTATCGAAAAGCCGGTTACAGCAAAAAATTCCGGGCCGAGCATGAGGCTGACATCCTGATCCACCAGGCAGCGAAGAAATATTTTGACAGCCTGGGAGTGGAGAAGCTGCCTACCGTAAAGACTCTGCGGGAAGAATATGCCGAAGTGCTGGAGGCCAAGAGAAAAGCCTATGCGGAATATAAGCAGGTACGGGAAGAAATGCGGGAGCTGCAGAATGTGAAGGCCAATATTGACTATCTGCTGGGACCGTCTGCGGAAAGGAAACAGGAAAAAGAACATTCATAAGCATATATGGAAATTATTCAGAAAATTTGATATACTTATTGGCGTGTCTGTGTGGAGTCTACTGCCTTACTTGACAAAGTTTCTCGTTATCCATGGAAAATTCATATACATGACACATTGGAATGCTAATATCTAAATAAAAAAGGGTGATGAAATGGCAAACTTATTGATAGTAGAAGATGATGTCCTGACAAACGAATCTGTTTGTGAGTATTTGCAGGATATGGGCCACATCGTGTTTTCAGCATACGATGGAGAACAGGCTTTAGAGTTGTTCAATAGCAAAGAGATAGACCTGGTTGTTTTGGACATCATGCTTCCCCAAATAAACGGTCTGAATGTTTTGAAAAAGATTCGTCAGGCAAGCAGCATACCAATTCTTATGCTCACAGCGATGGACGACATGGATACACAGATTATGAGTTTTGACAATCTGGCAGATGATTATGTAACGAAACCGTTTTCCATCGTTTTACTGGGAAAAAGGATTACGGCGCTTCTTCGGCGTATTGGAAAAACGGGACCAGCAAATATTTGGAGTTATAAAGATATTATAGTGGACTTCTCCGGCTTTTCAGCAGAAAAGGCAGGAAAGCTGATTGATATTTCACCCAAAGAAGTGCAGTTGCTGAAAATTCTGGTGGATCATACAGGAGTTGTGTTGACCAGAGATCAAATTCTCGATTCTATTTGGGGGACAGATGTTCCATTGAATGATAGGACGATTGACACATATATCGGCAGACTTCGTAAAAAGTTAGGATTGGACTGTATTGTAACAGTAAAGGGAATCGGCTATAAATTTGAGGCTGTGCGATGAAACTATTTCCAAAAACTTTTTGTTATACCCTTATGTTAATGATTATCATTACGTTAATTGGGCATGGGTTGATGTATTTTCTGATACCTGCTTTTTATACAAACCAAAAAGAAAGTCTTGCGGAAAGCATAGGGGAGGAAATAATACAGCAGCTTCAACAATCCTCAGAATTATCGGAAGATAAGGTTTTGGAGCGGTATGCTAAGAATAAGGCATTTGTGAACTTGACCTGCGGAGATAAACAGTATGTCTATGGTTCTTTTTATATTGAAGATGCCCTGAATGGAAACGGGAAAGATTATTCTTTTCAAGCCTCTCCCGGAGATCAAGCGAATGATGCTCAGTCTAATGTTACGGGCGCTGAACAAGGGATTGATGGCCTGGCTCCCTACTTAACAGCACAATTTGTAAAGCGGGAATTTTCGTTTCAAAATGCAGATAACGAAGATTGTACGTTGCTTATTCTTGTTACATTGCAGCCGGTAAATGAAACAAAAGGCATTGTTCTTGAGATCCTTCCTATTAACTTGTTGATTTGCTTTATTATTTCTGCTATTGTGGCGTTTTTGTATTCCAGACGGCTTTCTACACCAATCAAGAAAATATCAGAAACTACAGAGCAAATGAGGTTATTAAAGAGAAATGCTGTCTGTGAAATTCGCACAAAGGATGAGATCGGACAGTTATCTCAAAATATCAACGCACTTTATAAGGAACTTTTGACATCAATAGATCATCTGCACGCAGAAATCGCCCATGTTAGCGAAGTGGAGCAATCAAAAATAGACTTCATGCGAGCTGCTTCGCATGAGTTGAAAACGCCTGTATCGGCAGTTTGCACTATGCTGGACAGCATGATCTTAGGTGTGGGGAAATTTGAAGATACAGATACTTATCTCCCTGTATGCAAAGAAAAAATGCTGCAGCTTTCTTCTATGATCCAAGAGGTGCTTGACGCCTCTAAATTGACTGGACAGCCAGAAGAACCTATCAAGAAAGTCCAGCTTTCTGAGTTGCTCCATGAGGTCTGTAATTCCTACCGCTTGATTGCAGATTCAAAGGGAATTGTATTTTATATTGAAACAGAAAAAGCCGGAGTGGTTCATATTCCGGTCAAAGCTGTAAAGCGGGCAATCTCCAATGTTATCTCTAATGCTGTGAATTATACAAACAGTGGTGGAAAAGTCTCTGTTATCTGTTCAGAAGGCACGATCATAGTAGAAAATGAATGCGTCCCGATTTCAGAGAAAGACCTAAATCATTTGTTTGAAGCGTTTTACCGGCCTGATTATTCTCGCAGCAGGGAAACTGGTGGAAATGGCCTTGGATTATATATCACCCATAAACTTTTGGATACTTACAAAATCCCTTACTCCTTTATGCCGTATGAGCATGGAATGAGATTTACAATAAACTGCCCCACAAATAACCGCTTCGTAAAATGAAGTTATCTCAACGTACCAATACAAAGAGGACTTCATTAAACAAGATAGGGTTGACCCATTGATAAAATGGAGGTGTATGGTGTATTTATCCGCTATACAGAAGTTCTAATATAAAATAAGGAGAGATTACATTGAGATACACAAAAATCATCATTAAACTATTCTGTTTGACTTTGGTTTTTACATTGGTATTATCTGCCTGTGGAAATTCCTCATATAATGACCGCAATTCCATCCTTTCTAACGAGGACAGCTATACCTATCAAAAATGTGTGGACACCGGAAGTACGGACACTTCTCTGAAAAGAGAATTTCAAGGGTTCAATGGAAAAGATACCATCTGGATGCTCGATGCCCAAGAAGATGCTTCTATTTCCCTTGCCCTTTCGACAAATCTGTCCAGCGGAAAATTCAAAGTGCTGCTTGTCTCCGAGGAGAAGGAAATTTCCACTCTTTTAGAAGGTGATGGTACACAGAATACATCCATTGATTTGGAGAAAGGTACGGCAAGAATCATACTTGTTGGGGATGGCACAAGCGGATCGTGTGAAATCACTTTAAGCGATATAAGCAATGTAAGTGTGGATTCACTCTCTGATGGCTTAGATTCCGAAGAATGGATGGATGATTTTTATAATGATTGGACGTAAAATAGAACGACCCATGGAGTGTTTTGACTTCCTGATTTGAATATTCATGAGACAATCAGGCTATAAGTGATTAGCTACCGCACGATGGCAAAAAAGCTGTCGTACAGCAGCTATACTGACACGCTTATTTGATCTGGCGGTGGCTTTTTAGAGCCGCCGCCTTTTTTGCCGAAAGACCAAGAAAACGAAAAATCTGTTTATCAATATACAGACAGTGTTTTGACAACTCCATGACAACTATGTTCCATACCCATGAGAAATATGCCTGCTAAAATACTGAAAAACAAAGCAAAGGAGGCACTTCTATGAATGTGGGAAAAAGGACAATTTTGTATCTTGTCCGAAAATGGAGCAAGACGCTCTTGCTGTTTATGATTTTCTTAGTCGTAGGTACACTTGTAATTTCCGGGGTATCTATTCGCAAGGCCGCTGACCAGGCGGCTGCAAATGTGCGTCAGTCTTTAGGCGGTGGATTTGTCATGAAAGAAGATCACAGCGACCAGAGCAAATATGAACGCCGTGATCTTGGGAACGGTTCCTATGCGATGGCGTATGTGGGAGAATCCCTGACAAAAGAAATTGCGGATAAAGTGGCAGAGGTTCCCGGCGTAAGCGGATATAATGCAGAGAATATTGGCCCCGCAAATCTGAAAACGATGGATGGCGAGTATTTGAAGTTAAAGAGTATTGAAGGAAGTATGTTTGCCAATGAGCCGGTACTGAGTAAACAGGCAAATATTTATGGCTACACCAATACAGCGGAAGCTGATATGTTTACTGGTGGCAGCCTTGAGTTGATTGAAGGACGCCAGATTACCAGCGAGGATCACAACGCTGTGCTGATCCATAAAGAGTTGGCGGAATCAAACAATCTGAAATTAGGCGACCAATTTGTAATCGCTATGAATCCACAAATTACAGGCGGAGATGAAGAAGCTGGAAAATTGCAAGAAACAGTTACCATTGTCGGTATCTTTGATTCTAAGATAACACAACAAGTTTCCATGTTTTCAACACCGGGAGATTTGCTGGAAAATACAGTTTTGATGGATGTGGAAACAAGCGTAGAACTGTTATCCTGGTCATCTGAGGGCTATTACAAAGTTCATTATCAGGTAGATGATCCGGCTAAGTTGGACAGTATTATGGAAGATGTAAGAAATCTGGATTCCATAGATTGGGATTGTTTTACGTTGGCCGAAGAAAATAAATCCTACGAATCTGCAGCTTTGCCGCTGGACAATCTGGGAGGTTTGATTACGACGCTTATTGTGATTACTACAGTCATAAGCGTTGCCATATTAGTTTTGCTTCTGACCATGTGGACAAAGAGCCGTACTCATGAAACCGGAATCTTACTTTCTATTGGTATTAGTAAGGCAAAGATTTTAATGCAACATCTGGCCGAGGTTCTTATTGTTGCCGTATTAGCGTTCAGCCTTTCTTTTTTTGCCAGTACAGCAGTTGCACAAGGAATGGGAAATGCTCTCTTGGACACCGATACCACTAATTCTGTTACACAAGAACCGGAGATTGGTGAGGATGGTTCCTTTGGTTATACGTTGCCTGAAATCCCTACAAACACAACATCTGTCACTGAATTGACAGTCACAGTTGTGCCACAAACACTGTTTTGGGTGTTTGGTATTGGTGGGGTGCTGATTATAGCCTCCGTAACGGTAGCTTCTATTCCGATTTTCCGTTTGAAGCCCAAAGAGCTGCTTGGAAAGATGGATTAGGAGGTCACATAATGAACACTTTAAGCAGAGCCTTTTTATCAGTACACCGTAAAAAGGGAAAAAGCATTGTGTTGTTCATGGTGCTGCTTGTCGTTTCAACCTTTGTTTTGGTAGGGCTTTCGATTAAATATTCTGCCGATACAGCAGCACAAGAACTAAGGCACTCTCTTGGTGGTAGTTTTGGGTTAGTGGTGGACAAATCTAAATCTGAAAACTTTATAGCCAGTGAAAATCAAAGCAGTGGTGTTCAATATGTCGGTGCGCCGTTAGATGATTCTGTGATTGAAGAAGTCTTAAAAACTCCTAATATTGAAAGCTACAATGCTTCTCAAATTGGAGAGGCAATACTGACCAATGCCAATGGAGAATATCTGGAACTGGTAGAGACCAATAATCAATACGATGATGATGAAACATTACTTCATACTGTTACCAGTGAAATGAATACGGACTCTGAAAAAAGCATGTTTTTTTCAAAAGGAACCTTTCAGATCACCGAAGGGCGTCACATTCTGCCGACAGATGAAAATGTTGTTCTCATAAGTAAAGAACTTGCAGGACTTAACAATTTAGAAGTTGGAGATCAAATCTGGCTTCAATCTTCGCAAGAAAAAACATCCAGCCCCTTCTCTATTGTAGGTATCTACGAAATCAAGGAACCACAACTTAATGCGGGGCTTGTACCGCCACCCTCTCTTTATCAGAACCGAATTTTCATTGACGATTCCAATGGGGAATCAGGAGAATATCAACGACTGGAATTTTATGTGAAAGATCCGGCTCAGCTTAGTAATACCATTGAATCTGCAAAAGAAAACGCCAATATTGCATGGGATGATTTTGCGGTAGAAACTGCCGATGAAGAATATCAGCGAACAGCGGCACCTTTGGAAAATATGTCTGCCCTGGTATCGTCCTTGTTGACCTGCTTAATTATTGGCAGTGCCCTGGTGTTGTCTTTAATTCTAAGTCTTTGGATTAAGGGCCGTATTCATGAAACAGGTATATTGCTGGCTATGGGATACCGAAAGACGCAGATATTTCTGCAACATTTTGCAGAGGTCATGATGATCGCTGCGCTGGCATTTGGCATTTCTTTCTTTGCTGGCCAAGTCGTTGCGGATGTAACGGGTGATCTTCTCCTGCAAAATGTCTCCGCGCAAACCGAAACAATCGCCAGCGATACCGCCTCTTCTCTGGAAGTGGAAATAACTGTTCGTAACTTTGCGGCTGTTTGTGGAATTGGAACCTTAGTTGTAGCCTTCTCTGTGGGAATGTCTAACATCCCAGTGTTTCGCTTACAGCCCAAAGAGATATTAAGCAAAATGAGCTAAATGGAGGATTTAAGATTATGAGCATTTCGGAATTACCAGAATTGTCAAATTCATTTGATAAAAAAAGCAGCTCCCAAATCGGAGCGGGAAAAAGGTATGCCGTTTCCGGCCTTTCTGGATGTGGAAAGACTACTATGAAGCGCACAAGAAGAATAGTTATGCTGCTTTGTTCGGCTCTGATTTTCACATTGATCTTATCTGCCTGTGGAAATTCCTCATATAATGATCGCAACTTGATCCTTTCTAATGAGGATAGTTATACCTACCAAAAATGTGTAGACACCGGAAGTACGGACACTTCTCTGAAAAGAGGATTTCAAGGGTTCAACGGAAAAGACACCATTTGGATGCTCAATGCAGCAGAAGATACATCTATTTCTATTGACCTTTCGGCAGATTTGTCCAGCGGTAAATTCAAAGTCCTGCTTGTTTCCGAGGACAATAAAATTACCACCCTTTTAGAAGGTGATGATACGCAAAGCACTTCCGTCGATTTGAAAAAGGGTACAGCAAGAATCATACTTGTTGAGGATGGCACAAGCGGATCGTGTGAAATCACTTTAAGCGATATAAACAATGTAAGCGTGGATTCTCCTTCTGGGGGCTTAGATTCCGAAGAATGGATGAACGATTTTTTTGATGACTGGATGTAAGGAGATGTATGTTGATATGAGCATTTTAGAATTTTCCAATTTGAAATATAGTTATGACGGCAAGCAGCCTGTCCTTCGGGGCGTGAGCGGACAACTGGAACAGGGCAAACTCTACGCAATCCTGGGTCCTTCCGGCTGCGGTAAGACCACCCTGCTCTCCCTGATCGGTGGTCTGGATAGCCCCAGCAACGGCCAAATTTGTTTTGAAGGACAAGATATTGCCAAAACCGGTTTGTCTAATCATCGGAAAAACCATGTGGCATTTATCTTTCAGGCGTATAACCTGATCGACTATCTGACCCCCGCAGAGAATGTATCGCTGACCTCCAAGCTGCCGCCGTTGCCCATTCTGGAGCGCCTGGGCCTGACGAAAGAAGAAGCCAAGCGAAATGTGCTGAAACTCTCCGGCGGCCAGCAGCAGCGTGTAGCCATCGCCCGTGCCTTGGCAAGCGAGGCTCCGGTGATCCTGGCCGATGAGCCTACCGGCAATCTGGACGAGGACACTGCCCAGGACATCACGGAAATTCTCAAAGAGAGCGCCCACAAGATGAACAAGTGTGTGGTGGTCGTTACCCACTCCAATGAGCTGGCGAAGCAGGCCGATGTGGTGTTCCGGCTGAAAAAAGGTGAGCTGCAGGTGCTAGAGCGTACTCAGGATGGAAACGCCCAACCCCAATGCCGCAGAAACAATGCTCCCCGCAACGAGAGGAGGGCAAGATGATGGACGAGTTTTCTAAGCCCTCCAAAAAGGGCAGCATCCTCGCTGTGGCCTGCTACGTTTTTGCTGTGGTGCTGTTGATTACGGCCTTTATTTCCTTGGCGGCTTGTCATCAAAACATTTCCCGGCAGCTTGAGCAGGGCGTCCCTGTGCAGGGAAATGAACTGGCCATTGTGAATCTCTACTTAACAAGCTGTGTGCAGTATTTTGCCTTTGCCGCCGCCATGGTGTTTTGCGGCAAGGCTGCCCGCAGGGGGCTGGCAATCCAGAGCGAAGCGCCGGTACAGGTCACGCCCTATATGCTCAACGCCTCGGCAGAGGCCATCGGTCCCGATTATGCCGAGGAAGTTAAGCCGGAGGATGAAGATACGGATTTTGAGGCTTGGGGATTTCGGGAAAAGGAAGAATAAAAATCGACTGTAAAGAAGGATAGCTCAGATTCTTTTTGATTGACACTGAGGAACAGGGGGTGATAGTATGGGGCATTTCGCAGTATTTGATTTAACAGAATCCGGTGAAAAAATAGGCAGGAAACTTTTTGCGCTTCTCACAAAGACACAGCAAAAAGAATTGGAGCGTTTTATTTCAGAAAGTAAAAATTCTGAATCTGATAGTGTCCTTTCTCCATGCTATCCTGCCTTTTATGGTCAGTATTCCATTCCAAGGCAATCAGATCAGCCATTAACAGAGATCCAGGAGGGCGATTTGTACTTCTGCTTGGAACAGCGCCTTGTTACTGTTCGAGGCCAGATGATTTCGCTAACTGTTAAGGAATTTGACATTCTTGCTTTGCTTATACAGAATCCAAAACGGGTGTTCACCTATGAAATGCTGCTGGATCTGGTATGGCATGAGAACTACACCTACTATTCCCGAAAGGCAATCAACAACCATGTAAGCAACCTGCGAAAGAAAATCAGGATTGCCCCGGATCTGCAGGATTATGTGAAAAGCGTCTATGGCGTGGGCTATAAATTTGAAGTATAGGAAGGGTGCGGTATTCTCTGCCGCACCCTTAAATTTTCGTATTTGTTTTACTGCATAAATAGCCTCTTGTTATATATGAAAAAAGAATTGCAAAATAAATTCATAGCCAGAGGCTACTTCGTGTATTGACATTTTTCAAATATGATGCTATACTGAAAACAACCAATTAACCAAAAGGTTAAAAGCTATGAAGGAGGTGTTCTCCTTGTTGAATGTGTCCAGCTTGTCTTTTCATTACCAACCACAAGTCCCTGTGCTGACCGATCTCACTTTTTCTGTGCTGGATGGAGAAATCGTTGGCCTGTTGGGGAAAAACGGAGTTGGAAAAACCACAACCTTAAAGCTGATTTTGGGATTACTACCGATTGAAAAAGGCTCTATCTGCCTTGGTAATTACTCTCTGGAGCTGAACCCCATGCAATATAAGAAACAAATCAGCTATGTTTCTGACAGCCACGATATATACAACAATCTTACGGGAAAGGAGTATTTGAATTTTATAGCGGATATGTACGAAGTACCTTCTAAAACAAGAGGCACAATTTATACTCCGCTGATAGAGGCGTTTCAGGTTGAAAAATATCTGAACAGACCTATCAAAAAATTATCTCATGGGACAAAGCAGAAAATTGCTATTATAGCTTCACTGGTGAACGATCCCCTTCTTTGGGTGTTAGATGAGCCGATGACGGGACTGGATGTAGAAGCGGTTCAGGTCTTGAAGAAATTGATTCAATCCAGAGCGTCCTACGGAAAATCGGTTCTGTTTTCCTCTCACATATTGGAAATTTGTGAGAACCTATGTGATAAAATCGTCATTATGCAAGCTGGCATGATTAAGAAAACAATCAAACTTCGAGATAACCCTTCCGAAACTTCTTTAGAGGATATTTATATGGAGGTGGTTAATGATGTACCGGTGGGCAAAGATCTTTCAATTAAGCAAAGCAATCAGTAAGATCAATTTTAGCTTTTTGAACTTCCGATACAAATTAAAAGAACGCCCTGACGCCTACGTTATTGTGCTGAGTTGCTTTGTTTTAAGTATTATAGGCGTGTTCTATTACTACTATTTCCAAATGCTGGGACAGCTTTATGATGGACTTTCCGAGTTGGGGCTGGGAGCATTGTTTTGTCGGCTTGCACTGTTTGTGGTGGCAATGATACTTTCAATCGCGAGCGCCTTCCTGCTGGTCAATGTTTTCTGCTTTTCAAAGGATACAGAACACTTGTTGCTATTTCCTGTGAGGCCATGCGACATTTTTACAGGCAAGTACATTACCGTAATCTTGTTTTGCTATGGGATTGAAATTTTACTGCTGCTTCCCGTGTGTATAATTCAAACACAATACATGGGAGAAACTTCTGCAATAATCACATACATCTCTGCGGCAGCAATACTTCCTCATGTTGTTGTGTTCCCTTTGGCGGTTCTTGTGACAATATGCTTGAAATTTGCCATGCTTCTGAAACGCATGAGGACACTGCTGGTGGTTGCAGGAATCATAGTGTATTTTGCGGGCGGCATGATTGGCAGTCTATTATCCAATGGACAAATAGATGAAAAACGAGACTTATTGAACTGGGTTAATGATTTCATTGTACCATTCCCATTCTATAATCAGTATATCGGTCTTCACCCCGCACTAAAACTGCTCTGCATGATACTTGTTGCGGTATTTATCGGTGGCTATTACTATTTGAGCTATCTTGTAATCGGAAAGAAATATGCCATCTATGATAAAGAGGGACGGATTCGCCTAACGGCGACGAAATTCAACTCATTGCCAAAGCTGAGAAGTTATTTTAAGAAAGAGTATCAGACTTTTTTCCGTAATCCAGTATATGTCATAAATGGATTGTTTGGGATTTTTATTACCCCTTTTTTACTGCCGCTGTCTTTCCGGATCAGCGCAACTGCAGAAAGTATAGAACAAATAAGACTTTTGGTATCTGCCCCGGAATTTTCCTTCTATGCGGTATTATTTGCGATTGCGGTCATAGTCCTTACATCCACAATCAATGTAGTGGCTTCCAGCAGTTTTTCCAGAGAGGGCGCAAGTTTCTGGATAGCGAAGATTATTCCGTATCCATTAAAGCAGCAAGCGTTTGTGAAAGCCCTGTTTTCTACAAGTATCTCGATGATGGGGATTATCATAAATTGCTTCATATTTAAGGCTTACTTTCACTATGGCCTTATCCAGATTGGAGTAATTGCTCTTGTTGGCATATCATTTGCAGCATTATGGAACTTGATCGGAGTATGGATCGACATGAAGCGGCCCAAATTGGAATGGACAAATGAAACAGAAGCGATTAAGCAGAATGTTAATGTAGTTTTATCCATTTTGCTTTGCATCGCAATTTCAATAGGATATATATTTGCGGTTGCAAAAATGCTTCAGAACGGATTCCCTGCCGGGGGCGTTATAACCTTTCTGTTGTGCAGTGTATGTATTCTAATTTTACCTGTGTGTAAAGGAATTGCTTCATATCAAGAGTAATTGCCTTTCAAAATATGTCAATCAATCAAAAGGAGGAAGAAGCTATGAGTAAGAAGAACTTGATCCTTGTGGTGCTATTGATCGGAGCCTTTGTCATTTTGTTTGTGGCAACATTTTTTCTTCCAGACAAGATACCTTTCCATTTTGATGCAAATGGTGAGGCAGGATGGTATGCAAGCAAGTATTTTATTCTGCTGCTTACGCCGGTTCCGTATTTGATTTACCATCAATTCACGCGCAAGAAAAAATGAATACAGTATTATTGAGAAAGGAGATTCATTTAGATGACTACTGTATTCAAAGCTCTATCTGATGATACCAGACGACAAATCCTAAAGTTGCTTGCGAATGGTGATATGACAGCGAAAGAAATTTCTGAAAACTTTACAATTTCAAAGCCTGCCATATCAAAGCATCTTGACATTTTGAAAGAAGCAAGGTTAGTGACAAGCGAACGGACGGGGATGTCCGTTACTTATTCCCTGAATGCTTCTGTATTGCAAACAACTTTAGGCGCATTTTTAGATTTTTTTGATACGAATAAATCGACAGGAAAAGAGGGAAATGACAATGAAACTATATAGAAGCCTGAATATGATATTCTTGATTATATTCATCATAGGGACGGTTCTGTGCTTTAAGTACCTTCCCAGTGAAATCCCTTTGTTCATGCAAAGCCCTTCCCGCTGGGTTTTTATCGGGATTTGTTTCGTTCTTTTGTTGGCGTTAGCTATTGTGGCATTTTTCCCTCATAAAATCTCCAAAAGCGATAACAAAGTGAGAAATGATGTTACTCTGACTGCGATTAACCTCTTGGGGCTTGGAATTTTTCTTTTCTATTTTGTCACGGTAGCTAAATACTGTGGTTTGCAGATGAATTACATGAAAGGCATAGTGCTTATCGTGGGAGGCTTAATGGTATTGGTCGGGAATTTGTTACCACAAATGCCTTATCGTAGCTGTATTGGGTTCAAATTTCCTTGGATTTTAAAGGATAAACTATGCTGGCAAAAAACGCATCGGTTTGCCGGATACACGGCAATTCCTTTTGGGATTATTCAGTGTTTACTTGTCTTGTTTGTGCAAAACAATAATCTTGTATTTTTGTTGGGAATTGGTCTTTGGATTATAACTGTGTGTGTTTATTCCCTGGTTGCTTTTTATCAGAGCAAGGGAAATTTGGGAAAGTATAGGTCATTAGATAGTAATAACAAGTAATAATAATATTTGGCAAGTCTGTTATTCTTGCTATTCAGTGTGAAAGAGAAAGCAAAGCAAAAATATATGATATGGAAAGAAGGTATAATTATGAGAAATTAGCCGTTTTGGACTTAAAAGATTCCGGCAGGCAGATCGGTGAAAAGCTGTTTACCCTGCTTTCTGCTATCCAAAAGAAGGAACTGGCTCAGTTTGTTCGTGACTATGAGGCTGGCAATATTCCGGCTGATGTCTCCTGTACAACACTCTTTCGAGGCCAGTATTTTATCCCACCGCAGGCCGATCAACCCTTGACAGAAGTCCGGGAAGGTGATTTATATTTCTGCTTGGAGCAGCGCCTTGTTACCGTGCGGAGCCAGGTAATTCCGCTGACGGTCAAGGAATTTGAAATCTTTGCTTTGCTCATACTGAATCCAAAACGGGTGTTCACTTATGAAATGCTCCTGGATCTGGTATGGCATGAGGATTACACCTACTATTCCCGGAAAGCGATCAACAATCATATAAGCAACCTGCGAAAGAAGCTCCGGGTTGCCCCTGACTTGCCGGATTATGTGAAAAGCGTCTATGGCGTGGGCTATAAATTTGAAATATAGAAAGGGTGCGGTATTCCCTGCCGCACTCTTAAATTTTCGCTTTTTCTTCTGTGTGGATAATGCCTGATTTTGTCATATATTGTTGATTAAATTCAGTAAATCCGTGACGCTTCTGGAAGAATTATAGCATTTATCCCTATATAATGCCCCAAAATGAGGGAGGTGGACATAATAGGTAACTCTGCTCTCCTTCACTAAAGGAGGGCATGGAAAATGCTGCCGAGGTCAGAATACCGGCCTCGACATAGCCGGTCATATAAAAGAGATTCAAACCCCGTAATCCTGCGATGGATTGCGGGGTTTTTCCATTCGACAGGATTTTGCATTTTCCATTCTGCTCTGTCAGATGGTGACGGAATACGACAGGCACAGTTTACCACTGTACGGTGGGCGCTCTTTTTTACAGATAAGGCGCAGGACAAGCCTGCCGCCGGACCTGTACGGTGTAGATCGCCGCCCCTCTGATTTCGATTTGCCCTTTAACCCACTCAAAAATCGAAATTGGAGGATTATCATGAAAGAAATCAATCTGCGGGAATTTTACCCGGAAATATATAAAACGGATCTGTTTATCAGCCTGCCCGATGAGGTCGTGGATGTGCTGATAGAATATCAGCGGAAAGAAATGGCTTACCGCTGCCGTACATACCGGCATAAGGCATTCCTTTCTCTTGATTATGGGGATGATATTGAACGCGAAGCTGTTCTTTTTACCCAAACGCTGCAGGAGATCGTAGAAAGGCACCTGGAGGAAGAACGGATGTACCAAGCTATTTCTTCGCTGCCGGAAAAACAGCGCCAGCGTGTGTACGCTCATTATATTCTCGGCATTACACTGATGGATATTGCCAAGATGGAAGGTGTTTCTCTCCATGCTGTCTATGAAAGTATTCAGCGCGGGCTTCGGCGTCTGGAAAAAATTTTAGAAGAAAATTTCTAAACCCCCTACAAATGTACCCCCGAAAATGTCACGACTTATAGAAGGACAATTTTTTGGGGACAATGCCATTTCGGTGAGTGAGAACCTTCAACGGTGCCACACCCACCTGTATATGCAGACAAGCTCCCAGCCCTTCATCTGGACCTTGAAAACTGCATATACGGTGCCATTAGGTACTTTCCCTGTATTCCGAGCGGCAAATGGAGCGGCGCGATGACAGGCGGCTTTAAGGAGGTGATGAAACCCAGCCGTCCGAGCAATCTACGCTATCTATTGATCTGGCTGTGGCAGGCCAGACGCGATGACTGATACAGGGTATAATGATACTTTCTCACGACCCGTCAAAGACTTGGGGGGAGTCCCTTCTGTGTTCGTTAGCTCTGGCGAAGCGACGGCACAAGCAGGGCTATGATGCGGTAAAGCTGACCGCAGCCTGTGGCATCCCCGGCCCGGAAAAGGGCCTGCCGGGGGGCGTGGCAAATACGGCAAGTTACCTAAAAACCATCTATGCCGTTGATTTGATTTTCGAGCAACGGCATGGATTCCTATAAAATCGAAATCAGATACCATGAGGCCGAGCCGCTCTTTTTGTGTGTCCGGCCTTATTCATGTGATTTTGATGATCCAGTATGAAAAGAAAGGAGCTGTTGTTATGACTCAAACACTGGCCTATACGGTCATACATACCCCGGAAGCAGACAGACTTGCCGACATCCGGGATGTATCTGTCAATAAGGACCTGCCGCGGGAAGAAAGGATTGCCGAGTTTGTCCGGCAGATCTGGGACCCGTATCATTTCAAATGCGGTGGATTTGTTGTCAGGGCAAGTTTTTCCCAGGGAGGCGCTACCCTGGAAGAATGCCTCCGCGGAATCCTACGCTGAAAATTATTGATATTTTTTATTTTGGGGGCTGATTTTTCCCGCATGGAGCGTTATAATAAACATGGAAAAGGAATTGAATACCGATACGCAGACTGCACTCCTTGAATTGCGGGATTTTTCCGTGATGAAAGGAGTGTTTTTCTATGCAGGTTTATAAAGCTGCCAAATACATCCGCTTATCTTACACGGATGACAAATCAAACGAAAGCAACAGTGTAGGCAACCAGCGAAAGCTGATCGAAGATTTCGTGAGCCGCCACCCGGAGATCGAGCTGGTTTCCGAAAAGGTAGACGATGGGTACAGCGGGGTTATCTTTGACCGTCCGGCTTTTAAAGAAATGATGGATGACATCATGGAGGGAAAGATCAACTGTGTCATCGTCAAAGACCTTTCCCGTCTTGGCCGTGAGTATATTGAGACTGGCCGCTATATGCGCCGTGTCTTTCCGGCCTATGGCGTGAGGTTTATTGCCATCAATGACAATATTGATACTCTCAATGAGAGCGCAGGCGATGACCTGACTGTATCAGTAAAGAACATTATGAATGAAGCCTACGCACGGGATATTTCCATCAAAACGAGAAGTTCCCTGGAAACTAAGCGTAAGAATGGGGATTTCGTTGGAGCTTTCCCGGTTTACGGCTATCGTAAATCCGAAGATAACCATAATCTTCTTGTGGTAGACGAATATGCTGCCCAGGTGGTGCGGAGCATTTTCAGGATGCGCCTGGAAGGATTCAGCCCCTACGCCATCGCGAATGAGCTGAACCGGCTGGGTACGCTCTCTCCTTTGACATATAAAAAGTATTATGGCCTTCCCCATGCCAAGAAAGGCTATACAGACCGGAAGGATTGCCGGTGGTCGGCCAATACCGTCACCCGGATCTTGCAGGATGAAACTTATACCGGTACGCTGGTTCAGGGCCGAAAGGGTTCTCAGCACTTCAAACTGAAAGAGATGGAGAGCCGCCCTTCCTCCGAGTGGATTCGCGTGGAAAATGCTCACGAAGCTATTATTGATCGGAATGATTTTGACCTGGTGCAAAGGATTCGCAACCTGGACACCCGTACATCTCCCCAAAAAGATAAAGTCTATCTGTTTTCCGGCATACTGGTCTGCGGTTGCTGCGGCAGCCGGATGGTACGCAAAACGAACCACTACAAAGACAAAGAGTATCACTATTACTATTGTCCCACCGGAAAGAAGAATGGCTGCGCCCATCCGGTCATGGTAAAGGAACATGAGCTGATGGAGTGCGTGCGGGACAGCCTGAAAGGGTTTATTGCCAATGTAGTCTCTTTGGATGAAATCTTATCCGGCATAGACCAGAGCCGTATCAACCGTGAACTTATCAAGGAGTATTCGCGGCAGATCGCCCAGAATGAGCCGCAGTTGGAGCAGATCCGTCAATATAAGATGAAACTGTATGAGAGCATGGTAAACGGCTTTCTGGACAAGTCAGAGTTCCTTTATAACAAAAGCAGTTACAGCGCCCGTATCACCCAACTGGAACAGGCGGTTGCCGCCCTTAAGGAAAAACGGACCGATGTAATGGAAAACCGGAGTGAGCGGAATCGCTGGATTGAGAATTTCAGGCGTTTTTCCGTTCTGGAAGAACTGAACCGCAAGGCGGTGATCCAGCTTGTGCAGGTGATTACAGTGCTGGGGAAAGACGAATTGCAGATTCAATTTAATTATCAGGACGAATATGAAAAAGCCCTCGCCCTGATTACGCCGGTACAGGAAAGGATGGTGGTCTGAAATGGCGAGAAAGAGCAGGAAACATACTATGGCGCAGGCTGCCATGCCTGCTTCCCCGTTTATCAGCACGGCGCTGTATATCCGGCTGTCTGTGGAGGATAACAATAAACGTGGAAATTCTATCAAAACTCAAAAGCTGGTTCTTGAAAAATTCCTATTTGGGAAGCCCGAACTGCGTCTTTACGACGTCTATATCGACAATGGAGCAACAGGCACGAATTTCAACCGCGACGGATTCCAGCGGATGCTTTCGGATATTGAATCCGGCAAAGTGGGCTGTGTGATCGTCAAGGATCTGTCGCGCCTGGGACGCAATGCCATTGACACGGGATATTACATTGAGCGGTATTTTCCTTCCCATAATGTCCGGTTCATCAGCGTTACGGATCAATTTGACTCTGAAAACCCTGATAATCTCCACGGCGGTATTATCCTTCCGCTGAAAAATATGATTAACGAAGCCTATGCGCTGGACATAGGACGCAAGATAAAAGCCCAGGCCCGTCAGGATATGAAAGAGGGCAAGTATGTGGGTGGCAGGGCGCCATTTGGATATATGAAAGACCCTGATGACTGCCACAAATTGATTATTGATCCGGTGGCGGCTCCTGTGGTACGCCAGATTTTCCAGTGGGCTTATGAAAAAGTCCCTCTCAATCGGATTGTATTGCTTCTTAATGAGGGTGGCTATCCCTCCCCAGGAAAGTATAAAATGCAGACCGGAGAGATCACCCATCAGGCATTGGCTGGTCGTGGTTACTGGCAGACCTGGACGGTTTCTAAGATTTTGCAGGAAGATAAGTATACTGGTGACATGGTACAGGGGCGGACCAAAACCGTTCTTCATCGGCAGGTGCCCGCAGGCGAGGAAAACCTGATTGTGGTTACTGGCACCCATGAGCCTATTGTTTCCAGAGAGATTTTTGATGCTGTCCAGAAGTACCGGGCAGAAGTGGCCGAGGAAAGCAAGAGGCATCCGGTTATTCCATATACGCCCAATATTTTCAAGGGGCGGATTTTCTGTGGAGACTGCGGGAGAAGCCTGCACCGACAGCGCCAACAATGCAATGGTTCATATCGCTTCCACTGCCTGACCCCTACCAGGGTACATAAAGATAAATGCGCTGGTGTTTCCATCAGCGAAACCGAGCTGATCGCAACGGTGCTGGACATTCTTAAAAGGGAATTAGCCGCCGTCCTGGGGGATTATGCGCTGCTTCTGAACGACAACATTCAAAAGCAGGAAAAAGAGGCTGCTACCCGTGAGAAAATCAACCGGGCAAAGTTACAGCTTAGCCAAAGCCGTGAGTTTTTGCAAACTCTTTATGAAAGTCTGATGAACGGAGCGATTGACAGCGAAGAATATTTCGTTTTGAAAGCGACTTACGAAGAACAGATGCAGGCGGCCCAAAAAGAGCTTTCCTTTTATGAAAACCAGTCTGCCGTCCGTCAGGAACAGGCCGAAAAGTGCAAGAACCTGGAAAAAGACGAGCAGGAACTTTTGGCCGGAGGCTCCCTGACTGCCGCCCTCATTGAGCGTTTGATTGAGCGGATCACGGTCTACCCGAATAAACAGGTAGATGTAAAATTTACATTCCGCACGGAATTTGAGGCGTTTAAGGAGGCGGCGGCAGAATGAAAAAGTATATGATTGCTCTTTATATCCGTCTTTCTTTGGAGGACGCCAAAACAGATAGTATGAGTATTTCCAGCCAGCGAAGCATCCTTCGGGAATATGCCTCTGAACTGCCTGAATATGCCAATGCGGAACTTATGGAGTTTGTAGATAACGGGTACAGCGGGGCAAACTTCGAACGCCCTGCGGTGCAGGAATTACTTGATCTGGTACGGGCCAATCGGATTGACTGTATCATGGTAAAAGATTTTTCCCGGTTTGGTCGCAACAGTTTGGAAACCGGCTACTTTATCGAGCGGGTATTTCCGCTGTTCCATACCCGCTTTATCTCTGTCAATGATGATTTTGACACCCAAAAGTTAAAAGGTGATACCGGAGGTATGGAAGTCGCCTTCAAGTATTTAATCAGTGAGTATTACAGCCGTGATATGTCGGTAAAGACCAAAACGGCCAAATACCTGAAATTCCAGCGTGGCGAATACCAAAGTAAAATCTGCCCTTACGGTTATCGCAAAGGGGAAAACGGACGGATGGTGCCGGACCCGGAGACTTCCGAAGTAGTCCAGAAAATTTTTGAATATGCCGTAAATGGCATGAACGCAGCCGATATTGCACGGGAGCTTTCCCGTCAGCAGATTCCCACGCCCGGAGAACATAAGGCCCGAAAAGGAATTAAGACACACGATGTTTCAAGAACTCACGGAATGTGGTGCAATTCTACGGTGCTTCGGATTCTTGCTGACGAACGATATATGGGCACTTATGTGATTGGCAAAAGAGAGGTTACGGAAATTGGCGGCCACAAGATGCGGAGCAAAGCGGAAAGCGACTGGATCAAAATACCGGACCATCATATACCGCTGGTGAATGAGGAAATCTTTTCAAAGGCCAATGCCTCTATTCAGCGTTTTAAGATTCCAAACAGGAAAAAGCACAACTATCTCCTGCGTGGGAAGGTTATCTGTGGATGCTGTAAACATGCCCTGCACCTGGCAAACGGGACATCTTACCGGTGCCGCTTTTCCAGCACGATTCCTTCACTGGACTGCTATAACATTCATATCCGGGAAAAAGAACTGAACCAGCTTGTTTATGAATTACTGTGCAAACAGTTCCAGGTAGCATTTGGCTTTGACAGCTTAGCGGATCTCCGTAAGGTAGATACCGTTGCTTTACGTCAAGCTGACTTTGACCGGCAGATTTTTGAACTGCAGGAAGAAAAACGGAAGCTGTATGAATCGCTTGTTTCCGGGGGGATTCCGCTCCCGAAATACAAGGAGCAAAAAGAGCAGATCAGTGAAAGGCTGTTGGAAGTGCAGAATACCAAAGCGGTTGTCATGGCCCGTCTTGAAGCCGAACAGGAAGAACGGCAGCACCAGCGCCAGCAGATAGATATTTCCCGGATGCTGACGGAAAGCAATGGGCTGTCTTTGGAATTGGTTGATCTTCTGATTGATAAGATTTATGTTTACCCTGATAAACGGGTGGATGTTGAATTTAAGATAAGGGACAGTTTGGCAGCTCACAAATGAGGAAAAGGGATTGATTATGCGAATTGCATTTTATTACAGAAAAGGCAGCACAACTTTTGGCTGTATGCTGCCGGAAGAAAAGGAACGACTTCATGCTTTTTTGGCCGCCGAACAGAAACGGGAGGCGGCAAAATCCCTATCAAGAAAGCTGGATCATGGGAACAAGAAAAAATAAATATTTTTTTGTCGTGGGCTTGACATAAGGGTGGCGCAAATCGTGAATCCTGATACGCTTTACCCCTGCGGCTCTTGCGCCCCTGTCCATCTCGTGATGGAGATAACTTTTTGTTACCGTGAAAATGCGGTCTTTCTTTTTTAAACCGTACAGCATACCGATATACTCCTGCATTTCCTCACATAGAAACTTCGGCATCTTAATTGTGCGGTTGCTCTTTCTCGTTTTCGGAGAGGTAATCACATCTTCCCCATGCAGGCGTTGATAGGATTTGTTAATCGTGACCGTCTCCTTATCAAAACTAAAATCTGCGGCGGTCAGGGCTAATAATTCCCCCTCTCGGATTCCGCACCAGTAGAGCATTTCAAAGGCGTAAAAGGAAACTGGCTTGTCCATCATTTCATCCGCAAACCTCTTATATTCCTCTTTTGTCCAGAACAGCATTTCCTTGTGTTCCTCGCTCCCCATGTTCCCCGCTTTTGCCGCAGGGTTGGAGCGGAGGTCGTAATAGCGCACCGCATGGTTAAATATTGCGGAAAGCTGATTATGAACTGTTTTCAAATACGTCTGCGAATAGGGATTGCGTTTTTCGTCACGGTAGGCAAGCAGCTCATTCTGCCATGCAATGATTTCCTTTGTGCCAATCCCGCTAATCTTCATCTTCCCGAAGTACGGGAGAATCTTCGTCCGAATGATATGCTCCTTTGTCAGCCAAGTGTTCTCTTTCAGACGATTTTTTACATCGTTCTTATAAAGCTCAGTAAAGGCTTCAAAGTCCATGTCAAGGTCAGCAGAATTTTGTAGCTGAAACTTCCGCTCCCATTCCTGCGCCTCCCGTTTTGTAGCAAATCCACGCTTACACTTCTGTTTCCGCTCCCCTTTCCAGTTTACATACCTTGCCATCACATACCATGTGCCGTTGCCCTCGTTCTTAAATACTGGCATTTACTCCATCTCCTTTCCTTGTTTTTCTCCTGCCCCGTAAAACCTTTCTTGAAAATACTGGCGGTTGACACGTCCCGCAATCGTGATAAACCCCTGCTCCTTCAACTCATCATTCAGTTTTTTGATGAGCTTGTAGGCATAAGGCTTTGATACGGAAAGCTCCTGCGCCACCTCGTCCACACGGATAAATTTGTTGTCCATACAACCTCTCCTTTCTGTTTCTAAGCGTTTTTGCTTAATTCATAATACTAAATATTTTTGCTACTGTCAATAGGTTTGCGAGAAAATATTAAACTTTTTTGTTTTGCTTACGCTTGACTTTCTCTAAACATATATGCTATACTCCTTATAAACATACGAACAAGGAGTGAAACATTATGGCGATTGGCGAAAGAATACATTTTTTCCGCATCATGCGGGGCATGACACAGAAATACCTCGGAATGCTTGTCGGTTTTCCCGAAAAATCAGCAGATGTCCGTCTGGCGCAGTACGAAACTGGCTCACGCAAGCCAAAGGCAGACTTGACGGCTGCACTGGCACAGGCTCTGGACGTTGCGCCGCAGGCTCTGGACATACCCGACATTGACAGCTACATCGGTCTTATGCACACCTTATTTGCCCTTGAAGACATATACAGACTTACCATCAGCGAAACAGACGGGGTAGTCTGCTTAAAAGTCAGCAAAGACAAAAACAAGGATGCCGCCGAACTGCTGAAAATGCTCTGCGCTTGGCAGGAACAGGCTGCAAAGCTCTCTGCCGAGGAAATCAGCAAGGAAGATTACGACCAGTGGCGGTACAATTACCCGAAGTTTGACACTACGCAGCATTGGGCGAAAGCCCCCTCTAAGGAATTGAGCGATGCTTTAGCCGAAGCGTTCAAAGACAAGCTGCCAGACTAACCAAGCCAGATTGGAAGGTGTAAAAAACGTGATTATCAGAGAATACCGCCCCTCGGACTGTAAATATTTAGCGGAGCTGTTTTATCAGACTGTCCATTCCATAAATGCCAAAGATTATACAGACGAACAGTTAAATGTCTGGGCAACTGGCAATGTAAACATAAATGAATGGAATCAATCATTATCCGAGCATTTTACGCTTGTCGCCATAAAAGGCGGCATCATAGCAGGATTTGGCGATATTGACAGGACAGGCTATCTCGACAGGCTGTATGTCCACAAGGACTATCAAAGCCAAGGGATTGCCACCGCTATCTGCGATAAACTGGAACACGCTTTTGGGATAAGCAAAATAACCACCCATGCTTCCATCACTGCAAAGCCGTTTTTTCTTCACAGGGGATATAACACAATTAAGGAACAACAGGTAATCAGGTCAAATATCCCCTTGACGAATTACATTATGGAAAAAACACTTTAATCATCACCCCCATTCATCAATTAAAAAACACGACAAAAAACGCCCTTAGCCATGAGTTCCTACCCACAGCTAAGGGCATAATAATATGGATTTATTTCAGCCGTCCAAACCACTTTTCAATCATTCCCCCACCAACAAACCACTTGACAGTAAGAATAATCTCGCTCAAACAACTGTTATCAATTTGTTATCAAAAGACCTTTCCAAAGTCCGCAAACCCGCATAAACACTGGTTTTCTTAAACATTTTTGTTTATTCGAACTCTTTTTCCAGTTCGTTGCAAGTCCTATTTTACATTACTTTTTCTTTTGAAACCGCATCTTTTTGATACGATTCCATCTCTCATTCATATGGTTTTAGAGCTGGTGTATCCAAAATGTACCCATACCACAGATTTACAATAATCACCTATATGCATCAATAGTCAAACTAGCGAACGCTACTTGTAGCAACTCATTTAAATTATTTGCTTGATCTATTGCCAATTTTATTCTCTCTTTATCTTCTGTAGATAACTTTCGATTTCCATTATCTAAAAAATACTTTGATAATTCTTTCCATTGATGTTCTGTCATACTTATTTCCCTCGTTCTTTCCAATTCGCTACACGCTGTGTAGCAAATTACCATTTTTCAAAATTCTCATTATTACAACTTAGTCACTTTGGGCATGTTGCAAGATAAACACTGGCTTAACCCAATAACCTGCCTTCAAGTTATATCAACACCAGTTTACAACTTTTTTAATAAAAAAATGCCGCACAGGACTTTCTGTTGTATAATGAATTTGACCAAAACATTACAAAGGAAAGTGACCCTGTACGACAAACTTATTATACAATGAAAAAACTTTAATTGGTAGACTTTATAAATATTTTTACAATTATTTTGAAACTTGCTCCGCTCCCACTGCCCAGACATTAATCCTGCTTTTGATTTCTATACAAATATTTTCGGCACAAGGGAAGTTCTTGCCTATGTGACAGCCACAGAGAAGGAAGGCGGTTCCAGACGCCTGTTCTTCAGCACGGTATTCCCAACACAGGTGCAGATTTTTTGTGCATGGCAGGAAAAAGCCCCCTTAAACCAGGCGGGGAGTTCATGGATGGATTACATCCCCTTGTTTCTATACTCATTCAGATGGAACATTGAAGTTAGCTATTATGAGCAGAAAACCTTCTGGCCATTATGCAGTTACATGTTACGCAGCCGGAAAGGGATTGAAATGCTGATCAATTTAATCAACATAGCTTACTGTGCAATGAAACTGCTGCCATATCAGGAAGGGGCGTTTTCAAAATACCGTAATGGAAGCGTACAGGATTTCAGGTTTGCGCTCAGTGAGCAGATAAGGCAGGAAGTATTTTTTGCCACTTTCGTGAAAAAGAGCGAAAGTATGATAAAATCATCTGTTCTTATAAGAGTCCTGAAATATCTTGTCCAACAAAAGGGCTATCATTTATAAAAGTTGTAAACTGGTGTTTTCTCATTAAACCCTTTAAAATATTTCTGTAAACTCATTGTATTCCACCTTCCCTTTTTTGTTGGCACTCGTTTGTATTGAGTGCTGATATCTCAATTAGTGTATCACACGTTAATTCTACATTCAAATATAAATTTCTATTTTTTTAATCAGATTTGTATTCTTAAATTCTCTGTATGTCCTCAATCGTAAAATATAGGCTGATTTCCAATGTATCTGCTATTATTCTTCACCTCTTAATGATACGGATAGCAAATTATTCCAGACTTTTCTTCTCATTATACATTATCTGATTTCTCTCTAACTCATTTTGCAATTCCTCCACAGTCGGCAGAACTGTCATATACTTAGACGCAAACATCTGTTCGCTTTCATTTAAAACAGAATATTTTACCATCGTTTCGTCTTTGTCCGTACAGAAGATAATACCTATCGTCGGATTATCATCTTCTTGTTTCTTCAAGTCATCAAACATACGAATATACATATCCATCTGCCCGATATCCTGATGCGTCAGCTTATGGCTTTTCAGGTCTATCAACACAAAGCACTTTAAAATATAATTATAAAACACCAAATCGATATAAAAATCTGATGTTTCAGTGCAAATATGCATCTGCCTGTCCACAAAGCAAAATCCTTTACCCATTTCCAGCAAAAATTTCTGCAAATGGCTGATAATTGCACTTTCAACATCTTTTTCAATGATTTTATCAGGATTGCTGATACCCATAAACTCCAAAACATATGGATCTTTTACAAATTTGGGTGTTTGTCCTGCTTTATCCGGAAACTGTGTTGAAAGAATACGCTTATAATAACCTGATTTTATACTCCCTTTTCGGAAAAGTGTTCCTACTGCACAACGCTTGAAATATAATACAAATTCGTGCATATAATTACTGCTTTTGCATCCGCTTAACAACTCACGGAAGCTATATGATTTGCTTTCCATTAAAATCTATTTCATAGTAGTTATTCTCAAAATCGTACAGGCAAATCAAGTTTTCACGTATTGTAAATGGTTCTCTATTTGAAATAGAAACAAATATATCTTTTCCAGAAAATGACCATTGTTTCTTAAAATCCAAGTCCAACATCATTATTTCAATTTCTCCATAGATAACATATCCCTTTTCAACTTTATAAATTGCAAAGTTACAACCCAAACAGTCCAGCACAACATGACGAATTATATAGGCATCGGTAATCTTTATCTGCGTTATCATATTGTCTTGTAGAACTGTAAGAATGTCATCTTGCAGAACGGCACAGTCCAAATCATATGAATGATACGGTCCAATCAGTGCTACTTGAAATTCTCTTGCATACAAGCCAATATGAATTGACAGTGTTTTTGACAAATCGTTGTGCCGATAATGTTCTGGATTCAATGTTACATCGTAATGGCGATTATCTACCGAGTCAACGGTATATGTTTCGTCAATATTGATTTCAATGTGACATATTTCATTTTGTAAAATCATGGTCACACCTCCCCAAAACCTGATTTAATATTTGAATACAAAATATTTGCCTGTCACCCGTAATGTATATTTATAGGCTCATATTATCTGGGTACACAATTCCGAAAAGGGAGATTTTATATTACGTTCCAGCTCCCTTACAGACCAATATTCATTTGCGGTTTCATTCAAATAGAAATTGCGTTCATCTTCATCATCCAGCCTCATTATAGTTCTAAGATGAGACCAATGAACTTTTCCAAGCATTGAATAACCATATGATTCTTTTGAAAATGTCAAATATAACTGTCTGCAATTTCTAATAGTTGCAACAGAAAAACCCGAACCATATTCACCCGAAAGCTCTTGTGCCAGTCTCTTTATCAGATATGAGCCATATTTTGCCTTAGACGCCCCTTTTTGCTCCTGTTCAACAATTCTCTCTCCAATATCCCAATAAGCATAGGTCATAATATCATTAACTGCCGCATAGGCTGTATTTTTTGCATGTTCCAATATCTCGTGAATATCTCTGTAAAACTGACGTTCTTCTTCACTGTCTATCAAATCTAATTTTGACACTTCTGCACTCCTTCCAATTCGCTACACAGTGTGTAGCGAATTCAAAATTTAAATATTATAAGACTTTCCCTATGTATTTCGCAGTTATCTATGCTCTAACGATACATTATATCTTGTTATTCTTCCTTAGTCCCATAATCCACAGGCTTTTCCGCAACCATCATCGGCGTCGTATACTCATATTGATATACAATCCCACTTCCCACATCTTCCCTATTCCGCAAACTATGATAAGTATCACTCAAAAACAGCCCCAGCACTTCATGTTTAATTTCATCATTCTGCAAAAGCAGGGTAAAGAAATCCTGATTCTGCTCCAATCCATCTATCAGCGCATCATCCACATGGTCAAAATACGCAAATTCAAAATCCTGTTCCGAATTATTCTTTGCATTGGTTTTTAGTTCCCCGGACTTTTTCATAATATCCCGAATCTGCAATGCTGCCTTGATTGCAACATCATTGTCATATTGTCTGCCTGTCCTGCTGTTTATCTCTCTGATAATCTGTGAAAGGCGCTCTTCCTTTGCAGGACTCAATACAATATCATATGCTGTGGGCAGCTTCATCACAGGACTTGCGGTTATATCGCTTTTTTTGTGTTCCTCGCTTTTTTTCTGAAGGAATTCAGATGCCTTAATCATGCCATCAAGATTATAGCCTCCCCCTCCATGATTAATCCTGATATATACTATCAAATAGGACAGGAAATTATATTTCTTGTGCAGCTCCACATCCTCAAAGCAGGAAGCCTGTAACAGAAATTCATAAAACCTGATAAAATGCCTGATGTCTAATACTATCTGCCCTCTCTTATCGTCTGCAAAGCCGTCTATCACACGTTTTGCTTTTTGCAAATAAAAAGTCATCTGCTTTTTATCCTTCGCAGTATGTGCCGATTCATACAATACTTTATTAAAGGATTCCACATCGGCAGGGTCTAAGAAAAAGTATCCGTCTATCTTCGCTTCAATATCATAAATTGCGCGGGGCGTAACCGAATTGGAAAGAACTGTCTTTGTGTAATATTTGGAAAAAGCCGCCACGATGTCCTCATATTTGTTGACAAAATCCAGCACAAATGTCTTCTTCTCATAAGGCGGGCAGATACGGTTCAGTCTGGAAAGTGTCTGTACCGCAGTCACCCCATGCAGCTTTTTCAGGATATACATGGCACACAGTTTCGGCTGGTCAAATCCTGTCTGGTATTTATCCGCAACCAGGAGTACCTGATACTCGTCCTTGTCAAACTCGTCAGGCAGATTTTTCTCTGATATGCCATTCATTCCTGCTTCTGTATATTCTTTATCCTCCAGCGTCACCTTGCCGGAAAACGCCACCAAAGCACGAATATTCGTATAACCTTTTTTCTTTGTATAATCTTCAAAAGCCTGTCTGTATTTGACTGCCCCCGCCCTTGATTCTGTTACAACCATAGCCTTTGCGCGTCCACCCAGCTCCTGCATGACCGAGGTTCTGAAATGCTCAATAATAATCTCTACCCTCTGCCCTATATTTACTTCATGGAGCTGAATAAACCGGGCAATCTGTCTTTTGGCTTCATTTGTCTGCAAGGTAGGATCTTCCTCAATTTCCTTATTCAGCTTGTAATAAGTTTCATAATTTAAGTAATTATCCAACACATCCAGAATAAAGCCCTCTTCTATCGCCTGTTTCATCGTATAAAAATGAAATGCCTCTTTCTGTCCCTTTGTATTCTCCCGTCCGAAAAGCTGTATTGTTGTAGGCTTTGGCGTTGCTGTAAAAGCAAACATGGAAACATTCGCCTGTTTTCCTTGTTTGGAAATCTGGTCAACAATCATATCCTCCGTATCATATACCAATTTATCTCCATTGCCGAGCGTCATTGTTACCGCTGCCATGTTCTTACCTGCAGTAGACGAATGAGCCTCATCTATAATAACTGCAAACTTTTTATTTTTCAGCCCCTTTACACTATCAACAATGTACGGGAATTTCTGTATTGTAGTGGCGATAATTTTCGTATTTCCCTGAATCGCAAGCGCAAGGTCATTGGAATTGCACTTTTCATCCATAACCCGAATCATCCCTGCCTTATGTTCAATTCCCATTACCGCCTGCTGGAGCTGCCTGTCCACAACTACCCTGTCTGTACATATAATAATATTATCAAATATGATTTTGTTCTCTTTATCGTGCAGAGATGCCAGTCTGTGCGCCAGCCATGCAATGGAATTGGTCTTGCCCGATCCTGCGGAATGCTGTATCAGATAATTTTGGCTGGAACCTGTTGCCACAACCTCTGCCAATGTCTTCCTGATAACATCTAACTGATGGTATCTTGGAAAAATGACCGTTTCAGAGCGTTTCATTTTATCTGTCACAGGGTCTTTCTTTTCCTTGACTTCAATGAACATAAATTTACTAAGTATCTCAATCAGCGTGTCTTTTTGCAGAATATCTTCCCACATATAGGACACGCTGTATTTATCTTCATAAATCGGATTTCCTGCTCCTGTATCAATGCCCTCTCCCTTTCCCATGTTAAAGGGCAGGAAAAACGTTGATACTCCGTCCAGCTTCGTAGTCATATAGACCTGTTCCGAATCCATTGCAAAATCCACCAACGCCCCTGCTTTCCACCTGAAAAGCCTTGTCTTTGGGTCACGCTGTGTTCGGTACTGATAAATTGCATCCTGATAGGACTGCCCCGCCGCATTACATTTCAACTCAAATGTCATGATTGCCAGACCATTTAAAAAGATTACAAGGTCTATCCTTTCCTTGTCACTTGCCCAGACTTCTTCTGACACAGAAAAATTATTCTGCTCATATAGCTTATTAAGCGCAGGGTTGAATGTGGTTGCCGGTTTTGTATACATAAGCTCCAGCCTGTGGTTTGCAATTTCTACCCCATGTTTCAATACATCCAGTCTGCTTCCTCTTGTCTTCGTTTCTTCCGCATTGATAACGCCGATAATCGTGTTTTCCAAATCTGTCTTGTATACTTTTCTGAGCGCATCCATTTCATCAGGCTGTGTTGTATTCAGAAACCGAAAAAGTGCCTCCTTGTCTATTGCGAAAAAACGGTCATAACTGGCAGACGGCTTTATCTCATACCCATTTTCAGAAAGCCGTTCCAGTATGTATTTCTGGTATTCTTTTTCGGATAAGATGTTATTCATGTCTTAGTTCCTTCCTAAATAATGTCAAGCCCATTATTAATTTTTGTTTTTTGATAAACGTTGCTTTTATGTATGAACGTCTTTCTTTCCTGTTACATATTCATATATGATTGCTTTTTTATATCCGTCAAGAACTGTTAATTGTTCTTTTTTTGTTTCAATTATAGAATCTATTTCTGCACACTTTTCATCCAAATACTCAACTATTTTATTTTGCTCTTTTAATGGCGGTATCAGATAATACAATTCTGCAATTTTATTCCATCTTAAATCACAAGAACGGACGCGAATACCAGTTGCTAATGCTAAAAATACATTATTATATGCCATGCTACGCAGAAAATACATAACATATCTTTTATTCTGTTCTGTATTCAAAACATTTAGTACTGGTGATGCTTTTCCACGAGAATCCGATATGCCTATTGCTCCTGCAAAACCATCCATTCCATGAACCACTAAATCCCCGACATCTATTCCCTGATAACCTATTTCTTTATCAGCCATAGTAAAACCATCTTCTCTCCGCTTGCTCCTAAGGGTCACTTCACCATCACGGAAACAGGTTATGACACCATCGTTCTCTTTTACTGGCTTTTGAATATATTTCAAAATATACTTACCGCGCTCAAATTTCCAATGGGCAGGAATCATATCTATCCATTCAATACAACTACCCTTCATTGTAACATCTGGATTTAATCCTTTTGTCACTTTTTCTGTGATTACAGAGCGTTTGTACTCTTCCAATATATCAATTTCCGTTTGAATATCCTTAAATAGCGCATCTATTTCTGCACACTTTACATCTAAAAACTCAACTATTCTATTTTGCTCATCTAATGATGGTATCGGATAATACAATTCCGCAAGTTTATTCCACCTTAAATCACAAGAACGAACACGGATACCTGTTGCCAACGCTAAAAATACGTTATTATATGCCATACTACGCAAAAAATACATGATATATTTCTTATTTTGTTTCGTGTCTAAAACATTTAATACAGGCGACGCTTTTCCACGAGAATCCGATATGCCTATTGCTCCTGCAAAACCATCCATTCCATGAACCACTAAATCTCCAACATCTATCCCTTGATAGCCTATCTCTTTATCAGCTATAGTAAAACCCTCTTCTCTTCGCTTACTTCTAAGGGTCACTTCGCCATCACGAAAGCATGTTATAACACCATCATTCTCTTTTATTGGCTTTTGAATATATTCCAAAATATACTTACCGCGTTCATATTTCCAATTAGCAGGAATCATACCTATCCATTGAAATCCGCTATCTTTCATTTCAGACACTTCATCTACCCCCAAATAGTTTTGTAACACGCTCACTAACAGCTTTATCTATTTCATTAAATTTGATTTCTAATTCTTTGCTCGGTGTCGGCTGCTGATACTTATAAAAATACCTTGTAAAGGGAATCTCCGCACCTGTCCTGATAACAGGATTCTTTGTTTCAAGATTCTCTTCCCAGAATGCTACTGCATCTGGTATATGAGGCAGCACTTCCCTTTGCATATATGTATCAATATCTTCTTCTACCTTTACGATTTCCGTATCTTTCGTAGACTTATCAAACAGAATGTTCCCTTTCTTATCCTTCTGAATTACCGCTTCCTTGTCCATAACTGAAAGACCATCCGCAATCTTCTGTATTATCTTATTATCTGCTACATTCGAAAGAATTTTTGTTATCACTGGCATAAATTCATCAGGAGAAAACCATTTTTGATTGGATACCGATGATTGCAGTGCATCAAGAATTGCATCATACACTGGCTTGTTCTTATAAAAATTATCAAGCGCTTTCTGTTCTTTCCCTGTAATCGCAGTTCCCAATTCCTCCAACTGCGCTACTTTTATTTCATCCCACAGATTTTTTAGTGTACCCTGCCGCAGCATTGCCTGTATACTATCCTCTGTAATAGAATAGCTTCTCTGTAAAGGCTGCATTACTGCATACTCTTTGTAAATAAACTCCGTATTATCATAAATCTTGCTGTACTCATTTTCTGTAAAATCGGCATATAACTCTGTTATCTTCTTTCTGTCCTCCGGACTAAATTCATTTTTCTTGTTGCCCAAAGGCTTGCACAGTTTATGACAGATACCGGAAGCGTCTATAAGTTGAATCTTTCCTATTCTCTCTTTTCTTTTGTTTTTTGACAATATCCACACATAAGTACTGATGCCTGTATTGTAAAACAATTCTGTCGGCATCTGGATGATCGCCTCAATCAAATCATTCTCCAATAACCATCTTCTTACCTGTGATTCCCCTGATGCCGTACCGCCTGTAAAAAGCGGAGAACCATTTTCAATGATGGCTGCCCTTCCCTGTTGGTCATCCAGCTTTGCAACCGCTGACTGTAAAAATAAAAGCTGTGAATCGCCGCCGCTCGGAAGACCTGCGCCCCACCGTCCATGAAATCTTTTTGCATATTCAGCATTTACAGCATCTTCCTGTCCTGTCTTTGCATCTTTCCCGGACCACGGTGTACCAAAAGGCGGATTCTCAATTAAGAATCGCATCTTTGTACCTTCAAAACAGTCCTCTTTTAAGGTATCAGCATGACGAAAATTCTCGGCATTCTGTCCTTTAATCAGCATCTCCGCCAGACCTACCGCATAAGATTGCCCCATCATCTCCTGCCCAAACAACCGCACATCCGCAGAGGGATTGTAATGCTTGAGATAGCTATATGCTGTCGAAAGCATACCTCCTGTGCCACACGCCTGATCGGTTGCCGTTACTAAAATGATACAATGTAACTTTTTCAAATCTGTACTGTGGTAACGATGAACACGCACCGGGTGCATTTGCACCCGGATTAACAATTGGCAAGTAAGGCAAGTGACTCATGCATAATTTTTATTTTTGCATATGTTTCCCTAATACTGCACAACATTCAGCAAAAGCAAGCTGTTGATATTGAATATCTATTTCCTCCGCACTTTTAAGAAACTCATCTAACTTCCTTGCACAATCAGTCACTTTCCACATTTGCTGATTATGATACTGCTGTTGCCTTTGCTGCAATTGTGCCTGTATCTGTTGTTGATTAAAAATATTGTATATTTGATTTTGGTTGAACATTCCAACACCCCCGTAAATAATGATAAATTTCTATCTCTTTAACATTCCCTTATATCTAATCATCATTCCTCTATAGATTCGAGCGATTTTAAGGTTTGCCCATTTGTGTTTTTCCAGCTAGTCAAACCATTTGCACTCTTCCCAATAACAAACATTGCTGCGTAAGAGGGACTGGTAAATAACATATCTTCCTGCAATATGCCTTGCTCATCAATTAGAGCTTTCTTTCTCCGTTCTTTAATAACAGAAGGTATTGTATCATCATCCACAAGAGAAATATGACTACCCTGAAGAACTACAAATCCTTCCGTTGTTTGTGTGCCGCTTGCCTCAACCCTTCCCACATTCTTTATTGTACGTTCTAGATGGAGTCTGACTGTATCCTCCGATATGGTGAAGCCATCTTGTTTTTTTACGGTTGGCTTGCTTATCGGCTCAAACAGCTTATGTCCGAGAGTCCCCATAATTACTTCAGCATAGTCAATAAATTCCTCCATCTCACTTTCCTTCTCCTCGGTAATATTACCAGAAGTAGGATCATTCCCATTTTTGACTTCATAACGATTTGCTTCTATAGCAAGATTACAAAAACGATTCTCAAGATAACTTATTTCCGTAGGCCCGAAAGAATTATTCGATGTGGTGAACACGATTGCTTCTGTCCAATAATCCTTTTCAGGACTTCGCTTGTGTTCCTGCAAACGATTCAAGATACCCTCGCCATTTTTTCTCGCCCCAGCCTGCCCGATATAAACAACACCCTTTCCTGTTTCATCAGAAATACCAAACAAAAAATAAACCCCACTTTGTTTTAAATCATCACGTTCTTTACATTTATCCAATGCTGTTCTCGGAATCTTATAGGCAACACCTGTCCAGTTCGCAAGGGTACATTTTATCCTTCCCCCAGCGTCCCCATCCATCAAAAACAAATTTATACTCTTTCCACGTACTGCCATAACAATACCTCCCGGTTATCTCATTACTCTGTCAGCCTTAATGCTTCTTTGACCTTTTCGTTTTTTATTGGAACATATACGCCGTTAGTAATCATAGTGTCACCCATCAGCACAGCTATTCGTTGCATATCCGTTTCATTCATTGATAATACATTTCCCTCTAAAATTCGATTAATACTATCCGTAACCGTTTGAGTAGTCAATTTTTCCATTGCAAACTTCCACTCAAGAAGACGTTCCTCACCTATCACTTCGTTATTAACAACAACATTCGAAATTTTTCTAATCTCACTCGCCATATACATGGCACAACTCATAATGTTTAAAAGATGAACCTGTGCTTCTTTACTGCTCATATTTTTCCGATACTCATCTAACACCACATCTACGTTATCGGCAAAGTCTTGAGCAGAGACTACATCCATTGATACAGAAACTGTTTCATCAGTAACCATCGATATAGCAGTATCCTTGTTACGAATTTTGTACCAAAACTTTTTCATCCCAGGAACAGCCGTATTACCAACCCATTCCTTAACATGCGGATATGCCTTTGTTGCGGCAACACCTATTCCAATGCCAATAGCAATTAACCCTGCTATTGCCGCTACATCTCCATCCATTTCATTCCTAACGGAATCATTATCGTAGTCTTCACATTTATCGTCTTCAATTTTAATAATCTCTCCTGCTCCAGATGGTTTATTGGTATTATCATCAAGATATACTCCCCGGTAGGCTCCTTTTGTATCATGAGCCTCAGCAAGATGCTTGCCCTCCTCTGGGATAAGTCTATACAAATCACCGCTCATGCTTTATTCCTCCTTGCGCTTTACATATGTTAATTCGATATCGTAACCCAATGACTCCAACATTTAAATAAAAGTTTTATTTACAATCTTCTCGTTTTTCTTTATCAAACGATTCACATAGGACGGAGTGGTACCCACATCCTCGACAAGCCGTGCCTGTGTGGTCTCTGCTTCTATACACTTTACTTTTACATCGACCTCAATATTGTTCTTCAGCATTGATTCCATCTCGCTCGTTATAAGCTAAAATAAATTGCCTTTTTTGTACGATTTATTATAACGCAAGTCTAGCTAATTTTCAATCTCACACAAAAAACACTCGACCGTAGCCGAGTGCCATATTTATCATATTTTTTATGCTGTTATCTTCGTACCGTCCCGGAAAGTCATCGCCATTTCCTTATTCCTGCCAACCGTCACGAAATCCACCATGCTGCTCCATAGCCTTTCATCAAATTCAGCAATGACTCCATCCTGAGCCTTCAAAATTTTGATGAAGCCTGCCAGCCGCTCATTTTGCGCTTCCTTTTCCGTAATGGGTCTGGCAACCTCATCGTACCGTGCTTTAGACGTATCATACCGCTCCACCAGCCCATTATAGCGTTCCTGGTATTCCCCCTGGTCTTGCGCTATACGGGCGTTCTCATCTATGGCACTCTGCACCATCCCCGCCAACACCGCCATGTCGTTTTCCAATCTGCGCTTCTCTTCCTCCAGCGCATCCGTCCGACAAAGTGTCTCCCGGATAGTTTCCGCATTCGCTACAATTTCTTCTTTTTCAGAAACCAGCTTGTTATAGGCGGATAGGAATGCCGCTTTGACCTCTTCTTCCGTCACATGGGGAGTCTCGCACTTTTTATCCTTATATTTGCTGTTACATTGGTAAATGACCCTGCGGTACTTATCTGTGGAATGCCAGACCTTGGAGCCAAACCATCCGCCGCAGTCAGCGCATTTAATCTTATTGGAAAAGATACTGACACCGCTATACCGGGAGCTGCCCCGTTTCCGTTTTTCCAGCTCCACCTGCACCATATCGAAAACTGTAGGATTGATGATGGCTTCGTGGTTTCCCTCCACATAATACTGCGGAACTTCACCCTCATTTTTTTTCGTCTTCTTATTCAAGAAATCCACCGTGAATTCTTTCTGGAGAAGGGCATCTCCTTTATATTTTTCGTTGGAAAGCATCCGACGCACCGTCTGCTGGTTCCACACATCTTTCCCGCCCGGTGTCTTGATGCCACGCTTGGTAAGCTCCGCCGCAATGGAATGGGGAGAAAGCCCTTCAAGGAATAAGCTGAATATCAGCCTCACTGTTTCAGCTTCCTGCGGATTTACCACAATCCTGCCGTCCGGCCCTTTATCCAAGCCAAGAACCCGGCTGTATGCGAAACTGACTTTTCCATCGGCAAACCGCTTTCTCTGCCCCCAGGTAACATTTTCTGAAATGGAGCGGCTCTCCTCCTGCGCCAGCGAGGACATGATGGTGATCAGCAGCTCTCCCTTGGAATCCAAAGTCCAGATATTCTCTTTCTCGAAATATATCTCAATCCCCCTATCCTTCAGTTCCCGGACTGTCGTAAGGCTGTCTACTGTGTTCCTCGCAAAACGGCTGACCGACTTCGTGATGATGAGGTCTATTTTTCCGGCTTTCGCGTCGGCAATCATGGTTTTAAAGCCTTCCCGTTTTTTGGTGGAAGTTGCGCTGATGCCTTCATCTGTATATATCCCGGCAAATTCCCAATCATCATGCCCATGGATATAACTGGTATAATAGTCCACCTGCGCCTCGTAGCTTGTGACCTGATCCTCATGGTCGGTGCTGACACGGGCATATCCCGCTACGCGCCGCTTTTTCGTCCCGGCCAGCGGCTCAGCCGTATATTTTTTTACCGTCGCGGGTATTGTCGTCACTCTCTTCGCCATCCGTCCCCACGCTCCTTCCTGAGACGCTTCATGCTTTCACTCATCTTCTGCCGCCGTTCCCCGGTAAAGCTGTCCCTGATCGCCTTTGCCTGTTTTTCCCGGCGTTCTTCCGTCCATGGCTGCGCCCTGCGCTTAGTGCTGTAGGAAGCCTCATGGATCCCGCCATCTTTGAAATGGAATGCGATCCTGCCGCCTTTGGAAATCACAACATGGTCAATCCTCTCAGAAAAAGCCGATGCATCGAATGCATCAAGCCCCATGGCTTCGGCGGAAAGCCTCTGGAGGTCGTCCTCATGGATGCTGTTGTTGCCACAGGTGTTCGTGGTGGCGCAGGAAAACATATGGTACTTTTCACCATTCTTCCGCTTCCTCGTCTGCTGGCGGTAATTGTTCCCGCACTCGGCGCATTTAATCCTGCCTGTGAAGCAGGTCGCGCCCCTGGGGTTCGTCCCATACTTCCGCCTTTTCTCAGATGTGGCGGCACGGTATTCCGCCGTCCAGCAGTCCTGGTGTCCTGTGTTCGGACAGTCCCTGATTATGCGGTTCCCGTCTTTAAAGAATAATTCGAGCGTGTATTTCTCCGGCACCTCTATATGGTCAACCCTGTCAAGGAACACATCCTCGTCAAACTCCTCCATTCCCAGAACATCCGCACAGGCTTTCATAAGGTTCTGGTGGTTGATCGTCCCGCCTACCGGACAGCCAGCACCGACCTTCTTTTTCTTTTTGCTGCCGCAGTTCCAAAACTCCATCAAGCCTCTGTCCGTTCGCCTGTTGTGCATATAGCTGACGCCGCAATGAGGGCATTTGATCTTCCCGGTAAAGCAGCAGATATTGAGGCTCTTGTTCGCCAGCGCGCCAAGTTCCCTGCGCCGTTCCATCTCCGCCTGCACATAATCAAAAGTGGCCTTATCAATGATGGCGGGATGCGTGTCCTCCACATAATATTGCGGAAGCTCGCCACGGTTCTTCTTCCTGTGCTTGGTGATGGGGTCTGCGATAAACTCTTTCTGCAGGAGCAGGCTGCCCGTATAAGTGATGTTCGTAAGGACAACCTTGAGATTGGAATCCACCCAGCGGCAGCCATCCCTCGTGGTGATGCCTTCGGCGGCAAACTCCCTCTCCGTTTCCAGCCTTGACTTCCCGTCAAGGAAGTTCTGGAAAATCCTGCGGACGACCGCCGCTTCCTCTGGCACAATGACCAGTGCGTCCCCCTCCCATCGGTAACCGTACACCCGGAAACGCCCGTTGGGGATTCCCTCCGCCATCCGCTTGCGGGTGCCCCACTTCACATTATCGCTGATGGAGCGGCTCTCCTCCTGGGCAAAGGACGCAAGGATGGTCAGCATCAGTTCCCCGTCGCCGCTCATGGAGCTTATCCCTTCCTTTTCAAACCTCACTTCCACGCCGATGCCCTTCAGATGCCGTACAGTCTCCAGAAGGTCAACCGTATTCCTCGCAAAACGCTGTATCGACTTGGTGAGGATGATGTCGATTTTCCCGGCATCCGCATCCTCTACCATTTTCCTGAATTCGTCCCTCCTGGCCGTACCAGTACCGGAGATCCCGTAATCCGCATATACCCCGGCGTATTCCCAATCAGGGTTACGCTGGATCAGCGCGCTGTAATAGCTGACCTGTGCGGATAGGGAATGGCTCATCCTCTCGCTTTCCACGGACACACGGGCGTAAGCGGCTACTTTTTTCCTGGGCACAATAGCTGGCGCCGTCTGCTCAATCTTTCTGATCTTCGCCATAAAATCACTCCTTTCCACTACCATACATCACTCTTTGCGCCCTGGAAGTCAACGGCGTAGCAGAAAATAATGTGCCGAAAACGGGGCAGTATTTCTCCAGGAAGATTGTATCAATCTGACAATACTCTTCTTCCGAGATCAGCCCCTGCGAAAGCATCCTCCTTGCCATATTCATAGTGGCCTGGTACAGTTTTTCAGCCCTGAACTGCTCTTCAGTCATCCGCGCCACCCCCAAACCTGTGGGCAATATAGCACTCATGGCTACAGTATTTCCTTTTTGCGTTGCCGTAGGCTGTGAATTTCTTTTTGCACTGTGGGCAGATAAACTCGTAATTAGCCTTTCGGTTCACCCGGTCAAGATGGCTGTTCCACCATTTGTTCCTGCATCTGTCCGAGCAGAACTTTTTCTCCTTCCTCCCAAGAGTCTGCGCCACCTCTTTTCCACAGCAAAGACAGAAATGATTCCCATCCCTGACCGCGGCTGGCATAGCCTGGGAAGCCGCCGCTCTCCCGACAAGCTTCCTCCTCCTGCAAAATGATTTCACCGTATTCTCTGATATGCCAAGAGCCTGGGCAATCCGTACATACCCATAGCCTTCGCCCCTTAAATTTGCAATCTGTGTTTTCTGTTCTTCGGTCATAGCACACCTCCATAAACGATTGGAAGGGAACCGTGTCCATCGTTATCCGGTATCCCCTTCAACTTCCTATGGACATGATTTTTGTTTTTGGACGGATTTTTCTTCACACGAAAAAAGCCCACTAAATGCCGTGGGCTTGTCACTATTTGCGCCGGGCTTTACGCCATAACGCGCCTCCCGTTTAGCTGCCACACATCGTGGCTCTTGATCTGGCGGACGGCGGAGGATACCGTGTTGGCATGGCCGTGCCTGTGGTAGTAGGCCGTCCCCTTCGTGTGCTTATGGTAGATTTGGACCGGATACCGGTCATCGGAAAGTTTCTGGATGATCCAGCAGTGCTTCGTGCATCTGGACTGGACCTCAAAGAAGTCATCCGTCTGTCGGATGAGCCGGAAGTAAGGGGAAGTGAGAAGTGTACGTTCCCTTGCAGTGAACATCAGCATCCCTCCTTCCGCCGCCCCCTGCGTGGCAGATTGGCCGTCTCCATAAATCTTTTTGTCATAAGCGTGTGCCTCCTTTATTTTTCTGCCGCCGTTCCCGGCAGCGCCCTTTGGGGTAGTGCCATGTTAAATCAGATTCCGCAGATTATCCACTCATATCTGCGCCATAAGATGCACAAACTTTCCATCCGTTTCCTGTGTAGTTTACACCCACTAAAAAACGGGCCCGCGGCACATGGGAAATGCCGCGGGCCCTGCTGTCTGTATTTATATCCGGCTGGCGTGATCGAGCGAAATCCACCCGTTTCTCTTTTCCCGATAGGATTTCAACAGCCCCCACCGGGATGCGCCTTTCCCATCCGCCTCCTCTATAATGGTAAATACACCCACACCAGTCACCTTCCCGGTCTTGGGTTTATCCGTCCCAGGCGCTTCCCGGATGTTCAGGTCGGGGATGGACACCCGCACAAGGTACGGCTTGGTGTTAGTATATAAGTGTGGACAGAAAAAGTTGAACAACCTATACTATCAAGTGAAAGAGCAAAGGAGGCGTTCAACATGGCGAAAAACCAAAAATCTTACACTCCGGAATTTAAACAACAGATTGTGGATCTGTATAATGCCGGAGGAACCTCGTATCCACAACTGGAACGTGAATATGGCGTAAATCGGAGTACAATTAGCGGCTGGGTAAAGCAGCTTTCCCCTATCAAGGTATCAGATGGGGAAACGGTATCCCTCAAGGAGTATAAGGCTCTCCAGAAAGAAATCCAGCGCCTTAAGATCGGGAACGGAATATTAAAAAAAGCGACCGCCATATTCGCGAAAGAACAATAGCCGAGATTGTGACTTTTATCCAAGACAACCTAAACCATTACACGGTATCCCAGCTTTGCAGTGCTTTGAAATTTCCAAGGAGTACTTATTACAAAGCTTTGGTCAGTGTACCCTCAGACAGACAGGAGGAATATGAAGAATTCAGCCATAAAGTGAAACAGGCTTACGATGATTCAAAACGGAGGTATGGCGCCGTCAAAATATGCCGTACCCTCAATGACAATGGGACACCCTGCAGCGTAAAGCGTGTCCAGAGGCATATGGCAGAACAAGGGCTGAGGTCTGTAGTGGTAAAAAAGTATAACCACAATGCAAACCATGGGGCTGTCCCTGATGATAAGGTAAATATCTTGGGACGTGATTTTGAAGCAGAAACCATCAATCAGAAATGGTGTACGGATATCACCTATATCCATGTGCTGAAAGAAGGATGGACCTATCTGGCTTCCGTAATGGGCCTGTGCAGCCGCAAGATTATCGGGTATGCCTATGGGACATCCATGACAGCGGAGCTGGCAGTGGAAGTGGTAAAGAATGCCTGCCTGAATGCCAGAGACACGCAGGGAATCATTCTCCACAGTGGTCTGGGCAGTCAGTACACAAGCCAGGCATTTGAGAGTTATCTGGGCAGCCATGGAATGATCCATTCATTCAGCCGTAAAGGGAATCCCTATGACAATGCCTGCATAGAATCCTTTCATTCCGTATTGAAAAAGGAAGGGATCCATCTTCACACATATCAGGATTCCAGAGAAGCCCGAAGGGCAATTTTTGAATACATAGAGGGCTGGTATAACCGAAAAAGGATTCACAGTGCCATCGGCTATATGACACCCCAGCAAAAGGAGGATGAGGAATTAAAAAAATCAGCATGAACTTTCAACTTTTTGTGTCCAAAGTATTGACATAGGTCCACCTGTGCCGTATATCCACAAAGTAGGAATCAAGCCCGAAATCCGAAAATTTCCACGATTGTGGAATGAATGTGGTATAATGGTTTTGTTGCGGCAGGCTGGCCGCAGGAAAGGGGAATAAGGGAATATGAAATGGGCTACCACAATTCAGGAACGGCTGAAAGATTTACGGGTGGAGCGGCATTTGAAGCTGGAAGAACTGGAAGCGGCCACTGGTATTTCAAGCTCGGCTCTCGGAAGCTATGAAAATGATAAGAACAACAATAAAGAAATCAACCACGGGAGCCTTTTGAAGCTGGCAAAGTTTTATGGTGTATCTGTGGATTATATCCTGTGCCTGACAGAGAACAGGGAGCAGGCCAACACGCCTTTAACAGAACTGCATTTGAGTGATGAAATGATTGCGCTTCTGAAAAGTGGCCGGATTAACAACCGCCTGCTGTGCGAGCTTGCCACCCACAAGGATTTTATAAAGTTTCTGGCTGACATTGAGGTTTATGTGGATGGGATTGCATCCATGCAGATTCAGAACCTCAATTCCCTTGTTGATACTGTCCGGCACGAAATTATAGAACGCTACTGCCCTGGGGAAGATGACCCGTACCTCCGGATTTTACAGGCTGCACACATTGAGGATGACGAATATTTCAGCCACATGATACAGGATGATATAAGCGCAATCGTCCGTGACATCCGTGCCGCACACAAGTCTGACAGTGGGAGTGCGCCGCCAACCACCATTGCCGAAGAATTGAAGCGGGATTTAGAGGATGTTGCAAATTTCAAGGGAAGCCCCCTTGAAAAACAGGCTGCGCTTTACTGCAAGCGGCTGGGTATCAATTATAACAAGCTGTCTGATGTGGAATTCCGGCAGCTTGTACATATCCTTGAAAAATCGAAATTCTTCAAAAGCTATGTCAGCCAGAGGAAGAAACGGAAATAGGAAATGCCGTTGCTTGGGATTTTTCCACGCAACGGCATTTTCCAGAGTTTTTATTCCATTTTTACTTGCACATAAAATCAAAACCACATAGACGGAGTATCTTTGAATTGTGGGACATTCCCATTTTGATAAGGGTCATAGTTGTCTGTATTGCAGCCAAATTCTTTTAAGGATTGTATTCGCCCATCCTGCGCCCACTTAATGAGAGAAATTCCATCAAATGCTTCAACCTTCCCATCGTCCACCGTATTTTTAAAATACCATTCTACAACCGTTTGGTTTCCTTTATGGAAATACTGTTTAATATCCCATTGGAGAACTGTGCCACGCCTGTTCCATTCATCAAACCATAGTTTTATTTTTAATGGGCCATGATACTCCGGCCCCCAGCTTTCAGTGTAAACAGCATTTTCAGAGAATATATCCAATATGCCTAAATCACACTTTTTCAGCCACATATCAAACCATAGCCGAATGGTTTCTTCTCGTTTTTCCATGAAATCCCCTTTCCCGTTTTTCTTCCGCTAATCCCGTTTTACAGCCATACGCCCCAATCGCCATAATGATATGTACCGCTGCCATGATGGAGCTTCCCGTCTGCTTTTAACTGACGGAACGCATTTGCCATGCGGATTAGGATTTCCGGCTGTATATCCAGCGAATGATGTGCAGGGAATACCCTTTTTACAGGCAGTGCCGCAACTTTTTCCAGCGAAGCAAGATAGGCTTCCGGGTCAGTGGAGGGGTAATAAGCAAACAGGGTATCTTTATAGACCAAATCGCCGGTAAACAAATATCCCCTGTCTTTTTCCCAAAAACATAAATGTCCGGGAGAGTGTCCGGGCGTATGCAGCACTTCAATTTCCCTGCCGCCAATATCAATTACATCATAGTCATTTAATACTTTTGTTGGTATACCTTGAAAGAATACATAATCGTCAACATGAAAACCGTCAGGCAAATCACAACGGTCAACCACCATTTTCTTAATAGTTTCGATTGTCAGGGGAAATTTCCCGTTCAGCCAGTCCAATTCTTCTGCGTGTGCGTAAAATTCCGGGAAATATTTATGCCCGCCGATATGATCCCAGTGAATATGCGTGGCAACCGCCGCAATCGGTTTATCCGTAAGTTTACGGACTTCATCATATATATTGGAAATCCCCAGTCCTGTGTCAATAAGCAGGCTTTTCTCTTTTCCATTCAATAGATAACAGTGGGTTTCTTCCCAATGCCGGTATTCGCTTATGATTATGGTTTCATTATCAATCTTGTCTATTGTAAACCAGTTATCCATTATCTCCAATCCCTTCCATTAAGATTGATGTGCCTGCATATATTCCGCTTTCACTTTATCAATCGTTTTACCGCCAATTCCAAAGTTCTTATCTGGCAGTTCTTTAATCGTAGTCACAAAAAATTCCTGCGGCACATTCATAATTTCAGAAGATACTTCTGTCAATCTTTTTATCAACAGTTCCTTTTGCTTATCAGATAAAGTGCCGCTTTCAACTGTAATGTATGGCATTTTGCCCCTCCTTCAACTTTTCATTCATTGTTTATTCAGCCCTACCAAATGGGCAGTTATAGTTTTAAGCTATATTGCAAAAGATTATAACTGTGTCCATCTGTGCTGTCTGTTTTAGGTACTGAAGAAATCACTGTAAATCCTAATGACTTTGCTAATTGATTGGAAGCCCTGTTTTCCTCTCTTGTTGAATAAATAAACTTTTTTGCACTAAATTCTTCTTTGCAATATTGTATCAAGACTTGAAGAATCTGCTTGCCAAACCCTTTTCCCACGTAATCTGGCCCCAGACATATCCCCGCTTCCTGATAGATGTAAGGTTCGATTTTTTCTACACCAGCAAATCCAATCGCCTTACCGGTTGCTTTTTCATAAACTAGATAGGTATCATGCTCTTTCTGAAATGCAATGGTTTTCATGATTCTTATTTTGGCGTTTTCTTCGCTTGTAGTAATATTCCATTCCATGTATTTTGCGCTTTCTGGCTGTGACCAGACATTACAATACATTTCCTTCCAATCTGAAAACTTTGCCTTATCAAGAATCAGACTCTCCGTTTCAATCATTTTAAAATGTTCCTCCAGCACTGGCTGACTTGTTGCCGTTTCTATTATACTGCAAAAGCGGCCTTTGTCTATATTTATTTTTCATGCTCTGCTGATGGTTCGTTCTTAATAATAATAATAAGCTGCCCCTGCTGGCATTTCACGGTGATTTTGTCCCCTGCGGAGAATCCAGCCTGTTCCAGCCAGTTCCCCTGTAATAGAATCTGCGGCGGTGATTTTTTAAAAGCCCCACGTCCATTATAAACAGTCAGTTTGCGGTCGTCCATCCGTCCTCCTTCCCCGCTGCCTGTCGGCATACGATTTCAAATACATTCCCATTCTCTGTCCTGACAGTAAGAAGGCTGTTCCGCTCGTCTGCGTTCAGGTCAGCAATCCCCATCCCCTCGCTGTCATTCAGTAAATCAAAAAGCCTGTCCCTAAAATAGTTCAGTTCCATTCTTTTGTTCCCCTTTCATATTTTATAGTCTAATAGCTTATATTATATAGTCTTTTAGAATCTATTGCAATCCCTAAGTGTGATGTAGTCTAAAAGTGTACAAAATAAATGCTGATAGCTTATGAAATGGGTGACATTATGGAAGGTAAAGGATTAGGCAAACGTATCAACATGGTGAGGAAAGACCGGGGATTCACGGCGGACAGGCTCTCGGAGCTGTGCAATATCAACGCAACCTATCTCCGGCAGATTGAGGGCGGGACAAAGGTTCCCAGTCTGCCCGTATTTATCAATATCTGCAACGCACTGAAAATCTCCCCTGATTATCTGCTGCGGGATGCGCTGGAAGATAATGAGGTCAGCAAAATACAGGAACTGACAGAGCTGTGGGAAAGTACATCGCCCGGCCAGCAAGAAATCGCCGTTGCCATGATTCGTGCGGTATTGGAGCGTAAGGAAGGTTAGAAAGACCAGCCGGGTGTCGGCTGGCCTTTCCATGTCCAATCAAATATAAATCAGTTCGCTGTTTATGATTTCCTCTGCCCGACTGCGGATATTGTTCATCCGACCTACCCATTCAAGCTGGTTTTGGGCTTTCAGTTCCTCGGTCACTCCCTCGGCGGCTTTCATCTGCTCAATGATTAAGTCAAGCCGTTCCTCCGCCTGCTCGTTCAGGTCGGCAAGGTATGTCCATAATTTCCCGGTCAGGATAAGGGAGCTGTACCGTGCCGGGTGTTCCTGTTTGAGATATTCCCGGTGCAGCCGCCCATAGCGTCCGATGGGGCGGTTTTCTTCCGGCAGCTTCAAGTCCAGGATATAGTAATCGCCTATCAGAATATAATCAATGCCGTTCTCTGTGATTCTTTCTTTCAGTTTTTCCATTGTCGTCCCCTCCTGTGGTGGAAGGCTCGTCACTGGCCAGCTCAATCACGTCCATAATGCCACAATCCAGCGTTTCGCAAATACGGGCAAGTGTATCCATGCTGATATGTTTCCCTTCTTTTCCCATGTTGGCTATCATATTTGTGGTCAGTCCAGCGGCAAGCCTTAAGTCCTCTTTCCTCATGTTGCGCTCTATCAGTGTGTGCCAGAGCGGTTTGTAGCTGATGTGCATTTTTCTCCCTGCCTTTCTGCCCCGGATGGGCGTTTGCACCCATTATATCAGGATTCTTGCTAACTCACAAATATTTCTTGACGGTATCGCCGGTTCCGTCTGGATTGTGCTTTTCCTTTCCTCTTTTGATTACCTCTAATTAGCCATGACCTGTTTCATGCCCTGTGATTTTGCTCATGTGAGATAAAGAAGTAAAAGAAGTGTAAAAAATTTTGCCGTTCCCTGTCCGGCTGACTGCCGGACGGGGCGGGCTTTAGTCGGGCAATTCTACCTTGCCGACAAAAGAGTAATAGATTTCGATTTCCTGTCTGCGGAGCTTCCCCTGGCGTTTCCCGTCAAGGGCTTCCGATTCGTGGATTACGATTGCCTCCCTTAAATCCTCCCGATAGACGTTGTACCGTGTCGGCTTTCCGCTTTTTTCGTCCAGATAAAGCGGTCTTGACGGGGCTTTCTTGGGGTTTTCAATCACTGATAAACCGTACTCTCGGCATAAGCGGTCGGACACTTCCCTCAACCTTTTCTGCTCGGATTTTGAGTAATTGTATTTGCTCCCATCCAGATAAGAAACGGAGTTGAAACAAAAATGGTTGTGGAGATGTCCTTTGTCAAGGTGGGTGGCAACGATTATCTGATATTTGTCGCTCCACATTTCCCTTGCTAATTTCAATCCGATTTCGTGGCATTGTTCAGGCGTTACCTCGTCTGGCTTAAAGCTCTGAT
>CAJTDL010000037.1 GCA_910575035.1 Lachnospiraceae bacterium
GGTGGATATGGATAATTGTTACTGGAGATTTCAATTATACCACAGACCAGTGAGGAGTTGTTTTATTTTGTAACAAAAAGAATCCCGTATTTATGTGGGTTCTGGCGTTTCGCAAACGACTACTGGGGATTTCTTATCAGAAAGGAGGATTTTATAATGCTAAGGATTAACATCTGCCAGTTTGCAGAAATCATGGAGCGGAACGGCTCGGAATATACGCCAGTGGAACCGGAAACAGTGCAGGCGGAGGAAAAAGAGCAGGGGCAGGAAGAAAAAACAGAGGGGACACTGGAACTGAAAACCCGGTTTGGGAATACACAGAATGTAACATTGGAAGTCAATGCCTATGTGGATAATAACAGCCTTTATGTGGGATTGACAGCCATGCCGTATGGAGTGCCGGAATATTATGGGGATATGACGGTAAACCTGCTTGAATCCGTTCCTCCTTACTGTGCTTTTGTGGATACCAACAACATGCCGGAGCTTGAGGATTTCCTTGTGAAAAACGGGATTGCGGAGTTTACCGGGCTGATGCAGAAGAGCGGCTATTGCAGTTATCCCCTTTATCTGTTTGATGTGGAAAAAATGCGTAAACTTTGCCCGGATGGGATGGCGGCATACGAAAAGAAAAACGGACTGGACAAAAAGCCGGAGAAAAAGGAAAAGAGCAGATAGGGAATTTATGCAGGAGGTGTAAAGATGGTAATTGAAATCAACAAGGATATAGACCGCTATAAGGAATCGGTTGTCATGGGGCTGACGGCAAAGCAGCTTATCTTTTCCGTGGCGTCGGTTGCAGCGGGCGGCGGGATCGTGCTGCTTTTGTACCGCTATATCGGCCTTACCCCCAGTGTGTATGTGGCAATTCCCGTTGCCGCCCCGATAGCGCTCGGAGGGTTCTATTCATTCAACGGGATGGGGTTTTATGAGTATATGGGAAGAAAGATGCGTATGCTCTTTGCCAACCGCCCGCTTGCCTATGTTTCCACCGAAGGGGAGGAAACAATCCGTGAGATCCGCATGGAAGAGGAAGCGAAAAAAAAGGCGGATAAGAAGAAGGGCAGAAAGAAAGGCAGCGGAAAAAAGAAAACCAGCAAAAAAAATAAGAAAGGCAGGAAATGAGAATGAAAAAGAAAACAGTGAAAGCAGTAGCAGGGATCGTTGCAGTTGTAGTGACAGCCGTTATCGGCACAGTCATTTACAGGGCAAGGCATTAAGGAACGCATAAAAAGGAAGGAGGCAGGCGCATGAAAAAGAGGACAGGGAAAGTCGCTGCTGTCATTGCAGCCGCAGTCGGCGTGATTGTGTACAGAATCAGACATTAGGAGGAAATCCATTGATTAAGAGTATGGGGGAAGTGCTGGCAGCCAGGTGTTCTGATGGAATGGACATTTTGGAAGAGGTCAGCCGGGAACTGGCGGAACGGCTGGTCAACAACAGACAGCCGTTTGTCATGGTCCATGTACAGGACAATGGGGATGTGAGTTTTGAAGGCATTACAGAATATGACTCTTCTGAACTCATACTGAACCTGTCGGACAGGTCTGGGACACTTACGGAAGAAATGAAGGATATGGGCATAGACGATGTATTCTATCATGACGATTTCGCAAATGACGGAAGCCTTGTTTATCTGGAAGAGGGTACGGGGCTTACCCTGTATGAACAGATTGACAGTGAAGTGGATTTATCCGCTTTCCATTGTTATCTGTGTTCGGGGAAGAACATGGGTGATGTGTCAAAACTGTCTGCCGGAAGCTGCCTTATGATTGACTGCGGAGAAACCATGCACAAGGTCAGGGAACAGCTAAAGGAGGAACGGGAGGAACAGCGCCGTACAGAAACCGATAAAAAGAAGCAACTATAAATGGAATGACTGACCTTTACTGGTCGGAAAGTTCCGGTATCATGCAGCCGGGACTTTCCGGCTGCAATACCTTATGGCAATGCTGAAAACAGCATGGAAAAGGAGGTCAGATTTGGGCATATTTGCAGACGGATTTAAGGAGCTGAAAAAAGCAAGTGAACCGCTTTATAAAACTCCGAAATCCATACAACAGACGATTGAGATCATGAAGGTGGCGGAGAACGGCATATTTGAGGTGGCAAGGAACCGTTTCTCAAAATGTTACCGTTTTCAGGACATCAATTACACCACTACAAATGAAACGGAGCAGATTGACATTTTTGAGCGGTACTGCAAGTTTTTAAATTCGCTTGATGTGAGTTTCAAAATTACAATCAACAACAAGAACAAGGACATGGAACAGGTCAGGGATTATGTGTTCTTACAGAAACAGAATGACGGCTATAACGGGTTCCGAAAGATTTACAACGACATCATGGAACAGAAGATCCATGAGGGCAGGCAGGGGATAGAGCAGGAACGCTACCTTACCATTACCATTGAGCGCAAGAACTTTGAGGAGGCAAAGGCGCAGTTTGCAACCATTGAGGCGTCGGTGCATAAGGCGTTCGGGGAGCTTGGTGCGGAAATTGTGCCGCTTTCTGGCAATGAGCGTATCAAGGTGTTGTATGACTACTACCATCTTGGGGACGAGAACAGCTTTGACTTTGACATAAGGGAGGCGAGAAAAGTCGGTGCGGACTTCCGCAATGACCTGTGCAACGGCATGATACAGTTTTACCCGGACTATTTCAAGGACGAAAAGAAATTCTGTCGGGCATTGTTCATCAAGAAATACCCGTCCAGCCTTTCGGACCGTTTCCTGAATGAGATCACAAGCCTTCCGGTACATTCCATTACAAGCATTGATGTTGTCCCTATCCCAAAGGACATGACAACAAAGATTTTACAGAAGAAATACCTCGGCATTGAATCGGACATCATCAGGCAGCAGCGTGTGCGGAACAAGAACAATGATTTTTCATCAGAAATCTCGTACAACAAGCGGATTGAGAAAAAAGAGATTGAGGAGATCATGGATGACGTAAGGGAAAATGACCAGTGCCTTTATTATGTGTCCGTGACGGTTATCCTTATGGCGGACACAAAAGAAGAACTTGACAGCATGACGGAGACGGTGGAAACCATAGGCAAGCGCAACTCCGTCACGATAGAGGAACACTACCTGAAGCAGAGGGAGTCACTCAATACGGCACTTCCGATTGGCGTGAGACAGGTGGAAACCATGCGTACCATGCTGACACAGAGCCTTGCGGTTCTTATGCCTTTCAACGTGCAGGAGTTAAACGACAAACAGGGCTGCTATTACGGCATCAATCAGGTATCGAAAAACATCAATATCGGCAACCGCAAAAAGCTGATCAACGGAAACGGTTTTGTGTTCGGCGTTCCCGGTTCGGGCAAGTCGTTTTTCTGTAAAATGGAAATGGGCAACGTGTTCCTCTCCGGCAATGATGAGATTATCGTCATTGATCCGATGAATGAATACTTTGACATTGCCCAGACTTACGGCGGGACAGTGGTAAATATGTCAACCTACACGGATAACTATGTCAATCCGCTTGACATGGACGTATGGAGTCTTGACTTAAACGACAGCAAGGGCATTATAAGGGAAAAAGGGGAATTTATGCTCGGACTGTGTGAACAGTGCATGGGGGAAAGCCTTAATTCAAGGCAGAAGTCCATTATTGACCGCTGTGTGCGCAAGCTCTACATTGAGATTGCAAGGAACAGGGAGAAATATGTGCCGATCATGTCCGATTTCTATGAGATACTGATGAACCAGCCGGAGGACGAGGCAAGGGATATAGCGTTGTCACTGGAACTGTTTGTCAACGGTTCGCTGAATATCTTCAACCACCAGACAAATGTAGACGTGGATAACCGATTTACAGTATATGGAATCCGTGACCTCGGTACGGAACTTTCGCCTATCACCATGCTTGTAATGATGGAAAGCATACAGAACCGCATCATTGCAAACGGCAAAAGGGGCATTGCAACATGGCTCTACATTGACGAGTTCCACGTCCTGTTAAATTCGGAGTATTCCGCAAAGTATTTACAGCAGTTGTGGAAGAAGGTGCGTAAGCAGGGAGGGCTGTGTACCGGGATCACTCAGAATATAGTTGACCTGCTGCAAAATTATACGGCTACCACCATGCTTGCCAACTCGGAGTTTGTGGCGCTCTTGAAACAGGCGAACACGGACAGTTCACGCATGGCAGAGGTCATCGGCGTGTCGGAGGCGCAGTTGCGCTTCGTAACCAACACGTCAAGCGGCATGGGGCTTATGAAGTGTGGAAACGTGGTAATCCCTTTTGACAATACCATTGAGAAAGGGACAGACCTCTATAACCTGTATAATACCAATATCCATGAGAAAATACAGATGCAGAAAATGGCGGAAAAAGGGCAGGAAAGCAGTTGACAATGCGGCAGGGGCATGATAGATTATAGGTAATGAAAAGCTTCAGTGCTTTTGCGGCGATAGAGAGGAGCTACCCGTCCCGACTTTGCGGGCAATAGAAATACAAAGGTCGTCTCTGCCTATGGAATTATCATAGGACTGCTCCCAGAATTGCAATTCAAAAAGAAATGTAATGCCTGAGCCTAACCGCTCAGGCAATTTCTTTTCACGGAAGGATGAAACAATGCAGACGCTTTTGGATATTTTTCAGGATACGAAAGAGGTATTGTGTAGATATGATTATTATATCCATACACAGAAGCGTATTCTCCATCTTACAAATTCAGAGATTAAGATACCGCATTTAATGGGTATGCAGTATCTTGGAAAGCCAAACCAGTTCACAGGGGATTACGGCGCTTATGCAATTAAAAAACAGCGTATTACAATGGAGTCAGTGGAAAAACTGGTGCGGAAATATTATAAGACAGAGGAAAAACAGCGCAGAATGTTGGAGATGATCCACAGAAAGCTGGATAACCTTGGGGGATTAGGGGAAATGTTTTCTTCTTATTCAAAGCTGTACCTGTATGAAAAGGGACAGAATGGGGATTCAGAATTTCAGAGTGATTATCTGTTGGTGCATGAGAATGGGAAGAAAATCCTGCATCTGGGGCTTGTTAAATCGGAAAGGGGAAAAGACATTTACCATTGCAATTCCTTTATGACAACTTACCAGAATGACCGTGACAGGGACTCTTTTTACCGTAATCTGCCACACCGTTATGAGATAGCAAAGATTGTAAGGGAAAACAAGGATACAAAGCATAAAGAAGTTATTTACCAAAGCGTGGAGGCGGAGCAGAGGGAGCAGGCAGGCATAGAAAAAATGCTTGCAGCCGCAGGAATACGGGCAGATGGCAAACTTATAAAGTCTATTCTCCGCCTGAACAAGAAATTTGGCATATACCACACGGCAGATATGCTGAATGACAGTGAAGCCCTGCTTGGAAAATGTACGGATAAGAGGGAGGAAAGCCTTGTATCGGATTTCCTTGCACTATGGGAGGAAAGAAGAAATGGCATATAAGCAGGAACTGTGGGATGAGGCAAAGAAAAAATGCCGTATCGGGGATGAAGAAATCCGCATGGCAAAAGAAATGGGGCTGAACCCGAAAAGCCTTATAAAAAATATCCCAAACAAAAGCGAGATGTGGAAAGCCCCTGTAAGGGACTGGATACACGATATGTACGATAAAAGACAGAGAAAATCCCGCCAGAAGGCAAAACGGAGGGCGGCGGGGCAGAATAAGGACAGCAATCGCAGCATCTAAGCCAAAAACGGTTTAGGTGCTGTTTTTTTACTCTAAAACAGGAGGAGGTGCAGATTGAACATTCAAAAAGTAAATGATAAGCCGGACAGGTTCCGGCGTCCTGTGCTTTTTCGGAGGGAAGGTGGTAAACATGGATACTGGTGCGTCTGTCAGGAGTAATGTCATTATAAATAGGGACTGCCTTGCAGCATTAAAAGACATGCCGGATAAAAGCGTTGACTGCTGCGTTACATCGCCGCCCTATTACGGGCTTCGTGATTACGGGGTGGAAGGGCAGATTGGCAGGGAGGCAACGCCGGAACAGTATGTGGAAAGGCTGGCAGAGGTTTTTGTGCAGCTTTACAGGGTGCTTTCAGACAGAGGGACCTTCTGGCTGAATATTTCAGATTCGTACTGCGGCACAGGGAGCAAGGGGGCGTGCCTTGATCCGAAAAACCCAAAAGGGAGAAACGGGCAGAAAGTTTCCCTTACACAGAATGTCAGGGGGTGCAAGAACAAGGACATGATAGGGATTCCGTGGCTGCTGGCGTTTGCCCTGCGGGATTTGGGGTGGTATCTGCGCAGCGACATTATCTGGCAGAAGGGAAACGCAATGCCGGAGAATGTAAAGGACAGGCCTACAAGGAGCTATGAACATGTTTTTCTGTTTTCAAAATCCAGCAGGTACTACTATGACGCTTCTGCGATTGCAGAGCCGATTGCACCGTCCACGGCAGCAAGATATATGGGAGGTCGCAGCGGCAGCAGCAAGTATTCGGCTACGGTTCCGGGACAGGGGAATGGAAAGGTACAGGGAATCAACAGGCCGAGAAAAGCGGGGGAGATAAAAAAAGAGGATATTTCCCCGTACAGGAACAGCAGGGATGTGTGGCTGGTAAACACGGTAGCCTACAGGGGAGCGCATTTTGCGGCTTTTCCCCCAAAGCTGGCGTTAAAATGTATCCTTGCGGGATGCCCGGAAAATGGAATAGTGATTGATCCCTTTTTTGGCAGCGGCACGACAGGGATGGTTGCAGCAGAAAACGGACGGCATTATATCGGCATTGAGCTGAATCCTGAATACTGCATACTTGCGGCAGAACGGATTGGGGGTGTGCAGATTGAACATTAAAAAAGTAGATGACAAGCCTATGGTGATCCATACAAAGGAAAAGCCCAAACTGAAAGTAAAGGGAGCGCCGGAAACAAAAATCAAGGGCAGGAATGTCCTTACCGTACAGCATGGGCCGAAGGCTGCCGGAACCGTGGCGGAGAAAAGCGTGGCAGACGGGAAGATAAAGTTAAAAAAGAATTCCGTCCATGTTACAGATAAGAGGAAAACGGTGCAGACCAAAACGGCGGCTGATGGCATGGAGTACAGGGGCAGAAACGGCGGCAGAACCGCACAGGACAGAAAAGGGAGCGGAACCACACAAGGCAGAAGCGGCGGAAACGCACAGGGGAGAAATGAAGGAAAAACCGCACACGACAGAACTGCGGACAGAACCACGCAGGGCAGGCAGGGGAAAGAGCAGGAAGTCCGGCAGTCCGTGAACAAAGAAAACCGCATGTACGCCCAGTACCGTAAAACGAAAGCGGAAAAGGAGGCGGCGGTCAAAAAGAAGCCCCCGGTATCTGCTGCCGTTGTTTCCGTGGCGGCTAAGACCGCATTAGATGAAATGGATGGCGGGAATGAAGTGCATGAGGCATATATGGCGGCTTACACGCTGGCGAAGCCTGCCACAAATGCCGCCTGTGCAGGCAGGAACCTCTACCGTTCAAAAGCGGCAAAAGCAAAACAGGATAAACTCAGGAAAAAACAGTCCAGAAGCCGTATCAAAGAAAAGGCTGTAAAGGAGAGTGCGGTAAAGACAGCAAGGAAAACCGCACAGACGGCAGCGAAGGAGACGGCAAAAGAAACAGGGAAGAAAGCGGCGAAAGAAACATCAAAGGCTGCGGCAAAGACGGCAGCAGCCACGGCAGGAACTGGGGCAGGCGGCGTACTTGTTGGAATTGCAGCAGGCGAAGCCGCCGGGATCGCAATGGATAAGCGTGATGTGAAAAATTCCACAAGAAACCGCATGATAAAGCTGTTTGTGGCAAAGCTGCGGCAGGAGGAAAATCAGGACAGCATCGGGAAAGCCTTAAAGGACATTGCGCTGATGCGTTTTTCCATGATGGCAAAGTATATCGTGCGGTATGTGGGGCTGTTCCTGCTTGCGCTGTTTGCGGTAGTGGCGCTCATTGCGCTCCCGGTCATTGCCATCATAGCGGTTATCTACAATTCGCCGTTTGCAATCTTCTTCCCGTCCATATCGTCTGGGGAGACGACACAGGAAGTCCTCTCGGCGTATGTGTCGGAATTTAATGATGAGGTCAATGCGGAACTTGCGAACCATGCCGGATATGACACAAGCGAAAAAATCTATGTAAATTATGAGGGTTCCGGCACACCGGACAATTTCTGCGACATTCTCATGGTCTACATGGTAAAGCATGGGGACGGCGACACGGCAACGGACATGACCGATAAGGCAAAGCAGAATTTAAAAGCAGTTTTTGACGATATGTGCAGCTACACCATTTCCAGCAGGACCGACACGGAAACCGACGATGAGGGGAACACGACAACCACGACGGTCAAAGAGGTCAATGTGGAGCTGAAAACATGTTATGACATGGTTTCCGTCTACGGGTTCAGTGCGGAAGAACAGGAAATGCTTGCCGTACTGATGAAGCCGGAATACCTTGCAATGATCGGCTACACTGGCGGGGGCGGCGATCCGGGGGAAACGATTTCGCCCGAACAGTACCAGGCAATCGTGGATGCCATTTCAGATGAAAACGGAAGGAAGGTTGTGGCGTTTGCGCTGTCAAAGGTAGGATACCCGTACAGTCAGGCGTACCGTGACAGCGGGGATTATTACGACTGCAGCTCCCTTGCCTATTATGCATGGCGCAGTGCGGGGGTAAGCATCATGTATGAAGGCTCCAATACGGCGGCAAGTGAGGGAAAATACTGCTATGACAATAACCTGCTTGTGAATTATGACGAGATGCAGCCGGGGGACCTGATATTTTACAGTTATGAAAGGAACGGACGCTTTATGAACATTTCCCATGTGGCAATCTATGCAGGCGGCGGAAAAGTGGTGGAGGCGGCAAATACACGCCTCGGCGTGGTGTACAGACCAGTGCAGGGGCGTTCTTCCATTGTGTTCATAGGCAGACCGAGATAGGCGGTGCGTATGGGAAAGAAGAAAGAAAAAGAAAACCTTGCAGAAGAAATGGCAGATTCCTTTCAGCGGTGGGAGTCCCTTATGGAGCATGGCGGCAGTGATCCGTTCTATGCGGACGGCACGAACATGAACCTTGTACGGAACCACATCATGTATTATAAAAACAGGATGGTGGAAGAGTACGGCAGGGATTATGAAAAATACTCGGAAATCTTTTACCGGGAAGTGCCGCCGAAAGTAAATGAGGACTATATGGCAAGGGCAGGGGAGATAAAGGACGGTGCGGCGCAGGCGCTGGAATATTATATTTCCGATCCGAACTTTTTCTATCTCCTTGCAAACAAGGATATGCTGACAGAAAAAGAGGCAAAGCAGATCAGCCTTTATAACGTGCTTGGGTATGCATCCGGGCTTGCAAGGGCAATCAAGGACGGGGACCTGGTTACAATGCGCCGTCATGCGGGCAGGCAGGAGGGGTATCTGGAGTCTTTTGCCCAGTGCGCCACACGGATGATGGAGCTGATAGAGGAAAAGAAAAAAGCGCCGGAGCAGGTGCAGGGAGACGGGCAGCTTTCCCTGTTCCAGTTCGGCATGGAGACAGGGCAGCGCCGGTGAGCGCTGCCTTTTATGCGGAGAAAAAGAGGAACACCCTGCGGGCATACCTGTATGCCCAAAAAGCAGGGCAAAAAGGAGGAAAGCATGAAATTAGAAGATATGATTATGGCAGTGGAAAACCGGAAAGGGATGGAAACCAACTTTTTAACGGATATGTGGGGGTTCATGGAAATGGCGGTAAAAGCCTGTGATGATTCGGCGATAGACTTGGCAGACGCCGTAGGAGCACTGTATGAGACAAAGGCAGGAAAGAGGGACTGGAGCGATCTGTATTTTGCGGGGAATAAGAGCATACATGCATCATTCTGCACAGGAGAGGCGCAGTTAAGGGGGTTCCTTGCCGGAAATTTCAATCATGGCAGATGGTCTTTTGATAAGGAACGCAGCTCTGGGAAGTGCCTTGCCGTCCTGCGGATGTATAACATGAAGCCGGACGGACAGCCGCTGTTCCCGTACCTGCACTATGAGCGTCTGGAACATTCCTTCCACACGGGGGAAGTGCTGCGCAACATGAACGGGAACGATTACCGTGTGCTTGCGGCGCTGAGTCCCGAAAACCTGCTGTTAATGGCGCAGAAAGACAGCCAGATCATAGTGGGGAGAGGGGTACAGTTTTACGGGCGGTATCCAAAAGACGAACGCCCGGACAGTGACAGCATGGTAACGGGCATAGAATGGGATCACGGCGTTTATCTTGGGAATGACATCACAAAGATTGACTTTGACATTCTGAAACAGGAGTACGGGGAGCCGGACAGGGTGGAAAGTGTATATGGCCTGCGGGAAAAGGTACGGGGGGACTTTTGGATGCAGAAAAATGTGGAGATGAAGGAGGGGCTGCCGGGCAGGGTAAGGAATGCCGCAAGGGACTGTCTGGAAAACACTTTTGGGACACATGAGCCGGAAGTATTTGAAAAGATGCTTGAGAAGGGAATGTATGACGGAATGTACGAAACGAGGGAAGAACAGAAAAAAATATCAGGGCAGTCACGCTAAAAAAGGGGGAAAACCATATGGAAAGAAAGACAGGGAAAGAGACGGTTAAAAACATGGAGCATCTGTTAAAGCTGCTGCATAGGGAGTGGGAGCGCCCCGGCAGGACAAAGGCGCAAGTTTCCATAGACATTACGGACAAAAAGGAAGTCGGGGCAAAACTTACGGCGGAAATTCAGGAAAGACAGAACCAGCTTGAGACGGCGGGAATGGACTTTAAGGAGTGCATGGAGCTTTCCAAAGAAAATTTTGTCCTCCTGCGTCTGGCAAAAAAGATAAAGAAGGCAGGGGACAGGGCAGAAAGGCGGGAACACGCCGTTTCCTTTGCCGTGGAGATGGACAAGGAAGAATACAGACTTTTCTCCACGCTGATTAAGGTACGGGAGGCATAGGCATATTGGGAAAGAAATATAACATCATTTATGCCGATCCTCCGTGGCAGTACAAGGTGTATTCCAAAAAGGGGGAAGGCAGGAGCGCAGAGAACCATTACCACACCATGAACATTGAGGATATAAGGTCATTGTCTGTTGGGAATATAGCCGATGACGACTGTATCCTTTTTTTGTGGATCACGTTCCCCTGCCTGCTGGAAGGCATCTCTGTCATGGAATCATGGGGGTTTACCTATAAGACCTGTGGGTTCAACTGGGTAAAACGGAATAAGAAAGCGGACACATTCTTTATGGGGCTTGGCTTCTGGACACGCTCCAATTCGGAAATCTGTATTCTTGGAACAAAAGGCAGGCCAAAGAGGGTATCAAAAGCCGTCCCACAGGTGTGCGATGCAAGGATCATGGAGCACAGCAAGAAGCCGGACGAGATACGGGAGCGGATCGTGGAGCTGTGTGGGGACCTGCCACGGATAGAGCTGTTCGCAAGGCAGAAGTACGAAGGATGGGACTGTCTTGGGAATGAGATAGACGGCAGGGACATCAGGGAGGCGATACTTGATGTATAGCGCAAAAAGAAAATATAACATCATTTATGCCGATCCGCCGTGGAAGTATGACCGGAAGATAGGACAGGGAGTTGCAGAGGGACACTACCATACGATGGACATAGAGGATATATGCTCGCTGCCCGTCGGGGCAATCGCCGCCGATGACTGTGTGCTTTTTCTGTGGGTGACGTTCCCGTTCCTTACAGAAGGGCTTCTGGTTATGGAAAGGTGGGGGTTCCGTTACCAGACCTGCGGCTTTAACTGGGTAAAGAGGAATAAAAAGGCAGATACCTTTTATTTCGGACTCGGCTTCTGGACACGTTCCTGTTCGGAAATCTGTATTCTTGGCACAAAGGGCAGACCGGAACGGGTGTCTGCCAATGTACCGCAGATATGCGATGCACGGATCATGGAACACAGCAAGAAGCCGGATGAGATACGGGAGCGGATCGTGGAGCTGTGCGGGGACCTGCCACGGATAGAACTGTTCGCAAGGCAGAAATATGAGGGATGGGACTGTCTTGGGGACGAGATAGACGGCAGGGACATTAGGGAAGCAATATTGGAGGTATGACGAATGAGTGCAGACACAAAAACATCAAAGCTGTATGATGCCGCCATAGACGAAGTGACCGCAAGCGGGCAGGCATGGAAAAGCATATGCAGGCTTACGGGGCAGCTCTACCGCTATGAGTTTGACAATATCCTCATGGTCTACAAGCAAAGACCGAGGGCAACGCTGATTGCGGATTTCGACACATGGAAAATGGTAGGGCGGTATGTAAGGCGTGGCAGCAAGGGCATCGCAATCTTCCCGTCAAGAGCCTTAAAACCGGATATGCGGTATGTTTTCGACATATCCGATACAGGGGGCAGGAAAAGCCGCCTGACATGGGAGCTTGACAGGAACACCGTGAAAGCGTATGCGGCATGGTTGAGCGAAAAAGAGGGCGCTGCCCTGCCCGAAGGGAAAGAATCTGATAAATCTTTCCTAAAAGGCTTTACAGAAAGGCAGATCGGAGTCATAATGGACTCAGAATTTGGTGAACGCATTACCGAGTTCGTGAATCTGGCTGGAAACAAGCAGATAACAGAAAATAGCAGAGCGCAAGAGATTACGGCAGGGGAAGCGTTAAAAAGAAGCGTCATGTATGCGGTATTTACAAGATGCGGCTTTGACCTTCCCACTGAAAAACAGGATTTCTCCTTTATTACCGCATTTACGACAGAGGAGGAAGTCTACCGTTTAGGATCTCTGCTCAGCGATATATCCTGTGAAGTGCTGAGAGGCATTGCAAATGATTTAAAGCAGATGGAAGAAAGGAGTATTGCAAATGGCAGAGATAACATTGACGTACCACGAGGGAGCGGACGGGATGCTGTACCCGGACCTCACGGCGCCGGAGGAAACGGTGAGCATGACGAACTTAGGGAAGTTCGCAGTGAGGGCGATGGAGTACCTGAAAGAGAACCACAACAGCAGATACCGGACGTTACAGAGGTTCGGGAAACTGGCGGAGAAGATGCAGGAAGTGGAGGACGAGGCGAACCGAATGATGGACGAGCTGGAGGGCAGCTTTCTCAAGAACAACCCGCCAAAGGACAGAAACTCGACAATGGAGATGTGGCAGCTGCGGCAGCAGGCGAGGATGCAGGCAGAGGAGATCGTGATGAACGAGGTAGTGATGAAGTTCCATTAGGGGAAAGCGGACGGCAGACAGCAGACAGTGAACAGCAGAATACCAGAAAAGCAGAACTTGACCGGGAAATTGAGCAGGAACTGAATGAAATCAATTCTTTAGGGAGTTCGGAAACGCAGAAAGGAAGCTATGAACAGGCTTCCTTTTTGATTGCGGCAAACGGGGATTTGGAGATTCCAAAAGAGTATTTCTACCAAAAGCCGGAGCAGGCGCTTACCGTGCCGCATGAATATGTGAAACAGGTGCTTATGAGGGGCGGCGTGTTTTCGGGCAGTAAAAAACGCATTTATGCAATGTTTCAGGATATTTCCGATCCGGGGGAGCGTGTGAAAGCAATCCGCTGGGAATACGGGCAGGGCGGTGCAGGCTGGCCCCTTGAGGGGGATGGGCTGCACGGATATGACACATTCCATGCAAAAGGACTCCGTTTCCAGTGGCGTGAGGGCGGGACAGAAAAAGAAGGCTATATGAACTGGAAAGCCATAGAGCGTGAACTGGGTGCGCTGATCATGACGGGGGAATATTATACGCCTCCAAAAGCATTTGATCCAGACAAAGTATCGGCGGCAGTATGGCAGAAGCCTATGGACGCATTTTTCCAAAACAGTTTCTGGAGTCCGGTCCCCAATATGCTGATTTATGAGGTGTTCAAAAAAGAGCTGCCCATGAGCGACAAAGCGCAGTTCATCGAAAGGATGCTCTACCGGAATGTTTATGGAAGCGGTATACAAAATAATTTTGAGAATGAATACGGCGGATGCAACATTGAACAGACAGACGAGGGCATATTCATTGAGTATTTTGACGGGGAAGGCACGAAGTGGAAAACGGAGCTTGACTGGTGGGACTGTGCGGCTTATGTAGACAGCATGATAGCTGACGGCGCATACCGGACACAGGCGCCTTATTCGGAAATTGGGCGCATACTGGAGGAACGCCCTTATGTATCATGGATAAAGAATTTTTGGGAGGATACGGAGAGGTATCTTTCAGAGGATGCAGGGCAGCATCAGCAGAACCGCCTTGATACCCTGAACAAAGTTTTTGAACTGATAGGCATACAGGAGCAGATGGAGGTTTCATGGGACGATGCCTATGATGAGGTCATTGCCAGCGATGGGGAAAACGTATGGCACGGCAGGCAGTTTTATGACTATCTGTTTGAGGAAGTGCTTGTGCTTGACAAATTCAAGAGGGATGACAGGATTCCATATGATGTGATGGGGCAGCTTAAGCATGACAGGTTTTCAAGCCATAACCCGGATAAGGAAACATTTATTCGCCGGAAAAACCCTGACACGGTGGAGCTTACCGCCGAAGAGAGGGAAAAGCAGGAAGAAAACCTGTGGCTGGAACCGTTAAAGGGATATTTCAATGAGGAAATCCAGTATATTTCCGTAAAGACGCTGATCTATGATATTTTTACCACAAATTTAAACATGGAAAGCAAGGCGGGGTTCCTTGCAAGCGTGTACGGGGAGCAGCGGGAAGGCTTCTTCATGTCGGAGTACACGGACAATGCCTATGGCAAGTGCAAAATCAGCAGGGATAAGGACGGCATTGAAATCTCCTATCCACGGGCAGACGGAACAAAAGGGGAAAAGCGTGTGGATTACCGCTACTGCGCTGACCTGATCCTGCACATGATAGAGGAAAATGATTACCTGACGGAAGGAATCTTTGAGCGTTTCAGGGAAGCGCCGGGGGCATTTGCCGCAATGCCGTGGTTCATGGAAATCTACCATGAATACAAGGAACGTATGCTGCAGGAGCCGGACTTTGCGGCGGTCAGCATTGACGGGCAGGAAGAAGCGGCAGAAACACGGCAGGAACAGGAAGAAACAGCAGAAATACAGCAGGGGCAGGAAGATATACAGGAAACAGCAGAGCGTGTGGAGGGGGAAGTCCTTAATCCTGACGGGAGCGTGGCAAAGCCCGCTGCGGGCAGTCTGTTCCCGGAAGCTCTGCGGCAGGTGGAGACAATGGACGGGGACCTGCGTGATGCGCTGGAAATCTATCTGACAAAATGCTCCGCAATCGTGCCATACCAGCCGTTTTTACGGATGGTAGCAGAAAGCAGCCTGCCAAAAGAGGATAAGCTGCATTTCTTAAACCGCACCATAAACCATATGGAAGATAAGGATCAGACAAAGGCATACCACAACAACGCTTACGGTCTTGTGGAGTATATCCAGAACAAGGATACCTTTATGGTGGACTTAAAGAGCCGGGACGGGGAGCGGAAGAGATTTTCCGCAACCTATGAACAGCTTTATTCCATTATGGAATACCTGATCGGGGCGAAAACTTTTGTCATACAGCGGAGAATAAATGAATATGCAGCGGATTATGCCAGAACGCCTTATGAAAAGAAATCCGCCTTAGAAAAGCAGTTTGAGGATAAACTGACTAATCTGCGGAACAGGCAGCGGAAAGGGAACTTCCACTTTGAGGAGGCGGAACTGCCAAAGGGCGGACCGAAAACAAGATACCAGTGGAACGTGGAGGCAATCCGGCTGTTAAAGCAGATTGAACATGAGGGCAGGACAGCCACACCGGAAGAACAGAAGGCGCTTGCAAGGTATGTGGGATGGGGCGGCATCGCACAGGCTTTTGACGAAAGGAATAATGACTGGCAGAAAGAATATGCGGAACTGAAAGAGCTTCTTTCCACGTCGGAATATGAGGACGCAAGGGAGACAGTCAACACGGCATTTTACACTTCCCCCGTCATCACGCAGGCAGTTTATAACGCACTGGATAAATTCGGTTTCCGTAAAGGGACTATTTTAGAGCCGGCACTTGGTGTCGGTCATTTTTTTGGGACACTGCCTGAAAATATGCAGGAAAGCAGGCTGTACGGCGTGGAAAAGGACGACGTCAGCGGGCGGATCGCAAAGCTGCTGTACCCAAAAGCACAGATAAAGGTAAGAGGGTTTGAGGAAACGCAATACCCTGACAACTTTTTCGATGTTGCGGTGGGCAACGTGCCTTTCGGGGATTACAAATTATATGATGCGAAGTATGCAAAGCACAATTTCCGTATCCATGATTACTTTTTCGCAAAGGCGCTGGATAAGGTCAGACCGGGCGGCATTGTGGCATTCATCACAAGCAAGGGAACGCTTGACAAGGCGAACCCTGCGGTAAGGAAGTACCTTGCGGAACGGGCGGAGCTGCTCGGCGCAATCCGCCTTCCCAATACAGCTTTCAGGGACAGTGCGGGAACCGATGTCACAAGCGACATCATATTCCTGCAAAAGAGGGAGCGCAAGATTGTGACGGAGCCGGACTGGGTACATCTTGGCAGGACGGAGGACGGCATTGCGGTCAATTCCTATTTTGCACAACACCCGGAAATGATGCTCGGCACAATGGAGTACGATACACGCATGTTCGGCAACGGCAGCAAGTACACAAGCTGCGTCAACCATGAGGAAAACTTTGACCTTAAATCCGCACTGGAAACAGCGGTGGGGCAGCTTTCCGGCAGGATAACCGATGTTGTGGAGCTTGCGGCGGAAGAGGAAAACACGGAGGACATCATCGAGGCAGATCCCGACGTGAAGAATTACACTTATACCTTTGTGGACGGAAAACTCTATTACCGTGAAAACTCCGTCATGTACCGCAAGGAATTATCGGCAACGGCGGAAGAACGCATACGGGGCATGGACGAGATCCGCACGGTCACAAGACAGCTTATCTTCATACAGACGGAAGGGTGCAGCAGTGAGGAACTGGCGGCACAGCAGAAACTTCTTAATGAAAAGTACGATGCCTATGTGAAAAAATACGGACCGCTGACCGGAAGGGGCAATGGGCAGGCATTCCGTGACGATGCGGACTATCCGCTTTTATGTTCCCTTGAGGTCGTGGATGAGGACGGAAAGGTGGAAAAAGCGGATATGTTCTACAAACAGACGATCCGTGCGAAGAATCAGGTGGAGCGTGTGGAAACGGCGGTGGAGGCGCTGAATGTATCCGTCAATGAGTTCGGGACGGTCAATATCCCGTTCATGTTAAGCATTTATGAGCCTGACATCAGCAAAGAGATGGAAAGTCTGCCGGAAGGCAGCACGCTCTCGCCGGATGCGGAGGCGGAAGTAAGGCGGGCGGTACTCTTAAAAGACCTTGAGGGGCTTGTGTATCTGGAACCAACGGAATACAACCCCGACAACCTGAACATGGGATGGAAAACGGCGGATGAATACCTGTCCGGCAACGTGCGTGACAAGTTAAGGATTGCGGAAGTGTACCAGAAAGAGAACCCGGAGTTATTCGGTATCAATGCGGAAGCGCTGAAAAATGTGCAGCCGGAACGCCTTGATGCGTCTGAAATCGACGTGCGTATCGGAACCACATGGATCGAGCCGCAGGATTATGAGGAGTTCATCTATGAGCTTTTGAAAACGCCGCCCAGGGCAAGGGCTTTACGGACAAAGTACAGCAGTACGGGAATACAGGTAAAACTCAACAACTACAACATGAACTGGTTCATTGAGGGGAAACGGCACGACAATCATTCCATTGCCGCAACGGAGACTTACGGCACGAAGCGGATTGACGCCTATTCCATTTTTGAGGAAACCTTAAACCTGCGCACGGTTACAGTCCGTGACAGGATAGATGACGGGGGCGGAAAGTACCACTATGAGGTAAACAAGAAGGAAACCATGCTTGCAAGGGAAAAGCAGAACCAGATGAAGGAGGCGTTCAAGAGCTGGATATTCAAGGATCAGGAGCGTCGGCAGAAATATGTGGATTATTACAATGAAACGTTCAACAATATCCGCCTGCGGGAATATGACGGCTCACACCTGACATTCCCCGGCATGAACCCGGAAATCAAACTGCGTGACCACCAGAAAAACGCAATCGCAAGAGTCCTTCTCGGAGGCAACACCTTATTGGCGCACTGTGTGGGAGCAGGAAAAACATTTACCATGATGGCGGCATGTATGGAACAGCGGCGGCTCGGTCTTGCCAACAAGAATGTCATCGTGGTGCCGAAGTCCATTGTGGGGCAGACGGCAGGGGAGTTCATGCGGCTGTACCCGTCCGCAAATATCCTTGTGGCAACGGAGCGTGACTTTGAAAAGAGCAGGAGGAAGCAGTTCGTTTCCCGCATAGCAACCGGGGACTATGACTGCATCATCATGTCGCACTCGCAGTTTGAGAAGATACCAATCTCAAAGGAACGGAAAGAGCGTATGCTGCAGGCGCAGATTCAGGAAATCTCTTATGCGATTGATGAAATCAAGTCGGAAAAGGGGGAGCAGTGGACCATCAAGCAGATGGAGGCACAGAAGAAAAAGCTGGACGAACAGCTAAAGGAACTGACAGAGGAAAGCCGCAAGGATGACCTGATCACGTTTGAGGAACTGGGCATTGATTCCGTCATGGTGGACGAGGCGCATCATTTTAAGAACCTGTCGATTTTCTCCAAAATCAACAATGTATCGGGCATATCCAGCACCGGCTCCAAAAAGGCAATGGACATGTATCTGAAATGTCAGTACCTTGATGAGATCAATGACGGCAGGGGCATTGTGTTCGCAACCGGGACTCCCGTAAGCAATACCATGTGCGAACTGTATGTCATGCAGCTATATCTGCAGAAGAGAACGCTGGAGCGGATGGGTATTTACCATTTTGATTCATGGGCGGCGAATTTCGGTGAAGTGACAACCGCACTGGAACTGACCGTGGAGGGCAGCGGGTTCCGCTTTAAGAGCCGTTTCAACAAGTTTACGAATGTGCCGGAGCTTATGACATCATTCCGTGAGGTGGCGGACGTGCAGACTGCGGATATGCTGAACCTCCCGGTTCCCGCACTGAGGGAAGGCAAGCCGATCATCGTGGAGAGCGAACCGGACTGGTATGTGAAGCAGGTCATGGAAGAATTTGCGAAACGTGCGGAAAGGATTCACGGGGGCGGCGTTGATCCGAAAGAGGACAATTTTTTAAAGATAACAGGGGAGGCAAGGCTCCTGGGGACGGACGCAAGGCTTCTGGAACTGGATGCGCCGAATAACCCTGACGGGAAACTGAATAAGGTAGCAGCGAACGTGGCAGCCGAATATTTTGCCGGAAACAGGGACGGTAAAATCGGCTGCCAGCTTATTTTCTCGGACATCGGCACACCGAAAACGGCATGGACGCCGGACTGGGCGGAGCGCATAAAAAACGGCGGGCAGTTTGACATTTACAACTACCTGAAAACCGAACTGGTAAAACAGGGCATCCCGGCAGACGAAATCTCCTTCATACACGACGCAAAGACCGATGCACAGCGGGAGGCGCTCTTTAAGGATATGAGGAGCGGCAAAAAGAAGATACTGATCGGTTCCACGGACCAGTGCGGGACGGGCGTAAACGTGCAGGCGCACATCACGGCAATGCACCATGTGGACTGCCCGTGGAAACCTTCATGCATTGAACAGCGTGAGGGGCGTGGCGTAAGGCAGGGCAATGAGAATGAAGAGGTGGCAATCTACCGTTATGTCACAAAAGGGACATTTGACGCATATTCCTGGTCGCTGGTGGAAAACAAGCAGCGTTTCATCTCGCAGGTCATGACAAGCAAGGCTGTGTCAAGAACCTGCGAGGACATTGACGAGGCAACCCTTTCCTATGCGGAGATAAAAGCCGTGGCGACGGGCAACCCACTGATAAAGGAAAAAATGCAGCTTGAAAACGACGTGCAGTGGCTGAAAATGCTGAAAAGCAGTTATGACAGCCAGAGGTATTCCCTGCAGGACAACTTCATGATCCGTTACCCGAAACTGATTAAGGCGGCAACAGAGAAATTAGCCTGTGTGCTTGAGGACACAAAGACGGCAGAGGCGGCGCTCATTGCGGAGCCGGATTTTGCGATCACCGTGGACGTAGCCGGAAAAAGCACAAAATTCACGGAGCGCACGGAGGGCGGGACATTCATGCTGCAGGCGGTCAGCCAGTGCAAGACCGGGGAAACAACCCATATCGGAAGTTTCAAGGGGTTTGAGCTTCTGGTGGAAAAGAACTTCATCGGCGTAAACAACATGGTGCTGCGGGGAAAGACCGACTACAAGGCGGAGCTTTCCACAAGCCCCGTGGGGAACATGGTAAAGCTGGAAAACCTCTGCCACGGCATACAGGTCAATATACCGGAACTGGAAAAGCGCATTGAGCAGTACCAGCGTGACATGGAGCAGTCAAGGCAGGAATACGAGAAGCCTTTTACGCAGGAGGAGGAACTGAATGAGAAAGTGGCACGTTTGAATGAGCTGAACGTGCAGTTAGACTTGGAGAACGGAAAGACCGAGGACGTGGACCTCTGCGAAGAACAGGACAATGCAAGGGTGGCGGAGCCGGAAAATTACCACTGCTTTCCGTCCGGAAAAGAGGGAAGATGATACGGAAAATTTTGGCAGCAATATTCATTGTGGCGGGACTGGCGGCTATGTCAGTCCCCCTTTTCTATCATTTCTACGGGAACCATAAGACAAATGAACTGATAGGGCAGTTTGAACAAAACATGGAACAGGAGCATAAGGAGGATGGAGAAAAAGAGGAAGAAAAGGAAACGGAGGCGGCGGATACCAAAGCCCCCGTTAGTGAAGAGGATGCAGCCCTGCTTTCGTCCGGGGACGTGATCGGTCTGATCGAGATAGAAGCCTTAGACCTGAAATATCCCATTGTGGAAGGGGCGGACAGTAAACAGCTTGCCTATGGGATCGGGCATATATCCGGCACGGCGGCAGTCGGAAGTACCGGGAACTGTGTGCTTGCCGGACACAGGGGGAGCAGGTACGGCACTTATTTCAAGTACCTGAACAGGCTTTCAGAGGGGGACACGGTAAAGATTACGGATAAAGACGGAAATATACACCAGTATGAGGTCGTTTCATGGGAAGTCGTGGGAGCGTATGATAATTCGGTAAAAGCGCAGGGGACAGAAACGGAGCTTACCCTGCTGACCTGTGAGAACAGCGGGACAATGCGCCTGATTTACCACTGTATTTATAAGGAGGCACAATAGCATGGAAGAAAATGTAATGGAGTACCAGTTTGGCACGATAGAGGACATTCTGCGGGAATGTGAAGCCGAGCCGACGGAACCGGACAGGCAGACGGAAATGGACGGCGGCATACTGCTGACCAGCGGCGTCCATGTCTACCTGCCACGCCATGAAATCAATGTGCATGAGGGATTTTTCTGCCACATGGAAAACGGGCAGCTTGAACCGCTGTATTTCCTGACCGTCATTTATGACAGGGAGGATAAAGAAGTTCTGTATGATGCGGAGGAAAACTTCGTGGACACGGTGCATCAGTGGCTGAAAGGAAAACGCACACCGGAACAGTTGGAACAGGAACCCTGCGAGGTAAAAGGGATTAAGGAGGATATTGTCTATGGAAAAAGCATACAGACTGGGGGAAGTGGAAGAAATCCTTGTGGAAATGGAACAGCTTGCGGAAGTGCCGGACGACATCATGGAAAGCGATGAGGATTACCAGATCGTCATCAGCGGGTGGCAGGTGCATATCCCGGAACTGGGGCTGAACCTGCATGAAGGCGTTTATTGCAATTATGACGGGGAGGAGGGCGGCTATCTGCCCGACTTTGCGATAACCGTCGTGAAAGAGGAAGGGCAGGACGAATGGCTTTACTATGAGCAGGACGGCTTCCTGATTACCCTTGCAAATTACCTTCATGGGAAAACGGACATGGATTTAGGGCAGTTGGGGCAATTATCCTGTTTTATCCGTATGCCGGAGAAAAGCCTGCCAACGGAAGAATGAACCTGCCTGACACTTTAAAAAGGAAAGGCAGTTCAGATAACAAAATAATATTTCATCGTCCAGAGAGGACAGAAAAGGAGGAACTTATGGAGTATTCAATCCAGTTGAACGCAGTAAACAACCCGGAAAAGAGTGTGAGGGCATTTGCAACCCTCGTGTTCGGGGACAGCTTCAAGGTCACGAACGTGGCGGTGCTTGAGGGCAGCAAGGGCAACTTCGTATCCATGCCCAGTTTCCGCACAAAGGAGAGGGACGAACACAACAATCCGGTCTATAAGGACGTCTGCAACCCGATCACGAAGGAGTTCCGTGAGGAACTGTACAGCGACATCTTAAAGCTCTATGACGAAATGGAGCAGACCGGAAAGGCAGAGGTCAAGATGGAGGCGGAGGAGCCGGACGAACCGGAGTTTACGGTAAGGGTAACGCCTTTTGAGCGTGAGGGCAGCAACATGGTAGGACTTGCGAGCATTGTGCTGAATGACAGCTTTGCGGTAGGCAATGTGAGCGTGGTGGAGGGCAAGAACGGAATGTTCGTGGCAATGCCGTCCTATAAGGCAGGCAACAGGTACAGGGACGTTTGTTTCCCGATCACAAAGGAGTTCAGGGAAAAGCTCAACGATGCAGTGCTTGAAACGTACCAGCAGGCAAAGGAACAGGCAGTGCAGGAGGGAAAGGAGCGTGCCTCACAGCAGATGCAGACCGATGAGAGGGGCTTTATGAAAGCCAGCGGGGAGCCGCTGCCGTTCCGCTAGGCAGAACCAGTAACCAGAAAGGGGCAGGGCGGGCAACCGCCCTGCGGAAAGGAAAAGAAAAATGGAAATGACAGCAAACGTGGAACTTACAAAGGAAAAAAATCTCATGGAGCTGCTCGATCTGCTCCGTAAAAACAATATGAAAGAGGCGGCAAACAGCATCTTTGAAATGGCGGCGTATGTCGATGTCATGGAGAAAAAGATGGATTCGGTCTTAGATGAGCTTACGACAGTTAAAAACCAGCTTCATAAGATGGAGGAACGTGAGGCAGAGAAAGGGCTGAAACAGTCACTCAAAAGGGCAGTAAACAAGCTGGAACAGGACTGCAAAGCCATGAAAGAAAAACTGTCTGAGGTCAAGGCAGAGATCAAGGCAAAGGCAGGGGAAATCGTGACGGCGGCAAAGCAGAAAGGGAAAGCTGCCTTAAACAAAGTGGCGGAATTTCTTGGAATTAAGAAAAAATTAGAGGGTATCCGCCAGAACGTGCAGGAGTCCATAGCAGACGTGGATAAGAGCATTGGAAAGATAGACGCTTTCGGCAAGGGCATGAGGGAAGCCGGACAGAAGATCGCCAACACGTTCCGCACGTTTGCGGATAAACCGGAAAAGGAGTACGGGGAGAAGAAGTTCTCAAAGACGGAACTGATAAAGAAGCCGTTTCAGGCAAAGAGAAAGCTGCTGTCTGGCATTCTGAATTGTGCGGATGCCGCAATAGAAAAGACAGATCGGCTTGCCGCAGAGGTGAAACAGTATCAGACGGATAAGGCAGAACGGGAAATGGAAAGAGCAGCCAGCATGGAGGCTGTAAGCCCGATAGAGTTTGCAAGGGTGGCAGAGCCGGAGTTCCAGTATGGGGCGGAGGCGTTTGAGGCGCACCAGAAGGAAACGGAAAAGCTGATGGTTGCTGATAAATCAGAAAAGGCAATGCCTGTAAAAAATGGGAATAAAAGATAGCTGGAAAATGCAGTAGTTTATTTAATTCAAGTCTATGCTTCTGCCAAATGTTTGTGAAATTTCCAGATTTGGCAGAGGCATTTCAAAAGAGATAGTATATAGATTGGGAATCATATTATGGGATTTTTGTCCTTACATGCTTATAAAAAACCGTTTTGCAATCTTAATAAAGATAAAAATTCGCATAGTACCTATTGACATCATAGATATTTTATGCTATTTTAAGTTAGGAATAACTAACCAAAGTTATAAAGGGTATGCAGTGCTTGAAATGCTGGAAAGCATTTTTCTTTTATATAATAGTTAGTTAAAGCTAACTATATGAGGAGATTTTAGGACTATGGAAACTGGAAGGAATGAAAGAGGATGACAGAGGAACTGGTTATATACCACTGCTCGCCTACTATGGCGGGCATGAAAACGGGAAGCCTGTTTACCTGCCCGAAGGAGGAGGTAAAGGAGCTGACCGAAAATATCCGGAAGTTAAACTGCCGCCTTGTTCCAAAGGGGATCAGGCTGTTGCCGGTAAAAGGAATGGAACACAGAGTATTGCTGTACATGTACCGTCCGGGGAAGCTGGAAGAAGATTTCAGGAACCACGAAGCACAAGAAATACTGGGGGTAAAAGGTTATCCGGTCGGCAATGTGGACCAGTGCGTTGTGGAACTGGTACGACGGCTGAATGAAAGCGAAACATTCCCGCATGAAATCGGGCTGTTCTTGGGGTATCCGCCAAAAGATGTGGCGGCGTTTATGGAAAACAGTTCTGCAGGCGTGAAATATGTGGGAATATGGAAGGTTTACAGCGATGTGGAAACAGCAAAGGTGAAATTTGCCCGGTACAGGGAATGTACCAGGGCATATTGTGAGGCTTTCCGCAGGGGACATACGTTTGACAGGCTCATAGTGGGCTGTTCATAAATAACAAACAGAAAGGAAGGTAATGTTTATGAGTAAGGTTGCAGTTGTATACTGGAGCGGCACAGGAAATACGGAGGCGATGGCTGCTTTTGTGGCAGAAGGGGCAAAAGGAAAGGGGGCGGACGTTGCTTTGCTTACAAGCAGCGAGTTTGACGTTTCCATGATGGACAATTATGATGCGGTTGCGTTTGGCTGCCCGTCTATGGGTTCAGAACAGCTTGAAGAGAGTGAGTTTGAGCCTATGTTCACTTCCTGCGAGGCAAAACTTGGGGGCAAGAAAATCGCATTGTTTGGCTCCTATGGATGGGGCGACGGCGAATGGATGCGCAACTGGGAAGAAACCTGCCAGTCGGATGGGGCTGTCCTTGTTTGTGAGAGCGTAATCTGCAATAATACGCCCGATGATGAAGCTGCTGAAAACTGCAGGGCGCTTGGCGCTGCGCTTACAGTGTAGGCGGTTCAGGTAATTGAAAAATAGGTTATTGTATGGCAGGAGGAAATCGGTTCCGGTGTGCTTTTTAGAGTACACCGGAACTGTTTTTCTTTTTTTGTATCAGCAGAATAAAATATAAGAAAAAGTTAGTCAAAACTACTTGACAAACAGGGCAGGAATATTGTAATATAACGGTGTTATATGGAGGGCGAAAGAATGGATGAATCGGTAACATTACAAAAAATACTGGAAGCTGCGAGAAAAGAATTTCTTGCAAAAGGCTTTCAGTCCGCATCCCTGCGTAACATTGTAAAAACGGCGGGAGTCACAACAGGGGCTTTTTACGGATATTATAAGAGCAAAGAGGAACTGTTGGATGCCCTTGTAGGCGGGCAGTATGAATATGTGATAAACCAGTACAGGGAAGCGCATGAGAGTTTTGCCAAGTTGCCAATAGAGGAACAGCCTGCCCAACTGGGCAAACTGTCAGAAGGGTGCATGAATGACATACTTTTACATGCTTTTGAACATAAGGAGGAATACCGCCTGCTCCTGCAATGCTCCGACGGAACCCGTTATTCCCGTATGATTGATGATATGGTGGAGATTGAGGTAGAAGCCACACATAAGTTTTATGAAGTGCTTGAAAAACTGGGTTCCCCGGCTCCGAAGATTGACCGGAGGCTGGAACATATTCTTGCAACAGGGCTGTTAAACGCATATTTTGAGATGATAATACATGATATGCCATTAGAAGATGCAAAACTCTATTTTCAGGAGCTGTGTGATTTTTATACGGCGGGATGGGTGAAGATCATGGGGCAGTAATGCCCCACTCCCAAAGTGGAAAGCGTATGCTTTCTATTATTTTTAGATATGGGTTAGAAAAAACTAACTAAAGCAACGATATGAAAACGGATATAAGGAGACGGCTGCAGCTTTTCCAATATCATATAAGAACCATTCAATTTTATTATTTCACAAGGAGGGATTGACTTGAAACAACAATCAAATCTGGCAAGGCTTTTAAGCTATGCCGGGAAGCATAAAATCCTGACTTACCTGTCATGGATCTTTTCAGCGGCAAGCGCCCTGATTGCGCTCATGCCGTTCTGGTACATTTGGAGAATCTTAAAAGAGGTGCTGGAAGTGGCGCCGGATTTTGAAAATGCAGTACATGTCACACACTATGGCTGGATGGCAATGCTGTATGCTGTCTTATCCATGCTGGTTTACATTGTGGGGCTGATGTGCTCGCACTTATCGGCATTCCGTATTGCTACTAATGTCCGAATCACGCTGATACACCATATCTCCACGCTTCCACTGGGTAAGATAGACCAGTTCGGCACAGGAAAGCTGCGCAGGATTATCTCGGAAACCAGCGGTTCGGCAGAGACGTACCTTGCCCACCAGCTTCCGGACAAGGCAAAAGCATTTGCTACAATCGTGGGGCTGCTTGCACTGCTTCTGGTATTTGACTGGCGGCTTGGGCTTTTAAGCCTGATACCCGTGGTTCTTGGCTTTGCCACAATGACAAGGATGACGGGGAAGGGGATGCAGCAGAAGATGACGGAATACCAGAACGCCCTGTCTGACATGTCCGGTGAGGCAGTGGAGTATGTAAGGGGCATTCCGGTAGTAAAAACCTTTGGGCAGACCGTGTTTTCGTTCAAAAAATTTAGGGCAACGATTGACAATTATGAAAAATGGGCGGTTGCCTATACAAAAGAACTGCGTCTGCCGATGATGCTCTATACACTGGCGATTAACAGTGTTTTCGTATTCCTCATTGCCGCAGGAATCTGTTTTACCGGAAACGGTGTGGAAGAAAAGTTTTTGCTGAATTTACTTTTTTATATCATTTTAACACCAGTCATTTCCCTGACGCTCAGTAAAATGATGCGCCAGAGTGAGAATGAAATGATTGTGGGAGACGCCCTGCAGCGGATTGATACAGTGCTTTCTATGGAACCGCTGGCAGAGAGCAGGCGCCGGAAACAGCCCAAAGATTTTTCTGTAGAGCTAAAAGACGTTACATTCAGTTACGATGGAAACACAAATGCGCTGCAAAATGTTTCACTGAAAATAGGTGCAGGGGAAACGGTGGCATTTGTAGGTCCTTCCGGCGGGGGAAAAACTACCCTTGCAAGCCTGGTTGCCAGATTCTTTGACACACAGGGCGGCAGCGTCACGGTAGGGGGAGCGGATGTAAAAGACATTGGCAATAAAGAACTGATGGATACGGTTTCTTTTGTTTTCCAGAACAGCAGGCTCATAAAAGCCTCCATCCTTGACAATGTGCGGATGGGAAGGAAGGACGCCACGAGGGAAGAAGCGATGCAGGCATTAAAGGCTGCACAGTGCATGGATATTATTGAAAAATTCCCTGAAAGGGAGAATACCGTTATCGGGCGGGAAGGCGTGTACCTTTCCGGCGGGGAACAGCAGCGGATTGCGATTGCAAGGGCAATGCTGAAAAATGCGCCGGTCATTATTCTGGATGAAGCAACTGCATTTGCAGATCCGGATAATGAGGCGAAAGTGCAGGCGGCGTTTACGGAACTTGCAAAAGGCAGGACGGTCATTATGATTGCGCACCGCCTTTCCACGGTGGCAGGCGCAGACAATATCTTTGTGCTGAAAGACGGGATGCTTGCGGAAAGTGGGAAATTTGAAACGCTGATAAAAGCAGGGGGACTGTTTGGAAAGATGTGGCAGGATTATCAGGAATCTGTGCAGTGGAAAGTTGCAAAGGAGGCATGAATCAGATGATAAAGAAATTGCAGAGACGGTTTGCGCTTTCTGATAAAGGCGCAAAGGATACGGTAAAAGGCAGCATTGCCAGCGCTTTGCAGAATGCGGCTTTTATGTTCCCGGTAGGTCTTTTATACCAGTTGGTGAAAGATCTGCTGGACGGCGGGGTGGACAGAGGAAGGGTAGTATTTTATGTGTCTGGCAACATTGTGTGTGCAGGGCTGATCCTTCTGGCTACATGGTTCCAGTATAACGGCACATTCCTTGCTACCTATCTGGAGACGGGGGTGCGCAGGATTGCGCTTGCGGAAAAGCTGCGGAAAATACCGCTGTCCTTTTTTGGGAAAAAGGATTTGGCGGATTTGACATCTTCCATTATGAATGACTGCGCCGTGCTGGAGAGCAGCCAGTCCCATTTTGTGGCTCCGCTGCTTGGGGCGTTGATTTCCACAACACTGATTGCCCTGTCCGCTTTTTTCTTTGACTGGCGCATGGCATTGGCGGCGCTATGGGTATTGCCCGTTTCGTTTGCCATTGTTGCTTTTGCTGCCGGGGTATATAAAGGGCTGTCCCGCAAGGCAATGTCAGCGAGGATTGCTTGTGAGGACGGGATACAGGAATGCATGGAGACTATGAATGACCTGCGCTCCAACAATGCGGTCGAACCCTATCTGGAAGGGCTGGATGAAAAGGTAAGGGCAATTGAAAAGAGGGCGGTCATCAGCGAGCTTGGGACGGCAGTGTTCGTAGTGTCGGCAAGCCTTGTTTTAAAGCTTGGCATTGCAGGGGTGGCGCTGGTGGGTTCTGCCTTACTGGTAAACGGCACACTGGACGTCATTACATTTTTCCTGTTCCTTTTAGTCGTTTCCCGTTTATATGATCCGCTGGAAGGGGCATTACAGAACCTTGCAGGCATCATCTCAACGAACAGCAATATTGAAAGGATGAATGAAATACTGGACCATCCGGTACAGGGCGGCGTGGACGCCCTTTCTAATCAGGGGTGCGATATTGTGTTTGACCATGTAGGGTTTTCTTACAATTCCGGGGAGACGGTGTTAAGGGATGTATCTTTTACTGCAAAGCAGGGCGAGGTTACGGCACTGGTAGGTCCTTCCGGCGGGGGAAAGACTACGGTATCGAGGCTGGCGGCACGTTTTTGGGATATTAGCAGGGGAAAGATCACAGTAGGCGGCATGGATGTGTCAAAAGTCGATCCGGAAACGCTGATGTCCCTGTATTCGATTGTGTTTCAGGACGTAACCCTGTTTGACAACACGATTATGGAGAATATCCGCATTGGCAGGAAAGGGGCTACGGATGCAGAAGTTCTTGAAGCGGCAAGGCTGGCGAATGTAAATGAATTTGCGGAAAAACTGCCTGAGAAATGGAACAGCCGCATTGGGGAAAACGGCTGTGAGCTGTCCGGCGGTGAACGGCAGCGCATTTCCATTGCCCGTGCGTTTTTAAAAGATGCGCCGATTATTCTCTTGGATGAAGCAACTGCATCGCTTGATGTGGAGAATGAAACCGCCATCCAGTCAGCGCTTTCCCGTCTGATTAAGAATAAGACGGTCTTAGTGATTGCACACAGGATGCGGACGGTTGCAGGGGCGGATAAGATTGTGGTATTGTCAGAAGGGTGTGTGGCAGAAGAAGGCACACCGGACGAACTGTACCGTAAAGGTGGGATTTATTCCCATATGGTAAAGCTCCAGACCGAAAGCCAGAACTGGGTGTTGGGATAATGGGAAGCATGAAGCCGTGCTGCTTTAGCAGGCAGTACGGCTTCATGTGATAAAAAACAAAAATCCTGCGGGGCATTTTATTGACAAATGGATAGGGATTCAGGTATAGTTAATATGGTTAGCGGTTACTAACACCTTGTAACCGCATTTATAATAAGCATGCGTTAGTCTTTACTAACTGAAAAGCAAAACATAAATCGGAAAACAAGGAGGCACATTATGGTGAAACTTATAGTCGGAGTGGAAGGCATGGCCTGTGGCATGTGTGAGGCGCATATCAATGAGGCGGTAAGAAATGCGTTCCCGGTGAAAAAAGTATCATCTTCACACACGAAAAAACAGACGGTTATTATTGCGGAAAGTGATATAGAGGAAGAAAAACTGAAAGATGTGATTGCAAAAAGCGGGTATCATGCGGTGTCCGTAAACAGGGAACCATATGAGAAGAAAGGGCTGTTTGCTGCTTTAAGGGGGTAATTGCTATGCAGGGAGAAGTCATTCAGGGCATTTTGATCCCATTTCTTGGGACTGCTTTAGGGGCGGCATGTGTGCTGTTTATGAAAAATACGCTGAATATTCTGTTGCAGAGGATTTTGACCGGGTTTGCAGCGGGTGTCATGGTGGCGGCGTCTATCTGGAGCCTGCTGGTTCCGGCAATGGAACAGGCAGAGGATATGGGACAGTGGGCATTTGTGCCTGCGGTGGCAGGCTTCTGGCTGGGAATCCTGTTCCTGCTGGTTCTGGACAGGACAATCCCGCATCTGCATCAGGGCAGCAGTGAGCCGGAAGGACCACGGGTAGCTTTGAAAAAGACTACCATGCTGGTATTGGCGGTGACACTGCATAATATCCCGGAGGGGATGGCAGTAGGGGTAGTGTTTGCAGGATGCCTGTCCGGGAACAGTGCAGTTACAATGACAGGGGCATTGGCGTTATCTATTGGGATTGCAATCCAGAACTTCCCCGAAGGTGCGATTATTTCCATGCCATTAAAAGCGGAAGGGATGAAAAAACGGACAGCATTTACATATGGTGTGCTGTCAGGAGTTGTAGAGCCGGTTGCAGCGCTGCTTACCGTTCTGGCATCGGGCTTTATCGTTCCGGCTCTGCCTTATCTGTTAAGTTTTGCGGCAGGAGCCATGATTTATGTCGTGGTGGAGGAACTGATCCCGGAGATGTCCGCCGGACAGCATTCTGATATGGGAACTGTTTTCTTTGCGTTTGGTTTTACGGTGATGCTGGCATTGGATGTGGCATTGGGATAGGGAGGAAACTGTCAGCAGCACAGACGGGACAGCAGCAAATATTTAGGACGGTGTGGATATGAAACAAAAAAAGTCGGTAGAGGACTACCTGAAAATAATTTATATCCTTTCTAAACGGAAAGGCGTACATGGGGCAGATATTGCGGGCGAGCTGAAAGTTTCCCGTCCAACGGTTTCTGTCGCCTTGAAAGCATTGGCAGAGGAAGGCTACCTCTTTTTGGATGATGTGCATGAAGTACATCTGACGGAAAAGGGGAGGCAGATCGCAGAAAACACTTACGAACGCCATAATACGTTCCGCCAGCTCTTGACAGGGCTTGGCGTGGATGAAAAGACAGCGGCGGCAGATGCCTGTGAAATGGAACATGCTGTCAGCCCTGCAAGCTATGAGGCGTTGAAACGTCTGACGGATAATAGAAAAGGTGGAGAGTGAGGTGGGGGAATTTATGGCTGATAAAAATCATCTTCCTATGTATGGGGTAGAACCTGTTTATGTTGGGGCAATTATAATGATAACGGCTGCTGCAGTAATTATGGGACAGTGTGGTTTTTTTGAGAAGGACAGGATAGAATTTCTGAAAATCCCGTTTTTCGCTGTGGGAATCCTGCTTATTATTCTTGAAGTATATCTTTGGTCTGGTGCAGTGTTCCGTTCCAAAATTGATGATGGGATTACGGGAAACAGGCTTGTGAAAACAGGGGTATATTCACTATGCCGCAATCCTATTTATTCAGCATTTATGTTTTTCTGCACGGGTGCGCTGATGATTTCCGGTAATTTATTTTTCCTGCCATTTTTCTTTTTTATTGGTCCTTTATGACTGTTCTGATGAAAGGTACGGAGGAGAAATGGCTGCTTAAATTATACGGTACAGAATACTCAAATTATTGCAAAAGGGTAAACCGCTGTATTCCGTGGTTTGCGAAAGGATAAGGGAATGGTGAGGATTATGTCTGTATATGGGCATCATGATTCATATGTAGAGCTTAAGAAAAATCTTGGGCATCATAGTTTTTTGAATAAGCATATTAAATAGCTTACAGAAAAGGAGAAATGACAGAATCATGGAAATAAAAAAGGCATTATTTTTAGGATTACTTGGCTGTCTTTGTTTTGGCGGCGGTGATTGGCTGATGATATATGGTGATACGGCGTATAATGGCAATGTGTACTGGCTGACAGAAGGTGTGGCAGCTATTGCGCCGTGGAGACTCACGCTGGCAATGGGGCTTGCATTTCCGGGCATTCTGTTCTATGGAGCTGCGCTGTTTGCCATTGAAAAGTTTATTTTGGAAGAAAAGGACAGAAAGAGGTATCATTACCTGACTTCTTTTGGCATTACACCGTGGATGATGCTGCATTTGTTTTATATTATGACTTTATATGTTTTCGCCTGGATGAATCAGAATGGATATGAAGAAGTGGCAATTTCGGCAGCAGAAGCTTTATATGGGTATTTTTCATGGGTGGTTATTATCAGCGAGGCAATGATGCTCCTGCCATTCTTTTATTGGTTCTATCTGCAATTTACACACAAAACAGTATTTCCGAAAATGATGGCGTTTACAAATGTCTTGATTATTTATGCAGTGATGTATTTCATCAAAACATTACTTCCCGATTCCCCATTCCGGATTGGGTTTACAAATGGGCTGATGAGTGAGAGCATGGCAGTATGGTTTGTTACTTTAATGATTGGTATGAAATTTTTGGTGTGACAGGGATTGTAAATTTATTGCAACGGATTGTATGCTGTTTAGGAAGGCAGGTGGAAAATGTGTGGTTTTCGAGGCAGGAGATGGGCAGCAATGTGAGAAAGGTCTGTGAGGATGAAGTCTGCACGGTATTCCGGGTAGAGGATGACAGCGGGGAGGGCTTTATGACATGTTACCCTGTATTTAAGGGGTGCTGTCTGGCATATAATGACTTTCATATGGAAAAGTGCCATTCTGGGTTCTGCCCAAAAAGCCGGATGTTCTGCATTGACCATTGCAGGGAGGGGCGCATTGAATGGAATACAGAGTGGAACAGGTATATTTATGTGGGAGCCGGGGATATGCAGGTAAATTCCCGTGAGCTGCATTGTTCCCAGTTTGCTTTCCCATTACGGCATTACCACGGTCTGACGATAGGGTTTGATATTGATGAGGCGGAGGATACGCTGCTCCATGTGATGGAAGGATTTTCTGTTGACATTAAGAAGCTGCGGGAAAAGTTCTGTCCGGACAACAAGAGTTTTATTATGCGGGCAGGAAAGCAGATAGAGCATATTTTTTCTGAATTATATGATCTGCCGGAATGTGTCAGGATTCCGTATTTTAAGATTAAGGTATTGGAACTGCTGTTATTTCTGGAAGCTTTGGACGTGCCGGAAAGCGGTGAAGAGCGTCCGTATTTCTATAAATCACAGATAGACAAGGTCAGGAACATTGCTTCGCTATTGACACATAATTTGGAACGCTGGTACACATTGGAGGAACTGTCGGAGCAGTTTGCCTTTCCGCAGACATCGCTGAAACAATGTTTTAAGGGTGTTTATGGATGTTCCATTGCAGCCTATATGAAAGAATACCGTATGAATGCGGCGGCGCTGATGTTAAAAAATACGCAGGATTCTGTCATTTCCATTGCAGCACAGGTGGGATATGGCAATCCGGGGAAATTTGCAGCGGCTTTCCGTTCCGTCACAGGAATGACGCCTACCCAGTACCGTAAAATTTCTGACTGATTGGATTAGGAAAAACTAACCAGAGCAGAAAATAAAAAGTTCCTCTGATAAAATCAAGGTGTTCCCTAAATGAAGGAACATCTTTTTTGATTGGAGGTCATGCTATGAAACAGAAAAAAGGAACTTTTGCATCGGTATTGTCTTTTGCCGGACAATGCCGATGGAAGATGGCTCTTTCCGTACTGCTTGCCATATGCAGCGTTGCGGGAGGCCTATTGCCCTATTTGGGCGTTTACCGTATCATTTTACTCTTTTTTGCAGGGGGACCGACACTTGCAAGGATATTGCCGTACATAGTTCTTTGTGCGGCGGGGTATCTTGCGAAGCAGCTATTTCATGGGTTTTCCACATCTTTCTCCCATATTTCAGCTTATCATATTTTGGAGAATATCCGTCTGGCGCTTTCAGAAAAACTTATGAGGATACCGCTTGGCAGCGTAGCTTCAAAAACTGCAGGAGAGTGGAAAAGCATTATTGTGGACCGGGTGGAAACGATTGAGCTGCCTCTGGCGCATATGATCCCGGAGGGGATTTCTAACCTGATGCTGCCGGTATGCGTATTTATTTATATGCTGGCAATGGACTTTCGTATCGCTTTGTCTGCGCTTGCCTGTGTTCCCATTGGCGCAGTTGTTTATGGCATTATGATGAAAAATTATAATTCCCAATATGACAAATACATGAAGGCGTCGAACCATGTCAACAGCGTCATTATAGAATATACGGAAGGGATTCAGGTTATCAAGGCATTTAACCAGTCTACAGGCTCTTATCAGAAATATGCCTGCGCTGTGGAGGATTTTAAGAACTTTACACTGGACTGGTTCCGCTCTACATGGGGACTTATGAATCTTGGCGCTGCCATCCTGCCGTCCACTTTGTTAGGGATGCTCCCGGTGGGAGTGCTTTTATATTTAACAGGTGATTTGATGCCTGCCGAACTAACGCTGGCTATGATTCTTTCTTTAAGCATTATTGGTCCCGTGGGCTGGTTTAATAATGCAGTCAATGACTATAAATCCATTCAGTATGCAATCCGGGATGTGAATGAGGTTCTGGCGATTCCGGAGCTTCCTGACGGGAAACGGCAGGTTCCACTTAAGGATTTTGGAATTTCATTCGATAAGGTGCAGTTTTCTTACAACGAGCAGGGCGGCGATGTGCTGCATGGGATTGACTTAAAACTTCCGCAGGGCAGTTTTACCGCACTGGTGGGGCCTTCCGGCGGCGGAAAGTCTACCGTGGCAAAATTGATTGCAAGGTTTTGGGATGTGACAGGCGGCAGTATTTCCATAGGAGGAAGGGATATACGGAGCATTCCATTGTCACAGCTTTCAAAAACGGTCAGTTTCGTGTCGCAGGACAATTTTCTTTTTAACTGTTCCCTGTTTGAAAATATCCGTTTGGGAAAGCCGGAAGCTGCAAAAGAGGAAGTGTTTGCGGCGGCAAAGGCGGCCCGGTGTGAAGAGTTCATCGGAAGGCTTGAGAAAGGATGGGACACACCTGCAGGAGAGACGGGAGGAAAACTTTCCGGCGGTGAACGCCAGAGGATTGCGATTGCCCGTGCCATACTAAAAGACGCCCCGGTTGTCATTCTGGATGAAGCCACTGCGTTCACTGATCCGGAAAATGAAGCGCAGCTCCAGGCGTCCATTGCAAGGCTGACGGAAGGGAAAACCCTGCTTGTGATAGCCCACAGGCTTTCTACCATCAAGGATGCGGATCATATTATCGTGATCAAAAATGGCAGGGTGGAGGCAAACGGAACGCATGAAACATTGCTTGACGCCAGTCCCCTATACCGCCAGATGTGGGAAGCCCATATCGGCGCAAAGAACTGGTCGGCAGGAAGCCGGCAAACAGAAACTGGAAAAAGCAGCTATGCAGGAGAAGCCGGGAAGGAGGGCGTCAGCCATGTTTAAGACAATGAAACGGATTATAAAGTGGACGGGAGAGTATAAGAAACGTCTGTATATAGGGTTTCTATGGTCATTTTTACAGACATTGTTTACCGCTTTTCCTATCATGGGAGCGGCATATTTCATGGATTTCATGATCAAGGACAGCCGTGGCGAAATACAGATGCAGCCAGTAATGGCATGGTACGCCTTATTGTTTATGGTTGTGGCAGTTTTGGGACGTTTTCTTTTCTCTTATCTCAGGGCAACCTTTCAGGAAAGCATTGCCTATGAGAAAACGGCGGAAGAGAGGATTCAGATTGGCAATATCCTGAAACGTGTCTCACTGGGGTTTTTTGATGAAAATAACACAGGGGAGATTGCAGGAGCCGTGACAACGGATCTCTCTGTATATGAGATGTATGCCATGAAAATGACGGACGTCATTATCGGGGCATATATCCATGTGGCGGCAATGATTTTATGCCTGCTGTTTTTCTGCTGGCAGGCGGCGCTCATTGCACTGGCAGGAGTGGCGCTTTCCGCATTTTTCCTGCATCTGGTCAGCCGTTCAAGCAGCCGCAATTCCGTTGTACACCAGAAAGCGCAGAATTCGCTGGTTGCTTCCGTTATTGAATTTGTGCGGGGAATTGCCGTGGTAAAGGCATATGGACAGGAAGGTGTTTCTGTAAAGGGGATAAAGGATGCTTTCCGTGAGCATCAAAAAATTAATATTAAAATTGAGCTTGATTATGTGTGGCGTAACGGGCTGCACCAGATTTCCCTGAAACTGGCATCCGTGGGTATCGTGTTAGTAACGGCTGTCCTTGCCATGCAGGGAGAAATGGAACTTCCGGTTTTTTTGATGATGGCGGTTTTCTCTTTCGTATTGTTTTCGCAGGTGGAGCAGGTGCAGAATGGCGCCCACACCATGCAGTTGATTGAAACTGCGATGAATAAGCTGGAAGCAATTAAAAATGCAGAATTTATAGACACGGGAGCAGGGAATGCAGCGCCGGAAAACTATGATATTGCTTTTTCAGACGTAGATTTCAGCTATGGCAGAAACCGTGTGCTCCACAATGTCTCATTCCAAATCCCGCAGGGCAGCGCTACAGCGATTGTGGGACCATCCGGGAGTGGGAAAACCACAATCTGCAGTCTCTTGGCAAGGTTTTATGATGTGGACAGCGGAAGCATTACGGTTGGCGGTACAGACGTGAGGGAATTTACCTGCGACAGTCTTTTGGGCAATATCTCTATGGTGTTCCAGAATGTATATCTGTTCCGGGACACGATAAGAAACAATATCTGTTTTGGAAAGCCGGACGCTGCGGAAGAAGAAATGATTGAAGCGGCAAAGAAAGCAAGGTGCCATGACTTTATTTCAGATTTGCCGCAAGGGTATGACACCATGATCGGGGAAGGCGGAGGGACGCTTTCCGGCGGTGAGAAACAGAGGATTTCCATTGCCCGTGCAATTTTAAAAGATGCGCCGATTGTGATTTTGGACGAAGCCACTGCCAGTGTCGATCCTGAAAATGAGCATCTGATTCAGGCGGCAATTTCCGAGCTTGCCAGAGGAAAAACATTGATTACCATTGCACACCGTATTGCTACCATCGAAAATGCAGACCAGATATTGGTTGTGGATAGAGGAAGGATTGTTCAGTGCGGCAGGCATCAGGAACTTGCTGCGCAGAAAGGAATTTACCGAAACTTTGTGGAAACAAGGGAACGGGCGGAAGGGTGGAGGATAACCGGAAACAAGTAAAAATTTTTATATTTGCATGATGTTCCCCCTTGACATCCGTAAAACTCTATATTATAATCCATAACATAGTTATGAAACGATGTTATGAAATGGAGGCGGTTACTTGGCAAAGCAGATTGAAGGCGTATATGAGCGTTTACTGGAATGTGCAGAACAGGAATTTTTGGAGAAGGGATATACGGAAGCGTCCCTGCGTAACATTGCCGCCAATGCGAATACCAGCACTAATTCCATTTATGTGCGGTTCAAGGACAAAGAAGGGCTTTTCACAGCTATCGTAGAGCCGGTGGTAAACAAATTGATGGAAACTTTTATCAATGTGCAGGAAACTTTTCACGGGCTTGACAAGGAAACCCAGTCCCGGCAGATGGGGCAGTATACAGAGGGCGAGATGGATAAAATGCTCGACTATATGTACGATAACCTGAATGCGTTCCGTCTGCTGCTTGACGCTTCCTATGGCACAAGGTTCCATAATTTTGTGGATGAGCTGGTGCGCATTGAAGTGGAGTACACGTATAAATATATGGAGGTTGTGGGGCGTCCGGCAGGAGTGGAGGATGCGATGGCGGAAAACCTGCTGCATATTGTGACCACTTCCTATTTTGAAGGGATGTTCGAGGTCATACGGCACGGGATGGGCAGGGAAGAGGCGAAAAGGTATATGCGCTTGCTCGGAAAATACCATCATACAGGATTTTCAGCAATTTTCTATCCTGACAGCGACTGAATACAGTTCCTAATCACTTGTGAAACAGGCTGCTTTTTCAGATATGTGGAATGGCAGCCTTAAAATAAAAACATAGGTTAGCGAAAACTAACCCAAAAAAGGAGGAATATATTATGCAAAAACAAAATCCGGTTCTTCGTTTATGGGAGCTTGGAGAAAAAGAACATGGCAGGCTGATACGGGCGGTTCTGTCTGCCTTTATCGGTGTGGCTGGCGGCATGATCCCATACTTTGCTGCAGCGCAGATGATTATCCGCCTGCTGGCGGGGGATAAGGAACTGCCGGTTTACCTGACATGGCTGTGTGTAGGCTTTGCGGGATATGCGGTGCGTACTTTTGCTTATAATCTGGCGCTGTCCATGTCCCATAAAGCGACTTTTTCTGTTTTAAAGACGATCCGCCAGAAGATATTGGCGAAGCTCCCGAAACTTCCGCTTGGGACAGTTACAGATATGTCCAGTGGAAAGATGAAACAGATGATTGTGGACCATGTGGACAGCATGGAAACCACTCTTGCACACCTGCTCCCTGAACTGACGTCCAATGTCGCAGGACCTGTGCTGATTATTATATACCTGTTTGTCCTTGACTGGCGTATGGCATTGCTGTCCCTTGTTTCCATTCCGGCAGGCATGGTATTCATGATGACAGTAATGGGTTCTTATGGCAGGGATTATGAGGGGGCTGTGGAAACAACAAAGGAGATGAATGAAACGATTGTTGAGTATATCGGCGGCATAGAAGTGATCAAGACCTTTAATCAGGGGAAAAAGTCATATGCAAGGTTTACGGATAAGGTAAGGGCGAACGCATCTTATTACTATAATTGGATGAAAAAGTGCCAGTTCGGCATGTCCATGTCCTATGCGATTGTGCCTGCAACACTGATTACGATCCTGCCTGTGGGCTGGCTTCTGTACAGGGGCGGCAGCCTTCCGATGGATACTTTTATTACAGTGATTATTTTGTCTCTGGGGATTGCAGGGCCGCTCATTGCGGCAATGAATTTTGTGGACACACTGGCGCAGGTCGGAACCATCGTTGCCTCAGTGGATGAAGTCTTACAGGGTGAGGAACAGCATCACAGTGAAATGACCGTAAGCTTTGCAGGCAGGGATATATCGCTTCGGCATGTTTCTTTTGGTTATCATGACGATAAAGAAATTCTCCATGACGTAAGCATGGAAATCCCCGCAGGAACAATGACAGCCTTTGTTGGTCCTTCCGGCAGCGGCAAGTCTACGGTTGCCAAACTTATTGCAGGTTTTTGGGATGTGAAAGACGGCAGCATCACAATGGGCGGGCATGATTTGAGAGAAATCCCATTAGAGCAGCTTTACGACCAGGTTGCATTTGTATCGCAGGACAATTATCTTTTTGATGAGTCTGTCCGTGAGAATATCCGTATGGGCAGGCTGTCCGCTACTGACAGGGAAGTGGAAGAAGCGGCAGAGGCAGCGGGATGCGGCAGTTTTATCCGTGGGCTGGAAAAGGGATATGACACGCTGGTTGGCAGCGGCGGGGCGCACCTTTCCGGTGGGGAAAGACAGCGGATCGCCATAGCAAGGGCGATGCTTAAAAATGCGCCTGTTGTAATACTTGACGAGGCTACTGCCTACATAGATCCGGAAAATGAGGCGGTTATCCAGAAAGCAGTGGCAAAGCTGGTGAAAGGAAAGACGGTCATGGTGATTGCACACCGCCTGTCTACCATAACCGATGCGGATAAAATCGTTGTCATAAAGGATGGCAGAATTAAAGCGCAGGGAACCCATGAACAGTTATTGCAGGACAGCCTGCTGTATCATTCGATGTGGCAGGCGCATATCGGGGCAAAGGATGGTGATGCGGCATGATTAGTACATTCAAAAAAATATGGCAGTTTGCAGGGAATGAAAAGGGGAATATCAATAAATCTGTGGCAGTAAGTTTTCTGAATGCGGTTTTCCATATGTTGGAGGTCAGTGCGATTTATTTTGTCATAGCCGCTTTGACGGATGGAGAGCAGGGGACAAAAACAGCATGGATTTCGCTGGCATTTATGGCTGCCAGCATTATTGGAAATGCAGTGACAAACCGTTTTTCAAAGCTGCAGCAGACACACGCAGGTTATTTCATGGCTGCAGACAGGAGGGTTCTGATTGGAAACAAGCTGAAAAGCGTGCCTATGGGATTTTTTAATGAGAACAGCCTGGGGGAAGTTACAGGCGTATGCACGACGGTGCTTGGAAATATTGAAATGATGGTGCCTATGGTATTGGTCAACATTATGGGCGGTTTGATTGGTACGGCAGTGTTTACCCTTATGATACTGGTTTTTGACTGGAGGATTGGGCTGATAACGGTTGCGGGGATTGTTTTATATCTGTTGATCGTGTCCTCTATGGAGAAAAAATCTGCTGCCATTGCTCCCAATGCACAGAAATCGCAGACAGCTTTAGTGGAGGCAGTCTTGGAGTATGTGCAGGGTATGGGTGTTATTAAGTCTTTCAATCTAAGCGGGAAGGGTGATAAAAAATTGCAGGGCGCTTTGGAATTTAACCGCAAGAGCAATCTGGACATGGAGAGGCTGCTGACGCCCTATTCTATTTTTCAGGAACTGTCTTTGCAGGCAGCGGGGATTGGAATGATGCTTGCGGCAATATTGTTTTGGATAAATGGCACGATGCCGCTCGCTAATGCGCTGATGGTCATTATCATGTCATTTTTAGTGTTCGGTCAGATTAAGCTGTTCGGGATGGGAATCTCCATGCTCCGGCTGGCAGCAGGCAGCATTGACAGAACTTTACAGACAGAGGATATGGAACAGATGGATGAAAGGGGCAGGGAATTACAGACAAAATCCCATGACATTGAATTTCAGAATGTGCGTTTTTCTTATGAGAATAAGGAAATCCTTCACGGCATCAATGCAGTGCTGCCAGATAAGTCTACAACGGCAGTCATTGGTCCATCCGGTTCCGGCAAGACCACGCTCTGTAACCTGATTGCCCGGTTTTGGGATGTGGACAGCGGCTCGGTCAAAATCGGTGGCAGGGATGTAAAGGATTATACACTGGAGTCCCTGATGGAACAGATCAGCATGGTGTTCCAGAATGTCTATCTTTTTGCTGACACCATTGAGAACAATATTAAGTTCGGAAAGCCTGACGCAACACATGAGGAGGTAGTGGCAGCGGCAAGGAAAGCCTGCTGTGATGATTTTATTGAAGCCCTTCCGGATGGGTACAATACCGTTATTGGAGAGGGCGGGGCTTCCCTTTCCGGCGGTGAGAAGCAGAGGATATCCATTGCCCGTGCCATGTTAAAGGATGCGCCGATTGTTATATTTGATGAAGCGACGGCAAATGTTGATCCGGAAAACGAAGACCGTCTGCAGAAGGCGATTGAGGAACTGACAAAAGATAAGACAATCATTATGATTGCCCACAGACTGAAAACGGTGCAGAATGCAGACCAGATTCTTGTAGTGGACGATGGGAATATTGTGCAGCGGGGCAGGCATGAGGAACTGATTGGGAAGAAAGGAATCTATGCGGATTTTGTACTTGGACGGAAAGAAGCTATTGGCTGGAAAATGAATGTAATCTGATGGAAATATACTTTTTATAAAATTACAGAGAAAAGGAGGATATTGTTATGGCAAAAACAACAGATACCCGGACGCAACTGTTGACGGCTTCACCGTTTCAGCTTATGCTTTCATTGAGTATTCCGGCAATTATCGGTATGGTGGTTGTGGGGCTATACAATTTTATGGACAGGGTGTTTGTAGGGCAGTTAATTGATGAAGTGGCAATGGGGGCGGTGTCCGTTTCTTATCCGTTTACCCTGATTAATACAGGAGTTTCTACATTGATTGGGGTTGGCTCTGCATCTGTTTTGTCCCGTGCGGTTGGCAAGAAGGATCAGGGCACGATTGATAAGATCATGGGAAACCTGATTGCACTAAATCTTATTCTTGGGGTTATCATTACGATTACAGGGATGATATTTACACGCCCGATTTTAGGGTTTAGCGGCGCAGAGGGAGAAATCTTAAATAATGCGGAAGAATATCTTAGGATTATATTTGCAGGTTCTTTGTTTGTGAATTTTGCGCAATCAGCTAATATGATTATGCGTGGGGAAGGGATTCTGAAAAAGGCAATGCTGATTACCGGAACAGGAGCCGTGCTGAATATTATCCTTGATCCGGTTATGATCTCATTGATGAAAACATGGGGGAACGGAGTAGAAGGCGCAGCTTATGCGACGGTCATCTCGCAGATAGTTACAGCAACTATTACATTATGGTATTTTCTGAAAAAAAGTAAAATGGTGCGCATACATAAAATCCGTGTGGAAGGTTCCCTGCTTTCAGAAATCTTTGGGGTCGGCGTTTCTGCCATGCTGATGCAGGTAATGACTTTAGTGCAGCAGACAGTTCTCTACAATGTGGCATCCAGATATGGCGGTGAGACGTGGCAGATTATTTTGGGCGCTGCATTAAGCATACAGTCCTTTACGCTCATACCGCTTTGGGGAATGAGCCAGGGCTTCCAGCCAGCCGCCGGAACAAATTTTGGAGCAAAACAGTATGACCGGGTAAAGCAGATGACAAAGTCTTTTTCAATTGGAGCTACGGCTCTTAGCCTGATATTCTATGTTCCGATACAACTGGCACCGGGAACTATACTTTCATGGTTTATTAAGGATAAAGATATTGTGGGGCAGGGGGTGGCGGATTTCCGTATCCTGTTCAGCACCTATATTTTATTAGGGTTTGTACTTATGGTTATTACGCTTATGCAGTCTTTAGGAAAAGCGTCCAAAGCAAGTATATTAGTTATGATGCGCCAGATTGTCCTTTTTGTCCCGCTGGCAATACTTCTGCCTATGGTTGGGGGATTAGGGATTGACGGCGTATTCCTTGCCCCGGCATTGACAGATCTGGTTGTAATGGTTCTGGCGGTATTCCTGCTTATGGGAGAGTTCCGCAATATATCGAAGCTGGCTTCACAGAGGAAATGATGGAAAGGCTTGGTTGGGAAAACATGGAAGGTTGAAGGGAATAAGTGAGAGAGCATTACTACTGGAAGTAGTTTATCTTTCAAAGGCGTTAGGTTTAGGGCTTAACGCCTTTTTAGCGCTTTAACAGTGACAAAATGCATTTTTTCATGGCTTCATAGCTTTCAGGACTGATGTCATGCTCCATTTTGCAGGCATCTGCAGCAGCAATTGCAGGATCTACACCCAAATACACGAGCCAGTCTGTCAGCAGATTGTGGCATTCATAAACCTTTTCCGCAAGTTCTTGTCCGGTTTCAGTCAAACTGATATACCCATCGCCTGATACAGTAATATAATTCCGGTTTTTGAGATTTTTCACCGCAACGCTCACGCTTGGTTTTGAAAAGTCAAGCTCATTTGCCACATCTATAGACCGCACGGCAGGTAAGCGCCTGCTTAATATCAATATGGTTTCTAAATAATCTTCAAGAGATTCCTCTGATTTATGTTGAATATATCCCATTACTTTTTCTCCTTACACTGGTTTTTAATAGTATTTTAACACTTGAGCGACAGGTTTTCAAGTTTTTGACAATGACATAGATTTTCTGGATTTGTATAAAATTGGAGATATATTAAGCAATGGTTGCCGAAAAAGAGATAAAAAGAATACGCAGGAGTAAAATGAGCCGCTGATATAATGTTTGGTGTATATCAAATTCTTAGAAAGGAACTGATAGATAACACATGTTAAAAACTGGTGGACTGGTATCATTCTATGTCAGTAATTATACTATCAGATAACAAGTGTAACTATTAGTGACGGCGGTGGAAAATGGAATTAAAAAGATTTGGTCAGAAATTAAAGGAAAAGAGAAAGCAAAATGGCTATAGCTGTCAGGAGCTGGCGGATATGTGCCATGTGAATCAGGGGTATATACGCCAGATGGAAGCAGGGCATAAATGCCCAAGTATGCCGCTGATTTTCAGCATGTGTGATATTCTAAAGACTTCACCTAATTACTTGTTTGAATATGAGGAGGAAAGCATTGATAAGGAGATTCGGTCAAGGATAAATAAACTGTTGCCAGAGCAGAAGGAGGAATTACTGTATATGTTGGATGCATATATTAAATACCATGAGATGAAAGGGTAAGTGTGTGCAGCGGCAAATGATAAAGGCATCAGGCAGCCATATATTATCATATATTCTGTTTCAGTTGAAGCAGATTTTTTTAAGAGTGCTGGTTAGAAAAAACTAACTGGAAAGGGGAGAATATGTTTAAGGTAGCCATATGTGATGATGATAAAAATTACCGTAGAATTGTGAAAGAAACGGTCAGCAGATATAGCAGTAATATAGGGGAAATTGTCTTTGATGAATATTCCTCCGGGGAAGAATTACTGGCGGATATTTATCAAATGCACAACCTGTTATTTCTTGATATTCAAATGGCAGAAATGGACGGGAATGAAGCGGCAAAGGAATTTCGGACTGCCAATAAGAGTGCGGTTTTGGTTTTCTGTACAAATTACCAGGAGCCTACAACAGAATCATTTAAAGTCCAGCCATACAGATATATTATGAAAGATTTTGGTGACCGGATGTTGACGGAAGAAATGCCGGATATTTTAAATGAAATGATGGCACGTTCAGAAATTTTGTATTTAACCATTACAGAGGATGGGAAAGTAAGCAGGATTCCGGTTGACCAAATTCTATACGTTTCTATGGCAAAGCGTGGGGCAGTCATACATAAGTATTCTAATGCGCCTGACAAGGAAACAAGCTGTCGGGAGACGGTTGGGGAATTATATGGGCAGTTGTCAGAGATGGGATTTGCATACGCCCATAACAGTTATATTGTTAATATGGCTAATATTATCCACATAAGCAAGACTGTCATTACATTAAAAGATAATACGGAGCTGAACATATCACGCTCAAGAAAGGTTCAGTTTGACGAGGCATTTTCAAATTTTTTACATAAGAGGTATAAGAGAAGATGAAAACAATCTGGATATTGGAACGGCTATTGTTATGCAGTTTTGAAATTTATATGCTTTATGATTTAGGAAAAAGTATTTTGAACGGAGGCTGTAAAAAATCTTGTGTCTATGGAATTTAAGACTTCCTGATAAGAATAAGATATGTAAAAAATCTCTGTCGATTTTACACTTTTTGTGATGTCGACTTGC
>CAJTDL010000038.1:0-38258 GCA_910575035.1 Lachnospiraceae bacterium
CCATGTGGGGCTGTGCGCATATGCGGTATTAGCAGCCGTTTCCAGCTGTTGTCCCCCAGTGCGGGGTAGGTTGTCCACGCGTTACTCACCCGTCCGCCACTAAGTCATAAGGGCTTCACCCCCGGAGGGGATCCGCCCAAATGCTTCGTTCGACTTGCATGTGTTAGGCACGCCGCCAGCGTTCATCCTGAGCCAGGATCAAACTCTCATAATAAGTTTTGTCCTGCCAGTTCCCCTTTCCGCCCTTGCCTGCTTCCTCTTATCTGGGAAAAAGGGCTTCCAGTCTTTCATCTGGCTTACTGTTTTTAAGGTTGCATTTTTCAATGCTGTTCTTGAATGTCCTACTGATTTCCATCAGTAATACCTGTCATATCCGACAGGAACTCTTAGAATCTTTCAAGGTTATTTCACTGTTCAGTTATCAAGGTTGTGTGTTGTCAACTTATTGCGACAGCTTTTGTATTCTACCACTTATTTCTATCTTTGTCAACAACTTTTTTATTTTTTTGTTTGCTCCAAAACTTTCGTTTTTTCGCAACCAGCTTGAATATCTTACCATACCTTCCACAATCTGTCAATACTTTTTTGACATTTTTTTAAGTCAGATACTTGTAAAAATTCAAGAGCGGAGAAGGAGGGATTTGAACCCTCGCGCCGCTATTAACGACCTGCACCCTTTCCAGGGGTGTCCCTTCGGCCAGCTTGGGTACTTCTCCAGATGGCAGAATCATTTAGACTCTGTGATATTTTGCTGTTTCCTACAGAAGAATTTAATCAAAACGGAGAAGGTGGGATTCGAACCCACGGTCCCTTTCGGAATCACTGGTTTTCAAGACCAGCTCCTTAAACCACTCGGACACCTCTCCGTATTATCCTGTCCTCAACAGTGCATTCATGATTTTAGCAAAATATTTCCTGTCTGTCAATAGGATTTTGAAACTTTTTTTATTTTTTTCCAAGTAACCCCTGAGCAATCTTCAAGTCCTCTTGTGTTGTAATCTTTATATTTTCATAAGAGCCTTCTACTAATTTTACTTTTCGCTGGCAGATTGTTTCTAAGACCATGGCATCATCTGTGATTGGAAAAGATTCTCCCTGCGCCTCCCGTTCCAGCAATTCCTGGTATGCCTGGAAGATCAATTGGAAGGAAAAGGCCTGGGGCGTCTGAATTTGCCAGACATACTTCCGTTCTGGAGTCTCTTGGGCAAAAAGCTCCGGATCTGCAATCTTGACTGTGTCTTTGATTGGCATGCCTGTCACACATGCCTGGTATCTTTCCACAGCTTCCGCACATCGGAATATTATAGAATCGCCCACAAATGGGCGGGCGCCATCGTGGATCATAACATAATCTGGGGAAAATGGGCGTTTTTTTAATGCGGCAAGCCCCTGGAATACAGAATGATAGCGTTCTTTTCCTCCCGGTATAATGGCAGATACCTTATTAAAGGCATATTTTTCAACAATCTCCTTCTGGCAGTATGGGATATCCGGCTCCTGCGCCACCAGGATGATCTCCTGCACCATACTCCGCTGAAAAGCCAGAAGGGAATAATAAAGGATAGGCTTCCCCTCTAACAAAAGATATTGCTTAGGCACATCACTGCGCATACGGGTGCCCTTCCCAGCTGAAAGGACAATGGCGGCATAAGTATTTTTCTTCATTTTAATGACAGCCCCCATTCGTAGTTTGGATAAAAAGAGGGGAAGCGGCTGGCATTTCCAAGCTGCAGCCCAATTTCAGGTTGGGAACAGCGTTCAAATCCCATCCAGCCTGTTTCCCAGACAAATACTCATAGTAAGCAGCTGCTCCAATCATCGCGGCATTATCTGTACAGAAGATGGGGCTTGGATAATAAAATTCTATGCCCTTTTCCTGGCAGGCAGCCCGCATGCCAGTACGAAGGGCTGTATTTGCAGCCACACCTCCGGCAATGGCCATTTTTTTGACCTCAGATTCTTCTGCTGCCGCCATGGCATGCTCTATCAGCACATCTGTCACAGCTTTTTGGAAAGATGCAGCTATATCCGCTTCCACAATCGGAAGGTTCTTCATATGGCAGCCATTAATATAATTCAGGACAGCCGATTTTACCCCACTGAAGCTAAAATCATAAGGATGGCCTGCTATCTTGCCCTTCGGAAATGGAATCGCATCTGGATTCCCCTCTTTTGCAGCCCTTTCGATCTTAGGGCCTCCAGGGTAGCCAAGACCAATGGCTCTGGCTACTTTGTCAAAAGCCTCCCCAGCCGCATCATCTCTGGTTCGTCCTAGGATCTCATAAACCCCATAATCCGCCACCTTTACCAAATGAGTATGCCCGCCAGATACGACCAGGCATAAAAACGGCGGCTCCAAATCCTTATTTTCGATATAATTGGCATTGATGTGCCCCTCGATATGATGCACGCCAATCAACGGCTTTTTCGCCGCATAAGCAATGGCCTTCGCCTCTGCCACGCCTACCAGCAATGCCCCAACAAGCCCCGGGCCATAAGTCACGGCAATCGCATCCATATCCTCCAACGCCATCTCCGCTTCTGCCAGGGCTCCTTCGATCACCTGATTAATTTTCTCTATGTGCTTTCGGGACGCGATTTCAGGCACTACCCCTCCATAAAGTGTATGCAGCGCAATTTGGGATGAAATTATATTTGACAGCACTTCCCTTCCATTCCGCACTACAGCCGCAGCCGTCTCATCGCAAGATGTCTCAATTGCCAAAATCACAACGTCTTCCTGTCTGCCCTTCATGCCCATTTCCTTTCTGCTACTGATAGAAACCCAAAATCTTCCATCTGCTGTCCTCGTCCTTCCGCAAAATATAGGTCTGGCTGGAACGCCCCGGGCTGTCCTTCCCTTTCATGGAATAGGTCACATCCACATAAGCGCATTCCCGCCCCTGGATGGTTTTATACAACACTTCGTTGCTCCCATCCATGCTAATGCTGTAAATCTTCTTCTTTTCCTTACTATAGCTGGAAATATCATTCTTTACAGATTCCAAATACACATCCTTGGGATTTGCCTCCCGAAGCTCCTCATCCATCAGTTCCCTGGCCTGATCCGCCATTTTTTCCAGCTGCTCCTCTGTATAATCCTGGCTATAATAGCACTTCAGGATACGGTTATAAAATTTCAGCACCCCCCTCGCTGTCTTTGGATAAGACTTTTCCAAATCCTGGGTAATAATCATTTCTACTTCTGTCATTTTCCCCTGGTTCCCAGTATCGCGGTGCATTAGATAATAGTAATAGCCCAAGCACAGGCTAGCGCAAATAACCACCACAACCACTGTTTTTAGATGTTTCATGGAAATCCCTCCTTTCCGCTTCCCTGAAGGCACTCTGCGGTCTTGTTTAATAATCCAGCTCCACCGTTTTCCCGTCCTTGCCTAATTTAGCATTCGGAAAAATCTTTTGAACCTCCCCCATATAATCCTCTGCCCGCACCAGTGAAGGGCTAAAATGGGTCAGCCACATTTCTTGGGCTTTCGCATCCCTTGCCACCTCTGCGGCCTCATAGAAGGTCATATGCTTATACTGCCTTGCTTTTGCCGCCTTTTCTTTTTCTGCGTACATACCTTCTATAATCAATAAATCGGCATTTTGGGCATTTTCTATAATAGCAGGCACCGGCCTTGTATCTGTGCAATAGGTCAATTTAATCCCCTTACGCGGAGGCCCCAGCACCATATCCGGTGTAAACACCTTGCCATCCAACTCCAGCGTTTCCCCTTTCTGCAGCCTGCTCCAGTAGTTTACAGGAATCCCAAGCCCTTTGGCCTGTTCCACCTGAAATTCCCCAGCCCTTGGGATCTCAATGGTATATCCATAACACACAATATTGTGGTTCACTTTAAATGCCGTGATATGGTATCCCTGGATCTCCAAATGCTCTACAGGCTGGGACAATTCTATAAAACGGATCTCAAAAGGCAATTCCGGCGCAATCGTGCAAAGCGCCCCCACCACACGCTCTAACCCTCTGGGGCCTATAATGGCCAGCGGCTCTGTCCGCTCTGCATTTCCCATTGTAAGCAAAAGCCCCGGAAGGCCGCTGATATGGTCTGCATGGTAATGGGTAAAGCAGATTACATCTATGGGCTTTGTGCTCCATCCCTTCTCTCGGATGGCAATCTGCGTCCCTTCGCCGCAGTCAATCAACAGGCTACTGCCATTATACCGCGTCATCAGCGACGTAAGCCAACGGTAAGGCAATGGCATCATCCCAGCTGTCCCTAACAAACATACATCTAACATAATATTTCCTTTCAAACAAATTCTGTGGCTTCCCTAGTCTTGATGGGAACCTTAAAGCTTTCCACCCATTTGTCATAACACGATTCACAAATATCAAACTCCTGCCATTCCCCATCCTTTTCGGAAAAATACCCCCATAGCTTTTCCACATGGAGAAATTCAGAATCTGGAACCACTCCCTCCTTCTGTACCACTTTTTTACAGCAATTACATATGATCGCCTGGTCTTTTGTCTTCATCAACGCTGTCCTCCCTATGCTTCTTCCCGCCCTAAGGCATGCCTTTGCGCAGCCTTTTCCAAGGCAAAGGCTTCCAGAACCTTTTGTATAACTACTCATCGTTTCTAAGATTTATTATACTTGGTATCAAGGGCGTTTTTAAAGTGGTAATTGCAGCCAAATATTTTCCAAACACATCCATGTTTTCCCCTGTGCTATCCCCCATACCGAAACTCCATGACCATCCCATCTTCCGTTGGCAGGTCATAGAGCTGCTTGCGGATGCCACAGCTTCGAAATCCCATGGATTCATACAAATGTATGGCATTCCAATTGGAAACGCGCACCTCCAGCATCACACGCCGAATCCCCTGGCAATAAGCCTGCTCCAGCAAATATTCCAGCATTTTGCGCCCTACGCCCTGGTTCTGCCAAATTGGGTCCACTGCCACATTTGTAATCTCCCCTTCCCCAAAACCACAGTACATTCCACAATACCCCACCACTATATTTTTCTCCAGGGCAGTTACAAATAAGGTACTCTGGCGCAGTGCCTGGGACAAAGACTGCTCTGACCAGGGGCGGGAAAAAAGACGCTTCTCCAGGCTTGCAACATCCAAGATATCCTTTTCTGCCATTTTGCGAAAAACAAAATTTGTTTCTGGCATAATTCCCTCCTTTGCCATGCCGTCAATAATCCACCCATTTTTCAATCTCTGCCCATGCATTCCTGAACTATCCCTTCTCCTTTTCCATCCGTTCCCGTTCTGCCTGGGACAGGCGCAGATAATCAGGACGGTGCTCCCCTGCCGCCTCTATTTTCCCTTCTTTGATATAGAGCAATGCCAGTGATGCTACCGCAGCTGCCCGCTGCTTGTTCAAATGTGCCGGGGCAAATGAAAAATCCACCCTGCAATTTTCCTCAATATATGCACAAAATACTGGAACGCCATCCCCCAAAAACTTAACAGGGCGGCCAATCTCATTTATCTTGCCTATAATCTCCTGAATCCCCACCGCACATTGGGGAACTATGCTTTCCATCCCATCCCCTGTAAATGCATATACTCCTGTATAGGCCTGGTCTCTCCTGGCATCCATCAAAGGGCACACTAAATCCCTGCTCCCCCAGAGGTTATAAGCCAGCCCATCCACCGTGGGAATCCGCACCAGCGGCTTTTTCAATGCCAGCCCCAATCCCTTGGCCGTCGCAGCCCCAATGCGCAGCCCTGTAAAGGAGCCTGGACCCCCAGCAACGGCTATGGCATCAATATCTGCCAGATCCAACTCCAGCATCGCCACAATGGCGTCCAACATAGGGAGCAGCGTCTGTGAATGGGTCTTTTTATAATTAACGGTATACTCAGCCAGCATATTGCCATCTTCCACAACCGCAACGCTGGCCACCAGTCCGGAACTGTCAAGGCCTAATACTTTCATGGTTTCCTCCATTCTGCGCTCTCACTTATGGTAATCCTGCGGTAATCAAATCCCTTTTCCAGATTTTTCTCTATTTTAATCTCCCAGCAGCATTCTGGCAGGATTTCAGAGATTAAATTCCCCCATTCAATTATCGTAATCCCCTGCCCATAAAAATAGTCTTCATACCCAATTTCTTCCATCTCTTCCACATCTGAAATCCGGTAGACATCAAAATGATAAAAAGGAACCCTCCCCCCCTCATACTCCTGGACAATCGTAAAAGTCGGGCTGCAAATAGGCTCTGCTATCCCAAGGCCTTTGGCGATTCCCTGGGTCAGCACTGTCTTTCCCACGCCCAGGCTGCCAATCAGCGTACAGACTTGCCCTGGGCATGCCTCTTTCCCTAACCTTTCTCCCAACCGAAACGTCTCCTCCGAAGAAAATGTCTCTATTACCTGCATATACTCTGTCCCTTTCCGATAATCTAAACATCCCAAGCAGCATCAGAATGCCCTTTTTAAACTGCCTATCCAAGCGTTTCCCAGGCAATGCTTTCCCTTACAAAGAAAATGGGTTCATCTTCACCCTATACCGCTCCAGATGGTTTACCGCCAGCCCTAAGACCGTCTCATACTGCTCCTTGATAGCTTCCCGTGGAATCACATAAGCATTCACCCTGCTGCTGTAAATCAGCACCTGGCTCTTTGTAGCCACGATCCTGTAAATCTGCTTCCACTCCAAATCTGCCGTCTGCTCCCCCTGAGAAACATGAACCCCCGCATCATCAATCCGATACCGGAGCGCCTGCTTCAGCACATCAGAAGAAGCAATCTGGCTCTTAGACCGCAAATACAGGCTTCCCGGCACATAAACCAAAAAAACAATCCCAAATACCACATACAAGGCAGTATATGTAACAGAAACCTTCCCAAAAGTAACTCCCGCCATGATCAGCACCCAAACCCCCACCATGGTTGCAAGAATCCCCTGAAACCCATGGTACGCATGGTACAGATTGAAACGGTACATATCTTTATCCGTAATGCTAACCTCAAATTCTGCTGACATTCCTGTTTGCTCCTTTTCCCATAAATTTTCTGGCAGCCCAACGCAAAAGCTGCCCTTCGCTATGCTTTCGTGGACATTATACCTCTTTCTGTAAGGTATCTCAAGGATATTTTTCGCAGATTCCATATTTTTCACTATCCTGGAAGGCTAGGGTGGCTAGGCAGCCCCCAAGAGCCTGGGCGCCTGTCAGACAATGCCGAAAGGGAGATCCAGCCGATTTAGCGGCATCATTCCCGCCATATAAAATAAGAGAGCGGCGCCCGCTCCCCAAAATTGTAGCAGAACCCTTGAAAACATTGTCTTTCAAGGGTTCTGCCAATCTTATTCCATTCTTTCCTGCATTTTTGCCAACAATTGTTAACGCTTGGAGAACTGCGGCGCACGGCGCGCTGCCTTGAGGCCGTATTTCTTCCTCTCCTTCATTCTTGGGTCACGGGTCAGATAACCTGCAGCCTTTAAAACAGGCCTATACTCAGCATCTGCCTGCAGCAATGCCCTGGAAATCCCATGGCGGATTGCGCCTGCCTGTCCTGTGTAGCCGCCGCCCTTAACATTCACTAAAATGTCAAACTTGTCAAGGGTATCTGTTGCAACCAATGGCTGGCGCACAATCACCTTCAGGGTTTCCATTCCCAAATAGTCGTCAATATCCCTTTTATTGATAGTGATTTTGCCAGTCCCCGCTGTCAGGTACACTCTGGCAACGGATTTTTTCCTTCTACCTGTTCCATAATATCTTGTATCAGCCATTTTTCTTTACCTCCTGATTAAAATGTTAAAGTCTCCGGTTTCTGAGCTGCATGCTTGTGATCCGGTCCTGCGTATACGAATAATTTCTTGTACATCTGCCTTCCAAGAGGCCCCTTGGGAAGCATCCTCTTAACAGCAAGCTCAAATACACGCTCTGGCTTTTTCGCCAGCATTTCCTTTAACGTGGTCTCGCGCATCCCTCCCACATAGCCGGAGTGATGGTAATAAATCTTCTGATCCAATTTCTTGCCGCTTACCTTAATCTTGTCTGCATTGACTACGATCACATAATCACCTGTGTCAATATGGGGTGTAAAGATTGGCTTGTGCTTTCCTCTTAATACACTTGCAATTTCAGATGCCAGGCGCCCTAAATTCTTGCCGCTTGCATCCACTACATACCATTTTCTGTCGATTGTGGCCGGACTGGCCATAAAAGTAGTCCTCATTGTATGTTACCTCCTTGAATTTTCCGATGCTACTCTGATATCCAGATGCCGTCCGCATGAAAATTATGAAATTCATCCGGGCTATCGGTTTTGCACCATTTACATTTTTCCTTGTACATCAAAGCAAAAACGCTTCGCCGGGGCTTGGCTTACATTTCTCGCTCGCCATACTTTTCCATTCTATTATAAGAAGTTTTGTATGTCAACCGTTAATTTTATATTTTTTGTTTCACTTTTCCCTGAAATATGTTAAAATGTGGGAAAGGAAACAGTGCATTTCTATATTGAAAATGAAGAAAGGACATTGCTGTCCAGTCCATGGCCAGTAATGAAAGGACAGAGAGAAGCGCAGATGAAAATATTAAAGGCACATCTGGTAGAAATTATTATTACAGCATTATTTATCCTATGGAGCTATTTCTTCTATGCTGGCAGCACTGGAACGGCCATTGAGTTGGCGGGCATCCCCTACAACAACGATTGGTCCTGCATCAGCGGGGGAGGCCGTACGGATTATGACAGCCTTCCTGAAAATATCCGCATTTCCAAAGGTTCAGATGGGATTATATTGGCCAAGACCCTGGATGACACGATCAGCTACAATAATGCCATTGGCTTCTACTCCTCCCACCAATTCATTACTGCGCTCCTGGACGGGGAGAAAATCTACCAGTTCCAGGCTCCGGAAGGAGCCAAAAGCAAAACTCCCGGAAACCGCTGGAATCTTATCCCGCTCCAAAAGGATTACGCCGGAAGGCAATTAGAAATACATATCCAAAATGCCTACCCTTCTGATAAAATGTGGATGCCAGATTTTATCCTGGGCATGAAATCCGATATCACAATAGGGCAAATCCAAGAAAAATTAATGGCTCTGGCCATCAGTATGGTACTGCTGATGATAGGCCTTATGCTGGGGCTTACCTGGTTCTCCATTGGGAAGAAAATGCACTTTTCCGAAGGCATCCAGTGGATGGGGCTGTTTTCTATCCAATTCTCCATCTGGTCCATCCTGGAGACTGGGATCCCCGCTATTATGTTTGGCAGGGAGGTTCTCTTTGGGCAGCTCACATGCATAAGCCTGAAGCTGATGCTGCTGCCAATCCTCTGCTTTATACAGGTATTTTTCCAAATGGAGGAGAACCATATCTTTAATTTGCTGGTGCGGCTTACCATTCTGGACTTTTCCATCAGCTTTGTGGGGCAGCTCTTTGGATGGTTCGACTATGCCCAAACAATGTGGGGTACCCACATCCTGTTCATTCTCACGGCCGCAGTTACCCTGTTCTACGGCGTACAGCTGCTCCTAAAAAAAGGCAGCAAGCTTCTGGCCGACAGGCAAAAGGCCATCCTGAACACCGCCGGCCTTCTCCTAGTCATCGGATGCATAATTGCGGATGCCTGGAATAATATCTTCCATTCCTTCCCAGACGGAGCTGTTTTCTCCCGGTTTGGCTTCCTGGCCTTTATCCTGATCCAGGTATTCCACTTCCTAAAGGACTTTGCCAAGCTGATTGCAGCCGGCCAGGAGGTGGAGACCCTGCGGGAAGAAGCAGAAATGGACGGCCTGACTATGATGAAGAACCGACGGACCTTCGAAGTCGCCTTACAGCAGATCAAGCCTGAGCAATATGCAAAGTACAGCTTTGTCCTCTTTGACTTGAATAACTTAAAAAAAATGAATGACACCTATGGGCATGGGATGGGGGACTGCTATATCATTACCGCCAGCGAGATCATGCAGGATATTTTTGGGGAATTTGGGGAGATCTACCGCACTGGCGGGGATGAGTTCTGCCTGGTTTCAGACTGCCTCACCCGAGAGGCTTATGAAGACCATGAAAAACGCATGAGTGACTGGATCGAGCACCTGCAGGGATCCCAAGTAAAGGATTTTATGCAGATTGCCTCCGGATATGCCGCTTTTAATAAGAGCAAAGACGTGAACCTGCAGGACACCATAGAGCGGGCGGATGGAAAAATGTACCAAAAGAAAAAAGAACAGAAACAAGAACGCAATGCCTGATGCAGCGGGCACGCATGTCCGCTTGGCTTATTGCCTGCAATTATAAATATATAAACAGAATACGCAATCTATTTAGGAGGTGCTGATACATGCGATATATAGCGACAGCAAAACTAGAAAAGGAAATGGTCTTAGGGCTGGATATCTATCATGGCGACGGGAGCCTGCTATTCCCAAAAGGCACAGTGCTGGTTTATGGGGATATCCAAAAACTGCAAAGCCTTGGGTGCCAAGGCATTTACCTGGAAGACAGCTGGGGCAAAGGCGTGGCAATGCCCATGGCTCTCTCAGAAGAACTAAGGCAAAAGTCCCTGGAAATCATCTATGGGCTGTTTCAGGATGAGCAGCTGCCAAATCTTTCCCAGGCGGACATCCAGGGACTGGCAGAGGAACTGGTCCAGGAACTGATAAGCCACAAAGGCTCGCTTTACAATATGCGAGATGTGAAGCTTTACGATGATTATACTTATTTCCATTCCCTGAATGTGGCTGTGCTTTCTGTGATCCTGGGGATTCCATGGGGCCTGGGGAAGGAAGAATTGGTGGAACTGGCGCTGGCTGCGTTTCTGCATGATATCGGGAAACGCTACGTGGAACCAGAAGTACTAAGCGCAAAGCGCTTGCTGACAGATGAAGAACGTGTCCTGATCGTACAGCACCCCAAATTAGGTTATGAATTTTTGCGGAAGCATTTTGCTTTTTCCGAAAAAATATGCCTGAATGTGCTGGAACACCATGAATGGTATAATGGATGCGGATACCCCTTACGCAAGTCTGGCGGTGAAATCCCCCTTTATGCCAGAATCATCAAGCTGGCTGATGTATACGATGCCATGACCTCTAAGCTCCCATACCATGAGCCGCTTCTACCGTCTGAAGCAGCGGAATATATTGTTGAAAATGCCGGGACGGAATTTGACCCGGAGCTTGTAGATATTTTCCAAAAGAAGGTGGCGCTTTATCCCGCTGGATGTGAGGTGCTCCTGTCTGATGGGCGGTCAGCGATTGTAATGGAAAATTGCGAAAATGCCATGCTGACCCCACGGGTAAAAGCCATGCCCTCTGGCGAGCTTTTGGATCTGCGCACAGATCAGGCTAATGGGTTAGTGATATTGGAATAGAAGCAGGCAAGCAACAAACACGGAATCGTTACCAGGGCATTTGCACAGGAAATAGAAAAGGCAGGATTTGACAGCATGGCGGCGCAGAAAGAAAATGTGGATCTGCTGCTGGCAGAAGGTTTTAAGGAATTAGCTTGCCAGCAGCCTATTGAAAAGATTACGATCAAGGCAATCACGGATAAGGCAGGGGTAATACGGCCTACTTTTTATAATCATTTTCAGGATAAATATGAACTTTTGGAATGGATCGTCCGGGTACAGGTTTTAGAACCTGCCAAGCCCTTGATTTTTGCAGGAATGGTGGATGAAGCGTTGGTTTTAATTTTTACTACAGTACTGAAGGAAAAAACATTTTACGAAAAGGCAATTCGTCTGGAAGGCCAGAATTCCTTTGAGGGCACTGTCAAAAAATGTATTGAAGATGTGCTGTTGGAAGTAATTCATTCCAAAAAACAAAATCGGAAAAAAGCGCATCCGTGGCTGACAGCAGAGCATGTATCGCAGTATTATGCGCAGTCTATGTGCTTTGTGGTAGTGAACTGGATCAAAAGCGGGATGGCAGTGGAGCCAAAAGAAATTACAGGGATTTATAATTACATGATCACGCGGTCTATGAGCCAGGTAATAGAGGAATTGTAAGGGCCATTGGCATTCCAGGCGTTGCTGGAGTAATTGTAATTGGGCGTTTCGATTACAATTTCAGGGGGATGTCGGATTAAAATATACAAATTTAGAAAAATGTATATTTAAGGGATACAAACAAAAAAGATTGAATCTTTTCTTATTCAATCTTTTTTTTTATACTCTTTTTCAGAAAAGATAAGAAAAGGAGCGAAAAGATGATATGAGTAAATTTGGGAAAGGCGTTGTAAAGATGCGGGTTATAATCTTTATCTTTAGCCTGCTGTTGTTGGTTCCCTCGGTGCTGGGGATTTTGAATACCAGGATTAATTATGATATCCTGTCTTATCTGCCAAAGGATATTGAGACAATGGAAGGGCAGGATATATTGATTGATGAGTTTGGGACAGGGGCGTTTTCCATTTGTGTAGTGGAGGGGATGGAAAACCGGGAAGTCTCGGATTTGCGGAAGCAAATTGAAGATGTGGACCATGTGAAGACAGTCCTCTGGTATGACTCCATTGCGGATCTGTCTATGCCAATGGAAATACTTCCAGATGATGTACAGGATAAATTTACAAAAGGGGACTGCACAATGATGGCCATCCTGTTTGACTCCTCCATGTCCTCAGACGAAACCATGGAGGCAGTGGCACAGATCCGTACATTAGCGGAGCATCGGTGCTTTGTCAGCGGGATGTCAGCTGTAGTCACGGATATTAAGGACATTTGCAATGAAGAAATGATGGCTTATGTGGCCATCGCAGGAGCGTTATCCTGTGTGGTGCTGGCTTTGACCATGGATTCTTTTTTGGCGCCAGTGTTCTTTTTGATAAGCATTGGGATGGCAATTCTTTATAACCTGGGAAGCAATATATTTTCAGGGGAAATCTGCTATATTACACAGGCATTGGCTGCTGTTTTACAGTTGGGCGTGACTATGGATTATTCCATTTTCCTGTGGCACAGCTACGAAGAAAATCAGGAAAGGTTCCCAGATGATAAGAAACAGGCTATGGCGCATGCCATCTCGAATACCCTGGGATCCGTGCTGAGCAGCTCCACCACAACGGTAGCAGGGTTTGTGGCTCTTTGCTTTATGACATTTACTTTAGGTTTGGATTTGGGAATTGTGATGGCAAAAGGCGTTTTAATCGGCGTAGCCTGCTGCGTTACAGTGCTGCCTTCCATGCTGCTGATTTTCGACAAGCCCATCTCTAAGACAAAGCACCGCCCAATCATACCTGATTTTGGAAAAATGGCTCCCTTTATTGTCAAGCATTATAAGGTATTTGTGGCTGTTTTCCTAGTTATCTTGGGGCCTGCAGTGTATGGGTACACACATACGGATGTATATTACGACCTGGCTGGGACTTTGCCCGAAGATCTGCCCAGTGTACAGGCAAACCATAAGCTGGATGAAACATTCCAGATGAATACCACCCACATCCTCTTACTGGACAGCAGCCTGACCCCTAAAGAGGTACGGAATATGACAGAAGAAATGGAGCAGGTGGACGGGATTTCTTCTATTATAGGGCTGGAATCTGTGGTGGGGGCAACCGTCCCGCTGGAAATGATTCCAGATAATATCAAAGAGAAGTTGATGAATGAGAATTATCAGATGATGATGATCAGCTCAGAATATAAAATTGCTTCGGATGAAGTAAATAAGCAAATCTCCTCTTTGAACCGTATCCTGAAAAAATATGACTCCAGCGGAATGCTGATTGGGGAAGCGCCTTGCACAAAAGATTTGATTACCATTACAGATAAAGACTTTAAGGTAGTAAGCGTTGTTTCTATTATTGCAGTATTTTTAATTATTTTGCTGACGTTCCAGTCTGTTACGGTTCCAATTATTCTGGTATCTGTAATTGAATTTGCAATATTTATCAACATGGGGCTTCCCGCGTATACGGGGACGGTACTTCCGTTTATCGCCTCTGTGGTTATTGGGACAATTCAGTTAGGGGCGACTGTTGATTATGCGATTTTGATGACCACACGTTATCGGAAAGAAAGGCAAAGAGGGGCAGATAAGCAGGAAGCGATTACGATTGCTTTGAATACGTCTATTTCTTCAATTATTGGGAGTGCATTGAGTTTCTTTGCGGCTACGGTAGGGGTGGCGTTTTATTCCAGGATTGATATGATTGGGGCGTTGTGTACGTTGATGTCACGGGGGGCGATTATCAGTATGTTTGTGGCAATCTTTATTCTGCCGGCAATGTTTGTGGTGTTTGACAGGGTAATCTGTGCTACCAGCAGGCATTTTGGGCCGGCAAAGGAGAAAAAGGGGAAAGAAAACAGGGGATACTTGCATTTGAATTAAGGGGAAGCAGAGGCCGCCTGGGCGGACAGCCAAAGCAGGCTTTAACCTTAGATAGGATTAAGAATTTCAATACATTTAGCATTTGATATTTAGCATTTTAAATTCAACATTATCAAGTGAGCAATAACGATTCATTACAGATATAAATCAGGAGGTCATAACATGAAACATTTAGAGTTAAAAAAAGCATTCAAAAATAAGTACATGATCCGTGTGGCAGCAGGGGCTGTTACTATTGCAGTATTAGGAACCAGCGCTGGCTTAAGCACTTATATGGTGCAGGCAGAGCGAAACAGCGTGGCAGCGGCAGGGGAAAGCAGCAGCAATTCCACCGAAGCCACAGCAAAAGAAGATACGGCAAACACCACCATAGAAAATGCAGAAAACAATGGGATAGAAGGAGGCGGCAATGTTGGCACAGATACAGGCAAAAATGAAAATGGAAAACAAGACAATAAGCACAGCAGCGGTCAGACGGACAGCCAGAACAAAGCTGCAGATACAGATATTGAAAAGTATGACGAAAACAGCCTGCAAAAAGCTTTGTCCTCCCATGAAAAAGACGAGGACGCCGGAAAGGAAGAGACAGTATATATTGTTGCAGCTCCCGACGGAAGCGCCAAAAATGTAATTGTCAGTGAGTGGCTGAAAAATGACGGAAGCTCTTCCAGCATCACGGATGCTTCCGATTTAAAAGATATTCAGAATGTAAAAGGGGATGAAGCATTCAGCCAGAATGGGGAGAATATTACCTGGCAGGCAAATGGGAAGGACATTTATTACCAGGGAACCACAGATCGGGAGCTGCCTGTGACGGAAAGCGTCAGCTATTATCTGGATGGCAAAAAAATGGCTCCAGAGGATATGGCGGGAAAAAGCGGGAATATAAAGATCCGGTTTGACTATGAGAACCATGAAACATCCACCCAGGTGGTAGACGGGGAAAAACATGACGTGTATGTGCCTTTTACCGTTTTGACCGGAATGGTATTGCCAGAGGATTATACAAATGTAAAGGTCACCAATGGGAAAGTGATTTCTGATGGGAATAAGAAAATGGTTGTGGGGTTTGCAATGCCTGGGCTGAAGGAGAGCCTGGAAGTGAAAGACAGTGACCTGGATATGGATATGGAAATTCCTGACTATGTGGAAGTCAGTGCAGATGTGGAAAATTTCTCTTTGGAGATGACCATGTCGGTTGTGGTGAATGATCTGTTGAGCCAGGCCAGCTTGAATGATGCTTTTGACCTTACGGATTTGGAAGAGGACATGGATACGTTGTCAGATGCTTCAAAAGAGCTGGTGGATGGAAGCAGTGACTTGTCAGATGGGATGGGCACCTTAAAGGACAGCATGAAAGAATTTTCGGATGGAGTGAATACCCTGAGGGATGGGATCATCAGCTATACCAATGGCGCTTCCCAGCTGGGAAATGGAATTAATACCCTGGCGGGATCCTCTGGGGTGCTGATGGATGGAGTCTCCACCTTAAACAGCAGCGCGGCCACACTAAACCAAGGGATTGCAGAGCTTGACAAGACATTGAAGGCAGATATGTCTAAGCAGGAGCGGCAGGATCTGCTCAAACAGGCAGACAATGCCATTGAGCAGACCTTCAATGACAAAAAGAGCGGCAGCGCAGCCATTCAAAACCAGGCATCCTCTGTGTTCTATGACAGCCTGGCAAATGACAAAAAAGCAAAATCCCAGGTACAGGCAGGGATTGGGACTTATACAGAAAACGTGCTGAACTCCGTACTGCAAACCGCATTTTCCACTGTAGCTGCGGATACAGCAAAAAAAGACCAGATGGCACAGTATAAACCGCAAGTGGTGCAGGCCGTAACACAGCAGGTTGTGCAGGCTGTAACACAGCAAGTAACGGCAGGTGTTACGGTGGCAGCCTTACAGGAGCAAATTACCCAGGCAGCGGCGGCTATGCAGGAAAATGGCGCTGCTTTGGATGCAGAAACCATTGCGCAGATCTGTGCGGCTGTCAATGCGGCTGTCAATACAGAGGGCAGCCCGGCAAAACAGCAGATTGACGCTTTAATCGCCCAACAGGATATCAATGGGATGGTAGCCTCAAATGTGGATGCGCAGATGGCAGCTGTGGAAGCGCAGATTGACGCAGGCCTGAACTCCCCAGAAGGGCAGGCACAGATCCAGGCAACCGTAAATGGGATGGTATCCCAGGCAGTAGCCACAGCCATGGGCTCCGATACGCTTCAGGCAGGCATGAAGCAAACAGCTGCGCAGATTGTGGAAGGGATTGCGGCTGGCGCAAAGGATACCGTTGGAACAGCGGTCGCAGATGCAGCGAAAACAGCCGCCAAAACGGCTGCGGAATCTTCCACCTTAACGGCTGTTTCTGGCACAAAGGCACAGATTTCAGAGGCGATCAATGCTGCAGATGCAGCAAGCGGCTACAGCCTGGTGACAGGGATGCAGGCATTGAGCGAGGGCACCAATACTATGAGCAATCATATGCCAGCACTATCTGACGGAATTTCACAATTAACCAATGGGGCCTCCACACTGGTTTCTAATAATGGGGAATTGACAGGCGGGGCTGGAAAGCTATCCAATGCTGCCACGCAGATTGGGGACGGCGTGGATGAGCTGGAAGACGGCTCCAAGCAGCTGATGGATGGCATGGCTCAGTTCGACGAAGACGGCATACAAAAGCTGACAGAGGCTTATAATGGGGATGTAAAATCTCTGCTTCAAAAGCTAGAGGCAGTAGAAAACGCTGGAGAATCCTACCAGACATTTACAAAGCTGGCAAAGGGCACCACAGGGTCTGTGAAATTTATCCTGCGCACCGAAAGCATCAAAGCACAGGAAGATTAAATTAAGGAAGATTAAAACGCCAATATCCATGTGGACGCAGCCTTTTGGCTCATGCCTGCAGGTAAAAATCCAGCAGCTATTGGGAGCCAGCAGCTTCATTGTATAAAACAATAAAAGAAGCTGCTGGCTCGGGGGTAAATATATGAATACGATAGAAGAATTAATAGTCATATTAGGAATATCTTTTGACGTTTTTGCAGTTATGGAATGCCATGGCTCCCTGATTGCAAAAGTAGATAAGAAACAGCTTGCCATATTTTGCTCCCTGCTGATGCTGGGCCAGGCAGTTTCCCTCGGAACCGGAAATTTCATTTCCCAGCTCTTATGCAAAGACAAAATAGACATCCATGAAGCATTCCTGGGGCAGATTGTGGCCGCTGTCGTCTTCCTTTGCTTAGGAATACGTCTCCTTCTAAAAGCCTGGCGAAACGAGCGTGTGATTGAACGCAGGGAAGATAAACTAAACCTTCCGGAAATTGCCAAATTCTATGTGCGGACCATTCTGTTCACATTGTTAACAGGGCTTGCTTTTGGCTTACTGCAAAGCAGCGCGGCTGCCCTTTTGGCAATGATCTTGACCCTCACGGTAGCCGTAACGGTTTTAGGCGTTTACACTGGCTATCATTTAGGATTTGAGCATAAAATTAAAGCCTATCTGGCTGGAGGGATACTGCTGCTTATTGGAGGAATGGACGTTATCTTAAGGTATATTTGGAAAATTGTATAGGCATCGGCAACAGGGACGCCATAAGCGGAAACTCAGCTATTATCTACAATGCTCCTCCAAAATATTCATCTATGGCTCCCTTTACCGCATTTTCCTGCCTGGTCAGAAGCTGCAGATTCTCAAGGACTGTCAACCCTCCATGCGCATTGCATCCATTCCTGATACGCTTTTTGCATACAGTCATATACAAGCACCATGCCAAAATGTGTTTCCTCATCCTCCTCCGGCAAATAAGAGAATTGGTATAAGTCCACGGGGATCCTTTCAAAGAAAGAAAACTCATCCTGCAATTCCTCTGTATAATACATGCTGCCTATTTTAGGGCTTTTCCATCCTCTTTTCATAGAGTTATTCCATTCTCTTCTTTCACAACAGGGCTTGCTTTTCTGCTTCTTGTCTTTTATCATTATACACAGACCATGACAGAAAAAACAACTGCAAATTCTTTTCTCTCTGTTCCAGCTTGTCCCTAGAGCCCGATGAAACCCAAGCCCTGCCTCAAACCACTGGCTATCCCCTTCTCTATCCCAAAAAACAACGGGACAGCATCCTGATCCCATACGAATTTATAAAAATTTCATTTGTATCCTCCGCTTTCATTTGTTACAATATCTCTTAGGAAGCAGCAATGCAATTATGGGCAAGCGCTTCCCAACCTCATTCAGGCAGATGCCCAGGCTGCAAGCCAGCCTTGTCCTGCCCACATCTTTTTCCGTCCCAAAAGGGATGGAATCCCAGTGGATTATCTTGCATCCACAAAATCCCATTATTTGGACGATCAGCCAAGATTCGAAAGGAGAATGCCTATGGAAAAAAAAGAAACGTATCATGATATCCGTAAATTTATGGAAGAACTGGAAAATGCAGAAGGCCTTCCAAAGAACATCGCTACAGAAGCGCAGCTCTGGGATGAGATTTTAAAGAAGGAAGCATACCTTATGCATGACCAGTTTCTGCCATTGATTTATGAGATCCATGGAAAATCCTACCCACAGGGGACGGCTATCAAGCCCCTTGCCACAGAATATTCTATAGATCGCTCCAAGACAAAGGAAATCACATCCATCCGGGCAGACATTACAATTCTTGTAGGCAGCAAGGATATTTACCATTTTGAATGTGAAATTGGCCATGACGGAACCATGGTGCTGCGGATGTTTGAATATGATGTCCATATAGCCCTGGGATACCGCACCCCATCTCAAAATATGGTTCTTGAATTTCCGCGCTCAGCCGTTCTTTACCTGCAGGATAACGGGAACCTTCCAGACCACCTATCCTGCAAAATTCAATTTCCCGATGGGGGCTCTTATGACTATAAAGTCCCCACTCTGCGAATTCAGGCCTATTCTTTGGAAGAAATTCAAAAAAAGCACCTCAGCGTTTTGATTCCATTCCTCCCCTTACGTTTCCGGAAGCGCCTTTCCAAACAAAGAAAGAAAAACCGCATGCAAAAAGGGGAATTGACTTCTTTCTACAAGGAGATTATACTTATCTTAGGTAAAGAAGTAGAAGATGGCTATCTCAGTGAGGAAAACTGCAAAATAATCCTGGCTCTTTTGGGAAAATCTATGGTGCGGGTATTTTATAAAGATGATGCACTGCTGAAGGAGGTGTTTGAAGTGACAGAGCCTATTTTAGAGTTAGAGTATGAGAAAATGGAGCGGTATCTAAGGCAGCATTATGATAAGTATTACAAGGAGCATTACAAGGAACATTACAAAGAACATTACAAAGAACATTACAAGGAACATTACAAAGAACATTACAAAGAACATTACAAAGAACATTACAAAGAACATTACAAAGAGTATTATGAGAAGAAACTAGCCGAATTAAACACACAGAACGATGAGGCATTATCCCAAAAAGATGAGGAAATCGCCCAATTAAAAAAACAGGTACAAATGTTAAAACTTTCCCAATAAAATTGCAGATTGCCCATCCGAAAACCAATTACATTACCCTGGAGCACACAGTGATCCCTTAAAAATAACCAGCGGTTCCGCAACCGCTGGTTATTTTCATATCTATTCTTTCTTCCTGTTATAAAATTCCTCTAGGAATAGCCTTTACATCCCCCATCTCTTTACTTAGAGAAGCTTTGGCAATGGTATTTTTCCAAGCCGTGCCTTTACTTCACTGCCCCATTTACCACACCGCTCAAAATCTGCTTCTGGCAAATCAAATAGAACAGTATAATGGGCAGCAGCGCCAGCAAATAAGACGCAAACGCCAGGTTATAGTTTGCCCCAAACTGAGTCTGGAATGACAGCTGCGCTAAAGGCAGCGTATTCTTAGACCCAGACATGATTACCAATGGCGTCATAACATCATTCCAAGTCCCTAACGCCGTCAAAATAGCTACCGTAGCATGCATCGGCTTCATAATTGGGAAGATCACCTTCCAATACGTGGTCCAGGTCGTAGCCCCGTCCACAAATGCCGCCTCTTCCAAGGCAATCGGAATATTTGTCAAATATCCAGAATATAAAAGCACATTCATCGGCATATAGAACACCGTATACAGTAAAATAACGCCAAACATATTGTCAAGCTGCAAGATTGCAGTCTGCTTTACCAACGGCATCATCAGGATCGCAAACGGCACAAACATACCGCTTACGATATAGAAATATACCAATTTATATCCCTTCTTCTTCGCTTTACTGCGACCTACCACATACCCTAACATAGAGTGAAGCACAATCGACAGTACCACTGTTACCACGGTGATCAGCAAACTGTTCAGCAAAGAATTCCAAAAATCTGTCACCTGCATTGCTTCCGCAAAGTTCGAAAAACTCCAGCTCTTCGGCAGTGAAAGTATTCCCGAAATGCTGTTTGTCATTTCGGTAGGCTGCTTAAACGCAATTATAATCGTCATATAAAGCGGAAACAGAATCGTGCTCAGCCCCAAAATAAGCAGCACGGTCACTGGCCAGTTCACATCCCTGGCAGCCTTTTTCCTTACCTTTTCCAAAACGCTTTTCTTAAATTCATCGTTTGTCTGCATATTTTGATTCATCACAACTGCTCCTCCCTCTTATTTGTGAAACTCATCTGCATCACAGAAATCACTACAATAACTACAAAGAACAGTACTGCATTCGCACTCTGGAACCCAAACTGGCCGCCTGACATACCATTGTTGTAAATCAGGTAAGAGATGGACTCTGTACTTTGGGCTGGACCACCCTTTGTCATAGCCATAACCTGGTCAAACACCATTAGGAAGTTCTTCATGCAAAGCACCATATTGATGCTGAAAAATGGGAGGATCAGCGGGAAGGTTAAATATTTGAATTTCCCCCACCCGCTTACCCCATCAATGGACCCGGCCTCGTATACTTCCTGGGGGACAGTCTGGAGGCCAGATATGTAGATAATCGTGTTCATTGCAATTGCCTGCCATGCACAGACAATCATAATTGCCACCCATGCCCATGATGTGCTGGAAAGGATACTGGTTCCTTCCCCGCCCAGCAGCTTGGTGAATGCCGGAAAAATATAGGTGAAAATATAGCTAAAAATGTAGCCTACTACCAAAGACCCTAATACATTCGGGATAAAGTACATGCCCCGTAGGGTATTTTTAAACTTGATCTTACTGTTCAGGCCCATAGCCAGCAGCAGGCTGATTACATTTGTCACAACGGTTGAAACAAGAGCCAGACGGAAGGTAAACCAGTAGGATTTTCCCACTCTCCCATCCGTAAACAAATCCATATAGTTACGCAGCCCAACCCAGTCAAAATCCCCATAGCCTTTGAAATTAGTAAAACTGTAAATGACACCCTGGATCAAAGGCAGTGTGTTAAACAAGAAAAAAAGTGCTACGATTGGAATTGTAATTGCTAAATATGTGGCATCCCTGCCCATTTTCTTTTTCGATACCATAACTTCCACTCCTTTCTCATCTTACTGTCCAGCTTCATACTGCTCCACCTTACGGATAATGTCACGGTTGTAACGGAGCCAGTCTGTGTCAAATTTTTTCAGGAAAGCATCTTTATCCTGTTCCATTAAGTAAGTCTGGATCATGCCATCCACAGCCATCTCGGAAGGATAATGGTGGTCATGGTAATCAGACATTTTTCCTTCCTCAATATAGCTTGCCATGCCATCTAACATAGGCGCAAGCTCAAAGGCCTCATCCTTACAGGGAACGGCATTCTGGTCGTCCAGGTAGGCCTGCATATTGTCATGTTCTAACAGGAAATCCAGCACTTCATAAGCGGCTTCCTTATTTTTACATTCCTTTGTCAAACAAAACTGTAAGTCAATACCAGAATTTAAAATGTTTTTGGAAGCGTCATCATTGGCTGGCATTACAAAAGAATCAATGTTAATATCCGGGTTTACGGATTTTATCTGCGGAACCGCATAGCTTCCAATGGCATACATAGCTGTTTCCCCATTGGCAAAGGCAATGCAGGCATCGTTATAATTATAGGCAAAAGGCCCTGACTGCGCATATGCAAGCATTTCCATTATCCTGTCTGCTACCAGTCCATACTCTTGTTGGAAGGTGGTTTCTTTTCGGTTCACCTGTGCGCATACATCTGCTGGCGCAAGCCCTACAGCCAATGCATTCCAAGGAGCCAGGCAGGTCCATATGTCACGGAACCCAAAATACAGAGGCTGGATCTGCTCAGATTTTATCTGCTCGCACAAAGCCATAAATTCTGACCATGTGGTTGGAATTTGCCAACCGTGCTCTTCAAACATGTCTTTGTTGTAAAGGACGCCTGCTGCATTTGCCACATAAGGCAACGCGAAGGTTCCCTCAGTAGGCACAAATTCCAGACCCTCCAACATCTCCAGGTAGGCCGGTTTGATCTCCTTTAACCCCTCATAGTCCGAAATATCTGCCAGAATATTGGCATCCACAAAATAGGAATAATTCATATCCCCACCAATTCCTATGATATCTGGATAATCTTCCCGGACAAACTTTGTTTTCAGTATTGTCATTGCATCATTTGGCGACTCAATGGTCAATTGGATATCATTGTGTGTCGCATTAAATTCCTCTTGCAGGCGCTCAAAAAAAGCCACTGCTTCTGGCTTATACTGCACAACATGAATCTGTGTTACCCCATCCTGCCCAGAATCCCCACAGGCAGTAAGCATGGATGACACGAACAGAATGCTTAGCATGAACACCGTACACTTTTTGATAAGTTTACGCATAACCCATATTCTCCTTTCGCTTTCTGATACCAAATGCATTTGCCTATCTGTTAAATATAGTATAACATACCAATATGCCACTTAAAATATCGGAATTTTACCATTTTTATGCCATTATGCTATTTTATTCTTTCTGCTTGCATATTGAGTAGCATTTTGGTATATTTAAATTTAAGAAAATGAAGAAAACATTAATATCATTAAATTTTTAAAAATAAAAATACAGGAGGTTTCCCCATGAATGAAACGAAGATAAATAAGGATTTGAAATTCTCTATTTTTCCCAGTGAAAATTTTGTAGACCTCAGTCTGTACCAATTCGGTTGGGAAAAGACAAACCCCTCCCATTCGTATGGGCCTGTTGCCAGAAACCATTACTTGTTTCATTATATCCTTTCTGGAACGGGAACCTTATTTGCAAACAACTCTTCGGGGATTACGGAAACTTACCATATTAAAAGCGGGCAGGGGTTTATGGTCTTTCCTGGGCAGATCAATACATATGTGTCTGACCAGCATTTGCCTTGGGAATATGTGTGGGTAGAGTTCGATGGGCTTAAAGTAAAAGAATCACTCAGCATTGCAGGATTGTCCCTGGATATGCCAGTGTATCATGCAAAATCGAAGGATTTGAGGGAATGCATGATGCAGGAAATGTTATACCTGGCAGAGCATGGGAGTGAGGCGCCATTTCATTTGATTGGACACCTTTACCTGTTCTTTGACGCTATGCTGCGGTCGATAACACCAGAACAAGCTCATCAGGGGAAGAGACTTCAGGATTTTTATATCCGGGAAGCCTTAGCGTTTATTGAGCAGAATTTCCAGAATGATATTTCGGTAGAGGATCTGGCCAAGGTGTGCGGATTGAACCGAAGTTATTTTGGGAAGATTTTTAAAGGGATTACAGGAAAAACACCACAGCAGTTTTTGTTGGCTTATCGGATGATTAAGGCCACAGAGTTATTGAAGCTGACAAAGCTTTCCGTTGGGGATGTGGGAAATGCGGTGGGGTATGCAAACCAGCTGCACTTTTCCCGGGCGTTTAAGAATGTGTATGGAAGGTCACCGCGAGAGTGGAGGAATGAGAATCAGGTCTAAGCTTCTGACTAAAACAGGCAAGTACCCTGTTTCCACAACAAGGGAACCTGCCTGATGGCGCCGTAAAATTATTGCTTCACTATTTTTTGTTTCTTTCCAGAAATGCCCCGCTTTTTCAGGAGGGTTTTATAGGATTTTAGCTTTTTAGCAGGAACTTTTATGGTTGCCTGGCTATTGATTTTTTGGAAAGCATTGCTTCCTATGGTTTTGGATGTAAGGCGTGTTGTCTTAATAACAATAGATTTTAACTTCGGCATGCTGGCAAAAGCTTTGCTGCCGATCGATGTTACTTTGGCGGAAATCAGGGCTTTTGTCAGTTTTTCACATCCATAGAAAGACTGTTTTCCGATTTTTGTTACCTTACTTGGAATTACGATTTGGGTTAAAGCTGTACATTTGTAGAAAGCTTTGTCACCAATGGATGTTACGTTCTTCCCCAAAGTTATAGCCTTTAACTTTGTGCACTGGCTGAAAGTGTTTTTCTTAATCTGGGTAACGTTGTTTCCAATTGTTATCTTTGTGGCTTTTTTGTTGCCTTTCAATGCCGTTTCTGCAATCCCTGTAACTTTATAGGTGATTTTTCCAATGGTAATGGTATCAGGTATCTTTATAGCAGCTGCCTTCGTATTTTTGTTTTTATAATACTCTACTGTACCACCTTTTAGGCCAGATTTTGTAACCTTGTATTGTGCTTTTCCCTTTGTATCTGACAAAACCTTGCCTTTAGCAGGTACTTTGACGCTTGGGGGAGCTGGCTGGACGGAATCATCAGGATCTACTGGCTTATCTGGGTCATCCGGATCTACTGGTTTATCTGGATTGTCGGGATCCACTGGTTTATCCGGATTGTCGGGATTATTTGGATCATCTGGATCTATCGGCTTATTCGGGTCATCTGGATCCACTGGTTTATCTGGTTTATCCGGATCTACTGGCTTATCTGGATTGTCGGGATCCACTGGCTTATCCGGATTGTCAGGATCTACTGGCTTATCTAGATCCTCTGGAAATTCAGCATAGAATTTTTCATAATCTGTGGCTCTTGTTCCTCCAGATGTGATCACGCTGTTAGCAGAATTAAGGGCAAATACTTGTACCGTGTTATAAGAAGAGGATGGCAGCAGTATTTCTGTTGGAATTTCAAGTGTGGCTTTCTGGTTGGAAACCGTTGCCGTTCCCTGATTTTTTCCATTGATTAAAAATTCTACAGATTTTGCATCCGTATTTGATACGGTTGCTGTAATGACTGTTGTGCTATTTTTTTGCGTCGTGATATCATCCTCACTTATGGAGATTCCTCCGGCTGACCTGTAGCCCAGGGAAGCGGCCAGCGTTTCTGGAGATTGGAATTGTTTGTCAAGCCAGTTCAAACGGTTCTTTAAATAAGTCTTCAGGGTTTGTACCTGGGCAGTAAAACCTCTCTGGCTGTCTCCTCCATACCACATAGAGGCATTGGCATTGGCAGACTCCAGGAGCAGGGACTGGTATGTGTCTATTTTTCCGCCATCTGCTACAATGCTGCCCAATTCTTCCCGCATCTTTGTATATAATTCGTAGGCCTGAACAGCAAAATAGGGATCACAGACAATGGATTTATACCACTGCTTTGCCTGAGCCTGTGCTGAGAAATAATGCGTCTGCCAGGCATTGTATACGCCTGAGCCTTCGTAATTGCTTACCAGGCTGTTAGAGGACCAATCCATATCCCAGATAGGCCCCATATGAAACAGGCCATTGAGGTCTTTGTACAAGTAAGTGCTTTTTTTCATGGCATCCACATTCATAAAAAGCTCGCTCACCAGCCAGAACTGGGTTAAGGAATCCATATCGAATAGCTGGCTGTATGTTAATTTCTCATTATTATAAGTAGTTGTATAATTAGCGGACTGGATTGCCCTTTCGAAGGCATTGACATAATCCTCCACGTATTTTATTGCTGCCTGGCCAGTTGCAATAAATTCTGGGTTTTTGAATTGCAGCGGCTGGTTTTGGCTGGTCATAAATTTAGAATACTCGTCATAATAAGCATCCAACTCTACCAGGAAGCCTCCTGTGGCATCTGGCATATCCGGCAGATACTTTGTAATATCGTATTCTTTGCCCTGATAGGTAAATTTCTTAGTGGTCAGCCAGGACATATTTTTTTCTGCAAGCTGTATCTCAATGGCATCCTGGTCGTCCTTAGTCAGGCCATTTGCACTCTCCGCTTTATAAACAGCCTTTGCCACATCCTCAGCATAATCCTCCCAGTTATGGATATTTACCCTTCCATCTGCTATCTTAACCTGCTCACAGAACTGGTAGGTGCCCTGGTATTGGCCGTTTAGGATCAAATCTACATGAACATTCTGCATGTAAGGCATTCCCATGGAGCCAGACAAATCGTAGGACAGTGTATTCCGCATGTGGGACTCATCGGTGTAATTAGCAAGGAGCACCCAATGCTTATTTTGTCCAAAGCCAAAAATATCTGTTTTCTTGTCCAGTTTTATTTTATAAGGTTTCTTGGGATTTTGCCAGGTGGAATTTCCCCGGCCGCGAATCTCTATGGCTCCGTCATACAAAGTGGTATTTGTGGAATTATATTCTGCATTCCCCTGTATACGGAAACTGCCATTGATATAGTCTTCCTTGCTGGTAATCTGCTGGCTGTTCTCCGTGTCCACATAAAGAACCGGGAGCTTGCTTAGGTACATGGAGGCCTGATACGTCCCTGTATGGCTTCCAGATGTGGTAACTGTTATGGTCAGCATCTTTTCTAAATCCGCATCGGCAGGCACATAGGAATCCTCCGTGGATTTTACAGTCCCAGCTACCTTCCATTGGTATTTGCAAGCTGTACCCGCGGGAATACCCGATAATGTAACCGTAAGGGGAGTGCCAACAACTGCGTATTCCTGGTCAATCTGCAGGGATATGCCAGACAAAGCCGCTTCCGTGCCCTCTGACAATAGCTGTGCATTTTCATCCGATTGCAGTACGCGGTCAGCCTCTGACAATGGGTGCACATCCCCCTCTGGCACACGCACAGTATCAGCCTCTGGCAATAGCTGCATGTTCCCCTCCAATAACTGCGCCGTATCAGGCTCTGCCTGGGACACTAAGGGCTTCGGTACTCCTATGGTTTCTGCATGGGCAATCAGCCCTGCCCCTGCACTCCCAAGTGTATTTGTAAGGAGCATTGCCATCACCAGAAATACACTTAACATAGATATTCTCTTTTTCTGAAATATTTTCATATTTGAATTACTCCTTTCCTTTCTTCAAGTGCAAACAAGGTATGAAACACACACTTCCATTTTCATCCCAAACCACCTCACCTTCTGCCGTTTCAATGTAAATTCAACATAGCTCCGAAAAACTTCACTGGCTTATTAACGCTGCGCCTTTGTACCATCCATTATAACAAAGGCAGACAGAAAAAGAAATCTATATTTTATTTTTCCCGCAAAAACCTCTCCATCACATTTACCAAATCTTTATATCCAGCACGAGACGACAAAGATAATTTTATGTAATCCAGATTTCGGTTTCTAAATCACTTGCATTCCCGCCTCTTCTTTTGCCGCTTCCCTGCCACCAGTCTGTAATATTCCTTAAGTTACTGATATTGGCCATGAACAGCCTAGATTTCTTCCCATTTTTTCTGAAGATTCTTGTATCAGGCAAATATCTATGGTAGAATTTCTATTTATCAAGCTTAAATAATTTCCCGCACTAAAAGATACTGGCCATGGAAAAAACAGCAAAAAAACGGCAGGCTCTAAGAACAAAGGTAAAAAAGCAACCGATTCTAAAAAGCAGTATCCATGAAAAAGCAGCGGACTCTAAGAACAACGGAAAAACCATAAGATCAGAAAGGCGGAAAAAGATGAAAAGAAAATTATCCCAAAAACATCTCGTTTCGTTATGCACAATTACTATTCTGTTACTGGTATTGGCCATATGGACAATATGGGGGAACACCGCATTGATGGTAAATACAATTACTATTGCCAGCAGCCGCATCCCCCCTGCTTTTTCTGGATTTCGAATCGCACAGGTATCGGATCTTCATAATGCTGAATTTGGGAAAGATAACTCCGAGCTATTGCAAATGCTGTCTAAGACTATGCCAGATATCATTGTAATCACTGGTGATTTAGTAGATGCGCAACATACAGACATGGATATCGCCCTTAATTTTGTAAATGAAGCTGCCCAAATCGCCCCCATTTACTATGTAACAGGCAACCACGAAGCAAGCCTGCCACAATATGATAAACTCAGAACCGGCTTAGAGAAAATTGGCGCGACGGTACTTGAAGACAAGGCAATACAGGTAAGGCATAATGGAGAAAAAATTACGCTTATTGGGCTCTCCGACCCTGATTTTACAATTAAGGGGGATATGTTTGGCGAAGTGCCAGTTATGGCCAATACAAAATTAAAAACCCTGGCAGATCCTGAAAACAGCTATACTGTTCTGCTCTCACATCGGCCAGAGCTGTTTGAAACCTATGTGGATTGTAATGTTGACCTGGTTTTTAGCGGGCATGCACATGGAGGCCAATTTCGCCTGCCCTATATCGGCGGGTTAATCGCTCCCAACCAAGGGCTGTTTCCTAAATATGATGCTGGATTATATACGGATGGAACTACGAACATGGTTGTCAGCCGTGGCATTGGAAACAGTATCATACCATTCCGTTTCAATAACCGCCCAGAAATTATTTTGGTGGAGCTTAGCTTGAAAAACGATGTTTCATTATTATTTGCGCCTAAGTGAATGGAACGGAATAAGATTCCAATGGAATCCAGTGTATTTCCGTAAGCCCTGCCCCATCTTTGCAGTGGGGCCTGGTACATTGCTTGATTTTCAGGGCAAATAAATTGTACCGTTCTTACACCTTACAATTAATTCCCAAGTTTGCAAATATTGCCCCCATAGACACGCTTAGCGGTTCCGAATGGCAGTCGGTGTCCTTTTCATAGTTATGCACCTGGTAATCTGGATTCCGTTCCAGTTTTTCAATCAATTTTGCGGTATTAATAGCATCATCCAAGCCATTATGGAACCTGCCCTCAGAATCAATATCACATAACATCAGCGCTTCCTCCAGCCCTATTGCCCTTGTAAAATCAAATCGTTTCGAAAAGACATCCTGGTAATCAATCCAACGGCCTTCATCCATAAAATCCGCCAACTGTTCATTCTCCAGCCCCTTGCTCGTAATTTCATGCATCAGCTGGCAATAGTCGCTGTCACTCCACGCAATCACCTGATATTCACGGTCCCCGATCCATTCAATCATACGCTGTAACACTTCCCGCAAAAGAGGCGCATGTTTAATCTGATTATTCTGAATGCCTGTAAGGTTCACAATAAAAGTGTCAATCACGCCATGTTCTGGATGGACATACTGGCTTATTGTGGCCACTCTTTTATAATCCTGATCCATCAAAACAGCCCCTATCTGGATGATCTCAGTCGCATACTTATAATTATTGGTGCGATAATGCTTTGGCACATTGCACATTTCCAAATCAATAACCACGTAATCCATGTTTCCTCCACTCGGCTAATCCTCTGCCATTTTGCATTTTTTGTAATTAATACAGTTCCATTCCCATTATACCGTCCAAACCCAGTCCTGACAATAGAAATTTTTCATAGTGCCCCAGCGGTTAAATATCAAGTGTTACTATTCACGGGCAATGTCAATGCAGACTGCGCCAGGGAGCCTGCCCTGCCTGGTCAGGTACATTTATTTATCAGGCGATGCACGAAACCTTAGATAAATCGGCTTCCTCCGATTCCAACTGGAAGTTATCTTCGTATATAGATTAAATCTGTCATACCATTATATGACCGTGTATTAAGCAATTTTAACCTAATCTCATGTTTTGCATTTCCGAAAAGCCGTATGCCACTGCCTAAAAGTGTCGGAATTACGGTAATGAAATAACCATCAATTAAATCCTCATTTACTAACTGCTGGACGAGATTGGCTCCACCACATATCCAAATATCTTTTCCGCTTTCTCCTTTTAACCTTTTTGCCAAATCAACAGGATTTATATTTACAAACCGAATTTTTTCAGAGGAAGCATGCTCATTATGCGTAATGACATAAGTTGTAAAATCGTTATATACCCACTCTTTTGGGGAAAGTTCAGTAACAATTTGATAATAAGTATTCCATCCCATCAAAACCGTATCAATGTTCTTTACAAACTCAGAATAGGCGTCAACATTCTCATTCTCATTGCCTTGCCCTTCCAGCCAACCAACACCGCCCTTACAGTCTGCAATATATCCGTCAAGGCTCATCGCAATAAACAAACTAATTTTTCTCATATTCCTTTATCTCCTCAAATACTGGATTTTATAACCTTTATGGGAAATCTGGCATGTGAGGCCCAAACTTTGCCTTTGCCCCATCCAGGCAACTGTTTATAGAAAAGACTACTTTTTGTGTTTTTCTCATCCTATTTGAAATTTCTCTCTTTGGCAATTATATAACTCTGCATAAAGCCCCCCTCTCACCAATAATTCCTTTTGGCTCCCCTGCTCAACAATCTTTCCATTTTCCAAAACAATGACCTTGTCCGCCAATGCAATATTGGAAAGGCGATGTGAAATGAAAACTGCCATTTTACCCTCCGTGGCCTTTTTCAGGTTTTCAAATATTTGGTATTCCGCCTTTGGATCTAAATTTGATGATGGTTCATCCAGTACAAACACGCTGCTCTTTCGGTATAATGTCCTTGCTAAAGCAAGTTTTTGGTGCTGCCCGCCTGATAGTTCCACCCCTTCTGGATCAAAAAAACGCATAAGGCTGGCTTCCAATCCATTTGGCGATTTTCCAAGAAGTTCTTCGCAGCAGCTATTTCTAATTGCCCCTTCTACCCTTTTTTCATCAAATTCATGTTCCGAATCGCTAATTGTAATATTTTCCTTTAAGGAAAAACAATAATTCTTCATTTCCTGAAAATACACGCTGAAGTTTTTTCTCAAGCTAGAAAGTGTATACTCCTCTATAAAAATTCCATTTACTTTGATTCTCCCATTATCAGGCTGATACATCCGAAGCATTAGCTTTATAATGGTAGATTTACCAGAACCATTTAAGCCAACAAAAGCGGTTCTTTCTTTTTTTTCCAATCGAAAACTGACATCATGCAATATTTCCGTATTGGTGCCAGGATAGGAAAAATCCACATGCTCAAATTCAATGGAATCAATACCATCCAAGCAGATGCTCCCTTCATCCGGTATCAGGGATTCTACAGAAAAAATGCTTTTCAGTTTGCTGATCTTTAGCTTATTGTCATAAATTTCCGTAAAAGACATCGTGAGGCTATAAAATCCCACTAAAAATTGTGATACCAATCCTGTATACAAAGAATAGTCCCCTACTGTTGCCTGCCCTCCAAATATCTGAAAGCCTAAATGTATCCCAATCCCAGCGCAGATTATTTCTGGCAAGCAAGAAAACACAACAGAAAGGGATGTTTTTCGCCGTATCACTGTCCTTTTCCTTTGATAAAACGCCTCCCATACCTCTTTGTATTTCTTCCTCAAAATATTCCCCATGCCATAAAGGCGTACTTCCTGGGAAAATCCCTTTTCAAGGACAATCCCCTGATAATAAGCTTTTTTTCGCTCTGCCGTAAGCTGTTCCACGCTAAGCGCATAGAGCGACTTCGTATAATTTACAGATATGATTGCGTTAGGGACTGCCACTAAAAACAACAGAATCCCATATAGAGGGCAAATGTTCCAAAGAATAGCCAGTATGCTGATAAATGAGACTGCCTCGCTGAAAAAAGACAATGCATTCCATACAATCTGTATAACAGAATATGCATTGTTGGAAGCAGCCTGCAGCTTATCATAATATTCCGTATCATCAAAATATTGCAAATCCACTTGTTCTGCACATTCCATAACTCTTAATGTTATTTTCTGTTCTATGATCTCATCATGAACCACCTGCATATACTGTTCTATTTTTTGGCTGGCATCCTGAAAGATCTTTATGATAAAAATAACAGACAAAATCAATAAGAACATTTGGCAAGGATATTCTGGCATCCAGGCATTCGAAAAAAGGTCTATAATATGCTTCCCCAGGAAACTCTCTGCAATCAACAGCAACGGAAGAATTGCCTTGCATATAATCCTCGTAATTGTATAAACTTTGGAAGACTCCCAGGATATTTTCAGGCAAAACGCCAATGTCCCTGCAAATTCTTGTATATTGTTTTTCCAAACGCATAATTTTCCCTTCATGTTCCACACCTTCTTATGTCAAAACCTTTTTTACTGCATCAAAAACACGGCTTACCCCATCCAAAGAACAAACCTTTTCCATATAAATATAAGGCTCCTGGTATGAAAGCCCCACAACCCCCGCATATTCTTCAAGTATCAAATCAGCATCCCCTTCCTGCAAAAGGCCGCTTTGCACAAAAATAATATCCAATGCCCCATATGCAGACAGCCATAAGAGGTATCCCATAAGCACTGGATAGTAATCAGGCACTTTACTTACCCCAAACAAGTAGCTTTTTCTTTCTGTAGAAATAGCAAAGACATTATAGCCTTCCTTTAAAAAACCATCTTTCAATCTTTTCAGCAAAAAGAAATCCCTCACGCCTCTGATATTTATAATAATCGGCATATCCCATTCTCTCCTTGCCTTGCCGTTTCTTACCCACATGGCAGTTTCCTTTCGCAGCCCATGCATATCCATGGTTCTCCCTGACCCATCTTCTGCCTGTCCGGTATATCGGTTCAATATTCCCTTATGCACACCCAACATTTTCACCATCTCGTCTGCCTTTGCCCGTACTGCCCGTTCCCCGCTCTTTTCATCCCAATATGGAACCTGGTTCTGATTGCACCAGTCCTGCAACTGGGCCGGCATTCGCCCCACATAAAGAATGGTTTTCACATGATCCCTCAAACGGCAAATACTGTCCCAATCCCGCCAGCTTTGGCAAAGGACAAGATTTACCATGCCTTCACTGGCATCCCAAAGCTTTTCCGTTGGAAGAGATTTGAAAAAACAGCCCTCTTTCATGTCTTCTCCTTTCCCCAAGATTACCGCATAGTCAATAAAGTCTGGCTGTATGGCATTGATTGCAAAATCACCCTCTTTAGCAAGAATCCCATGCCTTACTTCATACACATTTTTGTCTTTTGCATGTTCCATAAGACGGTATAAAATTGCCGTAAAAGCCGGACTAGCATAACTGTTGCATGGTGTACAAAAATGTTCTTTTTTCCAGAAAAAATGCGTCACAGCGCCTATAGATATATCCGCATAATCTTCGTTCCTCACCAATTGAAATTGTCCTTTTGCCAAATTCCCCACATGGCGCACCCCAAATACAAAAGAAAAGCAGGCTGGTACTGTCACATTCTCCAAATTACTTAAAGCCGCAACAATAATTCCCCCTGCCTGAAAATACTCCAGGCACACCTCTCCCAATATGGCGCTGTCTTTTATCTCTTCGCTCCCAATACTCATATGGATAAATTTTATTTTATGTCTGATACACCATCGGATTGCATGGTACAGGCACCAGATATCCCCCCGTCTCCCTGTCTCCATAACGCAGATACTCCCTATGCGGGCATCTGGGTTACACTCCTTCATGACTGCATAGCAGACAGTTGCGTGGTTCATCCTTTGCCCCTCTGCGCCTAAAACAGGGAAAGGCACAGCCTCTCCCTGTTCTGTTATGGCAATGTTAAACTCCAATCCATCCCCTGCCAAAATGCCATCATCAATCAATGCAATTACATATTCTTCCATCTTAGCAAATCCAATCTTTCCTTTTCACTGCCACCTTCGTTACGATAAATACCAACGCTATTATCACTGCCTCCGCCATTGCCATCAGGTACACCTCATCCCTCCCATAGGCTTTCAAAATATCGTAAGTATACCCATAGCATAAGGGGATCCGGCTGACCAGCCCGCTCCGCTTCCCCGGTTCTGCCAGCAGAAGCAGCATGGCGGGCGCAGTAAAAAGCAGCGGCAGCACAGTGGTTGCTGTGTTTGCCTGCCTGATAAAGCTCCCCAGGCTTACCACAAGCACTGTCAAAAACAGTGTAAACAAGCCGTCAAGGAGCAGCATTTGCCAGATTGCCTTTGCGACGGGCAGGTAATCCACCGTCACCCCTGCCGCTTCTGGAACTGTGGCCGCCATGTTCAAATGCCCCACATCATAAAATACACTGACAGGATAATCTGCCGCGCCAAATCCATGGAACAGGCCTGCCGTTAGAAATCCTGTTCCCAGAACCACCGCCAGGGACAAAAATATGAATAGGAAGTTTGCCGCCAATTTCGCATAATAAATGCCCCAGCGCCTGACTGGCACCAGCATCCATGACTTGATGCTGCCTTCTTCCACCTCTGCTGCGAAACAGTCACCGCAAACCAAACAGACTACCAGGGGAAGCGCCAATGGGAACACTGTGCCCAGCAAGTAAAACAGATATGGATAGGCCATTGGCTCATATTCCGTCTTCAAGGGAACAATCCCATGCTCCACCAGGTATTCATTCAGCCGGATTCTGTTGTCCAGCTCCTGGAGCGTCCGGATATCGCGCACCTGGCTGTTCCGCTCACGGATAAGGCCTTGCTCCAGGCCTTCTTTCATATTGCGGTCTTTATCCAGCGTCGCCTTGGCCTCGTCCAGCCACCCATCCCGGCGGAAAGCCACCCACTGCTTGTTGGTGAAGGTGATGTCCCTCGTCCAGTAATCCTGGCGCTTTTGGTTTTCCTCCGGATATATGCCGTCAAAGGTCTCCGGGTCAACTCCCTCCAATGTGTCTGTATATTCCCGGGCAATGGCGTCACGCTCCATCATGGAATATGTCACTGACAGCTCATACATATTATTCCGCCGCAGCACAATTCCATCATTCAATTTCTTGTTGTAAAAAGAAAGCAACAGAACCAATGCCAGGAGCAGGCCCAGGATCATCAGGTTCTTCTTGTTCTTTAGGAGCCTTGTCCATTCTATCTTGATTAAGCTAACCATTTTCCCTCCCTATTTATGCATCCTCACGGAAAATGTCCTGGTACACATGCTCCAGCTGGGTGCCTTCCTGCTGGATATCCTGCACCTGGTATTCCTCCTGGCAGACCAGCCGCATTGCCTTTGCAAAATCCCCGGCTCCCACGCGGAATTCCACGGTAGTGTCATTTACCAGGACAGCCTCCGCATCCCTTATGGATGCAAGCTGCCCCAGGACACCCTTTGCATCCCCTGCCTTTACCAGGTACTTCTTCCTCAATGGGGGCATGGCGGATTCCTCCACAATCTTCCCATCCTTGATAAACACCACCTCGTCTGCAATCCTGTCCACTTCACTTAAAATATGGCTGGACAGCAGAACCGTCGTGCCTTCCTTTGCCTTCCTACAGATCAGCGCCCGCAGCTCTATGATCCCGCTGGCGTCCAGGCCATTGGTCGGCTCATCCAAGATAAGGAATTTGGGGTCAGCCAACAGCGCCATCCCCAGGCCAAGGCGCTGCTTCATTCCCAGGGAATACCGCCCTGTTTTCTGGCGCATTGCATGGCCAAGGCCTATCATCTCTATCACCTGCTCCATGTCACTCTTTGACTTCCCGTATGCCCTTTGGATAAACCTCAGGTTATCATAGCCGCTCAATTCCATGTATAGCGCCGGGTTCTCAATAACCCCTGCCACGTTCGCCAACGCCTTCTCACGCTCTTTTAAAATATTAAATCCTGCTATATGTATGCTCCCGCTATCCGGAATTAGGATATTTGTCACCAGCTTCAGCGTTGTAGTTTTCCCTGCGCCATTTGGACCGACAAAGCCCACCACTTTCCCTTCCCCGACAGAAAAGGAGATGCCGTCAATGACTTTTTTCTTACGGAAACTTTTTGTTACATGCTCTACCTCTAATATTTTCATTTTCCCTTCCCACTTTCCCTTTATCCCTATAATATAGCCTAACAGACCGTGTCCCTCCGCCTCTGGATCACCACCATGGCCGCCCACAGAACCAACAGGCTTGCCAAAAGAAAAGAAACCGCATGCAGGGCCGTCACGCCTGCGGTTCCGCCTAAAATCCCAACCCCACTTTTATATGTGCCTGGGCTTATAAGGAACATGCCGCTCCCCCTTGATGGCACAGCGCAAAAAACCAGCGCCACAATTAGCCCAGCCGCAGTCGCAATCCCTCTCCGGTTGGCAAATATGGAAAGGAAATTGCCCACAGACACACTAAACAATATGACCAGAACCTGGTAGAGGGAAGCCCTCAGGAGGAACTTCCATATACTCGAAAACACAAGCCTCCCATTTGGGACTGGCGTGATCCCTTCTTTATCTTCAAAATCCTGCCCTACCAGGAATTGGCTGATGCCAACACAGTATTTCCCTGCCAGTTCAAAATCTTTGCTGTATGTAATGGTATATGAATATATATCAAAGTTATCCAGCTTCCCATCAATAGCCTCTGCCGTCTTGATCCCAGCACAGTCCTCCAGCACCAGGTAATCTTTGGACCCAAACCCCTGGATACCGCCTACCAAGAGAAACAGCAGCAACAGCGGCAGGAACAGTGCCGCGGCATTATACAGTGTCCCCCCAACAATCCTTGCCGCCAAAAGTTTCCCTTTTGACACTGGAAGCAATAGCTTGGCTTTAATGGATCCGCTTTCCTTTTCCCCTGCAAAGCCATCAACAACTGCCAGCAGCGCCACCACGATACACGCTATAGGCATGGCATCCTCCATGGCATGGTACAAAAAGTTAAACCCCACCATCCTGTCATAATGCCAAAATTCTCCAGCCGCAATTTCCAGCTGGCTATAATATCCATACATATAATCCCGGAAAGCCTCTGTGGCTTCTACCCTAACCTGCTCAGATCTGTCATGTGCAGTATCATATCCATAAGCTTTTTCCTCTGCCTCTTCACTTTTCCAATAACTATGGACTGCAGACAAAAGTTTTCTGTCGTCATGCTCCTGTATTGCACAAAAAACTTCAGCATCAGCATCATGGCGGCCAGCAGTGCCCTTCTTCATTTCCTCCCTCTCACTTTCACTCACCCAGTCAAAGCCATCAATCTCCTTTAACACCATTTCCTTCTGTACTTGAATATCCTGAACATCAATGGCATTGCCCCCTGAATACTCATAATAGCTTTGCGCATAATTGATGATAAGCGCTAATAACGCCATAGTCCAAAAAATAATTAAAACCCGATTCTTCTGGCTGCTTTTCAGCTGTTTTATTTCTTGGATAATCAATGATGCCATATGATTACCACCCTTATATTTCCCAAAATATAACTACACCTCCAACCATATTTTACAATGCAAATGCCAATCACTGTAGATATCTGCTAATCTTCTATCTTATGGCCACTTTTTCCCTTAATCTCTATTCCCCATAGCCTAACAGACCGTGTCCCTCCGCCTCTGGATCACCACCATGGCCGCCCACAGAACCAACAAGCTTGCCAAAAGAAAAGAAACCGCATGCAGGGCCGTCACGCCTGCGGTTCCGCCTAAAACCCCAACCCCACTTTTATATGTGCCTGGGCTTATAAGGAACATGCCGCTCCCCCTTGATGGCACAACGCAAAAAACCAGCGCCACAATTAGCCCAGCCGCAGTCGCAATCCCTCTCCGGTTGGCAAATATGGAAAGGAAATTGCCCACAGACACACTAAACAATATGACCAGAACCTGGTAGAGGGAAGCCCTCAGGAGGAACTTCCATATACTCGAAAACACAAGCCTCCCATTTGGGACTGGCGTGATCCCTTCTTTATCTTCAAAATCCTGCCCTACCAGGAATTGGCTGATGCCAACACAGTATTTCCCTGCCAGTTCAAAATCTTTGCTGTATGTAATGGTATATGAATATATATCAAAGTTATCCAGCTTCCCATCAATAGCCTCTGCCGTCTTGATCCCAGCACAGTCCTCCAGCACCAGGTAATCTTTGGACCCAAACCCCTGGATACCGCCTACCAAGAGAAACAGCAGCAACAGCGGCAGGAACAGTGCCGCGGCATTATACAGTGTCCCCCCAACAATCCTTGCCGCCAAAAGTT
>CAJTDL010000038.1:38496-43552 GCA_910575035.1 Lachnospiraceae bacterium
CCAAAATTCCCCAGCCGCAATTTCCAGCTGGCTATAATATCCATACATATAATCCCGGAAAGCCTCTGTGGCTTCTACCCTAACCTGCTCATATCTATCATGTGCAATATCGTACCCATAAGCTCTCACCAATGCCTCTTCACTTTTCAAGTAACTATGGACTGCCGACAAAAGTTTTCTGTCGTCATGCTCCTGTACCGTACAAAAGACTTCAGCCATAGCATCATAACAGTCAGCACTGGCTTTCTTAACTCCCTCCTTCTCACTTTCATTCGACCATTCAAAACCATCAATCTCCTTTAATGCCCTTTCCTTTGCTTCTTGAATATCCTGAATATCAACGGCATTGCCCCCTAAATACTCATGATAGCTTTGCGTATAATTGATGATAAGCGCTAATAACGCCATAGTCCAAAAAATAATTAAAACCCGATTCTTCTGGCTGCTTTTCAGCTGTTTTATTTCCTGGATAATCAATGATACCATACGATTACCGCCCTTATATTTCCCAAAATATAACTACACCTCCAACCTTATTTTGCAATGCAAATGCCAATCACCGTAGATATCTGCTAATCTTCTATCTTATGGCCACTTTTTCCCTTAATCTTTATCTCCACAGCCTAACAGACCGTGTCCCTCCGCCTCTGAACCACAGCCATGCCTGCCCACAGAACCAACAGGCTTGCCAAAAGAAAAGAAACCGCATGCAGGGCCGTCACGCCTGCGGTTCCGCCTAAAATCCCAACCCCACTTTTATATGTGCCTGGGCTTATAAGGAACATGCCGCTCCCCCTTGATGGCACAGCGCAAAAAACCAGCGCCACAATTAGCCCAGCCGCAGTCGCAATCCCTCTCCGGTTGGCAAATATGGAAAGGAAATTGCCCACAGACACACTAAACAATATAACCAGAACCTGGTAGAGGGAAGCCCTCAGGAGGAACTTCCATATACTCGAAAACACAAGCCTCCCATTTGGCACAGGTGTTATTCCTTCTGTATCATCATACTCCTTCCCTACCAGGAATTGGCTGACGCCAACACAGTATTTCCCTGCCAGTTCAAAATCTTTGCTGTATGTAATGGTATATGGATATAAACTAAAGCCTTCTAGCTTCCCTTCAATAGCCTCTGTTGTCTTGATCCCAGCACAGTCCTCCAGCACCAGGTAATCTTTGGATCCAAACCCCTGGATACCTCCCACCAGAAGGAACAGCAGCAACAGCGGCAGGAACAGTGCCGCGGCATTATACAGTGTCCCCCCAACAATCCTTGCCGCCAAAAGTTTCCCTTTTGATATCGGAAGCAATAGCTTGGCTTTAATAGATCCGCTTTCCTTTTCCCCCGCAAAGCCATCAACAACTGCCAGCAGCGCCACCACGATACACGCTATAGGCATGGCATCTTCCATAGCGTGGTACAAAAAGTTGAAGCCCACCATCCTGTCATAATGCCAAAATTCCCCAGCCACTGTATCAAGCTGGCTATAATATCCATACATATAATCCCAGAAGGCTGCCCTAGCATCTACCCTAATCTGCTCATATCCATCCCCTGCTGTATCATATCCATAAGCTTTATACCCTGCCTCTTCACTTTTCAAGAAACCACGGGCTGCTGACAAAAGTTTTCTGTCATCTTGCTTCTGTATCGCATAAAGCGCTTCCATATCAGCATCATAACGGCCAGCCGTGCCTTCCTTCATCTCCTCCCTCTCGCTTTCACTCACCCAGTCAAAGCCATCAATCTCCTTTAATGCCCTTTCCTTTGCTTCTTGAATATCCTGAATATCAACGGCATTGCCCCCTGAATACTCATGATAGCTTTGCGTATAATTGATGATAAGCGCTAATAACGCCATAGTCCAAAAAATAATTAAAACCCGATTCTTGTGGCTGCTTTTCAGCTGTTTTATTTCCTGGATAATCAATGATACCATACGATTACCGCCCTTATATTTCCCAAAATATAACTACACCTCCAACCTCATTCTTCAATGTAAATTCTAATCACCGTAGATATCTGCTAATCTTCTGCCTACATGGCCACTTCTTTTATCGCAGAAACATTTTTAAAACATTTCACCTACACTTGTTTCAGTAATTCTGTTTTGACCCGCCAGCCTCAATGCATTTTGTTGTGACTGTGTCTTTGTCCTTTCTACACCACTACTACAAGTACATTTTGAATTACAATTAACACAACCTGCTGCATACTGCTGCACACTTCTAGAATGCCTGTTCACTTTTTTTTAATTTTCTCATATCTCTATCTCCTTTTCTACAAACATCTACGTTTGATTAGCATTCGTATTCTCCAATAATTTTTCTACGCTTTTCCCAATATGCCTAATTGAATTAAATTGATACGACTCTATCATAATTGTCGGAATAAAAATTCCATACTCCTTCTCAATCTCTCCCAGCAGATACACCATATCACATTCATCTAAACCAACTTCTTTCCCTGTCAGATCTGAATCTATACAATTCTCTTCTAATGATATGGAAAATTTTGATTCTATCATATATTTAATTTCTTCTTCTAACTTACTCATTATCATTTTCCCCTAACTTTTCTTCTATTCTTTTTAATACAACATCATAATCACCCATATTAGACTTTACATCTATTATACAAATTCCATTTTGCTCATTTTTTATTTTCATTCCCCCAATATCTCCATAGCAAAAATCCAATTCTTCTTTTGATTCTTCTGTATTCCAATCCAATATCTTATTTGATATATTTACTACATCTATTTTAAAATTATATTTTCCACATATATCATCACTTATTTTTTTCAGCAATTCGCTATCCAGAAACTCATGTGGAACTGTGCATATAAAAAAATCTACATTAACCGCTTGAGAAATATAATAATAAAAAATACCGCAGTCATTTAGCCACTTATCGCTTAGCCTAATCATACCGCCTGGAATTTGTATAATCATAATCTCCGGCGCTTTTTTCTCTTCAATTTCACTGATTAAATAGTTAAAGTACTTTATCTTTTCTACCTCGCTGGGCAGTTCTGTATATACTGTTTTATCCCAATAATTCATCCCCAGGCATGCAGCTTCACTTTCCCCCAAAATCACCTCAACAGTGTACTTTTTACTCAGATACCTATATAAATTAATGGCAATCTCTGTATTAACAAAATCATCAACAATCCCACCTACTGCAATAATCGGAGATTCTATTTTCTTTAAATGTTTTGCCCAATGCAGTAGATTATCCTTTTTTTCAATGCCCATATTTTCATTCAGTTCATCTGACATTACTATTTCTAATTCACTACTCTTCTCTTGTAAAATTTTATTATATAATCCATTATAATTTCTTATTTTAATAAAATCATTGGTAATGAACAATATGCCCGGACATAAAATACTCTCTTCTATATTGCCTCTTACTTTTATCCCTAATGGGAACTGCCCATTTATGTATCCTACATCTTTGCCTTTATACCCACTCCCACTGGCCTCTACAGGAATAACATTATATTTCTCTGCTAAATACCTGACTAAAAAAACCGTTCTAGCTGTAATTGGATAAATAATTATATTTTTCTTCATGTAATATTTCCTCATGTAATCTCTTCATTTCTTTCATCATGATCTTCAATCGCAACAGTTTATAAAAATCCAATTTAGATTCTTTACAAATATCAACATTATTGCTTTCCTTGATGCAAAAATGACAATTTTGAATACACCAGCACTTTTTACATTTATGCTCCATTTCTTGTCCAACATTCAAAATCTTTTTAGCATTTTGAAGGAAAAAACCTTGATAAATATTCCCTATCTCCATCCCTGGAATGTTTTCACTTACTTTTTCACATGGCAATATTCTGCCCTCAACATCTACAAACATTTTCGATCCAGGCTTGCATGAACCGCCATGCATCCCCTTTTGTGGCATCATATTCCCATTAGCAATTTCATCCATCTTTGCACAGGTATCCATCATGTTCTGTTTCGCTATCCCCTGTTTTCCATCCTCTTCACCTCTAATATATTTGACATATTCTACAAACATTTGATAACGCATTTTACTAATAAATATATCTGACGCTACGGCCTTTTCCTCTTTATCACTATCATCCAAAGAATTGTTTCTTATATGTATTTTAGTTCCCATGCCCTCTATATCAAAGATTTTATTGATTTCATCAGGATCATTGGACGGATCTACAACCATATTAATAAATACATGAGAAGAAAACTCTTCAAAATCTTGCATAATTATTTTCAAATTCTTTATTACATAGTCAAAAGTCCCTTTGTCTGAATTGGCAAATACCCTATTTTTATCATTGATCTCTTTAATCCCATCCAGGCTAATTGTTATATTCATCTTATGTTTCGAAAAAAATTCTATTTTTTCTCTTGAAAGCAAACTCCCATTCGTTGTCATTGTAAAAGACAAATCTTTCATTATAAACTTCTGTTCTGCATATGCAATCAATTCCTTTATCATTTCATATTCCATCAATGGCTCTCCGCCATAAAAGCCTATATTGATACTAGTTGAATCAGCAGAATGCTCCTCCAAGAAATCAATGGCTTTCTTCGCAGTCTCTATATCCATTTTTTTATTTTGATGCAGCCGATTATTCCCTATATTTGAGGTATATGGGCAATAAGAACATCTGAAATTACAATCTTGTGTTATTTGCAGCGTCATAGAAGGCAAAGCACGCCCCAAATAATATTCCAATGAGTTCGTATACGCCTGCTCAAACTCTTTGATCGGGCACTCTTTTAAAAAACCAAATTCTCTTAATTTCCTAACATTTTTACTTTCATATTTCCCAATGGATATATCATTAAAAGTTTCTTTGTCTATCTCTATAATCTCATCAATGACCGCATCATATAAATATATTTTCTCCAGAGACCTAATGAAACAAAACATTCCATTATCTTTTATATTACTCAAACTTCGCACATAAATTTTAGTTATGCACCTTGAAAATTCAATACCTGGCAGTAATTTGGTTATCAATGTTCTGTGGTTTAAGCTGCTTGTAGCTTCGATTTTAAC
>CAJTDL010000039.1 GCA_910575035.1 Lachnospiraceae bacterium
ACAGAGGTACTGTCTGGTGTCCACGAATTGGGATCAAGGTATTTTCCAGTGTCCATAAGATGGGATTGGGGTCAAAATTCATGTCCACATCTATGGGTACATTATAATAAGCTCCTTGATGCGCATGGTTGGAATGGATTTGGAATTTATTTCTACTTATGCCAGAGAGCTTATGGTGGAGAGGGATATTTCTACCAATGGAGCTATGACGACTGTGCATCCACGTCACGTAAGATGGGCGGCGGCATCGGTTCTGGTACTGTCCGGGAGACAGTGGGCTACTGCTTGCAGATTGGTCTTTTTGACAAAGGGCTGTTTGACAGGTGGGGAGTCTTAACCAGTAGAGGTATCCAAAGGAGATATTGGGCAGTCGTTAAGGAGAGGGACGTGCGAACCGTGATTGCTGACTATTGGCTTTTGCAGGACAAGGAATGCAAAGGTTTAATAAAAATGTCCTTAAATACCAATTACCCGGAAGGAAATACCAATTACCCGGAAGGAAATACCAATTACCCGTCTATAAAGGAAAGTAAAGTAAAGGAAAGTAAAGACAGAGAACGCGCGCGTGAGGTTACAAGGCTGGAAGAATTTATCTCCGCCTATCCGAAAGATTGCAATCGGCATCTGGCTGAGATTGCGTATTGTGACTTAATTATGGGCGAAGTAGAGACAGAGGATAACCTTATTGCGTGCGCAGAGAATTATGCAGAGGCTTGCAGGATTAACGAGACACCAAAAAGGTATATCAAAAACGCAGAGAACTTTTTGAAAGAGTTCGTTTTTGAAAAATATCTTACAGGGAAATACATGAAGCCTGCACCTAAAAGACAGGGCAGCTTTAACAATTTTTCGCAAAGGGAATATGATTTTGATGATCTGGAAAAGAAGCTTTTGGGAAGGGGTGGATGAAATAATGGATTGCAAATATCCAAAATGCCTGGAATGTGAATATGCAGATTGCATAAACGACAGGCTGGAAGCAGAAGATTTTGGGATTGACACATACGAAGAGGAAAGCAGGGAAAAGAGGCTGAGGAAGGCCAGGATCCAGAGATACATAGATTCGCATAAAGAAGAAGTCAATGCCAGGAGCCGGAAGTGGAACAAAGAACATGCAGAAAGTGTAAGGGAGACCACAAAAAGGCGGCAGCAAGAAAATAAGCAGAGGATTGCAGCAAAAAAACGGGAAAGATGGGCGAAGAACCCAGAGCTTTACCGACAGAAGCAGCGGGAATACAGGGCGAGGGTGAAAGCAAGCCTTCCGCACTGTGACGAATGTGAGAGCTGCATACTGGTAGAAAAGGAGAAGCAGGACGGATATAGAAGATTGTGTATCGACAAAATGCGGCTGATTGAGCAGAAAGTATCAAACTGCCCGCAGTGGTGCAGGAAAAGGAGGGATAAGAGAAATGATGACGCAGGAAAATAAAGACCGCCTACTTGAAATGATAAAAATGCGTCTTGATGGTTGTACATATCAAGAAATAGCTGAAAGATACGGCGTTACAAGACAATGCGTTCAGCAGAAATTATCTGTTATTGCAGGAAATGCAAAGTCACGCACGAAAGAAATTGATGAAAAGATTGTTTTTCCGAACTTGGCAAAATGGATAAGCGAAAACCAAGTTGTGAAATATAAATTATCCCATATGATAGGCGGTTCCAATAACAATACAAATACGCAAATAATAAACAAAAAATTATATGGCGAGAGAGAATTTTCAATGTCTGAAATCAAAAAGTTATTGGAAATAACAGGACAGACGTTTGAATATCTGTTTAGCACAGAAAAGGCAGATTAAAAGGCGGTGATACCATGCGAAAATGCCACACCTGCCTATGCCAGACATGCCTAACAGTATGTGGAAAGTGTACGGATTGCAAAGAAAAGACTGAATCCTGTGATGGATATAACGGCTTCTGGCAGGAAAGCATTTTCGGCATACCACAGGAGACGCCATATCAGGGTACCCCCAGGCACTCATTAGCATACTACGGCTTGACAGATGAAAGGGTTGAGGAACTTGAAAAGCTGATACAGTCCGGCAGATATACCGCTCTAGCTTCGCAGGCGGCTCATACAGCGAATGAAATGATAGAAGAGTACATTTTACTGTCTGTCACTCAAAACAAGTCCTATGACGCTCTTAAGGTGAAATGGGAGCTGAAAGAAATGGAGCGGATTCCATACTGCCGGACGGATTTTTATGGGATTAGGAGATATTTCTTTAGTATTTTTAACGAGAAAATGAAGGAGATAGGTAAATGACTAATGCAGACAGAATTAGAAATATGAGCAACGAAGAACTGGCACTTTTGATAGATGACAGCAGGAAATATTTTTCTTGCGATGAATGTTCTATTGGAAACAAAAGAGGTAGTAAATGCAGTGAAGAAGAAAATTGCGTACAGTATGTAAAACAGTGGCTTGAAAGTGAAACTGACTAACAGATATTTTTACAGTTTGTTTGATAAGGAGTTAAGGAGGATAGGGAAGTGAAAAATTGCAATGAATGTGTGTTCGGTATACATTGGGGATTTGATAAGGGAGGAATGCCTACAATACAGCAATGTCATGCAAAAGATATGGGCGATAAAGAGTCCGCTGAAATGATTAAATCAATGGAAGAATGCGAGATGTATGCAGAAGGGCACGAACTATACAAAAGATATAAAAATGGAGAGCTTGGCAACCTTACTGCTTCGCAAAAGCATATGATTGATAAAAAAGATTTTTCAGAACATCCAACAGCAATATGCGACCACATAAGAATTGGAATGAAAGCGTGTTATAGAGGGGAAAGACAATATTGCTATTGCAGGTTAGATTGCACATCAAAAACAGAATTGGACGGCAGTGGAAGAAGCCCTGAGACAGAGGAAGTAATGAGAATGATTTTAAACAATTAACTTGGTACAACTCCCCCTCAAATCTCCTGTATAATAGAATTAGGGGATTTAGGGGGATTGTGGAAAGGTGGGAGAATATGAATGATTTTGATAGAGCAATAGAATCTTTGCAAAATATAATAGACGAATCCACAAATGATGATGGGAGCTTAGATGAATTATATGAGGATATTAAACTTGCTATTGCCAGTATAGAGGCAGTAAAGCTTATAAAAAAGTTAATGGATTAATTTAGGGGGATTGTGGAGGGAAAGGGAAATATGGAGAGATTGACAATAAAAGCACCTTCGGGACTGATTCACTTGAAGGACAATACAGAAATGACTATGAATGTGGCAATTAAAAAGCTATCTGATTTTGAGGACTTAGAGGAACAAAACAGACTGCTGAAACTGCCTTGTGCGGTGGGGGATACGGTGCATCATTTATGTACTTTTAAAAACGGAGAATCAGAAATAATTGAAATGAAAGTTGAATGTGTTGAGCCGTGTGGAGCAATCAGGCAGCACAAGGGAGTATGCGAAATTTGGAACGTGTACGCAGAAACAGATTATACAAAAGCATATTTTAAATTCTTTGATTTCGGAAAAACTGTTTTCCTCACCAAAGAAGAAGCCGAAACTACATTGAAAGAATTAGAGAGGGAATAGCATGAGTGAACAGGAAAAGATTTCGATTCTGATTGACTATATTATAAACAAAGCAGAATGCTGTCCGTTCGAGGAAATATGGGAGGATAGCGTTCTTGAAAAAGAATGTGTAGGGCTTGGAGAAGCCGGGTGTGGAAAATGCATTCTTAGGCATTTGGATAAATTGAATTGTTAGTCGGCTTGCATGAGAATGGGAGGAAAGAAAAATGAGCAATGATTTGATTAGCAGAAGTGCGTTAATGCAGTCATTGAGAAACAATGTGTTGGTTGACGTGACACCAAATTTGGAACAGGCGATTGAGAATCAGCCTACCGCTTATAACGCGGATAAGGTTGTTGAGCTGTTGGAAAAAGAAAGTCAAAACATAGAAATCATATACCCGACAGACCAAGGGTACGACTATGAAGATGCCATAGGAATTGACATTGATAAGGCGAAACAAATCGTAAAATCCGGCGGCATTGAATGAAATCGGTGAGTGTATGGGCGGTGGTTGAATGAATAAAAGAATTGCTAAGAAATTTGAAAAGCGGTTGTGGATTAGGTCATGCCGTGAATATCGTGAGAAGATAGAAAAGCCATATAAAGAATATCTTAGATGTTTAAAAAGACCAAAGACCGAGGAAGAAAAGTATTGGGATGAATTTTGGGAGGATTTTATTGGTTGAATGGATAAGCTAACTCCAAAGCAGAAAGCAAAGGAAGATTGAAACATGATAACAGCGGATAGGTGAGTATATGGCGAAAGGAAAATATGAATACTGGCTGACACAGGAGCAAACGATAAAAGAACTTAAAGCGAATGTTATGTGGGAATCGGTAGGAAATGAAAAGAATTTGGAAGACAACATAGTTGAGAATATCGAAGAGATATGCGAGGGATTGCATCTTTCTTTGATTGAAGCAATCGGTAGGCAAAAGATGATTAATACAGGGGAGTTTTTCGTAAAGCCAGATATTATGGTTAGGCATATTGACGGAACAATGACTGTATTTGAAGTAAAAAAAGATAATGCAAAATATCCGTCAACTGGAACGTCAAATCAGATGAACGCAGTAGGACAGCTTTTGTTGTATAAAAATGTTCTTGAAAGTATTATCGGCGGATTAGTGAGAGCGGCATTGATAGATAACAAAATCCATTATAGGACGTATTGTGCATTTATAGGGAATAGATTGCCAATAACTCTTATTGATTTTCAGAAAGATAGGGTTTTCGTTCCCTATAATGGTTGGGAAATTGCTAGTTAGGTAGGTGTGAAATGGCTAATGTTGGCAGACCTCCAAAGTATAAAAGCAAGGAGGAAATTCAAGAGAAAATTGAACAATATTTCCAAGATTGCAAAGGGGAAATATTGAAAGATGATGAAGGAAATACAGTTTTTAATAAATTTGGAAATCCTATCATTGTTGGAGAAAAACCCTTGACTGTGACTGGACTTGCGCTTGCTTTGGGGTTTGCCAGTAGACAAGCACTACTAAACTATCAAGGGAAGAAAGAATTTAATGACACTATAACGCGCGCGAAGAGCGTTGTTGAGAAATATGCAGAAGAAAGACTTTTTGACCGTGACGGTTCAAGCGGAGCGCAGTTCAGCCTACGGAACAACTTCAAGGGATGGAATATCGACAACGAGCAGAAGCTTGAAATCGAACTCCTGAAGCTGGAAAGCCAGGTCAAGGACAGCCAGCCGGAGGAAGAAGCAGAGGATAATTTCATGGACGCTCTGAATGGAACGGCGGCGGAAGTGTGGGAAGAAAGTGAGGTAGAGGAAGATGAAATATCCAAGGATTGAGCAATATATGAATGATAATGGTATAAAGCTGGCTGAATTTGCCAGAATTTGTGAAATTTCATATCCAACAATGTGGAGAATTTCAGAAGGGAAAAGAGAAATCAGTAAAAGTAATATTGATAAAATTTTGAAAGTTACGGGATTGACTTACGAAGAATGCTTTTCAGTAGAAAAGAAAGAGGAATGGAGAAAACACTTTGACAGAAGATTTGGAACGGTTTACTAAATGGACAATATAAATACTCGCATAGAAAACATCCGCAAAGGCATAGCAAAACGTGCTGCTGCAATGAAAGCAAAGGTGCAGAAGCAAGGTTTTCAGTTCAAGCCATTTTCCACCAAGCAGAAGAAAGTCCTCACATGGTGGTGTCCTGCAAGCCCGGTCAAGGATATGGACGGAATCATAGCGGACGGGGCAATCAGGAGTGGCAAAACGCTGTCTATGTCGCTGTCCTATGTGCTGTGGGCTATGAACAGCTTCAATCAGCAGAATTTCGGTATGGCTGGTAAGACAATCGGCTCATTCCGAAGAAATGTCCTCTTTTGGCTGAAACTGATGCTTAAAAGCCGGAAATACACTGTAATAGACAAACGCTCTGACAATCTCCTGATAGTATCAAAAGGAGATGTGACAAATTACTTTTATCTGTTTGGTGGGAAGGATGAACGGTCACAGGATTTGGTGCAAGGTATCACATGCGCCGGCTTCTTCTTTGATGAAGTGGCGCTTATGCCGGAATCTTTTGTCAATCAGGCAACCGGGCGATTATCTGTTGATGGCTCTAAGATGTGGTTCAACTGCAACCCGGACAGCCCCCGGCACTGGTTCAAGGTCAACTGGATTGATAAGGCAGAGGAAAAGCGGCTTGTATATCTGCATTTCACTATGGATGATAATCTTTCCCTGTCAGAGCGGATAAAAGCCCGTTATCGTGGAATGTATGTGGGAGTATTCTTCAAGCGGTATATCCTGGGGCTGTGGTGCGTGGCAGAAGGGCTTGTGTACTCCATGTTTGACGAGGACAAGCACGTCAAAGACAAGCACATGACCGGGGAAAAAGAATGGGTTGTGTCTGTGGACTATGGAACGGTAAACCCGTTTGCGGCCGGCCTGTGGGCGTTTGATGGAAAACGGGCGCAAAAGGAATCTGAATACTACTATGACAGCAAAGAAACGGGAATCCGGCGGGATGATGAAACGCATTATCAGGAAATATGCAAGTTGATAGGGGATAGGAAATTGACCTTTATCATCGTTGACCCGTCCGCGGCTTCGTTTATCGAAACAATTAAAAAGCATGGGAAGTACATTGCCAAGGGTGCAGAAAATGATGTATTGGACGGAATACGCGTGCAGACCACATTCCTAAACAGAGGGATAATCAGCTATCACGAGGATTGTGAAGCGACCATAAATGAGTACGGGCTGTATTCCTGGGATATGGAAAGCCCGGAGGACGCTGTTATAAAGGAGTTCGATCATTGTCTCGATAGCGACCGCTATTTTTGCTATACATTCCTGCGGCGGCGGTTGCGGTGGAAATATTAAAATGGATATGTGGTAGAAAGGGAAAGGATATGCTGTTTAGACGCAAAAATCAGTATCTATTCAAGTTTAAAGATATACGTGAAAAAGAAAGATATGCTACAGTAACGGCAAAAAGTGAAGCAGACGCGGTTTGGAAGTTCATAAACAATCGTGCATTTCTTATGGTAAATCTTGATTGCGAATATGAGGTAATTGGAGAAATAAAAGCGATTTGAAACATCTGCCAATGTGGTAAGGAGAGGATAGGGAAATGACAAAAAATGAAAAGATTTTATTATACTACATCATGAAAATAATAGATTACTGCCCATTTGAGGATGAATGGGAAGATAACCTGGAAAAAGAATGTGTTGGATTTAGGCAAGAGGGCTGCGGAGATTGTATTCTTAGGAACATAGATAAGTTGGAGGATTGATAGAATGAGCATTAGCGAACAGATAAAGGAATTGAGAGCAATAGCAAACAATTTGTCTATTGGACATAATATGCCTATTTCTTTGGCAGTAGAGCGTTTTAGGGAAGCTGCCGACACCATAGAAGCCTTATCCGCAAAGCTGGCAGATATGGAGCGGTCAGCGGAGGATTGCGGCGGGTGGATTCCGTGTAAGGAGAGATTGCCAGAGGACGGCGTTGATGTGCTTGTATGGTTTGAATATTTCAGGTATGGAGAATATGACAGACTATTTCAAACAAAAGGTATTTCTTATACATTTAATGGAGAATGGTCTGGATTTGTTAATGGAAGTAGCGGTTGGAATCAATTAAGGATTATCGCTTGGCAACCATTGCCGGAGGATTACCATGAGCCTTAACCAATCCATCACCCACGGCAAAGAACACCGCAAGCCATACCGGGGAGCGAAAGGGGTAGAAAGGACATAAATGAGAGGTTATAAAATTTTTGCAATAATCTTTCTTTCGATTGTTTTGTTGAATTATTTACTCCAAATGACAAAGTGTAATGAAAGAATAAAAAGAATAATGAATGGGATAGCTTTGATAGCCATATATGCAGTTGCCTTTTGTTTAAGCGAACTGAGTTAGCGATAAAAGGCAACTGCGGCAGGTGCAGGAGTTGGAAGAATATGAGAGGGGCGGTGATTGAATGAAGCAGGTGAGAAAGAAGATACTTCCGATATATTTTGAACAAGTTTGTTGGGAAAACAAACATTTTGAATTGCAGAAAGATGAAGATGATATACAAGTCGGTGATGAACTTGTGCTTGAAGAATGGGAGCCGGACAAAGGATATACAGGAGAGGTTGCATTAAGACCCGTTACATACGTTCTGCGGAATGTGCCGGAATACGGATTGATGGACGGATACTGCATTATCGGATTTTAGGGGTGGCATAGATGGGCTTAATTTCATGGATAAAGGAGAAATTTAAAATGCTGTTTAAAACGGACGCTGAAAAGGCTTTCGGTGTGGAAACGTACCTTTCGCCAGAAATGGACGCTGCCATTAAGCTGTGGGGGCAGTTGGAGGGCGGGAAGCCGCCTTGGGTAAAAGAGAGTGATGGGCGGTCGGTAAGTTTTTCCAATACTGTAGCAAGAGAATTAGCAAAGCTGATAACGCAAAATATAGATATTAAGGTGCAGCCTGCTGCTGGATTTACAAGCAGGGAAAAGGCTGACTTTATCCAAAAGGCGATTGATAATTATTTTTCCAAATTAGCGCAGGAAAAAATAGAAAGAGTGATTCGTCTTGGTGGAATGATGGCAAAATGGGATGGAGACGGAATAGAATACATGCCGCCTGATAGGTTCCTTGTTACAAGTTATAGCAGTAATGGCGATATTGACGGGGTTATATTCCTTTTCTACCATACAGAAAAAAAGAAATTTTATACCCGTATTGAGTGGCACAGGTATGAGGATGGCACACACATAAAAGACGATGGAACCACAGAAAAAGTTAGGGAGTATAGAATATCTAACAAGGCATTTGTATCCAATCAGGAAGGGCAGATTGGAAGTCCGATAGAACTTAGCCAAACAACATGGGCGCATATCATGCCAGAGTTTCCTCCAAGCGGAAAGCGACTTGAAATAGATAAGCCTTTATTCACGTACATAAAGAATCCGTACAGCAATACCATAGACCCTGATAGTCCACTTGGCGTATCGTGTTTTTCCGAGTGTATAGAGGAATTACGTTGGCTGGATATTGCATTTTCAACAATGGGAAAAGAAACAAAGAACTCTTCCCCCATGATGATTGTTGACCAGTCTGTTATTCAGTACGCAACCATGAATGGCATTGAGTTGCCGGAGTTCATTGAGAATGTGGGAAATCTGGACACAGGGAACGGAACGGGTGGAAGTCCAGTTGAAATGTGGCAGCCAACCTTGCAAGTAACGACCAGAACAGAGGGAATCAATTTTTATCTGAATGTAATCGCTATGAAAACAGGTTTTTCGGAGGGATATTTTACGTTCAATGAAAAGTCTGGACTTGCAACCGCAACACAGGTAGAAGCAGACGAACGGCGCACAATCAATACAATGATGTCATACCGAAATATTCTTGACCGTCCTAATTCCAATGGTGATGGAAGAGTGGGAGCAATTCATGACATAGCTTATATCATTGATGTTATGTCAGTGATTAGGGAAGATAACGAAACCAAAGAAATCTATGTGAACAAGGATTCATTTGGCGGCTATGAGATATTCTGCAATTTTGCTGACCCATTCCAGAACACAGAGGAGGACAGACAGAGGGCGTATCAGCTTATGATTCAGGGGATAATTTCAAAAGTGTATTATCTTTCCAAATATGAGGGATTCACGGAAGAAGAGGCAAGAAAAATGGTAGCAGAAGCCAAGAGCGAGAATGAGCCGAAAGATGGACTGTTTGGGGAGGAATAGAAAAATGACATTACAAGAATTGGCTGATAAATTAGCGGAAGCATGGGGCGACATTTCTGAAAAAATGGAAAAGCTGGCAGAAGCATTACGAAAGGCATTTGATGAAGCCAATAAGAAAATCGAGGAACACAAGCGACTATTGCGCCGACCGCCAAAATGGTACTCTAAAGCCAACAATCCTGCTATGATTGTAAGTAGGCGCAGGGTGTATCATTGCAGGGATAAGTGTTAGGAGGAAAAGCATGAAAAGTAATATTGTATCAATAACAGCACAGTCAGGAACGGAGCCTTGCAAAGTGGATATTGCAGTAATGCACGAATCATTGTTACAGCTTCCGGCAGAGAAATATTTGGAACTGTATCATATGATGAAGGATAGAGTTGAAAATAAAATATATTCTATTCCGAAATTGCCGCCATTTTCTAAAGGCGGAACATTTGATGGTGGGATTGGTTTATTATGAGAATCAGACAGCACATAGGGAATGTTGATATTGATATAAGCGATGCAAGGTTGCGACGCAATCTGAAAGAAGCGCAAAAGCTGCTGAATATGCAAGTAGTAGCTGACTGTGATCCTCTGATACCATTCCAACAGGGTGCGCTCCGTAACAGTGTGAACTATCCGCAGGGGATATATGGTGGAGAGATTGAGTATAACACACCTTATGCACATTATCAGTATGAAGGTGTTGTATATGGCCCAAATATTCCTATAAGGGACGCAGAGGGCAATATAACAGGCTGGTACTCTCCGCCCAGCAAGCATCCGACAGGGCGACCGCTTACATACCACACGGCAGGAACGGGCGACCATTGGTTTGAAAAGGCAAAGCAGCAGCACAAGCAGGAATGGATAGATTTAGTCAAGAGGACAGCAGGAAAGGAGTAGGGAAATGGATTTAATGCCTATAATTTCACAGCTTGAGATAGAAGCTGATGAAGCAGATGACAAAATAATGGAATCAGATTCACCACAATATTATGACGGATATGGTGATGGAGTGCAGTATGCAATAGATTTGCTAAGAAAAGTCGCTGTTGCAGAATGTGAGCAAAGAATAGCGGAATTGGAATTTGCAAAAGCACAAAACTTTCAAAGTTCCCTTATAAATTCAAGACTCAACATACCACTTGTTGAAAATTCATTAGGGGGTTGCAATGCTGTCACCAGACTACTTCACAAACAAAGAGGATAAATTGCTAGAGATATACCGCCAACTTGAAAACTTTATCCTCAAAGACATCACCCGCCGCCTACTATCCGCCGGGGAAATGACCGCAACCGCCGACCGCCTTATCTGGAAACTAAAGCAGATGGGCGAGAGCCAAGCGGAGATTGAGCAGAAATTGCGGAAGTTGACGGGGCTGACACAGAAAGAACTCCGCTCCCTTCTGCAAGATGCCGTTCTGACATCGTGGGAGGACGATAGAGCCACGTTAGGGCAGTTAGGCATAGAATTATCCAATCCGCTTGAAAATGCCGCTGTAATACGCGTTATGGACGCAGAATATAAAAAGAGCTTAGGAGAACTGACAAATCTCACACGCACAACCATGAAGCAGTCACAGATTGACTTTATCAATATGCTTGATGAAGCTGATTTGCGAGTGGCGGCAGGAGTGCAAAGCTATTCAGCGGCGGTGTGTGATATTCTTGATAGATATGCCGGACGGGGGATATATGTGGACTATCCGAGTGGCACACGCCGGACACTGGAATCGGCGGTTAGATTGTGCGTTGTTACATCAATGAATCAGACGGCGGCGCAAGTGACGAATCAGTACATAGTTGAGTCTGGCGCCGAATATGTGCTTGTGTCAAAGCACATTGGAGCACGTCATTCTAAATATGGCGGATATGTAGCGCAGCATGACCTTTGGCAGGGCAAAATTTATAAAATTAGAGGGGAGGATAAAGACTATCCTAATCTGCTTGCGTCTACTGGGTATGACATTGACCCGATTACAGGAGTGGGGAAGGTAGTTAATCCGCTTGGGTTGCACGGTTATAATTGCAGACATAGTCATAAACCGTGGGACTTACGCCTTAAAAATCCTTACAAGGAGGAAAATATAGAGGACAGCAAAAAGAGCCGTGATTTGTATGATAAACAGCAGAAACAGCGCGCTATGGAGCGGAGCCTCCGGGCATGGAAAAGAAAACTGATTGTCAAAGAGCAGGAAATTGCAGGTGTGGCAGAAACGGACGTTAAGGAGATGTTGCAGAGGGATTATGACCGCATGGCGTACCAACTGACGCAAAAAAACAAGGCGTACAACGATTTCTGCGCCGCCAACGACTTGCAGCCGCAGTATGACCGCATAAAGGTAGCTGATTTCGGCAGGGAGCAGGCAAAGCGGAGTAATGCAGGGGCGAAAAGATACAAAAAGGAGCATGAATAGTGTATAATATTCTTATCAAGGATAAGGAGAAACGATAATGAATAAGTATCTTATTACAATACTATGTTGCGGAACAGAAACCGATGGGGATGAGTATTACAATTTTCCGGAATTGATTGAGGCAGAAAGTAAAGAAGAGGCATTGGAAAAATACAATCAGAAAGTGGGAGAGCAGTATTACAAACCTAAAATTTTATCAGTATTTGAATATGGAAAATATTTACCGGGATTTAGATATAAAAAGCAATAACAAAATAGAGTAATGCAGGGGCAAGGAGATATAAGAAAGAAAAGGAGAAGGAATAATCATGATGGACGTTAAAGACGCACATAAGGTAATTGATAATTTGTGGAAAAGACCATTTATATGCCACGAGAATTACATTGAGCTGGACAATGGCTATGTGATTGTGAAGAAAGAATATTTTAAGGAGTTGCAGGAAAAGGCAGAGAAAACTTCTGAATAAATGGTACAACCCCCTCCCGAATCTGTTGTAAAATTGTGGTAGGAGGTAGGGAAGATGAGCGAGGAAATTTGGAAAGATGTAAAAGGATATGAGGGATTGTATCAGGTCAGCAATCTTGGAAGGGTAAAGAGTTTCCGTGAGGGTAGTAAGTTTGGCAAACAAAAAGAATATATTCTTAAACCGTGGCTGATTAACTCTGGATATCATGTTGTAATGCTTTACAAAGAGGATAGGTCGAAAAGAAAATATCAATTACATCGGCTTGTTGCGGAAACCTTTATCCCGAATCCCGAAAATTTACCATGTGTAAACCACAAGGACGAAAATAAAATAAACAATGAAGTTTCTAACCTTGAGTGGTGTACATATAGTTATAACAATAATTACGGAACAGCGAGAGAACGTGCGCTTAAAACAAGAATTAAGTCTATTCAGCAACAAAGAATGGACGGAAAAGTGATTGCTGCATATTGTTCCGTTGATGTCGCTTGTGGGTTGTTAGGATATGACAAGGACGCTTTGGAAGAATGGTGCAGAATAGGTGTTGGCGGTGGATATTTGTGGAGGTATAGTTGTGCAAAGATGGGTGGAATATAATGTTAATCCTTTGAAAAGGCGTGTCGGAGACTGCGCCATCCGTGCGTGCTGCAAAGCAACAAACCGCACATGGAACGAAGTCTTTGACGCTCTGGTACAGATTGCATACCGTCAAAAAGACGTTCTTTCGGCAAATAAGGTATGGGGCGAATAAGAAAGAAAAATCTATTGACAACTTTGTAGCAACATAGTATATTATTGTTTGTAGCAACAAAAATTAAGCAAAAGGAAGTGATAAGGTGTCTCCACTTAAAAAGGGGGCAAAGCTGACAAATAAACCTAAGGATTTTATGCTACGAACACGTCTTGATGAAGAAACGCTTGAAAAACTGGATTATTCAGCAAAAAAATTTGGGTTAAGTCGGTCTGAAGTTGTTCGAAATGGCATTTATGAACTTTGGTTGAGTTTAGAATATTCAAAGGAAAGGAAGATGGGAATGAAATCTTTTACAGATGTTAATGGCAATGTTGTTCCGTTTAGCGATGTGAGTGAATTGACTCTGGAATTGCAAACAGATATTGAAACTGATGATGTAACCGCATATTTAGTCTGGGCGGAAGAACATGTATACGAAGTGAGTAAAAAAACATATCAGGCTATAGAAAGTAAAAAATAAATAGATAGGAAGAGGCGGCAGATTTTCTGCCGTTTTTATTTTTTGGGTATTGACTTTTGGTCGACCATAATGTATAATATAATTACAGTTAAGGAAATGCTTAACGAGTAAGGCAGGCAGGAAGCCGGAAAGGAGAACAAATGGTAGATATGGGAATGACAGACAAACAGTTCAATGGTTTTGTAAGATTTCTGTTAGACGCTTTGAAAGACGCAATGGAAGAAAAGGAAAGCGAGAAGAAAGATGAAAAACTTACAAAAATCGCTGACAATCTGCAAAAGACATTGGAAGACTAAAAGCCCTATTTATTTCTAAACAGGGCTAAACCACAAAAGGGGCGGTACTTGCCACTGCCCCTATACCAAATAAATAATAGCATTTATTGGACAAAAAGGCAAGGAATAAAGGGGTGATGAACCGTAGAAAAGAAAAAAATGGGTAGACCAACGGATAATCCCCGAACTGAAAAAGTAGGCTTTAGAATGTCGCCGACTGAAATTGCAGATATACAAAAATGTGCGGACGCAATGGAAACGCAACGTGTAAATGCAGTAGTCGAGGGGATACAGCTTCTAAAAGAGAAATTAGGAATATCATAAAAAGTAGCGGTTTGACAGTTTGGCAACCTCAACCGCTACAATCCACCAACACGCCGGAGCGGTTGATACATTTATTATATCTCCCTTTGGCGGTGTTGTCAAACACTGAAAGGAGATTTTTATTTATGGACAAGATTAAAAATTATATTGACCGTTTTTTCAGTAAGACAAGAAAGAATCAGAATTACACAATGAGAAGTGATGAACTGTTTGTTTTCATGAATGAAATCATGGGTTCGAGAGAGCCTAACGGAGCGTTCGTTGCGGCTGGCACTCTCTTTGATTTTGGCTATGCCAAAGGCTATCGTGCGGCTATGGCTGAAATGAAGAAAGGCGGCGCATTATGAAACTTATTGATTTGACAGGTCAAAAGTTCGGGCGGCTGACTGTAATTTCAAGAGCAGATAATAAAGGTAAAAGAGCGGCGTGGAATTGTTTGTGCGAGTGTGGCAATAAGATAGTTGTAAGGGGAACTAATCTGCAAAGAGGTACTACAAAGTCTTGCGGCTGTCTAAAGATTGAATTAACTTCTGAAAGGCATAGAACGCATGGAAAGCGGCATACAAAGCTATATAATGTATGGTGTGGCATGAAAGCAAGGTGTTACAATCAAAATCAAAATTCATACCCTATTTATGGCGGCAAAGGAATAACAGTCTGTAAAGAATGGCTTGACGATTTTAATAATTTCTATCAGTGGGCAATGCAGAATGGATATGCAGACGGCTTGACGATTGAGCGAAAAGACGGAAACAATGGGTATTGTCCCGAAAATTGCGAATGGATTCCAAAAGAAAAACAATCAAGCAATCTCTGTACGAATATTGTTGTTGAGCATAACGGAGAGCGGCGCACACTGGCAGACTGGGCAAGAATTTACGGTGTCAGCTATAAAAAGTTTTGCAGAGGTTTTAGAGATAGAGGGTTGTCTTTTGAAAAGGCGATTGAATATGCAAGCGTGATAAAAGAACCTCTGAAAGTCGAATATAACGGAGAATATTTGACTATTGCAGAGTTGGCAGAGAAAAGCGGATTGAATAAGAGAAAGTTGCAAAGGAAGATATACGAGCAACATAAAAATTCGTATGAAGAGATACATGATATTATGCAGACGGAAAAGCGGAAAGTAAAATAATTTGGAAAGGGCAGAGCATTGGTTCTGCCTTTTTTGTGCGTTGAAATAGGGAATGTATCTTTTCCGTGAAACATCGGAAATGTTCGGCATGAGCCGTTATTACAACGTGGGAGGGCAGAACATTGATTCTGTCCTTTTGCGATTAACTGGACATTGAAAAATAATTGATTTTATACGGCTTTCCTTGACTTTTGCCTCTGATTATGGCAGAATAAAAGCATGAATACAGACTATACGGAGGTAAAAACTATGCCGAAATTTATTGATTTAGTTGGAAAGAAGTATAATAAGCTTACTGTTATCGAAAGAGCGGAAAATGCCAGTAGTGGTGCTGTTCGTTGGAAGTGTTTGTGTGAATGTGGAAATTATACAATCGTAAGGGCGGCTAATTTAAAAAATGGGGCTGTAAAAAGTTGTGGTTGTTTGTTACACGAAACAGAGAACAAAAAAACTCATGGAATGAGCAAAACCAGAATTTACCAAGAATGGAATAGCATAAAAAACAGATGCACAAACCCAAGCAATAAAAGATATGAAGACTACGGAGGACGTGGAATAAATGTCTGTAGTGAATGGAGAAATGATTTTTTATCTTTTTATAACTGGGCTGTGACGAATGGATATAACGACAGATTAACCATTGAAAGGAAAGATGTAGATGGGGATTATTGTCCTGAAAATTGCTGTTGGATTCCGCTCGGAGAACAGGCAAATAATCGGAGAATGAATTTAAGTATAGAATACAATGGAAAGACGAAAAACCTCAAAGAGTGGTGCGAAGAATTGAATTTGAACTACAAAAGAGTTCATAACAGAATGTTCAAACTTGGATATTCTTTCGAGGAAGCTATAACAAAACCAGTGATGACACAAAAAAGAAATAAGGAGGCAAAGAATAAATATGGCTGAGTATACAAGCGTTCCTGTGCAAACAATACAGGAAAATCAGAACGCTTTGTTTTCTGGGGAAACATCATGCTGCAATAAAGGTCTTGTCTTACATAGAACAGGAAGCGGACAGTTTACAGTTCGGGGATGTACGCAGAATTGCAGGGCAAAATACAGGGTAATCTTTTCTGGCAATATCGCTGTTGCGACTGGTGGAACGGCTGGCCCGATATCCGTTGCAATCGCAATCAACGGAGAGGCAGACTTATCCACAAATGCAATCGTAACTCCGGCAGCAGTTGGCGATTACTTCAATGTGGCTATGGCTACAGATGTATGGATTCCGAAGGGGTGTTGCGTACAAGTATCAATTAAAAACACCTCCACGCAGGCGATTGATATGCAAAACGCAAACATCACGATTAACAGGGAGGGTTAAGTTATGCATAAATTGAGAGAAAACGCAGAGAAAGAGTTAAAAGCGATTGAGGAAAAAGGCTTGACTTCTTCCAATCTGGACAACGCCTATAAGCTGGTGGAAATCATGAAAGGCGTGGACAAAATCGAGATGATGCAGGACGGCGGCGAGTATTCCAGGGACGGATATAGCCGGGATATGGAGGATTACAGCCGGGAGCGTGGCGGGTATTCCCGTAACGGCGCTTACAGCCGGGAGGGGAACTACTCCAATGATTACGATAATGGCAATTCCTACCGCCGGGGCAGGAGCGCTACAACTGGCAGATATGTCCACCGCCCGAACTATTCCCGCTTGTCTGGTGATGATACGGACATGGATGAATACAGGAGCCGGAAGATGGAATACTCCAACAACCGGGACGATGGAACGAAGAACAGAATGCTTGACGCTTTGGAAGATTTTATGTCTGGCGTGCATGGCATGATGAAACAGATGTTCAAGGATGCTGACTGTCGGGAGGAAAGGGAGATTATACAGAACTGGGCAAGGAAAATTGCGGAGATGTAAGAAAACAGGCGGTAGGTGTTATCCTGCCGCCTGTTCTTTATGAAAATCATTGTATATCTGCTTTCCGATGCTTTGACGAACTAATTTGTAATAATCCTCATCAGTAAAAAGATGATATAGACCACATCCCTCTAAGAATGTCCGTTTTTCTTCATCATTCAAGAAACTAAGGATAATTCTTTTTGTACGGTCATTTCCGTTTAGGTAAAGCCGGCACATTTCTTCAAATCGCATCATTCCCTCTACATTCATATCATTCTCACTTTCTCACTGCGTTACCCGGCAGGGGCGGGACAAAAATTACTTGCATTCCCATATTCCTACTACTCTTGGTTCTTTTTTGTTGGTTCCGTCTAAAATTTTATTAATGAACTCCCTTGCGTCATTCCATGTTGGAAATATTTCAAGATGGTTCTCAACACAGATTCCCTGTTCGTCTTTCACTATCCATCGACCTCTATGAATATAGATCCCATTTGTGAGTCTTTTCATATCTTCCCTTCTTTCTCCCGGCGCAACCCCGCCGGGTGGGTGGTGTGGTTATTTTCTATTTAGAAGTTCCCAGTTATCAACTTCTGAATCTGTCTTATCTTCATTCCAAATTTTTAAAACCCGAAATCCGTTTCCTCTCAAATCCTGTGCCATTTCTGATTGTGTCCTATAATCATCAGCACGGAATATTTTAAGGTTTTTTGTTTCCGAATTTCTTACCAGTGCCGTTCTTGTCATATCCCATATCCTCCGTTCCTTTGATAAGTCTATATTAGCATCTAACGTTAGATATATCAATGGACAAAATAAACAAACTAACGTTAGATTTATTGTGCATATCTAACAATAGATGTAAAATGAATTATGTGGTATGCTTATGTGGGAGGTGGTGTCATGGCAATGAGTAAACAGGAAAAGACGGATTACAAGCGAAAATTTAATGAAGATAGCTATGATAGGATAGGTTTGTATCTTCCAAAAGGAAAAGAGGGAGAGTCAGGAATGAAGGATATATGGCAAGCGGCGGCTGATAAAGAAAAAATGAAGTTAAGTGAATTTATCAAGCGGTGCGTGAATGAAAAAATATCCCACGACAAGGGGCGGCAGTGATGCCGCTCTTTTGCTTTAAGTTGGTACAAATAATTTAAAAAGCTGTGGTATTATGTATATAGTGGCAGGTGGCAATGTCACTACCTTGTAAAAATATTTTATCTATTCTGCACAGTCCTTGCAGACAGAAAATGGACAGTGGAAGAGGTCTGAAAGAGCGACACGGGTAAAATCCGTGATGGACGGCGGCGACTTATAGGAAGCAGACCATAGCACCGTGAGCTGTGTGGGACTATTCGGTGCAAAAGTGGATAGTAGCTTAATGGTAGAGCCGGAGTAGGAGGCTAACCGAAACGAAAAGGAATGCAAATCTCCGTGGCTATAGTGTGCCTGATATGCAGGTTCGATTCCTGCCTATCCACAGTTGCGTAGTCGCTCTATGCTAGACAGGAGCAAAGCGGTCAATGCCCTGTCGAATTAAAAATAACTCTGATAGGGGAGTTTTCCCCTGTCGGAAACCGCAAAAGGGAGGATATGGGAATGGTAAAGTTGCAACCAAAAGATGAACCGACAACAGCATTTTATTTTAAAACTATGCAGGATTGCGCTGCATTTATTTATGTGTTTAAAGACCATTGGTGCAATGTTGAATGGAATGAGCCAATAGAAAGACCAGACTTTTTTGAAATGAGCAGGTATCAGAGAGAGGTTTTGAACAAAGACCCGAAAGAGCGCGCAGAAAGCAATTTGTCATGGGGATTCAACCTTGATAGGAAGTTCAACATGGGATTAAACGACAACCAAAATGCTTTTGTTTCTGCTATGGTTGGCAGAATGACCGTTTAACTTGGTACAACTACCCCGCCAAACTGCGGTACAATGGAAGCATAAAAGGCATTAGGAAATGGAGGGAAATAGGGAAATGAAGATTGAGGAAAAGAAAAATAAAACATTGGGATTTCTTGACGATTTGGAAAAAGAAACGGCTACGCTTCTTGAAAGAATATTTAAGGCAAGAAAAGAAATCCAGAAAGTAAATTCAGAAAAAGACGTTGATATGTTTATTGAAAATAATGATTTGGAAAAGGATTTCAAGCATATCACTTTACACTTATAGGAGTAAAGCCATGACAGAAAAGTTCATACTCTGCCCCATCTGCGGAGGAAAAACCCGGACGAAAAATTGAATCATAACCGGCTTGCAAATGGAGCAAGTCGCTAACCTGAAAAAGTTACGGGCAGATTTGCAAGGCATCTCTGCTTATGTAGAGGTGTCTTTTTATATTGCTTACTTCTAATTTTTGATAAATCTTACCCTCCTTTCAAGAGGGTGCATCCGTCAGTAATGGTGCTGTAAAGGCGGTTCGATTCCGCACGAATACATTTGCGCTTGTGGTTATGCTGTCTGCTTGCAGGTGGTCTATGGCGCAGGTGCAACTTTCCCTATCAAGCGTCTGCCCCTTGTGGGTGGGCGCACTCCCTCGGAATGTAGTTCAACGGTAGAACGGGTGTACGCATGAACTGGCGCGCTGTTGGTGGTTCAAATCCATCCATTCCGATTATGCCTGCAACACTTGTGAAATCCCGAAGAAGTGCGCATACAGAGGGAAAGTAGCAACGGCTGTGTTGGCTATGGGAGATTCAGCTTTGCAAACTGTATGAGACCCATGGACGGCAAGGTTCGACTCCTTGCTTGGGCGCTACCCCGGCAGAGGTTTATCTGCCTAAATCCATACAGCGGACACGCTGTTAAAAACCATGTTAGGAGGATAACGACACATGAAAAACATTGAACAGATTTTGAAAGAAGCAGGAATCGAAGTAACGGACGAGCAGAAAGTGGCGGTCAATGCGGCGGTGACGGAGAATTACAAGACCATTGCAGAGTTTGACAAGCAGGCTAAGAAGCTGACGGCAGCAGAAGCAGACCGGGATAATTACAAAGGGCAGCTTGACACGGCAAATGAAACCCTAGAGAAGTTCAAGGACATCGACCCGGAGAAGCAGGCGGAGGAAATCCAGAAGTATAAGCAGGCAGCGAAAGAAGCGCAGGACATGGCTACAAAGCAGATTTTGGAGCGTGACCAGCGGGATTACCTGAAAGGCGAGTTTGACAAGCTCAAAATCGAATCAGGACGTGTCAGGGATTCACTCATGCGTGAAATCATGGGCGAGGACGGCTTGAAGTGGAAAGACGGCGCATTTATGGGGCTGTCGGACTATCTGGCAAAGGAGAATGAAAAAGACCATTTCTACCAGACTGAAGCTGAAAAGGCAGAAGCCGAAGCCAAAGAGAAAGCTGCCGGCAGCGCGCCTAAGTTCACAGACAAGTCCGAGCCGAAGCAGACCCCGGCGAAAGATACCAGTCCGGCTCCTGTGGTTTTCTAAATCAAACAAAAAAGAAAGGACAAACAAAATGGCTATTGATTCATTAAATCTTACAAAGCTTTCCGATTTGGCAGGAACCGAAGACGGAAAACTGAAACTTGCAGAGGAATACAAAGGCATTATCGAGAATGTCGGCAGACGGACGATTTCAAGCCTTTTCAAAAATCAGAGATTATCCGGCGACCCGCAGGCAGGAACGCTTGTGGCGAAAAGATTTGCTTCTGCGAAGTCAGAGGAATACGGCACGGCAAGGGCGGCAAGAAAAGGCAAGCCCGGCAGAGGATTTGAAGTTGCCGTTGATATCGACATCGACAAGGAAATCATGGAGGAATACGAGGAAAAGGATATACGGCTTGGCGGAATCCCCGGCTTGCTGTCTGAAAGGCGCACAGCTATTACCCGTGCTATGGTTCGGGAACTGGACGAGAATTTTTTCCTTGTAGCTGTCGGCAAGCGCAAAGAGAGTGACGGCACTGTTGGGACTGTTACCGGCGGCACCGAGGTCACGGTGTCCGGCGATACCATCAAAGACCGTGTAACGGCGGTGGTGATGAAGCTGCATACCGCAAAGAATGAGTTCGTGGACGGCATCGAGAAAGAGGACATTCATGTTGCCCTGTCCCCGGAAGCCTACGAGGAAATGCGGGACTACATCGACACAAAGGGAAACGCTAATGTCAAGACGGACGTTGCGGAGTTCGGACGGTATCATGGCGCATGGATTTACTCCAATGTCCACCAGCCGGAGGGTGTTGAGATTATCGCTATGTGTACCGGGGCGATTGCGGAGCCGGTTATGGCAGACGAATACCAGGCGAAGCAGATTGAATTATCAAATGCGTATGCAATCGGTATGTTCTTCCACTACGGCTGCAAGGTTGTTATGCCTGACCTGATTTTCTTTAGCAAGAAACCGGGCGCATCCAGTGCAAGCGAAACGGGCGAGGAATCTGGCGGCACGACAAGGGCAAAGAGTACGAAACTGTCATAAGAAGCGAACCGGCATGGGATATGTAAAGTATTTCATGCCGGAAACCAGATTGGAGGAAGATAATGGATAATGGAATACCAGTAATTACAGCAACAGATAAGGAAATTGTGATAAAGCAGATTCCGGGAGTGGATATTGACACAAAGGCTTTGAATGAAGCGCTACTGACACTTCCGGCAAAGACATATCTTGCGCTGTATCACGAAATGCACGTAAAGGTTTATGGATATCCGCCTCTTTCTGTTTATGGCGGATGTTGTGGCACCCTGGGTGATGCGGAGGAAAGTAATGTCTGAATATGTGGCGGTTTATAAATGCCGATTATGTGGAGAGGTGCAAACTGATTCTCTTATTTCAGAAGATGAAGCAAAGAAATGCTTGAAGATGTTTGAGAGAGGGAAAATGCGATATCCATCACGCTCTGGAAGAAATGATGTTTATAAGTACAAAGGACATTATTGCTGCAAAGACGGCTCTTTGGGAGTTGCTGATTTTCAGGGATTTAAGAGAGTGAGTGAATAGACTATGGGATATGTAACCTACGACTACTACAAAAGCATATACGGTGAGGATTCCATGCCGGAAACCGACTTTAATCGTCTGTCATGGGAGGCTTGCCGGAAAGTGGACACTCTCACGCTGAATAAGCTGAAATTCGCATTTCCCACCAACGAGGACGATATTGAAGCCGTCCGGCGGTGCGTATGCAAGCTGATTGAGATTGCCGGGCATATTGAAGCGGCAAACAAACGGGTATCAGAGGGGCAGGGGTACATAACGGACGAATCCGGCGCACTCCGGGGAAAAGTGGTATCTTCTGTTTCCTCCGGCAGCGAATCCATATCGTACACGGCAAAAGCAGAGGGCGGCAGTACCCTGATTGACGCTGTTTTGTCTGACAAGGCGGCGCAGGAGCGGCTTTACCGTGACACGGTGAGGGAATATCTCTCACTCGTGCCGGATTCCAACGGTGTGAATCTTCTGTATGCCGGAATCCCCTACCCACGCCGCAATGCCCCGATAAGCAGACCGCCGGAGGATAAGCCAGTGGAGAAGCCGACGGAGCCGGAGGAAATAGGAGGATAATATTTTGATTGAGATAAAAAAGAACCCAAACGGTGACACAAGGACAGCACCAAAGGGCATTACCTTTGAGCAGTTCCAAGAAGCCAATGACATGCACATTGATGATGTGAAAGCGGTCATGTATGAACTGTCAAAGATGGTTGACAATGCCGGAGAAAACCACGACTGCACGAAAAAATCACAAGAAAGAATGTTCTATCGTGATTTTGTGGACACACAGGAGAATGGAGCAGATTTTGTAAATGGAGAATGGTATCAGCTTCATGTTAGGGCAGAGCGTCACCACTTATTTTCTAACTGCCCGGCTGATGTGAATTTGATTGATGTGCTTGAAATGATTGCAGACTGCACTTGTGCAGGACTGGCGAGAAGCGGCGAAATCAGAGATTTGGAAATTGACACCGACATTCTCAATCAGGCGGTCAAGAATACAGCTGAACTTATTAAAAGCATGGTTACGGTCAAAGGATAACGGATATGGGAATAGGCTATGTTGACAGCGTGGTTGTCTACAACCGCTATGTTACTACAAAAGGCACAAAAAAGCCTTGAAACACTGATAAATAAAGGGTTTTCCAATATTGAAAATGTGCGGAAAATGGCATTTTACAACAAAATTACAACAATTCTTTTAGATATGCGAATAAAAAGCCGGGGAGGGTAGCAGGCTATAAAGTATTTATTGAACTAATATCAGGGGCTGCCATTTCCAGTTTTTCCCGTCCTATCAGATTCCAACATATAGTTGCGAATGTCCTCATATTCCATGTGCATTTTGTAATCTATATAATTTTCAATGTCTGAAAGCAAAGTATGAAAATGTTCTGATGAAATCCTTATAATTCTGCCGTCTGGATGCTTTAGTGCTATTGTTGTTTGTTCGGTAGCTGATTCCATTTTTTCAGCTATCAGATTATCTAATGCGCCGCCCGATCTGCCGTCAACTTCATTTGAATCTAGGATAATGGTCTTGAATGGTTCGGCGCTTTCCGTGTATTTGTCATGGTGCAAGCTGTACCCTTTACAGTCAAGAATTGTGCAAATACTCTTTGTTATGAGTTCCAGGCTGTCCATATTGGAAATAATGCGTTCTGTATCTGTAATAAAATCATCCTCACACAATAAGTATTCCATTCTCACATTCAATACATCTGATAAAGCCCTTGCGGTATCGGTGGTTAATTTGCACTTTCCCTTTACTATGTTGGAGATATGTTGTTCTGTAAAGTGTGCAGCAGCGGCAACGTCCTTTTGCTTCATGTTCTTTTCTTCTATACATTTTCTTAATCTTTCCCCACAAATTATGTTTAATTCTTCCTGATTCATGCCTTATATTCTCCCTTAAAATGAATGTAAAAATACTTAATCAGTTGTTTTACTGTTCTTAATAATTGGTTTAAGATTATATTAGCACCAACGAGGACAAAAGGCAACATAAACATAAAAATTTTATAGGAGTGTGACAAAATGAGAAAAACAAACGCAGAGAGTTTTGACGTTGCAGTTTTAGAAAAGCGTATAGCAGTATCTGACAAGGAACTTGCTTTCATGCTTGGTGTCGGTCTGCCAACGGCAAGGAAGATAGCAGAGGATGCAAGCGCAGTATGCCGGATAGGAAACCGCAAAGTAAATAAAGTTGATAAGATTCGGCGGTACATGGATGCGATAGCAGGAGAATAAAGCATCATGGAAAGCATTATGAAATCTATTGACGGAACGGGGGCGAAACAGTGACCTATGATGAAGTATTAACACATTTTCAAGTGAAAAAAAGGCAGCAGGACAAGGCACAGTGTAAATGTCCGGCGCATGATGATAGGCAGGCTTCCCTTACTGTCACAAATGGGCGTGATTCCGTCCTTATACACTGTCATGCAGGATGCGACATTGATAATGTGCTATCGGCAGCAGGATTGAAAAAGTCAGATTTATTCTATCAGGAAAAGCGGACTGGCAGCAATTGGCAAGCCTATATTGAGAGCCGGGAGAAAAAGCGGATTGAAGCGGTTTATAACTACGTTTCCAGTAACGGCGGCTATCTTTTTACCAAAGTGCGGATGCAAGGAAAGAAAATGATATATGGCACGTTGGCAAATGAGCGGTTCACTTACGGATTGGGAGGGCGCACACGGAAAGAGTTATGCGCTGTCTATGCGCCTGACGGCGTACAAGCCATAAATAAGGCAGTTTCAGAGGGCAAGCCTATATTTATCCCGGAGGGCGAAAAAGACGCTGATACACTGTCAAAACAAGGCTATACGGCGTTTTCCTATGGGGGCGTAAATGATTGGTCGGCAGATATGGCGCAGCTTTGCAAAGGGGCGGTTGTCTATGTACTGGCTGACAATGACGAACCGGGGCGGCGTGTCGCAAATACTATTCAGAGTGATCTGCAGGGCATAGCGGAAAGTGCAAAAGTAATAGTACCAGTGCCGGACATTCCCAAAGCTGATATATCAGATTATTTTGCAGCCGGACACAGCAAGGCGGATTTTGAGAGCCTTTTACAGCAGGACAGAGCCGTTACAGAAAAAAAGGCAGAGGGAAACACGCCGGACTTGTCACAGTTTCATCTTGTGAATGATAAGGGCATAGCAACGGGCGTATTTGATGAAGCTATCTTTAAATACATAAAAGGGCAGCAGGATTTATTTGTGTGCGGCGGTACGGTCTATATTTATGACGGCGGCTATTTTAAGGCAGACATAAGCGGCGCAAGGCTGAAAACAATGATTAGCAAGCTGATATATCCACAGTTCATTAAAAGTACCACACTGAAAAGGATATATGACCGTTTCCTTTGTGATATATCCCTGGAAGTATCTTTCGAGGAATTGAACCACTATCCGGCACACTGGATATGTTTTGAAAATGGGATGTACGATTGCAAAGAAAAACGCCTGCTGCCACACAGCCCAAAATATAAAGCCATCAATCAGATACCCCATGAGTACAAGCCGGATGCGGTATATCAGGGAAAGCGCACAGAGGAATTTTTAAGTTTTATCTGCCCGGAGCCGGACAACCGGGAAATGGCTTTACAGTTCGCAGGATATACTCATACAAAGGATGTGGGGCAGCAGAAATTTCTTGTCCTGCTTGGAGAGGGCGGCAGCGGAAAAAGCACATTTATAAGGCTGATAGAAGCATCCGTTGGGAGCCGGAATCTGTCAAATATAGGGCTGAATGAATTACAACAGCGGTTCGCCAGTTTTGGGCTTATGGGTAAGCTGATGAACAGTTGCGCCGATTTGGAAATATCCGCACTGGAGGACACGGCAGTTATTAAAAAGGTATTGGGGGAGGACACATTGCGAGCGGAGCAAAAGGGGCGTGATGCAATTTCTTTCAAGTCTTATGCAAAGCTGATTTTCTCCACAAATGAATTGCCGCTTGTGAAGAATGAAAAGACCAATGGATTTTATAGGCGGCTTTTGGTTCTTACCATGAACAGAGTGCCGGACAATAAAAACCCTAATTTGATGGATGAACTTATGCAGGAGATTGATTATTTCACTCAATTATGTGTCCGGGCGGTAGAACGGATGTATGAGCATGAAATTATTGTAACTTCTGCTGATTCGGAAAAGGCCGTGGCGCAGTTGCGGTGTGACAGTGATACAGTGCAGGCGTTCTTGATGGAGGAATGTTCGCCGGATGATGGCAGCAGGATTGAACGGACAAAGCTTTTTGATAGGTATGCAAAGTATTGTGAAAGTGCTGAACGGCAGAGCCTGACAAGAAATAATTTTTACAAGAGTTTGCGGCTAAAGGGATATAAGGAACTAAAGACGAATGGTATTTATATTTTCAAGGGCATTTCTGAAAAAAAAGAGGGTGCAGAGCTGCCCCAACAGCCCCTAAAAACTACCCCAGACGGATTTATTGAAATCCCGGAGGGCTATCAGGAGGAATTGCCTTTTGACTGATAGGGGTATTTTAGGGCAAAAGGGCAAGTGTGGGGCAGTTGGATTTTGTGGAATTGCCCCACGGAAAGCCTTGTATTTACTGTATTTAGGGTAAAAGGGTAATTTTTTAAGAGAAATATAAAAGATTTAAAAATGTATGTGATACGGGTATTTTATGTATATAAAAGAAAACAGCGAAAAAAATCTGCCCTTTTGCCCTTTTTGGATTTGGTAACGGATTTTAATAAAAATATCAGTGGCACTTTTGATGTGCCGGAAAGGGTGTTGCTATGAAAGAGTGCGTAAAAGAAGTATGGATAAAATTTGGCAGTCAATCGGAGTATTCCGAGAATGAGGAAAAATTGTTTGCGCTTTTGGATGAAAAGCCGGGAGATTCCATTGTAAAAGTGTATGATGCGAGTACCAAAGGCTGCAAGGAATTGAGAAGCCGCAGTTTTGATGAAACGCATATTTCCATTCTGACGGATGCTTTTGGAAAGGACAATGTAAAGTTTCAGGAAAGAAAAGTGAAGGCAGAACGGAATAGACAATGCACAAAGCCAATTATCCGGCAGATTATACCATGTAACCATGATATGTATGCAGTGGTAAAGGATTCGGACGGCGGCGAGTACAAATATAAAGTGCTGTTATATGCGTTGTGTAATGATGGGGAAGTGTACCCTTTATTCTATGATGATTGGTATGGTGTTTGTCTTTCTTCTGATGCGCTTTTCTGTGCGGATAGATACGAATTAGAGGGCGGCGAGATTTATTCGCCGGAGGGAGGAAAGCCAGATGAACAGAGATAAAGCTATCAGTTTGACGGATGCGCCGGGGCTGCCTGCTGCCGTCACAGCATTTTATGACCGATACCGGGAGCGGATCACTGGCATTGAAAGTGTGGAGCAGAGGAACAATATTCTTTCTGAAATGCAGCAGGATTTTGAAAGAGAGGTAAGGCAGGAGCCGCAGAACCGGGATAAGCTGTCGGAGGTTTACCAGTTGCTAAAGCGGAAATGTTGGGAGGTTGGCTTATTTGGTAACGGATGAAGAATTGAGAAAAGTCTATGGAATGTTTACGGACGCATGGAAATTTTACAAGAAATATGCGGATGTGCAGCAGTCGGATGAATATTGGGAATCCGTGGTTGATGAATCCGGGCAGATAGCAAAGAAGTATGATAATGCGAAACTGGCGATTGCCTTATTACTGGCGGCTATTGATGAACTGGAAAGGAAAAGCAAGGAAATGCCACAAAATGCAACATAAAAAGAGCCTGCCTAAGCAAGCCCCCGAACCTGATTAAATTATAAAAGGAGTGGCTTGCTATGTCAAAGGGTAAACGCAAGAATGGTACAAACACAATGCAACGCCGGAGTTATGCGGAGTACGGCATTGAGCGGCAGCGGCTTGAAGAATTACAAAGCGGATGCAGAACCGGGATATATCCCCCTGAAATCCTGAAAGCGGCATGCAGAGGGCTTGAAGCTATTTCGCCGTGGATTCTGCTATCTGTCAGACAGGGCAAGTCTTTTGACACCCTGGCGGTGCGGTGGGAACTGGGGGAGATAGAAAAGCCGCCATTTTGCAGGACTGATTTTTATTCTTGCAGGCGGCGGTTTTTCGCTAATCTGGATAAGGAACTGAAAGAAAGGGGCGCATAGCGTGAAGTCATACAAATTTGATATTGAGAGCATAAAGAAATTGACAAAACAAATGGTTGTTCTGATTGATACGAGGGAAAAGCGGAACGAACACATATTGTCATATTTCGAGAAGCAAGGGATTACATACCGAAAAGAAAAACTGGATTTTGGGGATTATACTTTTCTGCTGCCCTCTGCCGCAACCGGGCAGGGAGATATATATTTCCATGATTCGATTGTGATTGAACGAAAAGCCAGTTTAGAAGAATTATCCGGCAATTTGGCACAGAAACGGCAGCAGTTTGAAGCGGAATTTTTGAAAGCCAGGAACGCCGGAGCGAAAATATATTTGATGGTTGAGGATATGGGCGGCTATTCCTCTATCATTTCCCACAAGTATAATACACAGCTTACGCCCCTTTCTTTTATGTCAAGCCTGAAAACGTGGGAGAGCCGTTTCGGATGCAATGTGCAGTTCATAGATAGCCAGTACAGCGGATATTTCATATACAGCACATTTTCCTATTTCTGCCGGGAGGTATTGAAATAGCCAGTGGCAGTAGGCCGCATTTGAAAAGAGGGTGCATCTATTCAGCGGCAGGGGCGCAGCGGAATTATCGGCAGGGGATATGTGGTTATTGTGTAACGTGGCGCAGTAACTACGGAAAGGAAATATTATGTTTTGTGTTATTCAGGAAGTGGAAGTAAAGACAGTTCCGGCAGGAGAGCCAAAGGGCTTTGTAGTGGATGAAACAAAGATTACATGGGATGGGGAAGGATATACCAAATACAGCTATCATTATGCCAGTGAACGGTTTGAACGCCCTATCAGGAAATCATACCGCATAAGCGTACATGAGAGTTACCGGGAGAATGGGAAAGTCAAGAAGAAACAGACCGTAATTTGTACAGTCGGGTATTATGATATTGTGGACTGGGGCGGTTGGATTGGAGATTTTATCACTGGGGGGCTGAAAGCGAAAGCGGATATACTGGGGCTTACAGAAGATGCGCTTTATGAATTGATTTATGGGAAATGGCAGCCTATTGTTGACCGGGTACTTGCAGAGTTTCAGCAGACAGAGGAATACAAGAGAAAAGAGGAAAATCGGCGCATACTTAACGAGCATAATCAGCGTGTGGATGCGTTCCGGGAAAAATACGGCGTGGATGGCGAATATTATAGCCGCTGCTATGATGTGTTCGGCAAATTGCGCAATCCTGAATACCTGAAAAAGATTAAGGCAGATTTTAAGGCAAGAAAAGAATATGAGCGCAGGAGCCGGGAGCAGTACCGTAGTTATTATGAGAATTTCCGTAGTAACTACGGAGGATATAGTGGCGGTAGTTATTGCGGTACTGCTGCCAGTAACTACAATGAAGCTGACAAGGCCATGCTGAAAAAGTTTTACCGCACATTATCAAAGGCATTTCACCCGGACAGCAACCCGGATAAAGACACAAGCGAGGAAATGAAGATGCTGAACCGCCTGAAAAGCGATTTGGGAGTATAGGTTTTTGTAACGGTTTTTCCCTGATTTTTCAGCAAAAGGCAGCAGAGGGGAAAATACATAAAATGCGCAAAAGTGCGCACAAAAAAGAGTTTTATTCGCTGAATGTTGCGAAAAGTGGAATAAAAAAGAGTTTTGTAATACGATAATGCGCAGGAGGAAAGTTCGAGAAAATTCGAGCAAAAAAAGAGTTTCTTTACACGATACACGTGCGAGAGGAAAAGTGCAAAAATGCACAGAAATGCACACCAAAAAAAGAAGTTTAATGACACGGTATAGGAGCAAGGGAAAAGCCTTGATTTTCCGGGCAAAACTGAATTAGTGGACACGATACGCGCGCAGGAGAAATCTTGCAAAAAGCGACACAAAAAAGAATGTGTAACAAGACATTCTGGACACCATAAAAGGCAAATACTAAAAAATACTAATATCCGGGGAGAGAGACGGAGCAGATCGGCAGGACACCGGGGCAAGCTGCAGCAGTATTTTTCATTTCCTTAGTCCTTAAAAGATATTGCAGATTCCGCAGCCCCTAAAGAGTATTCGAAGATTTCGGAATCCATAAAAGGTGTTTAGAGATTTTATAGCCCATAAAGAGTATGCCGAGATTTCCAAGACCTTAAAAGGGCGGCGCACAATCGGCAGTTCCGGCAGCCATAAAAAAGCAATACTGACATTTCCGACACCCTAAAAGGGGCGGCATGGTAACATTTCTCACACCCTAAAAGAGCGCATCCGGCAGCAGAATTGTATATTGTCAGATATGACAGCCCCAAAAGGCAGCAGGCAGAACCTAACAAAACCTAATATTTCCTGGGGTGTGGAACTTGTGAAAACCTGTTATTTCCCGGTACATAGAACCTGAAAAAGCCTGAACCTTTACCCCTAAATATCCCTAAAGAATATGCTTTATAGTCCTGCCGCCCTCTGCAAAACTTAGTATTTCCGGGAATTATGCGCCTGCTGCCATATAGAGTTTTGCGGTGTAAATCGTACAAAACAGTACACAAAAAAGAGAACGGTTATTGTAACGGCACTATGCCGGGAAAGGATAGACGCAGTATGAGATTGAACGGTAAAAGAATTGTGGAAGTCATGGAGGAAAAGAGCCTGACAGAAGAAACGGTATGCAGCAGGACGGGGCTTTATCAGAAGTCTTTCCAGTGGATTGTAAAAGATGGCTTTGCATCCGAGGACGCAGCGGAACGGATAGCGGATGCAGTCGGCCTGACGGTGGGGGAAATCCTGCTGCCGGAAATCACTGGAAATGTGGAGAATGTGATTGAGTTCGTAAAGGACAGCGAGAGGGCAGCAGTCACTTTCTGCCAGGGGCGGTATAAGAGCCGCATTAAGAAGCTGGCAGCAGAACGCCCGGAGGAATGCGAGATAGTGGCAGAGAATCAGGACGGCAGCTTGTGCGCACATATCCCGGTCGCATGGATAAAGATAAATCCGACAAAACAGCTTTCAGAGGAACAGCGCAGAGAAATAGCGGAGAGATTCAAGCGGAGATAGTTTCAAATGCCTTGTAGTAGGGCTTGCAGAGTGGCAAATTCGGCTTGAAATAGCGCAAGGGTAGAAATATAAGGGTAGGGGGGATAAGGGGCGAAAATAGGCTTTTAAAACGTGAATAGACAGAGAAAACCGCCCTTGTACTTTTGGCGAGTGTCGGGGCGGCGTTCTTATCAGGTTTGGAAGTGTGCGCCTGCTGCCCGGTATCTGATATATGGCGTGGGGCAGCAGGGCAAGGGCTTATTGTCTGCCGGACATGGGTATTTGCAGATAATCAATCAGGGCAGTTTCCAATAGCCGGGAATAGTTTACCTTTTGTTCTTCTGCAATCCTTTTCAGCCATGCCGGGAGAGTGATGTTTGTCTTGATGCGCTCATTATCCTTTTTCATGCGGAATAAATCAGGGTGGATTGTAACGGGCATTACAACATTTCCCTCTGTATCTTCTTTGGAGAGGTTCACGGATGGAGTGGGGATTTCCTCATTGTCACATTCCATACTGTAAACATGGAGGCTTGCGGCTTCTGCTGCCATGCGTGCAGCTTCTTCCAGATTATCCCCAACACTGATACATCCGGGTAAATCAGGGAAGTAGATACTATATGAGCCGTCTGTTGATGGTTCAAAGACTGCAAGATAAGTTAAATTCTGCATAGATTACGCTCCTTTCTATGATAAGCGCAGGCAGTAGGGCTATTTAAGCCCCGCCTGCTTGTAAATGCTGTTTAGTGTTCCCGGTTTCAAGTCCCCGTTGTGGTTTGGTACTGTGACTTTTCCGGGCTTTGTTGGGTGCTTTAGGCTTATGTGTGAGCCTTCCTGATTGGTGGTGTACCATCCATCTTTGCGAAGCACCTTTAGTATTTCCCGAACTGTCATATTGTGTCCTCCTTATATTATGTATTATACGCCTTTTTTATGCGTATGTCAATAGTTTTTGCGTATAAATTATGCGTATTTTACAGAACATAGGTATAGAAAACAGACTGGCAGCAGGAAATAAGGGAATCCCCACAAATGGGGAAAGCGTAAAAGTGCGCTATCCTGCTGCCGTTTTGCTTTTTATCAGACGTTACCAAAACACAGAACCGCCCGGCCAGTACCCGGAATTTTCCTGGAGCAGATTTGAACCCGTACAGACATAACCCCGATTTTCCGGGGGAATATATGCGGCTTTCCTCTTTTGGGAGGAGCAAAGGGGGATCTGATTAGACCCCACCCTGAAATTATGGGATAGCCCCCGGCGGCAATATCCCGATTTGAAATCGGAGAACTGACAAGGGCGGCTTTTCCGCTTTTCAGAATACCCACAGCGACACGCCGTAAGCCCCCTATTTTGGATTGTAACGGCATAGATGGTATTTCTATCAGGTATGCCAGTACAAGCTGGATATGGGGCAAATAGAGCCTTGCTAGAGTGCTTCTGAATGGCGGCGGTCACAACCTTTTGGTTGCCAGTGCGTTTCATTCTTCCTGAATGATGAATGGAGCGGTTGTCCTGCTGCCACTCACAACAATATAGTTGTCGGTACGAATATCGGACGCACGGTATAATCTCATTGTGTGGTTACTATTGGAAATATGCAGTAACTACACATGGACATTTCCGTTACCTGATAAGCCGGAGCATGGGCGGCGGTCATGCCTGACTTTGGGATTCACGTTCCATCCGTTCATCAACAGCCCTTTTGATGTAACTGTTTACTTTTTCTCCGGCAGTATCGGCAGCAGCTTTGATTTGGTCGTATTTATCTTTTTGTACATCTAAGGGAATGCGTTTTAGGTTGTTTTTTGCATAGTTGGCATTGTAATTTTTTTTGTTCGGACTATTAGGCATATAAGCACCTTCTTTCAGTTGATGTATTCCAATGGGGGCGCAAATTATAGATGCACCTTCTCCACTGTACATGATAAGTATATCATAATTCAAGTACCATGTACATGGTAAAAATAGACAAAGATACCACGTACATTTTGGTTATTCTGTCAATAGACTAAATACCACGTACATGGTACAATAAATACATCAAATGAAGGAGGTAAGCAACATGAAACAGATTACCAAAGTAAGAAAAACCGTGTGTGCAATGGCTAACCAGTTACGGAAAGCCGGGTACTCTCTCAAAGAAGCCTTTAAAAAGGCATGGCAGAGAGTAAAGCTGTCAATGACAGTTCGGGCAGCAGGAACCACATTTGAGAACAGACAGGAGCGGTTACAGTTCCTGCAGCAGTTCCGGCCGGAGGATTTAACCGTTACACTGGAAAGAGAAAAGGAAAATAAGTTTGATTGTAACGCCATTCAGATTGTTGTACATATCAAGCCTATTTGCCGGAGAACAGTGATCGGCTACGTTCCCAAAGGGCTTGCAAGGGAGCTTTCCAAAGTGCTTGACATGGGTATTCAGGTAAAGACTACTCTGATGCAGATTATCGGGGGATATGCCTATAAAGAGAGCCGGGGCGCACTGATTAACATAGCAATATAAGGCGGTGAGGATATGTTATCACTGGAAGATATGGCGGCATTGACAGCCGCAGAGGAAAAGCGTCTTGGAGTGAACAGCCCGGAGTTTATGGAGCGACACAACGAGATTATGAAAATGGCTGATGAAATACAGAGCCGTTACAAGAAAAATGCCCCTACCAGTACCGCAAATACCGATAGGAGCAAGTAGCCCGACAACCCAGCAAATTGGGGGCTTGCAGGTATTATATCACGCCTGCTGCCCCTCTGTAAAGAGAGGATTATCAAATGAGCAAGAAAAGCAACGCAAACACTGTAAATGCAGGAGGTAAAAGACCAACACAAGAGTTTTTAATGGGACTTGTGGCAAAGTATGAAAAGAGAACCGCGCCTATTACTGATGAAATGGCAATGGACTTGATGGACACCAACGAAACAAACCACTTCTTAATGCTGCTGCAAATTGCCGACTATTTACCAATGGGAAAGTCAAGGGCTATCATTGATGCCTTTAAGCTGGGATATTTGGCAGGAAAGGCGGCAGCAGGGAATGAACAGAAGTAACGCACTACTTACAATGGAACTCTATGTAAATAAAAATTATGGAGATTCCGCAATAATAAAAGGTGATGTATTTGCATCACGCAGAAAGGAGGTGTACCCCACTGGGCTAAAACAATTTGATGCTGCTTTAGGTGTGGGCGGCATTCCTGCAGGTAATATCATAGAGATACACGGACTTGAAAACACAGGGAAAACCGCACTTGCACTACATATTGTGAAAAGTTTTCAGAAGCGCAACAAGAAAATACTATATGTTGATGCAGACCGGGCATTGTGTATTGAGTATATGGCTATGTGCGGAGTAACAGAGCGCAATATTTATATGCTGAATATGGACACACTGGAAGATACTTTTCAGGCTATCAGGACTTTAATTCCAGTATTTGACTTGATTGTTATTGATACTCTATCAGCTATACCAACGAAAGAAGAAACAGCGCAGACCGGGCAATATCTGGAAGTGCAAAATAAGTCAGCTAAAATATTATCTAACGAATGGGCGCACATTAAACATGAATTGGCGAGATATAACAGCACTATGATAGTTATAAATCAAATGCGGGAGAAAGTAGGGATTTTATGGGGCAATCCTCTATTTGCATTAGGCGGCAGAGCATTAAAGGCATATAGCACAATATCTATCTGTATTCGCTATATGGGGGCTGAAAAGCGGCAAGGGGATATTATTGGCCAGGGCGCGAGGGCTGATATTGAAAAGAATAAATGTGCGGCTCCATACCGTTCTGCAGAGATTACAATATTGTATGGTAAAGGAATGATATAGAACAGTGATTATTATTAGGGGATTGGGCGGCGGCTTATAGGCCTGCTGCCCTACCCCACATTAAAGAAAGGCGGTGCTTATTATGGCAGAAAAGAGAAAAGACAACCGGGGCAGGATATTGAGAACCGGGGAAAGCCAAAGGAAAGATGGGCGGTATCAGTTCCAGTACACGGATGCAGCAGGAAAGCGGCATTGTGTGTATGCCCTGAATTTGGTTGATTTGAGAGAAAAGGAAAAGGTTATTTTAAGGGATTTGGAGGACGGTATCAGAAGCAGCGATTCCAAAAAAATTACGTTGAATGACCTGATTGAAATTTATCTTGAAAACCATCGGAGCATAAGGAAAGTTACAGAAATATCATACCGCAAAGCAATCAATGCACACATAAAAGATAGTTTTATCGGCAACAAGCCCATAGCCAATATCAGAAACAGCGATATGATTAAATTCTATAACAGCTTGCTCGATAAGGGCTTATCATCTGGGTATCTGCATATCATCCATGCTTTTTTGCATCCGGCTTTTGAAATGGCGGTGGCTGATGACCTGATAAGAAAGAACCCTTGCAGCGGTGTAATGTCGAAAATCGAAAAGACGGAAACCGTCAAAAAAAAGCTATGACGATTGACGAGCAAAAGTGTTTCCTGAAATTTTTATCAGAAAGCGAGCGTTACAAAGCATATTTCCCCTTATATACCATTCTTCTTGGTACTGGAATGAGAATCGGGGAGTGCCTGGGGCTTACATGGAAAGAAGTGGATTTTAAAAACGGCCTGATTCATGTAACGCATACTTTACGTTATGATGATTATGGGGATGGGAGAGGGCATCAATTCCACATTACAGAGCCAAAGACAGAGAGCGGCAAGCGTACAATCCCCATGATAGAGGACGTGCGGAAAGCATTTCTGACAATCAGGAAAACAAATATGATGCTTGGGGGCAGCGGTGATCTGACCGTGGACGGGTACAGAGATTTTATTTTCTTGACAATAAAGAACCGACAGCTTTATACACAAGGTTCAATAGGGGAAATGTTAAAACGTGCGGTAAATTCATACAATCGGGAGGAAACTGAACGGGCGGCAAAGGAAAAGCGGGAGCCGTTCCTGCTGCCACACCTTACACCACATATCATGCGGCATACATTTTGTACCCGGTTCTGTGAGAATGAAACCAATGTGAGAGTGATTCAGGAAATTATGGGGCATAGTGATATTTCGGTTACTATGGGAGTGTATAGCCACGTTACAACAGACAAAGCAAAGGAATGTATGGAGAGTATGGAAAAGAATATGAAAGTGCTTTAAAAGAGTGAAAGCCCTGCTGACGTGTGGGGCTTTTTCTTTTGCCCTCTGCTGCATTTTGCCCGGTAGAAATTACAACAATTTTACTTCATTTGTGTTGTAAAAGAAGAATGTCGATAAACTACCACAAAAACGAAAATCCTTTAAATTCCATGCGTCAAACTAACAAAAATACAGTCAAATCCCCGGTGTGGGTAATAACCGCTACATAAACGGACTGATGGAAACAGAAACATATTTCGGCACACGGTTTGACAATGTGCGTGTGGAACTGACGCAGGGGGCAAACCAAAAGGCAAGCGGCATGGAAAACGCCAGCGTGTGCGTGGTTAAAATCCCGAACGCCAATCTGCCGAAGCCGTATAAAGCGCCGGAAGTGTGGAACGACCTCACGACTGATGAAATGCTGGAAAGTTTCACGCTTGACACAGAGGGGAAGAATTTCTTCGTGATTGTGAAGAAAGCGGAGTTGGACATTGACATTGATGTGCCTGTCGGACTGATAGAGCAAGACGAAACCAAGTACCCAGGCGGCTTTTTTGAGTATATCAAGACCAAGTACGGCTATGCGTTCAGCGTTGATACGGTGGATGTTTATACCTTAATACCAAGATTTGAAATAGGAGGAAGATAACATGATGGAATTAAAAGAAACAGTTGAAATGATGAACAGTGCAGATTACAAGGAGCGTTTCAAGGCAGAGTATCAGCAGGTGGTTATCCGCTATCAGAAGCTGGCAGCTATGTTACAGAAGTGGGATAACGGCGAACTGAATTTCACGCCTACCTGTCCGAGAAGCACATACAATATGCAGGTTCGGGCAATGACCGACTATATCGCTGTGCTTGAAGCAAGGGCAGTCATGGAGGGCGTGGAGTTGGGAGAGTAGCCTATGCCCGAAGAAATCAAAGAACGCCTGTCGAAAACCGAATATGACAAGGTCGGGGAAATGCTGCTGGAACTGATTGCGGAGTGTCCGTATATTCCAAAGGACGCAAAGATTAAGTACAACGCATTGGAGGTTGGAAAGTGCGTAAGCATATCGACCGCCGGAGGAAACATCAAGAAGAGAAATGTGCTTGGTGGATTTACGGCAGAACTGGTAATACGGATTATGTATCAAAGTTTTCCGAAAACAAACGCACAGATGATTAACGCACAGGCGGTTGTAGACGACATTGCCGGATGGCTGGAGGATATTCAGAATCTTCCCAGTATGACAGGTAACAGAACAATAACAAAAATCACCACAAGCGGCAGTTTTTCAGATGTAATAGAGGTTGAGGGCGATAAGTCAACTGTCTATGCCGCCGATGCGGTGATGGAATATGAAGTAGTAGGTAATTGCGAAACAAGTTCAAAATCTTGATTCCAATAGGGCAAAGGCCCGGTTGAGCCGGACTTACAGGAGGTGGATGTGGATAACAAGAGTTTTAAGACATGAAAACAAAGCAGATAAGGTTATCTGCCCGTGAAATGGTATGCGGTATGTAAGGTTATGCAATCAGAGGTTTTAAACTGCGGATATATTGATGCCTGTGCAGTTTATCAGCCACCATTACTGTAATAAGCTGGGTAATCCCGGCGAGAAGCAGGTCAGCATGAAGCGTTTTTTCATTCTGCGTTTTACGCCCGGCAACACAGAAGCTGTCCTTGAAATGGTTGATTGATTTCTCAACATTTACCCTGATCTTATAGGTGGAATCCCATTCGGCCGTACTACGGAGCGTACCAGGATAGGCGCGCAGGTTTTTCTTGGGATAAATATAAAACATCCTGCCGCAGGGGGATTCCGTACAGGGATTTTCACAGTGGCAGACGCGTTTGCTTTTACCGGTTGATTTATCATATTCCCATTTCATTTTCGGGCATACAAACTTCATGGTTGGCAGCCCGCAGCGGAGATGGGATTTGCTTCCTTCCCGTTTCATTGGAAGGGATGGGTCTTTGGGACAGCAGGGGATGCCGTCCTTATTCAGCGGGCAGTCGGATTCCGGAAGGGAGATCCTGCCGTTGAGGGGAATGTAAGCTTTCTCAAAGGAGGCTTCCTGTAACAGGTATTTGTAGATTTCAATGGAATCAAATGAGGCATCCCCCAGAAAAGTTTTTGGATTGATAAGCGGATGCTTCCGAAAGAAATCCTTTAAAGTGGGAATCAATGCCTTGGAATCGGCAAGACTCTTATCTTCATCCGGGGAATCAGATTTTTTTCCAACAATGATGCCAGGATGAGCCGCAAGAAAGTCCTTGTTATAAAAGGAAATATCCCGGACAATGCCGAGCCCGTTGGTAATAATACCGAATTTATAAGCATAACAGAAATGCCCGTTAATGTACATCTGCTGAATGGCTGGATTGGCGGCAGCATGGGAAGGCATGGAGCCGTAGGCGGCTTTATAAGGGTCAAAGGAACCGTCCATCCCTTTTGCTTTTTTGAAGGCTTTCAGCTGTTTGATGATACGGTTGGCATATTTGGGATTGTTTTCTGTAACCCATGCCTCAATGCCGGAGGTGTCAAAGAGAAGCATGGAAGCTTTCTGTGTATCAATACAATGGCAGATCGGTTCGGTCAAGTCAGCAAGATGATCGAACATGGATTGTAAGTCCGATAAAAAATCCTGTTTGAACCGGGTGAATTTAGAGGCATCCGGGACAACATCAAACCCACAGAAGTCCCGCAGTTCCTGGGAGTATTTCAGGAATATGATCAGCAGGGATGTTGTTGGGATTGAGAAGATAAGCTGTAATAACAGAGCCCTGAGCATTGGATAAAGCAGATGCTTACGGGGCCTGCCAGTGGCAGCATGGAAATGAGAAATAAAGGACACTGGGACAATTTCATCTAAGTTGATGGTATTTTCGAGAAGTGCAAGGAACTGATATTTATCATTATCAAATTTATTTTGGCAATCGGTAAAAATATCTGCCAAAGAGAGCTGTTTATGTGTTATCATATAGATACGACTCCTTTAC
>CAJTDL010000040.1 GCA_910575035.1 Lachnospiraceae bacterium
CACGGTTCGGGAGGGAGCGTCCACGAGGCGCTTACCTCATGACCTTTACAATACCTCTGACACAAGGGGTACGTCGCAGTCCTACGGTTTAAATTATCAAAAGACCGGGAAAGATATGCCATACTTGTTCGTGAAGAGTTCAGTTGCCTTATAAATTCGCATGAACAGGGACACGAACAACTGGATTCTGGAAAACTGAATACAGGAGGTCACAAATGAAAGAACTGCCAGAAAGAATCCATGACGATACCAACGGTCTTGACTATGTTCTTGTGGGTGATTATTACATTCCCGCCCTGCGGCTGACGGAGGAATCCCGCCCTATCGGGCATTGGGGGCGCAGGCGTAAAGCCTATCTGGAAGAAGCCCGCCCCGCCCTTTATTGCAGCCTGCTGTTGTCCGGGAAACTCTGGACGCACCTTGCCGACGTGGACGAGCAGGCACAGGAGCGGCTTGACCTTATCATGGAGCAGATGAAAGCCGCCGAGGGCGTGACGGAGGAACTGAAAGCCCGGAACCAGCTTGCGTGGGTGCAGCATATGAACAGCATACGCAGCCGGGCGGAAGAAATTATTTATGCGGAACTGGTCTATACGTAATGCGGCTGGCTCCTGTCTGGAAAAAGTGGCTCTAAAGCCGGAAAATTGAACATGGGACACACGATATGGTAAAGAGGACTGCTAACCCGGATTTTGCGGGAATGGTAGCCCTTTTTGCGTTATTCTTTCGCTTTTTTCTTGCCAAACAGGGACAGCAGCTTTGATTTGCCACGCTGGCTTGCGGACACGGGCAGCAGTGGGGATTTTTTAAATACACGGGCAAGGGTGATGCGCTCATCTTCTGGAAGGCTCGTGTAATCTATGCCAAATACCCGGCAGATGGTAAACGCCCGCTTTTCGTCCGCCGTGCCTTTGTGCATGAGGGCGTCCAGCAGTATCACCGGAATGTTTCTGGCAAAATCCGCTGCGGGGGTTTCCGGTTCGGCAGTGGTCTTGTCGGATTCGTGCCGGGTGCGGAGGTCTTTGACAATCCGGTCAAGGTCATCATGGATGACGTGGCTGAAAAACAGTTCCTCGCTGACCTGCCCTAATTCTAAAGTACGCATATAGAGGTCGTTTTCAGGGGGCTGCCGCTGTTCCATGACGGACTGCCTTGCCTGTTCCAGAACTAAGTTCATGTCATGGATACGCATATCCGCAATCCGGTCAATGCAGACTTCCATATCCGTCAGCAGGCGCAGGAATCCGGGATGGCAGGCAAACTCGCAGAGAAGCCGGTTGTTCAGTGCGCCGCTTTTTAACAGGTCAACCGTGGAATCATTCAAGTGCAGCTCATGCAGGGCGGTGTTCGGGTGGTTCTTATTTTCGGTCAGCCCCATGAGGTAATCCATGGAAAGACCGTAGTATTCCGCCAGCTTTGCAAGGTTGAACGGGCTTATATCTGTGCATTTGTCGGATTCATATTTTCCCAGCGTGGCTCTCGCTATGCCCGTTGCCTTTTCCAGTTCCGCAAGGGTCATGCGGCGGCTGGTTCTCTCGTCTTTCAATTTCTCCTGAAGCGTCAGTTTTATATACATTGCGCCCCTCCTCTCAAAACAGGGTTTGTGACCATTATAGCACAGGGCGTTTCCGAAAGCGTGGAAATTTTGGCTTTTCGGGAAATTTTCCAGCCTTTCGGACATACGGGGGAAGCCGGTTTATTTTGATAAGATTTCAGTGTCACAGGACATTGAAAACAGAATGACCGGCTGCAAGTGATACCGTTCCCGGAGAAGTAGTGCCATGACAGGAGCATACCAAAGGAACGGAAAACGCTGGGGTGATTCCGGGCAGGAACGGATTGCAGGCAAAACGGCAGGGAAACAAACTATCAATTATGGAGGAAGGAACATGAAGTTAAGCATTGAGGAAAAGAAGATTTTATATGCCTTCGGGTGCGGGAGCCATGAGAACACCGTCCGCAGGCTGAAATGGGTCACTGCCCTGACGGTGGATGAAAAAGTGAAACGCCGGGTGCTGTGCCTGGCAAGGAAGCTGGATGACGGCGGAGCCGGGGAATGGTATCCCTGTTTTTACCGCCATCTCCGTTTGGAAATGGAAGGATATTTTGAAGCAAAGAAGCATATCCGCATGGTTGAAAAAAGCACAGACTGGGAGGGATTTTATGGGAAAGCCGTCTAAGTATGAAAAGGAAACGATTGTCAACTTCAACGAGGGTGAGAAGGAAGCCAGTATTTACACATTCAATGCGGACTTGAAGCGGCGGCTGGCGGAGTTCAGCAAAAAATATCCGCTCCTGTGCCGTTTGGAGAAGTCCACGCCGGAAGGGAGCGTGACCTATGTTCTGGATAAGTCCCGGCTGTCTATCCGGCTGGTTCCGCCTTACAGTGAGGAACGGCGGGCGGCGGCGAGGGCATATGCCAAAGAACACGGCTTCAAGCCCTTGCCAGGCGGGAAGGATATTGCCTGATTTGGGGGCGTTTTACGGTCAAAACAACGGGTGCGGAGCCGGTATTTTCCTCGTGGTTCACGGTGGAGATATCAGACATCAGGGAAGCCCCGGACGGCGGAAATGCCTGTTTTGGGCGTGTTTTTCCGGCTGTCATGGGGCATGGCTTGGGTTTCTGTGGGAAATCAGAACGAGCGCGGCGCGTTCTGATACGGAAAAAGGGAGCCGTCTTTGACGTGGGCGGGCGCAGCGCACTCACGTTGGCGGCAACCTTTTATGCGGGGTACAGGGGCGCAGCAGCCCTGTTGGGGTCAAGGGGCAACGCCCATTGGCGGGTTAAGGGCGGCAGTCCTTATCGGGTCAAGGGTGAAACGCCTTGCCCAGCTAGAGTTGGCGCTTGCGCCAATTCGTACTGGGTATTACCTGACGCAAGCCCCGCAGGTTCGGCAGCTTCGCAGCCCTCCCGCCAGCCCGGGAATCGGTAAAAAGGAAAGGGGGATTTTGGATTGAAACTGACACGGCACAACGGACGCTCCGGCAAAAACGGCACGTACAACCCACGCCACAATGACCGCCGCTTTGACGTGGAAAACAGCGGTCATATTGATTCGGAGCGGGCAAAGAAAAATGTATACTGGGACTGCTACCGGGGCTATACCACCGCCGGGAGCCGGGAGGATTCTTCCCAGCCGGATTTCAGCTTTGAGCAGATAGAACTGGCTTATTACACCGAGAATTATTCGGATTTCATTGAAGCCCAGAACGCAAGGAACGAGAAGAACCGGCACACGGAACGCAACCGCACGGTGGGGGATTTGTTAAAGAACAATAAGACCTGCCCGGAGGAAAGCATTTACCAGATTGGGACGGTAGAGGAATCCGTCCCGCCGGAAACCTTGTTCCAGATTGTGAATGAGTTTTATGCAGAGTTTGACCGGCGTTTTGGTTCCCACGTGCATCTTCTGGACTGGGCGCTCCATCTGGACGAGGGGACACCGCATATCCATGAGCGCCATGTATTCGATTGCAAAAACCGGTATGGGGAGTTATGCCCCCAGCAGGAAAAGGCGTTGGAAGAACTGGGAGTGCCGCTCCCTGAACCGGATAAGAAAAAGGGAAGGAACAACAACCGCAAGCAGACTTTTGATGCGGAGTGCCGGAAGATGCTTTTCCGTATCTGCGCCGCACATAACCTTCACTTGCAGGCAGAGCCGTCCTACGGCGGGCGGGATTATCTGGAAAAGCAGGACTTCATCATTGAAAAACAGAAGAAAATACTCTCCGCACAGGGGGAAGCCTTGACGAAAAACACCGTAGCCATAGCGGAGCAGGAAAAGAAGTTTGATAAAGCCGCAAAGGCCGTTTCAGAAAAAGAAAAGGAACTGGAAAAGCAGGAGGGGCTGATTGCGGAAAAAGGGCGGGAACTTTCGGAAAAGCAGGCGGCACTTGCCACTGTCACCATGAAGATTGCGGACATGGAATCGCTGGTGGAGGAAGTGGCGGACACGGCTTATGAGAAAGCCTGCGAGGTTGTGGCGGATACCGTCCGGGCGGAAACGCAGAAGGAGGACATCCGGGCGGTGGAGGATTACAAAAAGTGGCTGGCTTCGCCGGAACGGAAAGCCCCGCAGGAGAAAAGGGATTTCGCCGTGAAGTGCCTGTGTACGGTTCAGGAGCAGATTAAAAATGCGGCGCAGAAAGTGTTAAGGAAAGTCCAGTCTGCGCTCCAAAAGCCGGAGGTGAGCCGTGCAAACAAGGAGCAGATTAAAGAGAAGGCGAGGGAATCCATGAAGGACAGGCTCGCAAGGGGGAAAATAGAAGCTGACCGGGTAAACCGGGAGCGCATGGAGCGCAGGAACGTAAGGGCAGCAACAAAAAAAGATATGGAGATTTGAAGCATTTGCTTTCCGCTGTGGAAATGGCAGATGCTTTTTTATTTCCGGGAAGGGACGGTATGAATGTATTTGAAGCAGTAAAGGAAAATGTAACAACAAGACAGGCGGCGGAAATGTACGGCATCCGGGTGAACCGGAACGGCATGGCGTGCTGCCCGTTCCATGATGACAGGAATCCCAGCTTGAAGGTGGATAAGCGGTTCCACTGTTTCGGCTGCCAGGCGGACGGGGACGTGATTGACTTTGTGGCAAGGCTTTACGGGCTGCCCGGTCTGGAAGCGGCGAAAAAGCTGGCTTCGGATTTTGGCATTTCTTATGACAGCCGGGGGCGGGCTTCCCCAAAACCGGCAAGACGGAGCGTGTCGGCAGAACTGCGGTTCCTGCAGGCGGAGCGGAAATGCTTCCGGGTGCTTAGTGATTATCTCCGCCTGTTGGAGCGTTGGGAAACAGCGTATGCGCCGAAATCGCCGGGGGACGGGTGGAACCCGCTGTTCGTGGAAGCCATGCAGAAGCGGGAGTATGTGGGTTATCTTTTAGACACGCTGCTGACCGGGACAGCGGAGGAAAAAGCCGCCGTTATCACGGGGCATGGGAAGGAGGTGGAACGGATTGAGCGGAGGGTATCAGAGTTTGCCGCCAGAGGCCAGACAAGCCGTGGAGATAGCCGCAGACAGCCGGAACGGTGAAAAGACGGTGGGGGAAGTCCGGCAGATGCTGGAAACCACGCAGAAGGGGCAGACCGCCAACACGCCGGGGAATTACAGGGCGGTGTTCCTGCATGACCCGCTGCTTAGAGGGGCGTTCAGCAGCAATCTCCTGACTGACCGGGTTGACATTGTGAAGCCCCTTGGCTGGTATCGGGATGGGAACCGCCTGACGGACGTGGATATTCAATATCTGGTTCTATACTTGGAGGAACACTACGGACTGACATCAGAGAAGCGGATCGAGGGGGCTATCAAGGTAGCCGCCAATGAATACCGGTATCACCCTGTCCGTGATTATTTAAACAGCCTGCACTGGGACGGGACGGAGCGGGTGCGCTATGCCCTGCGCCATTTCCTCGGTGCGGAGGTGAGCGATTACAATTATGAAGTCCTCCTGCTGTTCATGCTGGGGGCGGTGACACGGGTATTCAAGCCGGGGACGAAGTTTGAGGTCATGCTCTGTCTGGTGGGCAGCCAGGGAGCCGGGAAGTCCACTTTTTTCCGGTTCCTCGCTGTCCGGGACGAGTGGTTTTCCGATGACCTGCGGAAGCTGGACGATGATAACGTATACCGGAAGCTGCAAGGCCACTGGATTATTGAAATGTCGGAGATGATTGCCACGGCGAACGCAAAGAGCATTGAGGATATTAAGTCCTTTTTGAGCCGCCAGAAGGAAACCTACAAAGCCCCCTATGAAGTCCACCCAAAAGACCACAAGCGGCAGTGCGTGTTTGCCGGGACTTCCAACACGCTGGACTTCCTGCCCCTTGACCGCACCGGGAACCGGCGTTTCCTGCCGGTGCAGGTGCAGGCGGAAGCGGCAGAGGTTCACATTCTGGAAGATGAAGCCGCTTCCAGAGCCTATATCGGGCAGATGTGGGCGGAGGTCATGGAGGTTTACCGGAAAGGGGATGTAAAGCTGAAATTAAGCCCGGCAATGGAACGGTATCTGAAAGAACACCAGCGGTCATTCATGCCGGAGGACACCCTTGCCACCCGGATTCTGAACTTTTTGGACGGGTACGGCGGGAAGATGGTATGCTCCCTGCAAATCTACCATGAAGGGCTGGGACACCCTGACTATGAGGAACCGAAGCAGTATGACATCAGGGACATCAATTCCATTATGAAGAATTATGCGGCGGGCTGGAAAGCCTTTGAAAATCCACGGCATTTCCCGCCGCCCTATAACCGCCAGAAGGGCTGGGAACGGGCGGAGCCGCCTGACAACGGAGGTCATGGAGAATCGGGTTTCCAGCCTTTGCCCGAAGGGGAAGCCGTCCAGCTTGGGCTGCCAAAGGAATGGCTGGAAGGGGGAAAGCCATAGCCGGTTGCCGGCTGGTTGCCCCTCCCGTTGTCAAGCCCGTTGCCGGGAAGGGAGCCTAAAAGTACCATATTTTATGGCTTTTTCTTCCCCTGACAACGAAAGCAACGGAGAAACAGGAAGAAAATCAATCAGGACAGGAAACGGGAAGCCGGGTTTTGTGTGCGGAGTTTTTTAACGTCCATTGTCAGCCCCCGTTGTCAGGCTCCCACCTGTCCGGCAGCACACGACACACGCCCGGACGGAGTTGTCCGGGTATCTTTATGGAGGTAAATGCCTATGGCAAAACAAGCAGACCGCCCGGCGCAGAGCCGGAACAAAAAGAAAAAGGTACAGTTTATCGTGTCCCGTGAGTTTGCGGGCAGCCAGACCATGCAGGAAGCCTTTGAGCAGCTTATCGAGCGGCAGACCTGTGAGCGGTTCGAGGAATGGCAGAAACGGCAGGCCAGCTAAAGGGCGGAAACCGGAGAAAAACCGGGAATCTTGCAGAAAACAGTTGAACAAATGGCGGGGGCATGGTATTATCATGGTATCGTGTCCCTGTTCATAGAAGGAGAACCCTATGAGCAGGAAAAATAACCTATCGAATCAGAAAATAACCGCCCTCTATTGCAGGATTTCCCTTGATGACGGCAGCCAGAATGAGAGTATGAGTATCTCGAACCAGAAACTTTTGCTCAAAGATTACGCTGAAAAGAACGGTATGCCCCGGTACGAGTATTACGTGGACGACGGGTATACGGGAAGGAATTTCAACCGCCCTTCGTTTAAGCGTCTGATTGCCGACATTGAAGCTGGGAAGGTGGGCTGCGTGATAACCAAAGACCTTTCAAGGCTTGGGAGGAACTATATTGAAGCGGGCAGTTATATCGAAATCTTTTTCCCAAAACACAATGTAAGGTATATAGCGGTCACGGACGGCGTGGACAGCCTGACAAGGCAGGAAATGGATATTACGCCGTTCAAAAATATCCTGAATGATATGTACAGCCGGGATATTTCAAAGAAAGTGCTTGCCGGGCGCATGACACGCTCCCGTCAGGGGAAGTTTTGCGGCGGGCAGCCGCCCCTTGGCCTGATGCGTGACCCGGAGGAAAAGGGACACCTTATCCTTGACCCGGACACTGCGCCGACTATCCGTAAAATCTATGACCTTGCCTTAAACGGCTGGGGGTGTATGCGGATTGCCAAACAGCTTATGGAGGATAAAATCCCCATCACACGGGTAAAGGGCAATACGGAATGTGACGTGAATTATTACTCATGGGGGAGCGCACGGATTAGCCATATCCTGCGGAACCCATTTTATAAGGGGGCGCATTTAGTCTGCCGGACGCACCAGAAAGGAATCCGCTCCAACACCTATGACATCATTCCCCGTGAGGAATGGGAAGTGCTTGAGGGCTGCCATGAAGCTATCGTAAGCCCGGAGGACTGGGAAAAGGTGCAGGAACTGATTGACCGCCGCCCGCCTATCATGGAGGGGAACGCTTGCCCCTTCTACAACCTGTTCCACGGCATTATCTACTGTGCCACCTGTGGGAAGTCCATGCAGGTACGCTATGAGAAGGTGGGCAGAACCGGGAAGAACCGCTTTACCGGCGAGGAACGGGAGCCGATAGACAAGGCGTATTATATCTGCCAGACGTATAACCGGCTTGGGAAGAACTCCTGCACCAGCCATAAGGTGGAAGCGAGGGATTTGTACAACCTTGTGCTGAAGGATATTCAGGAACTTGCGGCAATGGCGCTTAAAGACGTGGAATCGTTCTACCAGCGGATCAGCAGCCGCATGGAGCGGCGGTATCTGGCGGACGCTTCGGAGATGGAGAAGGAACGGGAGCGGCTGGAAGCAAGGAACCGGGAGATTGACGATATGTTCCTGAACCTGTATACCGACAAGGCAAAGGGAATCCTGTCCGAGCAGCGGTTTGTGAAGCTGACGGCGGCAATGGAGCGGGAACAGGAGGAAAACCAGAAGCAGCTAAAAGAACTGGCACTCTCCCTGCGCCGCTCCAACGAGCAGGAAAGTGATGTCCGCACCTTTATCCGGGAAATCAGGCAGTACGCCGCAGTCCGGGAACTGGACGAGGGTATCTTAAACCGCCTTATCAGCCGGATTCTGGTGGGGGAGGTGAAAAAGGTTGACGGGGAGAAATTTCAGGAAATCAAAATCATTTATAACTTTGTCGGGGAGATACCGGCGGTAACAGAATAACGGCAATGCCCTTCTCTCTTTTTGGGGGAAGGGTTTTCTTTTTGCCCGTACACGAAAAAGAAGCCGGGTTCCCTATTCTCCGGCTTCCAGAAAAAACTGGGATTTATTTGATAGGTGTCCCAATGCGTTTATCCAATCTCCATTGTGGTGCCATTCCATCATCGGCATAATATTCGTCCATTGCTGTAATTTTATCGTTTTTTGTTTGAATAAACGAAGTCACATGAAAAGAAATACTTCTATCTTTGGGATAGATACGAACAACTGTAATAATTAAATCATTCACAATTTCTACTCTTTCAACGAGTCCGTCCCATTCTCCGGGGTACTCACAATTCGCAACAATATATTCATCCACCGTAAAATGCTCGTTGGTGCAATGCCAATTTACATAGGCTTCTGCATGAAAGTATTTTCTAATTTCTCTTTCATCTTGGGCAAGAACGGCTTTCCAAAATTGTTCTATATTCATAATTTTCTCCTTTAAATTGCGATTTCCCAGTATGTCAAACTGGAAATGGTTGAGAAAGACACTATATTGAAATCCAAAATCTTTGAATAATGCCACTTTTACTTAATCCCACTGTATCAACAATTTCATTTTCCATCACTCCACCGTTTTTAATAATCGTCCTTTGCGAAGCTACATTTCGCTTATCGCAGGTTACTAAAACCTTGCTTTCTCCAAACGCACGGCAAAAAGGTAAAACTAATCCCAGCATTTCAGACGCATAACCTTTTCGTCTTTCTGACGGACGAACACTATATCCAATATTACCCCCAAAATTTTTGAGAAAATCCGATAATGGGTGTCGAAAATCAATCATACCAACAACAAAATCGTCTTTTCGCCTTACCGCTAAAAACACTTCTGATGGAACATATCCGCTTTTATATTTTTCTCTTAATCTTCTCTCAAAGTCAATCCACTCATCAAATGATTGGACATCTTCAAGACCTGCACAACCATCAAAACTATCTCCACATTGTAACATTTCTTCTTTATATGACATGACTTGTTTTGCATATAGTTTAGATGGCCTAACCAACATCAATTCACGCATCACATTCATCCTCACAAATTTGAATTTATCTATACAAGGAAATACAATACCTCTCTTATATCTTTCCCACCGATATTATCATCCCGAAATACTTCTGAATAAATAAATCCGTTTTTTTCATAAAATTTTCTTGCTCTATGATTATCCTCCAAAACCCATAAAAGCACTTTACTAAATCCGCATTGTTTTAATTCTTTAATACACTTGTTAAGCAATAACCTACCGTATCCTTTTCCAATGTAATCAGGCAAAAAATATATGGAAACGATTTCTCCATATTCGCTGTATTTTTCCCATCTTGATTTACAGAAACTTGCAGTACCTATAAGACGCCCATGTTCTATCAGAACAAGGTTATTCATACCAATTTTATTGATACTATTAGCCCATTGCCCCGTTGGAATACTATTAAGATAGTTTTGAGGAATAATGTTTTTATATGCGTATTTCCAACTACTTTCATATATTTTGCTTATTTCAAGAGGATTATCATCTTTGGTGATGTATCTAATCTCCATTTCAACAACTCCTTAAATACCGATTTGTTCAAATCTATAAACTGGAATCTATCTATTTTCCATAATCAATTCTTTGCACTTCCATTCCTCACCCAGAATACAATATCTTTCTGTTGTATCAAGAACTACGTCGCTAAAACCGACTGCCTTATAACAGTAATAAGCTGGAAGATTATTCTCAAAAACACCCAATGATACTTTTTTTGCTCCATATATTTCAAATGCAAATTTTAGACCTAACTGGAGCATAGCTTTTCCATAGCCTTTTCCTCTCTTGTGAGGATTTATAATAACAAATCCAAAGCGTAATTCATCCAAAGATTCATCAGGATTCCTTAGTGTAAAAAAACCAACAATTCCAGTTTCATCAAATGCAGTAAACGGCATTAGAGATTCAACAAAGCAAAATTCATTTTGTGTTATTGGGTAATTACCAAGTACACCTGCTGTCCATTGATAAAATGCTTTTTCATCTTGACACCACGATAATATCGTATCTACATCCGAAGCTTTATATGGTCTTATTCTAATCATATATTTTCCCTCGCAAATTTGAATTATAGCAATCGGCTAACCAAATTAAATGCTGTGACTGCATAAACAAAAATTGCTACTCCGCCAAAAATAGCAGCATCTGTTTTCGATTTTTTATCATAGCATTCTTTCGCATTTAATGACATAACTAATCCCATAAACACAAACATAATAGGTAACGTTATATCATAAGGCAGTAATTTCATCAATCCAATAGAACCAAAAACAACTGTCAGAACCGAAAATACTATTTTCCAAATACGCATATATATTTCTCCTTATATTCTGATTTGCTATAGTTTAGCACATTTATAGAACATCTACAAGATTCCGTGTATGAAAAAGCAAAAGGAATGAATTCTTCACTTGACAATGTGTCAAAGAGCTTATGAGCCAAGATGAGATTGCAGTCATGGACGGAGGGAAGTGCATCATGCAGCTTAGAGGGGTAAGACCTTTTTTCTCCAATAAGTTTGACATCACAAAGCATAAGCAGTACCGCCTTCTGTCCGATTTTGATGACAAGAACGCCTTAGACATCGAAAAATATGTAAAGAACCTGTGTAAAGCGAAAGTCAGGGACAATGACACCGTTGATGAGGTGGAGGATGCAGGCGTGATTGAAGCATGACAACTGAATATTGAAAAACTGAATATGGAACCCGTCAACCAGCTACAAAACTTTTGGACAAAAAGTCCAGAAGTGGAACGGAGTTTTGAATGTACTTGGGAAAGGACAAAAACAAAGCGCCCGGCACAGCCAATCGCCAAACTGAATGTGCCGGATGCCCGCAGGGTTCTTCCTAAAGGATTGCCCTGTCTTTATTTTACCATAAGGCAGGGCATTTTAACATGAAAAACTCTTTCAGAAACCAGACAAAAACTATTTTTGAGAAAGAAAGAGGTAGAAACATGGCATTTTTTACAACAGCGGTAACAGGTGTGAATTGTGAGTAAAGTGAAAAATGGGAAGAACAAGCAAAGTGAAAATCTGGTGTATGTAGATAGCCCTCATAAGATAAAAGTGGTACAATCTTAGAAGAAACGAGGTAAAGCAATATGGAGAAGAAAATTTATATCACAGAAGAAGAACGGGCAAAGTGCCAGAAAGTGGCTGATGCGTTTGCGGAGCTGTATGAGATGGCGGATATTGTAGTGGTTGATGTAGGCAGATATGGTTTTGTGATGCTCAAATACTATACTCCGCCGCATGGTTTTGAGGAAGATGCAACTTTTACGGATAGTAAGGCATTGTTTGAGGGATTATGGCAGGAATGGCTTGATATGAAGCTGTATCTTATTGCAAAAGGCACTCCTTTAATGGAAAAGGGGTATAAGGGGGTGTTTGAGAGCCTTTCAAAAGAAAAACAGTCGGAATTTACCGAACGAAAAGCTGATTTTTTGAAACAAGCGGGGATAAGTCTGTAAAATGAGTTGTAAGAAAAGAAAGCGCTCTAATTAGAGAGGTAAAAGAGATGTAGGAAAGCTCTGCATACAATGCAGGGCTTTTTTATGCAAAAAAGCAGGTGGGTTTAATCCTCTGTTGTTCCTTTGCCTTACATATTTTACTTCTATAGGGCTTCGTATTTATGCTATTGATTTAGTTCGTTTTAACGGCTATACTATATACAGTACACAGCAGGAGGTCAAAAATGTTTGAATATATGACAGCACAGGAAGCCGCTGAAAAATGGAATGTGTCGCTTCGGTGGGTACAGCGGTTATGCAAAGAAAAACGCATTGAGGGCATTATGAATATTAACCATGTCTGGCTCATACCCAAAGATGCCAAGAAGCCAACGAAAGACAGACATAAGAAAAGTGGTGAAACAGATGAAATATAGGTTAGACAAGAGCCAAACGCTAAAATTTATACTCATATCAATATTTCTGATAACGGTTATTAGCTTGATAATTATGAATTTTATCTCTTTCCGTTCCTACCAGAAAAAAGGGATTTTAACAATCATCCCATTTGACAGCCTGCTTTTTCTAAATGTGGGAATTGTTTTATTGGGAATCTCTCTTTTTTCAGTGCTACAGCTACGGCAATACAAAATTGGCAAATTATTTGCTGTATACGCATTGCTGCTTGGGTTATCCATTTCACTTGCCCCGTGTAATCGGTTCAATGAATTTTCTCTTTCTTTTATTCGTGCTGTATTCACATTAGGGAGCAGCATACTTCTTTTTCAAGTTGTCGGGTACTTAACTTTGCTGAAAAGCCGAAAGCTGTTCCAGATATTTAGATTGGCATTAATCTGTATTGCATTTGCCAGTCTGATAGTTCAGATTTTGGCATTTTTCAAAACGGAAAAGTTGTGGTTATACATTTTTGCAGATGTCAGCGTAAATGCTTGTATTGTTTTATCCGCACTTTGTTCCATAATCGTTATGGAGGCAAACTATAAGAAAAGCAATTCCTACACAAGAAAACAGAGTAAAATTCTTATCTTAGGAATTGGGACAGGAATTTTACTGTATATTGCCATGTCTGTTCTGCCGAATATTTATCTGGTTCAAAATGGACAGACAGAAAAAGAAGTCTTTGTAGAAATTTCTATGCAGCCAACGGAAACTATGCTGAATCAATTGCCATTATTGCTTTTTTCGGGAGTTAGCATTGCAATTATTTTTACTTTGCTTCACAGGGCATTTTCTCTTGAAGATGTGCGTTTGAAATCCCGCTGGTTTATAATCGTCCCACTATATTTTGGATTGATAAATGTCATTTTATTTTTATATGCCAACACGCCTATATGGGTTTTGATAGTTATAAATATCTTGCTTCTTGCCCCATTACTGGCAGGATTATGGAGATTTTTTTACCATAAAGGAAGTACAGAAGAATCCGCAGGGCTTAAACTGCTTCATGAGCTTGAAAAAGAAAAACAGGAATTATCTGCTTATCTGCACGATGACGTATTACAGTCCTTGATTGCTTTCTATCGAAAAATTCAATCAGATAAAAGTGGGCGGTATGAGGATATGAAACAGCCTTTGTCAGATTTGATTGCAGAGATAAGGAGCGTCAGCCATAATCTTTACCCAACGATGGTGGAGGATTTGGGATTAGAGCAAAGCTTATATATTTTTGCAGATGAGATTAGAAAAGCCTATCCTGCCGTAACAATCTCATTCCAATACCAATACAAAGAGGGAATTTTGCCGAAAGCATACGCCCTTGCATTTTACCGCATTTCAAAAGAGCTTGTTACAAATGCAGCAAAACATTCTGGCGGTTCTGAAATTAGTCTGTTGCTTGATGAAGATGCAGACGGGTATTATATACAGATAGCGGACAATGGAAAAGGATTTCATTCATTGGGAGATAATGCCTTGCTGAAAAGCTCACATATGGGACTATATACAGTAAAACGGCAGATAGCAGGGCTGTCGGGACGAATGGATATACAATCTGCCGCAAACGCAGGCACAAAATACAATATTTATGTTCCAAAACAGGAGGATTGAAAATGAAGATAAAAATTATAGTTATAGATGACCATGCTATGGTTGCGTCAGGACTGGCAAAGGAACTGGATGAACAAGATGATTTTCAAGTTATGGAAGTCGTTACTTCCCCCGCACAGATAATGGATATTTTAGAGAAAACAGTGCCAGATGTCATACTTATGGACATCCGTATGGGAGTTTATAACGGGATAAAGCTGGCAGATGAAATGAAACGTCAATACCCAGAGATGAAAATTGTCCTTATGTCTGGCTACAATATGGGACAGCTTGCAAAAGGAAGCAGTGCAGATGCTTTTGCTTCAAAAGAAGAGCCTATTGAAATGTTATCTTCTACCATCCGTAAAGTCTGTCTGGAATCCGTAGCAGTATTTCCTACGGATAGTCCTTTTGAAGAGAAATTAACCGAAACTGAAACAAAAATCCTAAAACTTATGGGGGAGGATTTAACCAGAAAAGAAATAGCGGCGGCTCTTAGCATATCTGAAAAAACGGTAGCAAACCATATTACGTCTATTTTACGGAAATTGAATGTGCGTTCCAGAATAGGGGCTGTATTAAAAGGCGTTGAGCTTGGAATCGTTGACAGCAGTTCCGTATAAACAATAGGAAAGCATCATAGCAAATACAGTAATCCAATCTTGTCAATAGGACTTTTGTGTAATTTCTTTGCACGGAAGTCCTATTCTTTTTTGTAAAAACTCAAGCTACAATTATTTGTATCAATTACAGGATTGGAGGAAACGCCATTGGAAAATATTTTAGAAGTCAGACATCTCCAAAAAGCCTTTGGGCGGCATGAAGTATTAAAAGATATCAATTTTACGGTTGGGCAGGGTAAAATTGTCGGGCTGCTTGGAAAAAACGGCTCTGGAAAAACAACTCTGATGAAATCTGTTCTGGGGCTTTTAAATCATTCTGGGGAAGTTTATTTTGAGGGGAAAAAACTTGATGCAAAAGATACCCATGCCATGAACCGTATTGGTGTACTTGTGGATACTGCTTTCTTTGAGGATATGACAGCCTTTGATAATCTGGAAATTTTATTGATGTCCACACCACATAGAGATAATTCCAATCGGAAAAAGAATATCATGGAATTGCTCAAGTTTGTAGGCTTAGACGAAAATGCCAGAGAACGGGTAAAAGGGTTTTCTTTTGGGATGAAGCAGCGTCTGGCACTGGCGCAGGCACTCCTTAACGAGCCGAAGCTATTGATACTTGACGAGCCTTTTGTTGGGCTTGACCCTCTTGGAATTACGATTGTAAAAGAAAAGCTGACCGAGCTTTGCAGTAAAAAGCAGGCTTCTATCATCTTTTCAAGCCATCAGCTCTCCGAGGTTGAAGAACTCTCCGAGGAATTGGTTGTAATTGAAGATGGTCATGTGAAATACTTTGGAACTTATGCGGATTTGGCACGACAAAATAAAGAATACCGCATTATAACAGACAAAGAGGTTACGGAAGAATTATTGGACTGTCTGAAATCGTATGGCTGCGATGTAAAGAAAATTTCTGAAAGACAGCTTCATCTGTCCCACGGAGAAAAAACGCTTGACCCTGCACTCTGCTGTCTGCATGAACGCAAGTTTACAATTTATGAAATTATCCGTGAGGACAGACCGCTTGAAACATTGTTTTCATAAAGGAGGGGCATATGTCGTTTTTTTCAGTAGTAAAAGTTGAATTTGTAAAGCTCCTGCGAAAAAGAATCTCATTTCTATTACTTCTGTTCTTCGCCCCTGCCATTTTATTTGGAGTGGGAATGTCGTTAGGGCTATCCTTTTTTGTGGCAGACGGCGGTGGTGGCGGTGTAGACGCAGTTGCAAAATCTTTATCGGGAATTGGATTTGCAGTTAATATGATGGAGCAAGGCAAGTATATTGTTTTCCTTGTAACTATAATCTTAGCGGCCTTTTCTTTGTCAAGCGAGTTAGAAAACGGGCAGATAAAGTCAGAATTGATACGGGTATGCAGCAGGAGCAAAATTGTGTCTGCAAAATATCTCTCCCTTTTTCTGCTGATAACAGGAACATTCCTTTTGTCTTTGCTATGGCAGCTCCTTATTTATGCCGTGTTTGTCAGTAAAACGGAATTTGCGAGTGGAATGCTATTTGATGAACTGTTATGGGCGCAGATTGGTTATATTGGCTTTACTCTGTTAGGAATAGGGAACGGATTAGCCGTGACATTTCTGCTTGGCATGAAATTAAAAACTTTTCCTTGCTTTTCGGTTTCCTATATTGTATGGTTCGCAAGCCTATACACGGATTTTATGGGTAAAATCAAACTTTTCATACCCTATAATATGCCGAGTTATTTCTTGGAAAAGGCGGGAGAAACAATAAACGGTTTCGCATATGCAGGACTGTATCTGGGTTATTGCATGGTATTTCTTGTCCTTTCCGTTATTCTTTTACGGGCAAGCGACATAAAAGCGTAGGAGGTGATAGAATGAGTTTTGGACTGATTATTCGGGTAGAATTCCGGAAGCTATTGAAAAAACCGCTTTCACTGATTCTGTTTGCAGTATTCCTTATCCCCATGTTTTATACCTATTCCATAATGACGGATGCCCCGCTTTTGCAGATGACACCATCGGGTGCTTTAGATTTTGCACTCGGACAATGGAATCTGCTCGGCATGACGGGACTGTTCCAAGTGCTGTTTTCCCTTGTGGTTGTAAATTCATTTTCTGCGGAAATTGACAGGGGACAGATAAAAATGGCAGTCCTGCGGCAATGCTCCAGAAAAAAACTTGTGTATGCAAAAATGTTTGTTCTGGCTCTGTTCATGCTGCTTGTCTATATCTGCTACATCGGCTTTTCTATTGGATGCTATTATGGCTTGATAATCCGTACAGATTATGGAACAGGTGAATTTCTTTCAGAAGCAATACTGTCTTATGGCGTTGTAAAATTTATGATGAGCGGCTTTTTTGTTTTGATAGATGCTTTGGTTACAGCGGGAATTGTATTTCTGTTCTCACTTCGTTTTAAAACAGGAATATGCTTTATGCTGGCAATCGGAACAACAACATTGCTCCTTATTATGCAGTTTTTTCCAGTTGTTCAGTATCTTGTTCCTGCATATGTTGGCAGCCTGCTTGATTACGGCATGATTACTCCAACGACAGCAGGGCTTCTATGCTTGCTCTATCTGGTTGTTATGGTGGTTTTTGTTGAAATTACCGCAAGGAAATTTGAAAGGATGGATTTAAGATGAAAAAAACAAATCATTTGTTATTTATAGCGTTATCGCTTTTTGCTACGGCGTGCGTCCTCTTACTGGTCAATTATTTGGCTGTTACCTTTTGTGTGGGAAATTTAGGATTATTTATGATTTCAGTGCTTGTTGTTCCCATTCTATGTATTGCTATTGTTTCCTTTGTAATCGGCTATCGGATTAAATGGACTTGGAAATATGGTATTTGTATTGCAATCATTCTCACGCTGTTATCATGGGGTGCAAGTCAGTTGACAGTGTTTGTGGCAGGGAATATATTTGATAGTTCAACTGCTGGCAATGAGCCACATCAGGATATTTCAGAGAATGAAAATGATGAATTGATGGATGAGTTATACAGCGAATTAGATAAAAAGGCGTATGAGTATATGTTGGAACAAGGGCTTATTTCAGAGGGAGAAGAAATATATGGAGGCGATAAATCTATCGGCAATAATGATGAAACGGGAAATACAGAAGATGATACTGGAAATGACAGTGAAATAGTAAGCACTGAAATGTATGTAGGCATTCAGAAATCTGACCCTGTTACAGAACTGATAGGCAATATCATCACGTTCCTTGTTGCATATGGACTAAATTTCGCAGGATATAAAATAAAGAGCAAAAAAGAAATACAGGAAAAAAGAAATAGTTATGAGCAAAAATAAGCCGAAGAAAATAAATTAGATTTTATGTCCCATTTGCGGAAGTAAAATTTGAGAAGACATTATTTTAGCAAATTATCCACTCTACTGCCCAATATGTAAGAGAGAAACTTTGATTAAGGCAAAAAAATTACAAATAAATGTTATCAAAGAGCCAGACGCAGAGCCGATGAACGTGTAAAATCATGGTTTGTCGGCTTTGGCTCTTGCATAACCATGTTGATAACATTATGTGCCATGAAGCCGGAGGGAATATACATGAAGAAAATCCGCCAGAATATACACAGGCATGAACCAGTAAAAAAGAAAAGACAACAGCAGCTTTTACACATAAAGGTGTATCGAAATGAAGGTTAAAACTTCAATGCGATACACCTTTTTTGATGGTGCGAAATTTGTCTGATTTTAGATTTTGGTGTGTTTTTTTCTTTTACAGATTTGCGGGAGAAATTGGCTTGTTGCTGTTTTATTTTCGGCAGGAATTTAGGAACAATTTACTGCTTCATGGAGGGCTGTTTTTTCAGCATTGCTAGTTGTGTATCCCATACCTGTTTCATTAGCTTTTTCACTTCCTCAACATCGGCTTTATACACATTGCCCGTTGCGTTCATGCGCTTTGCGATCTGGTTCAGGTTGCCACTGATTTTTCCGAGTGTGGCGTTGTAATCCCGTAAATCGGAATAGTCAAGGTCATAGACAAAGCCATAAAGAATCAGGCGGCGCAGGAAGGCGGATTTGCTTTTCATGCCAGAGATTTTTACTTTCTGCTCCAGTATGTATTGTTCGTCGTCACTCAGGAATATTTTTAACTCGTTTTTGCGCTCACGCTTAGCCATTTTTGATGCACTCTCCTTATCAGGTTTTTAATGGGATTTTACAAAAATGAATGCCCTCATACATGGGACATTCGTGTAAAAAAATCCAAAACTCCGGCAGAGGGTTTTGTGATTTTTTGAGCGCAAAGGGGGTCAGGGGGATATGCCCTCTGCAAGCAGATTTTTCCAGATTCCCGCTTCAGGGAATTTGGGGAGATCGGAGCCTGTGTGGGAACACAGGCAGTGCTTGCTATTCTTCACGGAAAAGACTTCAGGCTTTTCCAGCATTGCAGAAAAAATTAGAAATTTTTAAGGCAATGCCCCCATAGAGGGGATATTACTTTATCTACAATTAACATCAGAAACAGCGGAGAAAGGGGGTGAGAAAATGTTAGACCATGCATTCCGGCGGCGCAGGGAGATTGAGCGTATGCTGCTGTCGGGAAAGAAGCTGACCGTGGCGGAACTTATGGGCAGGTACTGTGTAGGCAGGAAGTCCATAAGCAGGGATTTTGAAGTCATAGGTGAGGAACTTCCCGTCATTTCAAAACAGGGATATAACGGCGGCTATTTCCTGATGGACGGCGTTGGGAAAAACCAGAATACACTCTCGCAAGAGCAACTGGAATGCTTGGAAAAACTCGCTGTTTCATGTGCGGGAAAAGACAGGGAAACAGTGCTGTCAATCATACATGAATTTGGGCCGTACTGTGAAAGGAATACATAAATAATTCCGGCAGTTTTCAAGCTGGAAATGAAAGGGATGCGGTATGGATACGGCACACAGGAGAATGGAAATCATCAGCATTTTATCTGCCAAAGGGCATATAACTTCAAGAGAGCTTGCGTGGGAATTTGACGTTGCAAGCCGGACGATTCTCCATGATATAGCCGTCCTGTCGTTTGACTATCCGATTTACACAAAACCGGGCGAGGGAGGCGGGATTTTCATTATGAAAAGTTATAAGCCTTACATAAATACCCTGACGGAAACGGAGCTTGAACTGCTGTGCAGATTTTACCGTAAGGCGGAGGGGAAAGAGAAGGAAATCCTGTTCCGGATTATCCACAAGTACGGGGCGGACAAGCTGGAAATTTAACCGAAAACACGGCGGCATTTTGACAACTGAATACGGACAATCCTGCAAGACGTATGAAACAGCCGAGCTGTGCCAAAGCACGCCATGACTGCCTGTACTGGACAGGCAAGAGCGAGAGATGTTTTAAAGCAAACAAGGTGTGGGAACCTTGCGCCATGACACTGTTTCCTGATAATGATACTTCCGTAAAGCGGTCATAGAGATGATGGTGCGATTCCAATGTGGGCTTCTCTCCCAGAAGCTACTTGCAGGATATAAAATTTTGTAAAAACGGGGATTTATATTGGCGGATGATACAAGAGGAAATGTTTCCCATACAGAAGGGAAAATCTATTATTTTGAACGGGCAGAGAATAAAAGCGTATGACATCAGGACAATCACCCTTGAACAGTTCCGTATGCTGATTGCCTGCGGGAATGATAGGCACAACAACTAGATCAGGGTGACAAAAGGCGGCATGGTCTATCTCTCGGAGGATATCGTCGGTTCGGAGCAGCTTGAGGATGCTGCGCTCTGTTTTGAAACATTCAGTGCGCATAACGGGTATGTCGGCGTGAAGGCTGCGGAGGACAACAGCCATGTTATCCCATTATACTATGCGCTGATTGGAAACTGGGCGGACGGGTGCAGGCATAAATATATAGACAATTATTAGATTTTTGATTAAGGGAATACACAGCGGCAGGGCAGTTATGAACCTATTGAGTATAGGTTTGTAGCTGCCCTTTTTGCGTTGCGGGGATTTTGGATGGAGGGCTGCATGAATGTATTTGAAGCGATAAGGGAGAATGGTGTTACCGCAAGGCAGGCGGCGGAGCATTGCGGGATAAAGATAAACCGTAATGGCATGGCGGTCTGCCCGTTCCATAAGGATAAAAATCCGAGCATGAAGATAGACTGCCGCTATTACTGTTTCGGGTGCGGGGAAAAGGGCGATGCCATTGATTTTGTGGCGAAGTATTACGGGCTTGGGAAGAAGGAAGCGGCGTTGCGGATTGCGTCGGATTTCGGTATCAGTTTTGAGGATAACAGGGGCAGGAAGCCGCCGCCAAAGCGCAAGCGGAAGCTGTCACCGGAGCAGAGGTTTGAGAGGGCGGAAAAGAAGTGTTTCCGTGTGCTTTCCGATTACCTGTGCTGTTTAAGGCAGTGGAAAGAACAGTATGCGCCGCAGAAGCCGGATGGGGAATGGAACCCGTTATTCTGTGAAGCATTGGAAAAGAAAGACTATATTGAGTATCTGCTTGATGTGTTATTGTACGCTCCGCTATCGGAGCGTGTGCAGTTAGTAACGGATTATGGAGAGGAAGTGTTGAAAATTGAAAGAAGACTGGAACAGTGTGCCGCCAGAGCAGAAAGCGGCGCTGGAAAAGACAATGGAGAAAATGGAGCAGGCATCACAGCCGGAAACATGGTTTGACGGGAACAAAGTCAATGACGTGCTTTTCTGTGAGGATTTCCTCGCAGGGCACCCTATGAAGTGCATACACGGCACTTTTTTTGACATAAACGGGGCAGTCGGTGATGCGGAGCAGATTAAGACGGAGATATATTACAAGATTGCACCTTATGTCACATCAGGCATCGCAAAAAAGGCTACATCACTCCTTGATGTGCTGCGGATCAGGAGCTACTCGCCGCCGCTGCCGTTCCAGACAGACCGTATCCATGTGGCAAACGGCACATACTTTTTATCAAAGGGCTTCTCTGCGCAGAAAGAATTCTGCATGAACAGGCTTCCCGTAAGGTATGCGCCTGATGCGCCGGAACCGTCACGCTGGCTTGCCTTTCTTGGGCAGCTATTAGTGCCGGAGGATATTATCACGTTGCAGGAGTTTATGGGATATGTTCTGTTACCTACGACAAAAGGGCAGAAAATGATGATTGTCATAGGCAAAGGCGGAGAGGGCAAGTCACGCATCGGCAGGGTGCTTCGTGCTTTGCTCGGTGACAGTATGAACACAGGCAGCATACAGAAAGTGGAGGTTGACCGCTTCGCACGGGCAGACCTTGAGTGGAAACTTTTGATGCTTGATGATGACATGAAGCTGGAGGCACTGCCGCAGACGAACAATATCAAGTCCATAGTGACACTGGAAGATAAAACGGATTTGGAACGCAAGGGAAAGCAGAGTGAACAGGGTTATTTATGCGTGAGGTTTATCTGTTTCGGGAATGGAAACCTCGGTTCACTGTATGACCGTTCCTACGGCTTTTTCCGCAGGCAGATAGTCCTCACCGTAAAGGAGCGGGAGCCGGATAGGAAAGATGATCCATTTCTCGGCGAAAAATTGATTGCTGAAGCGGAGGGCATTTTCTTATGGTGTCTTGAGGGGCTGCACCGACTGATTGATAACGGATACCGTTTCACCATAAGCCAGAGGGCGGAGGACAACCTGACAAAAGCCATGCAGGACGGGAACAACATCATTGTATTCATGCAGTCGGAAGGGTATATCAGGCTTGAGAAAGGCACACACGCCACGTCAAAGCAGCTTTACGGCGCATACAGCCAGTGGTGTGAGGACAACCTCGAAAAGAAGCTGGGGGAGCGCAGTTTTTCCAATTACCTGCGGCAGAACGAGAAGCAGTACGGGCTTGACTATACCCATAATATTACACTCGGCTCCGGCAAGACCGCAAGGGGATTTAAAGGTATCCATGTAAAGGTGAGGACAGGGGAGAACGGGTATTAAGACGCAAAAGACGCAAAGACGGGCAAAATCCGAAATCCTTTTTTATATATACATACGCCTGTGCCAGCCCTATTTTATCTGTATAAATATTTTTTAAATTTAAACTTGGAAAATAAGTGTCTTAGCGTCTAAAGATAGGAAATACAAGGCTTTGGAGGCGTTTTAGAAGCGTCTTTATTGCGTCCTTTTAAAGCGTCTGATACCCGGCAGAGGGAAATTAACACCTTGCCGGGCTTTTATTTTGCAGGGCAGGACGCAGAGAGCGTCTGATATTGGATTGATTGGAGGGAATATATTTGAATAAAGCGAAACTGATAGTGACGAGGGTATTTGACAGCGAGCGCACACCGCAGGATGCGTTTGTGAGGGCGATATTAAATTCAGATAAATACGAAAAAACCTTGCAGGTTCCGGGCAGTGAAAGTATAATAGAGGGCAGAGGGCTTATCTGCATTCAACCGGATTCGGACGAAGAAGGGAGAACAGGATGAGCAGGACAACATACAGAGGCACACCAAAGGCGGGGCTTTATACCCGGTTATCGGTTGACGATGGCTACGTTGACCGTGAGAGCAATTCCATAACAAGCCAGAAGCAGATGCTGACACAGTTTGCGGGATACCACGGCATAGAGATTGTCGAAACCTACGTTGATGACGGATGGAGCGGTACGAATTTTGAAAGACCTGATTTTAAACGCATGATTGCGGATATTGAAAGCGGGAAAATCAACACGGTCATCACAAAAGACCTCTCACGCCTGGGGCGTGACTATTTGCAGACAGGGTATTACACTGATATGTATTTCCCCAGCAAGAGGGTACGCTACATAGCGATCAGCGACGGTATCGACACAAGCACTGGATATAACGAAATGGCTCCATTCAAGAACTTGTTTAATGATTTTTATGCCCGTGACATATCCAAGAAAATCCGCAGCACCCTTACTACAAAGGCAAGGGCGGGCATCTACCACAGCACAGTGCCGCCGTTCGGCTACAGGAAATCGCCTGCTGACAGCCATATGCTGCTGCGTGACGAGGAAACAGCGCCGATTGTCATCAAGATGTACGAACTATCCGCATCGGGCAGGGGGCCGGCAGCAATCGCCAACTATTTAAGGGCGGAAAAGATACCGATTCCAGCATACTGGCACCATGTACGGGGCGAGAGGGCATGGCAGGGCTACAAGGGCGAGGGGAATGCGGCAAACTACCGCTGGTTTGACACAACGGTGCGTTCCATTCTCCAGCATGAGGTCTATATTGGGAACCTTGTGGCGCAGAGGCAGACACACATCTTCAAAGTCGGCAAATCCTTTGTAAGACCGAGGGAGGAATGGGTGGTTGTCGAGGACGTGTTTGAGCCGATTGTGGAGAGGGAGCTGTGGGAGAGAGTGCAGGAAAGTTTCGCCAATCCCACAAGGTCACGCAAGCGGACAGGGAAAGCGAGCATCTTTTCGGGAATGGTATTCTGCGATACCTGCAGCCGGCGCATATCCTTTGTGCCGGAGAGGGCGGAGAAGATTTATGTAGGCTCCTGCATGGAATACCGAAAGATTGGCAGGCAGGGATGCACGCCGCACCGTATCTACGAACAGGATTTGCATGATGCGGTCTTAAAGGACATACGGGAGTGGGCAAAGCTGGCGCTGAAGGACGAGAAGGCAGTCCTTGACAAAGTTATGGAGCATGAAAACAGGAACAAGACTGACGCTGGCACAGTTATTGAGAAAAAGTTTTCCCTTGAAAAGCGTCTGGGGGAGGTCGAGAAAGTCATTGCCAAACTCTATGAGGATTATGCTTTAGGCAAGGCAGGGGCGGACGAGATTGACTTGCTCCTGCCAAAGTACCGGAAGGAACAGGGGGAACTGAAAGCACAGCTTGCGCTGTTCGAGGAAGAAAACAGCGAACGGAGGGAAACAGCACAGAACGCTGAAAAGTGGGTTGCGCTGATCCGCCAGTACAATGACCTGCAGGAACTGACGGCAGGCATCATAAGGGAACTGATTACTAAAATCTATGTGGGCGATGTCCGCAAGGTTGACGGTGAGAAAGTCCAGTCTATCGAAATTCATTACCGTTTCATCGGCAGTCTGCCGGGTGGGGCGGGGAAATAACAATTCTTAAATAAAAATCCCAATTTACAGAACAATTCCGCTGTAAATATCACTTTATTCGGTGTTTACAGGATTAAAGACAGTCGTAACAGCAATCGGAGCAGGCGTTGGCGTATGGGGCGTTATCAATCTGCTTGAGGGATACGGGAATGACAATCCGGGCGCAAATGCTCATGTACGGTAAAGAAGCAAGCAACCGAAAACAAGAGATAGACTGCCAGCACCACACTATTCCGAACCAAAGAAACCAAAAAGCAGAAAGCAAGCTATCTTATACAGTGCCATTCCCCAGTATTTTTTATTTTCCCAATCAAAGTTACAAATACATTTTATTGATACTCCATGCTCTGCCTTGAGTTCATTTCTATTATGCCGTATAATGAAAGCATATTTTAAGCAATCAAAATTAAAGTATACCCTACTTTATATGGAGGATATAAAATTGAAAAAAATAGCAATCATTGAAGATGATATCGATATTTGCAACATGATAACAAAGTTTCTGATAAATCACAATTATGAAGTGTATTCTGCCCCTAATGGAAGAGAGGGAATAGACCTATGCCAGAAATTTTTACCAGACCTTATCATTTTGGATTTAATGCTTCCAATTCTAAATGGCGATAGTGTGATAAAGCAATTAAGAACATATACAGATATTCCTGTAATTGTTGTGTCTGCAAAAACAATGGTACAATCCAAAATAGATTTACTGCGTTTGGGAGCAGATGACTATATGACAAAACCTTTTAACCTTTTTGAGTTACTTGCAAGGATTGAGGCTAACTTAAAAAGAAGTGTAACTGCTCCCATGAAAGCGGATATTCACTTAAAGTATAAGGATATTAAAATCGAAAACTGTAATGCCTATATAAAAGGAGCAATCGTACAATTTACATCAACAGAATTATCAATTTTAATCCTTCTGTTACAATATCCGCAAAAAATTTTTTCAAAACAAAATATTTATGAATCAATCTGGCAGGAAGAATATGCCTACGATAATGATACAATCAACACGCATATCAGTAACATTCGGAAAAAAATAAAAAAGCATACGGATACTGATTATATAGAAACTGTATGGGGGATTGGGTATAAACTGAAATAATTTTTATTTCTTTAGATTTTTTTTAGATTTGGATTGTAAATTAGCATGGAAAGGAGTTGGTAAAATGTCAGAGATTATTTGTCAAACAACAGAACTTTGTAAAAATTACAAAAATTTCCATGTATTACAAAATGTTAATTTTTCAATTAACCGGGGAGAAATATATGGGTTAGTCGGTGAAAACGGCGCTGGAAAGTCTACCCTAATCCGTATATTGACGGGATTAGCATTTAAAAGCAGCGGTATCATTACTCTGTTCGGAAAAACAGATTATTTGCAGCATGAACGTACTAAAATTGGCTGTACGATTGAAATGCCTGCATTGTATAAAGATATGACTGCAAAACAAAATTTAGAGATTCAGCGGGTACAAAGGGGCATTCCAGACCAAAAATGTATCTCAAAAACATTGGAACTTGTCGGACTGAATAATACGGAAAAAAAGAAAGTAAATAACTTTTCTTTGGGTATGAAACAGCGTTTGGCATTGGCTGTTGCTCTTTTGGGTGAGCCGGAATTTCTAATCTTAGATGAACCTGTCAATGGATTAGACCCAACAGGTATTATTGAACTTAGAGAGCTGCTTAAAAAGTTAGCCCGGGAAAACCATGTAACAATATTGATTTCAAGCCATATTTTAAGTGAGCTTAACCAGCTTGCAACTTGTTATGGCTTTTTACATCATGGTAAGCTGCTGAAACAAATTACGGCAGAAGAATTAAATGAAGAATGTAAGCGGCATATTAAACTGAAAACAGACGATACGAAAAAAACTGTTACTGTTTTGGAAGAACAGCTAAAAATCAAAAATTTTTCTGTATATCCAGACAATTTTATAAGGATATATGAGAAACTGGAAGAAACACATACTATTTCAAAAACGCTTTCTTCTAATGGCATTGTTGTTGAAGAAATGTCTGTACAAGGGGAAGAATTAGAAACCTATTTTGAAAATCTAATAGGAGGGTGCAGATATGTATAATCAGTTGAAATCTGAATTTCTGAAACTGAAATATTCCAAACTGTTTATAGCGGTTCCAATTCTTTTTTTGGCAGGGCTGATTTTGTATGGGAGTTTCAGCCTGTCCGCAGGGGGAACACAGCTCTTCGTTTCAGAGGGAGATGAAGAAACAAATGCTGCCATACAAGGAATTATTGGCTTTTTTGCATTTACATTTGAAAACATTGATACACCTAAATTTAGCGAAATTATGCAATCCTGTATATCCTGCAATGTATTTCTCTGGATTGTTACCCTCATTTTAACCATACAATTTTTCTGCTATGATTACTCTACGGGTACAATCAAACTCCCTGTTGCCTATGGAATAGATAGAGTAAAAGTTTACTTTGCAAAGACTATTGTTATTGTTTTATATAATGCAGTCTGCTATTTTATATTCAATACCATTACACTTTTGTTTACTTGTTTGCAGACCGGGTATCTTCCCGACACAACTGAGTTGGCACAATATTTAAGTTATGTCGGATTAAATTTTTTAGTATTGGTTTCATTTATCTTACTTTGCCTTACTATATGCATCTGCTTGAAAAATACCGGTATTATTGCAACTGTCATGTGTTTATTTACTTTGGGCGGCGCAGTAATATATACCGGGATATGGCAAGATTTTCACAGTCATGCAATATTAAAATATTTAGTCTGGCTCAATCCATTATACTATTGGATGAACATGGGAACTTTCCGGCTTGAATATGGGCTAATCAATGAAATAATCATATATTTTATTTTCAGTTTATTATTTTTACTGCCCCTGTCTGTTATACTTGTCAGAAAACAGGAGTTTAAGTAATTTTTATAAAACGAATAGTCAGCAGAAAATATTTTCTGAAATTCACCGAAGGAGAGAATGTTAATGATGTATTTATTACTGGTCTTATTAAATATAATATTGGCATTTTCTCTTTTTTCATGGAAACGCCAAATTTGTGAAATAACAAAACAGATTAGCGAAAACAAAAAACTGCGAATTTCCTTATCAAATAAGCAAATAGAAAAATTAGCAGGTATCATCAACGAAAAAAAACATTTAGAACAGAAAACAAATATCCAGATTATACAGGAAAAAGAGCAATTAAAACACTCTATTGCTAATATTAGCCATGATTTAAGAACGCCTTTAACATCAATCCAAGGATATCTAACACTTTTAAAAGATTGTGAAGATAAAGAAGAACAGGAACACTACTTTTCTGTTATTCAGGCAAAAACAGACTATTTAACAGAACTAGTGCAAATATTTTATGATTTGTCATTGATAGAAAGTGATGATTATATTCTGGGAATTGAAAAAATAGATGTAAACAGAATTGTAACCGACTGTCTGATTAGCAAATATAACGAATTAAAAGAACTGTCCCCCACTATTAAAATAGAAAATGCTCCTGTATGGATAACCGGAAATGCTGTTGCCTGCAAAAGAATTATTGATAACCTGGTTACAAACGCAATACGGTATTCTAATGATTATATTGAAATTGTGATGGACGCAGATGGTATCTTTACAGTAAAAAACACTACATCAGAATTAAAAAATATAGATGTTAATATACTATTTCAAAAATTTTATACAGTAGATACATCACGTTCAAACGGGAATACAGGGTTGGGGTTATATATTGTAAAAGAGTTATTAAATAAAATAGAGGGTGGTATAAAGGAAATTAGTTACAAAAATAATATATTAACAGTTTCTGTTTATTTTAAACTTTATAAGCAAAAATGTGATATTTGCTCTTTGGGGCAGAGAACAATATGATGTATCAGGCAGCCTGTATACTGTAAAACACCTGTTACTGAATGTGGCATATTTAGTGTTGGTTGCAGCGGCGGTATATCCAATAGCAACAATAAGAAAATGGAAGAAAAAGAAACAGACAACGAGATTGATACTCTTTGACATTATAAGGCATGGCATATTGCCACTACTGTTACTCTGTTTGCCCTATATGGTAAGTATTCCATTATGGGTAGTATGGTATTTTGTAAAAGACTTGTTCCTTGTTTTGTTGGTAAATTCAAGTCTGCTTTGGGTTATGGGATTATACAAAATATTATTTGCGGTATTCAAGACATGACAGACTACGTGCTGTTATTGCTCTGAATTATAAAAAGCAACTGTAAACCATACACTGTCCTATATGGGAGAAGGGGGGAATCATTTATGCCTTGTACAGAAGCATACAAGGAGCATATCGAATACACATTTAACGCCTTTTGCAGAGTTGTCATACACTATGCTGCTATCAACGCATGGCGTGATAGGGATAGGCGGCGGCAAAGGGAAATATCCTTTGAATACCTCACAGAAGAAAAGTTTTACCCGTTAAGCACAACAGATAAATATTTTATAGACCCTTGCAAGCAATACCCGGTTACGATATGCGGTCAGAGGGTTATCCTCACCAATGGGGAACTTGCCGAAGCCCTGTCCTCTCTGCTGGAGAAAAAGAGGGAAATCATCTACCTTTATTTTTTCGGGCGTTACACACAGCAGGAAATCGGGGAACTATATGGACGCTGCCGGAGTACAGCATGGCATCACATACATAGTGCCTTGCAAATGTTAAATGAAGAAATGGAGGTGATTTTCCGTGAGGAATCCTAAACTTGTGCCGTATGAAACCATTGTCAGAGCAACCAGCGGAGAGCCGGAAGCCGTGGACGAGGTTTTACGGCATTATGGCAAACGAATCCGGCTTGCTTCCCTTGAAAACGGACAGGTCAACAAGGACACCGAGGACAACATCAAACGGCGGCTTATCGCTGCCCTGTTACAGTTTCGCTTTGACGAACAGGCGACATAACGGGAGGTGAGATTTGTCGGGAAAATAGTCATGCTTATATTCAACGACACAGAAGAAAAAGCGGTTGAGAAAGCCATAGCCGCTCTTGCCGATATGATACCGCTGGAAGCCATACAGCCGCCCCATTCCCCCGCACTGGTTTTTCCGGGATTGGAAATCAGATTACACCAACGCCGGGTACTGAAAGACGGTGCAGACATCTATCTAACCCGTTTGGAATACGGCGCACTCTGCTACCTTGCCGCCAGTCCAGGGCGGGTATTTACAAAAGCGCAAATCTTTGAATCCGTGTGGAGCATGGAAAGCGAAAGCTGCCAATCAAGCGTTGCCAGTGAGATATGCAACTTGCGGAAAAAGATAGAGCCGGACAATAAAAACCCCACCTACATAAAGACGGTTTTAGGCATAGGCTACAAGTTTGCTTCCGGGGAATGACAACAGAATAACCGCCGCCCATCACAGCGGCACACCAAGACAGGAAATCAAGAAAAGGTTTCCTGTTTTTTTGCGCCCAAAACCGAGCCAGAGTTTGCGCCGGGCTGAAAAACTTCAAAAAGTTTCAGATAATGTTGCCAAAATTTCATTTTTTCCCGTAGTAAGTTATAGAGGGGCAAATGACCGCCCATATATTTCAGCGAAAAAAATTTTCAACAAAAGATAGAGAACTTTTCCATTTCACGCCCGCCGTGCGTAACAAGGGAAAAGAGAAAACAACTGCCGCTTTGTCTGGCAGTTTTCTCTTTTTATGTGGCGTGGAAACAAAAAGAAAAATATTAAGATTTTATGAAATCTTTGGCAAAATCGCAAAGTGCGGTGTTGTAAGGATTAAGGGGAAGTTTACGCAAATCAACGTCCATTTTGCCTTTTGCTGGTTTGTAGGTATTGGAGAGAAAGTTTCCGCAGCTTTGGCAAAATCTCTCCGTGCGGCACTAAAGGTATTGAGAGAGAAAGTTTCGCCGGAACGCAACAAACCAGCCGCCAATAGCCGGATAGTAAGTGAACAGACCACACAGCGCAGTTTCTTAGAGCAAGATTCTACCACAGTACCAAATTTCGCTAATCGCTCAATTTTGTCCTGCGGGAATCTTGTTGGGGTTGCCACCCCAAGCCCGCCTTTTTGCGGCTTGCGCCGCTTGAAAAATCCCCGAAAAATTTTTTCGGATTTTTCAAAAAACACTTCCGCTTTGCCCCCTGTTTTTCTCCTATTAGTGAAAGGGCAAAGCATAAAAAGAAAGGAGTTGAAGCCTATGAAAAGATACAACACGCCCCACCGCCGCTGGGTAATCAAGACACGCTTGACCGAGGAAGAATATGCAGAGTTTTCCGAGCGTGTCACCCTCTGCAAAATGAGCCAAGCCGAGTTTATCCGGCAAGCCCTCATTAAGTCAAGCATACGCCCGGTCATTACCATTTCCCCGGTCAATGATGAATTACTCTCTGCCGTTGGGAAACTCACAGCCGAGTACGGGAAAATCGGCGGCAACTTGAACCAGATTGCCCGCTGTCTGAACGAGTACGGCGCACCTTATAACGCCCTCTCCCAAGAAGTGCGAGCTGCCACAGCGGAGCTTGCCGCCTTGAAGTTTGAAGTCTTGCAGAAAGTAGGTGAAGCCGTTGGCAACATTCAAACATATCAGCTCTAAAAATGCCGATTACGGAGCTGCCGAGCAGTACCTAACTTTTGAGCATGACGAATTTACCATGAAGCCCACGCTAGATAAAAACGGGCAGATAGTTCCGAGGACAGGCTATCTCATTTCCTCTCTGAATTGCGGTGATGAAGATTTCGCCATAGCGTGTATGCGCTCCAATCTGAAATACGGCAAGAACCAAAAACGGGAGGACGTAAAGAGCCACCACTACATTATCAGTTTTGACCCCCGTGACGCACAGGACAACGGCTTGACCGTAGACCGGGCGCAACAGTTAGGCGAGCAGTTTTGTAAAGAACATTTTCCCGGACACCAAGCCCTTGTATGCACCCACCCAGACGGGCATAACCACAGCGGCAACATTCATGTGCATATCGTAATCAATTCCCTACGGATTGCGGAAGTGCCGCTGCTTCCCTACATGGAAAGACCAGCGGACACAAGGGAGGGCTGCAAGCACCGCTGTACGGACGCAGCTATGGAGTATTTCAAAGCGGAAGTCATGGAGATGTGCCACCGGGAAAACCTCTATCAGATTGACTTATTGCATGGGAGCAAGAACCGCATTACCGAGCGTGAGTATTGGGCAAAGCGGAAAGGACAAGCCGCACTGGATAAAGAGAACGCTTCCCTTGCCGCCACAGGCGAACCGCCCAAACTTACAAAATTTGAAACCGACAAGGAGAAGCTGCGGCGCACAATCCGAGCCGCCCTGTCCTCTGCTGTTTCCTTTGAGGATTTTTCCGGGAAGTTGCTACAACAAGGCGTGACCGTCAAGGAGAGCCGGGGGAGATTATCGTATCTCACGCCGGACAGGACGAAGCCCATCACCGCCCGGAGATTAGGTGATGATTTTGACCGTGCCGCCGTACTGGAAACACTCACCCAAAACGCACAGAACGCCGCCAGAGCCGCCGAAAAGCCCCTACCCAGACAGGAATACCCCCGGAGCATAAAAGACCATTTACAGCGCAACAAAGCCGCCATAAACGCCCCGAAACAGGACAGCGTACAGCGCATGGTAGACATAGCCGCCAAGAAAGCCGAGGGCAAGGGGAAAGGCTATGAGAAATGGGCGACCTTGTACAACTTGAAGCAAATGGCGGCTACCGTGAGCGTTTATGAGGAATCCGGCTTTTCTTCCCCGGAAGAACTGGAAGCTGCCCTTGCCGCCGCCAATGCGGGCTTGCATGAAACCACCGGGAAACTGAAAGCCGTGGAAAGCACTTTACGGGAGAAAAAGGACTTGCAGAAACAGCTATTGGCGTATATCAAGACCAAGCCAGCCCGTGACGGGCTAAAAGCACAGAAAACAGAGAAAGCCCGTAAGAGCTACCGGGAGCAGCACGAAAGCGAGTTTATCATTTCCGAATCTGCCGCCCGGTATTTCAAGGCACAGGGAATCTCCAAGCTGCCAGCGTCCAAAGCCCTACAAACGGAGATTGAGCAGCTTACCAAAGAGAAAAACGCCCTTTATAACGAGTACCGGGAGAAGAAAGCAAGTGTCCGGGAATTGCAGACCGTGAAAAGCAATCTTGACAAGATATTACGCCGTGAGCCGGAACGGGGAAAGGGGCGGGAAAATGAACGGTAAACGCCCCTACATGGACTACCCACAGTACAGAGCCGCCCGCCGCCTTGTACATGAGTGCTACAACTACGATAACGGCAACTGTATCTTGCTGGATAACGGCGAGCCTTGCGTATGCGTCCAGAGTATCAGCTATTCGCTTATCTGCCGCTGGTTCATTACCGCCGTTCTGCCGCTGGACGGGAAACTGGAAGCCGCCCTACTCCACCGGGCAGACAGGAAACGCTGTACCGAGTGCGGCGGCTATTTTCTCCCCAAGTCAAACCGGGGGAAATACTGCCCGGATTGCGCCGGACGCACGAAAAGAATCAGAGCCGCACAGCGCAAGCGGAAACAGAGGGATAAATGTCACGCTTTAGGATATTCCAGACCCCCGTAAATCAAGGCTTTTTTGACCGCCCTCAAAGGGTAGACGATAGTTATATCCTTTACCCCCGAAAACGGCGTTCTAAAGCGTAACAGAAGCCCAAAACAGACCAAAGGAGGAACGAATGGCAGACAACCGCAAATATTACTACCTAAAGCTGAAAGAGAGCTATTTTGACGAGGACGCTATCGTGCTGCTGGAAAGTATGCAGGACGGTATGCTCTACTCAAACATTCTCTTGAAGATGTACCTAAAATCGCTGAAAAACGGGGGAAAGCTCCAGCTTGCCGAGAATATCCCCTACACCGCACAGATGATAGCCACCATCACCCGCCAGCAAGTCGGCACAGTGGAGAGGGCTTTGCAGATTTTTATGAAACTGGGGCTTGTAGAACCCTTGCAGAACGGGGCTTTGTACATGAGCAACATAGAACTCTTAATCGGTCAGTCCTCTACCGAGGGGGAGAGGAAACGCCGTGCAAGGCTGGCTTTACAGGAACAGAAAGCCTTGCCGGAAGCCGTGGCGGACAAACGTCCACCAGACGGGGCGGACATTTGTCCACCAGAGATAGAGATAGAGAAAGAGATAGATATAGAGTTAGAGATAAAGAGAGAGGGAGAGCTAAAGAAAGGACAGACAGCCCCCGCCCCTTTTGGCAGATACAAAAACGTATTCTTGTCAGAAAAAGAGCTTGCGGAGCTGCAAGAGGAGCTTCCCGGCAAATGGGAGTATTACATTGACCGTCTATCCAGCTATATCGCTTCCAGCGGGAAGAACTACAAGAACCATGCCGCCACTATCCGGCGTTGGGCGGCTGATGACAGGGCAAAGGGGAAGCCGAAAAAAGGAATCCCCGATTATTCCTACAAAGAGGGCGAGAGCCTTTGACAGCATAGACACAACGCCCCGTAAACAGGGCGTAAAAGACCATGAACAAGGAGGAAGATTTTATGAGTGATTATGATAACGCCATTTTCCGGCTTGCCACGGCACAGGGAGCAGAGCCGGAGGACTACACCGGGGAGGACGGGCTTTTATATTGCGGGAGCTGCCGCCAGCCCAAAGAAGCCTACTTCCCCGAGGGCAAGACCTTTTTCGGACGTGACCGACACCCCAAAGAATGTGACTGCCAGAGAAAACGCCGGGAAACGCTGGAAGCCAGCCACAGGGAATACAAGCACCGGGAGGAAGTGGAACGGCTGAAACGAATAGGCTTCACCGACCCGGCTATGCGGGAATGGACGTTTGAAAACGACAACGGGAAATGCCCACAAATGCACAAAGCCCATGCCTATGTAGAGTGTTGGGAGGAAATGAAAGCCGGGAATATCGGCTATCTGTTATGGGGCATGGTAGGCACAGGCAAAAGCTATTTCGCCGGGTGTATCGCCAACGCCCTCATGGAGAAAGAAGTTTCCGTGTGCATGACAAACTTTGCCCTTATCCTCAATGACCTTGCCGCCAGCTATAAGGACAGGAACGAGTACATAGCCCGCCTTTGCAGCTTCCCGCTGCTTATCCTTGACGATTTCGGCATGGAGCGTGGCACGGAATACGGGCTTGAACAGGTTTACAACGTGGTTGACAGCCGATACCGAAGCGGCAAGCCCTTAATCGTGACAACAAATTTGACGCTGGAAGAATTGCAGAACCCGGAGGACACCGCCCATGCCCGGATATATGACCGCCTTACGGAAATGTGTACCCCCGTCCGCATTACCGGGGAGAATTTCAGAAAAGCCAGAGCAAGGGAGAAAATGGAACGCCTTAAAAAGCTGCTGAACGGAAAGGAGATTTGCCTATGACCGACACGCCCAAGAAAAGCACCGCCACCACCGACCGCCGCCCGGATTGCGTGACCGAGGTACGCAGAGGGAACACCGTCCTTGTGGTTTCCGGCTATTTCAAACAAGGCACTACCGCCACTGCCGCCGACAAGATGATGAAAGTGCTGGAAGCGGAAAGCGCAACCGGGGAAAGAACCGCCCACGCTATATAATGCGATAAACCTTAATAAAAAAATGTGATATTTTTCGACATAAAGTAGCAAAAGGACTGTACAGCCAGCCCCGCCCTATGGTATAATAGACCTACGGAATAGAGGGGCTGGCTGTCGGAAACGGAGGACATTATGCCAAGACAGACCACCCAGAAACTCATTACCGCCCTTTATCCGAGATTGTCGCATGAAGACACGCTTCAAGGCGAATCCAACTCCATAAGCAACCAGAAGCGAATCCTTGAAGCCTACGCAAAACAGAACGGCTTTTCCAACCTCAAATGGTACACGGACGACGGATTCTCCGGGGCAAATTTCCAAAGACCCGGCTTCCAGTCCATGCTTGCCGACATTGAAGCGGGGCTTGTGGGAACGGTTATCGTAAAGGATATGTCAAGGTTAGGGCGAAATTACTTACAAGTGGGAATGTACACGGAAATGATTTTCCCACAGAACGGCGTCCGCTTCATTGCAATCAATGACGGCGTAGACAGCGCACAGGGCGAGAATGATTTTGCGCCCTTGCGTAACATTTTTAACGAATGGCTGGTGAGGGATACGAGCAAGAAAATCCGGGCGGTAAAACGCTCAAAGGGAATGAGTGGGAAGCCTGTCACAAGCAAGCCCGTGTACGGCTATCTCATGGACGAGGACGAAAATTTCATCATTGACGAAGAAGCCGCCCCCGTGGTGAAGCAGATTTACAGCCTTTGCCTTGCCGGGAACGGACCGACCAAGATAGCCCGTATGCTTACGGAACAGGAAATCCCCACGCCGGGAACGCTGGAATACCGCCGGACAGGGAGAACCCGCCGCTACCACCCCGGCTATGAGTGCAAGTGGGCGGCGAACACCGTGGTACATATCCTTGAAAACCGGGAATACACGGGCTGCCTTGTGAACTTCAAGACCACCACCCAATCCTACAAATGCAGCAAGATTATCTACAACAGCGAGGACAAACAGGCGGTTTTTGAGAACCACCACGAAATCATCATAGACCGTGACACATGGGAGCGTGTGCAGGAGCTACGCAAGCAGCGCAAACGCCCTAACCGCTATGATGAAGTGGGCTTGTTTTCCGGCATACTGTTTTGTGCGGATTGCGGCAGCGTCATGTACCAGCAGAGATACCAGACGGACAAACGGCGGCAGGACTGCTACATATGCGGCAGCTACAAGAAACGCACGGCAGACTGTACGGCGCACTTTATCCGTACCGACCTCTTGACCGCCGGAGTGACCGAGAACCTACGGAAAGTCACCAGCTACGCCGCCAAGCACGAAGCCCGGTTTATGAAGCTGTTGACCGACCAGACCGAGGACGGGAGCAAACGCCGCAACGCCGCCAAGAAGAAAGAACTGGAAGCGGCAGAAAAAAGGATTGCGGAACTCTCCGCTATCTTCAAGCGGCTGTATGAGGACAGCGTGACTGGGCGCATATCGGACGAGCGTTTCACGGAACTTTCGGCAGACTACGAAGCCGAGCAAAAGGAACTGAAAGAGAAAGCCGCCGCTTTGCAGAGCGAACTTTCTAAAACGCTGGAAGCCACGGCGAACGCTGAAAAGTTTATGAAAGTGGTACGCAAGTACACCAGCTTTGAGGAACTCACCCCTACCCTGTTGCGGGAGTTTGTGGAGAAAATCGTAATCCACGAATCGGAAGCCCTTGACGGGAAACGCCGGGGGAAGCTCCGCAGACAGGAAATCGAAATCTATTACTCTTTTGTCGGCAAGGTAGAATTGCCCGACTAAAGCCCGACCCGTCCGGCAGTCAGCCGGATAGGGAACGGCAAAATTTTTTACACTTCTTTTACTTCTTTATCTCACATGAGCAAAATCACAGGGAATCAAGCACTTCATACCCAAATAGGTGTAGCAAAAATATGATTGGCAAAACAACAGGAAATACCGTCAACAGTCAAGATTTGATTGATAAAAGGCAATATCTCTGATAGAATAAACAAAACAGATACAGAAAACGGGCAGGAAAAATTGGCCGAACAATGGAGGGTTGCTATGCGGAAAGTCAGTTACTTACCTCTGTGGCATTTGCTCTTAGAGAGGGGAATGACTAAGAGCCAAATGCGTATTGAAGCAGGGCTTACCACAAATGTACTTGCCAACATGAACAAGGGGCAGCACATCTCTATGGACTTACTAATACGGATTTGTGATGCGCTGGATTGCAATTTGAATGATGTGGTGGAGCTGGTTAAGACAGAGGAATAATAAAATATGGTTACAGTAACAGGGAATTGCGGATAGATGCAGTTCCTTTTGTTTTGCAGTTATTTAGTCCTTAGACTGTTTCCTTTTCGTACTGTTCCGGCGTTTTTTTGCATCAGGTTCTAAGATTTCAGACTGTCCAAGCATATCTGCCATATCATCAATATTCTTTTCGGTTGGTTTAATCTTTAGAAATTGGGTGAATATGTAAGCAAGTTTCTGTTTGGAAGTGCCTGCAAAGTTTTCAGCTTTTTCAAGAATTTCTTCCCAATGTTCGGTTATGGTCTTAGGAGGGGCAGAATCAATATCGCCTTTATGGGCATTCCTGATGTCTTTGATAATGGCGTTCATATCGTCATCAATCACATGGGAAAAGTATTCATTCAGTTCAAGGTGCTGTGCTTTCAGCGTGTTTAATTGCAGGTTGTATTCATCAGGATTGTGCCGCTTCATCAGTGCCTTTCTGCTTGTGTCCACCACAAAATTAAGTGATTTGATCTGCATATCAGCAAGACCGTCAACATATATCTCCAAGTCAAGCATGAGTTTTCGGAACTGTTCATGAGTGATAAGCTCTGACAGGAGCAGTGTGTTGATTTTGCGGTCTTTGAGAAGTGTCAGGGCAGCGTCACTCAGGTGCAGATTGGACAGGGCAATGTTGTCAAGCTGTCTGTTTTCAGTCATACCAAGCAGATAATCCGTTGATACTTCATAGAATTTTGCTAATTCGATGATGTTCCTATGGGGTATTTCTTTATAATCATCAGATTCATAAGAGCCAAGCGTGGAAGCAGGAATTTTTGTCTGCTGTGACAGTTGTTCTAAAGTCATTCCCTTTTCTACACGCAGGTCTTTCAGGCGTTCCTGTATGCTTAATTGCGTTTTCATAGATAAATCTCTCCTTTACGAAAACAGAATATCACACAAACAGGCGGATTCCTACCGAAAATTTCCAGCATGATAGAAAAAATCTGTTTTTTGGAAGATTTCTGACATGGTGGATATACGGGAAAGCAGGGCGTTTTGTTGGATAATGACAGTACAACTGAATGACTGTCCAAGCTGATATAAACCGCCAAGACCAATTTTAAGAAAATTTGAGCGCCAATATTGGACGACACAGTGCCGACAAGGGTTGCCTGTCAGGAAACAGCAAGGGGAAAACAGCAATGATAGAAAACCGCCCAAGATTGAGTATATTTATTTGGTACCGGAAGGGTACCGTTAAATTGGATTGGTGCCAGTTTCGGTACTAGGTAATTGCGAAACAAGTTCAAAATCTTGATTCCAATAGGGCAAAGGCCCGGTTGAGCCGGACTTACAGGAGGTGGATGTGGATAACAAGAGTTTTAAGACATGAAAACAAAGCAGATAAGGTTATCTGCCCGTGAAATGGT
>CAJTDL010000041.1 GCA_910575035.1 Lachnospiraceae bacterium
TCCGGAATTCGAAGAACCAGAAGACAACTGAATAACACACCTATGGACAGGAGATATGACTCCCTGTCCATGGGGTCAAAAAATTTGTCCTTGACAAAGGGTACAGTTTAGAACTAACCAGGTCAAAAAGCCACTTATATTTTACCCTCACGTGCATTCGCGCAAATATCCCCATTACTTTTCTCCAAATGCCTGATACGGGAGTATGGCTCCATATTTCCCACATTATCCATTTTCTTACAAACCATCCTGATTCTCCTGATTTACTCAATTTCTGGTTTTTATACATCTTCAGCAATTTACGCAACTTCATTTTCCGAAAAGCCCACTTCCAGTAAAAAGAATATCTGGAAAATCTGCAAAGTTCATCTTTGTGTCCTCTCCATCTATCATCAATTTATCTGCAAGCCTGTCCGAACACAAATCAAGATAATGCTCCATGCCGCCACTAGCCAGTAGCTTTTTAAGGCTGATCACTGGCGACTCTAAATTTTTCCTGCTCCTGATTGCCCTTATCATTCTATCCTTTGATTTCATCAATGTATCCTCCTGATTATTTTATTATCCTGCCGCCCGATCTGCTGCACCCCTGCCGCTGAATAGATGCACCCTCTTTTCATGTGCGCCTGCTGCCACTGGCTATTTTAGGGTGTCAAAAGACTTGCCCTGTCTGAGAGATAGCAGAATCCACGGCGAAATAGCTTCAAGCCCTTTGCAGGCCGCTTTCAGGATTTCAGGGGGATATATCCCGGTTCTGCATCCGCTTTGTAATTCTTCAAGCCGCCGCCCAATGCCGTACTCCGCATAACTCCGGCGTTGCATTGTGTTTGTACCATTCCTGCGCTTTCTTCTTGACATTTCAAGCCACTCCTTTTATAATTTAATCAGGTTCGGGGGCTTGCTTAGGCAGGCTCTTTTTTTAGGTGTCATTTTGTGGCATTTTCCGGCGGTAATCCTGCTGCCTGATAGATGAACCGGGCAGCAGGGTACAACACGCTCATTCAGGAGAACCTTTCTTTTCAGCCTTTGCTTTTTGGATAAGCGCAACCAAAGCACCCCTATTTGCATCATCCTTTTTCAGCTTCATCCCTAATGCCATGTGGCAAATGAATGAAAGAGTAGGACAGTCTGGGTGTTCTGCCTTAAATTCTTCATCAACTTTTACAATTTCTTCTGCATCCAATTCCAGAAGCATATCTAATAACTGTGCATTGCTATATTGCATTATCTCATTTCCTCCCATCTCTGCGGCCAGTCCGGCAAATCAAAATACTCAATGTATGTATCATTCGACATTACAAGCACCATATCCGTATTATCAGGATAGTAGAAGCTGTGCCGCTTATCACAAGTGACATAAATCAAACTCCGCTCGTTGCACCACTCTTCAAGCTTCGCCCTGTCAAATCTGTATGGCTGATTCACATACACTATCTGGCTTGTCCTGGCTTTCTTGAACAGTAAGCCGTGGTCATGCTCCGGCACGTTCTCCGGCTCTTTCCAACCTCGCCAACCCCGACAATATACATCATCTTTTGAAACGACATATCAATGTTTAGGCATAAAGCGAAAAACTCATAAAGCATCTGCCTATCATCTTCATTCATCCTGCTTTCAAGGAATTTGCAGAATGTCAGTTCCTTTTCCTGCTCTGGTATGATATAATCATGCGGAATCTGGTTCATTGAATGGTATTCCGGCTTATGTTCTTTCAGCTTGCCGGATATCACATCTAGCATTCCATTTCTGAAATTTATCCAGTGCGCCGGGTATGTGTTCGTTTCTTCCTCCGTGACAACCAGGGAACTTGTACACATCAGCAGGGCATATACCCGGTTAATGCGGATGGAAGTCTTCAACTCATCATATATAAGCTTCTGAATCTCTGACTTTATCATCCTGCCTTCCTTGTCTTTCACATATACGCCACTTCCGTGTTGCTTTTATTTTAGAACAATGCTATAATATACTAAAGTCACATATTAACATGGGTTTTATATGGTTTTTATATGGTTTTCGCATTATCATATAGGGGGTTATCATGAATAAAGTTAGTTTTTATGAGAAAACGCCTGTTTTTAACAGTTGTGTAGACAATGAATCGCTGTAACCCCAGTGTTTATGCGGGCTACAGCGATTTAAGCTTTAATAATGAAACATAGTAATTTATGCTCTGCCTTTACTTCTTTTTTGGATTCCCCTCATCTCTTGTCTGGTAATGAACTGATAGTCAGTGCGAATCCCACAAACCTCATGCAGGGCATCAGTCAGCTTTGATCGTCTGTAAAGAGGCATGTACCCCTGGTCTTCTATGTCTGCAAAATCTATTTCTTTCAATGTCTGTAAGATTTCCTCACAGGTATAGCTGCCTCCCAGCTTTTTTTCCAGGATGCGGTAGACAAGGAGTGCGAGGAAGCAGGTCAGGAAGTGGGCCTTGAGCCTGGCTTCAAGCCGCACGAATGCAGGCCTGGCTTCGAAATCCGTCTTCATAATGCGGAAGCATTCCTCTATCCGCCACCGCCCTTCGCTGACCCTGAGTATGGGGGCCGCGTCATCGTCCAAAAGGTCGGTGCATACAGCATACAGCCCGTCATACCTGGCCTCTTCTGCAATCTTGTCCTCGTCCAGATAATACTCGGTGCCGGCCGCCTCGCCGTCCTTTGTAACAGCCAGCTTCCCGACGAACCTGGCCGGGTCGTTGGGGTTCTTCCTCTCCGCTTTCCTTTTCCCGGAGGCGACCATCTTCTCGGCGCGCTCCACCTGCCTCCTGCGGATCTCCTTCTGGTAGGCAGCATATTTGGGGGAGTAGGTGATGATCAGCCTTTGGTGCAGCTTTTTGGTCGAATAGGGACAGTCTTTATAGAAGAGGCAGTCCTTTTCCTCCCTGGTTTCAGACAGTTCCACTGGCTTATCATCAGACAGCCGTCTGAAGCCGCTGCCGTTGAGCGCCCATTCCCTGTCCCCCGCGGGCAGTTTCTTGATGGACTGGGTCACGATGAACGACCTTTCCCCCATATGGTTGAATTCCCGGTTCCCTTCCGAACCCAGGCCTGCATCGCAGCAGTAGATGAACCTGGAGTGGCCGAATTTCTGGAGGACCGTCTTTTCCAGGGGCTTCAGGGACTGCTGTTCGTTCTGGTTCCCCGGGAAGATGGAAAAGGCCAGGGGGATGCCGTCCCCATCCGTGAACATCCCCATCTGTACGATCGGGTTAGGTCGGTGCTCCTTGCTCTTTCCATATTTTTTGCTTCCGTCTTCCTGCTCTATCTCAAAGTAATAGTTCGTGCAGTCGTAGTAAAGGACGCCGTCATTCCTGTCTGCCTGGAAGTTGCTGTTCTTATAGGCTTCCGACTGTATGAAGTAGCACTCGGAGGCAAGCACGTCCAGGGCGCGGTAGACATCATGCTCCTCATAGGAAGGCTTTTCAAGATAGTCCATTGCTGCCCTGTAGGAGGCGCGTTTGCTTCCCGGCTCCAGTATCCTGGTATAGACCAGGTCCGACAGTATGGCATTCAGGTCATACTGGAACTTATGCCGGTTCCTGATCTTCCGGCAGACGCGGTCGAGTCCGAGTCCGTAATAGACGGACTGGAGGAAAAGGTATCCGCCTTTATAAAGTTTCTGGCAGCCATAATCCAGCTGTCTGTCAGCGTGGAAAGGCACAAGGACTGTCCTTGCCTCTTTTTCTTTTTTATAGTTCTCTGTTTCCAGTCTGGCCTGCTCCCTCGCCCACTCCATCACGCCGTCCCTGTCAGTGCCGAGCGTTTCGGTAAGTTCCTTGAGGGTGCCGAGTTTCCTGATTCTTTTGGAAGTGCTCCTGCCATTGCTGTCTATGTAGGACTGGGTTATATAAAAGGATTCAGAATTTTTAGATTTAGATGTCGTTACTTTCATGTCGTATTGCCTCCATATAGCGTCTCACTATATATTACCATATATTACTATATATTGCAACAGAAAATTTGACAAAAAAATACAGGCTTTATGCGGACTGTAGATACTTTTTGTGTTATGGAGCTGTCAAAGACCCGATTTTAGAACAATGCTATAATATACTAAAGTCACATATTAACATGGGTTTTATATGGTTTTTATATGGTTTTCGCATTATCATATAGGGGGTTATCATGAATAAAGTTAGTTTTTATGAGAAAACGCTAAATCAAAAGATATTTGATATAATAGACAACTAGGCAGCAGAAAACAGAATAAAAAGTGATGCGGATATATTAAGGAAAATAAATAGTATGATTCCAGAAAGACAGATTGAACAGGGAAGATTCTCTCGTTTACGAAATTGCAGAGAACGTATAAAGGTAGATGAACTAATACTAATCGCTGACTGCCTGAATATTTCCATTGATGAAGAATTTACCATTAGAGGTTGTGCGATTGATGATTCAACCAAATACTTTTTGAATGATGCTATGGAAAGTTGGCATAAATTTATAGAATCTATTGCCAACTTCCCATGCGAAATACAAGAAAAAATGCTGCAAGATTGGGAAAGCGCGCAACTTAAAACAGCGCAAAATATTATTCCTTTTGATGATAATTTCGAACTCCCTTTTAATTAACAAGAACAAAAGCACCCGATACCAATTAAGGCATTGAGTGCTTTTCCTGCTCTAAAATCCTATTTTCTTCTGAATTTGTCACAAATCTGTGTTTCAAACCTCTGAAAGCGGCTTATTTACTGCATTTCTGCAAAACTCATATCAAGTGTTTTTTCTTTACAAACTATTGTTCGTGCTGTTTCATCGTTACTATTCATGGCTCAGGTATGCTGCTGGCAGCAAAATCCTGGGGATGAATTAGAGGCCGTCAGGGATGGAGCCGAAAGGCAAGATGGCTGCTGCGCATCTGCTCCATAAGCACGGCCATGCCGCTTAAGCTCACCGAAACTTCTCTGCCTGCCCCTGTATCAATTCTGCGTCCGCAAAATAATTGATCTTCATGGCATCCCGCACCTCTTCCAAGGTCTGGGCAGCAACCTCCTCGGCTTCTTTGCTTCCTTTTTTCAGCACCTCGTAAATATAAGGGATATCCTTCTGCAATTCCTTCCTGCGGCTGCGGATCGGCTCTAATTCTTCCTGCAGCACATTGTTCAGGAATTTCTTCACCTTCACGTCCCCAAGGCCGCCCCGCTGGTAATGAGCCTTCAGCTCATCCAGGTTTGCATAATCCGGCAAGTACCGTTCAAAATGCCCATCCCGGCAGAAGGCATCCAGGTAAGTGAATACTGTGTTCCCCTCCAGAGAGCCTGGGTCGTCAATCCGCAGGTGGTTCGGATCGGTAAACATGCTCATAACCTTTTTCTTCACCTCATCCGCCTCTTCTGACAGGTAAATGCAGTTCCCCAAAGATTTGCTCATTTTGGCTTTTCCATCTGTTCCTGGCAAACGCAGGCAGGCCTGGTTCTCTGGCAGCAAAATCTGGGGCTCCACCAGTGTCTCCCCATAAACAGTGTTAAATTTATGGACTATCTCCCTGGTCTGCTCCAGCATAGGCATCTGGTCTTCCCCTACTGGGACAGTTGTAGCCTTAAAGGCTGTGATATCCGCCGCCTGGCTGATAGGGTATGTGAAAAAACCTACGGGGATGCTGGCTTCAAACTTGCGCATCTGGATCTCTGCCTTTACTGTAGGGTTCCGCTGCAAGCGTGACACTGTCACCAGATTCATATAATAAAAGGACAGCTCGCACAGCTGCGGGATCTGAGACTGGATAAACATCGTGGATTTCCCCGGATCTAATCCACAAGCCATGTAATCCAAAGCCACTTCAACCACATTCTGGCGCACTTTCTCTGGATTGTCTGCATTGTCTGTCAGCGCCTGGGCATCTGCGATCATAATAAATACCTTATCATATTCCCCGGAATCCTGCAGCTGGACCCTGCGCCGCAAAGACCCTACATAATGCCCTACATGGAGCTTTCCAGTGGGCCTGTCACCTGTTAAAATAATTTTACTCATAATTGAAAATCCTCACCTGTCTTTATCTATTATTCTATTTGGGTGCAGCTATTTTGTATCTTCAGTTACATACTGCCGCTTTCTTCCCACTGCATCGCCTATGCATCCCTTGCAGGCACATCTGCCCTGTCAGCCGACTGCGCCTACTAATTCCTGGATATCCTGAATGCCGTACTGCTCCATATACTCCCGGATTCCGCCTGCAATCTCAATGGTCGCCGTAGGGTTGTAGAAATTCGCAGTCCCTACTGCTATGGCAGTGGCGCCTGCCAGGATCATCTCAATGGCATCCTCTGCAGATGCAATGCCGCCCATCCCAATAATAGGGATCTTTACGGCATGGGCTGCCTCATAGACCATCCGTACAGCCACTGGATGAATGGCCGGGCCAGAAAGCCCTCCCGTCCTGTTGGCAAGGGCAAATGCCCGTTTATGGATGTCAATCTTCATGCCTGTCAACGTATTAATCAGGGAAATCACATCTGCCCCGCCTGCCTCTGCGGCTTTTGCCATCTCCCCGATACTTGTCACATTGGGGCTGAGCTTCATAACCACAGGCTGCTTGGCAACTTTTTTTACTTCTTGGGTAATCTCCTCCACTGCCTTGGGATCCTGCCCAAAGGCAATGCCGCCCTCCTTCACATTGGGGCAGGAAATATTTATTTCCAGCAAATCCACTGGCTGGTCAGCCAAACGTTCTACTACCTCACAGTAATCCTCCGTTGTCCTTCCGCAAACATTTACCATGATTTTTGTGTCGTATTTTGCCAGAAATGGGATATCACGCTCCACAAATCGGTCAATCCCCGGGTTCTGCAGCCCCACTGCGTTGAGCATGCCTCCATAAACCTCTGCAATCCTGGGCGTAGGGTTCCCTTCCCAGGGCACGCTGGCCACTCCTTTGGTCACCACTGCCCCTAATTGGTTCAGGTTCACAAACTCTGCATATTCTGCCCCGGACCCAAATGTCCCTGACGCAGTCATTACTGGGTTTTTTAATATAACGCCTGCTAAATTCACCTTTGTGTTAATCAAAACTCCACCTCCCCTGCACGGAAAACCGGGCCGTCTTTGCAGATTCGCTTATTGTTCACATTGGTATGGCTGTCCTTTTCCCTGGACTTGCAGACACAGCCCAGGCAGGCTCCGATCCCGCATGCCATCCGTTCTTCCAGGGATACCCAGCATTCGATGTTTTTCTTCTGGGCGTATCCCTTGACTGCGCGGAGCATGGGCGTAGGCCCACAGGCATAAATGATCTCAGCCTCCAGCCCATTTTCACGGATAGCGTCCAACACATTGCCTTCTGTGCCATAACTGCCATCCTCTGTAGCCACATAGAGGCTTCCATGCTTTTTAAATTCCTTTTCCAGAAATAAAGAATCACGGTAGCCCAGGATCAGCTGCTTTTCACAGTTTAACTCTTTGGCAAGCTGCAGCAAAGGAGGGATCCCAATCCCGCCCCCAATCAAAAATGCCTTTTTTTCCTTCAATGGGAAGCCATTGCCCAAAGGCCCCACAATCTGAAGGCTCTCCCCCTTTTGCATCTGGGACAGGTCTTCCGTCCCTTTTCCTACCACACGGTACACAATGCGGAGGGCACGGTCTGCCTGGTCAATTTCACAGATACTGATGGGACGCGGCAGCAGCCTGCTGCCATCCGGGCAATAAACCGACAAAAACTGCCCTGGCTTTGCCAGGCCTGCGATCCTGTCTGTCTTCAGCCACATACTGTACACCCCATAGGAAATATCTTCCTGGCAGATGATTACTGCCTGCTCTTTATACTTTTCCGCCATATTTTCCTCTTCTCCTATTTTCTTTCCTCTATTTTGCCGCCTCCAGGGCGCTGCCAATATCCTCCCTCATTGCCTCAACAGCCGCCCTTGCAGCTTCCCCAAAATGATCTTCCCCAAAGGATGCATAGGCTTCCTGCTTGTAGGCAGCAATAATCCCCCGGGAGGAATTTACAATAGCCCCCATTCCATCTTCGTTAAAAAAGTGCACCAAGTCTGCGCCTTTCCCTCCCTGCGCGCCATAGCCAGGCACCAGGATAAAGCTCTTAGGCATGATCCTGCGCAGTACCTTTCCCATTTCCGGATAGGTTGCGCCTACCACCGCGCCAACGTAGCTGTAGGAGCCCCCCATGCAGCCAGCCCCCCATTGAGCCACCTTCTCACCCACATGCTCATACAGAGGGCGCCCATCTACCAGCCTGTCCTGAAATTCCCCACTGGAAGGATTGGAGGTCTTCACCAGGATAAACAAACCCTTTTTTTCTTCCTTGCACACGTCCACAAAAGGCTGAATGCCGTCTGTGCCCAGATAAGGATTCACAGTAATAAAGTCTTCATCAAAGGGATGGTACGCCTTGCTGCCCACTGCCACAGCGCCGATATGGCCTGCTGCATAAGCTGCCGAAGTAGAGCCGATATCCCCCCGCTTCACATCCCCAATCACCACCAAATCCTTCTCATGGCAGTAATCAATGGTTTTCTTAAAGGCAGCCAGCCCTGGAATGCCAAATTGCTCATACATGGCAATCTGCGGCTTCACTGCCGGAATCAGGTCGCAGGTATGGTCAATAATTTCTTTATTGAACTGCCAAATGGCTTCCGCTGCGCCTTCTAATGTTTCCCCATGCTCCTGGAATGCTTTTTTCTGAATATGCCCCGGTATATAGCCCATCATAGGATCCAGGCCTACCACAATAGGAGCGTGGGTCTTTTGGATTTTTGCCACTAACTTATTGATCATGCTGATATCCTCTCTATACTCTGTTATATTTCTTATTTTTCATATACAACCCTGCCGTCTACAATCGTTGCGATTACCACGCCTTTGACCTTCCTCCCGGCAAAAGGCGTGTTTTTGCCTTTGGAATAAAATTCTGCCGGGTTCACCACATACTCTTGCTGTGGGTCAAAAACCACAAGGTCTGCAGTTTTCCCTTCCTCTACCGTGCCTCTGTCCAGCCCCAGGATCTTTGCCGGATTGTAGCTCATTTTCTCTGCCATCTGCATCATGGTAAGATAGCCCTGATCCACCAGCTCGGTCATAACCAGGGACGCGGCTGTCTCCAGGCCGGTAATCCCAAAGGGCGCACGCCTGATCCCTTCTCCCTTTTCAATGGCTGTATGGGGGGCATGGTCTGTGGCAATAACATCAATGATATCTTCCCTCAGGCCTTCCCTTAGGGCATCCACATCCTCCTGGGTGCGCAGCGGCGGGTTCATTTTGTAATTAGCGTCATCCTCCCTGATATCGCTGCTGGTAAGGGTAAAATGGTGGGGGCAGGCTTCTGCAGTCACCCGAAGCCCTGTCTGCTTGGCAAATTTCAGCATCTGTACGCTGCCCTTTGTGGAGCAGTGGCAAAGATGGAGCGCTGCGCCAGTCTCCCTGGCCAGAATCATATCCCTGGCAGCAATCACATCCTCCACGGAATTGGAAATGCCTTTCTGGCCTAAGCGCTTTGCATTTCCATCCTCATTGACCACGCCGCCGTTTACCAAATTGATATCCTCGCAATGGGCAAATATGGGAATATCATATTTCACGGCAAGAGCCATGGCTTCCCGGCACAGCCTGGCGTTCATGACAGACTTGCCGTCCTCACTGAGCCCCGGAATCCCGGCTTCTACCATGCCCTCAATATCTGACAGTTCTTCCCCCCTCTCCCCCATGGTCATGGAACCTGCCTGCAATACATGGGCAAGGCCGATATCCTGCGCCTTGTTATGGACATAGCGCACCACATCTGGGTTGTCCACTACAGGCTTGGTATTGGGCATGGCAACGATTGTCGTAAAGCCCCCATGCACTGCCGCCCGCAGGCCTGTTTCCACTGTTTCCTTATGCTCCTGCCCGGGATCCCGCAGGTGCACATGCATATCAATAAATCCAGGCATCACGCAGCAGCCTGCTGCATCAATGACCCGCTCTGCCTTGACCGAGAGGCCTGGGGCAATCTGTTTGACCTTCCCATTCTCAACCAGCACATCCGACTCTGTCTGCGTCTTGTCTCCTGGATTGACCACCATTCCGTTTTTAATTAAAAGCAACATAATCGAAATCCTTTCTAGGCTATGTTTTCTGCTACCTGTTTACCCATATTTTAGCATAGAAAAAAAGGAGGGGCAACCTCCTTTTTGGGGAAATAGCTATGTAATTTACACCATCACGCCTGAACCGTAATTATTTTTTGGTAGCTTATACCATGCACCTCATATCCTGCCTTAGAAAAAATATTATTTGACGCCTGATTTTCTGGCTTTACCTGTGCCTTTATCACTGCCTTTTGGGGCAGGCACCCCCTCTTTCCCGCCCACTGGCATACTTCCTGTTCTGCGAGGGAAATCAGTTCCTGCCCATATCCATTCCCTCTATATTCAGGCGCAATACTGTAGCTGATCTTTGCCCCCTCCTGGTCAAATTCCAGGCGAAGGGTACCTACTTCAAAAGAACTGTCGCAGAAAATATATATCTGCGTGTTTTCCTCTTTCATATTCCTTTCATACCAGCTTTGATGCTCCTCATATGAAATCGGAGCCGTAGAAAAAGAATTTTTCCGCACCTCCTTATCATTTGCCCAAAGAAAAAGCTTCTCCATGTCCTCCCATTTTGCCTTCCTTAAAAAACAATGATGCGTTGCCTTAAAATCCCCTGCCTTCTCTATTATAGCTTGTCTGCTTTCCCTTTGCGGCATATGGCTGATATTTTCAGAGGTTTTTACTCCTTCTCCTATAGCCGTACTTTTCCTGTCAGACGATGTATAGCTGATATTTCCAGCAGCCCCTAATCCCTCTGCCTTCTCCCTCATAATCTGGTATTTCAATTCCGCAAGGCGCCAGTCCTGCTCACTGTCAATATCCTGCACTTCCATTTCTGGCACAAGGACTGTCCTGGTATGTGCTGTCACAAGCTGCCGACCTGCCAAAAAGGCTCTACTCGGAAACAGTAAAACTGCCCACAGTCATGGTACATGGGAGGGATATCCTGTGACCGTTTGGGAGCAAATTCCGGGAACGCATATTTTACCTGCCCATTCTCCAACAAGAATCCCCGCATGGGCGGGAAGGAAAATGCTGTTACCGGGATAACAGAATCCGTCCCATCTTCCTCCAGGCATTCCATGGCATGCCTTAATTTTTCCGCTGTAACAAAAGGAGCCGTCGGGTAAATACAACAGGCAGATTTAAATTCCCTGCCGATCGCCTTGTATTGTGTTAATACTTCCATAAGTACATCTGCAGTCGCAGCATAATCATCCGCTGTTTCCGAAGAGCGCAGGAATGGAACTTCTGCGCCATATTCTCTCGCTGCCTCTGCAATTTCCGCATCCTCCGTTGATACCATAACCTCATCAAAAATCCCAGACGCCAACGCTGCCTCTATGGAATATGCCAGAATTGGCTTTCCGCAGAAATCCCGGATATTTTTCCTAGGGATGCGCTTGCTGCCGCCACGGGCGGTTATGATTCCGATTTTATTATTTCCCATATCTGCCTCTCTTTCTGTGCTTCCCTATTTCCTATACACTATGCCACAGGCATTCCCCCAGCAGCAGGCTGCCGCCCAATGCTACAGACACTCCCCATCCCGCTCCATAACCATATCCACAATCTGCTGTAAAATTATATTATGTATGGACTCCACTATCCCATATTTGCTGGACGGCACATAAATACTGCACACTCCTATGCCCCTGATCCTGTTATCTCTCTGAAAGCCAGAAAATGTGACTACCTGCATCCCCTTGCCCTGTGCCGCCTGAATGGCATTTACAATATTGGGGGAATTGCCAGAACTGCTGATTGCCACCAGTAAATCCCCTTCCCTCCCCAAAAACTCCAGGGGACGTGAAAAAATATATTCATACCCATAGTCATTTCCCATGCAGGTAGTGACAGAAGTGTCATATAAGCTGTATGTCTTCATCCCGCCATTTTTCATAAAATCTGCCGTCATGTGGCTGGCAATCGCCGCACTGCCTCCGTTTCCAATGAAAAATACCTGCCCTCCCTGAGCCTTAACCCCGGAAAACACTCCCACCATTCCATGCATTGCCTCTGCATAATTTGTATACGGCCTTCCGCCCAAGCCATATATTTCCGTGGCTTCCAGGCACTGCACCAGTTCCTGTATGTATTCCTTATACATCTTCCTGCCAATCCCTTCTCACACTTTACAATATCCCCCATCTTTCCCAAGGTACTTAAACCAGTCGCTGGTCGCCTTCCCTATGCTGTCTGGCGTCCAGACCGGGGCTTCCCTCCAGTATTCAATATTGGCAAGGATTTTAGCAACCCCCTCTTCTAATGTAATTTTCGCTCTCCAGCCTAAGGCATTTTCTATTTTTTCTGTATCTGCAAATGTGCAGTCTGGCTCGCCTGGGCGTTTTGGGATATGTATAGCCTCCCCTCCCAACAGCTTACAAAGCTGGTTCACCGAATATGTCCCGCCGCTCCCTACGTTAAAAGTATCATTTACAGCCCCAGATAAAGCAGCTGTATAAAATGCATCCGCCACATCCGTCACATAAGTAAAATCTCTGGTCTGCTCCCCAGTCCCTACCACCGTAAATGGCTTCCCCGCCAGCTTCTGCGCCAAAAACACGCCAAATACAGCCCCATATGTTCCAGATGTCCTGGAACGTGTCCCATAGACATTGAACAGGCGAAGGGTAACAACCGGAAGGCCGTAAACCTGCCCCCAATGGATTACCGTTTCCTCCCCAAGCCTTTTTGTCAAGGCATAAGGGTACCGCGGGCGGATTTCCGCCGTTTCCTTTGTGGGAAATTCATCTGGTATCCCATAACAGGAGGAAGATGCGGCATATACAAGCTTTGTTACCCCCGACTTCCTGGCGCATTCCACCACATTATAAGTCCCCAAAACATTTGAAGAATAATATTCCCAAGGCTTTTGGATAGATGGTACAATATCTGCCAAGGCGGCTAAATGGAACACATAATCCACGCCCACAAAAACAGGTGCGATTTCCTCTCTGTTCCGAATATCCATATGGTAAATCCTTAACTTCCCATTCTCTTTTTGGTGTTCCAGATTCCCAGGCCTTCCTGTAGTGAAATTATCAATTATGCGTACGGTATGCCCTTCCTCCAAAAGGCGGTCTACAATATGGGAGCCGATAAAGCCGCAGCCGCCTGTCACTAATGAAATAATATTACTCATAAAGCTATTCTCCTTTTCACCATATGCTTTATATTTTTGTATTCCTTGGTATAATAGCTGCATATTAAAAACTTTGATGACATGCAGAAGGCTTTAAGGTAGGGCAATGTTCTGCACTCCCAAATTCCCTAAATATTCAGTAATGTGCCCGCATACTTCAGCACATTCACCTTCTCGACAGAATCCTTATTCCCTACAATATTAGCCGCCAATGCCCCTGCAATATTTCCCATAAATGTGCCAATCTCCATTGGCGCGCCTGCTATTACAGAAAGGCTTGCCAATGCAAAGAAAGCATCCCCAGCCCCCATAGTGTCCTTTACCTTCAGGGTAAATGCTGGGCAGGGAATCAACCTCTGCTTCTCAACAGAGGTTGCCCCTTGGGAACCCTTGGTCAGCCATCCAGGACTCCCGAAATGCCCATACAGCCTTAGCAGCAGTTCTTCCTCCCCTTGGTGATAATCGGAAAATGCAAGCCCAAGTTCTTTCTGGTCTAAAGTAAAAATATCTGCCCGCCTGTATTTTGTAATTAAGTTCTTGCCATAATTCGAAGAATTCGTCTGGCAATTTAAAGCCAAAAATTTTGCCTCTTCCTGTATGATGCCCATCACCTCCTGGTCAATCAGGCCATGCCCAAAATCGCAGAGTATTACCGCATCATACTGGGAAATCTGGCTTGTTAGCTTCGCTTTGAACTTGTCCAAGGATTCCTTATCAATACACATAGGGGTAGGGAGGTTGTTTATGGCAAATATTTTATCCACTTCCTCCCGCTTCTCGTTCAATGTCACATAACGGCGCTTAATAATCGTGTCAAATATACTGCTGTATATCATGTCCACCCGCATTTTATTACTGAGTTCCCCTAAAATTCTGCTATGTATAGCTTCCTCCATGCCTACAATACTCATCAGGGACACATGCTCACAGAAAGATGCCAAATGCCTGGCCACTGCCAAAGCGCCTCCTAAATATTGTTCAGCGTATTGGTAGCGCGCAGAATAGCCCCTGTCTTTTGTCATTAAGCCTTGTACATTGCAGTAAAGATATTCATCTATAATGGTGTCGCCCACTACCAAAACCTTTAAGCCCTCCATACGCCCTGTAAAGCCTTTGATATCTTCCATAGAATAATGCTGGCTGAATTTTTCAATGAATTCTTTCACTTCCTCTGTTAAAGCAGGGAGCGTACGGTTGATTAATCTGGTAGAACTAAAAACCTGTCCCGTGGTATAGGCAATATCACCGCCATGCTTTCTTACAAGCTCTATTTCCTCTTGGATTTTCCCTGTAAGGTCGTCTTCAGCCTTGGAATATTCTTCGCCTTTTACATATAAATCCGGCTCTACTAATTCGATAATATCATCTACTGTGTAACTTTCAGATAACATGACATAATCAATACAGGCAATGGCTGACAGAAACTTCAGGCGCATCTCATCGTCAAAGTACGGCCTGCCTGGGCCTTTGCGGACGTATTTTGATGCTGTGATGGATACAACCAGAATATCGCCCATTTTTTTTGCTTCCTCAAAATGGAAAAGGTGGCCTGGATGCACTAAGTCAAATACGCCGTGGCAGAGAATGATTTTCTTGCCATTCTTTTTTTGCTTTTCTATTATCTCCCCTATATTTTCTCTACAAATAATTTTTCCCATAAAATGACACTATCCTTTTATTTATTCAAAAAAAATAAAACTATAATCGCCTGTATATCCCCATTCCTGATACAGCCATTCCCACTCATCCACAGAATAATAGCTTGCGCATGTAAGCTGCCAATATAATAAATTTACCTCTTCCCTGTCATCCCTAAAAGAATCCACCATGATATAGCTATTTTTCTTACTGACCCTCTCAATTTCCTGCACCGCCTTTTTTAAATCAAATACTTTAAGGTTGTGCAAAGATGCCAAGGAAATCACCAGGTCAAATTCATTCTCCTCAAACGGAAGCTCTTGCGCCTTGGCATAACGCAATTTCCCACGGACTTCTTCTTTTGCATGCTCTAGCGCATAGCGGGAAATATCTACTCCTGCCACCTGTAAGCCTGGAACTGTCTGCGTCAATTCAAATAACAGGTGAGCCATGCCGCACCCTACATCCAACACTTTCTGGCCTGGCTCTAAATGGTAATGCCTAGCCAATTTTTCAGCCACGCCCTTCCACCTTCCATCATACGAATAGCCACCATAGCCATATTTCCTTTCCCCATCCCAATAATCATAGCCATATTTTTTTGCAACCTTAGCGCACTCTGCCTTGTCATCCCCTGTCACGCGTTCCAAATAATCCCGCTTCGTAGATTTATGCAATTCTGAAACAAAATCAATATATGCCATCTTTTCCTCCTGTTCCTATGTGGCAAGTTTTAAATAAAATTGACATGGTTTATGTCCAGGCTATAATATGTATTCAGCAATTCATTCCTATCATCATAAATACAATGGTGGTTGCATTCCTGCTTTGCATTAAACTCCTGATACCTCTTTTCTGTCTCTTTAGAAAACCACAGTTCTTTAAAAGAGCCTTCCTTCAGATCTCCTACCACACTCTCCGATACATAAGCTTTATCATGGCAGAAATATACCTTGCTATCGGCTGCAATCACTGTAGACAGCCTATTTATGTAGCATTTCTCATAACAACGGTGAAATACCAATGCTGAATCAAAATCCCCCTCATATTTATCAATCACCTGAAACCCTGTATCTTCCAATTCCTCTTTCGCCCGATGGATCTGCTCTGTCACCTTCTGCCTGAAAGGGGCATGATATGCAAATACATCACTTGTGACACGAGCCGCGTATTTTATATGGTTTGCCCCCAGGCTTTTCACCATTTTCGCCATTTCATATACCTGATCCGCATTCTCATGGTTTACCACAAAATTCACGCCCAATTCACATCCGTCCTGCTTTATGCTTGAAAATTGGTGGATATTCTCACAGACCTCCCTAAAAGCACTTAACGGCACGTTCCGAACCTTCGCATATGTTTCTGCATCTGACGAATCAAGGGAAATCCGAACCCACTTTGCCTTCGCCAAAACTTTTGCCCTCTCCCCTTTCAGCAACTGCCCATTCGTAATAATTGACAAATCAATCCCTGCATCCAGAATCTTGAGCATAGTCTCCACGATATATGGATACACTAAAGGTTCCCCTCCCCCGCTAAATGTTACCGCCTTTACTCCCATTTCAGACATATCCGCAATAATTTCCTTCATTTTTGGCCATGGAATCTGATCCTGCGCGTTTACAGAATCAAACAACCCCAGACTGCTGTCTGCGTAACAGCAATAATAACATTTATGGTTGCAATGGTTGGTAGGCTTGATGCGGATATAAATCGGCGCAACCTGCTCCCCCTCTGCAATTTTTCCCAAAGCCTTTGCGTGGGCAAATACTTTTAAATTACTATATGGCGTCGCTTTTTCCATTCTCTTTTTCTCCTGTCTATATAATTTCTATATACTCTGATAATTAAAAACCGTGGCAGAATACGCAGCATACGGAAATTGGGGCAAGATGCTGCGATATTAAAAGCCATAGTTAAATCACAAATGGCATAATTCCTGCAAAATATCCCTTATCCTTCTGGAAGAGTATCCATATCCTACTGCCTTAGACACATCCAACGTAAAACATCTTTTTTTGTCTGTGTCAATATTTTCTATCTGGGACTCTGAATGCATCAGTTCTTTTAAACAACATACAATCTCCCTTAATCTTATCTTTTCTGTATTTCCTAATAAAAATATCTCGTTTTTCCCATTTTCTCCTGATACACAAAGATGCAAGATAAATTCTGACAAGTCATCAATATGCAATACATTATTAAACTCCTTATCCATGTTATACAAAACGATATTCTCATTCTCCTTCATCTTCTCTATGAGGTGGCATAAAAAAACCCCCCTCCTCCTGCCCCCCACGATTCCGGGCATACGAATAATATAATATGGAAGCCCACTTTCCATGACAATTTTCTCCGCCAAATATTTTGTTGTCCCATATAAGCTGGGGGTTACCATAACTGCTTCTTCTGTGGCCATATCTGTATGTAAATCCCCATAAATAGAATCTGATGAAAGATAAATGACTCTTTTTACTTGATGCTTTCTGCAAAAGTCCATCATTGCAACGGCCGTAACCACATTATCCTGCACATACTTATCTGCTGATCCATTGCTGACAGCCGCGGTATAAAGCAGGATATCATAATCTCCGTCATATTTATCATAGGCGCTGCCACGCCCCATCCCGTACATTTGTATATTTGGCTCCCTTAAAAGCCTTTCTTTTAAAAATCCTCCCACATATCCATGAGGGCTAAATAAAATCACCTTTTTGACGCCCATATATCCCCCGCCTAAAAATCTTTCATTATTTTATGGTATATATTCCCTGCATCTAATTTATTTGCTTCTAACACCTGCTGCTGTGTGCCATACCCCTCGGCAAAGCAATCCTCCAGCCCAATCCGCCTTAGCCTGTTCCCACACGCATTTGCAGCCAAAATTTCAGCAACTGTACCGCCTAAACCACCAATTACGCTATGTTCCTCCACAGAATAAACCATGTGATGCCTCGCTGCTATTTCCAGGACGCCTTCTACATCCATTGGCTTTAAGGTATGCACACTGACAACTTCTGCCTCAATCCCGCAATTATGCAAGTGCTGCGCAGCTTCCATTACCTGGTACAAAATCTCTCCTGTTGCAAATAAAGCAAGATCCTTGCCTTCCCTCAAAATGCTTACCTTCTCTGGCAAGACTTCTTTTCCCTGAGGATATAGCTCTTCCGAAAGATTATTCCCAAGCCTGATATAAACTGCGCCTTCTTTCTCATAAGCATAACGCACTAGGGCTTTGGTTTCCTGCGGTGTTGCTGGAGAAAGCAAGGTTAAATTTGGCATGCACCTCAATACTGCTATGTCCTCTGTGGCATGGTGCGTTGCACCCAGGTAGCCATATGCCATACCTGCGCCTATCCCTACAATCTTGACATTCAGCCTTTGCAGGCATACGTCCAGACGGATAAACTCATAAGAGCGGTAGGCCAAAAAGGAGCCTATGGTATAAGCAAAAGGTATTTTCCCACAGCTTGCCATCCCCGCTGCCGCCGCTACCATATGCCCTTCTGAAATCCCAAAGTTAAAATACTGCCCTGGCATATCCCGGCGGAAATCATCATACACAATCATCCCATTATCCGAAACCAAAGAAAGCACATTCTTATCTTCTTGGGCAATCTGGTAAAGCTCCTTCAAATATGTATTCCTCATTCCTGCAGCTCCCTTTCTGTAATACCTAATTCCTTCCTTACAATCTCCATTTCTTGTGGATTCGGCATGCGGTAATGCCAAATAGGCACCTGTTCCATAAAAGAAACTCCTTTTCCTTTCACCGTATCTGCAATGATAACCTTGGGCTGCTCCCTGAATTCTTCCCGATCTTTTCCCAAAACCATAACCAATTTCCCTATGTCATGCCCATCCACATTTTCCACATCCCAGCCAAATCCCTGCCACTTTTCTTCCAAAGAGTCCAGCTTTAAAATTTCTTCTGTATTCCCCATTGCCTGCAGCTTGTTCCTATCCAAAATAACTGTCAGGCTGCCTAATCCATGATGCGCCGCTGAAAGAGCCGCCTCCCACACTGAGCCCTCCTGGCACTCCCCATCCCCCAGAAGCACATAAGTATGGCTTTCCCTTGCATCCAATTGATTCGCCAAGGCAATCCCCACTGCAAACGACAGCCCATGCCCCAAAGAACCTGTTGTCGCCTCCACACCTGGAATATCCCTATATTTTGGCTCTCCTCCTAAATGAGATCCTGGCTGGCAAAACGAATGGAGCTGTCCTGGCGTGATATAGCCAATCCGTTTTAAAATGCTGTACAGCACAAGGCTTGCATGCCCTTTACTGACAATTACTTTGTCCCTTTCTGCCCAATCTGGATTATTTTTGTCATATCTTAAAATCCCGCCAAAGTATAAGGCTGTCATAATTTCAACTGCTGAAAATGCCGAAGCCAAATGCCCCGACTTCCCACGATAGGCCGTTATCATAATATCTTTTCTGATTTCTCTTGCAATATCTTCCAACATCATTTCCATCCTCACGACTAAATAACTTATATGAAATTCACATGCTCCCCTGGGTATTTCAATTCTGACAGATACTTATTCATTTCATCTAAACGGCATAATTCCCGGCAGTTTGATTCCAGATCCATGTTTGAAAAATAACGTATCAATTTTTTTCTCCTATGTCCTTCCCATATCTCTTCCAGACTCTCTTCATATAGGTTTCCATAACTCAATTCCTCTTTTCCCATAAAGACTATGCAAGGCCACAGATTCCCTTTTGCATCTATGTATACCATAAACGGCAATGCAAGGCACTGGGCGTACTCCCGTTTACATGCCAGCTTTTTCATAGCGTGGGCTCGGAAATAAATCTTATAATCTTCTTCCTCAATTTCTTTTAACTCTTCTTCCATTTCTATCATTTCCTTATAGTCAACCTGAAGGATATTCCCGCTTTGTGGATGTTGTGAAAACGGCTTTATTGTAAAATAGTCCACCCCTATTTTTTTAAGTTCTTTTGCCATAGCAACCACTTCATTTTTGTTGTCTGGGAGAAGCAGTAACTGCACCCCTATGGTAGTGGATGCTCTCTGTTCTTTTTTCACCCGCACAGCTTCCTGCATGTTATGCAAAACTATCTGCAAATCCCCTTTTTTGCACTGATGGATTTTCTCATAAGACTCATCTGTAATGCCAGCTGTGCTGAAGCGAACCCATGTCAGGGATGACAGGCAATCTTTTGAAGCTTCTGGCGTCAGCAGCACCCCATTTGTGGACATCGCCGTATCCATGCCGTGTCTTTTTGTTTCATTGATAATATCCACTGCATTTCTATTCAGCAAAGGCCCCCCCCCCGCATAAATGATGCTTTTCACACCTTTTTCTGCAAACTCTCTCAGCCTTTTTTTCAGCACTTCCCCATCCATCACCGTTGGTTTGTACCCTGTATAATCCACTGCACAGAATATGCAGCGATGGTTGCATGCATTTGTCAGTCCAACCTCTAATTCAATCGGGTATATATTTTCCCCTTTTAGCCACTCAGATACCCTATGTGGATGGTAAATCAATTTATGGGAATCCATGCGTATTTCATTCTTCATTTTTATTCTTCTCCAAACGTTTTTCAATTTCCCCAAGCACTCTTTTCATCAATATATCAAATGTCATAGTTTTCAAAGCAGCATTCCGGCCACGGCCAATCATTATTTTCCGTTCTTCTTCGTGGGTTAAATAGTAATGCAGCTTCCCTATTAAGTCTTCCCGGTTATAAAACATCGCCACATCTTTACCAACTTCTATAATTTTTCGTATGTCCACTGCATCTTTGTCCTCTGGAATATAATTGCTAATATAAAAGCCACCGCTCAGCATGGTTTCCCATGCTCTGGCTGCTGATGTAGTTAAAATATTATTTCCAACTACAATTTTAGATGCCTGGTATATTTTAGATAGCATTTCTCCATTTTCAGCAGGATCCATGGCATATTTTTTATACTTCTCTTCTATTGCCCATCCATTCCCCCATAATTTAACATTCGTAAAACCAGCATCTAAAACCCAATCAACCAACACCTGCCTATATACCCGTTGGTTAAAATTATTAAACATATCCGAAACCAAATAATCTATTACCACTTGTATAAGTGTAATATTATAATGGAAACACAATATTCCTTTCACATATTCTTCAAACTCTTCTTCTGAATAAAAAATATTTCCTGTTTCATATACATAATCTTGGTATCCTTTATAGATTACATATACCTCTTCCTGAAACCCTTCTGGAACATTTGCTAATAACTTGGCAATATGGGCATCTGCATCACTGGCATGGCATACAAAGCAAATATCACATGTATATTTTTTAAGCTCATCTTTATTCAAAATAAGCGGCCTGTATATATGGGAATCTGCCGGAATTGCAGCGTCTATTAAACGATCTTTGGGATAACCAACCTCCATAAATTTCTCCCATGTAATAAAGTGGTTCATAATGAAATCTCTATCCATTAACTTTAGTGGCGTTTCTTTACTCATAATATGCGGCAACGGATCTTGTATCCAAGTAACCCATACAATTTCTTTTGGAACCACTGAATATTCAAAACGAAAGTGATCAATATCGAAAATAATATCTGGCTTAAACCTTTTTATATACTGAATAATATCTCTTTTATAAACCCTATGGATCCCATCTGGCTCCATCAATAATTGTATTTCACATCCAAGCCTGGATGTCGCCTGCATGCAATCTCTTGTATGATACTTCAATACGGTAGTAAAACAGCTTGTATAAAACAAAATCCTTGGTTTCCCACTTTTAATATTTGCAATAATGCCATCCATATTTTCTTCATAGTATCTTTGAATATATCTGCCATCTTCCCGTTCTTCTCTTTTTCTTATTTCGATTTCCTGCTCTAATATAGGTTGGAAAACATCATGAAAGCCATTGTAGTATGCTACGTCAGGAAAAGCAATCATATCCCCCCTAAAATATTCATACATACTTCGCTCTGGAACTAAAAAAACAATCCGATTTTTATTCAATAAATCTTTTATGTCATATAAACAGATAAACAAATGCCAATATTTATCGTCAAAAACTGCATACACTGGCAAATCCATATCTAAAAATACTGAACTCAGACGGAAGCTTTCTTCTATTTTCCAAAGATCTTCTATCCACAATTCATTTACTGTCATAACAGCCTTATCTTTCCCACCTACAATTTCCTTCCTATACCGAACATAGCTGGTAAAGCATTTATTTGAACTATCTGCACAAACTACCAGTTCATCATCCTGCCATATTGGAAGCAGTTCTATTCCTCCTGCCTTCGCTCCTCTAAAATGTGGATATTCCTCTAAATATTTTAGATTATTATAATAATTTTCCTTCAACGCCTTTTCATTCTGTGCATAATAAGCTTCTAAAATTAACTCATATAATGTATTATCTTTTGTGATTTCATAAACAGCAACAAAATCAAGAAGGGCTTTTTTATCCATCTGGTTCCGAAATTCCAATTTTGCCTTTTCCAACAATACCTCTGTTCTTTTTTCAGGGAATGCTTCTAATAATTCCCCTGACAATGCTAATGCCTCTTCCAAGAACCCACATTCTTCAAAATCCAGCATTTTATCCAAATATTGTGCTAACAGCTTCTCCATCCCACTATGTCCTTCCTCAATGCAATCTCGGCAACCTCCAATATGGCTTTCCCTACAAAATCACCTACACTTCCATCCCCTCCATTATACTATCCTTGTCGGGATTCCACGCTCATATAAATATTCTTTTGCTTCTATGCCAAGATAATTAATCTCGTTATACGTAAGAGTTTCAGTTCCTTTTGTATAGGAAACATCCCTCAACCCCAACGTCTGTGCATCCATTTTCCCGATGCTAATACTAATACTTTGATTTGCATTTGCGCCTACATGAAGCTTCTTGTCTTTAAAGCTTCCATCTAGCAACTCTTGCTTATTAAACTGGGTTGTTTCAGCAATCCTATCAAGTTCTTCTGTCAATGCAGCCAATTCTTCATTAATTGCATCACGGTCAATATCCTGATTTGTGTCATTCGCACCCTGTACTGCTAATTCATTCATACGTTGCAGAATGCTATGTGCTTCATTCAACGCGCCTTCTGCTGTCTGAATAAAAAAGTGAATAATATTTGAAAAATGAGGCGGCAGGATAATCCCGCCGCCCTTTTTGTATCCGAAAATCTATTTGACGTACACTTTCCCGCCATGAACAGCAGCAACCCATCCAGACGGAGTGCGAATCCAGGTATCTTCCCCGGCCACCTTTACATCTTTGCAGGTGATACGGGTTCCCTTGTCCAGGCAGCCATCACCATCTGCATCGTGGTTTTTGCCATCCTCTGTCAGTTCGCTGTGGCTCTTTGCCCGGTAGGCCGTGCCTGCGCCTTCCCTTACCTTCACTTCGGCCTGTAACGTATATGTGCTGCCAACCTTATAATTTACCTTCCCAATCGCTGCACTTGCTGCATATACGCTTTCCAGCCTTGCTTTGGATATGCTTCCGTACAGGCCATCTGCGTTTAAATTATTATCTTCTTGGAAGGCCAGGAGCGCAGCTTCTGTGTTCTTCCCAAAATCGCCGTCTGCGCCATCGGCTCCACAGGAATAGCCTGCACCAATAAGCATGACCTGCATGTCTTTCACCTTTTCCCCCTTGTCGCCCCTTTGGAGCCATGACCTGTTAACGGGCTGCGCTGTCCCAGTGTTGCCAGTTGTTTCCCCAGAATCATCAAACAGGCTGCGAACCTCTATCAAATCGCTTCTCCTGTAAAAGCTGGAATATGTAACGCCCTTCCCTGGGTTGCTCTTAGTGTTGGATGACCCCCCAATGCTCTCGTACATGCCATTATCCCCTGCATAGAAGGCGATATGGGTCGCCCTTTTGTTCCTGCCAAAATACAGCAAGTCACCAGGCTTCCTTTTTGCTGCGTCAATCTTTTCCCCAAGGGAGCGGTATCCATCTGCGGTCGTCCTTCCCACGTTAAAGCCAGAATCCCGAAGCACGTTATAGGCATACCCAGAGCAGTCATAGCCTCCCTCTTCCATAGATTCCCCGCCCCATACGTAGGGCTTCCCAAGGTATTTCTTGCAGTTCTTGATGATATTTTCCCTGGTTGCCATATTATTCCACCCCGCTTTCTAATTCCGGCAATCCTTTGATAGACATTAATAAAGATACTACGCCAGCCAATGCAGCAGTCCCGGCCACAACCTTCCAGTCTACAGCCGTAATTGTCACGCCAGCTGGTATCAATGCCACAGCTGCCTCCGCCACGGTCTTTAGCGCCCTAATTCCGGCCTTCTTTGCCCATTCAATCCAATCTCTGTCCTTCATATGTTTCTCCTTTCTTTATAGAAGCATCAGAACTGCCGTTACGACAGCCCCTACAACGGTTCCTGCTACAGATGTGATTACGGCAATCTTAATCTGCCTGCCTGTCTCAATAGGCTCTTCTTCCAATTTCTCAAGCCTATCTCCCTGTTTTTTCAGTTCTTCGAGCATGTTGGCCATGTTGACCGCCATTTTCTCGACAGATACAGTAAGGTCGTTTATGTGGTTTAAGCTACTTTCAAGTAGTTCAATCCTCCTGTTCTGCCTTGTGTTCTCTGCGTCAATACGCTCTGCAAATTCTTTATGGAACCTGTCATGCTCGTTCCTGCCCATTGTGTTGTCCATGGCATACCACCTCCTTTCAATTCTTCCCACACAAGGTGGGCAGATGCATAGATTTTAGATTAGGTGCAAAAGCAGGGGGCAACATGAATAAGTCTAGTGCTAGCAGAGTATGCTACGCTAGCTCCGGTTATGTCCACAGAACAGAAATAGGAGCTAGAACTACTTGAGCGCAACCACCATGTAGAACCTTCCGTTCCGCCTTTTATTACACGTATCCGCGAACTAATATTCGTAAAAATAGGATAAGTCTCACCCTGTCCATTTACATTGGGAGAATTTCCTACAAATCCAACTTCTTCATACGATGGAATCCAAACTTTATCTGTAGTTGTTTTTAATTTTCTATCGTGATAACCGCTATCAGATATTTTAGTTACTTCCTGAATTACGTTTTGGAGTTTTGCAGGAAAAGCATTGAATGCATTATTATTACAATATGTCCTCATATCTGTTAATGTCCAGCCGCCAGCGTTATATCCAGAAACTCCGTTATAAGTTTTAGGGACTTTATTCATTGCATAACCTACAGCCGATAATTCTTTCGGAATCCACGTAATAGCCGCCTTTCCTGAACCATCTGCCAAATCGTCATGGTCAAAGTCTGCAATTTCATAAATGATTTTTTCTGTAATTCCATTTGCCCATGTAAGTTCTACTTCTTTTAATCCTCCTATGCTATATTTTGTTTTATATGTTCCATTGTCTATATTCTGCTTTATTACATCCCAATCATCCTGTATATATCCTGTAAACGTAAATTGCGCATAACAAGAAGTATTCCCCATGATATTTGCAGGGCTTGGTATCCATCCAGAAAACTCATAATCATCTGGGTTGTTTACATCTGTTTTTGTAGGAGGATTTCCCGTGTACGTTGCGCTGCCCCCATACGGCACATTCCGCACGGTCTGCAACAAGGTAGAGCCATTGTAAAAATAAACCGTGTATGTGCGCACTGTGGATGTGTACGCGGCATATACTTTCCTGTCTGCCCCGACATTTTTAAGCGCATCTGCATCAGCTGCACCGTTCGGTTTTTTTGACCACCCGGCAAATGTGTATGTATACTGAGCCGTGCTGGGGCGCGATGGCCTGCCTGTGTACGTGCCGTTCCCTCCGTCATATACGCTCTCTGTATGCAGCAACGTGCTGCCATCGTAATTGTAATAATACAAATATGATGTGATATGGTTATAGGTTATGTTGATGTTTGGGTAACGTTCCAGCATTTGCGCCATTTCTGCCCCAGTCAACGACTCTATGTGGATTGTGCCGCCCATCTGCGCCTTGTCCATGTTATTTCCATTCTCATCCAGCCCGCGCATCGTATCCAGAAGGTCATAAAGCGTGAATATTTCTTCCACACTGTCTGCTTCCCATGAAAACCCTATCATGCGCACACGGCTGTTAGCTGGTATCCCTTCCAAAATTGCCCGTTCATCCACCGCGCTGCTCACATTCTCTAGCCGCAACGTGGATATATTGGCATAGGTTGGGATATCCAAGGACGTTATAGCCTTCTGGTTCCGTATGGTCAGGTTTGTGATAGTCCCTGGAAGGTGCAGTTCCTTTAGGATTCCGCCATTTGGCAAGGCAATTCCCGTGATTGATGTCCCCTCAAAGTAGGCATATTCAATATTTGAGCACCCAGACACGTCCACGGCCTGCGTCAGGTTCGGGCAGTTGCGCACGTCAATCGTCCGAAGCAGCACATTGTTGCCAAGGAATAGTTCTGTCAGGTTGTTATTGGAGTAGGACAGGCTCCCATCCCCTAATTTTAACGACTGGATATTGACAGCCATGGAAAATTCTGCATAACCAACCATCAGGCCGGACAAATCCCCTACGTCTGCCAGCTGTGATGCGGAATAGATATAAATTTCCGTATCGTTTACGTTGTCTAATGGGCATTCCAGCGTGTACCTGTTTCCCCTTAGCGCCCTCTTCTGCACCAGGTATGACCCATATTTGACGGATGCATAAATGTCCGCATACGGCCTAACTGTTATGTCCGCCTTGGCATACCCACGGACTGTAATAACATCAGACAGGGCATCCCCAGCATTATATTTGCTGTCAATATACCTAAATCTGTTGTACAGCCACCACTTACGCTGCTCTGCCTTTGACCCCTGCAGCATAGACAGGTATGCCGCGCTATTGTCATCAATCAGCGGCTGTAAGTATTTAAAATAGGAATCCTCATTAAATATTGCCTCCGGCCATTTTTCCTGGTGTTCTTCGAACCTCCGCTCCGTGTCTGCATAGGACAGCGCGCCAGTTGACCTAAGCTGCTGGTACATCGTGCGCATATCGTCAAAATATGCCTGCCTCAGGTTTACCCAAAGCGTGGACTGCTGGCCGTTAAATACATCCGCGCCAGAACTGGTCTGGTCGATGTCCTCCAATTCGTAGGAGAATACCAGTGAACCCTCATTATTTGTCCCAATCGCCGTATCATAGTCATATGGCAGGATGAGCCACTTGCTTCCTGTATAAATAGTAGGGAATGCATTCTTTGCCCGGTTATCCACCATCAGGAACAGTTCTGTGAACAGGTAGTTGAAGAGTATGGCCTGCAATTCCACATGCCCTGGGAGTTCTGCCTTAAACTTTGCAAGCCTGTATGCCGCTGTGTCTGCCGTGTACCTTGTCCCGCCATAAGTGGCTGGCTGCGGCAATGCCCTCCCAGTTGCCGCTTCCTGGTCTGTAGAGACAATCCATGCGGATAACGCAGAGAGCCTTGCTGCATCCTCACTCCCATCTGGGTAACGCGCTTCAAAGTCGTTGAGCCAATCTGTCCCGCTGAAATCAGCAGATTTAAACAGTACGCGGCTGCTGGTGTTGTTTAATATTTCCCAGGATTCGTCACCTTCGGAAAACCCAAACACTTCTTCCGTCCCCTTGTCGTTATTGAAATTGTACTTTCCAATAAATGTGGTGCTTTCCCCGTTATACTGGAAGATTACGATTGGGAACCCGTCAATCCCCTGGCGTACATTTGGGTTTTCCTGCTGCGGGGGCGTTTTGTATGGGCAGGCATCGTTATACAGCCGCACAAGCTCCACATTATTTGCGCCTTCAGAGGATGCCACATCTGCCTTGAACGTAAATGTATCCGTTGGCACGGACGTTGGCCGCATGGCGTAATTTTCAGCAGTCGCCCCGGTGCTTGTCATGGTAAACCCGCCCTTAAACTTAATTTTGTAGTTTTTGCGGGCATAATACTGTGAGGATGTGCCCTGCACATCTGCCTGCGCATCCGTAAATGAAAATGACTTTCCAGGGCTTAATGGGTCAACATAGTACCCGCTGACTGTCTTTTTATCCCCTTTATACTGCGGGAGTTCAGGGGCTTCCAGCACCATGTATGGCAAATCCTGCGGCAATTTGCTTATCACCACGCTGCCATATGCATCAAACACGTCATTATGCGTGTACCTGTTTAGCAGCTCTTCCCCATCCTGCGTGTCTGCTATCCAGTTATCCAGTACCTGGTGCCTGGTCAGGCTGTTGTCATACACCCGGATGCAGTACAGGTCGATTGTGCAGTTATTTGACCCTATGGATATGCCAGCAGGGCTTGCCTGCTCAAAATCATCATCGGTTGGGTACTGCACAGCCCCAGACATAACCCCATTGATATATGTGTAAACCAGCCTGTTCTCCGCCCTTTTTTCCACAACAAACGCAATGCGTACATGCTCATCCTCCTTGTACTGCGTGGATATCCTGGACTGTTCAGACGTGAGCAATGCTTCTTGGGCTGTAAGCTGTATGCCCTTTCCGCCTGACATGCAGGTAAAGATAACGGAGTCATAGTCCATAATGTCCCTGGTGGCAAACTCAACCTCTATGGTCTTCCCGGTTGTCCTAAAATCAGACGCAAATGGCCTGTACGGGATTTCCAGCCTTGCATCGCCAGATACACGGAGCACGGAAATCCCCTTCCCGTCCTTCTGCCAGCCATCAGATGTAAAATTGAAATCTGTGAACTTCGCCGCAATGCCGCCATATTCCCACTTCCCTGGCTCATCTTCATTGTTGCTCCTGCCATAGCTTGACAGGTATAAGGACAGGTTCTCCTTCTCAGCTTCAATATCCAGGGCGTTTTCCAGGACATTTAGCCTGATATTCTTCCTTGCGCTTCCAGATACGATAGACAGGGTAACCTCCCCAGCTTCCCCCGCACGGTATGTCCATGCCTGCTGCGACCTGTCCACGGTCAGGGATGCCTCTTCCTTCCCGTTTGACAAAAGCGTTACCTTTGCAGTAAGGCTTTCCGGGTTATATACCATGTACGGTATTACAACGGACATATACTGCCTTACTTCTGGCTGGTTAAAGCTGCTTACAATAATCGGCGTGTCCTCACCCTCTGTAATGCAGATCAGTTCGTAATACAGGTGGTTGGACTCCACATCCTCGCCACCAATATTTGCCGTAAAATACGCTTCCAGGGAATGCGCCCCGTGGCTCTGTGACGGGATTGTGTATGACTGCTGCCTGCCAGAGACGGAAGTTGTGGAAGTCCCGATTTCCCGTCCGTCAAGGATGAAATGCATGGTCTTTTGCGCATTCCCTGTCGGCACATAGGTAAAATTGATTGACCCGGTAAACGGCGTGGACGCATCAAACGTGGATGTTAGGGACACGGCCACGGCATTGATGCTGAAATTGATTGTCCTGTTATTCCCGTATGCGTCGCTTATAGTTATTTTGACCGCATTCTGCCCAACGCCAACATACTGGCCAAGGTCAACGGGAACCTCGCCCTGTGCGACATTTAGCGATGCCTTCTGGGCGCCGTTTGAAGTGATGCGCATTGTCCCGTTCCCGGTCGGTATCCCATCCTCCACGGATGACCAGGTAATGCTTGCCATGCAGGATGCGCCATATGCAATGGTCTTTGCCAGGAAGCCGGATGTGTTTGAGACTTGCAGGACAGCGTTGTTCCCGCCAGTGCCTCCCCCGCCGCTTCCGCCTGCGAATGGACCCAATGGACCCACGACCACCTCCCCATCGGACGTTAGGTACAGGTAGCCGTTTTCTTCGAATGCATCATCTACTTTTGCAGAAAGCTTGAGGGAAATTCCTTCCTGGTTATCAGATAATGTGTCAACCGTGGATTTCATTGCATATATTTCCTCTATTGCGTTATCCACGCTTGTCCTTGCGTTCTGCGCTTCGGAAAGGGCCTCGCTTGCGTCTGCCCGTGCACTCCGGGATGTGGAAAGCGCTGTGCCTGCATCTTTCATGGCATCCTCCGACATTTTTTTTGCGCTGGCAGCATTTTCCTGGGCATCCGCTGAAGCTAAAACCGCGGATGCAGAATCAGCCACAGCTTTGCTGGCATTCGCCTGTGCATCCTTGGCATAACCAACTGCATCATCCGTGTTTTTGTCTATCCTGTCTATCTCAGCAAATACATTGTTATGATATGCAAGCCTCTGGACTTTCCCAGCCCCAGTGCATATATATGCAGCAGTGCCATCCTCTGAATCCGGCACGCCCTCCATGGCAACCGCTGGCTCCCCTGGAAGCATCTTGGATGGGTCAAAATCCCTATATGCGCCCCTCCTATTTTGTATAGCCATGTTTACACCTCCAATTTAGTTTCCCTGATATATCCCCTTATTGCATTGATATGTGAGGACAAACCATCATTGACCACGCAAAAGCTGCCTTTGTTGTTGGAACTTATCAAATCCCCTGTTTCCTCATTGATTTCGTTGTAGGTATAAGATACCCTGTCCCCTCCGTCAATATTCAATAGCATGATGCTGCTAAGCTGTTTCATAAGCCATTCCCTCCCTTTCTGCAATCAGATCCTCTATTTCCTTTATGTATTCCGATTCGTAATCTATTGCTTGGATGCTGTTATCCCTTTCGGAATCCTCAAGCCGTTCATAGCCAAACCCTACCTGCTTTGCCTTTGCTTCCCAGGCAAACCTTACCCCTCTTTCTCCCCTTACCACAAAATACCCAGGATTCTTTTCGCCTACCCATATATCCCCCTGGCCTTCCTTTTGCAGGAACACATGGTACTCCATGCCTTGGCATATGGTTTCTGCAAACACATCATCCAGGCATACAACGCACTCCCCTGATTCGTCTGTCCTTCCTTCGCCCACATCCCCAAATATTGGTGACGGCATCTCGTAGCAGTATAAAAGGCGCTTCCCGTAGTTTTCTGTGTATACCTCCTTGCTTTTTGAGTAGGGGGATTCCACAACGACATTCCCATATACCTTCATGTCCCCATACGCAACGACTTCCCCATGCAGCTCCGTCTTAGAAACGCCCCACCCACTATTCTGGCCACCGACATTTCCAATCTTCAATGTGTAATTTCCACTGTCTTGCGTTGACGAGTCCTGGAACGCCACGGACATGACGTTAGCGCTTAGCCTTTTTGCTGCGGATACGGACAGGGATGTGCCAACCGTCCCAGCCATCCTGAAATACCCGACGGCTACTGGGTCGTTAGAATACATCTCCCCATCCTCCGTCACGGCAAAATACTTAGACGACAGTTCAAATATGTCAGGGCGCAGTACTACTTGCCCGGTGTCTTTATCCATAAGCGCCATCGTCTTTCCGTCTTTCTTTATCTCAAAAGCCCCGGTTGTGAGGTAATCACAGTCTATGCCAATCGCGTATATCCTGTTCAGGATTGCCAGCCCTGTAACATCCATCCCATAAGGGTATGTTTCCCCGCCATCGGTGGATATCCCAAATGCTTCCGCTGTCAGCTTCCAGACAATTTTGGATTCTGCAAGCGTTGCCTTGTCGTGCATATAATAAATTGTGCTTCCATCCTCTTTCGCTTCCTGCGTCATGTACAGGCCGCTGCTCTGGGCAAGCTCCCTTGCCAGCTCTTCCACAGCCCGCTCCCGGTCTGTTTTTTCCTTCTCTACAAGCTTCTTCGAGGCAATAATAGCCTTTGCCTCCCTGCTGTTGTACTTGCTGCTATTCCGAATCGGGCTTTCTGCCGTGCATTTTAATTCAGTGAGGCCGTAATATGCATATGCAACATCTGTTATGACTGTCTTATACACGTTTTGCTTCCGGTCAACCAAAAGGGCTGGGTCGCCAAACTCTGCGGCCGGGTATGGCACATGGCCGCCAGAAAACGGGCGGAACCTTAGGCCTACAACCTTCCCGCCTATAAGGCGTGCCGCTTCTGCCTCCTTCCCTTTTGCAAGTTCATTCTCCAAGGAAAGCACATACCCGTCTTTCCCATACTTGTATTCCTTTTCATCCTCGCCTTTTATGGACACCCCGGTTATTACAACATCGTCTGTTTCAATCTCAAGCCCTTCCGCGAATGCATATAGGACATGCAAGCCACGCCTGTCGCCGAATGCCCCACCGTCAAATGCGCTCCCAGTGCCCCATGGGCTGAAGCTTCCCCCGTCAGCCCTGTCCCCGGTCTGGTAGCTTCCGCCTGATACCGTGTCAAATATTCCGCCGTCAAGCCCAGTATCCTCAAGCACAGAAAAATCATAGCCGACAATTTCCAGCCTATTGTACCCGTCAAGCCTGGCGTTCCCGCCTGCAATCATGGCACACATCCCTATAAACTCCCTGTGCGTAATGCCCTCTGGCGCATCCTGTATCACGAAATCACTGTTTGGGAATGACTGGGAAAGAAGTGACACGCCGCATGACGTACAGGAATCCCTGACCGCAATGCCAAGTGATGCCGGGTATGGGATTCCTGGGATATATTCCCTGTCCATCTTGTAGCTGTCATCCACGGCTGCCACATGCACGACCACCCCATAGGCCTCTGGCGTTATAACCGTAAAATTCCCAATGTTTATGCTTTCTGTAGTCCCGTCACTTAAGTCAAATTTTGTTTTTAAGAACACTTTTGCCCATTGGAAGTCATAAGAAGACCATCGGCCATCATAATTGTTCAGGGAAAGCGCCACGCCCTTTGAAACAAATGCGCCAAGCGGGAATGAGCTTACGCCTGCGCTTTCCGTGTATGAGTTCCCGGAAATGTCCAAGTCATCGCGGCCAATAACCTTTACCGTGCCGTCTTGGAACGTAATCTCTGCCTGGCAATAGAAGTCCCGCCTAACCTCCATGTCTTTTTGGAATAAATTGCTTGTATTTTTCATAGTGGATATATCCCCGTCATATTGAATGATAAACTCTTAACGCGCTCCTCGCCAACCTTCCAGGATGCCACGTCATACTCGCCTTTCCCGACAAAAAATACCGCGTCCTTCCACTTCCCGTAATGCATTGAGAAATAATGCAGGTTAAACTTCTTGGCGTTGTCTATGATCTGCAGTATCTTTGTCACTTCCGGCTGCGGGACATTGGTTGCAACATACCCAAGCTGCTCCACTGTAAACAGCGGGTCGAAATACCCTATGCCGTTCATCGCCCTGACGCTACCCTCCGTGAAGGTTGTCTCTGTGCTATACTTTAGCCCTGTGTCGGGCTGCCATATCTCTATGCCGTTCATCATCATCCGTTCCTGCCGCCTTGGCTGCACTGCCGCCATTTCCTACCACCCCCCTATTCCAAGTCAAACGGGTTACGCCCGTGTATCGTCTGCCTTAACTTGCCCTCTTCTATCACTTCATTAAAGACGACACGTCTGTTGATCTGTGCGATAAAGCTATAAACAGCTTTTCCACCCTGCTGTGACTGCATCCCTTGCATTTCCTCCCGGACTATCTTCCTTATCAGCCCTTCCGGGGCTTCAATGTTCGTCCCATGCTTCTGGTCGCCCAGCACGGCAAGGAACTCCCTGTTCGGCGGGATGACTGCGCCTGTGGCAAGCCTAGGTATCTGCGGTACATCAATCGTCTGTATCCAGCTAAAGGGCGTAAAACCCATTATATTCACGCCTTTAATAGAGCGTAATGCATAATTTATGCCGTTAAACGGAATTGTGATTACAGAATTAATCCCATCTATTAAGGCGTTTATGACTGCCTTCAGCCCGTTCAGGATTCCGTCCTTGATACCGTCAAAGATTTTCCCGCCCTTGGAAAATACATTCTTCACGGCTTCCCATGCCGCGGAGAACTTGTCCTTGAACCATCCTGCTATGTTCCCGAATACATCCTTTATCCCTTTCCAGACACCTGAGAAGAAATCACCGACAGATGAGAATGCATTTTTTATCCCAGTGAATGCTCCTTCAAACTTTTCCTTGAACCAGCCGCCGACATTCGCAAAGGTTTCCTTTATCCCCTTCCATAAACCAGAGAAGAATTCCTTAATCTTATCTATCGTTTCCTTGAACCAGTCGCGGATTGCCCCCCATATCTCTATTGCCTTTTCCTTTATGGTATCCCAGTTCTTCCATAAAAGAACACCTATTGCGATAAGGGAACCTATGATAGCAACAGCAATTGTTACGGGTGATGTTAGGAAGCCCATTGCTAATTTAAATGTGCTCGTTGCTGCCGTTGCAAGCCCTACAGTTGTTGTGTATGAAATTATTGATGCAACCCATAGAGCCATAGATTTAATTATTCCAGCTATGGTAGACGCAAAACTTACAACTTTCCAGGCCGCAAAAAAAGAACCTATCACAATCACAAAACCCTCTACCAAACTTTGGTTTTCCGATATCCAACCGCTAAATTTTGTCAGTAATCCAGTAATCGTTTCCATTGCTGATATAATTACATCCCCCGCCCATTGCCCAAGCGGCTGCAAAAAGTTCTCCCAAAGCCAAATGCCTAAAGGCTTTAGTGCTTCTATTACTTCGTTCAAAGCATCAATTGCCGCTGATAGCATATCCAAGAATGCTGGAATGGCATCCTCTATCGTCCATCCAGCAATTGGAAGAAGCACATTTTCATAAAACCATGCCAGTCCGTCGCCAATATTCTGTGTCAATGGCTGCATTGATTCCAGCAACCCATTTACCGATTCCAGCAATGGATAAAAGTCTAACTCTGAAGCCCATTCTGCCGTCGAACCTGTTATTCTTTCAATCGTTCCAAGTACTATATTAAGCAGGTTGAAAATATTTTGGATAATTGATGTTCCAACACTGTTTTTGTTCCATGCTTCATCTATTTTTGACGCTATATTACCAATGGTAAGCAATACATTTTGCGCAATTTGCAATATGTATTCCAGTGTTTCCGTTCCAGTTCCATTTGTCCATACTTCGTAAAAACTCTTTCCAACACTTTTGACCAATCCGCCCAAGCTTTCAAATGCGAATCTTGCAGCTTCAATCGTTGATGCGCCTTCTGCTTCCCACGCATCCTTAAAGGGTTTCATAAGCCCTGCAAGAACTTCTTTTAACCACATTGCTTTTTCATTAAGCTTGTCAATTATCGTGTCCCCTTCTGCCAGGTTTCCATAATCTACATCCTGCCCTATTCCAGAAGCAATGTCTCCGACCCCGGATGCGCTATCGCTTTTATCCTTTTCATCATATCTTCTTATTTCGTCTAATCCAGATAGATATCCATCATTTGCTTTTTTCGCCTTGTTTGTTGCGTCAGCTACAGCGTTTGTTGCATCGGCAAGACTTTCTGCGCTGGCCGCAGATGAATTGTATTCTGATGACATATCAGCTGAACTACCTGACGGAACCCCGGAACCAGCCTTCGACTTATTTCCTGTCAGAAGCTCGCTGAACGACCGGAACGCCCCTGCTGCGACTGACAGCCGTTCTATCATGGCGTTGATGGAATTAATTACATTTGTAATCGCTTTTACGGCCTGTATAGCGCCTGGAAGAATGATTTTTCCTAAATTGGCTTTCAGGTTCATCCAAGCCTGGCTTAGGTTGCCAGTCTGGTTTGTCCAGGTATCCGCTTCCCTTGCCGCCTGCCCCATAGCTCCTGATAGTTTGTTTGCATCCTCCACCATTTGGAGTAACGTCAGCTGCTTTTGCGCTTCCGAAAGCTCAATGAATGATTTTCCATAAAGCTTATTCGCCGCAGCGTTTCTTGTAAATTCCGTTGCAGATAATCCAAGAGCTGCATCATTTTCATAATTTCCTTTTAAGAATGATTGCAAATATTCTGTCGTTTCTTCCAAGGAACGGTCGTAGAACGCCGCGCTGTCAGCTACAGCTATCATGGCGCGTTCGGACATCTTTAGGGAACTTGCCGTATCCATACCTGTTGTTTTGGCAAATGCAGCTATTTTTGTGAAGCTGTTTTTCATCCTCTCTTCCATAATGCCAGCCTGACCCGCAACTCTTGAAAGACTTTCGCTTGCTGCTGATTCCAGCTCTCCGAATACCTGTGAAAACTGTGCTTCCATTGCCTCAAAATCGGACGCAGCTTCTAAAGCTTCTTTTCCAAACTGAACAATTTTTCCAACAGCAAAAGCACTGGCAATGACAGCAGCCATTTTTCTTGCAGCGTTTGATATTCTTCCCATGGAGCCACGTATCTCTTGTTCCCCACGCCGAAGCCCTAGCGTATTCAAAAGTGTATTTATCCTTATGCTCCCGTCATATCGAGCCATGTTCTCACCACCTTAAAAATAAAAAAGTGCCACAGACGCGCATTACACGCATCCATGACACCAATTTGTCCTTCCCCTATGCCGATTCATAGGGAGTATTGATTTAGTTATGGTTATTGTACCATTATTTTAAGGGATATTTGTACCAAATTAAAATGAAAAAGAGCGGTTGTTATGCCGCCCTATTTCGTTATATATCTAAAGTTTGCTGTGCATTCATGGTTTCGATTGTTTCAGATAACACAAGCGGCGGTACATAACACTGGATAATAGATACTGCTGTGTCGGCTTGATTCCGCTTGATTGCCTTGTATGTGGAAACTCCGAACTCTCGCCGCAACTGATTGTGTAAATCGGAATATAACCGACTTCTAAGGCTTCTGTCGTTGTATGCGTTGCTCTCCTTGCCACCCAAGCACTCAACGCCCTTTCTCTTGACAGCATTCGTGATTTTGGATTCCTCCACGCCCAATATCGGCATATCGTTCTTGAAGTCCTCCAAGTCTTTCCGCACTGTGGATAAATCATCTGACAGAGCATTTACTTTTCCGTCAACTTCTTTCAATGCCTTGTAGTGAAGTTCTAACAACTTCATAGGATTGTCGGCTACTTCTTTTAACATAACAACCATATCTTTTGCCTTATCCTCAACCTTGACAAAATAATTTCTCGCCTGTTCGCCACGCTCATTTTTCTGTTGCATTGAAAGCTTCTTCGCAAATGAAGATGTCAGTTTTGCGTCCTGTGAAGCATGTCCTTTGTGCTCCTCATTAGTGAGGAACAGAAAATAATCCACGTTTTCTTCTGCGAAATCATTATCTGTAATGTTGCTTTTGAACCATCTCGAATAATTGTTTGGACTCATTCCAAGAAAATCAAACAGCTTTCTTGCTGTTGTCATACCATCTTCATCAATCCCTAAAGCAATTTCAATGGGTGTCTGCATTGTTGCGTTTGCAATCTCATTCATATACGCTTTACCGCCTTTCTGTAAAATCGCCTTTTATCAGAATAGCGGAGAAACGGTTAAGGCTTACCGCTTGTCGTGTTGCAATCACTATCCCCGCCGCTTTCTGTGTCAGAGGGTAATGGGAGCACACCCCATCATGCGTCACCCTCTATGAACTGGCATTTCGCCTTGCCTGAAAATATCATATCATGGAATCAGAAATCCGTTGTACCAAATTAAAAGAGCAGTATTCCTGATTCCTATGCCGTCAAATATGTAATTTCCGCAAACTGCGCCAGCCGCTCTTTGCAATCTTGGCAGGTTAAGCGCTTGCTCTTTTCTCCACCTCTGCAACGGCTTCCTCAAAAGAAATGCTGAAAAATTCTCCGTTAAGCCTCTTATCCTTAAAATGTCTGTGCAGTTCTGTTTCCAAGTCCTGAACCCGGTCAATTATTTCTGTGAAGTAACTTCTCGTAATGTTCATTCCACTTGCAGAGGATATTGCTTTCATCCTCTTTTCTTTTTCTTTTGTAATTCCAATCTTCACCGTACCATTTGTGAACTCCAATACATAAAGATATTTATTTTTTAATGATGGCTTTTTCGCGTTCTCAAACATTTTATTCTTCATCAATTCTACAGCCCCTACCATATGTGCGTAGTGGTTCTTTTCACACATAACGCCATCTTCTGATAAAATTTCTATTTCCGCAATATCAATACATTTCTTTGCAAGTCTCCAATTCCCTAATTCAGCCATTACGATAAAGGCTTCGTTAAAATTTATATAATTCTTTGCAGGCTCATTGCCCATTATCCGCATAAGGCACAATGCTAGTTCTTGATTGTATTCATCTTGCGTTTCAATCAAAAAGTCAGATATTTCCTTTACAGATGGCAGTATTTCCTTTGGTTCTAACATTCTATTCCTCCTAATTCATACATAATACTGCTCCTTTCTTGCGCTACTGTCAATCAACAGGCAGAGATTTTTTGTATCATGTATTTATTGTAGTATAGAACCAATAACCCGTTGTACCATTTTAAAAATCCATGGAATCTCATGTTTTAATCAAAAATACTTCTTGACAATCTAAAATTTTAGATATAATGTATAATTGGATAGATATATTTAATATCAAAATAGTAACACTTTTTATTTTATTGTAACATGAGGTAACACATCATAGTAACACCAACAAATTCAGTAAATATGCGGCTGTAACAAAAGTAACACATTTTGTCACATCTATTATAAAATTAATGTAATGTATAATATATACATATATACATATCTCATATAGCACATGATTTTTCTTTGTTACAAGTGTTACATTGTTACCTAATTCCCGTTTCCATTTTAAAAGAGCAGTATTTCTACTGCCCTTTATCTGACTTAACAATCTTAACTTTTTCTTCCAAAATGACAATTCCGTCTTTATTCTTTTTGACTTTTGCAGTATTGCCCCGCTCCGCAATCTCCCGGGCGGTTTTGCCGATTTCCTTGTCTGTCATCCTACTTACCTCTGTTCAGCTCATTTTCTGTTGTGAGATTGCCATTTATGTCGTACTCATTCAAGTACCGAATATTGGATTCAAGAGATAAAAGGACTTGGAACCAATCTTTTTCTGAATCACGCGGCGATGTGCAAGACAGTTTGAATCCAGTTACCTTACTGAAATCCTCACCATTTACCCGGAAAATCTTCTTCTCCACATCAATCTCCACCGTTTTTAATTCCCTCGGCGGTACAGGGTCAATGCGTTTTACTTCTTCCATATTGTCTCCTTTCATCCTAACACCTCATTTAGGCATTTGCGAAACACCAGAACCCACATAAATACGGGATTCTCTTTGTTACAAAATAAAACAACTCCTCACTGGTCTGTGGTATAATTGAAATCTCCAGTAACAATTATCCATATCCACC
>CAJTDL010000042.1 GCA_910575035.1 Lachnospiraceae bacterium
TACTATGTCTATTTTCTGTACCCATTTTTTCAATTTTGAATAATATCCACTTGTCAAAGTCCAATGCCAGAGTTTCGCTGGCAGGATCAATCAGAATTCCGAGAGATCATTATTATTTTAATTTTGACGCATTTGAGGTAATCGGAAGCTCCCCGGAAATGATCGTCAAGCAGCAGGGCAGCAGGGTCTTTACCTGTCCCATCGCAGGCACGCGGAAACGTGGGAAGGATGCTGCGGAGGATGAACGCCTGAAGGAAGAATTGCTGGCGGATGAAAAAGAGCGCGTTGAACATGTGATGCTGGTGGATCTGGCCAGAAATGATATGGGGAAGATTTCTGAGTTTGGCACAGTGAAGGTTACCCAATTTATGGAGGTACAGAATTATTCCCATGTGATGCACATTGTATCTATGGTAGAAGGCAGGAAGAAAGGAACGTTCCATCCCCTTGACCTGGCAGCCTCGTTCCTTCCGGCGGGAACCTTAAGCGGCGCTCCAAAAATCCGTGCCATGGAGATTATTGATGAACTGGAGGGAAGCCGCAGAGGGCTTTATGGGGGCGCAACCGGCTATATCGATTTTAGCGGGGATATGGACTTTTGCATTACCATCAGGACTATGGTGAAGAAAGGAAAACAGGTCTATTTGCAGGCAGGGGCTGGCATTGTGGCAGATTCCCAGCCGGAACTGGAATATCAGGAATGCTGCAATAAGGTTATGGCATTGGCGAAAACCCTGGTGGAAGAGGATAATTTGTAACAGGCAATCGGAGGTGGAAAGAGATGATATTGTTAATTGATAATTATGATTCCTTTACTTACAACTTATATCAATATATGGGAATTTTTACAGAAGACGTCCGGGTGGTGCGGAATGACAAGATCACAGTGGAAGAGGCCAAAGCCCTGCACCCAGAGCGGATCGTCCTTTCACCAGGCCCGAAAAGCCCAAAAGAGGCGGGGGTTTGTATGGATGTGGTAAGGGCATTTTTGGAGAAAGTCCCTATATTGGGCATATGCCTGGGGCATCAGTGCATAGGGGAGGCTTTGGGCGGGACTGTCAGCTATGCCAAAAATCTGTTCCATGGCAAACAGTCTTTGATCCGGCATACAGGTGAAAGCGTCCTTGCTGGGATTGGCTCACCGATTCAAGTGGCAAGATACCATTCCCTGGCAGTGCAGGAGGAAGGCCTTCCAGAGTGTCTGCGTGTTTTGGCAAGGACGGAGGATGGGGAAATTATGGCAATGCGCCATCGCAAGTATCCTGTGGTGGGGCTGCAGTTCCATCCGGAATCAATTTATACAGAGCATGGGAAACGGATGGTGGATAATTTTATAAATGGCATAGTGTGACAGTACTGCAAAATTTCCCGCCTGTGGGGCTGCTGTGCTTGTGAATGGAAAGAAGCGCCTAAAACAGCAATCCGGCAAAAGAACGTCAGTAAATGCACTGTGCATGCGAATGGAAAGAAAGAACGTCAGTAAATGCACCGTGCATGCGAATGGGCAGGAAAAAGCAATAGTTGCATATGGTTGAAGTTTTTGGAATGGAGTGAAAGAAATGATTTTAGATAAGATTATAGAAGATAAAAAACGACGCCTGCCACAACATAAAGCCAGGATCAGCGAACACAAGATACGAAGGCTGGCAGAGAGTTATAAGGGAGATTCCTCTGGCTTTCTGGAAGCTTTGGCGAAGCCGGGAATTTCCATTATCGGGGAATTTAAAAAGGCTTCCCCAAGCCTGGGGAAGATTGATAGTAAGCTGGAATTGACAGATCGTATTGGAGAATACAATGATTCCGTGGACGCCATATCCTGCTTGACAGAGGAAGACCATTTTTTAGGAAATGCAGAGTATTTAAAGGAAATCAGAAAAATTACCTCATTGCCCATAATCCGCAAGGATTTTATGATTGAGGAATATCAATTTTATGAGGCAAAGGCCATAGGCGCAAATGCGGTTTTGCTGATTGCGGCGATTCTGGATGATGTGCAGATGAAGGATTTTTACGATCTGACGAAGGAGTTGGGGATGGATGCTTTGGTAGAGACCCATGACGAGGGGGAAATGGAGCGCGCACTAAAACTGGATGCAGAAATTATTGGCGTGAATAACCGGGACTTACGGGATTTTTCCATTAAGCTGGATACCACGAAACGGCTGTCAAAGATGGTTCCAGAAGGAAAGGTCTTTGTGGCAGAAAGTGGGATTGTGAGCGATGCGGATGTGCGGTTTTTGAAAGAATGCAGAGTAGATGCATTCTTGATTGGAAGGGCATTTATGGAAGCCGAAAACCCAAGGGAACTGGCCAAGCGTTGGAAGGCTCTTTAAAAGGATCTTGTAAAAGAGATGGGTCAGCCAAAGGTTAGAGAATCCTGTAAAAGGGATGGGGATAGCCAAACATCAGAAGTCTCTGTAAGATGGATTTGTACAGCCAAACGTTAAAGGGCTCTGAAAGGGCAGGAAAGGATATGGTATGCGGGAATGCCTAAAATAAAAATTTGTGGGATTACAAGGCTTAAAGAGGCAGATTTTCTAAATCAGGCTCGGGTGGATTATGCAGGATTTGTGTTTTATGAAAAAAGTAAGCGGAATATAACCATTTCCCAGGCAAAGGAAATAAAAAAGGCATTGTCTTCCGGCATTCAGTGCGTGGCAGTTACGGTAAGCCCAGACCGATTGTTATGCAAACAGATCGAAGAAGCTGGGTTTGATATCCTGCAGGTGCATGGAAGGTTAGAGGATGAGATTCTAGAGAAAGCAAAAATTCCTATTTGGCGGGCCTGCAATATAGAATCGGCAAAAGATTTGGAGCAGATTGAGGATCATAGGAAGATTGCGGCTTATGTGCTGGATGCAAAAGTTGCGGGGAGCGGGGAAACCTTTGGCTGGCAGAAGAACTTGGCAGTGGCCAGGCAGAAAGAGGCGTATTTTTATGGGAAGGCATTTGTGTTGGCAGGAGGCCTGCATCCGGGGAATGTGGCGGAAGGGATCCAGATTTTCCAGCCGGATATTGTGGATGTGAGCTCTGGGGTAGAAACCAAAGAGGGGAAAGATGGGCGGTTGGTTCGAAATTTTGTGGAGGCGGTGCGTAGATGTTGGGATTCAGGGGCTGAAACGCCCTCTTAGGAACCCTGCTTATTTTCTTAGGCTGTTTTGAACAGATGGAGGAGTTTTGCATGTGAAAGCATGTAATATCTGCAGGAAAGCATAATTAACGGTTTTCTGCCAGATAAAATTATAACATAGAAGCAATGGAGGAGCTTATGAACAAGAATGATAGAAGATATTACGGAAATTTTGGCGGGCAATATGTATCGGAATCCTTAATGCAAGCCTTAGAGGAATTGGAAGCTGCTTTTGAAGGGGCTATGCAGGATGCGTCCTTTTTAGAAGAATGCAGCTATTATTTAAAGCAATATGTGGGGCGTGAAACACCCCTTTACTATGCCCAGCATTTAAGCGAAGCCTACGGCGCCAAAATTTACCTGAAACGGGAAGACCTGAACCATACGGGGGCTCACAAGATCAACAACGTGATTGGGCAGATCCTGCTGGCGAAGCGGATGGGCAAAAAGAAGGTGATTGCAGAGACCGGGGCTGGGCAGCATGGCGTGGCGACTGCCACAGGCGCTGCATTGTTTGGCATGGAGTGCACCGTATATATGGGTGCAGAAGATATGGAACGGCAGAAATTAAATGTGCTTCGGATGGAGCTTTTGGGGGCAAAGGTGGAAAAAGTCACCTCTGGGAGCAATACCCTGAAGGACGCCACCAATGAAGCAATCCGCACCTGGGCAAAAACGGCAGAAGATACTTTTTATGTGATCGGTTCTGCTTTGGGGCCTTACCCTTACCCTAAGATGGTAAAGGAATTTCAAAGCATTATCAGCAAAGAAGCCAAACGCCAGCTGATGGAAGCAGAAGGCAGGCTGCCGGATGTGGTAATGGCCTGTGTGGGCGGCGGCTCTAATTCCATTGGGATGTTTGCTGAATTTATAGAGGAGCCATCGGTAAAGCTGATTGGGGTGGAAGCCGCAGGCCTTGGGATTGAAACGGGGAAGCATGCCAGTGCAATGGCGTTGGGGCAAGTGGGGATTTTACATGGCATGAAATCTTATTTGCTGCAGGATGAGGAGGGAAATGTGCAGCTGGCTCATTCGATTTCTGCGGGCCTGGATTACCCGGGCGTAGGGCCGGAGCATGCATACCTGCGGGATACAGGGCGCGTGGAATATGTATCCATTATGGATGTGGAGGCTATGGATGCGCTGCAGGAATTGTGCAGGCTGGAAGGGATTATTCCTGCCATTGAAAGCTCCCATGCCCTTGCTTATGCAAAAAAGCAGGCGCAGAAAATGGGAAAGGACGAGATCATGGTCATTTGCCTGTCTGGAAGGGGAGATAAGGATGTGCATACCGTAGCGGCTTATCTGGAAGGGAAAGGATATAGGAACTGACGGCGTTCAAAAGGAGGAGGAAAAGAGCATGCAAAACAGGATTGAAGCGACATTGCAAATCTTAAAGGAGAAAAAAGAAAAAGCATTTATCACATATATGACAGCAGGCTTGCCGGATATGGAAGGCTGCAAGGCACTGATCCGCGCCCAGGAGGAAGCAGGAACGGATCTGTTGGAGCTGGGAATCCCTTTTTCTGACCCGGTGGCAGACGGGCCTGTAATCCAATCGGCCTCTTACAAGTCCATCCAGCAAGGCACCAGCTTGAATAAGGTGTTCCGGCTTATGAAGGAAATCCGTCAGGAAGGCGTGCAGGTTCCCATTATTTTCATGATGTACTATAACACAGTGTTTCATCATGGCGTAGAAAAGTTTGTGGAAGATTGTGCCGAATGCGGGGTAGACGGCCTGATCATTCCTGACCTGCCTTTAGAGGAACAGAATGAAATCCGCAAGGCGCTGGCACAGGAAGGGGAAAACGCCCCTTTGCTGATCCAATTGGTTTCTCCCGTGTCTGCAGGCCGCATCCCTAAAATCCTGGATGGGGCAAGGGGATTTGTTTATTGTGTGTCCGGCATGGGCGTGACAGGGCAAAGCGGGAATTTCCACCGTGAGATCATAAGCTATCTTTCTGATGTCAAAGCCCAGTCAAAAATACCCGTAATGATGGGATTTGGCATCCGCAATGCCCACGATGTGGCTCCTATGAAAGATATCATAGACGGCGCTATCGTAGGTTCCCATTTCATTAATTTGATGGAAGAAAATCATTATGCTCCAGAGGCAGCGAAAGCTTATTGCCAGAGGTTTAAATCAGAATTGAATGCCCTTTAAGGACTTGAAAAAATAGAAAAGAGGTAATTTTATCATGAAAGAAGCAATCCAAAAAGTAGTGAACCGACAGAATTTAACCCAGGAGGAAGCCAAAAAAGCCATGAACCTTATGCTGAGCGGCCAGGCCAGCCAGGCGCAGATCGGCGCATTCCTGACCGCCCTCCGCATGAAAGGAGAAACCCTGGAAGAGCTGACAGGCTTTGCCTCTGTATTGAAGCAAAAAGCGGAGCATATCGCTCCCCATGTAAGCGGCTATGTGGATCTGGTGGGCACCGGCGGGGACAGGACGTTTACCTTCAATGTATCTACGACGGCCGCCCTGGTGGCAGCAGGCGCGGGCCTGCCCATCGCAAAACATGGCAACCGTTCGATTTCCAGCAAAAGCGGCGCAGGCGATGTGCTGGAATCTTTGGGCGTAAACATTTTGGCAGATCCGGATAAGGTGGAAAAATGCGTGGAGGAGGCTGGCATTGGATTTATGTTTGCGCCTAATTTCAACAAATCCATGAAATATGTGGGGCAGGCAAGAAATGAAATGGGCGTCCGTTCCGTATTCAATGTCCTGGGGCCCCTTGCTAATCCTTCAGATGCAAAATGCATGGTAGTAGGTGTTTACGACCCATCCCTGACAGAATTGATGGCAAAAGCCATGAGCCTTTTGGGCGTGGAGAACGGCTTTGTGGTAAGCGGGGAAGACCATATGGATGAATTTACCCTGACAGGCAAGACCACGGTATCTGAAATCAAAAACGGCAAGGTATCCACATACCAGGTAAGCCCAGAGCAGTTTGGACTGAAATGCGCAAGCCTGGAAGATCTGCAAGGGGGCGATGGCGCACAGAATGCTGCGATTACCAAAGCAATCCTTAAAGGGGAAGAGAAAGGGCCGAAGCGTGATATTGTGCTTTTGAATGCAGGAGCTACGCTGTATGCCGGAGGAAAAGCAGGGAGCATCCAGGAAGGGATCCGGCTTGCAGCAGAGTCCATTGATTCCGGCAAGGCTTATGGGGGGTTGAAAAAGCTGGTGAAATTGTCAAATGAAGGTTAAATGCGCAAATAAGGATGGTAAATGTGAGGGTGGATCTAGCAGAAAAGGGATGTGATGATTATGGATAAGTGAACATTGCATAGATATGGTTTGAGGCGGAGCAGGGAGCTGCTCCGCATTTTGGTTAGGCACAGCGTTTTTTATAATTCTAATGCTCCCACGGATCCGTACACGATATTCTCATCCACAAGGCCTGCAACGCATCCTTCTGGATAGCAGCTGTCGCAGGGCAGGAACACCTGCCTGTCTGGCCCGATGCTGTCCATATCTAAAAAAACGAGTGAGAATTTACACTATTTTCTATATATTATAGGTTGATTCCCGGATGATCAGCTCTGTGTCCAGAAGCAGGGATTTTACGGGGATGGAGGAATTTTCTATTTTTTCCAGCAGCATTTCGCAGGCAGAATACCCCAATTGCATTTTTGGCTGGTTGATGGTAGTGATGGAAGGAGTGGTCATCATGGAAAATTCAATGTTGTCAAATCCTACCACCATAATATCATTTGGCACCTTTAGATGGAAGCGCTTTGCAGCCCGTATGACAGCGGCGGCAAAAATATCAGAAATCGTAAAGAAAGCATGGGGCCGTGTCTCTGCGTTTAAAATCCTGCATATGGCAGCATACGCCATTTCATAATTGACCTCTGGCAGCTGGACAATCCAGCTTTGCAGGATGACAATGTCATGCATTTTGAGGGTATGTAAAAACCCTTCCTTTCTCTTGACTGCATATTTAAAATCCATAGGCCCATTGATCAAGGCCAGTTTCCGGCATCCACAGGATAAAAGGTATTCTGTGGCGTTTTTGGCTGCAGAAAAGTCGTCCACGCTTACATAAGGGAAATCCGCATGCTCATTGTATTCACAGCATTGAACCAAAGGGGTGATGGCCTGAATTTGTGAAAGCAGGTCTTCGGACAGGCAGTTTGTAATAATCGTGCCAGCGGCAGATACCCGGTGCAGCAGATTGCAAAAGCCATGGATAGTCCTATGGTCCAGATTGCATTCATGGATTAAGATATAGCATCCATGTGCTTTGGCAGAAATACGTGCGCCTTCGATGACCTCCTGGTAAAATACATTTTTGATGGCAGGGATATTCATTACAACCAGAGGGGGGCTTTCGGGAGAGTTGGAAACCTTTGGGTCAAAAGCGTATCCTAAAGCTGCCATGGCATCCTCTACTTGTTTGATGGTTTCAGATTTTACGATGTTCCGATGGTTGAGCACCCGGGAGACAGTAGAAGGAGAGACACCCGCTTTCTTGGCAATCTTTCCAACAGTAATTTTGTCTTTTTTCATAATTTTTCCATTCCTTTCCTTTTTCTGAGAGTAACAGGTTACACAAGTGTACTTAAAATTAGGATAATATTCAGACAGGATTCTTTTTTTGAGACGATGGAGAGCTTATTAGAAGAGGAATCCATAGAAGCAGTCAGTGTCTGCGTGGCCAACAGCGCCCATGCGGAAGTTACAATCCAGGCGCTGCGCCATGGGAAGCATGTGCTTTGTGAAAAGCCTATGGCTGTCACTTTAGAAGATTGTCAGAAGATGGTAAAAGCGGCAGAGGAGTCAGGGAAATGCCTGATGATCGGCCAGAACCAACGGTTTGCAAAGGCTCACCAGGAGGCGAAGCGGCTGTTGGAGGATGGAGTAATCGGAGACATAATAACATTTCGGACTGCTTTTGGGCATCAGGGACCAGAGGCTTGGAGCGTAGATGGGAAGAAAGACAACTGGTTTTTTGATAAGCATCGGGCAGTCATGGGGGCGATGGCTGATTTGGGGGTACATAAAACAGATTTGATCCGCTACCTGCTGGATCAGGATATTGTTGAGACAACGGCAAAGGTGGTTACCTTAGATAAGCGGGACAGCCAGGGAAGCCTGATTGGGGTAGATGACAATGCAGTATGCATTTACCAAATGGCAAACGGCGTGTTGGGGACAATGACTGCAAGCTGGACCTATTACGGCGCAGAGGACAATTCCACTATCCTCTATGGGACAAAGGGGATTATGAGGATTTATGACTGCCCAGAATATTCCATTCAGGTGGAGAAAAGGACAGGAGAGAGGGTTTTTTACCAGATCGACCAGATCCAGACAAACGATAACCAGACGAAATCCGGGATTATTGATGCCTTTGTGGAAGCTGCGGTAAAAAAACAAGATCCCCCTGTGTCGGGAAAAGATGTATGGAACACAATGAAAGCAGTATTTGCAAGCGTTAAGTCAAGTGAGAAAGGGATGTCTGTGAAAGTATAGCAGGCGGGAGGATACCATGAAGTTAGGGTTTGTAAGCGCCATCTTAGATGGCTGGAATTTTGAAGAAGTGGTGGATGTGGCCTCAGGCATGGGATTCCAATGTATAGAGGTGGCATGTTGGCCTAATGCGAAGGCAGAGCGCCGATATGCAGGGGTGAGCCATATTGATGTGGCGGGCCTGACGGAAGATAAGGCAGCATATATCTTGGAATACTGCAAAAAGAAACAGGTAGAGATTTCTGCCCTTGCCTTTTATCCGAATATCCTCACTTCAGATTTGAAAAAAAGAGAGGAAAATATTGCGCATTTAAAAAAAGTAATCAAGGCCAGCGCCATGTTGGGCGTCCATTTGGTGACAACTTTCATAGGCAGGGATCAGGGCAAGGCAGTGGAAGGCAATTTAAAGCTGGTGGAGGAAATATGGGCGCCGCTTATGGCCTATGCAGAACAGGAGAAAGTCAGGATTGCCATTGAGAACTGCCCGATGCTCTTTGGGGAAGAGCAGTGGCCTGGCGGGCAGAACCTGATGTGCACGCCGGAAATCTGGAAAGAAGTGTTCCAAATCCTCCCAAGCAAATATCTGGGACTGAATTACGACCCATCCCATTTTGTATGGCAGATGCCTGAAAGCGGTTGGCCTGGATAATATTTTCTATCCTAATGGGGCATTTTCCGATTATGAAGGCTCTGCAGCTGCCTTAAATCAGTTGGATCAGTTCCGCAAACGCATGAAAAAAGATGGGATTAAGGTTAATTACCATACCCACAGCCAGGAGTATACCCAGAAACTGGAATCCGATGGGCGTGCAGGCAGCCGTGTTGTGTTGGATGATATTATTGAAGATGGCGCAGAAGTAGAACTGGATGTGCACTGGGCAACCCGTGCAGGCCGTAATCCGGTAGATTTGATCAATGCTTATGCGGATGATGTGACTTATTTGCATATCAAGGATTTGGGATATGCCTATGGCCGTTCCTTCGTTTATGAAGAGATTGGCAGCGGCGTTTTGGATATGGATGCCATTATCCAGGCAGGGAATGCGGCAGGCGTCCGTTATTATGTGATTGAGCAGGATGGAAATTATCTGAATAATGACCCTTTGGCTTCCGTAAGGCGCTCCTATGACTATATCAAAGAGCATTACCTGGTGGAAGTTCCAGGCTCTATCAGACTGAGTAAGGCAAATGTCTCTATGAAAGCAGGCGAGACGCTGGCGTTAAGCGTTACCACCCAGCCAGAGGGCGCGGCAGCCAATGCTGTATGGAGCACCAGCAATTCCAGGGTGGCAAATGTGGATGGGAATGGACAGGTTACCGCAGCAAGCGCAGGCTCTGCTGTCATTACATGCACCGTAGGAGAACTGAGCGCACAATGCGCAGTCCTGGTAAATGGAGACACATCCGCCATCGATTCATCCAAGATTTCCCTGCAGCTTTACACTTTGCGGGATCTGATGAGCGCAAGTGCAGGGATGCCAGGCGCAGAGGATATGGATGGCCGTATCGCTTATGTGACGGATATTTTAAAGCAAGTGGCCAACATTGGCTATAAGAATGTCGAGCCATACAGCACCTATGGGATTTCAGCAGCAGACTGGAAGAAAATGGCGATAGAAGCAGGGGTAACGATTTCCTCCTGGCATCAGGGCTTCTCCACGGCTGCAACTGCGCAAGAGCGCAGAACGGCAAATGAGTCCACCGCCCAGTTCTTTGAAGAGCTCGGCCTTGGCCAGATTTTCATTAACTATGGTGGGTTTACTACCCAGGAAGCGGCAGAAACCTTCCTGAGCAACATGGCAGAGTTCAAAGAAGTCATGGAAGAGCACAATATCTGTGTAGGCTTCCATACCCATAACCACGAGTTTCAGCAGGGTACATTAGAAAACGGGGAACTAAATGCGGAACAGGAAGACCTGATCTTAGACCGCCTGCTCCGTGCCTTAGACTCTGAGAAGCTGAACTACAAGGCAGAACTGGAGCTGGATGTGCACTGGGCAGCCCGCGCTGGCCGCAGCCCTGTGGATGTGATCAAGAAATACCAGGATCGTGTAACCTACCTGCATATGAAGGATCTGTCCCTTACAGACAGGAACACTTTTGTATATGAAGAGCTGGGAGATGGTACCTTAGATATACCAGCAATCCTTCAGGCAGGCATGGAAGCAGGCGTTAAATATTATGTGGTAGAGCAGGACAGCAACTGGTATTTGACCAACAATACAGTAAGCAATGCTTATGACTACATGCGCAGCATCAAAGCAAGCTTTGACTATTTACAGCAGTTCTTTGGTAAGGATATCAAAGATATCGTACCTGAGAAAGAGCAGCGCTCCAACCCACAGATCAAAGAATCCCAGCTTTCCGTACAGCTCTATTCCGTACGCGACAGGCTGAGTAGGGTGAGCGGGGATTATAACGGCATTAAGGCCGTGCTCCAGGAAATCAGCGACATTGGGTATAAGAATGTGGAAATGTACAATTTCCTTGGGCTGACAGGCGTGCAGTGGAAGAGGATGCTGCAGGAGACAGGGCTGAACGTATCCTCCATCCACCAGAATATCCTAACCAGCGAGTCCCAGATCAAGACCCTGGTACAGAACCTGAAGGGTTTAGGGTTAGACAATATCTTTATAGCTAACGGCGGATACAGCAATTATGCAACATCCATTGCCTATGTAGAGCAGATGAATGCTTTCAGCAAGCGTCTGGGCAAGGATGGGATTAAGGTAAATTACCATACCCACAACCAGGAGTACGCACAGCGTTTTGCCGCAAATGGCTATGGCGAGGACAACGAGCGCGCAACTGTGGATTCTCACACCGTATTAGATGATATTGTAAACAGCGGAATGAGCCTGGAGATTGACACACACTGGGCGGCCCGCGCTGGACGCAACCCAGCAGATGTGATTGATGCCTATGCTGACGCAGCCACCTACCTGCATATTAAGGATTTAGGCTATGGTTGGGGACAGGCATACATTTATGAAGAGATTGGCTCTGGCCAATTAAACATGGATGAGATTATTATGGCAGGAAACGCTGCCAACATCCAGTATTATGTGGTAGAGCAGGATGGAAACTTTGTGGCAGATGGCTCTATGGCATCCATTAAGAGAAGTTATGATTATATCAAAGCACATTACCTGGTAATCCCAGCCAAGTCCATCTCCCTGAATCGGACAAGCGTGTCCATTAAAGCAGGCGCAACCAGTAAGCTTACTGCAACCATTGCCCCATCAGATGCAACAGACAAGTCCGTTTCCTGGTCTTCCAGCAATCAATCAATAGCCACTGTCAACGGAAATGGCGTTGTAACCGGGAAGAAGGCCGGAACCGCAGTGATCACAGCCACAGCCAATACGGGAAAAGTGACAGCAGCCTGCACGGTTACCGTAACCGCTGCCCCAAGTGTTGTTGCCGTGAAATCCGTTACAGCCAACATGGCTTCAAAAGTGCTGAAAAAAGGAAAGAAGGTTACTTTAAAGGCAACAGTCCTTCCCAGCAATGCAACAAATAAGAGAGTTACATGGAAGAGCAGCAAGCCGAAGGTGGCATCTGTAAACAGCAAGGGCGTAGTCACAGCCAAGAAAAACGGCACAGCCACCATTACGGCGTCAGCAGGCGGAAAGAAAGCCACCATTAAGATTTATGTGGGAAGCGCCATTGCCGTATCAAAAGTGGCTTTCAGCAAAACGAAGGCAACTGTAAAAGTAAAGAAGAGCATTACCTTAAAGGCAACTGTGCGCCCGGCAAAGGCAAAATACAAAGGCGTAACCTTTACAAGCAGCAATGCCAAGGTTGCAAAAGTTAACAAAAACGGTAAAGTGACAGGCGTAAAAGCAGGAAAAGCAACTATTACTGTAACTACAAAAGAAGGCGGAAAAAAAGCTAGGTGCATAGTGACAGTAAAGAAATAAAACAAGGCAATGCACAAAGGTGATTAGTGCAAGCAGTAAGGCAATATCATGAGGTAATTTAAGGATAGCCGATTGGTTTCAATGACGAAAGCTGGTCGGCTATTTCTGTTGGGCTTGTTTTCTGGCTGTGCGGATATATTTTTTTCATGGAATATTGGACAGTTGTCTGCATTGCCGGAGGCGCCTATATCAAACAAATGAAGTTTATGGCCATTATGTTGCTGATGGCAAGATTTAGGTTTCGGGAGCATAAGATTATGTAAGAACCAAGAACGATGGGAGTAAAAATAACCCCCAGGGGGGCTTGTTGGTGCTTTGCCATGGTGTTATACTAAAGCGTGTTGAATAGGCACAGGATTCTAATTTAATCATATTAAGGGAGGAGTGATCCTATGCATATGGCAGATGCTTTAGTATCTCCAGCGGTTGCCGGCGCCATGTATTTGTGCTCTACGGCTGCTGCAGCTTACTCAATTAAAAAAGTCCGCTTAGAAAATGATACCAGAAAAATCCCAGTAATGGGCGTGATGGGCGCCTTTGTCTTTGCTGCCCAGATGATCAATTTTACGATCCCAGGCACAGGCTCCAGCGGCCATTTGTGCGGCGGCATGATGCTGACAGCCCTGCTTGGCCCATACGCTTCCTTTTTGACAATGATAGGCGTATTGCTGATCCAATGCCTGTTATTTGCGGATGGGGGCTTGCTGGCTTTGGGATGCAATATCTGGAACATGGCCTTTTATGGCTGTTTCTTAGGCTATTTCCTGATCTGGCGCCCCATGCAGAAAAACGGCCTGGCCAAGGGAAAGGTGATTGCCGCATCTATCCTGGGCTCTATGGCAGCTTTGCAGTTAGGCGCATTCAGCGTTACGTTAGAAACGATGGTTTCTGGCATTACAGAACTGCCTTTTTCGATTTTTGCAGGCGCCATGCAGCCCATCCACCTTGCCATTGGTTTCGTAGAAGGCCTGATCACAGCAGCGGTGCTGCTTTTTGTCTATGAAGCCAGGCCGGAAATGCTGGATTCTCCACAAGAGGCAAAACGAGAGGGCAGGCTTTCCTTTCTGCATACTATGGCAGTCCTTGGCATAGCGGCAGCACTGGTTGGCGGCGGCCTTTCCCTGGCGGCATCAGCAAATCCGGATGGCCTGGAATGGTCCATAGAGCGGGTTACAGGCTCTACAGAGTTAAATGCGGGTAATGGAAGCGCATATGCTGTGGCAGAACAGATTCAAAAATCAACAGCTTTGCTGCCGGATTATGCCTTTAAAGGCTCAGAGTCAGCCCTTGGCACCACCTTCTCTGGTGTGGCAGGCTCCATAGCCGTTCTGGCAGTTTGTGTAGGCGTATGCTTTGGCTTCCGTTTCTTTAGGAGAAAGAGGCAATGAATAAGTTAGGCGGCGCAATTTATGAAATCCACCATATGGATGAAATGGCAGAAAAAGACCAGTGGCTGAATCGCATTCATCCACTGGTCAAGCTTATTTTGACAGTCTGTTATATTGCAGTGACAGTGTCATTTCCAAAATACAACATGGAAGGCCTTCTCTGTATGGGCGTATATCCGATTGCCCTCTTTATCCTGGGGGAGATCCCTTTCAGGGACAGCCTGCGGCGGCTGCGGATCGTGCTGCCTTTGGTTTGCTTTGTGGGGCTGTTTAATCCTTTTTTTGAACGCCAGCCAGTGTTAGCCTTGGGAGGCATAACAGTAACAACAGGTATGGTTTCTATGCTTACCTTAATGATAAAGGGAATTTACAGTGTGTTTGCCTCCTATCTTTTCATTGCGTCCACGTCCATAGAAAAAATCTGTTATGCCATGCGGCTTTTGCATATCCCATCTGTGTTGGTGACGCAGGTTTTGCTGACCTATCGCTATATCAGCGTGCTGCTTGGAGAGGCAAACCGTATGATGCAGGCGTACAGCCTCCGGGCTCCCAATCAGAAAGGCGTTCATTTTAAGGTGTGGGGGTCATTGGCCGGGCAGCTGCTGTTAAGGAGCATGGACCGTGCAGCAGAAGTATATGAAAGCATGACGCTGCGCGGGTACTGCGGGGAGTTCTGTTACGCTGCAGGCACTCCGTGCCGATGGAAAGATTACCTGTATTTAGGAGGCTGGTGCGCAGTATTTCTGTTCGTGCGGGGACGGAGCATTTTCTGGTAAGGCGTATCGTGTACAGGGAATGGCGTTAGACTATACCGTAGAAGGCGTGATCCATGCCCTGAAAAGGCGCATCGTGTGCAGGGACTGGCGGTAGTATGCCGAGCTGCTTTATGTATGCAGGGCGTGCTTCCAGACAAGAAAAGAACCTTAGAAAGGAACTTGAGATCATGAGCCATATTCATATTGCATTCAACCATGTAAACTTCTCTTATGAAAAATCCGCTCCTATATTACAAGATATCACATTCACCGCCCATGAACATGACAGCATTGGCCTAATTGGCGCAAACGGCGTGGGAAAATCTACGCTTTTAAAGCTTCTTGTGGGGCTCAACCTGAATTATGAAGGAAGTATCCGCATTGAGGAAATACCAGTGGCAAAGGAGACCCTTCCCAAAATCCGGGAAAAAATAGGCTATGTGTTCCAGGACTCCGACAGCCAGCTCTTTATGCCCCGCGTATTTGACGATGTAGCCTTTGCGCCCAGAAATTATGGCTTACCAGAAGAAGAAGTGAAAAAGCGGGTAGAAAAAGCATTGGCCATGACAAAAATAGGGCATTTAAAAGACAAGCAGATCTATAAAATGTCCGGGGGTGAGAAAAAGCTGGCGTCCATTGCCACTATTTTAGCTATGACGCCAGACATTATCTTAATGGATGAGCCATCCATTGCTTTGGATCCCAGGAACCGAAGGAACCTCATCCATATCTTAAACGGCTTTGGGCATTTGAAAATCATTGCTTCCCATGACCTGGATCTGGTTCTGGACACTTGCAGCCGTGTCATCCTGATGCATGAGGGCAGGATAATCCAGGACGGCGGTGCAAAAGAAATTTTATCTGACAAAGAATTGCTGGAATCCCATGGATTGGAGCTTCCTTTTTGTATGCAGGGGCAAAGTGGCTAAGTGTCCGTCAGGGAGGAGCCGGAACAAGGGCAAACCCAAAAGCCCCAGCTTCACCCTCACCCGGACGGACGCTTAGCCATCCTCCCAGCCCATGCATCGGTACCCATCATGCCTTGCGCCTTCTCCCAGAAAGTCTTTGGAACAGATATTAAGTCTGTTAGGCTTGAAAATGAAGTATCATAAAGAGAATAAACAATCACGCCTTTGTCCTGGAAAGAATGGAATAAGCCATAGGCAAAAAGAAGTATTTTGTCTATAATATTAAGGGCAATAAACCAATGCATTAAGGAAGGCTTTGGCAAACGGAAGCAGAAGTTCCGCAAACGCCTAAGGGGCTGTGAGAAGAAAGGAGTGGTGGAGAGGGTTATGAACTGAAAGAAGGGAAGGGTAAGGAGAAAAGCATTGCTATGGCTGGCAGGCGCAGTGGTTGCGGCAGCGGCCATTATCTTAATCTCCAATGCCCAAAGCATTTCCAGAGGCGGGGGCGCACAGGAATTGGCAGCCAGGGAAAGTCTGGATGGGCTGCCAGGGATAGGCGGCGCCCTCCAGGCAGTCGGTGCGGGAAAGGCAAAGTCTTCCCAGGAAGTGCATGTGGCGCAAAGCCAGGAAGAACCGCAGGATTTCCAAGGCTTATTGGAGCGGTATTTTACAGAGCTTTACAGCGTCCTGTCAGATGATGCGGAAAATTTCAGCAGTGAGGGCTTTGCCAGCATAGACGGTTATATGGTAGGGAAACATTTGATGGAGAGGAGGTATTTTGGGAATGCGTTCTATGGGGGGATTGACAACGTAAGGCTTCAAAAAGTGAAAATCCAGAGTATGGAGGAGAGCGGCGACAGGATATAACAACAATAAGCCATATTCCAGCCTGTCAACAAAGATAAAAATGGGTGATGTATTGCAATTTTGTAATAATGTAGCAAAAAGATACCGCCATTCGGCAATTGTTTGTTATTCAAAAAACCCATACAGTAGGGTATTCAAGTAAAATAAAAATTGCTCAGCATTCCGAAGACAAGAAAGCAAAACTTCCAAGTGAAATGTTGCAAAGTTATTATGGGAATGCAACAAAAGTCCATTTGCTTCGTTTTAAGACGGCAACATTTTGATTGAGAGAAAAATGAAGGAGAAAAAATTTGGGAGGTTAATGTCCGGGCTTTTCCTGGTATGTATATTGGGGAATAGGAATTTGGTTGATAGGAATACAGGGGAAATTATTATGTTTTCCTTAAAATAGGCAGGTTCCCATAAAAAATAGGGGCACAGAAAATGTTCCATAGAGGAATGGTTTCTGCGTCTTTTTGTTATGCACATTCAAAAAAGAGCGTAGAAACAGTTTAGAACAGCAAACTTCTTCCTCATGTAAGCTTGCTGCCCCAGTGGTTGAAATGCAGATATTAAAATGCTATAATCTCTTAAGAAAAACAAGCCTGCATTACAGAAAGGAAGTCCATAAAATGGCAGGCTTGATTGGCAAGGAGGATTAGGAATGCAAGGCACGATAAGGAGCGGGAAGGGTGCAGTTCATGGAGAAGGGGGAGGAAAACGGTATTATGTAACGTATACAATCCTGTTTTTGCTGGCGGCATGTGCGGTTTTCTCCTGGTACTTTTTGGCGGGCAGAACGATGATATGGGAAATGGATGGCTGGAAGCAGCATTATAAAGCGTTGATTTATTATGCAAGATATCTCCGTTCAATTGTGCAGGGGATTTTTTTCCAGCATCAGCTAACCATTCCAGCCTGGGATTTTAGCATAGGGGAAGGGAGCGATATATTAACGGCTTTCCACTATTATGTGATCGGGGATCCTTTCGCAGTGTTTTCCGTGTTTGTGCCCACGCGCTTTATGTATCTGTATTATGAGGCAATGGTGCTGCTGCGGATGTATCTGGCGGGAATTGCATTTTCCAGCCTTTGCTTTCGGACCGGGTTAAAGGATAGGCATGGGGTTTTGGCAGGGGCAATGGCTTATGTGTTTTGCTTTTGGGCATTGCGCAATGCGGCAAGGCATCCTTATTTTTTGAATCCTATGGTCTATTTTCCGCTGCTGATATTGGGCGTTGAGAAGATTCTGGAGAAGAAGCGCCCCTATTTGTTTGTTTTTGCTGTTTTTCTTTCTGCGGTCAGCAATTTTTATTTTTTCTATATGCTGGTACTGGCAACGGTTATTTATGTGGGGGCAAGGCTGGTTACCGGCTATCGTAAGGACATGAAGGAAGGAGCCTGTATGCTGTTGCGGGTGGGGGCATCCTCTGTATTGGGCGTCCTTATGGCAGCAGTGATTTTGCTTCCTATGTGCTATGCTTTCTTAAGTGATACCCGGGTATCGTCAGGCAGGGGGATCCACATCCTTTATCCCTTTTCCTATTATGGCAGGCTGCCAGGGCTGTTTGTATCGTCAGGGGCGGAATATTGGCTGTGCCTTGGGTTTGCAGTGCCTGTGCTGATTGCTGTGTTTTGGTTTTTGTTTCGGTCAAAGGGGCGGGGGCTTTTGAAGGGGCTTTTTTTTATCTGCCTTGTAATTATCGCTTTTCCAGTTTTGGGACAGGCTTTTAATGGTTTTTCCTATGTGGCCAATCGGTGGTGCTGGGCATTTGCATTGCTGATGGCTTATGTGCTGGCTGCCATGTGGCCAAGGCTCATGGGGCTTTGCAGGAAGGACGCGCGTTTTTTGTATAGGTGCTTAACGGTTTATCTGCTGGCATGTGTGGCTTTGCGGCCATCCTGGAGCGGGAATACATTTAGTTCCATAGGGCTGGGGTATTTGTTTGTGATGGTTCTGTTTCCGGTGTGGAAGGGTAAGGCGTTTTTGGGGCAGCAGAGGAAGCAGAGGCTGGCTATGGTATTGGTGCTGGCAAGCATTTTTATTAATAGCTTTTGGCACAATGCGCCCATAGGGAAAAATTATGTGGCAGACTGCATGGAATTGGAAGAGGTGAAGCATGGGCTGATGAAAAATGAAACTGCAGCTATCCAGGAGGCTGCCAGCGCGGAAGAGGCAGAAGGCTTTTTCCGTTTTTCCGGGAACCGCCCTGTGCAGAATGCAAATGTAGTGTCTGGGCTGTCCTCTACCCAATATTACTGGTCCATATCCAACCATTATGCAGGAAGCCTTCGCAAGGCATTGGAGCTTCGGGAGGCGGATACCTATAATTACCGAGGCTATGATGGGCGTGCGGCCTTGCTTTCCCTGGCTGCGGTGCGTTATTATGCCATCCCAAATGACAGTACGGGGACTGCGCCTTATGGGTTTTCCAGAGTGCAGTTAGAAGGAGATGGAAAAGCGCAGCAATCCGGGGAAGGATATGCTGTCTACCGTAATAACCATTCATTGCCGCTGGCATATTGCTTCGACGGCTATATTCCCGTGGAAACATGGGAGGCATTGCCGGCAGTGGAGAAGCAGGCGGCATTGCTGCAAGGCGCCGTGCTGGAGGGGAAGGGGCTTTCAGAAGAGGATGCGGGACTCCCTTTGGCGGACCTGCATTTTACAGATCAGGAGGTTACGCCCTCCATAACTTGTGAAGGGGAGGGGATCTCCCTGCAGGACCATGCTTTTGTGGTGACAAAGCCCCATGCAAAAGCCCATTTGGAATTTCAGGGATTGGAAGGCTGTGAAACATACCTTTCTGTCCAAGGGCTTTCCTACCGGGAAGGGCAAATAGGAGAAGAAAATCCTGGCAGCAAAAAGGCAAATAAGGCACAGTCCAGGCAGGAGGCAGAAAAACAGGATGAATTTTCCTGGAACAGTAAGGAAGGCATTAAGCTGCTGCTCACGTCGTCTGTAGGAGAAGAAAAAACATTGACCTATTATACAGAGGAGTCTTCCCATTATAGCGGCCGCCATGATTTTGCAGTGAATCTGGGGTATTCCAAAGAGGCCGCCACAGATGCGGAGATTAGCTTTGAAAAGCCAGGAACCTATTCTTTTGATTCGCTTGGGGTCATATGCCAGCCTATGGAGGGGTATGGGGAACAGGTGCAGGGGCTTCAGGAGGATACACTGGAGAATATGGTGATTGGGACAGACCGTGTCACAGGGGAGGCTGCCCTGGAGGCGCCGAAGTTATTGTGCCTGGCAATCCCGTATTCTGAGGGGTGGAAAGGCTATGTGGATGGGAAAGAGGTTCCTCTTTTTCAGGCAAACAGGATGTATATGGGGATTGCCCTGGAAAAGGGAGAGCATAAAGTGGAGTTGGTTTACGATACGCCGTTTCTGAGGGAAGGGCTTATGGTTTCTGGTTTTGGGGTTTTGGCGCTTGGAGGAGTGATTTTTATTTTAGAATATAAGAAGAAAAAGAGAACATGAATCCTTGCTTAGGAATGACATCAGAGAAAGGAACGTGAAATTATGAAATTATCACTGATTATCCCATGCTACAATGAAGAAGAATCTGTCCCGATTTTCCATAAAGAGGCCGCCAAGGTGCTGCAGGGTATGGGCTGCGGCTACGAAATGCTTTTTATTAATGATGGCTCAAAAGATCAGACACTGCCAATCCTGCGCAGCCTTGCCGCCCAGGATCCCCATGTTACATATTTGTCCTTTTCCCGTAACTTTGGCAAGGAAGCCGCTATGTACGCAGGGTTCTGCAATGCCAAGGGGGATTATGTGGCAGTTATGGACGCAGATATGCAGGATCCCCCTTCCCTGCTGCCCGAGATGCTGGAAATTTTGGAGTCTGGGGAATACGACAGCGTGGCCACCAGAAGGGCTACCCGGACAGGAGAGCCGCCAATCCGCAGCTGGTTTGCCAAAAAGTTCTACCAGCTGATCAATAAAATTTCCAATGCGGACATTGTGGACGGATCCCGGGATTTCCGGCTGATGCGGCGGGAAATGGCGGATGCCATTGTGTCTATGGGAGAGTATAACCGTTTTTCCAAGGGTATTTTTGGGTGGATTGGCTTTCGGACTTATTGGCTGTCTTATGAAAATGTGGAGAGGGTTGCTGGGGAGACAAAATGGAATTTTTGGAAACTATTTAAGTATGCCGTGGATGGGATTATCAATTTTTCCCAGGCGCCCTTGAGCATTGCTTCCTGGTTTGGGATATTTATGACATTTTTTTCTTTTTTGATGCTGATTTTTATTGTCGCGCGGAAGGTGATGTTTGGAGATCCTGTGGATGGGTGGGCGTCTACTATTTGCATTATGATTTTTATAGGGGGGATACAGCTTTTCTGTTTGGGGATTATGGGGCAGTATATTGCCAAGACCTATATGGAGTCAAAGCATCGGCCGCATTTTATTATTTCTGAGAGCAATAAACAGGATATTAAGAAAGTAAAATAGGTTGGAATAGAAGCAGAACCATCTGCAACGGGAAAATAATCAGCCTGTTTGCTAGGGAGCCAATGGATTTGTGGGCTTGTGTAATAAGGCTTCGGCTGCTTCAGGAATGTGTTTGCCCCCTTTGCTGGTTAAAGGCAAACCCCATAGGCTTGTCAGCCAGGACTTTTTTACAGAAATCTTACTTAGGCTCTATGCAGAATCAAACCAGCCGTTTCCAGACGGACGCCTAGCCACCCCCGCTCCTTGCCTATTAATTCCTTAAGCTACAGACATTGCCCATGAATAATAACTAAAAATAGAAGGAGTGGTTGTGCTTTGTTGCGCCTTGCATTATAATAAGGGAAGAGTTTCTGATTACGAGTAAAAAGAAGAGGAGATTAGGATGAGTGACAAGGAAAGATTTGACGATACAGATTTTCGGGAAGTGGTTCCTGAGGATGGGAAGCTCACGGCGGGCCAGGGTTCAGGCAAGGATTCAGAGGAAGATTATACTTCCAAAGAAAATATAAGGGCAAGCGATGGTTCCAGTGGGGATCCTGAGTCAGGCAAGGCGGCAGAAGGGGAGGAAGGGCACCAGGATGACAACGAATACGAGGATATCTGCTATATATGCCATCGGCCGGAGAGCAAGGCCGGGGCGATGATCAAGATTTCCAATGGGATCTGTATTTGTTCCGATTGCATGCAGAAAACCTTTGACAGCATGAACCATATGGGATTTCCCACGGGGGATATGAGCAGCTTTGGGAATATGCCCAATATCAGCATGATCAACCTGTCAGACCTGCAGAATATGAATATGCTGCCCAAAAGCCAGAAGCTAAAGAAGAAAAAGGCAAAAGAGGAGAAAAAGGAGAAGCCGAAGCTGGATATCAAGTCCATTCCTGCGCCCCATAAGATCAAGGCCAGCCTGGATGAGTATGTGGTAGGGCAGGAGTATGCCAAAAAGGTGATGGCAGTGGCAGTTTACAATCATTATAAGCGTGTGGCTTGTGATACCCAGGATGGGGTGGAGATTGAGAAATCCAATATGCTGATGGTAGGGCCTACCGGAAGCGGGAAGACTTATATGGTTCGGACGCTGGCTCGGCTGCTGGATGTGCCTTTGGCCATTGCGGACGCTACCTCCCTGACAGAGGCAGGGTATATTGGCGATGATATTGAAAGCGTGGTATCCAAGCTGTTGGCTGCGGCGGATAATGATGTGGAACGGGCAGAGCATGGCATTATTTTTATAGATGAAATAGATAAGATTGCCAAGAAGAAGAATACCAACCAGAGGGATGTAAGCGGGGAAAGCGTGCAGCAGGGGATGCTGAAGCTTTTAGAGGGCGCGGAAATTGAGGTGCCGGTAGGAGCTAACAGCAAAAATGCCATGGTGCCCCTGGCTACTGTAAATACGCAGAATATCCTGTTTATCTGCGGCGGTGCATTTCCGGATCTGGAAGTGATCATTAAGGAGAGGCTGAACAAGAAATCCTCTATGGGGTTCCATGCAGACTTGAAGGATAAGTACGATAAGGAAGAGAATATCATGCACCGCGTGGAAGTGGAGGATATTCGCAAATATGGGATGATACCAGAGTTTTTGGGGCGCCTGCCTATCGTTTTTGCGCTGGATGCCCTAAGTGAGGATATGCTGGTGCGGATCCTGACAGAGCCGAAGAATGCCATTGTGAAGCAGTACCAAAAGCTGCTGGCAATGGATGAGGTAAAGCTGAGCTTTGAAGAAGAAGCCCTCCGCGCCATTGCAAAGAGGGCAAAGGAGAAGGATGTGGGAGCCAGGGCGCTGCGTTCTATTATTGAGGAGTTTATGCTGGATATTATGTATGAGATTCCCAAGGATGATAATATTGGAGCTGTGTCCATTACGAAGGAATATATAGAGAAGACAGGGGGGCCTTTGATCCGTATGCGTGGATAATGTTTCAGAAGGAAAGCTTAAGAAATCAAAAAATACCACCTGGAATGCCAGAGTATGGCAGATAACAGCATGCTGGCCAGGTTCTTTGAATACGGCACCCAAATCGCTCTTGACGAAGGCCAGGTCAATGGCAATGTCCTTACTGTGACACTGCCGCATTCTGCCGTATTGTTCCTAAGGCGCCATTCATTCACGCCTGACACACTGAAGGTCAGGATGGTGACGCCAAGCGGTGCCATAGAATATGGTATTCATAAAATATCTATAAAATCGCCAGCCCTAATTTCACATGTGGCTGGCAATTTTATATTCCCTAAAATTTTTTCACAGCATTGCGATCTATAAGGATTCAAATAATGCTGTCGGCTAACACCGAATTTTAACTTCTGATACCTGGAAAAGATAAAGTTACACTATCAAATAATATAAAAAGGATTGACAATTTGCTCTATTTGTAGTAGACTTTAGAAGAAAGGAAGTCTATTATCAATAGCCTTTTTGGGAAAACAACAATTTAATCATGGGATTTTCTTATCCCTTAATGTCCAAAAAACAGGACGGAATAGGAGGAAATACCCAAGGGTATCCCTTAATGTCCAAAAAACAGGACGGAATAGGAGGAAATACCCAAGGGTATCCCTTAATGTCCAAAAAACAGGACGGAATAGGAGGAAAGCATGAAAATGTATAAAATGGGAGTTGTGGAGACAAAGTTTGCGGAGCTGGTATGGGGGCATGAGCCAATCCCGTCGGGGCAATTGGTGAAGCTGGCATGGGAGCATTTGGAATGGAAGAAATCTACCACTTATACGGTGATCAGGAAGCTGTGCGACAGAGGGATTTTGAAAAGTGAGGGGGGGATTGTTTCTTCTGCCTTAAGCAAAGAGCAGTATCTGGCAAAGCAGAGCAAGCGGTTTGTGGAAGAAATCTTTGAAGGATCGCTGCCAGGATTTTTAACAGCATTTACGAAAGAAGAGACTTTGAGCGCAGAGGAAATTGCGCAGATCCGGGAATTAATGGATGGTTTAGGGGAATAAAGAGCCATCTGGCTGTGCAGTCCAGAGACTGCTTAGGGAAGAAAGTAAGGGTTATGGATGGAAAAAGGGATAAGGGAAATTATTCCATTTGCAGCAAAGTAGGGGGAAGGTGAAAGGGCAATTATGATGGTATTTTTAGAAAGGGTTTTTAGGAATATATTAGAGTTAGGATATACTGGTGCCTGGATTATCCTGGCAGTGCTGCTGATGCGCTGCATCCTTAAGAAGGCGCCAAAGAAATATTCTTATATATTATGGGGAATCCCAGCAGTGCGCCTGCTGATCCCAATCCCCTTTGCTGGAATCTGGGGAGTTGTCCCATTCCATAACCCCTTGCGGATAAGTGATATGCTGGCTGGGGGTGAAGTGCCTGGCAGCATATCAATGCTGGCAGGAAGGGAAGTGGGATGGAAAGCGGCCGTTCAGGCAGCGAACAGCTTGAGAGGGAATGTGGAGGCTCTATTAGGAAATAGTGGCGCTGGCGATGTGCCAGTGCCTGCGGGAAGTGGAATCACTGAAAATGTATTGGGGCAGTTGGAGAACAAAACGCTTGGAAATGCAATGGCATCCATAGGGAACGGCAGCTCTCAGGGTATGGCGGCAACAGGGGGCGGTTTTCCATCGTTCATGCAGGCTGCAGCAGTTATATGGGTTACAGGCATGCTGTTGTATTTTGGCTGGAATGTATTTTCTTACCTTAAGCTGCAAAGAAGGCTTAAGGTTTCTATAAAATGGAAGGAAAACATATATTTTGCAGATGGGATTACACATCCGTTTGTATTGGTTGGCTTTCCGAATAAAATATACCTGCCTTCCAGTTTGGGTGAGGATGGGGTATTTTATATTCTGCGCCATGAACAAGCCCATGTGAGGCGCAAAGACCCATTGTTTAACCTAATCGCCACATTTATTTTGGGAGCCTATTGGTTTCACCCGATGGTTTGGGTGGGGGTACATTATTTTCGAAGGGATATGGAAATGTCCTGTGATGAAGCGGCAGTTGCAGGGCTGGATGCGAAAGGGGTAAAGGCGTATGTGTTGGATCTTCTGCGCTTTTCTGTCAGCCGGGAGCAATGGATGCAATTTCCCTGCGCATTTGGGGAAAAGGGCGTAGTGAAAAGAGCCATGAACCTGAAAATCAAAAAAGCAAGGTCAAAGAAGGCGTTGGGATTGGCAAATGCGGTTGTCGTAACAGCAGCGGTTATTTTAATCTCAAATACCCAGGGCGTTTATCAGAGTGAAGCCATGCAGGAATCTATTGGCAGGAGCCATGGGGATATGCTGTCAGGGATAGGCGGCGCTATCCAAACGGTGGGCGCAGCAGGCATTAGTCCTTTTTATAAGGCAGTTTCAGAAGGCACAAAGGAGGGCATGCAAGAGAATGGCAGCCAAGGTTTAGAGGGGGCGCAGGAACAGCATGAGGCACAAAAAAAGCAGGAGCCACAGAGCCTGCAGGAATCAATGGAACAGTATTTTACAGAACTGTACAGTGTTTTATCAGATGATACGAAAAATTTTAGCAGTGAAGATTTTGCCAGCACAGATGGCTATATGGCCTGGAAAAACCTGGAGATGCGGAGATACCTTGGAAATGCGCTTTATGGGGGAATTGACAATGTAAGGCTCCAGGAAGTGGAGATCCAGAGCATGACAGAGGCCAATGGCAGGATAGAGGCATGGGTTTCTACGGGGTATCTGTTTCGTTATGGAATATACAGCAGCCTTCCAGGGAAGGCAAAGAACGAGAATGGCTATAGCCTTTATAAGGTATCAGCAATCCATACAGAGAATGGGTATAAGGTTTTGGATATCTTATCTGATTCCGGATGGCAAAGGAGGGCAAAGGAAGTCCTGATAGCAGAGGAAACCCTGAATATAGAAAGCAATTATGAGGCGGTGGATGCTTATTTTGAGAGGATGCATGCGTACCAGGAATCCTTGGAGAGGTACTTTATGGAACTGTACAATGTGTTAATGGATGATAAGAAAAACTTCAGTTATGAAGACTTTGCCAGCACAAATGGCTATATTATTGGGAGAGGCCTGATTGCATCCAGGTATAACGCACAAGTGTCCCATGGAGGGGTAAGTGGGGTAAAGCTCAATGAAGTGGATATTGAGAGTATATCAGAAACAGAAAATGGAATAGAGGTGATGGCTAATGTAAGATTTTCGAAAAGCTATGCTATGGATCCGGAAGATTTTATGGGTGAAGGGGATATGCTTCGGATATCTGTTATTCCAGATGGAGATGGTTATAAGGTATTGGATATTGACAGCGATTCTAAAGATATGTTAATGGTAAAAGAACATTTAGCCATTGGGGAAACTTCTAATATTGAGAGTAATTATGCGGCAGTGGATGAGTATTTTGTTGGGATCGAGCGAAATGTGGATGAGTTATTGCAATGGATGGAAGAAGAGCAGGAGAAATGATGGGCCACTGCTACCGCCAGTCATCCCCCGCCCAGAGGTCTACTTAGCCCCCTCGTTGCTTGTCGATAAACTCTTTTAAGTTACTGGCATTGGCCGAGAACAGCAACACTAACTTTATGGGAATGCCTGCGGATCCATTGTGAAACGCCTTGTATTTGTCAGGCTATTGTGATAAACTTAAGAAAATCTAGTTAACATTTGAAGAAGGGAATCATGCTATGAAATACGCAATCATTACTGCCGCCATATTTGCAGGTGATTTTTTCCTGAAGGATCATATGGAGAAGCAGCAAGAAATACAAGGGAAAGCAGAATTATGCAATGGCAGGGTACGGCTTAAAAAGTACCATAACAAGGGTGCAGCCTTAAATTTCTTGGAGAAAAGCCCAGGGCTTGTGAAAAAGGCCAGCGCGGCTGTACTGTTGGTATTGGCGGCCTTTTGGTGCCTGTTTTTGCCCAAGAAGAAAAACACATGCCTGATGCTTGGCTTAAGCCTTGCCATCGGCGGCGGTGCCAGCAATCTGTATGACCGTGTCAAGAAGGGCTATGTGATGGATTATTTCAGCTTCCATACGCCCTGGAAATGGCTGAACCAGATTGTGTTTAACATTTCTGACTTCTGCGTGATCCTAGGCAGCATATTGGTGATTCTGTCAGGGAAAAATAAATAATACATGGATGCTTTATGTTCAGGGTTTTGCCAGAATTGAAAGGATTAGTGCCACTCGTATAACCCGTGCTAAAAACCTTATGTTTTGCTTGCTTATTTTCTTGATAACAATGCTTCCCAAGTTCCAGACGCCCCCAGCCGTCCGCTTATCCATCCTGCCCCCAGTCTGCCAATCCCTTAAGTTACTGACATTGTCCATGAATAGTAACCATCGTATTGAAAAAAGAAGAATGGGGCTTCTTATTGCCTTGCGTTCCCTGGGGCAATGTGATAAAATATTCCAAGAGGAAGGAAATTTGGGGATGTAAATTTGTGAAAGGAAGAAGATAAAGTGGCGCTTAATTATACGATCGGAGGCCATAGTTTCTCCACTTATTGGACAATTTTTTTCTTGGGGATTGTCTGTATGCTGATTATGAATTTTTTCCGGGGCAGGAGCCTGGGGATGAAATGCATCCATTCCTGTTTGCTTACGGTCCTGGCTGTGACGATAAGCTTTTTTGGCGCAAAAGTGCTGTATTACATAGAGAATCCTAAGATTCTGCTCCAAAGCGGCATACGCCCAGGCGGGGTATCTCTTTTTGGGGCTGTTTTTGCTGTTCCGATATTTATGTACCTGGGCTGCAAAGCAGCCCGAAAGCCTTATGGCAGGATTATGGATTTCCTGACTCCGTCCCTTCTGCTGATCCTTGCGGTTCTGCGGGTGGGGTGTTTTGTCTCCGATTGCTGCGGCGGGATAGCAGTGGTGTTTGCAGGGGTATATGTGGAAAAATTCCCTACGCAGATTACAGAATGTGTCTGTGATTTGCTGATCCTTGCGGGGCTGCTGCTGTATGAGCGCTTTTGGAAAAATGAGGGGCGGCTGTATGGTTTTTTTATGGTGTATTATGGGATTTTGCGGTTCCTGCTGGAATTTTTGCGGGATACGCCAAAGGAAAGCCTCTATCTGTCCCATGGACAATGGTTTTCTTTGATTTCTGTATGCATCGGAGGGTATATGCTGCAGAGGATGGGAAAGCTGGATCGGAAAAAGCGGCGAAGAAGCCGCAGGTAAGGCTGCCAGGGCAGCGGGTTTTTGTTTGGGATTGGCTATCAGCGTCTCCTTTTAGGATGAAGGGAGGGTCTGCATAGAGAGTGTGTCAGGCAGCAGTAGGAAACAGGCGTGATCCATGCCGCCTGATTTTGGGAAAGGAGGGAAGGAGTGAGGCTGCCAGGTTAATATTTGGCAGATGGAATGTAATGAGTTGGATGTAAACCGGAAGGAGGATGAAATGAAAAAAGTAGTTGGATTAGTGTTGACATTTGTTTTGCTCCTGAATACAAACCTGCTGGCGTTGGCAGCGGATTTCCAGGGGAACATGGCAAATGAGGCGCAGGGTTACAGCGCAGACTTTGAAGAGGGCATTTCCTCTGAGGGCACAGAGGCCAGCGGAGAAGAGGATCAGTTTGAGGCAGGCGGGACAGAAGGGCAGCCAGGAATGGATGGGGATGAAATCCAAACGGGTGAACAGGAGGGGCAGCCAGGAACAGACGGAGAGGAAGGCCAGCCTGTGACAGATGGAGAGATGAGCCAACCGGAAATAGAGGAAGGGCAGCCGGAAATAGAGGATGAAGGCGAGGCAGAATTTGGCGAAGCAGAAAGCCCGTCGGAATCCAATGAAATGGAAGATAATACGGATTCCTATGAGGGTGAGGATACATTGCCGTCTCTTTACATAGGGCAGGAAGCAGCGCTGGAAGAGCTGCAAGTGATAGAAGAAGACGCTTTGTCAGAGGAGGCCAAGGGAGCCGCAACCTCTGGAAGCTGCGGCGAAAAGGTAAAGTGGCGGATTACAGGCAGGAAGCTGGTTCTGACAGGCTCAGGGAAAATGAGCGATTATAAGATCGGCGGATGTGACGAGAATCCTGCGCCATGGTATAATTCCAGGGAGAATTTTACGTCTATTGAGATCGGGGCTAAGATCACACATATTGGCAATTATGCTTTTTATGGATTTTCTAATGTAAGCAGCCTTACCATTGGAGGGTCTGTGGCAAGTATCGGGGCATGTGCTTTTTCCCATAATATCAACCTGCGGAAATTAAGCATGGGCAGCAAAGTAGTTACCATTGGGGAAAATGCATTTTATCAGTGCCAGAATCTGGTAAACCTGAAAATAGGGGCAAATGTTAAAACAATTGGGAACGGCGCTTTTGAAAATTGCTACAACCTGCGCAGCCTTTCCATTCCCTCTAAGGTGGAAACTGTTGGGAACAGCGCGTTTGCTGGAGGCACCAATCTGGCAACTGTTTCTTTGGGGGCAAATGTGGTTTCCCTTGGGGAGGCGGCATTTAAGAATTGCGGCGTTTTAAATAAGATAGGCTTTAACAAGAAAATTAAGACCGTTGGTCCAAATGCCTTTGAAGGCTGCAGGAACCTAAAGGGTGTGACGATCCCATCTTCTGTCAAAACCCTTGGAAACGGGGCGTTCTGCAACTGTACGGCATTGAAGACGGTGAATGTGACAGGCGCAACGGAGATTGGGGATTCCGCATTTGATGGGGACACCCAGCTGACAACGGTGTCCTTTGGGAAGAAGGCAGCTAAGATTGGCAATAATGCGTTCCGTAACTGCAGCAAGCTGCCCAGCATACAGGTGCCGTCTTCCGTGGCGTCAATTGGAGACGGCGGGTTTTTTGGCTGCTCCAGCCTGAAAACGGTTAGCATTGGAAATGGCGTGGCGTCTATGGGAGCCAGCGCCTTCCAGGATTGTGTGGCTCTGACCAAGGTGGACATTGGCAGCGGCATGACGTCTATTGGGGATTCGGCCTTTCGGCATTGCATAGCCCTAAAATCCATTACCATCCCAGGAAAGGTAGCTTATTTGGGCAAGAATGTATTCCGGGACAGTGAGAAATTAGAGACAGTGAAGCTGGGCGGTAAGGTAGACAGGATACGGGAATCTGCATTTGAAAATTGTGTAAGCCTGAAATCCATATCAATTCCGAACAGCACCACGGCGATTGATTCTTACGCTTTTAAAAACTGCCCTGCATTGGTATCGGCTGTGATTGGGGATTCCTGTACGGATATTGGGCGCGAAGCTTTTTATGGGGATACAGTGCTGAGTTATGTGTATTTTGGGGAGCATATCAACCATATCCACAACTATGCCTTTGGGGAGTGCCAAGCCCTGACCAATGTTTCTATGAATAACAATCTGCTGAGCATTGGCGAGCATGCGTTCCAAAACTGCGCCAACCTGAAAAGCGTGCGTTTGGGCAGGAACCTGCTGAATATTTATTCCAGGGCATTTGAAGGATGCGGGGCTCTGAAGAACATTACAGTCCATTCCATAAATGCTGTTTATGACGGGAACTTTTTGCCGGACGGCAGCATTATTAACTTTAGGGGCTATACCGGATCAACAGTTCAGGCTTTTGCAGAGGAGTATGGGCATGATTTTACGCTGATCAGCCAGAGCAGCCTGAAATCCGGCCAGTTTAAATTAAAAGAAACTTCTTTCTCCTGGACTGGGAAATTTGTTACGCCAGCAGTACAATGCACAGACAGCAGCCTGGTGAAAAACATGGATTACCAGATTATCTATGATTATGAGCCTAAGGCAGGAAAGCATAATGTGGAAATCTACGGCATCAATGATTATACTGGAGTTGTGAAGCTGAGCTATACGGTAAATAAGGTGAAGCAGAAGCTCTCTGTGTCAAACGCCACAAAATCCGTGACAGCCAAGCCCTTTAATATCAATGCCAAGCTGTCATTGGGAGACGGAAAATGCCTTTACAAGTCTTCCAACAGCAAGGTTGCTACGATAAACAGCTCTACAGGCGTGGTATCAATTCGTGGGGTAGGCACCACGAAGATTACTGTGACGGCGGCAGCCACTAAGAACTGTTATCAGGCTTCCAAAACAGTGACTTTGAAGGTGGTGAAGGCAGCACAGAAGATTTCAAATGTGAAAAATGCTTATACTGTAAAGAAAACCAAGAAGTCGCTGCAGCTTAAGGCTAAGGCAAAGGGCAATGTAAAATATGCTATTACAGGCGGGAAAAAGTGCGCCGTAATCAATTCAAAAACAGGAAAGCTGACTTTGAAGAAAAAAGGCACTGTGACGATAAAAATCACAGCAGGATCCACTGCAAAATATCAGAGTGCCTCAAAGACGATAACCGTTAAAATTAAATAAAGCAGCCAGCGGAAATAGCTGGCAGTGCCAGCAAAGACAGAAAGCCAGAGATGTTAAAAAAGCGTCTCTGGCTTTTTGATGCAATAATTGCAGAATCACAGAATAAATCCCATGCTTTTTGCAGAGACTAGAGCATCATACCAGATATTTTACAAGGAACCGGAGGAAAAATTATGAATGTGAAAAGCAGTGAGCAGCCCTTTGGCATTATGGATAAGGTGGGCTATATGTTTGGGGATTTTGGGAATGATTTTACATTTATTTTTGCAAGCTCCTTTTTAATGGTATTTTACACAAATGTGCTGGGGATTGACCCGAAAATGGTAGGCGTGCTGTTTTTGGTATCAAGGATTGTAGACGCCTTTACAGATATTGGGATGGGCAGGATCGTTGACCGTATGCCTGCCGGGAAAAATGGAAAGTTCCGCCCCTGGATCCTGCGGATTTGCGGGCCAGTAGCAATCGTCAGCTTCCTGATGTACCAGTCAGGGCTTGCAGGAGCTTCTATGACAGTAAAAATCATCTATATGTTTGTAACTTATATTTTGTGGGGGTCTATTTTTTATACGGCGATCAATATCCCTTATGGCTCTATGGCCTCTGTAATCACAGATGATTCCAGGGAGCGGGCTGAGCTTTCTACCTTCCGTTCCATGGGAGCCAATTTTGCCAGCGTGGCCATTATGGTGATTGCGCCAGCAGTGATTTATTATAAGGATGCAGAGGGAAACCAGATTGTAAGCGGCAGGAACTTCACTTTGATCGCAGGCGTTTTTTCCGTATTGGCAATCCTGTGTTACCTGTTGTGCTACAGTATGGCCACAGAGCGGGTGCAGCCTCAGCCAGCGGCAAATAAGAAAAAGCTCAGCGTGGGAGAGACGGTGAAGGCCTTTGTGACAAACCGTGCGCTGCTATCCATTATTGCAGCGGCAATCTTTTTATTGCTGAGCTCTTTGATGGTGCAGTCCATGAATAATTACCTGTTCGCGGAATGGTTTAAGAATACCAGGGCGCTGTCTGTGGTCGGTTTTATTGGGCTGCCTACCACATTGATCCTTGCAATGGTTACAGGAGGGATCACGGAGCGGTTCGGCAAAAAGGAAGCCGGGGTTGCAGGAATGTTGTTTACGGGAACGGTCTTTCTGCTGCTGTTCTTTTTTAAGGTGCAAAACCCGTGGGTGTTTGTGGGGGTTACCTTTGTGGCGAATTTTGGGATGTTCTATTTTAATATGGTGATTTGGGCTTATATCACAGATGTAATTGATTACCAGGAGGTAAAGACGGGGAGCAGGGAGGATGGCACCATATATGGCGTATACTCTTTTGCCAGGAAGATCGGGCAGGCTTTGGCAGGCGGGTTAAGCGGGTTTGCGCTGTCGGCCATTGGGTATGTGTCAGAGCCAGGGGCAGTCCAGACAGATCAAGTACGGCGCGGGATTTATAATATTGCAACGGTTTTTCCAGGAGTCTGCTATATTATCGTGGCGCTGATCCTTGCCTTTGGCTATCCCCTGACTAAGAGGGCAGTGGCAGAAAACAGCGCGATTCTGGCTGAGAGGAGGGAAATGAAATGAAATTGTCTTTCCGGTGGTATGGAGAGGATGATCAGGTGAAATTGGAGTATATCCGGCAGATTCCGGGAATGCATTCTATTGTGGCGGCCGTGTATGATGTGCCGGTAGGGGAAGTCTGGCCAGTGGAATCCATTGAGAGGCTGAAGCGGCAGGTGGAAGGCGCGGGGATGCATTTTGAGGTGATTGAAAGCATCCCAGTGCATGAGGATATTAAGCTGGGGAAGCCTGGCCGGGAGAAATATATTGAAAATTACTGTGAGAATATCCGCAGGGTGGCAGCGGCGGGGATCCGGTGCATTTGCTATAATTTTATGCCCGTGTTTGACTGGACTAGAACCCAGCTGGACCATCGGCTGGAGGATGGGTCTACCTGCCTGGTTTATTACCAGGAGCAGGTAGACGCGGTAAACCCTTTGGAAAGCGGCAGTGACCTGACGCTGCCAGGCTGGGATTCCAGCTATAGCAGGGAAGGGCTGAAGCAGGTGGTGGCAGAGTACCAGGCTATGACAGAAGAAAGGCTTTGGGAAAACCTGCAGTACTTTTTGGAGAGGGTGATCCCAGTGGCGGCAGAATGCGGGGTAAATATGGCGATTCACGAGGATGATCCCTGCTGGAGCATTTTTGGGCTGCCCAGGATTATTACCTGTGAAAAAAATCTGGACAGGTTTTTGAAGCTGGTGGATGACCCGCACAATGGGATAACGCTGTGCACGGGTTCCCTGGGGTGTTCTGGAAGAAATGATGTGGTAAAGATGGCAGGAAAATATGCTGCGCAGGGAAGGGTGCATTTTGTGCATATGCGGAATGTGAAGGTGTTGGAAAATGGGTTTGAGGAGAGGGCCCATCTTTCTTCCTGCGGGACGCTGGATATGTATGCAGTCATGAAGGCTTTGTATGACAATGGGTTTGATGGGTATATCCGGCCGGATCATGGCCGGATGATCTGGGGCGAGACGGGGAGGCCTGGGTATGGGCTGTATGACAGGGCATTGGGCGCTACCTATTTGAATGGGCTGTGGGAAGCGATTGAGAAAGGACAGAGAAGCACATAGATTTGGATAAGGAGGCTGAACAATATGAATTTACCGTTTGATGTGATTCTGAATGGAAAAGTGGCAGTGGTGACAGGGGCAGGGGGCGTGCTTTGCTTTACGATGGCCCATGCTTTGGCGGCCTGCGGTGCCAGCGTGGCATTACTGGATCTGGATGAGGAAGCCGCAAAGCACAATGCAGAGGAGATTGCAAAGGAAGGATTTACTGCAAAAGGGTATCAGGCAAATGTGCTGGAAAGAGACAGCCTGCGGATGGCCCATAGTAAAATTTTAGAAGAGCTGGGAGCCTGTGATATTTTAGTCAATGGGGCAGGGGGAAACCATCCCAGGGCCACAACGGAGAAGGAATATTTTGAGGCTGGGGATTTGGAATCAGAGGCAAAGACATTCTTTAACCTGGATCAGGGCGGTGTGGAGTTTGTATTTAATTTGAATTTCATTGGGACGCTGCTTCCCACCCAGGAGTTTGCCAAGGATATGGTAGGGAAAACAGGGTGCAGCGTTTTGAATATATCCTCTATGAATGCGTATACGCCTTTGACGAAAATCCCGGCTTACAGCGCGGCGAAGGCGGCAGTCAGCAATTTTACCCAGTGGCTGGCAGTGCATTTTGCAGAAGCAGGTATTCGGGTCAATGCCATTGCCCCTGGCTTTTTTGCCACAAAGCAAAATGAGAAGCTGCTCTTCCATGCAGACGGGACGCCTACGGCAAGGACAGGGAAGATCCTTGCGGCAACCCCTATGAAGCGGTTTGGGGAAACAGAGGAGCTTTTGGGGAGCGTTTTGTTTTTGCTGGATCAGGAAGCGGCAGGCTTTATTACAGGAGTGGTGCTGCCGATTGACGGGGGATTTTCGGCCTATTCAGGGGTGTAGGGATAAGGTCATGGCTGTGGGGAACAATGATGTTATTTTATTGCAGCAACAGGAGTATTGTTTATGGGAAAATTTATGGATGAGAATTTTTTGCTTTATACAAAAACAGCGCAGGATTTATATCATGGGCATGCGGAGAAAATGCCGATTCTGGATTACCATTGCCATATCAATCCGCAGGAAATTGCAGAGGACAGGCATTTTGGGAATATTGCCCAGGCCTGGCTGGGAGGCGACCACTATAAATGGAGGCAGATGCGCAGCAATGGGATTGCGGAGCATTATATTACAGGGGATGCCTCTGACTGGGAAAAATTCCTTATGTGGGCAAGGACATTGGAAAAAGCCGTTGGAAATCCGCTGTACCATTGGAGCCATTTGGAATTAAAGCGGTATTTTGGCTATGATGGGATCCTGAATGAGAAGACGGCGCCAGAAGTTTGGGAGCTTTGCAATGAGAAGCTGGCGCAGCCTTCTATGGGAGCCAGAGGGATCATCCGGGCGTCAAATGTTACGTTGATTTGCACAACGGATGATCCTGCAGATGAACTGCGGTGGCATAGGGAGCTTGCAGCAGATCCGGATATGGATTGCAGGGTTCTCCCTGCGTGGCGCCCTGACCGTGCGGTTTCTATTGGACAAGAGGGGTTTTCTGATTATATCCATAGCCTTGCGGTGGCATCTAAAATGCGGATTTCCAGTTTTCAGGATTGGAAAGCGGCTATGGATAAGCGCATGGACTATTTTGGGGAGCTGGGGTGCCGGGCAAGCGACCATGGCTTATTATATGTTCCTTATGCGCCTGCGCCTGAAGAGGAAATTGAGAAGATATTTACATCGGGCATGGAAGGAAAGCCTGTTTCCAGGGCAGATGAAAAGAAATTCCAGACAGCCGCCATGCTGTTTCTGGGAGAGTCTTATGCAAAGCGCGGCTGGGTGATGCAGCTTCATTTTGGCGTGACCAGGAATAACAACACGAAGATGTTCCGAAAAATCGGCGCAGATACGGGCTTTGATGGGATTTACAGCCAGGTTCCCCTGACAGAGCTGTGCTTTTATCTGAATGACCTGTGCACCAAAGATGTGTTGCCTAAGACGATCCTATATAGCCTGAATCCCAATGACAATGCTGCTATTGGAACGCTGATCGGCTGTTTCCAAGAAGCAGGCGCAGCAGGGAAGATCCAGCAGGGAAGCGCTTGGTGGTTTAATGACCATAAGGAAGGAATGGAAAGCCAAATGGGCTCCCTGGCCAGTTTGGGGCTGTTGGGAAATTTTATTGGAATGCTTACCGATTCCAGAAGTTTTCTCTCTTATGTCCGCCATGAGTATTTCCGCCGGATTCTCTGCGGGATGTTAGGGAATTGGGTGGAACGGGGGGAATATCCTGCCGATATGGACTGGCTGGCTCAGACGGTGCGGAATATTTCTTATTACAATGCAGTGGAATATTTTGGGTTTTGAACCTGCTGGCCAGGGCTTTTGCGGACGTCCCTGTCCGCAAATCCCTGCTATTTTGGGAAAGTGCCAAGAAACTCTAAACCCCTCCGCAAGTCACAAGGTTTTTTTCCATTTGGTGAAAGATATTCTGCAACAGATTATACAAAGTATATTCAGCTGTTTAATTTCTTTTAATCTATCAGTGCATGGTTCTTTACGTTTTTCTTAAGTGGGAAATCTATTCTCAGCCTACAGGCATTGAAAACGTAGTCAGAGAGGAGACGGAACAAGGGCAGCCCCTTATACCCCAGCTCTCCCCGACGGTCGCTTAGCCACTCCATCATCCGCCTGTAAATCCCCTTAAGTTACTGACATTATCCATGAATAGTAACCATTATTTCTGGTTTATTGAGATGTTTCCCCTTTCAAGGTTGACAATTCTAAATGGTTAGTATATACTAACTAAATAGAAACCTAAAAACATAGCATTTCAATCCAGGAGGCTGTAATATGGGAACATTTATTGTTGGCGCAGCTGTGGCAGTTCTGGTAATCTGCGCAGGAAGGAGCATTTACAGGGATAGAAAAGCCGGAAGGTGCAGTGGGTGCAGTGGCTGCAGCGGAAGCTGCCCTTCCTGCAATGGGCAGGAAAAATAATTTTTTTCCAAAACGTGCCTGAAAAGCTATTTTCACAAAGCAGGTTTATCAATTTGTGGAATTGGACTTTCCAGGTGCGTTTTGCTGTACTGGGATATAGAAAAAAGCTATTGACAAATGGTGCCTGATGTGAGATACTCTATCCCGCTAACATTGGTATGAAATTGTAGGGGTACAAAAAACACATAAAAATAAATCAGGAGACGCCATGGCAAAAAAGAAATATTATGCGGTAAAAAAAGGAAAGGTAACAGGGATTTTCCAAACCTGGGAGGAATGCAAGCGGCAGGTGGAGGGCTATTCAGGCGCAGTGTATAAAAGCTTTGGGACGGAAGGGGAAGCAAAATCCTATCTAGCAAACACAGAAGGGCAGTGGAGCCGGGAGGAAGCTGGTGCCCTGCCGGCAGAAAGCAAAGCAGAATTTTATGTGGATGGCAGCTATTGCGCAGAAACGGGAGAGTTTTCTTATGGCATGGTAGTGCTGCACAATGGGGAGGAGCATAGGTTTTCAAAAAAGCTGTCAGATAAGGAGCTGGCGCAAATGCGTAATGTCGCTGGCGAGATCAAGGGGGCAGAGGAGGCAATGAGGTATGCCATAGAGCATAAGATTGCTTATATTGTGATATACCATGATTATGAAGGGATCGCCAAGTGGTGCACTGGGGAGTGGAAGGCGAATAAGGCGGGAACCCAGGCATACAGGGATTTTTACCAATCTGCCAGGGAAAAGGTCCGTATTGCTTTCCAGAAGGTAAAAGGACATTCCAATGACAAATACAACGATCTGGCGGATGAGCTGGCAAAACAGGCGCTTGGAATTATCTGAGGAATCTTAAGACACCGCGTCTGTATTAAAATTAGTGAAATCTTAAGAAAGTTGCAAGAATTACCTTTCGGGAGTATGATATGATTAATAGAACAATATCATAGCTTCAGGAAGGTTTTTTTATGCCTAAATGAAACGAAAGGAATGGGTGATGATTATGGGTAGAAGGAAGAAGAAAAAGCACATTGGGCTGCTGGTTGTGACAGGCGTGTTGGTGATTGGGGCAGGGACGTTGTTTTTATGCCGGGATACCATTATAAGCGGAGTTAAGACGAAAGCAGCTGCGGAGATTGGGAAGAAGCTGTTGGAATCGCAGATTGGCGGAAGCCTGAATATTGCGGGGCAGAAGGTAGATATCTCGGAGATTATGGAGCAGATGGAGCAGGCGGATGTGGATAAAGTGACGGAGATTGCGGAGAAGTATATTTCACCGGATAATATCCAGGAAGCGGCAGGGCTTGCAGCCAGTGGGGATATGGAAGGGCTGAAGGATATGGCGCAGGAGCAGCTGACCCAGGAGGATAAGGAGGAACTGCAGAGGATGTATGAGAAGTATAAGGGGCAGATTCAGGTGCCGTAAGATTGGGAAGCTCAGCCCTTACGATGGTCCCAATATATTTAATTGCTGGAGTGATATATTGGAAGGGCCGTTTGCTTGATGCTGGCAGGATGCAGGAAAAAGTTCCTGTATCTTGCACCCTCCGTCCGGATCGCAGGCAAGCCTCTGCCCCAAATCTGAAAGAGGCGCATTACCGGAAAATTTCCCCTAAATACAAATCCCTGTAATAATCCAGTTGAGGCTGTAAAAAATCTTGTGTCTATGGAATTTAAGACTTCCTGATAAGAATAAGATATGTAAAAAATCTCTGTCGATTTTACACTTTTTGTGATGTCGACTTGCTG
>CAJTDL010000043.1 GCA_910575035.1 Lachnospiraceae bacterium
GCTTGCCCTGTCCCTTGCAACAAGCCGTACTTTATTATGTGATTTCAGCCATTCTTTTAATGGCCCTCCATCACGCCCGCCAAGCAGGGCAATCAAATGATGGCCCCGTAAATCATAAATGGCGGTCGCATATGTCTGCCCCTTTCGGATAGCGGCATCATCAATGCCAATCTCTTCCACATCCGGATCATCTATAAATTCAATCCGGTCATACAGCCGCTGTACCGTGTCGTTGCTGACCTGGACACCGAGCAGCGACAGCACTTTACTCGCCCCTTCATTACTAAGGAACATGGATGTGGCAAGAATCAGGGTATTTAATGCATCCGTGCGCACTTGTGAAGGTTTTGCAAAAGGGAGGTCTTCCATAAAAACTTTACAGTCACACTCTGGATTTTCACAGTCATATTTATACACATTTGCATGTAAAAAGGTCTGTTTACAGTGGATAGGTGTGTCTTGAAACTTTCTTTTGTAAGTGGCGTGGGGTGTGCTGCTCATTTTTCCACAGACAGGGCAGGCACAGCTATGTTCTTTTGATTTAATGTAGATATGTAAGCTGTCCTCTGTTTCGATATGGTCATAAACATAATGATTTTCATCTAATAGAAATGAGTAATCCTGTGTTGGGAAATATTTCAATCTGATCATCTTCTTTCGTGTTTTTTATCTTAACTTTACCATAAATACCCAAAAATGAGAATAAAGAGGATAAAAGAAAAAGCAGATATTTTTACATCTGCCTTTTCTAACAATACCCAAAGTTCAGAAAGAACCTATTCTATGCACAACCCCTTATTGATATAATAGGAAACCGCTTCGCAATACCCTATAGTGAAAGCCCTCTGGGCAGGGTTCCCAATGATTAATACAGTGTAGGTGAAGGATGGTATTTGTTATTATAATGGTTATAGTGCAAAATAATCGTATTCAAATAGGAATGCTCGTCCGTCATCTGATTGTAGGTGTGCAGGATCTCCTTGCTGGAAGCCTGTGTCTTTGCAATGATCTGGTCAAACTCCTGCTCTAAAGTCAGAAGCATGGAATCATCCATCTTGCAGTTATAATATTTCCCTTTCAAATAGGTCAGAAGCTGTGGATAATTCTTCAGTGAGACTTCTAGGTCATAGGTCAGGCTGTCGCTCATGACATAGGATAGGGCTACAGCCTCTGTGACAGGCGCAAGGGCAGCATCTGCCGCTGTATTGCTGAACCAGCATTTTAATAATGCAAAAGCTTCCTCTATCATATGGAAAGTCTGGGAATCATCCGAATGGCTCAGGATCTCCTGGGCAATGTCCAAAGTAGGGCTATGGTACAGTTCCTTTAGGTAAAGGTTATAATCATCTGTAGCCGTTAAATGGGATGGGGCGGCAATCTTGCTGATATTGTGCAGCAGCATTGCCAGCTGTACGGTTCTGCAGTCTGCCGGCGATAAGTGCAGGGCATCTGCAATATTCTCGCTTAAGTAAAGCGCATGGCTGGTATGCAGCGCCGTGTATTCGTTCCTGAAATTCACAGAAAAAATAAAGGTCATCAGGTAATTATGTATCTGTGCCCTGGAAGGGGAAAAATGGCGGTAGGAATATTCCCGAAGTTCCTCCAGGTATTCTCCGGATCCGATTTTATCCAGGAGATGGTACTTGGCGTTGGCCTCTAAAAACCAGTCCACCATAAAAGGTGAGTATATGTTCTCATCATAATTTTCAAAAAAAGAACCCAGGTCTTTTGTCTTGTTCAGGATGCAGGAAATATCAATGCAGTCCACCAAATGGATGAGCTTTGCCATATCCCGATGGTAATTGTTGATAGGAACCGGGTAATATTGTGCATTGCACTGGTGGTGGTACAGTATAACGTCTGAGTACTCGGGCAAAGGGGAAAAAGTCCGGAACAGAAGATAGCCAGAAACAGAATGCTCCATGGAATCATTCATGTCAAAGGCCAGCGTAGGGTCGACATCTTCCTTTTTGTAAGCTCCGATGTCATGGAACAGGCCTAGTATGAAAATATCCTCTTTTTCCTGTTGGGTATAGTAGTTTGTATCCCGAAGCATATTCATCAACAGATATGCGACACGCCTGCCATGCCCGATCAGGTGTGGGTTCAAGTGCTGGTAAGAATGGCAAATGACATCTACAATATTATTCGGTTGCGCTCCGTTCATTTTTAATTACCTCCATGCATTTACATTATGCGGTTGAAAAAGTGAAAAATTGATTGCCTTTAAGAAATAATTATTATATTATATTATAGTGAATTTAAAACCAAGTGTCAATATTGCAGCGTATTTTTAGGCAAAGGAGATATATTATGTGGCAAATGATGATAGGGCTGAAGCTTTCCTTATGGGGGCTTTTGGCAAATATTTCAAATGAGCTGCCCCAGCTGGATGAATTGGAAAATGTGGCAAAGCCTGGCATGCTGAGAAGGTATCTGGAGGATCTGGTGCCCGACCTGAAGAATTTTGTGCTGCGGATTGTGATTGCCGTTATGATTTATATTGTCGGCAAGCGGCTGATCAAGTGGCTGCGCAAGGTGCTGCATAAAGCTATGGTGCGCTCAAGCATGGACAAGGGGATACGCCAGTTTTTGGATTCTTTTGTGAAGATTATACTGAATTTTGTGCTTTTGATTGCAGTGGTAGGGCAGCTGGGGCTGGAAACTACATCTGTGGTGGCGGTGCTTAGCTCTGCCGGCCTGACGCTGGGCCTTGCGCTCCAGGGGAGCCTTTCCAATTTTGCCGGGGGAGTTTTGATTTTGTTGTTTAAACCGTTTAAAGTGGGGGATTATATTATTGAGGATACCCATAAAAATGAAGGGACAGTTTCAGAGATTATGATCTTTTATACCAAGCTGGCAACTGTGGATAATAAGGTGGTAGTGGTTCCAAATGGGATCCTGGCAAATTCCAGCCTGACCAATGTGACCCAGCAGGACTATCGGCGGGTGGATCTCTATGTGGGAATTTCCTATGATGCAGATGTGAAAAAGGCCAAAAAGCTGTTGGAGGATATGATTTTAGCGGAGCCTTCCCGGATTGAGAGCGAGGGGATGTCTGTATTTGTGGACGCCCTGGAGGACAGCAGCGTGAAGCTGGGCTGCCGCCTGTGGGTGCCGGCTCAGGAGTATTGGCAGGTAAAATGGAAATTGACCGAGCGGATCAAGGAAATTTTTGATGAAAACCAGATTGAGATTCCCTATAACCATTTGAATGTATGCATGAAACAATAGTAACAGACAATAATATTTTTTTCTTATGGAAAATATTTTTTTTATTGACAATTGGAAAAAAGTGTGTTAATGTTTTAACTATGTTACTAGAATGTTTGAGAGTTTATTCTCGCAGAATTGCTTTACTCTATGAAGATTAATTTTCAGGCACTCTTAGATAGTCTTTTGGAAAATATTCAGGAGGAAGTGTGTATGCAACAGGGAACAGTAAAATGGTTTAATGCAAAAAAGGGTTATGGATTTATTTCTGACGCGTACGGCAATGATGTATTTGTGCATTTTTCAGCGTTGAATATGGAAGGATTCAAGGAACTGAAAGATGGCGAGTCAGTGGAGTTTGAAGTAGTAGAAGGCGAGAAAGGGCCTCAGGCTGCTAATGTTGTACGTTTAGGGTAAGTTCGCAGGGTATTTGAAGCATAGAGTTGATTCTGAATAAGATGACGAACCGGGAGGCTGCCAGGAGGCAGTCTCCTTGCAATTTATGGTGGATTTTAGGGTGTTTACTTTCCTGGGGCAAGCCAGTAAGAAGCTATAGTGTATATGAAAATATGAGGAAATAGAGAGGTGAAAGGAATGGATTTGAAAAAGTGCAGTGCGTATGAGCTTTTAGAGGAAAAGGAACTGAAGGATATTAAGTCCATGGGCTATTTGCTCCGGCATAAGAAGAGTGGGGCGAGGGTCAGTTTGATTTCCAATGATGATGAGAATAAGGTATTTTATATTGGGTTCCGCACGCCCTCCCTGGACAGTACGGGGGCGGCCCATATTCTGGAGCATTCGGTGCTTTGCGGGTCGGAGAAATATCCGGTGAAAGATCCTTTTGTGGAATTGGTGAAAAGCTCTTTGAATACGTTTCTGAATGCCATGACATATCCGGATAAGACGATTTATCCGGTGGCCAGCTGTAATGGAAAGGATTTCCAGAACCTGATAGGGGTGTATATGGACGCAGTGTTCCATCCGGATATTTATAAGCACAGGGAGATTTTTTGCCAGGAAGGGTGGCATTATGAGATGGAGGATATGGATGCGCCGCTGACGGTCAACGGGGTAGTTTATAATGAGATGAAGGGAGCGTTTTCTTCTCCGGACGAGGTATTGTCACGGGAAATTTTAAGCGCCCTTTATCCGGACACTTCTTATGCATTTGAGTCTGGCGGTGACCCAGATCATATACCAGAACTGACCTATGAAAAATTTTTGGATTTCCACCGGAAATATTACCATCCCTGCAATTCCTATATTTATCTCTATGGGGATATGGATATGGCAGAGAAGCTGGAATGGATGGATCGGGAATATTTGGGCAAATATGAGGAAATCCAGGTGGATTCCCAGGTGAAGTGGCAGGAGCCCTTTACAGAGAGGAAAGAAGTGGCGATTCCTTATAATATTGCAAGTGGGGAGCCGTTAGAGGATAATGCCTACTTATCTTATAATGTAAGCGCAGGGACGATATTAGACCCGAAGCTGTATGTGGCCTTTGACATTTTGGATTATGCCTTGCTCAGCGCACCGGGTGCCCCGTTAAAGCAGGCGCTTTTGGACGCGAAGATTGGGAAGGACATTATGTCTTCCTTTGATAATTATACGCTGCAGCCCAGATTTTCCATTGTAGCAAAAAATAGTAATTTGGACAGGAAGGAAGAATTTTTGGGAATTATCCAGAAGGTGCTGAAGGAGCAGGTGGAACAGGGGATTAATAAAAAATCCCTGCTGGCTGGGATCAACAGCTTTGAGTTCCGATACCGTGAGGCAGATTTTGGCTCATTTCCCAAAGGCCTGCTGTTTGGGATTGAATGCCTGGACAGCTGGATTTATGATGATAAGGAGCCCTTTTTGCATTTAGGGGGACTGGATGTGGTAGAATACCTAAAAGCACAGGTAGAGACGGGCTATTTTGAGGATTTGGTGAAAACTTATTTCCTGGAGAACAGCCATGCAGCTGTAGTGGTGGCAGAGCCCCAATATGGCCTGAATGCGAAAAAGGAAGAAGAGCTGGCCAGGAAGCTGGAGGCCTATAAGCAGTCCCTCACTACAGAGGAGAAGCAGTCCATCATTGATTTTACCCATCACTTGAAGCGGTATCAGGAGGAGCCTTCCGCCCCGGAGGATTTGGAAAAGCTTCCTGCCCTGAGCCGGGAAGATATTAAAAAAACAGGGGAAGGGCTTTATAACCGGGAGCATTTTGTGGACAACACCCTGATGCTGTGCCATGATGTGGATACCTGCGGCATTGCCTATTTCAGCCTGATGTTTGATGTGGCAGGCCTGCCCCCAGAATGGATTCCTTACCTGGGCATCCTAAAATCCGTGTTAGGCTATGTGGATACTGAGAAATATGCCTTCTCTGAGCTTGCCAACGAGATCAACCTGCATACGGGCGGGATCTTCAGCAATATTGGAATTTACCCCAATGAAAAGGACGGCAGCATCTCCTTAAAATATGAGATAAAGGCTAAGGCTCTCTATCATGAGATCCCCAAAGCTATGGAGATTATTAAGGAAATCCTCTCTAAGAGCAATTTCCGCAAACAGGAGCGCATGTATGAGATCATAGCCCAGTTAAAGTCCAGGATGCAGATGTCCTTAAGCGGCTCTGGCCATTCCATTTCCTCCATGCGGGCCATGTCCTATTTCTCCGAAGGGGCAAAATATACCGATATGGTCCAGGGGATTGAATTCTATCAATTAGTAAAGGGTTTGGAGGAGCATTTCGATGAGAGGAAAGAAGCCCTGAGCGATACCCTGGAGCAGCTGATGCCTCAGATCTTCTGCAGGGAACATCTGATGATAAGCATTGGCGCAGAGCCGGAAGGCATGAAAAAAGCAGAAGGGGAAATCCAGGGATTGAAGGGGATTTTGGCTTCCAGGGAAGAAAAGGCGGCTGAAACGAAATTAACGCTGGAAAAGAAGAATGAGGGCTTTCTGGACGCATCTCAGGTCCAGTATGTATCCCGTGCAGGGAACTTTCGGCAGGCAGGCTATGCGTATACGGGGGCTCTTCGTATTTTGAAGGTACTGCTGAGCTATGATTATCTGTGGATCAATGTCCGCGTTAAGGGCGGTGCGTATGGATGCATGAGCGGTTTTGGAAGGACAGGAGATAGTTATTTTACTTCTTACAGGGATCCAAATTTGGGGGCTACGAACCAGGTGTATGAGGGGATACCGGAATACCTGGAGAATTTCCAGGTGGATGAGGAGGAGATGACAAGATATATTATTGGGACATTCAGCGGCGTGGATGCGCCGTTGACTCCGGCAGCGAAAACGGGGCGCAGCGCCACGGCTTATCTGACTGGGGTAACGGAGGAAATGCTTCAGAAAGAGCGGGAGGAGATTTTAAACGCCACACAGCAGGATATCCGGGAGCTTTCCGGGATTGTGAGGGCCGTTCTGGAGGAAGGGGCGCTTTGCGTGATTGGGAATGAAGAGAAGCTGAAGGGGGAAGGAGAGCTGTTCTTTGAAGTGAAGAATCTGTATTAGGGCGGCTGTGCGCTTATTGCGCCGCTGCTTTGGCAGGCTTACGGGCTGGCGCTTAGCCGCCATCCGTGGCTTCATGCCAAATACCATATGCAGAAAATTTTCAATAACAATCATCTAAAAAAGGGAGAATAATATGGAACAAGGAAAAAAGTCAGGCTTTGTAACAATTATAGGCAGGCCAAATGTTGGGAAATCTACCTTGATGAACCGCTTGATCGGCCAAAAAATCGCTATTACGTCGAAGAAGCCCCAGACTACCCGGAATCGGATCCAGACGGTGTATACCGACTTGGAAAAAGGGCAGATCGTGTTTGTGGATACTCCTGGCATCCACAAAGCAAAAAATAAGCTGGGGGAGTATATGGTAAATGTGGCAGAACGTACGTTGAATGAGGTGGATGCAGTCCTTTGGCTGGTGGAGCCTACAGACTACATAGGCGCAGGGGAGCGGCATATCCTGGAAAAGCTGAAAAAAGTCAAGACGCCGGTAATATTGGTCATCAATAAGACAGATACCGTCAAGCGGGAAGATGTTTTTTTGGCGATTGACACATATCGGAAAGAGTATGAGTTTGCGGAGGTAGTCCCGTTGTCAGCTTTGCGGGGGGAGAATACAGACATCCTGATCGGCCTGATTTTTAAATACCTGCCCTATGGGCCGATGTTTTATGAGGAGGATACTATCACAGACCAGCCCCAGCGGCAGATTGTGGCGGAGGTCATACGGGAGAAGTCCCTTCATGCGCTGGATGAGGAGGTGCCCCATGGCATCGCAGTGACCATTGAGCAGATGAAAGGGCGTAAGGGTGGGAAGATCATAGATATTGACGCTACTATTATTTGTGAGCGGGACTCCCATAAAGGGATTATTATTGGGAAGGGCGGCAGTATGCTGAAAAAGATTGGGAGCAACGCCCGGTATGAAATTGAGAGGATGCTGGAAAGCCAGGTCAACCTGAAGCTTTGGGTTAAGGTGAAAAAGGACTGGCGGGACAGTGATTTTCTGCTTAAGAATTTTGGCTATCGGGATGAAAAGGAATAAAGGCTGGCAGGATTTCTTGCCAGAATTTATCTGGTATATCAAAATGCAGATGGGAAACCCTAAAATTATAGACAAGTCATGCACAGCATGGTGCAGGGAGGCGCTGATAGGCGGGCGCCTGGCATTGGAGGCGCCTTTCTGGGCATGTGAAATAACAGAAGAGCAAGGGGGATTCCATATGGTTGAGCAGGAATGGATGAAGTTTGCAAGTACAGGAAGCGTACAGGATTATTTAAGCTACAAATGCCATCAGGAGGCAGAAGGGTTTTATGGAGGAGCAACAGATTCTTTGATGACAGAAAGGGAAAATATGGGCAGGAGCGTGGATCGGTATGGGACGGACCATAGTGCTGACGGGCATGGTGTTATCAGCAATCCCAGTAGGGGAGTATGACAGGAGGATTATACTTTTGACGAAGGAAAGGGGGAAGGTCGCTGCCTTTGCGCGGGGGGCCAGGCGGCCGGGGAACCAGCTGATGGCGGCTGGAAGCCCTTTTTCCTTTGGGCAGTTTGAGGCTTATGAGGGGCGCAGCTCCTATACGGTGGTGAAGGCAGATATTTCCCATTATTTTCAGGAGCTGGCGGCCGATTTGGAAGGGGCTTATTATGGGTTCTATTTTCTGGAAATGGCAGATTATTATACCAGGGAAAATGCAGACGAAATACATATGTTAAAGCTTCTTTACCGTTCCCTGCAGGCAGTGGAGAGCAGGAAATTTGAATATCGCCTGGTGAGGCGGGTTTTTGAGCTGAAGGCCATGGCCGTCAATGGGGAAGGGCCAAACGTTTTTTCTTGCCTGAAATGTGGGAAGGAAGAGGAGCTGCGGTGGTTCCATGTGGAAAGCGGCGGCATTTTTTGCGAAGCCTGTGGAAAAGGGCAGCAGTTCCAAAGGATTGGAGGACAGGGAAACGGCGTGGGGAGCGGATCCCAGGATATGCGTAAGGCTTATTATTTGGGGGAATCTGTGCTGTATGCCATGCAGTTTATCCTTTCATCCAGTATTGAGAAGCTGTATAGCTTCGCCCTTTCTGCGCCGGTGCTGGAGGAATTGGAGCAGGTGGTGGATGCGCATATGCGGCATTACATTGACAGGAAATTCCATGCTCTTACCGTGCTGGAGGAAAACGTTGGGTTTGCTGCCAATGCTGTGAAAGGGATATTTCCTCCATAAAAAGGGAATCGGCAGTTGCAATAAATGGCAGAAAAGGGTATAATATCTAAGGTTTTATATAAAAGACAGTTTAAGGAGGGTTTTTATGAGAAAAATAAGATCCGTCTGTCTGGCCTGCCTGGTTTGCCTACTGCTGGCTGGAATGCTTGCCGGATGCGGGAAGTCTTTAGAGGCGGAGCGGGATACGGTTTATGTCCAGAAAAAAGGCACAGTGGTCGGCGCGGCAGTCTCGGAGCTGGATAAGGATTACTATGACGAAGAAGAATTAAAGCAGTATGTAGAAAGCCGGGTGGCAGAATACCAGAAGGAGCACGGGGAAAAAAGCGTGGAAGTGGATAGGTTTTCTGTAGAGGAAGGAATGGCCAAGCTTTATATCAAATATGCTAGCTGTGAAGATTATCAGGCATTGAACGAGGTTACACTGTTTTCTGGAACCATTCCCCAGGCATTGGTAGAGGGCTTTGACTTTGATGCAGATTTTAAGGAAATCAAGGAGGGCAAGCTGGCAGGGAATGTGGAGAGCAGCGCAATTATGGATATGGATGCCAAGGTAGTGGTTCTCAGCGAAAAGGTGGATGTAAAGGTAGACGGCAAGGTTCTCTATGTATCTTCTGATTATGCCGCTGTTTCCGGAGAGGATACCATATCCCTGCAGCTTCCAGAGGACACGGAAGATGGGGGTGAGTCTTCCCTGGTATATGTGGTGTACGAATAGGTTATGAAAATATTAGAAAGAAAGAGGTAGCAAAAATGGAAAAGACCATGGAGAAAATTGTAGCTTTGGCGAAGGGCAGGGGGTTTGTGTATCCAGGCTCTGAGATTTATGGCGGCCTTGCCAATACCTGGGATTACGGCAATCTTGGGGTGGAGCTGAAGAATAATGTAAAGAAGGCATGGTGGCAGAAATTTATTACAGAGAATCCTTATAATGTTGGGGTGGACTGCGCTATTTTGATGAATCCCCAGACTTGGGTGGCTTCCGGGCATTTGGGCGGCTTTTCCGACCCGTTGATGGACTGTAAGGAATGCCATGAGCGGTTCCGCGCAGATAATATTATTGAGGATTTTGCAGCGGAAAAGGGAATAGAGCTGGAGGAATCCGTAGATGGCTGGAGCCAGGAAGAAATGCGTTCCTTTATTGATGAGCATCAGATTCCATGCCCTACCTGTGGCAAGCATAATTTTACAGATATCCGCCAGTTCAACCTGATGTTCAAGACTTTCCAGGGGGTAACGGAGGATGCAAAAAATACAGTTTACTTAAGGCCGGAGACGGCACAGGGCATTTTTGTGAACTTCAAAAATGTGCAGCGGACATCCCGGAAGAAAATCCCCTTTGGCATTGGGCAGATTGGAAAGTCTTTCCGTAATGAGATTACGCCAGGGAACTTTACCTTCCGTACCAGGGAGTTTGAGCAGATGGAGCTGGAATTTTTCTGTGAGCCAGGGACAGATTTGGAATGGTTCCAGTATTGGCGCGGCTTCTGCCGTGACTGGCTCCACAGCCTGGGCATGAAAGAAGATGAATTGCGGCTGCGTGACCATGATCCATCGGAGCTTTCCTTCTACAGTAAGGCTACTACAGATATTGAGTTCCTGTTCCCCTTTGGATGGGGCGAGCTTTGGGGGATCGCAGACCGTACAGACTATGACCTGACGCAGCATCAGAATACATCGAAGCAGGATATGAGTTATTTTGATGATGAGAAGAAGGAGAAATATGTGCCTTATGTCATTGAGCCATCCTTGGGGGCAGACCGTGTGGTGCTGGCGTTCCTTTGTGCGGCATATGATGAGGAAAACCTGGGGACAGAGGAGAAGCCGGATATGCGGACAGTGCTTCATTTCCATCCGGCATTGGCTCCAGTGAAGATTGGCGTCCTTCCGCTTTCCAAGAAGCTGAATGAAGGGGCTGAGAAAATATTTGCACAGCTTTCTAAGAAGTACAATTGTGAGTTTGATGACAGGGGAAATATTGGAAAGCGTTATCGGAGGCAGGATGAGATCGGGACGCCGTTTTGCGTTACATACGATTTTGACTCTGAGAATGATGGGGCGGTTACCGTGCGTGACCGTGACAGCATGGAGCAGGAGCGTGTGAAGATTGAGGATTTGGATGCTTATTTTGCGGATAAATTTTACTTTTAATTTTAGGTGAGGGTTTTATAAGGTTAGGTTTAATTTTTGGGTGTGGGGTGATGGCCTCTCGGCTTTGGCTGAGGGGCTGTTATTTTTTTGTGAAGAGGGAGTATCCTTTAAATTTTAAAAATATATTTTTGATTATAGAAAAAGGATTTCGTTATAAATTAAATAGGAAGTAGAAAAAAATAAATGTAGATTGTATAAAGTATTGAGCTTTTGGAAGGGGAGGAAAAAGGGGACGGTGTTTGGGGATAAATTCCCATGGTTTATTCGGGCGGTCATTCGTTTTGGAATATGGATGGCGGATAAGCAATTGTGGGTAATCCTGATGGGGGAACTGCGAATCCCAACAAGGCGGGAGGTTATAAAAAGGGAATGGTATCTTTGGCATCTTCCGGATTGTTGGGATTGGGGTGGGGAGGGGATTAGAGTGAGAAATGCGGTTCTACAGCTTTTTTGATGGCAGCGAAGCTTTCCTTGCTGATAACATGCTCAATGCGGCATGCATCTTCTAATGCAGTTTTTGCATCTACGCCAAGGCTGATGAGCCAGCCAGATAAGAAATTATGGCGTTCGTATATCATTTCAGCGATCTCTTTTCCAGTTTCTGTCAAGGTAATGTATCCGGCGTCAGAGACGGTGATATGGCCTTTTTCACGCAGATGCTTCATGGCTACGCTGACGCTGGATTTTTTGAAGCCGAGCTCTACGGATACGTCTATGGAACGGACGACAGGGAGCTTTTGGCTCAGTATTAGGATGGTTTCTAAATAATTTTCAGCGGATTCGTTGCTTTTCATGGGCTTGCCTCCTTTGGAACATATTATTTAAGGAAAATCAGCCTTTCCGCTGATTTTAACTTCTTAATTTTTAGAAAGTTTCTTTGATGCAAAATGTATTTTAGGGTTTTTTCAATTATATCTATTTTTGGTTGGAAAGGCAAGGGTTCAAAGGGAAAATAAAAAAATTATTGAAAATTTTTCTCAATAAAGTTATTGACAACAAACGTAAGTTAGAATATACTAACTTTGTGATGCAAATGAAAACCATTCTCAAAAAGAAAGAAGATGATTATGATGCCGTTGACCATGGCGAAGACAGGGGAAGTCAATACAATTAAGAAAGTTGGCGGGAAAGAGGAGACCAGGCGGTTTTTGGAGAACCTGGGGTTTGTGGCGGGGGGGAGTGTAACAGTTGTGTCCGCAACAGGCGGCAATATGATTGTGAATGTAAAAGAGTCAAGGGTTGCTATCAATAAGGACATGGCAAATAAAATCATGGTTTAAGAGAGGTAGAGGATATGAGCACATTGAGGCAGACGCCCTGCGGAAAGACCGTAAGGGTTCGGAAATTGCATGGGGAAGGTCCTGTGAAAAGGCGGATTATGGACATGGGGATTACCAAAGGGGTGGATATCTTTGTAAGGAAGGTGGCGCCTTTGGGGGATCCAGTGGAGGTTACTGTGCGCGGGTATGAATTGTCACTGCGGAAGGCAGATGCAGAGATGATTGAAGTGGAAGGCTGAAATCAGGGCAGTATGGTTTTGGAGGTGGCGGGAAGGATATTTTAGGGCAGTATAGTTTTGACGGCGGTGGAAAATATATTTTTTGCCCTATAGTTAGATGTGACTAATATACGTAAGAGGTGACAAACGTATATTATAATGTAGAGAATCATATGGAAGAAGAAGGAGTGTTGAAATGTCAGTGAAAATAGCATTAGCAGGAAATCCAAACTGCGGAAAGACAACCTTGTTCAATGCCTTGACTGGTTCCAACCAGTTTGTGGGTAACTGGCCGGGTGTTACCGTGGAAAAGAAAGAGGGAAAGCTGAAAGGGCACAAGGATGTTGTGATCATGGATTTGCCAGGGATTTACTCTTTATCCCCCTATACTTTGGAAGAAGTGGTTGCTAGGAATTATCTGATTGGGGAGCGCCCCGATGCCATCCTTAATATTGTAGATGGGACGAATATTGAGAGAAACCTATACCTGAGCACTCAGCTGATGGAGCTTGGGATCCCGGTTATTATGGCAGTGAATATGATGGATGTGGTAGCAAAGAATGGGGATCAGATACATATTAAAAAGCTCAGTGAGAAATTGGGATGCCTGGTGGTGGAAATTTCTGCATTGAAGGGAACAGGGGTGAAGGAAGCCGCTGAGCAGGCGGTGCGGATTGCCCAAGGCAAAAAGGCAGATAGGGCAGTCCATGAATTTTCCACAGAGGTGGAAAGCGTGCTGAATGCTATTGAGAATAAGCTTGGCTCGGATGTGCCGGAGGAGCAGAAGCGGTTCTTTGCCATTAAGCTGCTGGAGAAGGATGACAAGATTGCCGCACAGATGCAGCATGTCCCGGATGTATCGGAGGAAATCAAAACCATTGAGGCAGAAATGGATGACGACACAGAGAGCATTATCACGAATGAGCGGTATGTGTACATTTCTTCCATTATCCAGAAATGCTATACCAGGCGGCGTAAGGAAAAAATTACGGTTTCGGATGAGATTGACCAGGTTGTTACCAACCGTATCCTGGCATTGCCGATTTTTGCAGTAGTGATGGCAATTGTTTACTATGTCTCTGTGACAACAGTAGGCTCCTGGGCAACGGATTGGGTGAATGACGGGGTGTTTGCGGATGGGTGGAATCTGTTTGGCATTGACGCATTGTTTATACCGGCTATCCCAGAATTAATTTCTGGCGGCCTGGAGGCTATTGGCTGTGCCGCATGGCTTCAGGGGTTGATTGTGGATGGTATTGTGGCTGGCGTGGGAGCCGTTTTGGGTTTTGTGCCTCAGATGCTGGTGCTCTTTATCTTTCTGGCATTTTTGGAAGGCTGTGGCTACATGGCAAGGGTTGCCTTTATCATGGACCGTATTTTCCGTAAATTTGGCCTTTCTGGGAAATCTTTTATCCCTATGCTGATTGGCACAGGCTGCGGCGTGCCGGGGATTATGGCGTCCAGGACCATTGAAAATGACAGGGACCGTAAGATGACGATTATGACCACAACCTTTATCCCATGCGGGGCAAAGCTGCCGATTATTGCATTGATCGCAGGGGCATTCTTCGGCAATGCATGGTGGGTTTCCTGGAGCGCATTTTTTGTAGGCATTGCAGCCGTTATCTGTTCTGGCATTATTTTGAAAAAGACAAAGATGTTTTCTGGGGAGCCAGCGCCTTTTGTTATGGAGCTTCCGGCTTACCATCTGCCCACTGTTGGCAATGTGCTGCGGAGCATGTGGGAGCGTGGATGGTCCTTCATTAAGAAGGCAGGGACAATTATTCTATTATCTACGATCTTTGTATGGTTTACTACCTATTTTGGATGGGTAGACGGGGAGTTCCGTATGCTGGAGGATATGGAAATTGACCACAGCATACTGGCTTCCATTGGAAATGTGTTTGCATGGCTCTTTATCCCTCTTGGATGGGGAGACTGGAAGTCTGCAGTGGCAGCTATCACAGGATTGGTAGCAAAAGAAAATGTGGTTGGGACCTTTGGCATTCTTTTCGGCTTTGCAGAAGTGGCAGAGGATGGAACTGAAATCTGGGGAACCTTAGCAGGGCATATGACAGCAGTGGCTGCGTATTCCTTCCTGGTATTTAATCTGTTGTGCGCACCTTGTTTTGCGGCAATGGGAGCTATCAAGCGGGAAATGAATAACATCCGCTGGTTCTGGTTTGCTATTGGGTATCAGTGCCTGTTAGCGTATGTGGTGGCATTGTGTATTTACCAGATTGGCACACTGATCACCCTGGGGACATTTGGGCTGTGGACGGTGGTTGCCATTGTGCTGGTAATAGGATTTGTCTATTTGCTGCTGCGTCCTTACAAGGAGAGTGCCACTTTAAAAGTGGGCGGGATGGCAAGGGCAAAGTAAAAATAAAAAATTCGTTGGAAAGGCAAGGGGAAAGGCAGCGAGGATAGAAGATGGACATCAGGAAACAGCAGGATACCAGAAGTTATGAGTTGACGGAAATGCAGAGGGACAGGATCCTCCAAAAGCTCAAGGAGAGAGGCTGCCGGATCACCAAGCAGAGGCTTTTGATCCTGGACATCATTCTGGGGCAGGAGTGTTCCTGCTGTAAGGAGATTTATTATAAAGCTTCCAGGAAGGATGGCCATATTGGCGCTGCAACAGTATACCGCCTGGTCAATACGTTGGAGGAAATTGGGGCGATCAGCCGGAAAAATATGTACAAAGTCAGCTTTTCCGGTGATTGCCAGATGGAAAATGTGTGCACGGTTGTACTGGATGACGGCACTGCCTGCCATCTGTCTGCCAAGGAATGGAACAATGTCCTGTACGCAGGCATGAAGTCCTGCGGGTACCTGGGCGGCCAGCAAATTGCCTCTGTAACCCTGAATGAATGTTTATGCGATGGAAAGAGCTGCTAATGTTCTGTATAAGGAAAGATTGTAAAAATTTTTTTAAACCGTAAAGGAAAAGCTGCAAAAGTTTTATGAAACCGTAAAGGAAAGGCTGCAAAAGTTTTATGAAACTGTAAAGGAAAGGCTGTAAAAGTTTTATGAAACCATAAAGGAAAGGCTGCAAAAGTTCTTTGAAGCAGCGGAAAGGAATGGAAGCAAGTGAGCGTGGTAATTATTGGAGGGCATGATCGGATGGTTCGCCAGTACAAACAAATATGCAAGGAACACAAATGTAAAGCAAAGGTATTTACCCAAATGTCTGGAAACTTAAAAGAGAAAATTGGCAGCCCGGATCTGGTGGTGCTTTTTACCAATACAGTTTCCCACAAAATGGTTCGCTGCGCATTGGATGAAGCAGAAAAAGCCCAGGCAGACGTGGTGAGGTGCCATACCAGCAGCGGCAGCGCGCTGGCAGAGATTTTAATGGAAAAATGTAGCTAATACACTAGGCGGCATACATAAATATCCCAGTATAAGGGCATACTGACCAAAAGCCCTTCTTGGATGCAGTTATGGTTATGATTCATGGCTCAGGAATGTGCTTTTAGTGAAAAATGCCACTGTAGCGATTGCGTTATCAGTAGGATTATGGTAAAATCAGGTATGGATTAAAAAATAGAAAGGAAAATGGAAAATGGAAAAATATTTATGTGAGCCATGCGGCTATGTATATGACCCCCAAGTAGGAGATCCAGATAATGGGATTGCCCCAGGCACTGCCTTTGAGGACCTGCCAGATGATTGGGTATGCCCAATATGCGGGCTTGGGAAAGATGTGTTCGTGAAAGAATAGGATTTGAAGGAACCCCTTGGCTGTGCGGGAACACGGCCAGGGGGTTCATTTTTTCGTCCTCGTGGACCTTTGCTTCTTTTCTCCTGCTGGCATCATAGCAATTCCCTCATCTCAAAAGCCTCTCGATATTCTCGCAGCGTCATTCCGGTTATTTTCTTAAACTGCTTTCCTAAATGGCTTTGTGAACAGAACCCAAAATAAGCGGCGATCGCACTATAAGAATAAGGCGAATACACCAGCATATTTTTCACCAGCTTTATCTTTTCTCCTAAAATATACTCCGATATTGTGATGCCTTCTTTTTTTTTAAATAAATTTGAAAGGAAATTTGCGTTTAATGACAGAGCCTTTGCAATTTCTACTGTAGATAGCTTCCCATGAAGGTGCGTGAAAATGTAATCCTTACATTGTGCAATCCTGGGGTCGTTCTGCCCCTTTTCTGGCATCCCCTTCTTCTTTTGCTTTACTTCCTGCACCAGAGAGGCATACTGATATTCTGCCTGTATGGCAAGCTGCCTGGCTGCTTCTGGAATGCGGATTTCTTCAATCCTTTGGATATAGCTGTCACTTAAGGAATAAGCCACCTCAGGCGCCACCCCGCCTTCCATGGCTGCCCGGCACGCCAAAGTTACAAGGACGATCCCCAGATTCTGCAGGTTGCGCAAAGGCGTATTTGCCAAGGTTCCGATGGTTCCAATATAATCTTCCTGGATGCTTCGTTCCAATTGTTCCAAATCTCCATTCCGAATGCTGGAAAATTCCCGGATTTCCTGGTCATAGGGATTGTGCTTTGTGGCGTTTTCCTGGTTTTCAAAGGTGATGTGCGTAAAGTTCCTTTGCACTTCAAATTGATCTGCTATTGTCAGGCAATGGTAAGCGGCGACCTCTTTGGGAGACAATGGATCTTCGTGGAAGAGGTTGTGGAGAATCAAAGCCTCTGTCACAAATTCCATAAAATTGCAGTTATAGAGCGTAAGGAGCCAGGAAGGCCCATAGCCCTGCGCAGGCAGTGAGTGCCAGCATCCTTTTTCCCCAGCCAGGGATACAGGGCCTATAAGAAACAAGGATTCTTCTGTGCTGATTGTCATATAGGCCACAGCATTCTCATCTGCTGAAATTTTGGGTCTGCCATTCTCATCGGAATGCAAAAGGTTCATTTCTATTTCAGGATATTGGCGGATATAATCCTGCCATTCTTTTGCCATAGGGAAATGGCTTTCAGAGGGTTCTTGGCGTCCATTAGCTGGATCCAATCTCTCTTTTTCCATGGAAGGAGTTTTTTTGGATATTGCCCGCCGCCCACATACTTGTTCTAACAATTCCCCTTTTTTGGAATACCTTCGTACAATGGTATGTAAATGCCTTGAAACATGTGTCATTAATGCGGTGATGTTCATAAATTATCGCTCCTGAAATTTTCTTAAAGGGTCTGGTTTTATTCCTATTTTAACATAATAATGTGATTTGTGCTATAGGAATGTGAAATATGATAGAATTCTGGTTTGGAATGAATTAAGATGTCAACTGCAAACCCCAACTATAGAAAATATTACATTTCATACGGAGGTAATCATGATCAAAAACCCAATTTTGCCAGGCTTCAACCCTGACCCCTGCATTTGCCGAAAGGGAGAGGACTATTATTTGGCAGTATCATCTTTTGAATGGCTTCCGGGAATCCCGATTTACCATTCCAGAGATTTCAAGAACTGGGAATTGTTGACCCATGTGTTAACAGACAGCAGCCAGGCAGACTTAAAAAGGCTTCCCTCTGCCAAAGGCATATGGGCGCCTTGCCTGACTTACTGCGAAACGGAGGATCTGTTTTATGCGGTATATGGCGTGATGAACTCCATGAATGCCCGTTATTTCGATGTGGACAATTATGTTATTACAGCAAAGGAGATCCAAGGGCCATGGAGTGAGCCGATTTACCTGCATTCTGCGGGATTTGACGCTTCTTTATTCCATGATGGGGATGGAAGGAAATGGGTGGTATCCCTGGACTGGGAAACCAGGGAAGGCTATGAAAAGCCAGGCGCAATCTGCTTGGTGGAATATTCCCCAAGCCAAAAGGAAATCATAGGATATCCCAAACGTATCTGGAACGGCGGCACAGACCGGGGCTGTATTGAAGCCCCCCATTTGACGAAGCGCGGCCAGTATTACTATCTGATGTGCGCAGAGGGCGGCACAGGCTACAACCATTGCGTCACGATGGCCCGTGCGGAAAATATATGGGGGCCGTATGAAAAAGACCCTGCAAATCCCATTGTAACATCTTCCCCGGGAGATTCCTATGAGCGCCATGACCCAGATCATTTGAAGCCAAAATATTATAACCCTGGTTCCCTGCTTCAGAAATCTGGCCATGGGAGCTATGTGGAAACGCCAGGAGGGGAAGTCTATCTGGCGCACCTGGCTGCCCGCCCTTTTGTCCCAGAGCTTTGCTGTACCCTTGGGCGCGAGACAGCCATACAAAAAATGGTTTGGACAGAAGGCCAATGGCTTAGGATGGCGGACGGCTCCAACCTGGCCAAGGCAGAAACAGAGGAAAGTTCCCTGCCAGAATGCCCCCTTCCCCAGATCCCATCCTTTGATGATTTTGACGCCCCAAACCTGGGAAACTGGTACTATGCGCCCCGGATCATGCCCCATAGCTTTGCTGATGTAAAAGCCAGGACAGGATGGGTGCGCATCCGGGGGCAAGAATCCAGGACTTCCCTAAATAAAGTCAGTATCCTGGCCAGAAAATTAACCAGTGTTTATGCAAGGGTCACGACGAAAATGGATTTCCATCCACAGGTATGCCAGCATAGCGCAGGATTAATCCTATATTATGATAATATGAATTATGTGAATCTGCGTAAATATTACAGTGAGACTCTGGGGCAGGGCGCCATTTCGATCATCCATCTGGAAAATGGGCAAAAGACAGAATTCCTGAACACCAGGACTCCAGTGGAAGACTGTGCCATTTACCTTCGGCTATTTATCCAGGGAAGGAAGGCATGGTTTGCCTGGTGTTACGATGGCATAAATTACCAAAATATTGGGCCTGCTTTTGACATGGTTCGGTTTTCCGATGAATATTGCCAATATGGGGAATTTACTGGCGCTATGGTAGGGCTTACCTGCGCAGACCGCATCAGGCGCCGGCAGTATGCGGATTTTGATTTCTTTGAATACCTGGCAGATGAAGAAAAGGGCGTGGAATAGGGGATAATAGAGAAGCTATTTCTTCTTGGGGATATTTTACAGTTGCGGCAAATCGCCAAATTTTATATAATATTCCTATGGAATTTATAAAATAATCAGGTGTTTTTATGAAAAAGAAACGATATTCAGCCATTTTCTGTATGATTCTGATTGCCCTTTTTTGCAATGGATGCAGGAAAGCGGATATAGGCGCAAGGGATGAGGGGGATGATCCTGCAAAAGAAACGCTGACATTGATGTGTATTGGCACCATGAGCCAGGAGATTTTGGATGATGCGGTGGAAGAGTTTAACAGGACGAATGGCTATCAGGTAGAAATTGAATGTGAGTATTATGGCGATGAGGAATACAAAAAAGAGCTGGCCAGGCGCATGGCAGTTAATGAGGAGCCAGACATCTTTTTTTCCTGGCAGTCTGGATTTCTAAAGGTCTATGCAGACCGTGGAAAAGCCCTAAATCTGGAACCGTATCTTTCCCAGGATCCCTTTTGGACAGAAATCCTTGGGCAAGATGATTTTGAAGGAGTCTCCTTTCAGGGGAAGGTGTATGGAATTCCCTTGACGAAATGTATTACCGTTGTCTATTACAACAGAGAAATATTTGAGAAATATCAGATTGAAATACCAAAGACATATCAGGAATTTCTGGATATCTGCAGCCGGCTGCATCAGGAAGGCATCCTCCCATTGTATTTAGGCAGCACTCCCTGGAGTTCTGGAATGCTTTTTCTGGAACTCCTGCGGGGAACCTGTGGGAACGAGTTGATGCAATATGAGAGCTTTGAAGAGATCCCATGGACCGCAAAAAGGTATCAGGAGGCAGCGAAAAGGCTGCAGGAGCTGTATCAGGCTGGATACATCCCAGAGGATTTTCTGGGGACAGAGGGAACGTCCCAAAGTGTTGGCGATGCGGCGATGCAGGTCGGTGGGAACTGGTTTGCTTCCTGGAAAAATGGTACGTATGGCGCATTTTTATTTCCGCCTGTCAAAGAAGAAAATGCAGGGATTGCCACCGGTGGCGGAGACAGGAGCTTTGCCATAGCGGCTAAGTGCAGCCATCCTGAGGCAGCATTTCAATTTTTGAAGCTCTATAGCAGTGAAAAATACCAAAGCAGGGTATTATATGAGGAAAGCAATATCCCGTCCCGGAAGCTGGAGATAGAGAAAAGCAAAATCAATCCGTTACTGTTGGAATGCATGGAACTGATGGGGCAGGCAGAAGGGTTCTGCAGGTATATGGATGTGCGTTATGGGATGGAATTCGGGGATTTGTTTAACGAGGGCGCACAGGCCATCCTGTCTGGGCGGGACTATCGGGAAATATTAGAAAAAATGGAGCAGTATACATTGGGAGATGGTCGTTAAGAGGTGATGGGATGCTGAAAATAGTGATCGCAGACGATGAAGAATTTATACGAAGGGGTTATCTGTCGCTGAAATGGGAGGAACTTGGCATAGAGGTGGCAGGAGCCGCAAAAAATGGAATCGAAGTATTGGAACTGCTGCAGGAGCAGCCTGTCGATATCCTGCTGACAGACATCCGTATGCCAGGAATGACAGGGATTGAGCTGTCTAAGAAAGCATTAAAGCTGCAGCCAGAACTGATCATTATCCTGCTGACAGGGTATGGGGAGTTTTCTTATGCCCAGGAAGCGGTAAGGCTGGGGATTTTTGACTATATTTTAAAGCCCAGCACCCCTAAAGAAATTTTTGCATGCATAAACAGGGCAAAGGAGCAGATCAAAAAAAAGGAAGGCCAGCAAAAAGAGATGGAGCTGATCCAGAGGGAGTTGTCAAATTTTGCAGCCTTAGAGCAGGCAAACCAGGTGCTTTCTACGAAGCCAGAGGTAGCTCCAGAGGAAGAGGAAATGCTGATCCAGATGATTATCCGTTACTTGGGGGAGCATTATGCGGAGAATGTCACCCTTGCCTCTTTGGCAGAGGTGACCCATTTCCATACAGGGTATTTGAGTCGGTATATTAAGCAGAAAACAGGGCAGAATTTCCTCTCCATCCTCACTGGGATCCGCATTTCCCATGCGGCAAAGCTATTGTTGGAAACAGACTTAAAGAATTATGAGGTGGCAGAGCGGGTTGGAATTGCAGACGAAAGGTATTTTGGGCAGGTGTTTAAGAAAACATATGGCGTAACGCCTAGCCAATATAGGAAAGCGAAAAGGAAAGAGTAGGCAGGGAAAATCTTTTAATGAATAATCATTGAAAGCTGTTTATTGCACGATGTACCAGAATTGCGCCAAAGCAATCAATGGAAAGGATGGAAGGAGGGCGCATATGGAAAAGAGAAAACGTTTCCACAGCTTCCGCTATAAGATGTGCCTGGTCGGCATTTTCCTGACAGTCATCCCCACCTGCCTGGTCAGCTCCATCCAATACTACTATTCCAGCAAGCTGGTGGAAAGCCAGTCCCAGGAGTATCTGCAGGATGTGGTGGACTGGACTTGCCTGAAGGTTATGGGATTTATGGATGAGGTTGAGGATATTACCTTTAGCGTTGTCAGCAATGGGACGGTGCAGGCTGTCATTTCCCGTCTTGATAGGGAACAGGACAGATTTGAAAGGTACAAGGATAACAAGGAATTGCGGGAACAGCTTTCTTCCTATGCGCTGCTGAAGGATTATATTTCCAATATCAGCATTGTCACAGACGGCGGTTCCACATGCTCATATAACAAGAACCGCAGCGTGGCGGATCTGGGCATTGATAAGGAAGAGGTATACCAGGCAGACGGCAGGGTGGTCTATGGAAATGTGAGCCACAAGCAAAAGGAATTGGTAGTGGCGCGGAAGATCAATTCCCTGAAACGGTCAGATTCCCTGGGGTATGTGGCCGTTACGGTTCAGGAAAGCTATTTGGATGGGATCATCAATGCCTTTGGAAAAATGGGCGAAGGGAAGGCCTATCTATTGGATCAGGAAGATTGTGTAATCTCCGCTGAAGAAAAAGAGCTGGTGGGCAGTATTTTTTCACAAAAGGATTGGAACCAGAAGGAATTTTTTTACTATACCAGCGATGAAATGGAAAATGGGTGGAAAGTGGTGGCTGCCATTTCTGTCAGCTATTTTAAAGAAAATGCCAGAAACCTGAAAAACATCTTTTACCTAATCGCCATTTTGGTGGCGTGCCTGGTAGTCGTGGTGGTGATCCAGTTATCTGGAAGGGTGGTGAAATCCCTGGTATCTCTGTCGGAGCAGATGAAACGGTTTGGGAAAGGGCATTTAGAGGCGCGGTGTGAGATACCCTCAGAGGATGAGTTTGGGATGCTGGCAGAGACATTCAATAAGATGGCGGTGAAAATACAAAGGCTTTTGGATGAGGTATATAAGCAGAAGTATTTAAGGCAAAAAGCCCAGATGCAGTCCCTGCAGATGCAGATCAATCCACATTTTCTGTATAATACGCTGGATACGGTGAACTGGATGGCGCGTATGCAGGGAATGGATGAGATCGGGGACATTGCAGCGGCTTTGGGGAATCTCATGCGGTCGGCGCTGCGCCCAGATGTATATGTTACATTGGAGCAAGAGGCCGCAGGGTTAAAAGATTACATACAGATACAGGAATACCGTTATGGACAGCGCCTGATGGCTCAGGTGCTGATTCCAGAGGAGCTGTATGGCTGTGGGATCCCAAAGCTTGTGGTGCAGCCCATATTGGAGAATGCCATCGTGCATGGGATGGAAGGGAAGGTGGAACGCACGCAGGTGACCGTCACAGGGGAACGGGAAGGGGAGACCCTCTATATCTGGGTCAAGGATGATGGGGTTGGGATGGAACAGGAGGCCATTGACCGGATCTTTCAAGAGGGCAAGGCAAAAGAGGGGGAAAGGGGAAGCATCGGGCTTCGCAACGTCCATAAACGGCTGGTGATGTATTATGGGGAAGGATTTGGCATTCAGATTTTCAGCAAGCCAGGGCAGGGCACAGAAGTGATGCTGAAGATGAAAGTGCAATTATACAATGAAATTGATAAAAATGCAGAGAAAAGAGATGAATTTCTGATAAAGGAACTGGAAAATGACTTGATGGATTGGTGAAAATAACAAGAATCACCATCCGTCAAGTTATTTTTTTCAACATTTTGGTACAAAATCTGCATTGTTGGGGAGGCGCTTTTTGTGGATAATAAAAGCATAAGCGAAACGCGCGCGGGTTCGGTTGTCAGTGGTTGTGTACAGAAAAAACAAGGAGGAATGAGGATGAGAAAGAGAGGAAGTTTCTGGAAAAAGGCCATCGCTTGCCTATTGGCGTCAGCTGTAGCGATTGGTACGGCAATCCCTATGAATGGCTCATGGACAGTTTTTGCAGCAGAGGAAGGGCAGGACGCCCAAAGGGTTACATTTGCGCCAGCCCCGGCAGGCCACGTATATGAAGGTATGCCCTTGTTTGATGGGGATCCGGGGCATTATGAATCGTATCTGGATGCCGTGATTGATTACATAGGGCTGGAAGGCGCAGCCAGGTTTGCCTTTGATACTAGGGGGGATTATGTGCTGACAGAGGGAAAAAATGCAGGGAAGAAAATCCCAGGCTCCCTCACATTTACAGACTGCGTCCAGGGAGTATCCACAGACTTCCCGGCAATCATTGGGCTTGGCCAAAGCTGGAACAAGGAATTGGTGAAAGCGGTAGGGAATGTGCTGGGAAATGAAAGGGTCAACAAGGTAGATTACAGCAACCTGTCCAATATCAATGTGATGGCATGCACAGCCACCAGCGACCTGCGGATCAATCCATTAAGCGGGCGGTTTGATGAAGGCTTTGCAGAGGATCCCTATCTGGCAGCCACTATGGTGGATGAAATGGCCACAGGTGTTTCTGGCATACAGGAATCCGGCGCCAATGGCTTCTGGCAGAAGGCGGTGGTTACCACGAAGCATTTTACCACATACAATGCCCAAATGCTTCGTACCAGCGCCAGTAATAATGCAAGCGCCAGGGCGTTGCTGGAATATCAGCCCCAAAGCGCCTTGAAAGGTTTTGAGTCAGGGGCAGTGAGCGGATTTATGAGTTCTTATGGAAGGACAAATGGGCTTCCCAATATTATCTCTCCGTTGATCAATTTTGCAAAAAGCCGTGCGCCTTATGGGGTGTTCAGCGTAACGGACAATGGTTCAGTGAGCAGCCAGAGCACATATGGTAATGGATTCGATTCCAGCTATGTGCCAGTGATCGACGACAGTGAATACAGCGGCCAGGGATATTCGGCAGTAGGCTCTCTGATGGCCATGGCCAATTCTTCTGGAGCCAGCACCACAAGGAATGGGGACAGAAGCTTCTGGACACTGGTAAATCAAGTAAGGGCTGGAACCTATGGGGTGACAGAAGAGGATGTGGAAAATGTGGCAAGGGATCAGATTGGGCAGCTGGTACGCTGCGGCGTCCTGAATGCAGATATGAATCAATATCCATTTTATGGACAGTCTGCAGGCCAGGGCGTCACAGATGATTACAATAATGCCAATAACCAGGCGGTTGCGCTGCAGGCAGCCCAGGAATCTGTGGTTATGCTGAAAAATGAGAACCATGTGCTTCCATTGGACAAAAATGATTCTGTCTATGTGTCTGGGCCAATGTCTGTGACCCGTTTTAAGACAACCTATGCCGTATCCCAGTCGCCGCAGATTGAAAATGCTTTGTATTCCACAGCGGCAGGCATCCAGGCAATTGGAGGAAAGGACCATGTTTCTTACAGCGTGGATGGACAGGTGGTGAATATTAAGACAAGCGGCGGAAAATATATCGCATTGGCAGAGGATGGGGTATCCCTGGTGGCAGTAGACGATAAAGAGGCTGCGGCGAAATTTGAGAAATACTCCTGGGGGCAGCAGGGCTATACCTATAAATGCGTAGACAATGGCAAGTGGATGCGGGGAGTAGTAACCGGCGGCGGCTGGTTTGGCGGCGGAGAGGTGACAGCGGTCGAAGCCAGCGGCGAAGAGACATTGGAACAGATTTCCAACAGCCTGGAAGCCACTTATGTAACGACCACCATGCCATACCGTTTCCGGGTGGAATCCAATGAAGACGGCACTCTTAGTTATGTTTTGGAATCCTATAGTGAAAGCTTTATGGGGACGGCTCCGATTCAGGGGTACTATCAAAATGGGCGTTATGTAAAAGTGGGGGAAGATGGGAAGGTATCTTTTACAGAGAAACTAACCAATAAAGATACAGCGGCTGCATTGCGGACAGCAGAAGCCAGGTTTACAGAAGAGGTGGTGGCAGACTATGGCGCGGACACCGCGGCAAGTGACAGCGACTATGCCGTCGTAGTGGTAGGCGCGCCCACCAGGCATAGCTCCGGGGAAGGCTGCGATCGGACAGACCTTCATCTGGGGGATGGCCAGTATGCCCAAGTGGCAAATGTGGCAGCCGCTTATCCAGGCAAGACCATTGTGGTGGTGCAGACCAACTATCCGGAAATTATTCAGGAATTTAAGGATAACCCAAATGTGGCAGCTATTCTGGTACAGCCTTATGCAGGGCAGTACGGCGGGTATGCATTAGGGCAAATTCTTTATGGGGATGCAGCGCCCACAGGAAAGCTTACTGCGACTTGGTACAATACCAATGATGTGCTTCCTGCCATCAATGGGTATTCCATCCCAGAAGGGACGAACCTGACATTGAATGACCTGGATCCAAGATTTACGACAGATATGACGAATGCAGACCCGGCACAGACCCGCCTTACTTACCTGTATGCGAATCCGGAAAATGTAACCTATGCATTTGGCGCAGGGCTTACTTATTCTGAGTTTGCATATAGCAACCTGCGGATGCCATCCAGCATAAGCGGGGATCAGGAAAGCTTTGAAGTGAGCGTGGATGTGCAAAATACAGGCAGCAGAGATGCTTCTGAAGTGGTTCAGCTGTACATGGCGAACGCCAATTCAGCCTATGGCGTATATGCGCCCCAGACAAAGCTGGTATCCTTTGAAAAGGTTGCAATCCCAGCTGGCCAGTCTAAGACGGTGACGTTAAAAGTGGATATGGATGATTTTGCATTGTGGAACACGAATACCAGCAGCTATATCGTAGAAGCAGGCACATACCAGGTAAATGTGGGAAGCTCTTCCGCAGACATCCGCCAAAGTGGCAGCCTGGCCGTCACAGGAGAGTCCATTGGCGCCTTAGATGCTTCCAGTGCGCCAGTCAATGTATTTGACAGCAGCTATGCCTCCAGCGAAGTGGTGTACCGGGAGGTTTCTAAAGCGCATACCGCAGAGGCTCTTGCAAAAGCCAGCAGGGACAGCATGGAAAATGCAGCCCATAATGTGGCTGGCGGCTACTATGCAGTGATGGGCAAGCAGGATGGCGCATGGGCGGCTATGAAGAGCGTGGATTTGGAAAACGTTGTTTCCATCAAGGCAAGGGTAGCCAGCAGGAATGAGCATTCTTCCATAGAGGTACGGGCAGACGGAGCAGAGGGAGCCCTCCTTGGGACATTGGATTTCCATATCACGCCTGTGAACAGCTATAATGCCCCAGAGACAGGGAAGGATCCGGATGCGGCTATAGACCTTGCCGTACAGGAATTGGATTATGCTATGGTGGAAGTGAAACTGGATCAAAAACTGCAGGGCGTACATGATGTCTATGTGGTATTTAAGACCCCAAATGCAAGGATTGACACGATCCAATTTGAAAAAGCCGTAAAGGAACCAGCGGATATGTCCGCCCTTACCGCCCTGGTAGAGAAAGTGAAGCGGGTGGACGGCGAGGCTTACACAGCAGAGTCTTATGAAAAACTGGCACAGGCCTTAGAGGCAGCCAATGCAGTTCTGGCAAATAAGGAAGCAGAACAGGGAGAGGTGGATCAGGCAGCCGATCTTTTGACCGACGCCCTGACAGCCCTCCAGCCGAAGGAAAAGCCAACGGATTGGTCGGTTCTTTCTTCCCTGGCAGAAAAGATAAAGAAGGTGGATCGTGAGGCCTTCACAGAAGAGTCTTATGCAAAATTGGCGCAGGCATTGGAAACGGCAGATGCGGTTTTGCAAAAGAAAGAAGCAAAACAGGAAGAGGTAGACCAGGCAGTGAACCTTTTGGCAGATGCCCTAACGGCGCTACAGCCGAAGAAAGAAGCGGCAGGACCAGATAAGGATCCGGAGCCGAAGCCAGAACCTGCAAACCTGAAATCCTTGACAGCAGCCATCCAAAAGGCAAAGGCTGCGAACAGGAACAAATATGCAAAAGATTCTTTGGCAAAGATGGACGCATTGCTGCAGATCGCAGAAAGCATGAGCCAATCCGCCCCCCAAAAGGAATTGCAGGCAGTGGTAAATGACGTCACAAGGCTTTTGAATCAAGCTGTGAAGAAATTGGATCTGAAAAAGGGGCAGACTGCCAAGGTAGGAAAGCTGTCATATAAGATAACATCTGTGGAAAATAAGACGGTTGCAGTGACGAAGCCTGTGAAAAAGACCAACACAGCCATTACCATACCAGCGGCTGTGAAAATCAATGGATATACCTACAAGGTGACGTCCATTGCATCCAAAGCCTTCCAGAACAACAAGAAGCTGAAAAAGATTACGGTGAAATCTACAAAAATTACAAAGGTGGGCAAGAATGCGTTGAAAGGCATCTATAAAAAAGCAGTGGTCAAAGTGCCTGCATCGAAGCTCGCTGCCTATAAAAAGCTGTTTGCAAAGAAGGGGCAGGCGAAGACGGTAAAGATTAAGAAGTAAGGGGAAGATGTCTGCCTGTTGAAATTATATGAGTGTGATGAGGGGAGCCATTTGGTGTAGGAAAAGATATAGAAATTCGGAGGAAAAACATATGAAGAAAAAAATAATCAGCCTGTTATTGGCAGCAGCTATGGTGTGTACAATGGCGGCCTGCGGAAATTCCAGCGGGCAGGAAAACGCATCATCCAATGCAAAAGCAGAAGAATCCGGCAGTTCCGATGCGGCAGATGCAGTAGAGCCAGCAGATGCGCCAGCGCTTGGCAGCCAAGAAGGCGCTGCGGCTTCCGCAGAGCCGGTGGCCATTAAAGTATTTTCAAATCTAACAGACCGGAAATCTGGGCAGGGATTTGTGGAGCAGACGTTATTTGACCAATATATGGCAGAGAACCCAAATGTGACGATTGAAGTGGAAGCGTTGGATGATGAGGCTTATAAGACAAAGTTCAAGGCCTATGCGTCTGGGAGCAGCATGCCAGACTTGGTCAATGTATGGGGGCAGCCTTCCTTTTTGGATGAAGTGATTGCAGAGGGGCTTCTGGCAGAGCTGAACCAGGATGACTATGCAGAGTATGGCTTCCTTTCCGGGTCTTTGGATGGGTTCAGCAAGGAAGGAAAGCTCTATGGGCTTCCAAGGAATACAGATGTGATGGCGTTCTATTATAATAAGGCTATTTTTGAGGAACATGGATGGAAGGTTCCCCAGACCTATGCACAACTGAACCAGCTGGCGAAAGATATTACGGCAGAAGGCATGATCCCATGCAGTATGGATGGCGCAGATAAATGGCCGATCTCCATTTATTATCAGGATATTGTCACAAAGATTCTGGGCGATTCCCAGCAGGATGTGAGGAATTCTGTAAGTACAGGCGATTTCAGCAACGCGGCTTATAAGCAGGCGGCAGAATTGATGCAGGAAAGCGTGGAGGCGGGATTGTTCCAGAATGGATTTGAAACCTCTGATTACGGCACGGCGCAGAATTTGTTTACCAATGGCCAGGCAGCCATGTTCTACATGGGCAGCTGGGAAATGTCCATGGCGAATAATGAAGAGATTTCTCCAGAGGTGCGGGATAATATTGGCATATTTATGATGCCTGTGGTAGAGGGCGGCACAGCCCAGGTTACGGATATTGCGGCATGGAACGGCGGCGGATATGCAGTGACACAGAATTCTGCCGTCAGGGATGAAGCAGTTAAATTGCTCAATTATATGTTCCTTCCAGAAAACTGGTCTAAAATTGCATGGGAAAACGGCGTATGCATGTCAGCCCAGAATTACGCTGATTTCCTGACAGGGGAAGAGACTTCTGTGCAGCTTGCGTTTACAGACATCATCAGCTCAGCGGCCAGCATCACTGGCGTAACCTTCAACGACCTTGGGGATTCTGAGTTCAAGACAAACAGTGAGGATTTGTCTGCAGAGCTTGCCATTGGCATGGTTAGCCCAGAGGAATTTATCGCACAGTTAGAGGCAGCGGCAAAATAAGCGGAAAGCGGCAGGTTGGGGACTCGGCAGAATGGGCTGAGTCCCCAACTTGTTTCATGTGGGCTTTATGCCCCGCTGCCTAGGGTGGCTCATTCTTTGTGTTGGGCTACGCAGATTCGGTTATAGGAAAATTAGGAGGTGGTTCTATGCGTAAAATTTACAGCAATAAGAGAGTGATCCTGACCCTGATCCTGCCAGGGCTGTTGACCTTTCTTCTGGCAATCTTAGCGCCCATATGCCTGAGCATCTACTACAGCTTTACAGATTTCAGCGGCATGGGAGAGGCAGTATTTAATGGATTGGACAATTATAAGGCGATGTTCCAGGATACAGGGTTTTGGGTTTCCCTGCGAAACTCCTTGCTTTTGGCAATCGGCTTTATCTGCATCCAGCACCCGCTTGCCCTTATAACGGCAGCAATCCTGGATAAGATGCAGAACAAGGCGGAAGGGTTTTTCCGATGCGTTTACTTTATCCCAAATGTCATTTCCGTAGCGGTTATCGCATATTTGTGGAAATTCATTTATAACCCAAATTTTGGGCTGCTGAACAATATCCTGAAGCTATTTGGCTTTGAGGGGAATGTGAACTGGCTGGGATCCGGCTCTGCAATCTGGTCTGTGCTGGTGGTGCTGATCTGGCATGGGTTTGGCTGGGGAATGCTGATCTATTACACAGGCATTAAAAACATTGACCCTGTGCTGTATGAGGCGGCGGCCATTGATGGGGCAACAGGCAAAGAAGCCTTTATGAAAATAACCCTTCCCTTGATGAAGCCCGTAATTCAGGTGAATGTGACCATGGCGGTTATCTCTGCATTAAAGCAGATGGAAACGGTATACCTGCTAACCAATGGCGGCCCTGGGGATCAGACCCAGTTCATGGCAAATTATCTGTATAAGCAGGCATTCAATTCCTTTAAGTATGGATATGGCAATACCATCAGCGTGGCCTTTATCGTGATCTGCCTTTTGGCCACAGTGCTGCTTAACAGGATTTTCAAAGAAAAGGATGCATAGGAGGTGCAGATATGAATCAAGTGGAACAGAAATTTACATGGAAACGGGCGCTTTTATATGCCTGCCTGCTGCTTGTGGCAGTGGTGCAGATCTTTCCCCTGATCTGGCTGGTGGATTTTTCCCTGGGCAGCAGCAATGAAATGTTTACCAACGGCCTGCTGATCATACCGGAAAAAATACGGTGGGACAATTATGTGACAGCATTTGTGGATGGCCATTTCCTCCATTACCTGAAAAACAGCATCCTGGTGAATGTGACGGCTGTGGTATTCGTGATTGCCATTTCGATCTTAGCTGCCTTTGCAGTAACCAGAATGAAATGGAAGCTGCAGGGCTTTGTCAAGACCCTGCTGCTGATGGGCATGATGATTCCCATACATGCCACGTTATTGCCAAATTATGTGATTTATGATAAGCTGGGGCTGACAGATTCCTTTTGGGCGCTGCTAATCCCCTATGTGGCATTCTCCCTGCCTCAGGGGCTGTTTCTGACCTGCAGCTTTATGGATTCCATACCAAAGGAATTGGAGGAGGCGGCTATTATGGACGGCTGCAGCATTTACCGCATCATTGGAACCGTCATCACACCCTTAATGAAGTCCTCCATGGCTACTGTGGCAATCATGACATTCCTGAATAACTGGAATGAGTTTATGATGGCCAGCACATACCTAAGCAGCAACAAATGGAAGACGCTGCCCTTCTCGATCCTGGAATTTACCGGCCAATATTCTTCCAATTATGCAGTGCAGTTTGCGGTTATGGCATTGACAGCCATGCCGGCAGTAGTCGTTTATGTGCTGCTGAATAAGTATATTACAAAAGGTGTGGCAATGGGGGCTGTAAAGGGTTAACGATTAATTTTACATCAGAAAGGCGGTGTATTTTAGGAATGAGCTTGAAACAGGAAAGTGTAAATGCTGAATCCAGGAAAATGGCATTCAAACAGGAAACAGCTCATGGAATGGAAACCTCTAATCTCACATTCCATCCAGACGCCAAGGGGATTGAGGATCAGGTGGTCAACCTTTATCCCCAGGTCACATTTCAGGAAATAGAGGGATTCGGGGGCGCAATCACAGACGCAGCAGCCTATGTCTATTCCCTTATGTCAGAAGAACAGAAGCGGCAATTGATACAAACCTATTTTTCACCCAGCAATATGAAATATTGCCTGGTGAGGATCCATATGGACAGCTGTGATTTTTCTACAGGGATATATGAAGCCATGTCAGATGAGGCGGATCGGGAATTGAAAAGCTTTTCATTTGCGCGCACGGAAAAATATATCCTGCCCATGTTGGAGGCTGCGCAGAAGGCTGCGGGAAAGCCCTTGAAATTAATGCTGTCTCCCTGGTCGCCCCCGGCCTTTATGAAGACCAATGGGCAGCGTGTGGCTGGCGGCAGCCTAAAGGAAGGGATGGAAGGGTTTTGGGCGGATTATATCTGCCGTTATATCCTGGAATTCCAAAAGAGGGGCTTTGCGGTGCAGCGCATCTCCTTACAGAATGAGCCAAAGGCAGTGCAGACATGGGATTCCTGTGTGTACACTGCAAAGCAGGAAAAGCGCTTTCTGCGGGATTTTATGTATCCGGCCCTGCAGAGCCATGGCTTGTCCGAAGTTGAAATCTTTATTTGGGACCACAACAAGGAACGGCTCTTTGAGCGGGCTTCCCATTTGATTGATGATACCACAAAGGGAATGGTCGCAGGGGCAGCCTTCCATTGGTACAGCGGCGACCATTTTGAAGCCTTGGAGCTGACGCGGCAGAAATACCCGGATCTAAAGCTGATCATTTCCGAAAGCTGCATTGAATATAAGAAGTATGCAGCAGGGGAAGAATGGGAAAATGCAGAACGGCTGTCCCATGAAATCATTGGCGATCTGAACCATGGGATGTGCGCCTTTTATGATTGGAACTTGCTGCTGGATGAAGAAGGCGGGCCAAACCATGTGGGGAATTTCTGCCATGCACCCTTCTTGTATGACCGCAGGCAAAAATCTTTGCTCCCACAGAAAATCCAAAGATGCTTTGCGCATTTTTCTTCCCATATTTTGCCAGGGGCAAAGGGGATCGGATTTAGCAAATATACAGATCTGCTGGATGTGACGGCCTTCCAAAATCCAGATGGCTCGATTGTGGCCATAATTTTAAACAGGTCATCCAAAGAAGTTCCGGTAACGCTGCGCCTGGAAGGGGCTCTGGCGCAGATAACGGCTTTGCCAAGGAGCATATCTACAGGGGTCATCCAGCAGGCATGACGACAAAAAATAGGAAATCAGCAGGCACAGTGAGAAAACTGCGGGAGAAGAATGGGGCTGAGCCAAGGGATTTGCTGGAAGCCTCCCTGGAAGGGGATACAGAAACCGTAGCGGAAATGGCGGCGCAGCCATCGCAGAGCTGGCAGATGCCAGGTTACAGTGAAGTAGAAGCAGAAGGGAATTATTTCTACCTTATTCCCAATGTGTTATAATTAGAAAAATTGGGAATAAAGGTTGGGAATAAATCCATGGATATTACAGAAGATGTTACGAGAGTAGAAAGAGAATTATTGAAATATGGAGGCTATGAGTATGTATGTTACTCTAATGAGTGACTATCCCCCCAAAGTTGTCTGAAGATGATCCCATTCAAGAGTTTGGGAGCAGAGTTATGCAGGAATTATTCCAGACACTTCCCTGCGAAAAGGTACTCATTAAGAAATATGCCCCAGGTGAAAATAGGCTTTAATGAAACTGCAATCGGAATTTGAGGAGGTACATAACTATGAAAAATATGATTGCATATTGCGGGCTGGATTGTGAAAAATGTGATGCATATCTTGCAACAATTAATGACGATCAAGCGTTGCGTGAAAAAACTGCAAAAGTATGGTCCAAATTAAATAATGCACCTATTCTGCCTGAACATATCAACTGCCAAGGTTGCCGTGTTGAGGGGGTTAAAACTGTATTCTGCGATAGTCTTTGCGGTATTCGTCAATGTGCGTTGAAAAAAGGTGTGGTGACATGTGGTGACTGCCCAGATATAGAAAAATGCCAGACTGTTGGAATGATTATCTCAAATAATCCCGAAGCTTTGAAAAATCTGATAGGATAGACTGCATAATTTGACAATTCCAGCTTGCAAATAACTGGATAATCGGAATTTATGGAAAGAAGCCAAATGATGGAGCTCATATATAAAAATGTTACACTTGGAAAGATAGTGCTTACAAATCGTGAAACTTTTTGGGTTTCTGGTGATTTTTATCCATACCCCAGCGCATCAGAATATAAATTTTTTTTTGATGCATTAGTATGTGAAGATGGATTTGATTAAGCAAGATTTGATGAGGATTTATTAAAGGAAGATCATTGGTTTGTATTTGAAAATGGGAGTTCCAAAGGAATCTCATGTCCAGCAGTATACGAAAATTGTGAAATTGCATTCAGATACAGATAATATACAGAAGATTGATTATGGAATATGAAAAATACATAGAGCAAGGGTTGAATGGAGAAGCACCATTAAAACTAATATTATGTGGAAATGTGCAGAGCACAGCAAATGATAAAGTTGGTGTTGTATCCGTTATGTTTGCTACAAATGATAAAGAATTGGCAGAACAGAAAATATATGAATTAACAGTTGTCAATCCCAACAACTCATGCATATATGAAGCAGAAACTTATGGAAAACAGAGAGAAGCTGACTGGCGCGGCATATATAGAAAGCGAACGCGGTAACAGACAGCATAGAGAGTCTGAGTTCTGTTTCAGATAAGATGCTGAGGGTGATCGGATATGTATTTGAAAAACTGGAAAAGGTAACACCTCTGATGCTGAAGATCTTCTTTAATTTCATCCAGGGCATTTATTCTGCGCTATATGGCAGACTGGTCTTTGAAGAGGACTGCAGGGCATGGGTGTATGATCCGGCCTATTTGGAGGTATATGAATTGTTCAGGATTTCAAATATAACCCGAACGATGATGCTTGGTTTACCCTGCTTGAAGGAACTGCAGATGCGCTGACGCAAGAAGAGGAGAATGTGATCGATCTTGTGGTGAATACATTCGGAATGTATGGGGGAAAGTTGCTGGAGCGAATCACGCATAATGAGGAGCCGTGGAAGGAAGCCGGGAAGGGTTTGGCGACAGCATACCTTCGAGTGAGCTTCTATCGAAGGAACGTATTATGAAATACTATAAAGCCATAAACCGTCAATATAGCATGGGAACGGAAGAGGGGATTAAGGCCTATATTCGTGATATGCTGGATAAGGCACCATGGAATAAGGCAATGCCCCCAGTGGATAAATGAATAAACTGAAATCATGGGGCTCAGGATGGATTATTGGTTCTTTCTGAACTTTGGGTATTGTTAGAAAAGGCAGATGTAAAAATATCTGCTTTTTCTTTTATCCTCTTTATTCTCATTTTTGGGTATTTATGGTAAAGTTAAGATAAAAAACACGAAAGAAGATGATCAGATTGAAATATTTCCCAACACAGGATTACTCATTTCTATTAGATGAAAATCATTATGTTTATGACCATATCGAAACAGAGGACAGCTTACATATCTACATTAAATCAAAAGAACATAGCTGTGCCTGCCCTGTCTGTGGAAAAATGAGCAGCACACCCCACGCCACTTACAAAAGAAAGTTTCAAGACACACCTATCCACTGTAAACAGACCTTTTTACATGCAAATGTGTATAAATATGACTGTGAAAATCCAGAGTGTGACTGTAAAGTTTTTATGGAAGGCCTCCCTTTTGCAAAACCTTCACAAGTGCGCACGGATGCATTAAATACCCTGATTCTTGCCACATCCATGTTCCTTAGTAATGAAGGGGCGGGTAAAGTGCTGTCGCTGCTCGGTGTCCAGGTCAGCAACGACACGGTACAGCGGCTGTATGACCGGATTGAATTTATAGGTGATCCGGATGTGGAAGAGATTGGCATTGATGATGCCGCTATCCGAAAGGGGCAGACATATGCGACCGCCATTTATGATTTACGGGACCATCATTTGATTGCCCTGCTTGGCGGGCGTGATGGAGGGCCATTAAAAGAATGGCTGAAATCACATAATAAAGTACGGCTTGTTGCAAGGGACAGGGCAAGCGCATATGCTTCTGCGATCAGCGAGGTGCTCCCTGGCTGTGTCCAGGTGGCAGACCGTTTCCATTTGCTGCAGAACCTTCTTGGATATATGAAGGATATTTTCAAGGAAGAGATGCCGCCCCAAATATATATTCAAGATGGGAATATATCGGAAAAGGCTCCAGAAAAAATATTAAAAGAAAAAACACCGGAAGGCTCTTTTCTGGAAAGCCTTCATTATGGCAACACCCCGCCAGTGGACCCCAGTGGAAATGTAATTGCTTATGATAACAAAAAGCATGATTTAAATTCGGCACAATATCAGCATCAGGAAAAGACACGGGAAAAAAACAGCAATTGATCAGAGATATACAGGATTATTGGGACGGGCAGGAAAAACCCCGGATAAAAAAGGTGGCAGAGGCTTTCGGGATAGCGCCGCCG
>CAJTDL010000044.1 GCA_910575035.1 Lachnospiraceae bacterium
GCATTTTTCGATATATTTGTCAAGTGCTTTTGGCAAAAAAAGTGGGGGATTTTAATAAAAAAGGCATCTGAAAGCCTTGTGTTTATTGGCTTAAAGATTCCGAGAGATTATTAATCAGATTGGAGGTTTAAGATATGGCAAAGACAATACTGATTATTGAAGATGAAATCGCAATACAAAACATCTTAGCCGAGCCGCTTAGAGCCTGCGGTTATGAAGTTGTGACCGCATCGGATGGCCTGGAGGGTATCAATACTTTTCATACCCGCCACATAGACCTTATCCTTTTGGATATTATGTTACCGAAAATCAACGGATATGCTGTTTGCGAAATGATACGGCAAGAAGCACAGACCCCGATTATCCTTTTGACTGCCCTTGATACAGAGGCTGACCAGATAAAAGGATTTGATTTGTTGGCAGATGATTATATCACAAAGCCATTTTCTATCAAACTGGTATTAAAGCGTGTACAAGCACTGTTTAGAAGAACAGAAACAATGGATATGGATACGGACACCCTTCGATATAAAGAACTTCAGATAAGTGCAAAGCAAAGGCAAGTCCTTGTATCGGGTGCGGAGGTCATTCTCACGCAATCCGAGTTTGATATTTTACTGCTTTTCCTTAAAAATCAGGGACGGGTATTTACAAGAGATGAGCTGCTTAACCTTGTGTGGGGATATGAATTTATCGGCGAGGAAAAAAGCGTCAATTTCCACATTATGAATTTGCGAAAAAAGTTAGGCGTGGATTACATAGAAACTGTCAGAGGGGTGGGATACAAAATTGCAAAAGAAAATCAGTAACTCTCTAAGTACAAAAGTGTTCTTGTGGGTATTTACCGCATTGACTCTGTGCAGCGTTTTGATATACGGCATCGTCCTTGTATTTGTGCCACAAAGCTATCAACTCACAGGCAGCAAACAGTTTGAGAACAACGCAGGAGCGTTATTCTCTGCTCTGGAAAACAAAAGCTATGAGGAAGGGACGACGCTGATTACAAATTTCTGCATTGAGAACAACGCTGTGGCGATGTTAGGAAACGAAAAGAACAGCGTTACTTTCGGGGACTTTGAAACCATTGCTGATGACCTGTCAACGGCACAGACCTATACAACTGATGTGACCTTTGCAGAAGATAAAGCAAGCTATACGCTTTCTGTTATATCTCTATCCAAAACGGCAAGCGAACTGTTCAGTCTGCTGCTCCGTTTTATTCCGTTGGTATTGACGGTTATTCTGCTTCTCTCTGTCCTAAGTGCTTTCATTTGCAGCCGAGTGATTGTTGCACCGATTGCAAAAATCAGCCAGATTTCCAAGCGGATGACAGAGCTTGATATGACTTGGAGGTGTGATACAGACAGAGGGGATGAAATCGGTGTACTTTCTTCCAGTTTGAATACAATGGCGGCAAGGCTGCAAAGTACAATGGAAGAACTGGAAACAGCAAATCAGCAGTTAACCAAAGATGTCAAGAAGTTTAAGATGCTTGAGGAACAGCACAGGAATTTCTTTGCGGCAGTTTCACACGAACTGAAAACGCCGTTGACGATTCTGAAAGGTCAGCTTGAGAATATGATATTAGGTTTCGGGGATTACCAAAACCACGACAAGTATCTGCCGCAGGCACTAAAATCAGCCGAGGACATTGAATACTTAATCAAAGAGATACTCTCCATTACGAAAATGGAAACAATGAATATCGGGAACTCTCTGGAACCCCTCTCCTTGTCCGATATGGTAAGGAAAACTGTCACAGAATTACAACCTTTGGCGGCTGAAAAAGATATTGCTATTTTCCAGAACATCCCAGAAGATATAAGCGTGTCGGCCAATCGTAATCTGTTTCGTAAGGCATTATCCAACATCATTGGCAATGCAATCCGCCACTCAAAAGATGGAGCTAACATTTATGCAGATTTTGACAGGGATATGCACATTCTGGCTGTGGAAAACACAGGCGTATTTTTGGATGAGGATAACTTGGAAAATATGTTCACGCCGTTTTACAGGGCAGATAAATCCCGAAGCAAAGTCACAGGTGGAAGCGGTCTGGGATTATACATTGTAAAGACAATCCTTGACCTGCACCAAATGGGATACCAAATCACGAATACCGACAAAGGCGTTGTGTTCTATCTAAAACTGAACTAAAACCATCTTCTAAAGAAGGGGCTGTCGGGTAATGCGGAAAACCCACAATATATGGCGGCAAATCCAGATGCGCCACAGCATATATTGTGGGCCTGCAGTCATTGCCCGACAGCCCCTTCTTTGTGTCCATAAAAACGAATGAAACGCATATCAAATGCTAACCAAAAACTAATCAAAAAAAGATATGATTGTCAGCAGAAAGGAGATGGAGCCTAAATGGATTGTAAAAAGCGGGCAGGTCTGTATCTGCTCCGTAAAAAAGGAAAAGCCATAAGTATCTTTCTGCTCATTATGGTCGTTTCGACCTTTCTTATTTCCTGTTTTTCGCTCCTTACCGCATCCGAGAAGTTAGCGAGTGACATCCGAGGAGCTTTAGGAGCTGCCTTTTATCTAAGGGCAAGTACAGGCGTAGTATCAGACGAGAATGGCGAAATGACTGTTACGGAAAATCATATCCGTATGACTGATAATGAGATAAAGCGGATACAAAACTGCGGCAATATTGCGTACTGCAATCCTGTCAATTATGGGTATGCCAAAGGCGAACAGCTTACCAAAGGCAATCCCATTGCCTTTATCCGCGGAGAGAAACACACCGAGGATAACAATATGGGGGCTGTTACAGCACTTCGCTATTCCGCTTTGGAAACAGATTTTGCAGACGAGGTACTGGCTCTTGCCGCAGGCAGGCACATTACGGAAGCAGATACAAACGCCGTTTTGATAAGCTCTGAGGTGGCGGCTGTAAATGGCTTGTCTGTTGGGGATAAGATTGTCCTGTCATCGTCCGGGCTTGGAGAAGCTGACGGCGAGTACATTGATGTGTGGCCTGGGGAAAGAAAAGAGACAGTTGTAACGATTGTAGGAATATACGATATTCTGGAAGATGATGCGAACGTAACAGCAACTGCAGGCAGACAAGAAAATCGTATTTACGCAAGTATTGATGTTTTGACACAGCTTGCTGCAAGCGAACCGTCTGTTTATACAGGCGAGGTCGGTTTTTATGTGACTGACCCAAAGACACTTGATGAGATTGTATCTAAGGTGCAGCAGATAGAAGAAATTGATTGGAAAACGCATTTTATCCGCACGAATGATTTTCAGTATTCCAAAATTTCCGATAGTCTTACTTCTTTAGGGGATTTAATAAAAATCCTGTTGGCGTGTATTTCCATAGTGAGTGCCGTTATTTTGACCTTGATTTTAACTTTGCGTATCAGAGGCCGCATACCAGAAGCAGGCATCCTTTTAGGAGCAGGTATCCCGAAAGGGGAAATCATAAAACAGTTTCTGTTAGAAGTATTGAGTGCCGCTGCCACCGCATTTCTGTTTTCTTATGCTGCGGGCTTTGGAATAAGCCATAACTTAGGTAATCATCTGCTTGCGGATTTTCAGCCTAATCTTATCAACGCTGCGGCATTACAGAATGGAATGAGTGATGCAGTGAGTATTGACAGCTATCTCACTCTGGGTATTGGAAAAACCCTGCTGATATATGGATGCCAGCTTATCGTAGTTGTGCTTTCCGTACTGCTCTCATCGGCTTCTATCTTGAAGCTGAAACCAAGAGAGATACTGACAAAAATGGGTTAAGGAGGATATGCGTAATGAACTTTGTAAAGAGAGCTTTTCTTTACTGCTTTCGACAGAAAGTAAAGACATTGATTTTGTTTTTGGTATTAGCGGTTATTTCGGCCTTTCTTCTGACAGGCCTGGCAATCCGTGATGCATCCGAGGGAGCGGCTGAGGATGTGCAGACAGCTATCGGCGGTAAATTATTTTTGGAGATTGACCCTGCCAACCAATACGATTCGAGCCAAGACGGATACGGTATGACCTATACCTATCATGGCGATTACATTACCCCAGAGATTTTAGATGCCATTTCAAAGGTGGACGGCGTTGTAGATTATAACTCTGACAATCCGAGAGGATTTTGGGGAGCAGGTGTGGACTTTGAATATTTACCTGCGGCATTTAATTTGAGCTATACTCCTTATGGAGAGTCGTCTGCTTATACGGCAGCTCTTTCCTCTGAAAAAAGCTCTGATTTTGAAAGCGGAAAATACAGCCTTGTGGATGGCAGGCACATCACTCCCGAAGATAAGTATGTTGTGATGATTTCAAAAGAGCTTGCGGATTACAATAAGCTGTCTGTGGGCGATATAATGACAATGTACTGTCTTGACTCTGACAGCAATGTGAAGCTTGAAATCATTGGTATTTTTGACGGTACGGAGGGTACGTCTGGAAACGGAGGTTTTTCTGTATCGGATATACCCGCAAACTGCGGCTATGTGGACTACACGACAATGTTTGAAAACTTTGGCCGTAAGATAGATGGTTATACACAGATTGATATTTATGTGGAAGACCCTGTAAGCATCCAGAATGTCTATGATAAAGTAAAGAACTTGCCAGAGCTTCGTGGGAAATCCTTGAAACTAAGTATTGATACGGATGAATATGAGGTCGTACAAGCACCTCTTGAAACCTTGCAGAGCTTAGTAAACACTATCATCGTGATTATCGTAGTTGTAAGCTCTCTTGTGCTGACACTTCTTTTAACTCTTTGGATTAGGGGGCGTAAAAAAGAGATTGGCGTTTACCTGTCTATCGGCAAGAGCAAGACGGGCATTATCGGACAATTTTTTGTGGAAACGGTGACTGTAGCGATTGCCGCCTTTGCAACTTCTGTTTTCTTTGGCGGTCTGATTGCAGGAAAAGCCAGTGAATTTCTGGTGTCCAGAGTAACAACAGGTGCAGCAACGCTTAATGTTGAAATTTCAGTGGCATATCTATTGCCTCTATACCTTATCGGTATTGCCATTATTGCCGCCTCGGTGGTACTTGCATCGTGGACGGTGTTCCGTTTGAGGCCGAGAGATATTCTTTCAAAGATGAGCTAAGGAGGTATAAAACGATGAGTATTATGGAGATAAAAGGAATTTGCTACTCCTATGATAACAAGCGAAATGTGTTAAAAGGCGTGAGTGCCGAATTGGACGCAGGGAAAATGTACGCCATACTTGGACCGAGTGGCTGCGGAAAGACAACGCTGCTTTCCCTGCTTGGCGGGTTAGACAGTCCCCTTGAGGGTCAAATCCTTTTTGATGGACAAGACATTGAAACCACAGGTCTTGCGGCACACCGTAAAAAGAATGTAGCCTTTATCTTTCAGAGCTATAATCTGATTGACTATCTAACACCAAAAGAGAATGTAGCTCTCACTTCTAAACTGCCGCCACAGCCTATTTTAGAGCGTGTCGGGCTGACCGAAGAAGAAAGCAAACGGAATGTTTTGAAACTCTCTGGCGGCCAGCAGCAGCGTGTAGCGATTGCCCGTGCATTAGCTTCTGATGCAAAGGTCATCCTTGCCGACGAGCCGACAGGTAACCTTGATGAAGATACTGCGGCAGAAATCACAAAGATTTTAAAAGAATGTGCTCACCAGATGAATAAATGCGTGGTTATCGTTACGCACTCCAATGAGCTTGCAAAGCAAGCTGATGTGATTTTGAAATTGCGAAAAGGAGAACTGCAAATTGCAGATACTCCCGATACAGATACGAGAAAAGGACGGAAAAACTAAATGCAGCATTTAGCACATACCATTAAGGGAAAAAGGCACCCCAATTTACGCAAACGGAAATAGAATTGTATAACTTTTAGCGAAGTACATCTGTCCACTCAAAAAGTCGAGGAAATCTGTAAAGAGATTTGCAAACATCACGGAGAGAGCAGTTTGTTTTAATAGGAGGTGCAGTGTGAAGCATTGATTAAGGCAAAAGATTTACAAGTAACCGTCATCAAAGAGCCAGACGCATAAGACGCAGAGCCGATGAACAAGTGAGCAATCACAGTTTATCGGCTCTGTTCTTTATATAGCCATAAATAGGACAAGCCCACCGAATAAAAAAACGATGTTTCGGTGAGCCGATTTGTTATGCTTTGAACACTCTCCGGCTTCGCTTTTTGTGGAAATACGCCGTAAGGCTATTTCTGGCGTTGGATGCCGTTCACCGCCTGCCAATCTGGATTTTTCAAAAAAATTCAGATTGGAGGAAACAGAAGTGTTTGACAACACAAATCCCTATACCATCCGTTTTAGGAAATGGACGGCAGAAAACGCTACTTTGTAGCATTTACAGATGGGCAGGGCAACTTCCGAGAAACAGAGGTTACAAAGGCAACAAACACAGCACTACGGTCATTGCGGCGGTGATTACGGGCAGGGACACGCCAAGCCTAATTTACCCACTCATGTCATCGTGAACGATTGTGAGTGCCTTGAAAAAGACTCTATCATACTGCTTGGACAAATCAGAATCCTCGACAAACAACGCCTGCAAGAGTACATCGGTACTTTTGACAGGCGTTTAATGATGTCGGTAGATAAGGCTTTAGCTATCAGCATCGGCATTTCAAAAAAGGACTAACCCCTCTGTTATATGGTACAAACCCTAATGAATATCTTATAGAAAGCAAAAAAGCTTTCTATAAGTATGCAATATAGCCAGGTGGTGTTGATGATTGAAATGTCGTGAGTTTATTTATGTCGGAGAGCCTGCTCCGCAAATTACCGAACAGGCATACACAGCGTTTTATCTGCATCTTCAAAAGTCAATACTTGCTTCTTTGGAAAAACGGGAGCTTTTGACCCATTCGCAATATAGCCGCTGTATCGAGGAAATAGAAAAACAATACAGTCAGAAAAACCGCAGCCAAGCCTAACCGCTTGGTTCTTTACATATAGAAATATACGATTTCAAAATTTACACATTCGACATACAAGCAAGCAATCATTGTACTTAAACTATGGCAAGTCATTGTCGGGAAAGGAGAGGTTTTATGCCAACATTAAGATATGAACTCTTAAACCAAGAAAGAAAAATGCAGGAAACGAAAAAAAGAGTTGCCGCCTATTGCCGTGTTTCCACGGACAATGAAGACCAAGCCAATTCTTTTGAAAGCCAACAGCGGTATTTCCGCCAGTATATTGAGCGTAATCCTGATTGGGAGCTTTATGCCATATTTGCCGATGAGGGCATCTCTGGAACAAACACGAAAAAGCGAAAAGAATTTAACCGTATGATTGAGTGTGCAAAAAACGGCGATTTTGATTTGATTATTACTAAGGAAATTTCCCGTTTTGCGAGAAATACCCTTGATAGCATATTCTATACCCGTGACCTCAAAAAGCACGGTGTCGGCGTTATTTTTCTAAACGACAACATCAACACATTAGACGGCGATGCGGAGCTTCGCCTTGCCATTATGTCCTCTATCGCACAGGAGGAAAGCCGCAAAACTTCCGAGCGTGTGAAATGGGGGCAGAAACGCCAGATGGAGCAAGGCGTTGTGTTCGGACGCAGTATGCTCGGCTACGATGTAAAGGACGGGAAAATGACTATCAACGAGGAGGGGGCGAAAATCGTCCGCCTTATCTTCCACAAGTTTGTGGACGAGGGAAAAGGCACCCATGTTATCGCCCGTGAGCTTCGGGAGGAAGGCATTGAGCCTATGCGTGTAAAGGAATGGCAAAACACCGTCATTCTCCGTGTTATCCGCAACGAAAAATACTGCGGCGATTTAGTGCAGAAGAAAACCTATACGCCAGATTTCCTATCCCATGAAAAGAAGTACAACCGAGGGCAGGAGGAATTTGTCATTATCAAAGACCACCACGAGCCGATTATTTCCCGTGAGCTTTTCGATAAGGCAAACCGTATTTTGGATGCAAAATCGCTTTCGCAGGAGGGCAAGGCAAAACACAGCAACCGCTATCCGTTCTCTGGGAAAATCAAATGCGGCAGATGTGGGGCAAGCTATGTCGCCCGATATAAGACCCGCAAAGACGGAAGCAGATACAAAGCGTGGCGTTGCTATGAAGCGGCAAACCACGGCAGACCGCACATCGACAAGGCGGGTAATCAAGTAGGCTGCCCTGGCGAAAGTATCCGCAATGAGGATGCGATTTATTTATTGTACCTTGTTTGCAGGGAGCTGAAAATCAACCGTCAGAAAATTGTCGATAATCTCACCAAAACGATTGACTTTTGTTTGCGGATAGACCTGACAGGAACAAGTACGAGTGCCTTATCGGAAAAAATCGAGGAAGCCAAGAAAAAGCGAACAGGCCTTATAGACCTTTACACAAGCGGCCACATAGACAAAACCGAGTTTACTGCCCTAAGAGCCAAGTATGACGAGGATATTGAAAAGCTAAAATCTACAATGGAGGGAATTGGGCAACAACAGACAATGATACTCAAACAGCAGGAATCGATGGCGGATATAAAAAACGCCATTGACGAGCTGATTAACGGTATTCAGTACGAGGATGAATACTACACCCAGATACTCGATAAGATGGTAATTAACGATAAAAACCACATAGATGTTTATTTGAAAATGCTGCCGCATAAGTGGAGCTTTACGGTAGCAAAAGGCGTTTCGGGGGCTTTAGAAACGCTAAAAAAAGCTGAAGCCTCAGAAAACTCCATTTCTGAGGCTTCACTACCGATATCTGTTAAAAGGCCGGCAACCTCCCGGTAAGGAATGGTATAGCGCTGGGACAGATACCGCATGGAAGCGGAGAGCTCGCCGTCAGGCCCGCCGAATTGGCTGATGATAACCTGTGCCATTTTCGGGTTCGTCTGGGTGATATTGACAGGGTATTGTAACCGTTTTTCATAATTCCACATTAGCAGTAACCTCCTTCCCAGGGCATTGGCTGTGTGGCCCAGAGCCATTCCTGATTAGGCTTGGCATTGTCAATGGTAAGGGGGCCGTAATAATCTTCATATTCTTTCAGGGCATTTGTACGGATTTCTCGGAAATGGTTGAAATACTGAATGGCCTTCTGGTCTGTAGGGTGGGTATCCAGGTATAGGACAATGTCATCCACCGCAAAGCTTACCATATTGATCCACTGGAATAACTTCATCTGTTCTATCTGGTTTCCTTTCATTTCAGGCAGCCCCCTTTCCCATAAAATGGTTTGTTGAGCTCGGGGAATATCGTCCCATATTGCAAAGCTTTATCCGGCTCATAGGTGTCGTTGAAAAATTGCCATGGGACGTAAGCCATTGCAAGAGCCATGCCTGCCAAGGGATCATCCTGTCCAGCGCAGGGCGGCATCATGGAAGGGCGGCTGGGGCGGCTCCCCATGTGGTGCGGATGCATGGCTGGAGCCATCTGGCGCGGTTCCATATTTCCCTGGCAGGATGTTCCCTGGCGGCAGCCTTGTACCATCTGGTGTGGGTTACTGGCCATTTGGCGCTGGCGCATATTTGCCTGGCAGGAAGCCCCAGCCCCCTGGTGCCTGTTTGCCTGGCAGGAAGCCCCAGCCCCCTGGTGCCTGTTTGCCTGGCAGGAAGCCCCATTTCCCTGGCGCATATTTGCCTGGCAGGAAGCCCCATTCCCCTGGTTCCTGTTTGCCTGGCAAGGCGCGTTAGTTTCCTGGCAGGGGCTTTCAGCTGCCTGGCAGTTGGTTTCTGCCAGTTCTTTGGCTGGCATATCCTGGCTGCTCCTGCAGTCGGATGCTGTATTATAATTTGCCATAATGGTAAATCCTTCTTTCTTTTTTGCTTTTTTATAGAATATGACAGAGAGGGAAAATGGTGCACTGTGCCAAGGGGGTTTACGCTTCATGTGTTTTCTGAAATAAAGGCTCTGCCTGTGTCCATGTACGCCATAAGCAGTATTCACACATTTCATGTGGGTTCGCCGGGCGATCGACAGAATGCCCATAATACATAGAAAATAATTGAAAAAGCTTCGTTATTTTGCTTAAAATATTGCTAATAGAATAAAATATTATCATGGATATTGCATATGAAACGAGATATGCTAGGATACATCGGAGGCATAATGGAAAATTTTTAAGAAAAAGGAAGAAGGTGGTAACGGCAAAAATATGTATTGTATTGGCAGCTATGGGTTTGCACAGTTTTAGGAAGGAAGGTCATACATGAAAAAGGGAAGAGTAACAGCAATATTGGGCAAGAAGAAAAGAATGCGGAACAAAGCAGTTTCATTGCTGGTAAGTGCGGCTATGATAAGCGGGGTGTTTGCGTCAGTCCCCCCCAGTGCTTGCAGCATCGGCAGCAGAGATTGATCAGGAAGCGGAGAACCTGGATTCGGCAGCAGTGGATCCTGACCAGGCTGCAGCAGGACTGGAACAGACAGTGGAAGAGCTGAAAATGATGGAAGAAGATCCCGGACAGCCGGCTGAAAGCCCAAAGCCCCAGGCAGAGGAGGCGGCCGAAGAAGCGGCAGGATTGGATCTGACAAGGTATGAGCTTTATGGAACGGAAGATGGAAATATTGCAAGGACTGCAAGGGTAGAAGCCGTTTATTCCAACGGCGGCTCTGTGGCAAGAAATGTGAACGATGGGGCGTTTGCCAATGGCGGCACTGGAACTGTATGGAATACATGGGGGACAGCGTATGGAAACCCGGGAAATCCTGTATGGGTGCAGTATACCTGGGATCAGCCCCAGGTAATTGAGGCTACCCGTGTCATGTGGTGGATTTATGTGGACACAGGCGTGCGCTGGCCCCGCAGCTGCGTGATGCAGTATAAGAAGGGCGATGCGTGGGTTGACTGTGGTGAGATAGCAACCAATGGCAACTCCGCAAACTTTACAGGAGAAGGCGGCGCAGCAGCCAATAAGCCATGGCCGGCGCCCAATCCCTGGGGAACCAATACCATATGGAATCCCCTGGAGCTGGAAAATAAGATTGTCACCAAACAGCTCCGCCTTTGCGTAACGGCAGAAAGGAATAGCGGTACAGCTCCTGGAATCGGCGTAAGTGAGTGGGAAGTGTTTGGGTATATGGATCCTGCAATAGCGGATTTGGCGGAAATTGATGAGGATTTCCTGATGGAACTGTACGGGGATGCCGAGCTTCCGGCAAAGGGTACCTATGGAAGCACCATTACCTGGTCTGGTTCCACAAATCCGGCACTGGCAGCAGATGGAAAGGTCACACGTCCAGAAATCGGTGAGGAGGATGCAACAGGCACAATTACCGCTACAGCAGTCAAGGATGGCTATACGGCTTCCCAGACATTTCATTTTGTAGTGAAGGCAAAAATGTCTGACGAGGCGATGGCAAGGGCTGATCTGGATGCAATTGACCTGGGAGTGATAGAGGGGAGGGTTGAAAACTTTACCCTTCCAGCGACTGGGAAATTCAAATCCAAGATTACTTGGAGTTCCAGCGACACCACTTATTTGTGGGCAGATGGAAATGTCCTTCGGCCGCCAACAGGCGCTGCAAATGCATCTGTGCTCCTGACGGCAACAGCTGTTGTGGGGACTGCGGCAGAAAAACGGGAATGGAAAGTTACGATTCCGGCTTATCCGGCAGGAGGAAGGTCGATTGTCTCTTATGAGCCGATTAATGTTTTATGCCCGGAAGGCAATGCACCGAAGCTTCCCAACCAGGTGAAGGTGCATTACAGCGATGGCAATTCCGAACTGCGCAGGCTTATGTGGGAGGGGTATTCCGTAGCAGACCAGACGGCGCAGGCGGAACATAAGCTTGGGGATAAATATACCATGAATGGCTATGTGCAGGGCGATAACGCAACGGTAAACGGTTATAGGGTTACTGCAAATATCACGGTTGTAGATGCAAAGGAAAACGATAAGGTTCCCTCCAATGAGCCGAAGGCGGAAACCCTGAAGCTGACCAAGGTATCTTTAGATGACGATCCGGATGGGGAGCAGAACAGGCTGACGCTGAATACGGAAAGCCATATCCAATATATCCTGGGTGTTGATATTACCAGTATGCTTTACCTTTACAGATGGACCTTTGGGTTAAGCACAGAAGGCTACACTGCACCTGGCGGATGGGATTCTTTGAATACCAAATTGAGGGGGCATGGTTATGGGCACTACATGTCTGGCCTGGCATTGGCTTATGCTTCTGGCACAAAGGCAGAGGAAAAGGAGCAGCTCCTTTCCAGGATGAAGCGCATGACAGACGAGATGCGTGAAATGCAGGAAATGACATTTGTAAAGGTTGATGACGGAAATGGCGGGGAAAGGTACAGGGAAGCCCGTGACAGGTATTCCACGGATGAGGAAGTGAGGGGAATGACCAACGTCCGCCTGCTGGATGAGGCCACGGCTCCAAGGGATCCGAAGCTTTTTGGATATGGATATATCAATGCGATCCAGCCAGAGCATTTGATCCTGATTGAAAACTATGCGCCTTACAATGGGGCCATGTCACAATATGGCGTATGGGCTCCATACTATTCCCTGCACAAACAGCTGGCAGGCCTTGTGGAGATTTACAATGTCCTGAATGGCGGAAATGCACAAGAGCAGGCAATTGCGGATAAAGCCCTTGCCATTGCAAAGGATATGGGCATGTGGGTATGGAATCGGCTCTATTACTGCACAAAATCCGGCGCGCGCCCAGACGCAAATTCACCAGGGTATCGGGATACCATGTGGGGACTTTATATTGCAGGCGAATTTGGCGGCATGAACGAGACGCTGGCGAGGCTTTCGGATATTATGAAAGGCAAGGATGCAGATGACTCTGAAAAATTACTGGAAGCATCCACGTTTTTTGACAACAACGGCTCCAGCAGTGATACTGGCGGAATACCATTCTTTGAGTCCCTGGCCCACAATAGGGATTCCATCCGTACCTTGCATGGCAACCAGCATATACCGCAGGTTGTTGGGACGCTTTGGACATTTAAAGGCAGCAATGACCCGAAATATTATAACATTGCAGAGAACTTCTTTGATTACATATTTGGGCGTTATTCCTTTACCATTGGCGGTGTTGGCGGGAATAACAGCAACGAAGAAAAATTCTGCGGGACCTACAACCAGATCGGGGTTGTGAATGAAAGCGAAGGCGGTAAGATTTGTGAGACCTGTTCCGCATATAACCTGCTGAAGCTTACCAAAGATTTGAATGGCTACAATCCGGATGATGCAAAATACATGGATTTCTATGAGCGCCTGCTCTACAATCAGATGGTAGGGTCCATTGAGCCAGGAAGCACATCAAACAGGACTTCCTATGGTTATTCCATTTATCCAAACACGCAAAGGAGCAGGAGCACCGGAAATGCAAGGAATCCTGGGAATACCTGCTGTTCCGGCACAGGCACTGAGAATCATGTAAAGTACCAGGAAGCCGCATACTTTACATCCAAAGACAATAAAACATTCTATGTAGGCCTGTATATACCAACCACGGCTACATGGGATGGACAGGACGTGACCATCAAACAGTCCTGCGTATTTCCATCTGAGGAATCTGCCTTTACAGTAAAGACGGGCGCTCAGACAGGGGAATTTGAAATGAAGTTCCGCGTGCCTTATTGGGCAACCAAAGATTTTGATATCAAGCTGAACGGCGTGTCCATAGCAGACAGCTATGAGCCAAGCTCTTATGTTTCAACTGGCGTAAGGAAATGGTCAGATAAAGATACGGTCGTAGTTACCATGCCTTATGGCTTTAACGTAGATTATCTGCCAGGCAAATGCGACGGCGAATGGTATGGTTCCCTGATGAATGGGCCTTTGGTTATGGCAGCTACAGGCGTTTCCTCACTGTCAAGGGTAGAGTTAGACTCCTATATGTCAACAGGCGAAGGCACAAATGTTATAATTAATGAGCGCCAGACCATGACAGGCGGGGTAAGGGGGGAAGCCCCTACACGTAACGTAAATAGCCTGAGCGTGCAAGTTGCGCCAGGAACCTCAGGCGGGGAAGCTTCTACAAAGACATTTATTCCCCATTACTTTGCAGGTATCCCAGCTTATACAACTTATTTCTACATCCCTGCCCCCAATGAAAATACTGGCGTGGATAAGACGCCGTTATTTGAGAAGATTACAGAAGCATCCGCCCGGATTGACAGCGGCATGTACACAGAGGAAAGCGCAGAAGCGCTGCAGGCAGTCCTGAAAGAGGTAGTGGCTGTGTACCAAAGCGATGAAGTAATGGAAGAGGATATGGCAGCTGCCCTTACAAGCATTGATGCAGGCGTCCAGAAGTTAGAAGCAAAACCAGTGGACATTACAAAACTGCAGGAGAAACTGGCAGAAGCCAGAAAAGCAGAAGAAGTAAATTATACGCCGGAGACTTATAGCAAGCTGAGCGGGCTGGTAAGCGCCGCAACTGCTTATTTGAGCGGGACAGGCCATACAGATACGATGACCGCAAACTATATCTTTGGCATTGATTTTGCAATCAATGCATTGGTAGAGTTGGACAGAGAGGCTCTGAGGACGGCTCTTAACGATGCCATGAAGCTTGGGAACCCAAGAAATGAAGGCGAGAAGCTGTGGGCGGAGCATGAGTATACGGTATATACGCGCAAATCATGGGGGGCATTTGAGGAAGCCCAGGAGAAAGCGCGGAAGATATTCCAGAACGACCCGAAGGTTCCAACACAGAAAGAAATCAACGATACCGTAGAAGGGCTGAATAAGGCTTCAGCCGACCTTCTGCCCTACAATCTCTGTGATGAGCGCGAGCCATTGGAAGAAATGATGAAGAGGGCGAGGTCATACAGCAATGACCCGATTAAATATGATACAGATACGTTTGCGGCGCTTCAGGAAATGATTGAGGTAGGGCAGGATCGGTTAGAATATGCAAGCCTTACTTTCCCAGAGAGGGACGGCTGTATCGCTGACCTTGAAAAGGCAATCCAGAACCTGGAGGCTGTAGATGTAATACGTGAAGCAAACAAGATTGCAGAAGAAGCGAGAGAAGCTGCAGAAGCAGCGGATGCCGCAGGCAAAGCTGCAGCGGCAGACGCAGAGAAAGCGGCGGCGGACGCAGCGAAGGCTCAGGGAGAGGCCAGCAAGGCAGCAGGCGCGGCAGAGACAGCCCAAACAGAAGCAAATAGGGCAGGATCAGAAGCAGACAAGGCGGCAGCTGAGGCAGTGGCCGCCCAGGAAGAAGCTGACAGGGCAGTGGCAGAGGCAGAGAAGGCTAAGGCAGAAGCTGATGCAGGAAAATCTGAGACAGCCAAGGCAGCTGCAGAAGCTGCAAGGGATAAGGCAGAAGACGCCCAGGCCAAGGCAGCTGAAGCCTAGCTTAAGGCAGCTGAAGCCCAGACGAAAGCTGAGGAAGCCCAGTCCAAGGTAGCCGAAGCCCAGACAGCCGCAGCGGCAGCAAAAATAGCCGCAGAAACAGCCCAGACGAAAGCTGCCGATGCCCAGGCCAAGGCCGAAACGGCACGCGATAAAGCGTCCGAAGCCCAGGCAGCGGCCTCCAAATCAGCAGATGCAGCAGAAGCGGCAAAAGAAGCGGCAAATACGGCAAAGACAGACGCAGTAGCAGCGAAGGCAGCTGCAGAGGCTGCAAGGGATAATGCTATCAGCGAAAAGGATGCAGCGGCGGCAGCGGCAAAAGATGCGGCAGAAGCAAAAGGCCAGGCACAGGTGATTAAGGCAGAGGTGGATACCCTGAAATCCCAGGTAGACGCCAGCAAGGATCAGGCAGTGACAGCCAGGACAGAGGCGGAGGCTGCAAGGGCAGATGCAATAGCAGCCAAGAAAGAAGCCGAGGCAGCAAAAGCAAGCGCAGAGTCTGCAAAGGCAGATGCCTTAGTGGCAAAAGCAGCAGCCGAGGCAGCCGAAAAGGCAGCTAAGGAATACGCCGCGGCGGCAGAGAAGGCAGCGGCGGCAGCAGCCGAGAAAGAAAAGGCAGCCGAAGCAGCCAGGATAGCGGCAGAAAAGGCGCAGAAAAAGGCAGAAGCGCAGGCTAAGAAGATTGCAGAGCAGGCCAAGAAGATGGAAAAAGATTTCAATGCCTTCACATTAAGCAGAAAAGCTGTTGGAATCCGTTCTGCCAAGAGCATGTCTAAAGGCAAGCTTAAGCTTACGGTGAAAAAGGATAAGCTGGCACAGGGATATCAGCTTCAGTGTGCAGTGAAGAAGAACTTTAAGGGCAGCAGAAGGTCAAAGGTCACCAGGAGCACTTCTTATACATTTGGCTCCCTGAAGAAAAAGGCTTATTATGTAAGGGTAAGGGCATATACAAGCGATTCAAAGGGGAATAGGGTGTACAGCAAATGGAGCAAGGCTAAGAAAGTACGTGTGAAGTAATAGGGCGGCCAAGGCTCTTAGGAACAGAAAAGCTTGGGTGGCAGGGGAAAATCCTGCCGTCCAGGCCTTTTTTGTGCGCTATCCTCTTTGCTGCCAGCCCTTTAGCCCCTTTTTCGCCTGCCTGTAAAATTCCTAAAGTTACTGATATTGATTCATAGCCTGAGAGATGCCCATTGTAATGGCAAAAATATTTAGAGGTACATAGAAAAAATAATAGTAATTTCGTGCAATTTGTGATAAAATCAAAAGAATAGTATCAATATAGAAAAAAGGCCAGCGGAAGCAAGCCGCTGGCCCAAGCAAAGGAAGTGGGACATGAATCTAAAGAATACTCAGAACAGCCCTATTTTAAAATCATGGAATGTAATTTATCCAATATTCATCTATTTTGTGGTGAGCAATCTGGCAATGTCATTGTTTGCAATGCTGGCATCCTTTTTAGGGGCGGATGCCCAAAAACAGTATATGGCATTGCAGACGGCAACCGTGGCGGTTACAATCCCTTTTATTGCCAGCTATTTTAATAAGGACAGGAAAGAGCCTACGGTATTTTGGGAGCATATGGGGATTGAATTTGAGAAAAAGGGCGCTGGGCGGAAGGCGGCCAATGGGGTGCTGATGTTTCTGGCAGGCGCAGTGGCAGGCATGGCATTGAACAATATCCTGGCATTGACCACATTGGAAGAAATCTCAGAAGGATATCAGGAAACAGCAGGGTATTTTTTTGCTGGAGGGATCCTTTTTGAGCTTTTGGGGGCATGCCTGCTTACGCCATTTTTGGAAGAAATGCTTTATCGGGGCGTGGTGTATGGGCGGCTCTGTGATATGATGATCTTAGACAATGAGGAGAAGACAGAAGATGGGAAGAAACGGGAGCGGGTCGGCAGGATCACGGCGGCGGTTTTTTCCGCCTTGCTGTTTGGCGTCCTCCATATGAATATTGTGCAGTTTATCTATGCGGGGGTTTTGGGGATGCTGCTGGCATGGTGTATGGAGAAAACAGGGCATTTGTATGGCGCTTTTTTGGCGCATATGGGAGCGAACCTGGTGTCTGTCCTGCGGGTGGAGACTAAGCTGTTTGCATGGATGGAGCAGGGGCAGCCTGCTTTTGTAAAGGCGACGTTGGCGCTTGTGGTGCTTAGCGTGGCGTGTATTGCGGCGATCCAGCTGCTGAACCGGGAAGGGAAGAAAGGTAAAACTGCTGCCATAGAGTGAATGCACAGAGCCATGCAGTGTCTGTTGGAGGTATTACCCTACCATGGCTACACTTAAAATATTTTGTGGCGCAATGAATTGCGATTTAATGATTGACATAAAACCAAAGGATGGTTCAGGGGAATAACTGCTGCCGTCTGGAAACGCAGCAGGCTTTAAAGGAAAGCAAATGGGGGCAGCAGGGCTATAAAACCGCCAGCTGCCTTTTTTGCGTTGCATAAAATGCAGGCGTTTTTCAAATTTTTGGCTTGTAGTAGATTGCCATAAGTAGTATAATAGTAAGAACTGTTGGGAGGTCAGCGTATGAAAACGATTGATGCAGATATAAAGGCAGGGAGCTTCCAGCCAGTGTATTTACTTTATGGGGCAGAGGCTTATTTGAAAAACCAATATAAAATGAAGCTGCAGCAGGCGCTGTCCCAGGAGGGAGATACGATGAACGTGGCTTATTATGAGGGGAAGAATATCAATCCGGGGGAAATTATTGATTTGGCGGAGACGCTTCCGTTTTTTGCGGAGCGCAGGCTGATCGTTATAGAAAACAGCGGGGTTTTTAAGCATCCCTGTGAGCCGTTGGCAGAATATATGAAAGAGATTGCGGGCACTGCCTGTTTTGTCTTTGTGGAGGATGAGGTAGACAGGCGCAGTAAGATGTATAAGGCAGTGAAAAAGGCCGGAAGGGCAGTGGAGTTTCCAAAGCAGAGTGAGAAGCTTTTGGTGCAGTGGATCCTGCTGCGGCTGAAAAAAGAAAATAAGAAGATCACCCAGCCTGTGATGCAGCTTTTTCTGGAGAAGGCGGAGGACGATATGGGGCATATAGATAAGGAATTGGAGAAATTAGCCTGCTATACCATGGGGAGGGATGTGATTACAGCAGAGGATGTGGAGGCAGTATGCGTGTCACAGACTACGGGAAAGGTCTTTGAAATGGTGGACCATATTGTAGGGAAAAGGCAGGAGAGGGCCTTGCGGCTATACTACGATCTGCTGGCATTGAAGGAGCCGCCTATGCGGATTTTGTTTTTGATTGCCCGGCAGTTCCATATTTTACTCCAGGTGAAGGAATTGCAAAGGCAGGGGTACGATAATAAATTTATTGCCTCTAAGGCAGGGGTACCAGAGTTTGCGGTGAGGAAGAACCTGGCGCAGGCGGAGAAGATGTCAGTGGGGCAGCTGAAGGGGGCGGTTGCAGGCTGCGTGCAAATGGAAGAGGATGTGAAGACGGGGAAGATAAATGACCGGATGGGGGTAGAGGTGCTGATTGTGCGTTATAGCGGTAAAAATCAAGATTAAGAAAGCGGTGGGAATACAGATATGGAAGATTTGAATAAAGAAGATGGACGAAAAACCGGTGGGGAGAATGGAGAGCAGGGGCAGAAGGCCTTTGGTGCAGAGAACGAAGGAGGAAATGCGGCGGCAGAGATGGGGGGCGGAGAAGAAAGCCAGGCGGCAGAAACGGGGAATCAGGAAGGGGGAAGCGCGGCGCCAGATAGGGAACATAGGCAAGGGGAAAGAAAGATAGATGAGGAAAAGTGGGAGAGGGAAAAGATGGGATCTGATGACGGGGATTGGGCAGGGGGAAGCCAAAGCGCCTTGGATGACGGGGACTGGGCAGGAGAAGATATTGGCACAGAGGAGATGGAGGATTGGTCTGGAAAAGGGGACGGCTCGGCGGATTTAGGAGAAAAGGAAGGGGAAAATGTATCTGCTGAGGATCAAAGGGAGAATGCGAAAAGGGATAAGAGGAGGGCGTTTCGCAGAGAGCTGCGCAGTAATATTATTACGATTATAGCGGCGTTGTGTATTGGTTTTTTTATGAGTAAGTATATTATTGCCAATGCGCAGGTTCCTTCAGGGTCTATGGAGACTACGGTGATGGCTGGGGACCGGATCATTGTGAATCGGCTGGCTTATGCCTTTGGGGAGCCGCAGAGAGGGGATATTGTGACATTCATTTATCCAGATGATGGGGAGACACTTTATCTGAAGCGCATTATGGGGCTGCCAGGAGAGACGATTGAAGGGGTTGATGGGGTAGTCTATATCAATGGGGAGCCCATAGAGCATGATTATACAAAGGAAATATTTGAGGATGATTTCGGGCCTTTTGAGGTGCCGGAAGGGTGCTATTTTATGATGGGGGATAATCGGAATGATTCCTGGGATTCCCGGTTTTGGGACCATCAGTTTGTGGAGAAGGGGGACATTATAGGGAAGGCTGCATTTAGCTACTATCCCCATCCGCGCTTTTTAAAGTAAGGCAGTCCGGCACTTGAAAAACTGGAAATCATATGATATGATAAATGTCGAATAAGGAGGTGCTTTTATGGCGTTTTTAGCAAGTTTTGTGCAATATGTAGTCAAATTCATTGTTATGGTGGCAGTGGCTGGATGCGGGCTTTTTATAGGCAAAAAGCTCCGCGACAGGAAGGATGCAAAGGCGTAAGAAAAATCAATGTTACAGTTCAGGCGAAGTCTGAACTGTAACAAATTAATGACAAATATTTTGGAGGAAAGCTGTTGTGAAAAAATTTGGAGTAAATGAACTGCGCAGGATGTACTTGGAGTTTTTTGAGGGGAAGGGTCATCTGGCAATGAAGAGCTTTTCATTGGTGCCGCATAATGATAACAGCCTGCTGCTGATCAATGCGGGGATGGCTCCTTTGAAGCCTTATTTTACAGGGCAGGAGATTCCGCCCAAAAAGAGGGTGACCACCTGCCAGAAATGTATCCGTACCGGGGATATTGAGAATGTGGGTAAGACTGCGCGGCATCTTACCTTTTTTGAGATGCTGGGGAATTTTTCTTTTGGGGATTATTTTAAACATGAGGCTATTGCCTGGAGCTGGGAATTTTTGACAGAGGTAATCGGCATGGAGCCGGAGCGGCTGTATCCTTCTATTTATGGGGAGGATGACGAGGCTTTTGAGATATGGACAAGGGAAGTAGGGGTTCCGGCTGAGAAGATTACCAGGTTCTACAGGGATGAAAATGGGAAATGCGATAATTTTTGGGAGCATGGCGCAGGCCCTTGCGGGCCTTGTTCGGAAATTTATTACGACAGGGGCGAGGCTTATGGCTGCGGCAGCCCAGACTGTAAGGTGGGGTGCGAATGCGACCGCTTTATGGAAGTGTGGAATAATGTATTTACCCAGTTTGACGGGGATGGCCATGGCAACTATGAGGAGCTGGCCACAAAGAACATAGATACCGGCATGGGGCTGGAACGCTTGGCCGTGGTAGTGCAGGATGTAAATTCTGTATTTGATATTGACACTATGAAGGCCATCCGGGATAAGGTATGTGAGGTAGCAGGGAAATCTTACCAGGCAGATGCGTTGGATGACGTGTCCATCCGGCTGATCACAGACCATATGCGTTCTGCGACTTTTATGATTTCTGATGGCATTATGCCCAGCAATGAAGGGCGTGGATATGTGCTGCGCCGCCTGATCCGCCGTGCGGCACGCCATGGCAGGCTGCTGGGGATCGCTGGGAAGTTCCTGGCTACTTTGAGCGCTACCGTGATTGCAGAGAGTAAGGATGGGTATCCGGAGCTGGAGGAGAAGAAGGAATTTATCTTTAAGGTGCTGACCCAGGAGGAGGAGAAGTTTGACAAGACCATTGACCAGGGGCTGAGCATCCTGGCAGAGATGCAGGAGGAAATGGCAAAGGCCGGGGGGAAGGTGCTGTCTGGCGAAAATGCATTTAAGCTGTATGACACCTATGGGTTCCCTCTGGACCTGACCCAGGAGATCCTGGAAGAGAAAGGGTTCTCTATTGATGAAAAAGGGTTCCAGGATTGTATGGAGGAGCAGCGGAACAAAGCCAGGAACGCGAGGAAAGAAACTAATTACATGGGGGCTGACGCCACAGTGTATGATGACATTGATACGTCCATCACTACTGAATTTGTAGGCTATGACAGGCTGGCGCACCATTCTGAGATCACAGTGCTCACAACAGAATCAGAACTGACAGAGGCTTTATCAGATGGGGAGAAGGGCACTGTTATTGTGAAGGAAACGCCGTTCTATGCCACTATGGGCGGGCAGAATGCAGATACTGGCTGGATCCGTTTAGGGGAAAGTGCTTTTAAGGTTGAAGACACCATCCATCTGCGGGGCGGGCGCATTGGCCATGTGGGTGTTGTGGCTACGGGCATGTTTAAGGTTGGCGATGTGGTGGAGCTGTCAGTAGACGGGGAAAAGCGCGCTTTGACCGGCAGGAACCACAGCGCTACCCATTTGCTGCAGAAAGCTTTGCGGGAAGTGCTGGGCACCCATGTGGAGCAGCACGGATCTGATGTAAATGCGGACAGGCTCCGTTTTGATTTTTCCCATTTTGCAGCAATGACGCCAGAGGAGATTGCCAGGGCAGAGGCGATTGTCAATGACAAAATTGCATCTTCCCTGCCAGTGGTGACAGAGGTTATGAGCCTGGAGGAAGCGAAAAAGACTGGGGCAATGGCTCTGTTTGGGGAGAAATACGGCGATTCTGTCCGGGTAGTGAAGATGGGGGATTTCTCCGTGGAACTGTGCGGGGGCACTCATGTGGAAAACACCAGCAGCATCAGCGCCTTTAAGATTATTTCCGAATCTGGCGTGGCAGCAGGGGTGCGCAGGATTGAAGCGTTGACTTCCAAAGCCGTGTTTGGGTATTATGACAGGCTGGAGGAGACGCTGCATGCGGCGGCCAAGGCTGTGAAGACGAATCCGGCGGGCCTGGTGGAGAAGCTGGAGCATTTGATGGCGGATATGAAGGCGCTGCAGAGTGAAAATGAGTCATTGAAGAGCAAGGCGGCACAGGATGCCCTGGGAGATGTAATGGACCAGGTGGCAGAGGTGAAGGGCATTAAGCTTTTAGCAGCCAGTGTTGCCGGTGTGGACATGAATGGGCTGCGCGACCTGGGCGACCAGCTGAAGGAAAAGTTAGGGGAAGGCGTAGTTGTGCTTGCTTCTGAGAAGGATGGGAAGGTAAGCCTGATTGCCATGGCCACGAAAGGGGCGATGGATCAGGGCGCGCATGCTGGGAACCTGATCAAATCCATTGCCGGGAAGGTTGGCGGCGGCGGCGGCGGCAGGCCAAATATGGCGCAGGCAGGCGGCAAGAACCCGGCAGGGATACCAGACGCTATTGCAGAGGCGAAAATTGCGTTAGAAGGGCAGCTTTAATTTAAGGCAATCCAGAATGCTGGATAAGGGATGAGGAATATGCCTATCTTACAAACTTCATAATTTATCTTAAGTGGTTTTGGCTATCTCCTAGTTGTTGTAGGAGATAGCTGTTTTATTTTTGGTTACATCTGGATTATGTTCTTATGGAATGGGCGTTTATGCATATTCCTGAGGTGTGGATCAATGTCGTTTGCTTAAGGCGTTTTATTGGCAAATAATGGGGGGCTAAGCATCTGTCAGTGGGCTGGCTAAATCTGGAGCAGATTATGAATTTGTAATTTTTTAGTCAGGTATTGGTGTCTGGTGATGAAGCACATTCATGCGCTTGTCGTGCTTCATTGTAACATAGCGATTGTAATTTGCTTCTAATTATGGTAAAATATGCTGGGATAATAAAAATTACTTTATAGAAAGGGAGTCAAATTTATGAGAAAACACAAAAAAGGAGCCATCTATTTTGTATCAGTAATTATGGTATCGCTTGCCATATTTATAGCAAGCCGGCAAAATGCATATGCCGTATCCCAAAGCGATGTAGTGTCCCAACTGAGCTCGCTGATTAACCAGTACAACGGCAAAACCGCTACGAGCGGCCAGATGTACAACGGAATACAATGCAAAGGGTTTGCGAACTGGGTTTTCTTAAAGATTTTTGGGGTGTATATTGGCCCCTACCCAGAAAGTGCGAACTATAAAATCAGCAATCCGAATGCGCAGACAGTAGGCATTATTGATCCAGGCTACCTGACGGCAGACAGCGCGAAAGCCTTGCTCCAAAAGGGGTATGTTGGAGACTACATACAGGTGCGCAGGAGAAATAGCGGAGGCCCCCACTCCATGATACTGTCTGATGTGACAGACAGCGGCATCTGGGTTTTTGACTGTAACAGCGACAATAAGAACACGATCAAATATTACAGCATTTCATGGGCAAGTTTTGCTGCTTCTAACAGCGCCATGTCCCTGTACCATGCATATGACTATACGTCCACGCCATCAGACACAAACATCTATTTTTCAAATCCTGGTATGCCTGGTTCCATAAAAGCCGGGACGAAATACCCTGTGTCCGGCACTGTTTCTTCACAGGCTGGGATTGTAGACGTCTGCATCCAGCTATATCTGGGAAATACTATGCTGCATGAGGCTTATTATCTGCCGCACGCCAACTCCTATGACATTAGCAACTTGGCCAGCGGCTTTCCTATCCTGGATACCCCTGGGATTTACCATATATTTGCTTCGGCAATGAATTACCATGTTGGGAGGAAGGAGATTTTCAATTTTTATTTTATCGTGTTATCAGATAAAGAAACGATACCCAATGGTGTTTACAATATAAGGACGCATGACGGATCCCTGTCTGTCGATGTGGAAGGCCATAGGAATGAAAATGGTGCATTAATGTCCCTTGCTGCAAACAGCGATTCCCCCTACCAAAAATATTATATTTCCTATGCTGGTTCGGGGTATTATACTGTTACGAACTGCGGGACGGGGAATGAATTGGATGTGTCAAATGGCCAAACAGCTGCCGGCACGCCTGTCTGTCAATGTATTTTTACCGATAACCCAGCACAGTACTGGCAGATTATCCCATTGGGCGACTATTTCTATTTTGTCCCCAAATGCGCAAATAATATGTGCTTAAATTTACATGCCTGGCCGGATCCTATATCAGCTGGCCAAAAATTGAACCTTTGGACTCCAAATTATGGGAATGGAGAAAGATTTACATTGGTTCCAACTACATACAACAGCCAACAGGGTGAACGGCTGTCCTTCGACCCTCAGGGAGGTTCTCTGCCCACTGTTTCTGTAACAAAGCCAGTTACAGGTATGAACAAAGCACGCGGCAATGCAGACGTCATTGTATATAACGTCCCAAACGCAAGGATTAATTTAAATACCTGGGGGGCTGGCGTAGCTGTTAATTCCAATGGGCTCGTGTCAGATGTATGCCGCTATGGGGAATCCTTCAGCCTTGTTGTCCCGCCAGGAGGCTTTGTGCTTACTTCCCATATCAGCAATAATGCCGTAGATGACATCAATGCCCTGAAGGTTGGGCAGAGCGTTGCCTTTGATTATGATAATATGGCATTCAGCATCTATACCCTGGAGAATGACGACGGCTACCTGGCAGACAGCACCTACCTAGTGCCAGGCGACCCTTATGGCTGCCTGCCTGTTCCCAAAAAGGATGGTTATGTGTTTGATGGATGGTATACTCAAAAAGACGGCGGCACACGCGTGAATTGGTACATGGAGTGCAATGCCTACCAGCTCTATGCCCATTGGAAAAAACCTGGCCAGGCAGAAGCTGCTGCATCCAAAACCTACAACGGCCATACCTATGAACTGTATGACCTTCCTATGAGCTGGCATGAAGCAAAGGCATTCTGTGAGGAAAAGGGCGGGAACCTTGTATGCATTACCAGCCAGGAAGAAAATGACGCCGTACTGTCCCTGGCCAGACAGGGAGCGGCCGGATGGTATTGGCTGGGCTGTACAGATGAAGAAACAGAAGGCACCTGGAAATGGGTAAGCGGGGAAGCCTTCTCCTATGCCAACTGGGATCCCCAGGCTTCAGAGCCCTCTGGCGGCACAACGGAAAATTATGGCATGATCATAAACCGGGACAATCCGCCTAACAAACAGGCAGGGGAATGGAATGATGCCGCAAGTGCTCCCAGTAACATTAATTACTACGGGGTTGGCAACAGCGGGTTTATCTGCGAATATAGCGTAACGCCGATCAGCAGCTGCACGGTTACCCTTTCTAACACCAGCTATGTATATGATGGGACAGACAAAACCCCAGACGTTTCCATTAAGGATAAGCAGAAAACCCTTACCTTAGGCAGGGATTATACAGTTTCCTATTCCAATAACCGGAATGCCGGGACAGCACAGGTGGCAATTTCGGGCATAGGCTCCTATAACGGCACAGCTACGAAGGCATTTACCATTAAAAAGGCTGTCCCCAAGCTTTCCTTTACAGGGACGTCCATTGTAAAAACATATGGGGACGCTGGCTTTTCCAACCCTCTTACGGCAGTAACAGAAGGTTCCATTACCTACCGTTCCTCCAATGAGGATGTGGCGCAAGTGGCGGGGAATGGCCAGGTTGCAATCCAAAATGCAGGGACTGCCACTATTACGGCTCATGCTTCTGCCTCCGCCAACTATACTGAGGGTTCGGCAAGCTATTCCCTCACTGTCAATAAAAAGCGTTACAACATGGCAGGCGTTGTGTTTAACAGTATGTCTGTAGCATATGATGGGGCTAAGCACTACCTTCTGGTGGAAGGGGTATTGCCGGAAGGCGTCGCTGCCACTTACCAAAATAATGGCCAGGCAGAAGTAGGGGCTTATGAGGTGACAGCCCATTTTTCTGGCGATAGCAGAAATTATGAGCCCATACCAGACATGAAAGCCACATTGACCATTTTGCCTGTTTCAACGGAGCTTTTTTTCCAGGACAAAACCGTGAACAAGGCCTTTGGGGATGCTGCTTTTATAAATAAGATTACCAATACATCAGGCCGGAAGCTTACCTATTCTTCCTCAGATGAATCTATTGCAGCAGTAGACGCTGCCAGCGGGGAGGTTACAATCCGAAAGGCAGGGGCTGTAACCATCACTGCATTCGCTCCAGGCACCAGCCAGTATACAGAGGCGTCCGCCAGTTATACGCTGAATATCGGAAAGGCCTCTTATGATATGTCACAGGTACAGTTGAAAGACGGTACAGCCATCTATGATGGAAAGGCTCACTCCCTCTCCATAGAGGGCGTCCTGCCGGACGGCGTTGCAGTTGAATATATTGGGAACGGCCAGACAGAGCCAGGAATCTATACCGTCACAGCCGTTTTCACTGGAAATGAAAATTATGAGGCTATACCGGATATGTCTGCAACCCTGACAATTACCGAAAGGGAATATGGGTTTGCATTTGAAAAGAGCCTGGTTGTAAAGTCTTATGGCGAAGCGCCTTTTAGCAATCGGCTTATAACGGAATATACGGACGGTACGGTTCAGTATTCATCCAGTAACCTGAACGTTGCTTCCGTTGGGCAGGATGGCCTTGTCACAATTACAGGCAGCGGCCACGCTACCATTACAGCCGTCATCCCAGACAGCGGCAATGGCCATCCACTGTCTGCCTCCTATGAGCTGGAAGTGCGGAAAGGGGACTATGACTTATCGCAGGTTATATTTTCGGATCAGTCCTGCCTTTATGACGGAAAAAGCCACTCCCTGGAAATACAGGGCGCATTGCCAGAAGGCGTCACGGTGTCTTACAGCGGCAATAATAGAGTATACCCAGGGGAATATTTGGTGACTGCAAGGTTTTATGGGGATGAGGGCAATTATAACCAGATTCCTGCAAAATCGGCTATACTGTACATCCAAAAAGCAAAGCCTGGCATCTACTTCCAAAACAGCAGCATCACAAAGAAAGAAGGGGATGGGGCATTCACAAACCCGCTGTATGTGGAATCAGACGGAGCCCTTGCATACACATCCAGCAACACTAAGGCTGCAAAAGTGGATAATAATGGGAAAATTACAATTACAGGCAGCGGTTCTGCAACAATCACCGTATCCTGCCAGGAAACTGACCTATATGAAGCAGGCACAGCCAGCTTCCAGTTAACCATAACAAAAACGGATGGCAATCCGGGCAGTCAGGGCAGCACCGTCCGTAAGATAAAGCTTACCGGGATTTCCAAGAAAGTTGCCGCTGGCAAAAGCATCACTTTAAATGCTGCAGTAAGCCCTGCTTCCGCCAAAGGCTGCCGGCTTATCTGGAAATCCAGCAGCACGAAAGTGGCAACTGTGACCCAGAAAGGAAAAGTCACCCTCAAGAAGAACAGCGGGGGGAAAGCCGTTACCATTACGGTACAGACGGCAGACGGCAAGGTAAAGGCCACCTATCGGATCCAGTCCATGAAAGGTGTTGTTAAGAAAGTATCCATATCCGGTGCCAAAACGGTAAAGGCAGGCAAATCCCTAAAATTAAAGGCGAAAGCCACCGCTACTTCCGGCGCAAACAAAACGCTTTCCTGGAAGAGCAGCAACACCAAATACGCTACAGTCTCTTCCTCTGGCAAGGTGACTGCCAAGAAGGCGGGGAAAGGGAAAAAAGTAAAGATTACTGCAACAGCAACCGACGGCAGCGGGAAACAGAAAACTGTCACCATCCAGATAAAATAAAGGCCAAGAAAAATCCCAGCGGAGCCTTAACGGCGCTGCTGGGATGCTTGTTGCATGGGGAAAATTTATACGTTTTTTCCATTAAGTGTTGGCTGAGCCGATAATCCTGTAGAGCTTATTTTCCTGTTATTTGATTTTGTAAGTTTTTCTGTAAATTCTTCAAAATTTTCAAAATCTACACCTCGTATATAATGCTTATCTCTTGAATTTTCTTTATTGTATCTTCCATGATGTGGCGGATTTATATATGCTAAATCACTGGGTTTCGCAATATTAAAATTTCTTTGTAACCCTCGCTGGAAAATGTGTTTTTTCTTTTAATAGTTTAGATATGTTAAAAACATGAGTAGCTTTTGAACAATATAATTCATTTTCCCAATCAATATCATTCTTTATTTGTTTCGTATTTCAGGCAAGGCGGTTCTTTCGTATCAAAACTATTAAAAATGCTTAGAATCTGTGACAGTTGCAATGGAGCGTGAAAGGTGTATAATCCTATTCGGAATAGACAACAAAAAAGGATACAACAATTGCTGTAAAATTGTTGTATCCTTTTTACACTTAATATATCGTACCAAAGCCCAAATACTTAACAGGGAAAATAAAATTTCTCAAAAATTCTTTTTGGTATCTATATTTAAGGGTTGCAGTGACCTGAGGCATAAAGCTTGGAGCGCTGAAGAATGAGAAAACCCTGTTTTGGCTTACAACAAATAGCCCAGTCCACTGAAAAATTTTGAAAATAGCGTTTATCATCCAGTTTCTGGGCTTATATCATCTCTATGTGTCTTTTACTCCTATGCTTCCTTCCCTACAAATTTATTGCCAGGAATACCTGGTCAATATCATCCTGCTCAATTCCCAGATACCGTTTTGTGACTTGAAATGAGGAATGATGGAAGACCTGCATCAATACGGCAGGCTGTACGCCCATTTTCCAGGCATGGTAGCCAAAAGTCTTTCGCAGGCTGTGGCAGCTGATGCCTGTTTCAAAATGCAGTGCCTGCCCAGCAGAACGTAGGATGCGGTAAGCTTGGCTGCGGCTGAGCGGCTTCTTCCTGCCTCGCCCAGGGAAAATAAAAGTTTGCTCCGTCACTTCAGAAAGGCTGTTTTTATAAGATTCCAGCGCTTTCATTGCGTTTGTATTCAGGGCATTTTCCGTCCGTTTGCCAGTTTTGCGCTCGATGATAGCGATGTGCTGCCGAAAGCAGCTGTTTGTAAAATCATAAACATCGCCCCAGGTCAGGGACAACAAATCGCTGATCCGCAAGGCAGAGTTGATGCCTAGGCATACCATGGTGTAATTGCGTAAGTTGTGTTTCTTATGAAGGAAATAGTTTTTCAGCGCTTCAATGTCTTCAATCTTACGAATGGGTTTAGTAGTGCTCATTGTCTGAAACCTCCTGTTTTCATCAGATGTAGTATGGTTACAACTGGCCCGGATTCCAAACCCAGGAGCGGGTGAAAAAAGCCACCTGCTACACAACAATTTTACAGCAATTGGTGAATCCGGGCAATAGGCTATTCCAAGGGAAAAGAAATCGGGCAAAATAGCATTCTGATTTGGAAAGAAATTCGGAAGTCAGGCGTTCATATTGGAAATGAATTAAGAAAACAAGGAGGTTCGTTCTTATGCTGAAATTAACAGTGAAGGCAGGCGAATACCTGCTGGTAGGGGACAACATCAAAGTAGTGTTTACTGGGGGGAGCGCAAACAATATGCACGTCCTGGTAGATGCGCCAAAGTCTATGAATATCGTACGGAGTACGGCGCTTGAGAAATATGGGATGGCGGCAGATCCTGGAAATGAAGTGAAGCACCACAGGGATCGCAAGCTGTCTCCCGAAGCCCAGGAGAAGATTAAGGCAATCTTGATGGAAGAACGGAAGAAAGCCAAACGGGAAGACGCGGCAAGGAATAATCCGTTGCGGAGGTATGGCGGGTGAGGCAGGAGAACGGCATGTACAAGAAGCATGGCGGGTTGAAGGCTCTCTGACAATACAGCAAATTTGAAAGAAACTGAAAATGTGAAATTATTAAGATGGTAATAATGCGGGGATGCCTAGGGTTCTCGCTTATTATAAAAATATGTGCGCAAATGGATTTGCGGCATGGCTGCCAAATAAAAACAAAGGGCAGCGACTGGCCCGCCGGATGTAAAGCCATAGACAGGCAGGCATATCAAAAACAAGGAGGAACAATATTATGGCAATGGTAGTACAACACAATCTTACAGCAATGAATTCCAACAGGCAGCTGGGGGTTATCACAAGTTCACAGTCAAAATCTGCAGAGAAGTTATCATCTGGTTACCAGATTAACCGTGCAGCAGATGATGCTGCAGGCTTGAAGATTTCTGAGAAAATGAGGAGCCAGATTCGTGGCTTGAACCGTGCGTCTACAAATGCACAGGATGGTATCTCTTTGATTCAGACAGCAGAAGGGAGCAGAATGAAAAAGTGAACTAAAAGCGCAAAAAAAGTTCACTCCCATCCCAGGTACATTCCTTGAGGACCTTTTTAGCTACTTCATTCCTTTTGGAAGGGGAAAAACCATCAAGCCCACGGATGAGAGATTCAACCTCTTTCGCTTTTTCCTCCACAGTCTTCATGGCATACTTCCCCCTGCGTATTTTCAGCTTTTCATACTCGATTTCCCTCCTGACAGCTTCCAGGTTCGAATCTTCCTCTTCAATCTGGGCAACTATATGCTTTGCTGCCGCAGAGCCTTCAATATCGACTATGACGTTTGTAAGCTTCCTTATTTTCTCCTGTATCTTAACGGCTTGCAATTCCAATGCATTCAGGAGTTTCCCGTCATCTTGCGGCTTATCTTCCCCAGCATATTTCAGGATTGATTTTTTGTCGTACTCTATTTCCCGGAACATGCCCAAGGCCTTCCCGTCCAGTATATCGCATTTTATAAACCTCATGCTGCACGCTCCTGCCCCCTGCCGCATCCTTTTCTGGCAAAAGTAATGGCTTGTAACCCCTTTGGCCGTCTTTTTCCTGGACACAGCCATCAGGCACCCGCATTTTGCGCAGCGCAGCACGCCCTTAAGCAAAGGCGGTTCGTATTTCGCAGTCTTTTCAAAAGTGTTCTGCCTAAATTTCTCCTGCACGGCCAGCCATTTCCCTGCTGGCATGAATGGCATGTGGTGACCCAGGCAAACGACCCACCTGTCCTTTCCCTGCGCAGACCGTCTTTCCCTGTTCCTTCCAGTAGTCCTCCCATACACCATGACACCACGGCTCCCGTCCCATTGCTCCCTGGGGGAATCCGCATCCATGCTGCACCCAATCCCGGAAAAATAGTCATAAACATCCTGTGTGGCCTCCACACAATAGGGCATGGTAAGGATGTTGTAAAGCTGGGAAACAGAGAAAAAGCCCCCGTTGATGGTTTTTATTCCTTTCTTACGGAAATCCGTGACCATTCCTTGCAGGGAATATCTCCCATTCAAAAACGTGTCAAATATCCATTCGTCATACTTTGCGGCTTCCGGGTCCAGTTCCAGGATGACATGCCTTTTCCCGCCAACCTCTATTTCTTTTTTTATGTACCCATAAGGCGGCTTTCCTCCCAGCCAGAAGCCTTTCTTGGCAAGCCCGGCCATATTGTCCGCAACCCTCGCTGCAATCGTTTCACGCTCCATTTGGGCAAAGGTTGCAGTAATGAACATCATGGCTTTTCCAATCGGCGTGTTTGTGTCTATGCTCTCCTTCAGCGAGATAAACATGACACCCTTTTCTTCCAGGGCGGCATAAATGTTTGCGAAGTCCTTAACGTCCCTGGAAAGCCTGTCCAGCTGGTAGACAATCAGGGCATCAACAAGCCCATCCCTGACATCTTCCAAGAGCCGTTTCAGTCCAGGCCGGTTCGTGTTCGCCCCGGTCATGCCTTCGTCAGAGTACACTTCAAATGATTCTATCTCCCCAGGGAACCGCATCTCAGCGTACTCCCTGCACATGCGCTCCTGGTTCCCAACGGAATCCGACTTGTCGGAGTATACAGATTTCCTTCCGTATGTTGCAATCCTCATAACATTTCCTCCTAAATCCTTAAAAATGGGTATAAAAATAGCAGCTAAGCAGAATATACTATGCTTGCAAGCTGCGCCTTTTGGTACTGGGCGTTTTTGGTACAAAGCTTTCCTTTTCTTGGTGTATAATATACATATCGCAAGAAAAGGAGAAATATTATGAAACGATACTATTTTTTATTTGGAATTTCCATAGTTGCGTCCGCATTGTCGCTATGCATTAGTGTGGCATCGCTCACTATATCAATCCTGCACTTATTAGGGAAACTATAAACATAGCAACATTCATCAATAGGGATATTATAGCAACTACAGACGATATAACCGCTATTCTATTTGCCCTATTTGTGTCTTTTTTAGCAGATTCCGCTTCTGATTTGGCGCATTTAATCTGCTCTTTTGAGGTTTCCTGAATTTGTTTTAACAGTCCCTCTAATTTCTCATAGCGCTCATTTTCCATTTCTTCCTTCATCTGTTGGATCATCATACTAGACGGGGCAACTTTCCCTAATGCAATGTCTGGTATTTTTTGTAAATCAATATTATTAAAATTCATTTTGTATGTCCTCTTTCCCACTGAACAGTTTCTGTTGGAGCAGTGCGGTTTTTTGGTACAAAACCTTACTTTTCTTGGTGTATAATATACATAATAGGCAATTGCGAAACAAGTTCAAAATCTTGATTCCAATAGGACAAAGGTCCGGTTGAGCCGGACTTACAGGAGGTGGATGTGGATAACAAGAGTTTTAAGACATGAAAACAAAGCAGATAAGGTTATCTGCCCGTGAAATGGT
>CAJTDL010000045.1 GCA_910575035.1 Lachnospiraceae bacterium
GAACCTGGAATAATCCACTTTTGCGTAGGAACAGGCATAGTAAAAGGCATTTAGGGATTTCTCAGTAATCTTTGACAGGAAATGCCTGTAAAGGAAACGGATGGAACCCGCGGATTCCAGTGTCAGTATAGAAATCAAAAGCAGGATTAATGTCTGGGCAGTGGGAGCGGAGCAAGTTTCAAAATAATTGTAAAAATATTTATAAAGTCTACCAATTAAAGTTTTTTCATTGTATAATAAGTTTGTCGTACAGGGTCACTTTCCTTTGTAATGTTTTGGTCAAATTCATTATACAACAGAAAGTCCTGTGCGGCATTTTTTTATTAAAAAAGTTGTAAACTGGTGTTAAATACTTATAATATTTATTTTACAAGCAATACTGGTTTTGACGACATTCAAATTGTTTGCGGGATGGAATGTTATGATAACTATTTTAAAATGTCTTTGAATTGTAAAAAAGATATTGTGGAAAAACAGGTGCAGTTTATTGACGCATTGGCGATAGATGAACTTGTAAGAATCAATACGGGCGCAAAAAAGAAATTAAAGGAGGGTGTTTCTCAAAAAGGTTTTTATTCTTATAATTACATCTTTACAAAACTTAAAAAAAATCTTGAAAAATATATTAAAACTTAATTTATCCTGTTGTGTTAATTGCTAAATATCCGCTGGCAGGGCCTGGCCTGTGTGAAAAATATAATGCCAAGCGTAACAGTAACAATCTATAAAGAAAAGCTGTTAGAAAAGTTCTGACAGTTTTTCTTTATGTATTTTTTTGTAATTTTCTGTTTGCAAATATATTACTCTGGCGGTTAAATATCAATGTATCTTGCTTGACTAAATTCCCATCTGCTGTGTTGTGCCTGATAAAGCGGGGCAGACCCTCATCAATTGGCGCAGCATTCGCTGTGCCTCATTCTTCCGCCTTGCATATGGAAATTTATGCCCGATAAAGCGGAGCAGGCCTTTCTGCGCAATCTACATCGACGTTTAACCGCTGGAGTAATAACATCCAGTGTCCGGAGCGGGTGTAGTACGCTCCTATCCATATTTTTGCAATTCATGCTTTTTTCACATTTCATTTTAACTTCATTTAAGTTTCATTTGTTATTATCCTATCAAACAAAAAACACCGCACAGCAAACATTGAATAAGGAGAATCATATGGATTACCAGAACATATTCCAAAGGCACGAAATGAAATACCTGCTGAACAGCCAGGAGAAAGAGCAGATGCTGGAAGCGCTGAAACCCTATATGCGCCCAGACAAATATGGGCATGCATGTATCCGTAATATTTATTTTGATACAGATACATTCCGTTTAATCCGCCGTTCGATTGAAAAACCTGCTTACAAGGAAAAGCTGCGCATACGCAGCTATCAGACAGCCGGGCCAAATGACATGGTCTTTGTAGAGCTGAAAAAGAAGTACAAGTCCATTGTTTATAAACGCAGGATTGCCATTACAGAGCAGGAAGCCAGGGAGTGTTTCCAAACCGGCGCGCCGCTGCCCATACATTCGCAGATTGCAGACGAAATCAATTATTTTCGCTGCTACTATCAGCCGCTGCGTCCCGCTGTGTTCCTTTCTTATGAGCGGGAAGCATACGAAGCTGTGGATGGAAGCGGCTTACGCGTGACATTTGACGAAAATATACAATATCGGCAGGAAGGCCTTTCTCTTGGGGCGGATCCCTATGGAAAGCCGCTGCTTAATCAGGGAGAGGCCCTTATGGAAATAAAAGCCGCCTATGCCATGCCCCTTTGGATGAGCAGGAAGCTGGCATCACAGCAGATTTATCAGACGTCATTTTCAAAATATGGGGCTGCTTATCAGCAGATCTTGGCAGAGGATCAGATACAGGATGGGGAAAATATTCCTCTATATAGAGACACATTTGCAAATATTCTGAAGAATGGAGGATTAAAATATGCTTAACAATTTTTTTCGCGGTATTTTCGACACGGATATGACTACGGTGATACCTGTAACAGACTTTCTGCTCTGTGTTGGGACAGCGGTCATTGCAGGGCTGCTTCTGACCGCCATGTATATATACAAATCCCATTATACGAGAAGCTTTGTGGCAACACTTGCGCTTCTTCCGGCCATTGTGTGCGTAGTTATTATGCTGGTAAACGGCAATGTGGGAACCGGCGTGGCCGTTGCAGGCACCTTCAGCCTGGTTCGGTTTCGGTCCGTTCCTGGCACGGCAAAAGAAATCGGAGCCATCTTCCTTGCCATGGGAACTGGTCTGGCTGCAGGCATGGGATACCTGGGCTATGCGCTTTTGACCGCAGTTATATTAGGCGCAGCCGGGCTTTTCTTCAACCATTTCGAATTTAGGAAGCCTGAGAAAACTGCCCTGTATAAAACACTGCATATTACGATACCAGAAGATTTGGACTATGCTGGCGTGTTCGATGAACTGCTGGCGGAATATGTATCCAAATACGAACTGACCCAGGTAAAGACTGCAAATATGGGCAGCCTGTTCCGGCTGACATACAGCCTGGTACTGAAAAAATCCGGCTGTGAAAAAGAGCTGATTGACAAGATCCGCTGCCGCAATGGAAACCTGGAAATCATGTTAACACGGCAGACAACCGAAAATCTTGAACTTTAAAGGAGGGTATGATTATGACAATGAAAAAAAAGATTCTCCCATTGTTATTGGCATCTATTTTGGCCGCGGCGGGATGTGCAGACACGAAAAATATGGATATTAATAACTCTGGCAGCACAAGTGATACTGGCAGTGAGAACGGCGGCAGCCAGGGTGGAGGCACAGACAGCTCTGACAGAACTGGCAGTGCCAGCGGCCAGAGCGGCAGCAGCTCTGACGGAACTGGCGGTGCCAGCGAAAACGATGGCAGATCTGGCGGATCTGACGGCGCAGGCAGCCAGGGAGAAAATGCAGCTGGAAATACGGATAGTACAGCTTCTAATCCTGGCAGCAGGGTTTCCGCTTCCGACCTGTTTTCAGACAGGGATATGGAAAGCGGATATGAGGAAGACGGCAGCGCAGCCATAAGCCTGAACGGAGAAAGCGCAGCATGCAGTTCAAATGCTGTAAAGATCTCCGGCAGCACAATAACCATTACTGATGAGGGAACCTATATCCTGTCTGGCACGCTGCAGGATGGAATGGTAATCGTGGATGCCGATCAAACTGATAAGGTGCAGATCGTCTTAAAGGACACAGAAATCGCCAGTTCCACTTCTGCGGCTGTCTATGTACGGCAGGCGGATAAAGTATTCCTGACTACGGCGGCAGATACCGAAAATACGCTTTCAAATGGCGGGGCTTATGAAGCCGTGGATGATAATAACATTGACGCTGTTATTTTTTCAAAAGATGATTTGACACTAAACGGCACAGGAAGCCTAAAAATCAATGCGCAGGCCGGACACGGCATTGTTTCGAAAGACGACCTGGTGCTGACAGGCGGCAGCTATGACATTACGGCAGCAAGCCATGGGCTGTCCGGCAAGGACAGTGTGTGTATTGCAGACGGAGACTTCCAGATTACTGCCGGCAAGGATGGAATCCACACAGAAAATACAGATGATGCAAGCCGGGGATTTTTATTTATTTCAGATGGAGAATTTGAAATAACGTCAGAAGGGGATGGCATCAGCAGCTCATATTTTGGGCAGATTGAAGGGGGCAGCTTCAACATCCAGGCAGGAGGAGGCACCATGGCGGCAGCCTTACAGTCCGGGCAGGATGCTGGAAGCGAACAGCCGGCACAGATGATACATGCTGTTTTGGGGAGCCAAGCTGCTGAAACCATGCTGGACAGGCAGGCAGTGCCAGATTCTGGGCAGGCAGGCGCACAGGCGGAGGCCACAACATCGAATACGGATACATCCAGTACAAAAGGCATTAAGGCAGGGGGAAACCTGTGGTTAGACGGCGGCACATTCGTGATTGATTCAGCAGACGACGCACTGCATACCAACAGCAGCATTGAAATTTCCGGCGGCAGCTATCAGATTGCATCAGGAGACGACGGTATCCATGCAGATGACGGCGCAGGCATTTCCGATGGGAAAATTGATATTTCACAAAGCTTTGAAGGCATTGAGGGCAAGACCATTGATATTTCTGGCGGAGAGATTTCGCTGGCAGCGGAAGACGACGGACTGAATGCAGCCGGAGGCGCAGATAGCAGCGGCTTTGGCACACATAAGGATTCATTTGCGTCTTCGGAAGGCGTATACATTTCGATTTCAGGAGGCAAGCTCTATGTCAAGGCTTCTGGCGACGGCATAGATTCCAATGGCGATTTGACAATAAAGGGCGGGGAAACCTATGTGTACGGCCCTTCAGGAGGCGGCAACGGGTCACTGGACTATAATGGGCAGGCAAGTGTTACCGGCGGCATTTTTGCAGCGTCAGGCGCTATGGGCATGGTACAAAACTTCGGTTCTTCTTCCACACAGGGAGCAATGCTTGTCCAGACAAATGCTGGGACAGAGGGGGATGCCATTTCACTGGCAGATGCGGATGGGAATGTGCTTGTATCATGGCAGGCGGAAACAGATTATGGCTGTGTGATTATTAGCTGTCCAGAACTAACCCAGGGAAATACTTATACACTGACAGCAGGAGGCACATCCAGCCAGATTGAAATGACCAGCCTTATTTACGGCCAGGGCGGCGGCGCAGGAAGGGACTCAGGCGGCATGGATGGCGCAGGAAAAGGCTCAGGCGGCATGGGAGGCCGCAGAGGCGGCGCTGGAAGGGTGCGTTAATGCGTTAGGGGCTGTTGGAAAACAGGGCAGAGCCGATATATGAATTAGAAATGTATTCGAAATATGTAAGGAGGAAAAGCCATGAGACTTCTGCTGGCGGAAGATGAGAAATCTTTGTCGAAAGCTGTATGTGCGCTATTGGAGCGAAGCCATTATTCCGTAGACACCGCTTTTGATGGAAAAGAGGCATTGGAATATCTGGAATGCGGCCATTATGACGGCGTCATATTAGACATTATGATGCCGGTCATGGATGGAATTACCGTATTGAAAAAAATCAGGGCTCAAGGAAACCTTGTCCCAGTCATTATGCTGACTGCAAAATCAGAAATTGACGACAAAGTAGAGGGGCTGGATCAGGGTGCGAACGATTATCTGACAAAGCCATTTGCCGCCAGGGAGCTGCTGGCACGCGTCCGCGCAATGCTCCGTACGGGCACTGCGCAGGCAAGCTCCAAAATCGTTTTCGGCAATACTTCCCTGGACTGCTCAAACTATGAACTGTCAACTCCTTATGGAAACTACCCATTGGCGAATAAGGAATACCAGCTTATGGAGCTATTGATGAAACATACAGGGCAGGTTTTATCAGCGGAGCATTTATTTGACAAAGTCTGGAATCTGGATTCGGAGGCAGATATCCATGTGGTTTGGACTTATATCTCATACCTCAGGAAAAAATTAGCCGCATTGAAAGCCGATGTCACGATTAAGTCTAGGCGGAACGTGGGATATTATTTAGAATGCGGAAAGGAAGAGGATACGGGCAGATGATAAAGAAGCTTCAAAAACGATTCCTGCTCCTGTCCACAGGCGCCCTGTTTTTGCTGCTGCTCATGATTGTGATTTCCAGCTCGCTGCTGAATTACCGCTCCATGATCTATGACGCAGACAGTATCCTGCAGGTATTAGCAGATAATTCCGGCCAGTTTCCAAAAGACAATAAGCTGAAAAAAGACCTTATGGAAAGTGGGGCGTTCCGGCATGAACTTTCGGACAGCAGAAAAGAACCTTCTGGCAGAAAAGGGCTGTCCTTAGAAACCTCTTATGAATCCCGGTTTTTTACGGCCTCTATACCAGATGAGGGCGGCGACATTGTATTAGACACCAAGCATGTAGCTGCCATTGGGGATGAGGAAGCCCTTTCCATTGCCAAGAAGGCGCAGGCATTAAGCGCGGGGCAGGGCTTTATCGGCGACTACCGCTTTTTGAAGGATAGGGAAAGCGGGAAGCTCCTTATTATTTTTCTGGACTGCGGCAGAAAGCTGGACTCCTTTTGGAATATGGCCAAAATCCATGCCATTATCTCCATTCTCAGCCTGGCGGCAGTATTTGGCATATTGCTGATACTGTCCGGCAAAATTGTGCGTCCTGTTGCAGAGGCACATGAGAAGCAGAAACAGTTTATCTCCATTGCAGGCCATGAAATCAAAACGCCATTGACCATCATTGATACAGACAGCGAGCTGCTGCGCCTGGACATGGAGGAAGAGAATGAATGGCTGGAAGATATATGCATCCAGACAAAAAGGCTCACCAATCTGACTAATGAATTGCTCCAGCTCTCAAAATTGGATGAATACAGCGGTAATCACACAAAAATTGAATTTCCTTTATCCGATATCATAATGGATACGGCCAGGTCATTTCAGATTCTTGCAGACAAGGAAAAGATCGGCTTCCAGGTACGGGTTGAGCCGATGCTCTCTTATTATGGCGATGAAAACCAGATACGCCGGCTGGCCGGCATCCTGTTCGACAATGCCATCAAGTATTCGTCAGGGACGGGGCCGGTACAGGTGGAGCTGAAAAAAAGAAAACACGGAGTCGAATTTTCTGTGGAAAACCCAGCAGGCCAGGTCACCAAAGAACAGTGTAGCTGCTTTTTCGACCGTTTTTACCGCACAGAGCAGGCGCAGCGTTCCGAAAACGGCGGGTACGGACTTGGCCTGTCCATTGCAAAATCTATTGTGGAGGCACACCATGGAGAGATTGTCGCTGAGGTTCTTCCCGAAAACCATGTTAGGGTCAAGGCCATCCTGTAACATATTTTTATAGGCTTACCCTGGGCAAATTGGGAAAGGACGCAAAGCAGTATTGTTTTTTGTATACTTTGTAGAATAAAATTGAAAAAAGCCTCATTCTTTGCTATAATATCTACAAAAGAAAATATAATTATAAAATACGGCGTATGAAATGACAATATTGTAAATCCAATAGATTGGGAGGGGAGAAGGGATGGCAGACGTGCGGGAGCACATTACATTTACGGGAAGGGTACAGGGGGTAGGGTTCCGCTACCGCGCAAAGTACCTGGCACAGCACTATGGGGTCACTGGATGGATTCGGAATCATTATGACGGCTCTGTGGAAGCACAGATGCAGGGGCGGGAAGAGGATATTGACATGATAATTCAATCTTTGCAGCAGGATACCTATATCCGCATAGATTGGATTACGAGAACCCGCCTGGAATTGGAGCCAAAGGAACGGAGTTTCTCTGTTAAATATTAGAATCTGCAGATATGTTGCGGGCAGTGACAGGAAAGTGCTTCTTGACAGGAAATGAGGCAGGTATTTTCTATAAGGGATAGGCTCATATAGAATCCAGCCCTATCAGAGAAAGTCAGCATATCATACAAAAATAAAGGAGGAGACATATGCTAAAAGATTGGAGTAAGCCTGAAAGACCGCAGGATGAGGAATTGAATGAGCGCCTGAAAGCCGCAAAGGCCAAGCTGGCAGTCCAGCAGATGCAGATTAAGGAGCATAAGCTTCCGGTATTTGTCCTTTTTGAGGGGTGGGGCGCAGCTGGCAAGGGCAGCGTGCTGGGGAAAGTGATACTTAACATAGACCCGCGGTTTTTCAAGGTATTTACCATGGATATCCCCACAGAGGAGGAAAAGCGCAAGCCCTTTTTGTACCGCCATTTTGTAAAAATCCCGGAAGCTGGAAAATTTTGCTTTTTGGATTCCGGCTGGATGGATGAGATTACCAGAGAATGCCTGCATGAGAACTTAAGCGATAAGGATTACAAAAAACGGATTGACAGCGTGAAGCGTTTTGAGCGCCAGCTTACAGATAATGGCTACCTGGTCATGAAATTTTTCTTCCATATCAGCCAAAAGGAACAGCAAAAGCGCCTAAAGGGCTTAGAAGAGGATGCGAGCACGAATTGGCGTGTTAGCGAGAATGACCTGTGGCAGAACATGCACTATGAGAAATGCCTGAAAACTTATGGCCAATACTTGAACGATACCAATGTATCCACATCCCCCTGGTATATTGTGGATGCCAAGAGCAAAAAATGGGCGCAGCTCCAGGTTTTGGAAACATTAGTCAGCGGCATTGACACCGCATTGCAGAACCGTTCCATTGCCGTGCCTCTGCTGCAGAATGTTTTCCCAATGGAAAAAGTACCAAAATTATCCGAGATTTCCCTGGATAAATCCCTGACAACAGAAGAATATAAGAAAGAGTTAACCGAACTGCAGGCCAAGCTGCGGGGGCTGCACAATGAGCTGTACCGCAGGAAGATTCCGGTTGTCATTGCTTATGAGGGCTGGGATGCCGCTGGCAAAGGCGGCAATATCAAACGGATCACCGGAGCCTTGGATCCCAGGGGATACGAAGTGCAGCCCATTGCAAGCCCGGAGCCCCATGAGAAAGCACGCCATTACCTTTGGCGTTTCTGGAACCGCTTGCCTAAGACAGGCCATGTGGCAATTTTTGACCGTACCTGGTACGGCAGGGTCATGGTAGAGCGGCTGGAAGGCTTCTGCAGCGAGAACGACTGGCAAAGAGCCTACAATGAGATCAATGAGTTTGAAAAGGAGCTGTACGACTGGGGCGCCATCATTATTAAATTCTGGGTGCAGATTGACAAGGATGTGCAGCTGCAGCGTTTCACCGACCGCCAGAACACGCCGGAAAAGCAGTGGAAGATTACAGAGGAAGACTGGCGTAACCGGGAAAAATGGGATTATTATGAGACAGCCGTAAATGAAATGATGAAAAAGACCAGCACCACCTTTGCCCCTTGGCATGTGCTGGAGTCCAATGATAAAAAATATGCCAGGATTAAGGCCTTGAAGATTGTGATAGAAGAGATTGAGAAAAAGCTTCGGTAAGAAATGTAAGGTATAAAATTCAAGGTATAAAATGCCTCCATTTACAGATAATAGTATCATGAAAAATGATAAGATTTTAAGATGGAGGATTTTGATTATGAAAGCGACAGGAATTGTTCGAAGGATAGATGATTTGGGAAGGGTAGTGGTGCCAAAAGAGATTCGCCGCACATTGCGGATCCGGGAAGGGGATCCCCTGGAGATTTTTACAGATCGGGAAGGGGAGATTATATTGAAGAAATATTCCCCCATTGGAGAGCTGGGGCAGTTTGCAGGCCTGTATGCAGAGAGCCTTGCCCAGACTAGCGGGTGCTTAGTCTGCATTACGGATAAAGACCATGTGATCGCAGCAGCCGGCGCAGGAAAGAAGGAGTTTGACGGCAAGCCGATTAGCAAACAGCTGGAGCATGTGATCACGGACCGGGAAACCTTTTGCGCCAAGAAGGATGAGAAGGGCTTTGTGAAGGTTACCTTAGATGATTCAGGTGACTTCCAGTCCCAGGTGGTGTCCACGATTATCTGTGAAGGGGACGCGATTGGGTCTGTGGTGATGTATAACAAAGAGGAAGGGTCAGGCATGGGGGAAACAGAGAGCAAGCTGGCAAAGGTGGCAGCAGGTTTTTTGGGAAAGCAAATGGAGCAATGAGGATAAAGTAATTCACAAAGAGAAAACGCCATGTAATGTTTTTGCATGGCGTTTTTCCTGTCTTAGGATTCTTTAGATGAAGAGCTTCGGAATTGTACAGGTTCCACATTTTTATCCAAAGAGCGGAACTCATAGCCTTCGTCCGCCAGGTACTGCAGCACGGAGGGAAGGGCGGCCAGGGTAGCGTCTTTGCCAGAACCGTCATGCATCAGGACGATGGGGAGGTCGACTGTCCCTACATGGGTGCAGATATTGTCAATAATATTTTCTGTTGTGGTAAGGTTGCTGCCGTCCCCGGAGCTGACGCTCCAGTCAAAATACACAAATCCCCGCCGTTCCATTTCTTTGATGATCTGGTGGCCTACATAAGAGGAGCCGTTATTGCTCCCGCCAGGGAAGCGGAACAGGGAGGGGGTATATCCTGTTTTTTCCTTTACCCAGTTATAGACCTTTTCATAATCAGCTAAAAAAGCATCGACGGAACGGTAAATCTCGTTGTAATCGTGGCTGTAGGAGTGGAGCGCCAGGGTGTGCCCCCGTTCTACAATTTCAGACAGGTATTCCTCGTATTCTTCATTGTTTTTCTGCACAACAAAAAAAGTTGCCTTTGCATTGTATTGATCTAAAAGATCCAATACTTTTGGCGTCAGGGAGGAAGGGCCGTCGTCGAAGGTCAGGTAAACATATTTTGAATTGTTCTGAGTTTTTTCGCCATCTGCAGCGGCATACAGGTTTGGAAAGGAATCATTGTCAGGGTCATATGACCAGTAATCCCCATCGTCGTTATCGCTGCCGCTGGAATCACCATTTGTCAAGGAGTCTATTTGCTCAGACAATTGGGAGATAAAGTCTTTTTGCCCAGCGATATATTTTTCCTGTTCTTCTAATTTAGAAGCGCTGTTTTCCAATTGGGAGGTGTTGTCCTCTAGCTTTGAGGATGTGTCCTCCAGCTGCGTGTTCAAGTCCGAATTGTCTTCCTGGAGATGGAAGGCCTCTGTTTCCAGGGTTTTGTAGCGGGCGCCTAAGGCTGCATATTGGTATCCCAGGATGGCGCAGGCAATCAGGAGGATGGCGGCGCAGGCAGAAGGGATAATGAAAGGTTTCTTTTTCATGGTTAGGTTCTCTCCTTATGTAAAAATTTTTGCAGGTGGATATAGGAGGCTGTATTTATCTATAAATAATAGCAATGCAGCTATATATCCGCATACCAGTATAGCGAAAAGATGGGATGCAGGCAAGCCATTAAAAAAATTTTAAGAAAATTATTACGAATATTATGTTATGATGAAACATGCGAAATTAATTCACGAAAATTGATAGAACCATATATCTTTTATCCGTAATAATAAGTGTAGCTGCAAAACAGACCCGTGCACAGGACTGAAGAAGAGGATAATGATGAAAATTGGAGAAAAGAATTATATTCAGCAATTACAATTGCATAATGAAAAGGCGCTCATGTATGTGATCGATAAATATGGCGGGCTGCTAATGGCGGTAATCCGTAAGCATCTGTTTCGGCTGCCCCAGCGGCAGGAAGAATGCTTTGACGATGTGCTGCTGAAGATCTGGCAGAACATTTCCGACTTCGATGAGAGCAAAAATACCTTTAAAAATTGGGCGGCTGCCATTGCAAGATACCGGGCAATTGATTATTTGCGGCAATACCAGCGGGAATTGGAGACTGTGAATATTGAAGATGCTGTGATTGCCCAGGAGGATGCGCAGCTGGCTGGAATGATTGAGAAAGAGATATCAGAAGAAGTGGAAAAAATGCTGGGATGCCTGAAGCCTTCCGACCAGACGCTGTTCCTGAAGCTGTATGTGGAGGAAAAGACCATGGATGAGGTCAGCCGGGAAACAGGGCTTAGGAAAGAAGTGATCTATAACCGCCTGTCACGCGGCAAGCGCAAAATCCGCAGGCAGTTTCGGATGGAAAGGCGCTCCCCCACCTGAAGGCAGGAGAGGCCGGGGCGGTTATCCATAGCGGCTGGATTACATTCTCTTGCAACAGGAAGGGTCAATGCATAGAACGGAGGTAGGCATGGAAAAAAATATTTATGGGTTACTGAATGAAGTAGATACGGATCTTACGGAATACGAAGAATTGGAATTATCCTCCCAGGAGTTAAAACAACATAAACAGCGGATTATGATGGAGGTAAAAAATATGGAAAACAGGTTGGATAAAGGCGGCAGGAGAAAAGGCAAGGTGTGGATGAAGGCGGCAGGCGTGGCCGCAGCGTGCGTGATAGCCATCGGCGGCGCAGCCGCCGCGAACCCTGTGCTGGCGAAAGAGCTTTTCAGCGATGTGTTTGGCAAATTAATCCAAAATGCCCAGGGTGAAAAATATGAGAAGGAAGACACGGAAATGTTCACCAAGATTGGGGAAAATGCAGTTGCCATTCAATCTGAGGTGGAAGGCCGCCAGGATGAGGGGCAATCCCAGGCCGGGGAAAGCTATGTGACAACGGTGGAGCAGAACGGCGTTACCCTTTCCATATCGGATGTATACTGCGACGGATATGTCCTGTATTATACAGCTACCCTGCAGAGTGCAGACGAGGGGCTGAGCCAGGCGGATGGCATTGTGATAGACGCAAAGGATGGGAGAAGTTCCCAGATCGCATTGGAAGGGATTGATATGGAAGGCTACAGCACGCGGCCATTTGAGAAATCAGAAGACGGCACTTACGTGTCTGTCCAGCAAATTGATTTGATGAATCCCACAGACATGGAGTGTAAGAGCGTGGATCTGAAGCTGGGAGAGAAGCAATCCATAGTTGTGGATTGGAGTATATGGAACCTGATTGGACACAAATGGGATCAGTGGGATGAGCAGGGAGAATATATGTTAACTGGGAGAGTGGATGGCGAATGGCATTTAAGGTTCCCAGTGACGATTGACAGAGCTGCCAATGAGACATTTGATATCGGCAAAGAAGAAAATGGCATTACTGTCAAGAGCGGCACCAAGACAAAGGCAGGCCTGGTGGTGGAAGTGGAACTGCCGGATTTCAGGCAGGAGCCTTATAATGACCCATATAACGACCCATATATGGGAATCTGCGACAGTGAGGGCAATTTCCTCCAATGGATGAACCAGAGAACGGATCTTCATGAAGACGGCACATCTGTTATGCAGATCATGGTGCTGTATGATGGGCAGAAGGATCTAACCTTCCAGGTCACAAATAAAAATGTGAAAGATTTGGACGATGACTTAATTGCAAATATTGGCTTTGAGGTGCCTTAGAGCGTGTCTGAAAATGTATTCCTGCCATCTGCATCGGGTTTGGCTGGAAACAGAAGTAAAGTGTACCAGGGAATTTTAGGATAATCTAAGGTTATGGAACAGGGGCTGCTGCAGTAATATATGCAGCAGCTTGCCTATTTTCCTGAGAGCGCTGCTTCCCAAGCCTCAGCGTAGCCACCGCTTCGCCTGCGTTTGTGAAACAGCGCTCTCAGAAAAATAGGCTGCGCCAAACATTAAGGTATTTAGTGTGCTAGTATAATATTGCACAAATAACGGTGAAAACAGCGCCTGCTATTTGCGCCAGTACCACATTGTCGTCAGCCAACAATGCTACCGCATTGTCTCCTTCCTCCGCTTGGTTCTGACACAAATATGAAGTGCTGTTTTTCACCGTTATTTAGTCAATGCTGTACTAGGGCTAATACCCAGCTCCTGCAGGAATTGCGGGAGGCAAGTGTCCGGTGGGCATTTGGGGGCTTGCCCCAGGCAGTTTATTCGTCCCCGTCTCCCCAGCCGTCGTCCCCGCCGTCTATGATGCTGGTAGCAATTACATCTTTTGTTTCAAATGGTATTATTTCAAGTTCTGGAGTTTCGTATGCCTTCATAAAGCCTCACCTCCCTTCTGCTGGCAATCATTGCTTTTATTCTGAACCTTCCAGGATTTCTAAGACATGGACTTCTAATACGGTTACGGCTTTTCCCCCTATTTGCCCCTCGATGATAATGCCGGTTACCCGGATGGGGGTATTTTCTTCCGGTTCCTTCGGAAGGTATTTCAGAGGAAGGCGAACCGAAGACGAATGGCCATCTTTTGGAAATGTGCGGCTGATGTAGGGATCGTCCCCTTCTTTTGTGAAAATCCCTTCCAGCTGATAAATATTTCCAGAATACTCGCCTGTATGCTCGATTAGCTCCGAAACCGTGCTCAAGTAATCATCTTCTGTGATGACATGGATATTCTCCCCTAAGGCGTCCAGCAGCTCCTGATCAGTAGCGTCTGCGCTTAACAGGGGTTCTTCATCCCCATCCTTTGCAGCGCCTGTATCTGGCAAAGGCTCCTTCTGCGCCTGTTCAGGCGTGGAATCTGTATTGCTGCCGGATACAGGCTCTGTGCCTGGCAGGGCATTGTCTTGGGATGGAGCCAGGTTGGGGCTGCCATTGCAGGCGGTTAGTGAAAGCAGCAGGAATAAAAAAAGAAAAAGTTTAGAAAATTTTTTTAGCATAGTCTGCATCCTACCTTTCACAAAAGATGGGCGCATCCCCAGCAGAATTGAAATATCTTCTGTGGGGATGGCTCATATGTCAGCATTGTCAGGAAAGCGCCATGGATTGAGGCTGCTGTCTTACCTGACTTTGAAAATTATTATGGCTGTGCGGGAAAATCGTTAAAGCATCCATTCAGTACATCGCCATAAATGGTTTCCCTGCTGCCGTCTTTGTTCTCAATAATAATATATCCCCTGGCGGAAAGCCTCCTTGTAACTTGGGAAGATACGTTAAATTTAAAGGAGAACCCAATAGTGCTGTCGGTAATTTGGCCTTCCTCTGTCTTTTTCGCACGGACGCCGTTATTGCCAACGTTTTCAATCGTTAATATTTCTGGGTCGTTGGTTTCTGAGGTGCGGTACAGGATACCCATTTCCACAATTTTGATTGATGCAGAATCAAGGGTGATCCGATTTGTAAAGACGATTTTGTGTGTGTTGTCCTCTTCAAGGGCTTCCGCATTTGTGGTGGTAGAAGCAAGGATTTTTCCGCATACCTGGCAGATGCCTTGTGAAGGCGTATGACCGGTTGGCGGATCGAGCTCGCCAAGGTCTACGGTCGTCTCATCCTGGCATCTGGTACAGGTCAGAGTGGATTTTCCGCTTTCCTCGCAGGTTGCGTCAATGGAGCCTGTTGGTTGATAATCATGCCCCAGTTTTCCGGCTGTTTCTATGCGGGTTTCTCCGCAGTTATCTCTGGTGCAGGTAAATGTTTTTTCCCCATCTTCTGTACAGGTTGGGGGAGTGGTTACGATACCTTCATCCCAGCTGTGTCCCAGAGGCTTGCCTATTGTTGTGACTTCACCGTTTGGTGTGCCGCAGACAGTGCAGAAGCTGCCGGCTTTTTCTGGTTCTGTACAGGTGGCTGGCAGGATGTCTGCCTGATAGTTGTGTTCGCCTGTGGCCGGGATCGTCTCTGTGTAGCTGTCTGTGCATCTCAGGTTCTGGCAGGTATAAGTGCGGATCCCGTCTTCATTACAGGTTGCTTCTTTGGTGACAGTATCTTTATAGTTATGCCCCGTTTTAGGGATGCTGATGGTCTCTGTCTCGTGGCAGACTTTACAGGAGTGGGTGATTGAGCCGTCTTCCTCGCAGGTAGGGGAAACTGTGTCAGGCTCGCCCCATTGATGGGAAGCCGGGATTTCTGCGAATTTGTAATCACCGCAGTTTTTGCAGTCATACCGTCCATAGCCGGGCTCTGTGCAGGTAGCTTCCCGTATAGTGTTGTTCAATTTCCATTGATGGGCGGAATCGGCAGTGTCAACAGGGATCGTTTCTACGCCTTCTATGATTTCCTGGCATACAGAACAGCGTTTTCCAGCGGTTGTCCCAGGAGTAGTGCAGGTAGCTGGCACTTCTTCCACTTCTACAGGCGTATGCTGCAGTTTTTCTTCTCCAGTAAGATTAAGCTCCTTGGTAATAGAGTGAGTGCAGCCTTCTCTCTTGCAGGTTTCTTTAACCTGTCCGCCATGCTCTTTTAAGGGCTCTGTTTCTACGGGGATGAGTTCTGTCCGTGTTGTATCTTCTTCGCCGCATACGGAGCATTTATATATATTTTTGCCCTGCTCTTTGCAGGTTGATGCAATATGCTCCAGCTCAATGTTCCAGGTATGGCTTCCAGCGGATGGAACTGTACGGAACGCAGTGCGCCCGCATCTGGAACAGCGGACAAATTCTCTGCCGTCTGTGGTACAGGTGGCTTCGGTAAGGATGCGTTTAAACTCATTGTCGTCATCATGCCCAAGCGCTTCACCATCTGTGCTGGTTCGGCTGCTGTCAACAGCATCGCACATACTGCAGACCCATGTAATGGTTTTGGGGGTTTCGCATGTGGCCTCTGTTGTATGTTGCTGATAATCATGCTGGCCTGTTGCGGGAATTTCTTCTTCATAGCTGTTCCCGCATACTGTACAGGTTATATCCCTTATGCCATTCTCTGTACAGGTGGCTTCTGTCCGAATGCTGCTTGTACCGGGTGTATGGGCGGCAGGTACTGTCTGATAGTCTGTTTCTTTGCATTTCGAGCAGGTGACAAACTGTATTCCGTTTGTATTGGTAGCACAATCCATCGCTTTGATAACAGAAGTGACCTGCCAGTCATGCTGGCAGGTTTCCTCAGACGGAGGGGTGGGCTGCTCTGGATTGCCATCACCAGGCTCCGTAGTACCGCCAGGCTCCGTTGGATCTGTTGTTTCCCCAGGATTTTCCGGATCTGTTGTATTTTCGGAATCGGTGGGGGCTGTTGTTTGCCCAGGATTCTCCGGGGGTGTTTCGCTGTCTTCCGGGTCAGACTGAGATGCGCCGTTCCCAGTGTTTTCGTCAGAGGCGTTATCCCTGGGGGCGCCTGTCTCTGTTTCCTCTGCAGGAGAGGCGGCAGTTTCTTCTGGATTAGCGGAGATGTGCCCATCTGACAGGAAATCCCCTTCATGATTTGCCGTATCCATATGTATATGCGGCACATTCGTGTCGTCTGCAGCAGTAATGTCAGCGGCAAAACTTGTCACATTCATTGAGAACACCATACTCAATGACAGTGCGATGCTTAAGAAACGTTTCAATTTTTTTGAGCTCATAGTTGTCTGTAAACTCCTTTCTATAAGAGGTTTTTGTGGCAGAAGGCAAATCCCAGGCCGAGGCTGCAGTTCGGTAAGCCGCATGGATATGCGCGCGGATCTGGAAATGGGCGCCAGGGTGGAAGATCATTTCTTATGACATCCTGGAAGTATACTCTGAAGCCCTGCATTTGGCAGCCGCTTTTATTCATGGGTTCTGCAACGACCCACGAAATACAGTCTGACACCTGTTGGCAAAGCGCTGCTGTAAAGGCGTACAAATATGTCCCCCCTTTCCCTGTTCATTCATACTTGTTTCCATTTCCTGCTTCTGCCACAATATTTTGCTGCTTCCACAGCAAATGCAGGGAAACAGGCTGGTGTATTTCCATGCATTTACTGTGGAAGCAAAATATAATGTGATATGAACTCAAAAATGCTTTTAAAAAGCCATTTTATGGCAACACAATAAAAGGATATTGGCTGTCATCCTTTTGTGTAATTTGTATATAAATTTGCCATTTCATTGTAATTCTATATCCGTTTTTTGGCAAAGATTTCTAGTGGTTTTTGTGCACTGCCTACAAAATGCATGGAGTTGGGAAAAGTGTGGTGATTATTTTACAGGCTGGATGTGGCGAAGCGTCCGTTCTGGAGGTTCCATCCAAGTTCGGCCAGCAGTTTTGCTTCCGCCACTGCGAAAGGGATATCAGACAGGAAAGTATTTGGTTACTATTCATGGAAGCTGTAATCTCTTTTTTCGTTACTGTCGTGGGCGGTGTGGTTTGCCACCTCATTGTCAAATGGCTTGATGGTAATCATAAAGGCAACAAATAGCCTACCGGGTGCTTTGCCGGTATAAAAGACAAGAAGAATCCCCAAACTGTGCTGCAACACGGTCTGGGGATTCGTTCTTTCGTCCAAATGGACTTGTAATCTCTTTTTGCCTATTGGCATTATAGCATATGTAAAAATCTTTTTCAATATGCTTTATCTTAAAAAATTTATCCTTATCTGGTATCCATCAAGATAAAGAATAGAAGACAGGTGGGGCGTGTTGAAAAAATGATTGCATTTCATAAAAAGGAAAGTACATAGGAATCTCCTGGATGATGTAGCACATTTTCTGAGAGTCAGTGAGGGGCGTTGGCAGATGTGAAGCGTCCCTGAGCTATCTTTTTTTAAAAAATACAGGGATAGGAGCGATTTATATAAACCGCTTCTATCCCTGTGTATAAAGCTATCTATTTCATGACATCCCCTTGGATACTTTGCGCATTGAGCGCTGCCGCCTTAACGGCATCATGTTTCTGGCAGGCAGTCGGTTTCCCTGCTGCCTGTCAGCTGTTACATATTATAAATTGGAATTTATAACTCTTCGTCTGGGCCTGTGATTATACCATCGCTAGTGGCGATCAAATCCACATTCTCAAAGGTAATGATTTCCAATTCCGGGGTTTCATATTCTCTCATATACCGATCCCTCTCTTTCCTTTTTTATGTTCCGTCTTTTTCATAATTTTCCATGACATTTTCTGTCCCTTATAAGGCTTGTGCTACTATGACTTCCAGTACGGCTGTGGAATCGCTTTCCGTGTCCTGGTTGGCAATGCCTGTAATACGGACTGTATCGCCTTCCTTGAAATTGGATTTCAGGTATTTCAGGGGCAGAAGGGGAGCATCGTCCTCTGTATCATGAGCCAGGCAGAGGGTTGCTCCATCCATTTTAAGGACACCTTCCAACTGGTAGATTTTCCCAGTGTATTCTGCCGTGCGTTCCAGGATTCCTGTGGCTATGTCATGAAATTCTGCGTCTGATACCACATGGATGTCATCTTTCAATACTTCCAGCAGCTCTTCATCGCTGGCTCCGGCTTCTAAGACAGGCTCTTTGTTTCCAGCTTCGCCACTATCTGCGTTGGAACCGCTGCCGTTATCCTCCTGGGGCGTGGAATTGCTTCCGCTGTCATCTGCCTTGGAGCTGCTGTTGCCGTTTTCTTGGGGCGTGGAATTGGTTTCGGATACATCCTGTGTTTTGGATGAGTCCTCAGATAAATTTTGTGCGCCCTGGCTGCAAGCAGCCAGGGAAGCACTTATAAGCGCACAGAGCAGGAATCCGGTAACCCGCCGGGTTGGCGGCGTTATTCTGTATTCATGCCTGCGGCTGCAGTGATTGCTGATACATTTTATAAATTTCATATATTTACCTTGAAAAATCATTGTAGCTTCCGCTGATTACGTCGCCATAGTAGGTCTGTGATTTGCCGGCCTTATCTGTTATGGTGATATAGCCGCGGGCATAGAGCTTTCTGGTAACGTTTGCGCCAACCTTCAGGCTGAAGCGGAAACCTGTGCCGGTTTCTGTGGTAGATTTTTTCCTTACGTCGCTGGAAGCGCTGCCAATGGTAAGATCTGTTTCTGGAGTCCCGTTGTAGCCTTCTGCTGTAATGTATAAGATACCCATTTCCACTACGTTTGCATCCTGATCAACCACTTGGATGTTATTTTCAAAGGTAACCTTGTTGGCTCCATCGATGATTCCAGCGCTTGCGCTTGTGGTAGCGGCAGCTGCTTTCTTCCCGCAGTTGTTCTGGCATACGCCGTCTACAAAGTTATGTCCATTCTCCGGGTCGGCTGCTACCTCTTCAAATTTCGAAGCCCCGCAGGCACATTCAAATTTGCCAATGCCAGGAGTGGTGCAGGTAGGTTCTGTGAGGTAGCGCACAAGCTCGTATTCGTGCGCATCAGGATTAATTGCAATTTCTGTCATGCCAGTCAATGTTTGGTTACATACAGAGCATTTGGTTCCTGATGTGGTTCCTGTCTTGGTGCAGGTGGCCGGAACTTCCTCTACAGCTACAGATTTATGGCCCTTTGCAGGAACCAAGTTGCTAAGATCTTTTGTAGTGCTGTAATCGCAGCGTTTGCATGTTTCCTTGCTTTTTGCGCCTTCTTCGCAGGTGGCGTCAATAAATTCTACATCTAAATCATGTCCCAGTGCCGTGCCCACAGTCTGCAGATCGCCGTTTGGCTGTTTGCATACGGTACAGAAGTTTCCTACCTTCTTAGGCTCCGTACAGGTGGCATCAAGTACGCCCTCCTGGAAATCATGCTTGTTTGTGGCAGGGATTGGTTCTGTGTAGGAATGCCCGTTTGTATCTGCCGTGCATCCTGCATTGGTGCAGGTAAATGTCTTTACGCCAGCTTTGCTGCAGGTTGCAGGGGTTGTTACTGCGCCATTGTCATATTTATGTTTCGTGGCTGGGATTGTTTCTGTTTTTTCACCCTCATCGCAATTGGTGCAATGGAAGGTCTTGGAACCGTCTTTTACACAGGTTGCAGCCACAATAACCGGATGCTCTTCATCCCAGGTATGGGAAGCCTTGATAACGCCATATTCTTCTTTATCACAAAGCGTACACTTTAATTTCCCAGCGCCATCTGTGGTACATGTTGCGGGTGCAAGGGTCGTAACGACTTCAAATACATGGTTATCTGGATCTACTGGCGTCTCCTCCATGCCAGTCAGTTTTTCTTTACATACGGAGCATCTGGTTCCTGCTGTGAGGCCTGTTTTCTTGCAGGTGGCGGGGACAGCTTCTACGTCCTCTGAATCGCCATGCCCTTTTGCTTCTTCGCCTGGCAGATTCCCAAGGCTTTTGTCCTCTTTATAATCACAGCGCTTGCAGGCTTCCCTGCTGATTCCTGCTGTTGTGCAGGTTGGCGGGATGTAAGTAATCTCTAAATCGTGTCCAAGAGCTTTGCCTACGTTTTGTGCCGGAACTTCAGGATTTTCCATGTTGCATACTGTGCAGAAGCTTCCTGCTTTGGCAGGTTCCGTACATGTAGCAGGTATTGCCTTGTCCTGGAAGCTGTGCTTGTTAGTTGCAGGGATTGTCTCTGTGCAAGAATGTCCCTCTGTATCTGGTGTACATACTGTGCAAGTGAATGTCGTCACGCCAGCTTTGCCGCAGGTTGCAGGAGTTGTTACAACACCCTTGTCGTACTTGTGGCCTTCGGATTTGATAACCACAACCTTTATGTTGTCTTCTGCTGTGCATTTTGTGCAGGTATAGGTCTTTGAGCCATCGGCTACACAGGTGGCCGCCTTGGTAACACAGTGATCCTCATCCCAGGTATGACCCTTTTCAATGATGTCAAATTTTACCGCATTGTGGCAGAGGCTGCATTCATATTTTGCAGCGCCGTCTTCTGTGCAGGTTGCTTCAAGAAGCACATTTTTCACTTCGAACTTGTGGTTGTCTTCGTCAATGGGTATCTCTGTTCCGCCTGTTATCATTGTTTCGCAGGCAGTACACCATGTACCTGCTGCGGTACCCTTGGCCGTGCAGGTGGCTGGAACCGCCTCTACCTCTTCTGTAGTGCCTTCATGGTTTGTCGCTTGTTCAGAGGCAACATTGTCAAAGCTTATGGTACTATGGTAGTCGCAGCGGCTGCATGTGATATCGCTTTTTCCGTTCTCCGTACAGGTAGGCGGAATATATTCGGTCACAAAGTCATGCCCAAGGGGTGTGCCGATGGTGGCAACTTCAGAGCCTGGCTTTGCCTGCTTACATACTGTACATAATTCACCCACTTGCATTGCGGCCGTGCAGGTTGCAGGAACTACAATGTCATCATAGGTATGTTCGCCAGTTGCTTTTTTGGTAGCCTCCTCTTTTGTGTGCCCTTCGGTACCTTCTGTGCATTTTGTACAGGTGTATAGTGTGATCTCATCATCACCGCAGGTCTGTGCCTGTGTAACCTTCCCGTTGTCGTAAGTATGTGTGGCTGGAATCGTCTCTTCCTCATAGCCTGTCTGCGGGGCTGTATCAGCGTTATAGCATTTTTTACAGGTTCTGTGCTTTGTGCCAGTTGTGGTGCAGGTTGCTTCTGTGTCTGTTACCCAGCTATTCCAGTCATGGCCAGCTTTGATTGTCTCTGTTGTGGTGTGGCCTTCTACTGCTTCTCCTTCAAAGGTCTCAGGGCAATTCTCACAGGTCTTGGTAATGCTGCCATCTGTGGTGCAGGTTGCCTCTACCTTGTTTGTTACTTTGTATACATGCGCCAGTTTCTTGCCGTATTCCACCCAGTTTCCATCTCCGCTTTGCGGTGTATTGCAGCGTTTACAAATCATGCCAACCCGTGTTGCATGGTAGCAGGTGGCAGGGATCGTTTTCTCAATATATTCGTGGCCAAGCGCTGGGGTAGTTTCTGTCTTGGTGATTGCAGTTTCACCAGATTTGTCCGGGCACTCTGGGTTCTTGCAGCGTAGGGTTCTTGAACCTTCCTCTGTACAGGTTGGCGCTTTTACGCTGCCAGGAACCTCTTCCCAGTCATGGGTGGCTGCCACAGATTCTGTTTTTGTGGCCGGCTTTCCAGCTGTTCCGCCGTCACATCCCTTGTTGGTACATGTAAATGTTTTTTCTCCTGCTGTGTTACAGCTTGGCGGTGTGGTAACCTTTCCGTCATCCCATTTATGCCCAAGCGGCGCGCTGCCCTGTACAGGCTTTGCTTCGCCGTCGGCTTTCTTGCAAACAGAGCAAACCATGCCAACCTTGGCTGGCTGTGTACAGGTTGCCTCAGATCTGCCTTCTACGAAATTGTGCTTTTCTGTTGCAGGGATTGTTTCGGTCTTCGTCTCATCGCATTTCTTGCAATGGAAAGTCTTTTCGCCAGCAGTTCCGCAGGTTGCGGCCTTGGTGACAGTTCCCTCATCCCAATCGTGGCTGTCTGTGAGTGTTTTGTACTCGCTTTTTCCGCAGAGGGTACAGGTGTATAATCCAATGCCTGTATCATTGCAGTTCGCTGGAGGTTTTAAAATTGTAAAGTCATCTCCCCATACGTGTTTTGTTTCATCTTTTGGGATTTCGGTAGGCTCCTCAGTAATCGTACCGCATACAGTGCATTGTTTGCCTCCGGTAGAGCCTGGAGCCTTGCAGGTTGCAGCCACATCAGGGATGCTGGCCTCTTGATGTGCAGGCTGAGGATCGGAGGATTCGGTAGGCTGCACAGTGATTGTGCCGCATACAGAGCACTTTTTGCCTGCTGTCATGCCCTTCTTACTGCAAGTGGGGGCTACAGCCGGGATTTCCACTTCGTTATGGTTTCCGCCAAGTGCCGGGATTTCTTCTGTCTTTGTGGCCTTGCATACAGAGCATTCCAATCTCTTGCTTCCCTTGTCAACACAAGTGGCAGGGGTAGTCTCTACTACTTTATAGGTATGTTCTGCAGCTTCGCCTTCTGTTTTGGAACTGATCGTGGTTTTGCATGTGCGGCATACTTGCTCGATTTTCTTGGGGCTCTGGCAGGTGGCGGGAGTGATTTTTTCCTCCACATCATGCTTGCCTGTGGCGTCAATTGACTCTGTATAAGATGTGCCGCATACAGAGCAGGTGATGGATTTTATCCCCTCCTCTACGCAAGTGGGTGCTTTTGTGACAGTGCTTTCCCCAGCAGTATGTGCAAAGGGGAGGGTACGGTAATCTGTGTTCTGGCATTTAGAGCAAGTAACCAGCTCAATACCGGTTTCTTCTGTCTTGCAGTTTGCCTGCTTCAGCACGGTGGTTGATTTCCAATCATGCTCACATGTTGATGGCGGGTCAGTTGGAGTAGTAGGCTCCTCAGTATCTGCAGGGGGTTGCCCATCTGTCTGGCCTGCATCATCTGCAGGGGTAGTATCCCCGCCGTTGGCCTCATCCTCTGCCGGTTCTGCAGCGGTATCTTCTGCTGCCGGCACCTCATCCTCTGTTGGTTCTGTTGTGGTATCTTCTGCTGCTGGCGCCTCGTCGGCTGCAGGCTCTTGCGCTGCATCTTCTACGATGGCATCGGGTGCCGCTGGAATGTCAGCATCAGCGGCAAAACTTGTCACATTCATCGAGAACACCATACTCAATGACAGTGCGACACTTAAGAAACGTTTCAATTTTTTTGAGCTCATATTTGTCTGTAAACTCCTTTCTATAGAGGTTTTTGTGGCAGAAGGCAAATCCCAGGCCGAGGCTGCAGTTCGGTAAGCCGCATGGATATGCGGGCGGATCTGGAAATGGGCGCCAGGGTGGAAGATCATTTCTTATGACATCCTGGAAGTATACTCTGAAGCCCTGCATTTTGGCAGCGGCTTTTATTCATGGGTTCTGCAACGACCCACGAAATACAGTCTGACACCTGTTGGCAAAGCGCTGCTGCAAGGGCGTACAAATATGTCCCTCCTTTCCCTGTTCATTCATACTTGTTTCCATTTCCTGCTTCTGCCACAATATTTTGCTGCTTCCACAGCAAATGCAGGGAAACAAGGGGATGTTATTTCCATGCATTTACTGTGGAAGCAAAATATAATGTGATATGAACTCAAAAATGCTTTGAAAAAGCTGTTTTATGGCAACACAACAAAAGGATATTGGTTTCCATCCTTTTGTGTAATTTGTATATGATTTTGCCACTTTATTGTAATTCTATATCCGTTTTTTGGCAAAGATTTCCGGCATTTTTTGTGCACTTTCTACAAATCGTCTGGAATTGGGAAAAGGAGGTGGTTAAGGGAAAATTTGTTGCTATTCCTAGATCAGAAATGCGCTGAATTGCGCTTTACGTAAGAGAATGATTCAGGAGTGAGAGGTGGTTTCTGTGAAGCAAAACTTCAAATACCGCCCCGAATTGTTGCCATGAGCGGCTTCCAGGCCGTGAATCGTAACGAGAATTTTAAAATTCCCCTCTTGACATGCTTTCTTTCATTGTGCTATCATATAAAGTGCACTATTGTGGTAACATATACCTATTTGCTGGGAAATAGATATAGTGGTAAAATAAGGATTTCCTATTTTATATAGGTATAGGCCTTATATATGCCATTGTTCCATGAACACGCGAATGGGGCGTTTATTTGGATATAAACGGCTCCATGGGTACTAAATTAACGGAAATAATAAAACGAGAGGTGAAGCGTCAATGGAGAAAAACAGAATACGTCCGGTCAAAGCAGGAAAAAGCGTTCGTATGAGTTACTCGCGACAAAAGGAAGTATTGGAAATGCCGAATCTCATTGAGGTTCAGAAAGACTCTTATAATTGGTTTATCAACGAAGGATTGAAAGAAGTATTTGCAGATATTTCCCCAATCGCAGACTATAGCGGCCAGCTAAGTCTGGAGTTCATTGATTTTACGCTGTGTGAAAAAGATGTCAAGTATTCCATCGCGGAATGCAAAGAGCGTGACACCACATATGCCGCGCCCCTTAAGGTGAGAGTTAGATTTTATAATAAGGAAGCAGTAGACGAAGTCAAAGACTATGAGATCTTCATGGGCGATTTACCACTTATGACAGAAACGGGAACTTTTGTGATCAATGGGGCGGAACGTGTAATCGTAAGCCAGTTGGTACGTTCTCCCGGAATATATTACGGAATTGCACACGATAAAGTAGGGAAGACTCTGTATTCCTGCACCGTTATTCCAAACCGTGGCGCATGGTTGGAATACGAGACAGATTCAAATGATGTATTTTATGTACGTGTAGACAGAACCAGGAAGGTTCCAGTCACAGTGCTGATCCGTGCATTGGGGCTTGGGACAAACCAGGAGATTATAGATTTGTTTGGCGAGGAGCCAAAGATCATTGCAAGCTTTGGCAAGGATGTGGCTACCAATTATCAGGAAGGCTTGCTGGAATTGTATAAGAAGATCCGCCCAGGCGAGCCTCTGACAGTAGAAAGCGCAGAGAGCCTGATTAATGCCATGTTCTTCGACCCCAGGCGTTATGACCTGGCCAAGGTAGGAAGGTATAAATTTAATAAAAAGCTGTCCTTTCGAAACCGTATCCACAGACAGGTGCTGGCAGAGGATGTTATGGATGCTTCCACGGGGGAGATCATTGCAGAACAAGGCGTAACGGTAGACCGTGATCTGGCGGATCGGATCCAGAATGCAGCGGTTCCTTATGTCTGGATTCAGTGTGAAGAACGCAATGTCAAGGTATTGTCCAATCTGATGGTGGATGTGACCAATTATGTGGATATTGACCAGCAGGAAGCCAGGAAGCTGGGGATTACAGAACTAGTATATTACCCCGTCCTGGAAAAAATACTGGAAGAAAATGAGACTTTGGATGAGATTAAGGAAGCGCTGCACCGCAATGCCGCAGATTTGATTCCAAAGCACATTACAAGGGAAGATATTTTAGCTTCTATTAATTACAATATGCATTTAGAGTATGGCCTGGGAAATGACGACGATATTGACCACTTGGGCAACCGCCGTATCCGTGCGGTAGGGGAATTGCTCCAGAACCAGTACCGCATTGGGCTCTCCAGGATGGAGCGTGTGGTGCGTGAGCGTATGACTACCCAGGATCAACAGGCAATCTCCCCCCAGAGCCTGATCAATATCAAGCCGGTGACGGCTGCCATCAAGGAATTCTTTGGCTCATCCCAGCTGTCACAGTTTATGGATCAGAATAACCCCTTGGGCGAGCTGACCCACAAACGGCGTCTGTCCGCTTTGGGGCCTGGCGGCCTGTCCAGGGACCGTGCCGGTTTTGAAGTGCGTGACGTGCATTATTCCCATTATGGGAGGATGTGCCCCATTGAGACGCCTGAAGGGCCGAACATTGGATTGATTAACTCCCTCGCTACCTATGCCAGGATCAATGATTATGGATTTGTAGAGGCGCCTTACCGTAAGATTGACAAGTCAGATCCCAAAAACCCCAGGGTTACGGATGAGGTTGTCTATATGACTGCAGATGAAGAAGATAATTACCATGTAGCCCAGGCGAATGAGGCGTTGGATGCGGAAGGCCATTTTGTAAGGAATTCTGTATCCGGCCGTTATCGGGAAGAAACACAGGAATATGAGAAGACCATGTTTGACTATATGGACGTTTCCCCGAAAATGGTGTTCTCTGTGGCTACGGCGTTGATTCCTTTCCTGGAAAATGATGATGCGAACCGTGCGCTGATGGGATCCAATATGCAGCGCCAGGCAGTGCCCCTTTTGACTACAGAGGCGCCGGCGGTAGGGACAGGGATGGAGCCGAAAGCAGCTGTGGACTCTGGCGTATGCGTAGTGGCAAAACATGCAGGCGTGGTAGAGCGTTCCATTTCCAATGAGATTACCATCCGTCTGGAAAACGGCAAAAAAGAGATTTATAAATTAACCAAGTTCTCCCGCAGCAACCAGTCCAACTGCTACAACCAACGCCCCATTGTATTCAAAGGGGACAGGGTAGAGGCCGGGCAGGTGATTGCAGACGGGCCTTCCACCTCCAATGGGGAGCTGGCTTTGGGGAAGAACCCGCTGATTGGGTTTATGACCTGGGAAGGCTATAATTACGAGGATGCAGTACTGTTGAGCGAACGCCTTGTGCAGGAGGACGTCTATACCTCTGTGCATATTGAGGAATATGAGGCAGAGGCCAGGGACACCAAATTAGGGCCGGAGGAAATTACCCGGGACGTCCCAGGCGTAGGCGATGACGCGCTGAAGGATCTGGACGAAAGAGGTATTATCCGTATTGGGGCTGAGGTGCGCGCTGGGGATATCCTGGTGGGCAAGGTAACCCCCAAGGGTGAGACGGAGCTGACAGCAGAGGAACGGCTGCTGCGGGCCATTTTTGGTGAGAAGGCAAGAGAAGTCCGTGACACTTCCCTGAAGGTGCCTCATGGGGAATATGGCATTGTGGTGGACGCCAAGGTATTTACCAGGGAAAATGGGGATGAGCTGTCCCCAGGCGTGAACCAGGCCGTGCGCATTTACATTGCCCAGAAACGTAAAATTTCTGTAGGTGATAAGATGGCAGGCCGTCACGGCAATAAGGGTGTGGTTTCCCGTGTGCTTCCAGTGGAGGATATGCCCTTCCTTCCCAACGGCAGGCCATTGGATATCGTGCTGAATCCCTTGGGCGTGCCTTCCCGTATGAATATCGGGCAGGTATTGGAGATCCATTTAAGCCTTGCGGCAAAGGCACTTGGGTTTAATATTGCAACGCCTGTCTTTGACGGTGCAAGAGAAGATGACATTATGGACACCCTGGATTTGGCTAACGATTATGTAAATCTTTCCTGGGAAGATTTTGAAGCGAAGCATAAAGAAGAGATGCTTCCGGAGGTGATGGACTATCTGTATGAGAACAGGGAACACAGGGAAGTATGGAAGGGCGTGCCTCTTTCCAGAGACGGAAAAGTAAGGCTCCGTGACGGCAGGACCGGAGAGTATTTTGACAGCCCGGTTACTATTGGGCATATGCATTACCTGAAGCTGCACCATTTGGTAGATGATAAGATCCATGCCCGTTCCACTGGCCCGTACTCACTGGTGACCCAGCAGCCTTTGGGCGGTAAGGCGCAGTTTGGCGGCCAGCGTTTCGGAGAGATGGAGGTTTGGGCATTGGAGGCCTATGGCGCATCCTATACCCTACAGGAGATCCTTACGGTGAAGTCCGATGATGTAATTGGGCGCGTGAAGACTTATGAAGCCATTATTAAGGGCGACAATATCCCAGAGCCAGGCATTCCGGAGTCCTTTAAGGTATTGCTGAAGGAATTGCAGTCTTTGGGCCTGGATGTGAAGGTTTTGGACGAGAACCGGGAAGAAGTGGAACTGATGGAAACCAGCGAATATGGCAATACAGATTTAAATTCCATTATTGCAGGCGACAGGAACTTTGCATTTGAGGAGGAGGAATCCTTTGGGGCAATGGGCTTTAGCAAGCAGGAATTTAACGAGGAGAACCAGGAGCTGGAGGATATCGAGGAAGATGAGCCAGAGGTAGACGATGAGGAATTGGCATTGGTTCTGGAAGATGATTTTGCTGACTTTGTAGATGGTCTTGACAATGAATAACAGAAGGGAGTGACATACATGCCAGAAGCTATGAATAAAGAGAAGTACCAGCCAATCACATTCGACGCCATCAAGATTGGCTTGGCATCCCCTGAGAAAATCAGGGAATGGTCCCGGGGCGAGGTAAAGAAGCCGGAGACAATCAATTACAGGACCCTGAAGCCGGAAAAGGACGGGCTCTTCTGTGAGAAAATCTTTGGGCCGAGCAAGGACTGGGAATGCCATTGCGGAAAGTATAAGAAAATCCGTTACAAAGGCGTAGTCTGCGACCGCTGCGGCGTGGAAATCACAAAAGCAAGTGTCCGCAGGGAGCGGATGGGGCATATAGAGCTGGCAGCCCCTGTCTCCCATATCTGGTATTTCAAGGGGATTCCCAGCCGTATGGGGCTGATCCTTGACCTGTCCCCAAGGACATTGGAAAAGGTGCTGTATTTCGCTTCCTATATTGTATTAGATAAAGGGGAAAGCGACCTGCAGTACAAGCAGATCCTGTCAGAAGCTGAATATCAGGATGCAAGGGAAAAATTTGGCAGCGGCTTCCGGGTAGGCATGGGTGCAGAGTCGATCAAGGAACTGTTAGAGGCGATAGATTTGGAAAAGGATTCGGTAGAGCTGAAGGCAGCCCTGCGGGATGCTACAGGGCAGAAGCGTGCCAGGATTATCAAGCGCTTAGAGGTAGTGGAGGCTTTCCGTGGCTCCGGGAACCGCCCAGAGTGGATGATTATGGATGTGATTCCGGTAATCCCGCCGGATCTGCGTCCTATGGTACAGCTGGACGGCGGGCGTTTTGCCACCTCTGACCTGAACGATTTGTACCGCCGGATTATTAACCGGAACAACCGCCTGCGCAGGCTGTTGGAGCTGGGCGCGCCGGATATTATTGTAAGGAATGAGAAGCGGATGCTGCAGGAGGCAGTGGATGCCTTGATTGACAATGGCCGCAGGGGGCGCCCTGTAACTGGGCCTGGCAACCGTGCCCTGAAGTCCCTGTCCGATATGTTAAAGGGAAAATCGGGGCGTTTCCGCCAGAACCTGTTGGGAAAACGTGTAGACTATTCTGGGCGTTCCGTTATCGTGGTGGGGCCGGAGCTGAAGATTTACCAGTGCGGCCTGCCAAAGGAAATGGCGATTGAACTGTTTAAGCCCTTTGTAATGAAGGAATTGGTATCCAACGGCAAGGCTCATAATATCAAAAGCGCCAAGAAAATGGTGGAACGGCTGCAGTCCGAGGTATGGGATGTGCTGGAAGAGGTAATCAAAGAACATCCCGTTATGCTGAACCGTGCCCCTACCCTGCACAGGCTGGGAATCCAGGCCTTTGAGCCAATCCTGGTCGAAGGTAAGGCCATTAAGCTGCATCCATTGGTATGTACAGCCTTCAATGCGGACTTTGACGGCGACCAGATGGCAGTGCATCTGCCCTTGTCCGTAGAGGCACAGTCCGAATGCCGGTTTTTGCTGCTGTCCCCCAACAACCTGCTGAAGCCTTCCGACGGCGGGCCAGTGGCAGTGCCTTCCCAGGATATGGTGCTGGGCATTTACTACCTGACCCAGGAAAGGCCTGGGGCATTGGGCGAAGGGAAATTCTTTAAAAATGTGAATGAGGCGATTTTGGCTTATGAAAATGAGGCGTTGACCCTTCATTCCCGGATTACTGTCCGTGTTACAAAGACAATGCCTAATGGCAGCGTGATCAGCGGAAATGTGGAGTCCACCTTGGGGCGCTTTATTTTCAATGAAATCCTGCCGCAGGATCTGGGCTTTGTAGACAGGGGCAACCCGGATAACTGCCTGAATCTGGAAATTGATTTCCATGTGGGCAAGAAAGGATTGAAGCAGATCTTAGAGAAGGTCATCAATATCCATGGGGCTACCAAGACAGCAGAGGTATTGGATGATATTAAGGCCATGGGCTATAAATATTCCACCCGTGCAGCTATGACGGTGTCTATTTCCGATATGACTGTGCCGGCGAAGAAGCCAGAATTAATCAAAAATGCCCAGGATACTGTAGATAAGATCACCAGGAATTACAAGCGCGGCCTGATCACAGAGGAAGAGCGTTACAAAGAAGTGGTGGAGACCTGGAGGCAGGCAGACGACGTCCTGACCAAGGAGCTGCTGGGCGGTTTGGATCATTACAATAATATCTATATGATGGCAGATTCCGGCGCCCGCGGTTCTGATAAGCAGATCAAGCAGCTGGCTGGAATGCGCGGGTTGATGGCAGATACCACAGGCCGTACCATTGAGCTGCCCATTAAGTCCAATTTCCGTGAAGGGCTGGATGTATTGGAGTACTTCATGTCTGCCCACGGCGCACGGAAGGGGCTTTCTGATACAGCGCTGCGTACGGCGGACTCTGGATACCTGACCAGGCGTCTGGTGGATGTATCCCAGGAATTGATCATCCGTGACATTGACTGCTGTGAGGGCAAGGAAGCGCCAGGCATGTATGTGAAGGAGTTCCAGGATGGCAAGGAAGAGATTGAGAGCCTGCAGGAACGTATTACAGGGCGTTTCTCCTGTGAGGATATTTGTGACGCAGAGGGAAATGTGCTGGTAAAGGCGAACCATATGATCACGCCCAGGCGTGCAGCACTGGTAATGAGCAAGGGTGTTGACAGCGAAGGCAAGCCCCTGGATAAGGTAAAGATCCGTACAGTCCTTACTTGCCGTTCCCATAATGGAATCTGTGCAAAATGCTATGGCGCCAACATGGCCACAGGCCAGGCGGTACAGGTAGGAGAATCCGTAGGCATTATTGCGGCGCAGTCTATCGGTGAGCCAGGGACGCAGCTGACCATGCGTACCTTCCATACAGGCGGCGTTGCTGGTAATGACATAACACAAGGTCTCCCCCGTGTGGAGGAGCTGTTTGAAGCCCGTAAGCCAAAGGGGCTTGCCATTATCACGGAATTTGCAGGCAAGGCCACGATTAAGGATACGAAGAAGAAGCGTGAGGTTATTGTTTCCAATGATGAAACAGGCGAGATGAAGGCATACCTGATTCCCTATGGTTCCAGGATTAAGATTGTAGACGGGGCAGTGCTGGAGGCAGGTGATGAGCTGACAGAAGGAAGCATCAACCCCCATGATATTTTGAAGATCAAAGGCGTCCGTGCCGTGCAGGATTACATGCTCCGGGAAGTGCAGCGCGTATACCGCCTTCAGGGTGTGGAGATCAATGACAAGCATATTGAAGTGATTGTGCGCCAGATGCTGAAGAAGATCCGCATAGAGAACAATGGGGATTCTGAGTTCCTGCCAGGGACACTGGTGGATATCCTGGATTATGAGGATACCAATGAGCGCCTGGAGATGGAAGGCCTGGAGCCGGCAGAAGGCAAGCAGGTAATGCTGGGAATTACCAAGGCATCGTTGGCTACCAATTCCTTCTTGTCTGCCGCATCCTTCCAGGAGACGACGAAGGTTCTGACGGAGGCAGCCATTAAGGGCAAAGTGGATCCGCTAATCGGCTTAAAGGAAAACGTGATTATCGGTAAGCTGATCCCGGCTGGAACAGGCATGAAGCGTTACCGTGACATTAAGCTTTCAACAGATGTAGAAGAGACGGATGATATCTATTTTGAGGATGACATGATGGATTTCAGCTATATGCCAGAGGATGAAGGGCAGGAGGATGATTTCGGCGAAGAGGATTTTGAGGAAATGGAAGGGGATTTTGAGGAAGACAGTGATCTGCTGGCAGAGCTTGCTGACGAAGATGACGAGGCAGGAGTTGGCGAAGATGGCGATTTTCCGATGGATATAGAAGATAGTGGAGAGGCAGGCCTGGAAGAAGACAGGGAGATGCTGATGGGAGCAGATACAGAATAGAGTGTCTGAAAAGGGGAAAGAATATGAGAAGGGGTTCTGATAACTGTGTATAGGTAAGGCCCTCCGAAATCTGAGGTTTTTAAGATTTCGGAGGGTTTATTTTTAAGAAGGCTGGGGCTTCCTGACTACGTTTTCGGTAGTGTAAAATAGTTTGTGTCTTTGGTTAAAAATGGCTCCTTTTTGGTAAGAATTAAGATATGACAATTCTTACTGAAAAGGAGTATTTTTATGGCAGTTGCA
>CAJTDL010000046.1 GCA_910575035.1 Lachnospiraceae bacterium
CATTCCGGAATTCGAAGAACCAGAAGACAACTGAATAACACACCTATGGACAGGAGATATGACTCCCTGTCCATGGGGTCAAAAAATTTGTCCTTGACAAAGGGTACAGTTTACCTGAAACAGGGGACAATGTAAGTAACACAGATACAAAGCAAAGCAAAACCCTGACCTTCGCCGCCGCATCTGAAACCACCATGTTATCGCCTCTGTATATGGGTTCCTTTAATCATCAGACCTCTATGCTGGTTTATGAAACCCTGTTGAAATATGAAGATGGCGAAGTGAAAGGAAATTTGGCAGAAAATTTTTCTTTCAATGATGATGGCACAGTTCTTACATTGAACCTTCGGCAGGATGTCACTTTCCATGATGGAGAGCCGTTTAACGCTGAAGCTGTAAAAGCTAATCTGGAGTTTAACCAGACGAATCCCAGCTATATGACACTGAAAGCCATCACAGATATGGTGCGTGTAGAGGCAACGGACGAATACACAGTTACCATTACTTATTCCCACCCTTATTATGCTTATCTTTATGATTTTTGCTGGCCGGACGTGATGGTTATGGTATCCCCAAAGATTATTGCCCCCGGAGATTTTCAGACAGTACAGGGGGTCGTAGGAACTGGTCCTTATACCTATGCCGAGTATGTGCAAGGCAAATATACCCGTTTTGAGCGCAATGAAAGTTATTGGGGCGAGAAGCCATATTACGACGAAATCATTGACAAATATATCCCTGATTCTACTTCAAGATTACAGGCGCTGAAAACTGGCGAAATTGATATGATTTTTGGCGGTTCCCTGCTCTCCTATGAAGATTACCAGCAGGCTATATCTATAGGCGGTATTGATGGTCTGATTGCCGATATGGACACTCGCGCCCGTGATATGACTTTGAACGCATCTTCTGAAAAGCTTCAGGATGTCAAAGTACGTCAGGCAATCGCATATGCAATAGATAAATCTGCAATTTCAGACGGGCTGGCTTATGGATACGAATCAATCGCCGATATGCCATTTCCGAAAGGAACACCTTATACAGATTTTGACCTGAACACAAATTACTCTTATGACCAGGACAAAGCAAATTCACTTTTGGATGAGGCCGGATGGAGCATGGGTACAAGTGGTGTGCGTGAAAAAGGTGGAACACCGCTTAGCATTACCCTGACGGTAGATGCCAGTTTCGATGCGCTTAATATGCCGATTGCCACTCTGATTAAAAGCCAGTTAGCAGAAGTAGGCATTGAGGTCAGTATTATATCCCAGGAGCAGATGGAATGGTATTCTGCTTATATGGCTGGCGAATTTGATATGACTTTCTGGCCCACCCAGTATGAATACGCATCACCACATTGCTTTTTTACTCCAATGTCAATGATGACCCCGCAGACAGCATCCCTCAGCAAAGTCAGTGACGCACAGGAATTTTTCGACAGTATTACTGCTGTAACACAGACCGATAACCCGGATGAAGTACAGAAAATTTATAACTATCTGATAAATTATGATCTTGATAATGCAATCGACATTCCACTGACATATTCTAAGGATATGATAGTGTTTAATAGTGACAAAATTTCTGGTTATACTTTCGATGGTGCGCCATGCTTTTTTAATCCGCAAAATGTAAAATCAGCAGAATGATATATAGGTTATTGATAATTTAGAAACTTAAAGAGAGCCAGAGAATGGCTCTCTTTGGAAAAAAGAGAACATATGAAAAACAAAATAATTATTTTTTTGAGCGGTTCTTTTCATGGACCTTGGTGTTGGGAGAAATTTATTCCTTATTTTGATCAAATGAACAGTGTGCATATACCGGAGCAGACTTGCCACATGCACGGAGAAAATCCGCCACCTCGCCAGAGAGGGTTACCAGGGCAAAAGAGAGGCCACATACTGTAAGAAGCACACAGGAAATGTGTGACTTCAACACAGGAGATCCAAGAAATGACGGACTACCGGAAGATCCTCATGCTGCGCAGCAAGGGATGCGGCCAGCGTGAAATGGGGCGGAGCAAAGTGGCATCCCGAGAGAAGATGAAAGAGGTGTATGAAGCAGCGGATAGACTTGGCCTGAGCTGGCCGCTGAATGACAACATCACCAACGCGGAGCTGGAGGAAATTCTGTTCCCCGGCAAGTATAAGGGCGGGTGCCGGTACGTAGAGCCAGACTACCCGTACATCCACCAGGAACTGGCGAAGCCAGGCGTAACCATGATACGGATAATGAGAGCTATATCCAAGAGACTATCAGTGAACTGGTAAAGGGTAAGACACTGCTTGTGATTGCACACCGTCTAAATACGATTCGGGAAGCCGATCAGATTCTTGTCATTTCTGATGGGCGTATCAATGAACAAGGCACACATGACGAGCTTATGGCAAAAGCCGGAATCTATCAGGATTTTGTGAATATCCGTAAAAAGTCCTCTGGCTGGAGCCTTACATAAAGGAGGTACAGATGAAGATTCATGCGTCAGGCGAGGACTATTTGGAGGCTATATTGATACTGCAAAAGCAGATGGGAGAAAGTGCGGTGCGCTCCGTTGACCTTGCCCGGCACATGGGATTCAGTAAGCCGAGTATCAGCCATGCGGTGGGCGTTCTGCGAGACGGAGGATTTCTTGCGATGGATACAGACGGCTTTCTCCATCTGACAGAGAAAGGTCGGAAAGTTGCCGAAAAGATTTATGAGCGACACCGGTTTTTTACAGAACAGCTTATTGCTGCTGGTGTAGATGAAGCAACCGCAGAGCAGGATGCCTGCCGGATTGAACACGCTATCAGTGACACGTCTTTTGAAAAACTAAAGAAGAAAATCGGAAAGGCTGACTAAGCGCACGCCAGCACATTTCCCTGAATACTGGAACTGCCTGCCCCGGATGGGGGAAGAAAAAAACCGTCATTAAGGGCAGGCTATTCCGTGCGCCCGAACTACATATCCGTTTGAGATTGCAGCGGTTTTGAAAAATCAAAGCCGCTGCTTTTTCGTTAGGACAAATGCTTTTGATACTGGCATAATCGGCGGTTGGAATGAAGGAGGCAGCCGCCATGAGAGCCAGCACATTTTCATACAGCCAGGCAGGCGCCATCCTGTCAAAAAAATCCCGTCCGCCCGATGGGGACATTCTACCGGCGAGTGCGAAATTCGTCGCATTATAAGTGAATATCGTATTTTATGCGCCCGAATGGAAAATATCCGTCCGGGCGTTTCTGCGTCCTCATGGGAGGATTCCCATGCATGGCGGGAACCGCCGCCCAGGTGCCGCTCCCCGCCCTCTCCGTTCAGAAACCTTTGCAAAAAATCTGAACGGAGGAAAGGAAGATGGAAGTCACCATCAAATTGAACGGACAACCCCTGTCCGTGGACGTGAGCATGGAAGTCTACGAATATCTTGACCGGGCTGACCACAAAGCGGAGAACCTGGCACATGAGCAGCGGAGACATTGGGACGGGAGGGAGTTTGACGAGTACATAGTCGCCACGGAAGGAACCGGAATCTACAGCGAAACGCCGGAGGAATATCTCTGCCGGAGCGAAACATTGGACGAGCTGTTTTTCGTCCTGGACGGCTGCACCGAGACCCAGCGCCGCCGGTTCCTGCTCTACGCACTGGAAGGGTTGAGCTATTCCGAGATCGGTCTGGTGTGCGGCTGCTCCAAAGTAAGTGTTTATGAAAGCATTGAAGCGGTCCGGAAAAAATTTATTGCCTTTTTCAAAAAGCACCCTAACGAATAACCAGTTTTGAGGCTACCCAGTGAAGGGACTTGTTCCCTATCACATTTCAGGGAGGCCGGACAGTTTCACGGCTGCCCGGCTTTTCCCTTTTCAGGAGGTAAGCCCATGCAGACTGTCAACCTAAAGAAGTATTACTATCCCCTTTTTGTGAAGGACACCTTTGTGGATGTGTCGGACGAGGTGGCCGAGGCGCTGCTGCTCATGCACAGGGAGGAAAACAACCGCACCCATAAAATCTGGTATCACAAAGCCTATTATTCCCTCGACTGTGAGGACGGGATTGAGAACTGCGCCCTGGACTTCACCACGAAATCCCCGGAGGACATCCTTGTGGAGCGGGAGGAAGAACAGATTTTCCTCACCATGCTGGAACAGCTGGCCGAGGCCATGGGGGATTTGACGGACACACAGGCGAGGCGCATCCATGCCCGCTATGTCCTTGGGAAGAAGCTGGCCGAGATCGCCGCCGAAGAAGGCGTGAGCGTCTCCGTGGTACAGCAGACCATCAAGAGCGCCTTAAAGCGGATGCGGAGATATTTTGAGAAAAAGAAATGGAGGAAATGAAGGAATGAATTTTACAAAAAGCGAATTGGAAATGCTCTACCAGTACGCAGCGCCCACGAAGGAGGAAACACTTGCGGGGCTGAAAGAGATCGTGCCAATCCTGGAAAGGAAGGACGACCTGCTGACAAAGATGATTGTTGAGAACACGGTGAGGAAGCTGGAAAAACTGGCAGAGCCGGAGTGCAGCCGGTTCATTGCCGACAACCGGGCCGCCTTTATCACAGAGAGGGACAATTCCATCCGCAGGAGGCTTGCAGAGGCGGCAAAGGAGCCGGCCCTGCTGGGGCATGACCTGGCCGGGACGGAGCGGTTCCTGCCGGGGACAAGGCACATGGTAATGGTGGATATTTTAAACAGCGACAGCCCGGTGGGATTCCCCGGAGAGAGATACCGCTTTTTCCTCTCTGATGAAGGCTATCAGAATGCCAGGGCCAGCGAAGGCCGGGGCGAGGTGAAGATCAGAAGCCATGCCGCCGTATGCGCCGGAAAGCTCTATCCTGATAAGAAACCCAAACAGCCGGAGCGGTAAGCGGAAAGGGGAAAACGAAAATGAAGGACTTAAAAAAGTTACAGTCTGAACAGCAGAAAGTCCAGAGGGAGATTGAACAGCTTCAGAACCGCCAGAAGATTCTCCTGAACAGAAAGACGGACACGGAGCGTCGTTCCAGGACCCGCCGCCTGATCGAGCATGGGGCGGTTCTGGAAAGCATTTTCCCGGCAGCCGCCGCCATGACCGGCGAGGAAGCCAAGGCATTTCTGCTTGCGCTCTCCCGCCTGCCGGGGGCAGACGAAGCCGCCGCAAATGTACGCAAATCCGGGGATGCTTCCTAAGTCCCTTGGTTACAAGGGCGCACTTATGCACCGTTCCGGTGCGTGCGCCCTGCCGGGGGCGTGGCGTCCTCTGGACGCGATGGGGAGCTACACTCCCCAAACCCCTTGTGCGCTCCGCTGGAAACGACACCCGCTTTGCGGCTGCCATTTCCGGCAGAGCCTTATACATTCCATCCCGGAAGGAGGCGAAAACCCGTGGCAATCTTCCATTGCCCCATCAAGATCATCCAGCGCAGCAAGGGCAAGTCCGCCGTGGCTGCCGCCGCATACCGGAGCGGCACGAAGCTCACCAATGAGTGGGACGGTCTGACCCACGACTATACCAGAAAGGGCGGCATCATCCATTCGGAGGTCATGCTGCCCGCCCATGCCCCGCCGGAATTTTCCGACCGCTCTATCCTATGGAACAGCGTGGAGCAAGTTGAGACTTCAAAGAACAGCCAGCTTGCCCGTGAAGTCGAGGCGGCTCTGCCGGTGGAGCTTAACAGGGAGCAACAGTTGGCCCTTGTCCGTGGGTATGTGAAAGACAACTTTGTATCAGCCGGCATGTGCGCCGACTTTGCCATCCACGACAAGGGGACCGGCAACCCCCATGTACATATCCTGCTCACCATCCGACCACTGGAAGAATCCGGCAAGTGGGGCGCAAAATGCCGCAAGGTCTATGACCTGGATAGGAAGGGACAGAGAATCCCGGACGGGAAAGGCGGCTATAAGAACCACCGGGAGGACACCACCGACTGGAACGACAAAGGCAACGCCGAGAAGTGGCGGGCGGCATGGGCGACGTATGCGAATAAGGCATTGGAATCAGCCGGGAGGCCGGAGCGGATCGACCACCGCAGCTATAAGCGCCAGGGCGTAGATAAAATCCCCAGCGTCCATTTAGGCGTGGCAGCTATGCAGATGGAAAGGCGTGGCATATCTACCCGTAAAGGAGATTTGAACCGGCAGATTGCCGCCGACAACAGACTGCTCAAAGAGATAAAAGCCCGCATTACCCGGCTCTATAACTGGTCAAAGGAACAGGCAGAGAGACCGGAAGGAAAAGAAAGCATCCTGCTCCAGTTATGGCAGGCCCGGCAGGAAATGGACAGCCCGGATTCCCGGTACGGAAAAATAAAAGACCTGAAAGAACAGGCGGCGCTTTACAGTCTCCTGCAGGGGAATGGGATCACCACCATGCGGCAGCTCCATGAGAAAGTCTCCGCCATGAATAAAAGCTACTATGACCTGCGTGGGAAGATCGTCAGCGCAGAACGCCGCATCAAGGTCCTGGACGAACACCTCTCCATGTGGGAACAGTACGAGAAGCACAAAGGCATCCACCGCCAGCTTGACAAAGTGAAGCCGGGGAAGAAAGGACAGTTTGAGCAGAAGCACGGAACGGAGCTTGCCCTTTACGAAGCCGCCGCCCGGTATCTGGAAAAATTGAAATCCGGCGGGGAACCAGTCACCCCGAAGAAATGGAGGGCGGAATCGGAAAAGCTGACCGTACAGAAAGAAATCCACTATCAGGAGATGCGCTCCATGAGGGAGCAGATCAAAGCGGTGGAGAACCTGCGGAAAGCCGCAGACCAGCTTGAAAAGTCACAGCAGGATCGAAACAGAAAGAAGGAGGACAACCAGCTATGAGACATTTTCTTTTGCATATCAATATCCATTTTTATATCCCACGCCGGACCGTGTTGCCTGTACCGGGCAGAGGTACAGAGGGAAGGGAGAATCCCCATGACCGCCACGCCAGCAGCGGCTCCTGCTCCTGCCATCACGGACACGGCCATACCGGTGATGAATGTGGCTGCCAGTGCCATTGCCAGGAGACCGGCCATGAGTGCCGGTGCCGCCATGAAAAAGAAAAGCACTGAACCCATCCCGCTGATGGATTACGGACAGTTCCGGCGGGCAAGGAAGTTGGTGCATGAGTGCTGCAACTATGACAACGGCCAGTGTATCGCCCTTGACGAAGGGGACGGGTGCGTCTGTGTCCAGAGCATCTCCCATTCGCTTTTATGCCGGTGGTTCCGCTGTGCCGTCCTTCCCCTTGACCGGGAATTGGAAGCGGCCCTTTTCCACCGGCTGGAACGGAAACGGTGTTCCGTCTGTGCCAGGCTTTTCCTTCCCGGCTCCAACCGGGCGAAATACTGCCCGGACTGTGCCGCCCGCATGAAGCGGAAACACGCCGCCGAACGCAAACGGAAGCAGAGGCGCATATGTCACGCTTTAGGAAGGGAAAAAGCCTTATAAATCAAGCACTTTTTTTTGAATGTCGGAGGGCAGCCAATACTTTTTATCACTGGCACCCAAAAACAGCCTTAAATGGCGTATACGGGCCTCACAGCCCTATCCCAGAGACCAAAGGAGCAACAGATATGTCAGAGAACCGGAAATATTACTACCTGAAACTGAAAGAGAACTTTTTCACCACCGAGAAGATGGTGATACTGGAAAGCGCACAGGACGGGCTTTTGTATTCCAACCTGCTGCTGAAAATGTACCTGATGTCGCTGAAACATAACGGCGTCCTCATGCTTGGGGACGGCCTGCCCCACACGCCCCAGACCATAGCCACCTTCACCCGCCACCAGATCGGCACGGTGGAGCGGGCATTGAAGCTCTTTACCGAGTTTGGTTTTGTGGAGGTCCTGACGGACGGGGCTTATTACATGGCAGACATCCAGCTTTTGATCGGCCAGTCCTCCACCGAGGGCGAACGGAAGAAGAAAGAGCGGATGCGCCTGAAACGCCAGAAGCTGCTCCCATCCGGACAGACGGACAAATGTCCACCATATAGCCGGGGGGACATTTGTCCACCAGAGATTAGAGATAAGAGATTAGATATTAGAGATAAGAGTATAGAGAATAGAGAGTGTGATAATGACGCACACGCTTATGGAAAGTATGGGAATGTTTTTTTGGCAGAAAGAGAAATGTCGGAGCTGCAGAATGAATTTTCAGACAGTGTCCTGCAGGACTATGTAGAGCGTTTGTCGGAATACATGGAATCCACCGGGAGGGAATATAAAAGCCATGCCGCCACAATCCGGCGCTGGGCCAATGCGGACAGGAAAGGGGCGGCTCCACCGGCAAGAAACCGGGATTACACCGTAAAGGAGGGAGACACCATATGATCGAGATCAACGAGGCTGTCCGGGCATTTATTGACAAAACCGCCGGAGATACGGAATTATCGGAGGACGAATACATAGACCATTCTGATGGCCTTATCCACTGTAAGAAATGCGGAGGGAGGCGGCAGACCATCCTCCCCGACCCGCTCCGGCACAGCTACCTCATGCCCCGCTGTGTCTGCCCCTGCCAGCAGGAGGCCGAAAAGCAGAGGAAGGCCGCCGAGGAACAGAGGGCGCTCATGGAGAGCATCCGGCGCAGGAGGGCGCAGGGCCTGCAGGACCGCTATCTCCATGACTTCACTTTTGCCAATGACAACGGGCAGAACCCGCTCATGGAGAAAGCCCGTGCTTATGTGGAAAACTGGAAGGAGGCATACCGGGAGAATACCGGCCTTCTGCTCTTCGGTGACGTGGGGACGGGAAAATCCTTCTTTGCCGGATGTATTGCTAATGCCCTAATCGACCAGGATGTACCGGTGCTCATGACGAATATCCCCTCTATCCTGAACCGGCTGACCGGGATGTTTGCCGGGGACCGGGCGGCGTTTATCTCCGCCCTTGACGATTACAGCCTTTTGATCCTGGACGACCTGGGCGTGGAGCGCAATACCGGGTATGCGTTGGAGCAGATGTTCCTTGTCATTGACAGCCGGTACAGGAGCAGGAAGCCGCTGATCGTCACGACCAACCTGAAACTGGAAGAGATCAAAAATCCGCCCGACCTGGCCCACGCCAGAATCTATGACCGTATCATGGAGCGGTGCGCCCCTGTCCTTTTCTCCGGCAGAAACTTCCGGGAAGAAAAGGCGGCAGCTACCAAAGAGGCGGCGAGGGGGATTGTCTCCCCGAAATGAAACCTGAAAACAGCAGCAAGGGCAATCCCCATACCTATCAGTGGACTGTCCGGGAAAGGAGCATGATACCATGAGCAGCGAGAAAAATATCCAGAATGTAGCAGACACCACGGCAACAGCCGGGGCAGAGAACCCGCCCGCACTGGTGAAGAAGATAGGCCGCACCACCTATATCGTGCGGATTCATTTCAGTAAGACCAGCACGGAGACCATGAGCGACAAGATCAAGCGTATGCTGAAAAATGAGATACAGCAGATGTAAAAGGACAAGGCCGGAAGCTGTTACAGTTTCCGGTCCTGCCATACAATGCTGTTTTTATTCCATGCCAAGAAATTCAGCCGGTGTCATAATCATTGGATTCTCCAAACCTGATTCCAGAAAATCCTTGTCGCCGGTGAGCAGGACATCAGCCCTTGCCGCAATCGCCGCCCTTAAAATTGGACGGTCATCTGCATCCCTGACCTGTGATTCCGACGTGTTTTCGTCTGTCGGGATGGGTACTAATTCCAGCGTCAGTAAGGCTATTGAAAGAAATTTGTCCAATGCCGCCTGACGTTTGGGGAATTTTTTATTGAATATCCGTTTCATTTCGTCCACATTCTGCTCACAGATCAATCCGTGGTTAGGATAAGAGGCTGCTTTTACATAAGCCCGATAGGGAACACCGTTTGCACTCAATGCCGCAGATATGAGGACATTCGTATCAATCAGAACCCTCATACGTTTTCGTCCTCATTTCTCAATTCTTTTACAAGTGCCATAACATCATCGTCAGATGTGAGACCAGCCCGTTCTGCTTCGCCTGCCATTTCCCCTTGGAGCATCTGCATGGCATAGACAGCCGAATTAACGATACGGACAGTGCCGCCCTCCACAATAAAAGAAATGCGGTCTCCGCTTGCCACACCAAGCACTTCACGGACATCTTTTGGGATTGTGACCTGCCCTTTGGCCATGACCTTTGCGTTGTCAACAAAAGCGTTTGCTAACATATCTTTCACCTCCTGAAATATGGAAAGTAGGGATTTCCCTACTTACATTATATGCGACTGCCAAAGAAAAATCAAATGAAATTCATGGAATGGGCTTTATCAGACATTGGAAATGTGAATTTTTTGTGAAATTGATTAAAAAGTCCTTGACGATTTGTCTCTGGCAAGACAGCCAAAAGCATTTTGATTTCCTGCGGTGCAAGGCTGGCTCCCTTTGACAGTGCAGCGACACGTTGTCGCATATAAACTTTGCGTAGGATTTTCCTGCAAAGAGGTAAAAGTGACGGAAAGGCAACAGCCTTTCTAACTGATATTCCGAGAAGTGGAATGACGGGGTAACGCCCTGAAACGCTTCCCTTGATACTGCGTTGGAAGAAACGGGACGTATTTCCCACAACTGACACAGCACGCTGAAGTCGGCTGTCTGCACCTGCGACTGTCCCTTTTGGGGATAAAGCAAAACCGAGCCAGAGGTGGCCGGGGGTGTTAGGCCGGAGGTCTATAAAGTACCTATGTCCAGAATGCGGCTGACTACCGCTGACAAAAGCCCGAATGTACAGGTCTATAACGGGATATGGTAGAAATGCCATAGCCGTGAAAACGGCGTATGTGGGGGAAAGTAAGATTTGTCGATATGAAATTCCCTATGGTGTTACAGGCATCATCAAGCATACAGGCCTAAAGGGCAGGGTTAAGGGTATTATGCACAGATAGGAATATCGGAACGTGGAAAGCCCCGGATGTGGAGTGGATACGCACGATGAAGCACTGAACGGGAAAATCGTGTCGCCCTTATGGGAGGTGCGGTATAACCGTTCTTAATCCGGGAGGAAAGAGCAGCCATGCTACCTGTGAAGCCGTGAACAAAGTAAGCGGTGGAGGGACGGGCTGTAGTCAGGAACAGAAATAAAATCATAATCAATAAACACGCATAGGTTCGAGTAGGACTAAGAAAGGCGAAAATCCAAACGAAAGTGAGGACAAGTAACCGACTATGGCAACAGGAAAGGCACAAAAGAAAGATAAGTTAAGGCACGCCGAGTATTATGACTTTCAGGAAATTCAAGATAAGCTGTACGCCGACAGCAGTAAGGGTAAAGTTTTCAAACATCTGGTTGAAATCATTGCATTGCCCGAAAATATACGGCTGGCATACCGCAGCATCAAGAAAAACCATGGGAGCATGACACCCGGCACAGATGGAAAAACAATTACAGAATTAGCAACACTCTCTGATGAACAGCTAATTTCTTCCGTACAGCACAAGTTAGACTGGTACGTTCCGCAAAGTGTCCGGCGGGTAGAGATTCCGAAAGGAAATGACCCAACAAAGAAACGCCCGCTTGGAATACCGACAATTATGGACAGGCTGATACAACAGTGCGTATTGCAGGTCATGGAGCCGATATGTGAGGCTAAATTCCACGACCATAGCTATGGATTCCGCCCTAACAGGAACCAACAGCACGCAATCGCTCAGGTTCATAAGGATATGCAGAGAAGCAATCTCCACTATGTCGTAGATATAGACATCAAGGGGTTCTTCGACAACGTGAACCACGGAAAACTGCTGAAACAGCTCTGGACAATGGGAATCCATGACAAAAAGCTGCTCTGTATCCTATCCGCTATGTTAAAAGCGGAGGTGGCCGGGATTGGATTCCCGGAAGTCGGGACGCCGCAGGGCGGTATTATCTCGCCCCTGCTCTCCAATGTAGTTCTGAATGAATTAGATTGGTGGATTGCGAGTCAATGGGAAGAAATACCGACAGAGTTCCCGTATAAGGAAACAGTCAATCCGAATGGAAGCGTGAGTAAAAGCCATAAGTTTTCCGCACTGCGGAGGACAAAACTGAAAGAAGTTACCTGCGTCCGATATGCTGATGATTTTAAGATATTTACAAACAGCTATCAAAATGCAGTGAAGCTATTCCACGCAACCAAAAGCTGGCTCCATGAAAGGCTCGCTCTTGAAATCAGCCCTGAAAAATCGAAGGTGATTAACCTGAAAGAGCAGTATTCAGAGTTTCTCGGTTTCAAGCTAAAGGTTATCCCCCGTGGGAAACGGAGCGACGGACGCACCAAATATGTAGTGGAGAGCCATATCAGAGAGAAATCTATCGCGAAAATAAAACCAAACTTAAAACGGCTGATTTACGACATTGAGTTCCCGTCACAAGGCAAGCGTACTGAATATCAGGCGATTTGCCGCTACAACGTTTATGTAATGGGAATCCATGACTACTATCAATTAGCCACAAAGGTCTGCGACGACCTTACGCCATTCGCCTTATCTGTCCACAAGAGCCTGCGGGCAAGACTGAAAGAACGGGTTAAAACTGCAAAACAGGTCAGGAAAAGGAAACTTCCGTGTGAAGTCCCAAAAGTTATCAGGGAACGGTATGGGAAGAGCAAACAGCTCCGATATGTAGCCGGGCACGCAGTTGTCCCGGTAGGTTACATACGGCACAAGCCCCCAAAGTCCATGAACCGCAAAATCAATTCTTATACGCCCGAGGGCAGAGCCGAAATCCATAAGAATCTGGACAGAATCGATATGACGGTTCTTCATTACCTGATGAGGAACCCGGTTCTATACCGTACTATCGAATACAACGATAACAGGCTTTCACTATATTCGGCCCAAATGGGAAAATGTGCCGTATCTGGCAAAGTGCTTTCTATTGGCGATATTCATTGCCATCACAAAGTGCCACGGTATTTAGGCGGCAAGGACAACTATCAAAATCTGGTGTTGGTATGTGAAGATGTACATCATCTGATTCATGCCACAAACCCTGATATTATCAGAAAGTATATGGAAATCCTAGGCCTTGACCAAAAGCAGAAAGAAAAACTCAATAAGTTAAGAAGCCTTGTCCACGTTGAGAGTTATTGAGATGAAATAAAATCTGTTCCTGATGGCAAGCCGGGTGAGCTGAAAGGTTCACGCCCGGTTTAGGGCGGGGGAAAATCCGGAGATAACATCAAAGGATTACCTATCGCTATTTCCACAGCTCCGGGAGATCATGTCCTATGACGAGCTGGAGCTTGATAAGCTGGGGGACGAAAAATCGGCGCTGTTCTTTCTTATCAGCGACACGGACACCACCTACAACTTTTTGGTTGCCCTCGCTTTTTCGCAGATGTTCAACCTTCTGTGTGAACGGGCTGACAACACCTATGGCGGGCGTCTGCCCTACCATGTGCGGGTGCTGTGGGACGAGGCAGCCAATACCGGACAGGTGCCGGGGCTGGAAAAAATCGTGGCTGTCATCCGCTCCCGTGAGATCAGCCTGACGCTTTTTTATCAGGCAATGAGCCAGTGCAAGGCATTGTACAAAGACCATTCCGAAACCATCATGGGCAACATGGACAGTATCGTATTCCTCGGAGGCCGGGAGGCTTCCACCCTAAAGGATATTTCGGAAAACTGGCTGGGCAAGGCCACCATCTCTATGCAGACCGAGGGCCGAAGCCGTGGACAGTCTGAAAGTTACAGCCAGAATATGCAGCGGCTTGGCCGGGAGCTGATGACCACCAGCGAGATCACCACCATGCCCGGGGATAAATGTATCTTGCAGCTTCGGGGGCTCCCGCCCTTCCTGTCCCCGAAGTATGACTTGAAAAAGCACCCGAATTACAAGTACACAGCCGAATTTGATAAAAAGAAAAACGCCTTCCGCTTGGAAAGCCTGTTCCGCCACCGGCCATTGAGACTAAAGCCAGAGGACGAATACACGGTGTACGAAGTGGACGGCTCCGACACGGACGAAGAAGCTGACCTGTTGAATTTCGATGATCTGGACAGCGACGAGTTTGTGTAACTTCGGGCCATGTTGACCCGAAGCGCCGCCGATGTGGGCGGCTTTTTTTGTACCCAAAACCATCAAACAAACAAAATGGAGGAACGTATATGGAATTTTTCAATCAGGCAATCGACATTCTCAAAATTCTGGTCATGGCTCTTGGCGCCGGTCTGGCGGTATGGGGTGTCATCAACCTTCTGGAAGGTTACGGGTCGGACAACCCTGCGGCAAAATCACAGGGCATTAAGCAGTTCATGGCTAATTAAAGGGAACAAAAAGAAAGGAAAAGCACAATCCAGACGGTATCAGCGGCAAGATACAAGAATAAATTGTGATTACACAAGATTGGTGTTATAATAAGAGAAAAGTTCCTGCCGGGGCAGCCGCCCCGGTGGTATGGGTAGAAAGGCAGGAAAACAATATGCACATCAGCTATAAACCACTCTGGCACACACTGTTAGAACGTAATATGAGAAAAGAGGATTTAAGGCTTGCCGCTGGTATGACAACAAATATGATTGCCAACATGAGTAAAGAGGGAAAGCACATCAGTATGGATACATTAGCCCGTATCTGCGAAACGCTGAATTGTGAGATTACCGATGTGATTGAGTTAGTACCAGACGAGCCTGCTTCCACAGGAGGTAAGGAACATGAGCGAATTGAAACCAAGAATAACGGAAAACGGAATTGATTATATCCTTGTTGGAGATTACTATATCCCGGATTTGAAGCTGCCGGAGGAACACCGCCCTATCGGAAAGTACGGACGGATACACCGGGAATATTTAAGAGAAGCCCACCCAGCCAGATTGAACACATTGATACTGACCGGAGAATTGTGGACATATCTTGCAGACCTGAACGAACAGGCACAGGAACGGTTAGACACTATCATGGAACAGCTGAAAGCTACCGAGGGCGTGACAGAGGAATTAAAGCGTACCTGTCAAATGGAATGGGTACAACGATGTAATAACATCCATAACCGGGCAGAAGAAATTGTTTTGCATGAGATGATTTATTCATAACGGTGTGGTAGAATGATTATGTAAATAAATTTGATTTGGGGTGATAAATATGAAGGTATTAGTTAGTGCCTGTATTATGGGAACAAACTGTAAATATAACGGAAAAAACAATAAAAATTTAGCAGTTATCAATTTCTTAAAGGATAAAGAAGTTATTTCTATTTGCCCAGAAATATTAGCTGGCATGAAAATTCCTAGACCTTGTGCAGAAATTGTGAATGGGATTGTAGTAGATGAAAATGGAAATGATGTTAATTCTGAATATAATAAAGCAGTGTCAATGGCATTATCAAAAATTCAAAATGAAGATATTGATTTGGTTATATTACAATCCAGAAGTCCTACTTGTGGTGTAAATCAAATATACGATGGTAGCTTTACTGGAAAACTAATTTCTGGAATGGGATTTTTTGCGAAGGCATTAAAGCAAAGAGGATATAATGTTATTGATGTTGAAGAAGTTTAAGTTTGTCACTTTGAAATTTTAATTGAATAACCACAGCATAAACCGCTGCTACATGGGAGCCAACAAACCATGCAACAGCAGTTTTTTCTTTACCGTTTTTTCCTCTGGCTGATAGGCGTTCCCATTTTCTTTGATTTTTTGAGAATCCGAATCAGCCAGCGAAATTCTTCGTCTGACAGATTTTTATAGTTGATACCGAGCTGCTTGCAGTAAAGAACAACCAGCTTTTCATCCCGGCTGCCCTTGAAATTTTCGACCGCTTCCAGATTTTCTTTCAGTTCATCGGCAACGGTGGTCTGGGGAGCACTTTCGCTGTCTTTTTTGTGAGCTTCCCGAATATCCCGGATAATGAGGTTGAGGTCATCCAGAACCATGTGACTGAAATATTCATCATCGCTGATATGGCGGCTTGCAGCACTTTCAAATGCGGGTCATCTTCGCCAGGGCGATACCGTTCAATGATTTCATGCCGGACGGTATCGACAAGAGCGTTGAGATTTTGAATCTGCATGGTGGCAATCCCATCCACATAAATCTCAATGTCCGCAAGAAACTTGATAAAGTCCTTATGGGTGGCAAGTTCGCAGAGCAGGCGGTTGTTAATCCGACCGCTTTTCAGAAGTGCCACCATTTCATCATTCAAATGCAGCTCCGTTAGTGGCGTGTTGATCTGCTCCCGGTTCTCTGTCCGGCACAGTAGATAATCAACGGAAACCCCATAGAAGTCTGCCAGCGTAATAAGGTTGCCATGATTGATTTCCTTATAATCTTCTTTTTCATAATTTCCAAGAGCTGATTTGGAAATGCCCGTCAGCTTTGATAATTCTTCCAGATTTAAGCCTTTGTCCTTGCGGAGTTCCCAAAGGCGTTCCTGTATGCTTGTTGCTCCTTTCATGGGCGCACGCTCCTTTCCGGCGGTTTGATTGCTGCCGCTTATCTGGATTATATCACACTTTCCGCAATCGTGGAAATTTCCGCTTTTTACCCCTAATTCCTACTTTGTGGACATACGGCACAGGGCACAAAAATGTTCTATGATACAGGTAGTTCATCGATGGATTATTCCAATCGAATGACCAGCCTGTGTGGGATATGCTTCCCCGGCGATGTAGCGCCATGACTTTTGGCAGGGATGTGGAGGAACCCTGACCGAAACGAGCGTACCAAAGGGAGCGATACGCCGCTGTGAGATTCAGGGGAGGAACGACACCGGGGAGAACTGGCGGACTGACACCGAAATGATACCGAAACACGACAATCTGATAGGGGGATAGTCTACCCTATCGCTGATACTTCGGGAGATTTTAGGCGGCTCTATGACCGTAATTTTGCCGAAAATCGCCCCGAAACTATACACGAAAACGGGAGGAAGCGCAATATGCCGAGAATGAGCAAAAAGAGGAAGCATGAGCTTTCCTTTTACCTCAATGACCGGGGGCGTGTCACTTACAACGAATTATGCCGGAAATGCCAGCATGGGTGCAGGCAGAGCTTCCGGGCGGTTGTGGTTGACTGCCCCCGTTATTTATCCAAACGAGCCAAGAAAAAGGAGGAACACACCGAATGAATTTTGAATTTATGACGATAGACACACCATTGCCGCCCTGTATGCCATTTCCCAGAGCGTTGACAGGATTTCCAGTCAGCAGCACCGCAAAGGTCATGTACTGCCGGATGCTGGACGCTATGCTATCCAAAGGGCAGGAGGACGAGAACGGAATCCTGTTTGTCTGCTTCCCTGTCACAGCCATTGCCACTGTCCTGTCCCGCAGCCCCATGACGGTCAAGCGTTCTCTGAATGAACTGGAAACCGCCGGACTTATCATGCGGGTGCGTCAGGGCGTGGGAGAACCAAACCGGATTTATGTGCTGATACCGGGAAAGGAGGACGCTGCCCTTGCCTGATACCTCAAAGCTGGAAAAGCTCAACCGGGAGCTGGAAAAAAGCGAAAAGAAACTGCGGAAAGCCATCAATGATGAAAAGGCATTGCAGCACCAGTTAAAGCAGCTTACCCGAAAGGAACGGACACACCGGCTCTGTACTCGTGGCGGCATGCTGGAAAGTTATCTGCAAGAGCCGGAACGCCTGACCGATGATGATGTCATGCTGTTGTTGAAACTCATTTTTCACAGGCAGGACACGCAGGAACTATTGAAAAAACTTCTGGAACGAGAGAAGCCGTAAACCCCTTAGTTTACTAAGGGCGCAATTATACACCACCCAGAGGTTGGTGCATTGCGTTCTCCGAAGGCTCCTCGCCGGAGGGCTGTGATTTTCCGCAGTCAAGGTCTGCTCCAAATCAAACAGGGGACGCTACGCTTCCCCTGCGCTGGCTGCCGCCAGCTACCCTTTTGTGGACTTGCCATCTGGGGACACCTTGCAATGCAAGCTGTTCCCAGCCGACAAGTTTCATAAAATATGCTATCTTTTCGATAAGCAATAAAGTATAATGAAGTCAGTAATAAATTTAGAAATTGAGGTAAAGTTATGGCATCCAGCAAAGAATATTTAGAATTTATTTTAGGTCAGTTATCTGGCTTGAATGAAATTACCTATCGAGCTATGATGGGCGAATTTGTCATTTATTATCGTGGTAAGATTGTAGGCGGTATCTATGATGATAGATTACTTGTTAAACCAGTAAAATCAGCAATAAGTTATATGCCAACGGTTTCGTATGAGTTACCTTACGAGGGAGCAAAAGAAATGTTGTTGGTAGATGAAGTTGATAATAAAGAGTTTTTGACAGGATTGTTTAATGCTATGTATGAGGAATTGCCTACCCCTAAATCGAAAAAGAAGAAATAATAAAATAATAATTTGAGAGGAAGTGTTACTGATGGAAAAGTTTAAGCCGTTTATTATACCTGTGGCATTATTGGTTTTAATTGACCAGACGGTTAAAATAGTAATTTCAAAAGTATTTATGAAATGCGAATTTGATATAATAGCCAAAGTTTTAAGATTTAATCCAGAACTAAATACTCGTTTATCTTATGCTGGAAATTTCTTCGAATTATTATCAAGTCCGTTTGTTACCATTTTATTGAATGTGTTTGTTTTGTTCCTCTTTTTTTCAGGATATATGCTATATCAGGCAAAAAGAGCACATATAAGTTTTTGGGTAAAAATAATAATGATTTGTGGCATATCGGGATGTTTATGTAGCTTGATTGATAAGCTGTTTTGGGGTGGAAGTTTAGATTTTTTGCAGATACCTACCCTTTTTATTTTTGATTTGAAAGACTGCTATCTTACAGTTGCAGAAGTTATATTTGTTGCTATTGGAATTTTGAATAGCAAAGAAATATCGGTTAAAGAGTATTTACATTTTTGTTGTAACAAATTTAGCTTGTAAACTTCTGGTTTATTATTTCTTATACATCGGGTCAACTTGCCCCGAACTTTTACAACTAAATACCCGCCGCCCACACAGCGGCACACCGAGCAGGAAATCTGAAAAGGTCTCCTGCTTTTTTTCTGCCCCAAATGAGGTGGTAAAACGCCACCCCATCCACCAATTACCGAAAGGAGGGACACGAAATGCCCTGTCCACACAACGAAATCACGATTGTTCAGCACAGCCAGCGGCAGTCTGCGGTTGCCGCCGCTGCTTACCAGAGTGGCGAAAAGCTGTTCTGTGAATACGACCAGCAAGTGAAGCACTACCCAGAAAAGCGTGGTATCGTCCACAATGAAATCCTGCTCCCGGCAAATGCCCCACAGGAATATGCAGACCGCAATACCTTATGGAACGCCGCCGAAGCGGTGGAGAAGCAATGGAACTCTCAGCTTGCAAGGCGGTGGGTGCTTACCATCCCCAGAGAAATACCGCCCGACCAGTACGCTGTCCTTGTCCGGGAGTTTTGCCAGAAGCAGTTTGTTTCCAAAGGCATGATTGCTGATTTTGCTATCCATGACCCCCATCCGCCGGGACATAATCCCCACGCCCATGTCCTGCTGACCATGCGGGCAATGGACGAACATGGGAAATGGCTTCCCAAGAGCCGCAAAGTTTATGACCTTGACGAAAACGGGGAACGGATCAAACTTCCGTCTGGCAGGTGGAAAAGCCACAAGGAGGATACGGTGGACTGGAACGACCAGAAGTATTGCGAAATCTGGCGGCATGAATGGGAGGTCATCCAGAACCGCTATCTGGAAGCCAATGACCGCCCGGAGCGTGTGGACTTGCGTTCCTATGCCAGACAGGGGCTTGATATTATCCCTACTGTCCATGAGGGGGCTGCTGTCCGTCAGATGGAAAAGCGTGGTATCCAGACGAATATCGGCAGCCTGAACCGGGAAATCAAAGCCGCCAACAATCTGATGAAGTCTATCCGGCAGCTTATCCAAAACCTCAAAGGCTGGATTACCGAGCTGGGAGAAAAACGGAAAGAGCTGCTTGTACAAAAGGCGGCGGAGGAGGCAACACTTCTTCCCAATCTGCTGATGAAGTATATGGAGATACGAAAGGAAGAACGGAAGGACTGGACAAGGGCTGGACAGAACCGGGGGACTTCACAGGACTTAAAGGCAGTCAGCGAAGCCCTGTCCTATCTCCGGCAAAAGGGGCTTTCCACTGTGGAGGACTTAGAAGCGTTTCTGGAATCTTCCGGGAAATCAGCCGCCGATTACCGCAGTCAGATGAAGCCAAAGGAAGCCCGCAGCAAAGTGATTGATGGGATTCTTGCCAGCCGGACAGACTGCAAGGAATGTAAGCCTGTCTATGAGAAGTACCAGAAGATATTTTTCAAGAAAACAAAGGAGAAATTCAAACAGGAACACCCGGAGGTTGCCCGATATGCGAAAGCCGCCGCCTATCTTGCCAAGCACCCGGACGATAAGGATAAAACGAAAAATGAGCTGCAACAGGAGCAGGAAACGCTTCTTAGCGAAATCGCAGAGCTGAAAGTACCGCTGACCGAGGTACAGGAGGATTTGAAGAAGCTGCGGGACATCCGCTACTGGGTACGGAAAGCCACACCCGGCACAGAGGAAAGCAAAGAGCCGCCCAAGAAGCAGCCTATCAAGGAAGTCTTGCAGGATAAGGCAGACGAGAAAAAAGCACAAAGAACCGCCCCGACGCAGACGAAACACAGACAACAGGATATGGAACTTTAACAGGCACTTGCCATTTTCAAGCAGAGAATGTCAGGTGCTTTTTTCTTTTTAAGGAGGGATAGATTTGAATTTATTTGAAGCTGTGAAGCAGTCCGTCACAACCAGACAGGCTGCGGAGCATTATGGAATCCATATAGGTCGGAACGGGATGGCTTGCTGCCCGTTCCATCACGATAAAACCCCAAGCATGAAGCTGGATAGGCGTTACCACTGCTTCGGCTGCGGTGCGGATGGGGATGTGATTGATTTTGCCGCCGCCCTGTATGGGCTGGGAAAGAAAGAAGCCGCCGTACAACTGGCACAGGACTTCGGGCTTTCCTATGAGGACTGGAAACCGCCGGGAAAGGCAAAAAAGCCCAAGCCCCGGCAGAAATCCCCGGAGGAACAGTTTCAGGAAGCAAAGAGCCGCTGCTTCCGTACCCTTGCCGATTATCTTCACTTGCTGATGGCATGGAGAATGGACTACGCCCCGCACTCCCCGGAGGAAGCCTTTCATCCCCGGTTTGTGGAAGCCTTACAGAAGCAAGCCCATGTGGAATATCTGCTGGATGTGCTGCTGTTTGGGGAGACGGAGGAAAAAGCGGCTTTGATTACGGACTACGGAAAGGATGTGATACAGCTTGAACAGCGAATGGCAGAGCTTGCAGCCACAGACGCAGCAAGAACTAAAAAACACCATGAACGCCATGCAGCCGCCCCAGAGCATTGAGGAAATCAAGGCGGGGCTGGAAACCACCGAGAAAGGCGGCGTCCGTCAGAGTATACGGAACTGCCTGACCGTATTCCAGCGTGACCCGCTGCTTTCCGGAGCTATCGCATACAACATCCTGACCGACCGCAAAGATATTATAAAGCCCATCGGTTTTCAAAGGGAAAGCACCGCCCTGAACGATACGGACATGAAGTATCTGCTTCTCTATCTGGAAGAAACCTACGGGCTTACCAATGAGAAAAAGATTGATAACGCCATCGGGATTGTGGCGAATGAAAACAAGTATCATCCCATCCGGGATTATTTAAGTTCCCTTGTGTGGGACGGGAAGGAACGAATCCGCTTCTGCCTACGGCACTTTCTGGGAGCTGACGCAGATGATTACACCTATGAAGCGTTGAAGCTGTTCCTGATGGGCGCTATCTCACGAGCCTTTCAGCCGGGGTGCAAGTTTGAAATCATGCTCTGTCTGGTCGGAGGTCAGGGGGCTGGCAAGTCCACCTTCTTCCGTCTGCTGGCAGTCCGGGACGAGTGGTTCTCCGATGATTTGCGGAAGCTGGACGATGACAATGTGTACCGTAAGCTGCAAGGTCACTGGATTATCGAAATGTCGGAAATGATGGCAACCGCCAACGCCAAGAGCATTGAGGAAATCAAGTCGTTTTTAAGCCGGCAGAAAGAGGTTTACAAGATACCCTATGAAACCCACCCGGCAGACCGCCCCCGTCAGTGCGTGTTTGGCGGCACTTCCAATGCCCTTGACTTCCTGCCCCTTGACCGTTCCGGCAACCGCCGCTTTATCCCGGTCATGGTGTACCCGGAGCAAGCCGAGGTTCACATTTTGGAGGACGAAACTGCTTCCAGAGCCTATATCGGGCAGATGTGGGCGGAAGCGATGGAGATTTACCGAAGCGGCAGGTTCAAGCTGGCTTTCAGCCCCGCCATGCAGCGGTATCTCAAAGAACACCAGCGGGATTTTATGCCGGAGGACACCAAAGCCGGAATGATACAGGCGTATCTTGATAAGTACACCGGGAGCATGGTCTGCTCCAAGCAGCTTTACAAGGAAGCCTTGAACCATGCCTTTGACGAGCCGAAGCAATGGGAAATCCGGGAAATCAACGAGATTATGAACCAGTGCATTTCCGGCTGGCGGTACTTCCCGAACCCAAGAATGTTTTCAGAATATGGCAGACAAAAGGGCTGGGAGCGTGAAAACCCGGCAATGGACTCCGGCAACCCGTCTGAAAAAACGATGGACGGTTTTGTGGAGGTCACAGAACAGATGGAGCTTCCATTATGAGAATGACAGCCCGTTGCACCTCCTGTTGCTATCCCGTTGCCGAGCCGGTTGCCGGGGAAAATCCCTTATTTCCGGGCTTTTCTCCCTTATAACAACCAAAACAACAGAAAAATAAAAGAAAAGTATAAATAGTAAGTAGTGCCAGATTGAGATTGTTTGCAAGGTCTTTTGAAGCCCGTTGCCGGACTTCGTTGCCGACACCCTCTGTCTGGCTATTTTCATGTATGGAGGATAACTGCCTATGGCAAAAAACAAAACAGAGATTCATGTGACTACTGTGTTTGACGGAGAACTGGACGCCACTGATGTGTTCGTCAGCCTGATTTCCCAGAAATACGGAAAGATAAATGCGAAAGAATATCTTGCTAAAAAGAAAGATATGGGCTATAATGAAGATGAGGTTCAAAAGAGCCAGATACCGTCTGGATTGTGTGGGTAAATGGCTATGATGAACGAAATGGAATACAGAACAATCGGAAAGGCACTTGCCGGGGGCTATCGTGCGGCGGTCTATTGCAGGCTGTCAAAGGACGATGACCTGCAAGGCGAAAGTGCCAGTATCGCAAACCAGCGTGATATGCTGGAAAAATACTGCGAAAAGCAGGGATGGGAGGTTGTGGCAGTCTATCAGGACGATGGCTTCACAGGTCTTAACATGGAGCGTCCTGATTTACAGAGGATGTTGAGAGCCATTGAGCGCAGGCAAATCAACCTTGTTATCACGAAAGACCTCAGCCGACTGGGGCGGAACTATCTGCAAACCGGGCATTTGATTGAGGACTTTTTCCCAAGAAACGGTGTCCGCTATATCGCCATGAATGATGGTATCGACACCCTGCGGGATAACAACGACATCGCCCCGTTCAAAAATATCCTGAACGAGATGTACAGCAAGGATATTTCCAAGAAAGTCCATTCCTCTTATCTTCTGAAAGCGCAGAAAGGGCAGTTTACCGGGTGTCTTGCCCCGTTTGGGTATCGGAAAGACCCGGAGGACAAAAACCATCTGCTCATTGACGAGGAAACCGCCCCGATTGTGCGGCTGATTTTCGGATATGCCCTGAACGGTCATGGTCCGAACTATATCCGCAGACGGCTGGAGGAAGAAAAAATCCCCTGCCCCACATGGTGGAATCGGGAACGGGGGCTTCGCAATACCCGCACCAAATGGGAAAAGAAAGACCCGGAAAACGGGCGGTATATGTGGGACTTCTCCGTTATCAAAGACCTTTTGATGAATCCCGTCTACACCGGGGCGATTGCTTCCCAGAAAAAAGACTACCGCTTCAAAATCGGCACGATTGGGGAAAAGAAGCCGGAGGACTGGATTGTGGTGGAGGGACAGCATGAACCGCTGATTGACCGCATGAGTTTTGACATTGTGCAGAACAAGCTGAAATCCCGCCAGCGTCCGGGGCAGACCAATGAAATCAGCCTGTTTGCCGGACTGCTAAAATGCGGCGAGTGTGGGAAGTCGCTGACGATACGCTACACAAACGCAAAACATCCCCAGCGGATATACTCCTGCAAGACCTACAATGCCTTTGGAAAGAACCACTGCACCCAGCACCGGATTGATTATGACACCCTTTACAGCCATGTGCTGCGGAAAATACGGGAATGTGCCAGAGCTGCCCTGATGGACGGGGAAGCGGTTGCCGACCGCCTGACCAATACCTGTGAAGCCGAGCAGCGGGAACAGCGGGAAGCAATGGAACGCTCCCTTACAAGGGACGAGGAACGGATTGAGGTTCTGGACAAAATGGTAATGCGGCTTTATGAGGATATGATTGCAGGGCGTATCAGTGAGCAGAACTTCAACACCATGCTGGAAAGGACACAGACCGAGCAGACGGAGCTTAAAACAAAAGTGTCCGAGGGCAGGAAGCGGCTGTCCGATGAAGTCCAGCTTGCCAATGACGCAAAACAATGGGTGGAAGCCATTCAGGAATACGCCAACATCACAGAGCTGGACGCAGCCACCCTCAACCGCTTAATCAAAGAAATCGTCGTGCATGAGCGCATTGACGAAAATAAAACAAGACACATTTCTATCGAAATTCATTTTAATCTCAAACCCATCCCGGAGGTGGAACAGGTCACTGCCTGACCTGTCCCGCCGGGACGGTTCTCTTAACAACACCATATAGAGTTTTTGTACGCCGCCGCCCGCCATCGAGCAGAGTTTTTACACCTAATTGGGGATAAAACAGCTCATGGCTGGCGGCGGTGTCGTTCTGATCGGCCTTCAGCTTATCCCTCTGCTGTCCGGGCTGTTCAGCTAAGTGTCACCCGTTGTCCCTTTTTCCAGAAAAGGAGCTGATGTATGGACTTTATCATCGACGCAATCGTTGAATGGCTGAAAGGTCTGCTCGTCGATGGTATCATGGGAAATCTGGACGGTCTTTTCGATAACGTCAATCAGAGCGTTGGCGAGATCGCCACACAGGTAGGCACGACCCCGGCGGACTGGAACGCCGGGGTCTTTTCCATGATACGACAGATCTCCGAAACTGCCATTCTGCCAATCGCCGGGGTCATCCTCACTTTTGTTATGACCTATGAACTGATACAGATGCTCATAGAACGCAACAACCTCCATGAAGTTGACACATGGATGTTTTTTAAGTGGGTGTTCAAAACCTTTGTGGCTGTGATGATCCTGACGAATACCTTCAATATCGTGCTGGCAGTCTTTGATGTGAGCCAGCATGTGATACAGCAGTCAGCGGGCATTATCCAGAACGGGACAGAGATCACGCCGGATGTGCTGGACAGTCTGCGGACAGAACTTGAAGCGATGGAGTTAGGCCCTCTGTTCGGACTCTGGCTACAATCCTTCCTGATCCAGCTTACCATGATTGCCTTAAACATCGTGATCTTCGTCATCGTATATGGCCGTATGATTGAAATTTATTTACTCACAAGTTTAGCGCCTATCCCGTTTGCCACCGTCCCCAACAGGGAAACCGGACACATGGGGCAGAACTATTTCCGCTCCCTCTTTGCGGTGGGCTTTCAAGGTCTATTGATCTTGGTCTGTGTCGCCATCTATGCGGTGCTGATCCAGAGTATCGCCATCGACGGCGACCCCATCGGGGCGATCTGGGGCTGCGTGGGATATACGGTGCTGCTGTGTTTTACCTTATTCAAAACAGGCAGTCTTGCAAAATCCATCTTCGGCTGCCATTAAGAGACTTCGGGCCATGATGACCCGAAGCGGAAAGGAGAAATCCATGCAGGAAAAAACTGCGGGCGGAACACCAGCCGCCCCTATAAAGCTGGATGTAAGCGTGCGGGTCATCGAACCTGTGAAAAACCTCATGGGCTTTGCCAGCGTGAAATTCAATGACTGCTTTGTGGTGGAAAATCTGAAAATCGTACAGGGCAGCAAGGGCCTCTTTCTTGGGATGCCCAGCCAGCCGGACGGCAAAGGCGGCTACCGGGATATGGCCTACCCTGTCACAAAGGAGTTCCGGGAACAGCTCAACACCGCTGTTCTGCAAGCCTATGAGGCAAAGCTGGAACAGATGGCGGAGCGCGGCTCTGTGGGGCGTGCGTCCATCAGCGACCAGCTCAAAGCCGGGAAAGCGGCTGCCGAACAGGCAAAGGCGGAACGGTCTCCGAAGGAAAAGCCCAGCCGTAGCGCAGAGCGTTGACCTCGGGCCATGCTGGCCCGAAGCAGAAAGGAGGCGGGAACCATGCCACGCAAACGGACGGGCTATGACGCGGCCTGCTATTACGACGGAAAACTGCTGGGCCGCTGTACCAAAGCGGATAGCGACGCCTATACCCTGTTGATGAACGCCTGCGGCGGGGAGGCCGCCCGTGTCCTTCGGGAATATGCCTATTTTTCCCCGGAACTGAAAGCCATCTTAGAAAAGGCGGCGCTCATGCAGGCGGACCGGAGCCGGACGGGCGGAATGTTCCATGCGCCGAAAAGCTCCCCGTGGGGCGAAGTGCAGAGCTGTGAAACCCTCTGTCCGGGGGTGTTTCTGGTATCTACCGCCAGCCACGGCGGAACGATGGTGGCAAACGAGGTAGCCGCCGTTCTCTCCCCAGCGGCCAAAAAATGCGGCTTCAAGGACAAGGGCTATATCTGCTATGAGGAGGACGCGCAGGAAAGCGTAGTGCTCCGGGAGCTGCTGGATAAAAAGCTGTGGAACATCCCTGACCGCATTAAGGACAAAGGGCAGTTTGAAGAAAACCTCAACCAGTCCATCCGGCAGTATAATCCCGAATACTGGCGGGCAAGGCAGAGCGGACGAGAAGCCGTCGAAGCTGCCCGCAGCACAGCCCCGGCCAAAGAAGCCGCAAGATAACCTCGGGCCATGCTGGCCCGAAGCAGTAAAGGAGGTGTACCAAAATGGCCTATGTGCCAGTACCAAAAGACCTTTCCAAAATCAAGACAAAGCTGGCCTTCAATCTGACGAAGCGCCAGCTTGTTTGTTTTTCCGGCGCAGCGGCGGTGGGCCTCCCGGCCTACCTGTTTTCCCGTGGCAGTATCGGGAACAGCGCCGCCATGTTCCTGATGATCGGCCTCATGCTCCCGTTCTTCTTTCTGGCTATGTATGAGCGGGACGGCCTGCCGTTGGAAAAAGTGCTGAAAAACATCATCCGCACCCGGTTCCTCTATCTCCGTGTGCGGCCTTACAAAACCGAAAACTTCTATGCGCTGCTTAGCGCCAGAAAGGAGGCGCAGCCGATTGCGAAACAGCAGAAGGGCCGGAAAGCCCGCAGGCAAAAAGCCTGAAAAGCAGGGCCTTACCGGTCTGTTCACAAAGGGAAAGAACATTCCCACCACCGCCCAGCAGACCCTCCCCTACCGGGAAATGTACCGGGATGGGGTGTGCCGGGTAGCGGACCGCTATTACACCAAAACCATTGAATACGAGGACATCAACTACCAGCTCGCACAGTCCGAAGATCAGGCGGCCATCTTTGACGGGTGGAGCGCCTGCCTCAACTACTTTGACAGCAGCCTTCCGTTCCAGCTTTCCTTCCTCAACCACCGGAGCCGCCCGGGCAGCCGGTACAGCGTGAACATCCCCATGCAGGATGACGATTACAACAGCGTCCGGTGTGAGTATGTGGAAATGCTGGAAAACCAGATCGCCAAAAGCAACAACGGCATTGTCCGCACAAAGCTCCTGACCTTCGGCGTGAACGTGGACGACCTTCCCACCGCCAGGGCAAGGCTGGAACGTGTAGAGGCGGACATTTGCGGGAACTTCAAAAAACTGGGCGTCAAGTGCCGCTCCCTTTCGGGGCTGGAACGGCTGGAGCTTCTTCACGGGCAGCTCCACCCCGGCAGCGGCTCCCCCTTCCGGTTTTCATGGGATATGATCCCCAAAACCGGGCTTTCCACCAAAGACTTTATCGCCCCGGACAGCTTCGACTTCCGTTTCAGCCGTCTGTTCCGGGTGGGGACGACTTGGGGCGCCGCCTCCTACTTGCAGATTTTGGCCTCGGAGCTCTCGGACAAGCTGCTGGCGGAGCTTTTGGAAATGGATGCGGAAATGACCATCACCCTCCATATCCAGACCGTCGATCAGGCAGCCGCCGTAAAATCCATCAAGGCCAAAGTCTCCGACATTGACAAGATGAAGGTGGAGGAACAAAAGAAGGCAGCCCGGTCAGGATACGACATGGACATACTTCCGCCCGACCTTGTAACGTACAGCAACGACGCAAAGACCCTTCTGGAAGATTTACAGAGCCGGAATGAAAGAATGTTCCTGCTGACCTTCCTTGTGGTAAACATGGCCCCGACCCGCCGGGAGCTGGACAATGACCTGTTCACGGTGTCCGGTATCGTCCAGAAATACAACTGCACCTTGAAGCGGCTGGACTTCCAGCAGGAGGACGGTTTTCTTTCCAGCCTTCCGCTGGGCCATAACGGCATTGAGATCAAGCGCGGCATGACGACCAGCTCCACGGCCATTTTCGTTCCCTTTACGACGCAGGAGCTCCGCATGGATGGCGAAGCCGTCTATTACGGGCTCAACGCACTTTCCCATAACGTCATCATGGCAAACCGGAAAAAACTCAAAAACCCCAACGGGCTGTTTCTCGGCGTGCCGGGCTCCGGCAAATCCTTTGCCGCAAAGCGGGAGCTTGTGAACGTGTTCCTTGCCACCCGTGACCGGATCATTGTGGTTGACCCGATGGGCGAATATTCGCCCCTTATCAAGCGGCTGGGCGGACAGGTCATCGAGATCGCCCCGGACAGCCCCCACCACATCAACCCGATGGACATTGATTTGAGCTTCGACGAGGAAAACCCGATGGCGCTGAAAGCCGACTTTATCCTGTCGCTGATGGAGCTGATCGTCGGCGGCAAGGACGGCTTGCAGCCGGTGGAGCGTACCGTTATTGACCGCTGTGTGCGCCAGATGTACCGGGAACACTTGCAGGACCCGGAAACAAGCAAAATGCCGACCCTCCAAACCCTGTATGACCTGCTCTGTTCCCAGCCGGAGGGCGAGGCGGTACGGCTGGCAACGGCCCTTGAAATTTATGTGTCCGGTTCCCTTAACGTGTTCAACCATGAAACCAATGTGGACCTGAACCGCCGTCTGGTATGCCTTGACTTAAAAAAGCTGGGGGCCGGGCTTCGGACGATTGCCATGCTCATTATGCAGGACTTGGTAAACTCGCAGGTGTCCATGAATTTCCTGCGCGGTATCGCTACATGGTGCTACTTCGACGAATTTCATGTGCTGCTCCGCGACCGTCTGACGGCAAGCTATTGTGTGGCGATCTGGAAAATGCTGCGGAAAAAAGGGTGCGTTCCCAGTGCTTTAACGCAGAACGTGAAGGATTTTCTGGTAAGCCCGGAGATCGAGAACATCTTTGAAAACTCGGACTTCCTTGTGCTACTCTCGCAGGCACAGGGCGACCGGCAGATTTTAGCCAAACAGCTTGGGATCAGCCCCCACCAGCTTTCCTATGTGACCCATACCAATTCCGGCGAAGGACTGCTGTTCTTCGGGAACACCACCATCCCGTTTGTTGACCGCTTCCCGCAGAACACAGAGCTGTATGCCATTATGACCACCCGCCCGGAGGACAAAAAACAGGAAATGAACCGGGCATAATGTTGACTGATAAATAAGTTTTATACTTTGCAAAATAAGTCTTATAATTTCGCAAATAAGTTCCATAATGCCGTGGAGATTGAAATTTTTGTAAATAAGTTTCACAAAAGCGGCGTGAATTTAAAAATAAGTTTCATACTGGAACGTGGAAAATTGCGGACGATAGGACGTTGTTGGAAAAGGTGTGTTTGCTGATACAGATAGATATGCCTTTTCTATATGCAAGGGTGGTAGAAGTCACATTATTATGAAACTTATTTAGCAGAAAAGGGAGTGATTAGTATGGAACCTATTTATGAAAGGACACATAACACACTTCGGGCCATGATGGCCCGAGGTTTGGAAAGGAGGGATACATCATCGGAAAGAAACCGGACAAACGGAATTTTCAAAGGCCGGGGCCGACGGAGGATACCGGGAGCAATCGCCCCGGACCGGCGGAACGGGAAGGACCTTCCCCCGCACCATCCCGACGCCTGCGGTTTGAGGACGAGGATACCGGGCAGGACAGTCCTTCGGGCCACAATGGCCCGAAGTCCAAAAGCGGCAAGTTTCAAGAGGACAGCCGGAAAAGCCGTCCCTCTGACCGCATGAGGCAGGAAGATGAAGCGGGCGGGCCGCAGGATACCGGCAAGGCACAGGAGCCGGAGGGCTCCGCCGAGAAGGCCGGGAGCAAAAAGGACAAATACCAGAAAGCACAGGCAAAAGCGGAACACGCCGGGGAAAAGCTGGGAAAGGCTCGGGAGAAACTGGACAAGACCGAGGCAAAACGGGCAGCGAAGAAACCGCCGGAGCTTGCGAAGAAAGCTGTCCGGGGAGCCCGCACCGAAGCATGGTTTTATCTCCACAACAAAATCCACGAAGTTGAGCATGAAAATGTGGGTGTGGAAGGAGCCCATAAGTCGGAACTTGTGGCCGAGGCCGGAGCCCGGAAACTGACCCGGTATGCCAAACGGAGATACCGGGAGCACCCGGCCCGGAAGGTGGCAAAGTGGGAACGGAAGGACATAAAAGCCCGGGCTAATATGGATTTTCAGAAGATGGCCTCCGAGCACCCGGAGCTTGCCAGCAATCCGCTTTCCCGTGTGCAGCAGAAATGGAAACTGAAACGCCGGTATTCCAAAGAAGCAAAGGCGGCTGCAAAACAGGGCGCAAAGGCCGCAAAGAAAACCGCTGCCGCTTCGGGAACTGCGCCCCGTCGGGCGGCGCAGTTTGTGACCCGTCATCCCGTGGCGGTGCTGGTCCTGCTCCTACTGTTGCTGCTCTGTTTTCTTGTGTCAGCGGTAAGTTCCATTTTCCCCACGCTTGGCAGCGGCCTCGCCAATGCGTTATCCGGCACCTCCTACGCCTCGGAGGATACTGACCTGCTGGGGGTGGACGAGGACTACACAGCGCTGGAAAACGAGCTGGCGCAGACGGTAGCGAACATCGAAAGCACCCATCCCGGCTATGACGAGTACCGCTATTCCGTGGACGAGATCGGCCATAACCCCTATGAGCTGGCGTCCTATCTCTCGGCAAAGTACCATGTGTATTTCCGTGAACAGGTGCAGGACGAGCTGCGGGAGATTTTCGAGGCACAGTATGAACTGACCTTGACGGAGGAAGTCGAGATACGCTACCGCACCGAAACCAGTACCGACCCGGAGACCGGGGAAACCACCACCGAGGAAGTCCCCTATGAGTATTACATTCTCAATGTGACCCTCACAAACAAAACGCTGCCCGCCGTGATCCTGCCGAGGCTTAACGAACAGCAGCGGGAAATCTACATCGTTATGCAGCAGCTCAAAGGCAACAAACCCTATCTGTGGGAAGGGATTTACAACGGCGGCGAAGATACCGGCCCCAGCTATGAGATACCCGGCGAGGCGCTGGATGACCCGGCTTTTGCGGCGCTCATGGAAGAAGCCACAAAGTACATCGGCTGGCCCTATGTGTGGGGCGGCTCCAGCCCGTCCACCTCCTTTGACTGTTCGGGCTTTGTCTGCTGGGTGTACACGGCCAGCGGCGTCCACAACCTGCCCCGTACCACGGCGCAGGGCATTTACAACCAGTGTGCTATCATTTCTCCCTCCGAGGCAAAGCCCGGCGACATTATCTTTTTCACGGGAACCTATGACAGCCCCGGCCCTGTGTCCCATGTGGGGATTTATGTGGGCGACGGGATGATGCTTCATTGTGGTTCGGTGCGTCCAGATAGGGCGAAAGTAGAAGTAGATGAAAGGGGGATAGATTGAAGGTACTACCCCGTAAGATAACACGGGAATCCACCTGACTAACCGAAAGGCGAAA
>CAJTDL010000047.1 GCA_910575035.1 Lachnospiraceae bacterium
GTTACTGGACATTTCAATTATACCACAGACCAGTGAGGAGTTGTTTTATTTTGTAACAAAAAGAATCCCGTATTTATGTGGGTTCTGGCGTTTCGCAAACGACTATTACCTTTGCAAACAGAAAGGAGAAAAACCAGTATGAATAAGGCAGTCTATGACAGGATACGCCGGTATGTGGTGCGCGTGGCCTGCGAGCAGCCGCTGCATATCGGAAGCGCAGACGGGGAACGGGAAGGCATATTGAGGCATCCATCTACAGGAAAGCCATTTGTGCAGGCCTCCAGTATTGCAGGGGTATTGTCCGATTATGTGCAGAAAACAGACGGCGATGCTGTGTGCAGGAAGCTGTTCGGGGATTCTGAGATGGAAAATGGAATTGCAGGCAGAAGTAAAGTTGCCGTTTTCGATGGGCGGTTTACGGATGATACCGTAAAACTGGAGATGCGGACACGCTGCGCCTTAAACAAAGCGACTGGAAGCGTGGATGCGAGACGTGTGAAAGGGAGCGATATGGTTTCTGGAACCTTGCTGACAGCAGAATACATTGGGACGGGAAGTGAGTTGGCCTTCGCTGTTCTGGTCTATGGGGACGGCTATGAGAAAATCGAGGATGCCTTTGCCGCGCTCCATGCCGGGAAAATCCGCCTGGGAGGGCAGAATACCAGTGGATTTGGGCGTTTATCCCTGCAAAGGGTGCTGGTAAGCGCTTACGATATGACACAGGAAAAAGAACGGAAGGAGTGGGCAGGGCTTACCGATTTCTATGAGGAAAATGGCACGGATGTAACGGAGGAAATAAAAAAGCGCAGCAGCAGCTTAGAGGATTCCGGTTACATAGTCCGTTTCCAGGCAAAGCTGGACCGGGCGCTTTTGGTCAAGGCAAATATGATAGACGAAGAACGTGTGGAAAAAAGCCTGGGCAGGATTGAAAAAATGCCAGATTTCATGAATATTACCAATGCGAGGAACCAATATATCATACCAGGAACCAGCCTGAAAGGCGTATTCCGCAGCAGGATGGAGACAATCGGGGATTATCTGGAACTTCCCAGGGAGCGGATGGCAGAAGTTTTTGAACAGCGTTCCAAGCTATTGTTTGAGGATGCGGTCATAGAAAAGGAGCATTCCATCCAGCAGAAAAGGATACATTTGAATAAGATATCCGGCGCAGTGAAAAATAAAGCGTTATTTTCTGAATGTGTGACAGGGGGAGAAACCCAGGTCACAATCCATGTGGACGCCGCAAGGCTAAAACGGACGGAGAACCCAGGGCTAAGCCCAAAGGCCTGTATTGCGCTTCTGTTATATGCCATAAGGGATCTGGCAATTGGAGCGGTCAGCCTGGGAAGCGGGGCATCCATTGGGCGTGGTTTTGCTGCAGTCGGCCATGTTGAGGTACTGGAAAACGGAAAGGAAAAAGCAGCGTTTTCCTTCAAGGAAGGACAGGATGTGCAGGATGGATTTGTGGCAGAGTGTCTGGAAGAATTGAGGGCAACGTTATAGGGAGGATTGAGATGGAAATTACAGGATTGGATATTAAGATAGAAAAAGGCAGCCAGGCGTCTGACTTTTCAGAAATGCTGCAAGGCTATGAGTATGGCTTGCTCTACTATTTGAGCGAGGTAAAATTAGCTGCATTGGGGGGCGGGAATCCCTCAAATGCAGAGCAGTTAAAAGATGAAACCAGTTCAAATCTGAATCAATTAGAGGGGGAAATCATCCCAAACCTAACGCAATTGATAGAAGCGCGCCTGTTTTCTGCGGATAAAGAGCTTCATATTTTTCAGAATGAAGAAGGATGGCAGGCGGTGTTAGTGGAAGAAACAGGGCAGGCTGAATATCTGGACGAATGGCGCCCAATCAGCAGGGAATTTCAGTCAGCCGGGAAACAGCTTGGCGTCCGCAGATACCTATCCTATGATGAGGATGGGCAGGCCTATGCGGCTTTGACCAGGTTATATGCTGTGAAGGGAGGGAATTGAAGATGGGGAAAAAGAATCAATATGCTGGGAAGAGCCAATATGATGGAAAGAATCAATATGATGGGAAGAATCAATATGGTAAGAAGAACCAATATGATGGGAAGCGTCAATATGATGGGAAGCGTCAGTATGATGGGAAGAATCAATATAGTAAGAAGGATCAATATGTTGGAGCGCCATATAACTTTGTGCCGATTACCAAAAATATTTATAAGAGATATCAAAGAGAACAGGAACTGCCACGGCATGATAAGATTGACATAAAGCGTTATTCTGGAGAATTAACGTGTAGGATTGATGCGTTGACAGACATTTTTATTGGCGGCGGAAAAGACGTGAAGCAAGGGGAATACAGCAGCTTTGCACAGTGCATGGATGGCGTGCCCTGTATTCCAGGCAGCAGCTTAAAGGGGCTGGTGCGCAGCAATATGCAGGTGCTTGGGTTTGGCGCTATTGCAGGCGATGTGGAGGATTACCATATTATGTACCGCCAGGTAGGCGCTGCAAAATCAAAGGTTTCAAGGTATTATTCAGACAGCATATTAGATGTAAAGCCTGTTGTACTTGGAACAGATAAAAAGGGAAAGCAAATCAGGACTACAGTTCCCAAGAACGTAAAAGCAGGCTATATCAAAAAGGAAGGAAGCTCCTATGTGATTTACCCGACAGAAGTGGATACGATAGACCGGAAACAATTTGGGGAATGCAATTATTATCCTGTTTCCGAGCGGGAAGTATTTCGGGCAAAGGAAGAAGCAGAAAGCCAGGGAAAGGAGAATCCGTTTTCCTTTTTTGAAGAGCTGGGGATACAGATGCAGCATGACAATCATTGCAGAAGCTGTGACTTTAAAATAGAAATAAAAAAGAGAAGAACCCATGTAAAAGGGCCGGAAAGCCCAAATTACATTCCATATATGGCAGAGATTTTGTATAAATTAAACGGGAACCGTAAGGTGGCCTCTGTCATAAATATAAAGCCTGACGGCGAATGCCCCATAGGGTATAAAAGCGGTTATGTGATTTCCACTGGGCAAATGCGGGAAAAGAAAGTATTCTATATTATCCCGAAGCTGAAAGCAGAAGGAGGCATAACGATTCCAGAATCTGATATTTTATCATTTAAGCAGGATTATGAAAATAAGAAAAATAAACTGCATGGGCCATTAAAGGATACTGGCTTACGGGAAAAATGCCGGGACTTCTTTGCCCTGCCCAAAGGGGATGAGGCAAAGCCTGTCTTTTTTGTGGAACAGGGAGGACGGATATATTTTGGCTATACGCCATTTTTGCGGATTTTTTATGAACATTCCATTATGCATGGCGTAAGCAAGGAACAGCGGGAGTATATGAAGAGAAATGGGGATCTGAAAAAGCCTGTGCTGGACTATCCATCTACCATATTGGGATATGCTGCAGATCAAAGCAGTTACAAGTCCAGGGTGAGCTTTGAAGATTTCCGCCTTCAGATACCAGAGGGAATGGAGTTGGAGCAATATTTAAAGACAAAGCAGTATGGGGTGGAGATCATCCAGGGCGAGCCAAAGCTGTCCAGCTATTGGGATTATTTGGTACAGGATAATACAGAACATGCAATGACTTATAATGAAGATGATTTTGAGCTGCGGGGGATAAAACAGTACTGGCTGCATGAGAAGGTGCAAAAAACAGGGGAGGTGAAAAATGGAGATGCGGCGTCCCGTTTTCTTCCGCTGAAGGAAGGGGTTTCCTTTGAGGGGAAGGTAAGGTTTAAAAATCTGTCCGAGGATGAATTGGGGCTGCTGATTTGGAGCTTATCCCTGGAAACGGACAGTAATCAGAATATCGGCAGGGCTAAGTCGTTCGGATATGGGAGGATTGACCTTAGCCTGGAGCATTTGTGGCTGTATGACTATGGGAAAATGTATGGCAAATCTGCCCTGTCCATGGACGTTTTTGATAAAAAAACAGCAGAGGATATCAATTATTTCGTAGGCAGATATAAGGACTACATGAACCAGAACTATAAAAAGCCAAATGGCCAGCCAAACGATATTATGAAGGAAAAAAGCATAGATGCATTTTCAAAGATGAAAGACAAAAATAATATGCCAAAGGAAAAAAGCATCGCCTATATGAGCCTTGACAACCGGGATTACCAGAACCGAAAGCGGCCGCTGCATACCGTTGGCCAAGTGCTTGCACAGGAAACTCCAAGTGACATTGAGGAAGGAAAAAAGAATGCCGCAGGATCAAATAGTGGTTAAAGATCCCAAGGGAGAGAAGAAACCTACAATGGCGGGGTTATTTGCAAATATTAAGTTAGATTGATATTGGGAATTTAGATTTTGGGGTTTTCTTTTTTACAAAAGATAGTAGATGAGGTGGGAAGTTGCTTCAGAAATGTAGGATTATTCTGGCATTGGGCATGAAAAATAATTTTGCTGGCATAGAATTGTACAAAAAAGCCATGTCGCATTTACAATTTCAGCAGCTGGAATGTCCCTATTGCGGGGAAAAAGGGAAGTTTAAGAGGCATGGAAAATATTCCCGCTATGTTGTAGAATGGATAGAGGGGCAGAGGCATTGCTCCTCTATCAGCGTGATCCGTTTTCGATGCGGAAATTGCAGGAAAACCCATGCTTATTTACCTTCCTTCCTGATTCCATATACCTCCTATGGCATGTGCTTTGTTTTGACGGTGCTTATTCAATATTTTAAGGGAGATATGACGGTTGAGCAGATTTGTGGGAAATATGATATTTCAGAATCTATGTTGTATCGGTGGGTGCATGCATTTGAAAATTGTTATGAGAAGTGGGCGGAACTATTGAGATGTGAAATTACAGTTTGGAAAAATAAAAGAAATGAGATAATTTTGGGGAATACGGATAATATTCTGCAATTTATCCTTTGTGTGATTTGGAGTGATGTTTTTCTGGATAATTATTTGCTGATGTTTCGTAAAAGCCTTATGGAATGCGGGTTTGAGGGGGATGAAGAAAAAAAGTAAAATAAGAAAAATTTTACTGGAAAGAAGGGGGATGTTATGGTATACTAAGCACATCGGAGAGAAAACTTCAAAAAAACCAAAAAATAAGGAAAAAATACGTCATTTCTAAATTGTCAGACAATTTTGGGGAATTTAACCACTTGAAAGCCGCATAAATAGCTGGCTCCAGAAGCCTAGCATAGAAATGGCGGAAGCCCGTTTAAGGGCATTGACACACTACAGTGGCGTCCGTATCATTGTGAACCGGAACCATAGAAATGGCGGAAGCCCGTTTAAGGGCATTGACACACTACAGTGGCGTCCGTATCATTGTGAACCGGAACCATAGAAATGGCGGAAGCCCGTTTAAGGGCATTGACACACGTAAAGACGAGTGAGAGCTTCATAAAGCTCTCCGAGATAGAAATGGCGGAAGCCCGTTTAAGGGCATTGACACACCATTGGACTGATTAATCGCCACACATACATGATGATAGAAATGGCGGAAGCCCGTTTAAGGGCATTGACACTCTTTGTAGACCAAACTTTTTTATTTTTTTTCATCATAGAAATGGCGGAAGCCCGTTTAAGGGCATTGACACCTCTAAGGGGGAAATTCCCTCACTACATATGGTATATAGAAATGGCGTAAGCCCGTTTAAGGGCATTGACACACTCTGAATTGTCAAAACTTTCAATCAGTTCAAGTAATAGAAATGGCGTAAGCCCGTTTAAGGGCATTGACACACCCACATGCCTTGATTAGCACTGAGGACATATAGAATAGAAATGGCGTAAGCCCGTTTAAGGGCATTGACACAATTCTCGCTCAGCAATCAGACGTTGAATCTCTGCATCATAAAAATGGCGTAAGCCCGTTTAAGGGCATTGACACATTTTGTCCTTTTGAAAACCTCCAGAGGGGAAATCATAGAAATGGCGTAAGCCCGTTTAAGGGCATTGACACACTTCTGCAGATTTACTTACCTGTCTGTCTTTCCGATAGAAATGGCGTAAGCCCGTTTAAGGGCATTGACACACCATTATTGTTCTCCGCCTTCACTATTACGGTAAAATAGAAATGGCGTAAGCCCGTTTAAGGGCATTGACACACTTCTGCAGATTTACTTACCTGTCTGTCTTTCCGATAGAAATGGCGTAAGCCCGTTTAAGGGCATTGACACACTTATAGGTATGTCAAACCCAATTACAATGTGGTCAGTATAGAAATGGCGTAAGCCCGTTAAAGGGCATTGACACTCGTTATTGAAAGTTACGGTATATGTTACTACATCAATAGAAATGGCGGTAGTCCGTTAAAGGGCATTGGCACTTTCATAAAGAGCTTTCCAAGCCTTTTTTCTGGTGAATAGAAATGTCGTAAGGCCGTATAAGAACATCAACACACTTTTCAAACATCTTTGACACTGATTCTTAAAAATCATAGAAATACAGTTAGCTTATCTAAAGGCACTGGATACAAAAATAAAAATATCTATTTTCAATCTATCCATCTGGTACATTAGATAAAAACATGCTAAAAGAGCCTTTCAGGCTCTTTTTTCTTCTCCAATCCATTTTCACATAATTCGGTCATATCTTTTTTGCCCAAAACCATGTATGATTTCCTTAGCGCTATAACAAAGGATATCCGCATAGAAACCAATAAAATCAGAGCCATGGCATCAAGGTATGAAAATCAATACCTGACAACCACAACAGACAACCACTACACCAGAATATGGAGGAACACACCAATGACCAAAAAACTCCAGGATAAAACCAAGCAATGGATGGGCTTAGAACGTGCCACCTTTGAGCAGCGTGCAGTTGCCGAGGAATATTACGAAACAGAGTTAATGCAGCTGATCGTCAAAGAATTTATCCGCAACAACAAATCCCGCCTATATGAGAAGGCAGACTACATGATCCTCTCCGTAGGCACGTCCTACGAACCCTTAGTGCTGAATATTTCCCTCTTTCAGCCGTCCAAAATCTTATTTCTCTACACAGAGAAAACAGAGGTGACCATTGACAAAATCGTAGACTTCTGCGCCCTCCCCAGTTCTTCTTACCAAAAGGTATTAGTCCATGAGATCAACCCTCTGGATATCTACCGCCAGATTAAGGAAGCTTACCTGATGTGGAATTCCCCAAAGAAAATCTACATTGATTTCACCGGAGGAACCAAAGCCATGTCTGCAGCCGCAGCTATGGTGGGGGCTATCATTGACCTGCAGCTGATCTACATTGGATCTGAGCAATACCTCATGGATTTCCGCAAGCCCCTCCCCGGATCGGAAACATTATATTTCATCAATAACCCTTATGCTGTTTTCGGTGATTTCGAAATTGAAAAAGCCATGCAGCTTTTTGAGCAATACGATTATTCCGGCGCCAGGGGCAAATTAGGGGAACTGCGGGAAAAAGTTCCAGACCCGGTGATCCGCCAGCAGCTCCGATTTTCTTACTTGCTGGCGTCTGCTTATGAGCACTGGGACGCCTTGGAATTTACGTCAGCCTATCAGGATATGGAGCAGCTGGTTATGGAACTTTGCAGGGATGTGCGCCTGAATTTTCATTTCCTGCTGATGGACTGCATAGGGATTCTGCAAGAGCAATTAGAAATCCTGGATGCCTTAAAGGATATCCAGAGCCTGTTCCGCCAAAAGAACCATATGGAAGTGCTGAAAAGCCTGGATTATATTATGCCTTTGATGTTCACGATGCAGGCCAATGCATTAATCCGGGAAGCCCAGGAAAAATATGATTCTGCCACTTTGCTCCTGTACCGCCTCCTGGAAATGATTGAACAGCGCCGTTTGTCCCGTTATGGGATAGATGTTTCCAGGGCAGATTTTCTGAACATCCAATACGATGAAAAGAAGCTTCCGGCTATGAAACGCATATCCAAAGAAAAACGCCTGGATATTTATAAAGGGGAAGTCGCCCAAATCAAGGCGAAAGTCTTTGGGCAATGCAGCAGCACCTACCTCCCCGAGCAGATTTCCCTGTTAGATGGATTTATCCATCTGGCGGCTCTGCGGGATGAAATCATGGCTGCAGGAGGCGGTGATCCTATTGCAAAGCTGAAGCGGCTGCGTTCTGTCGTGTATCTGCGCAATAACAGCATTTTTGCCCATGGCTTTTCCCCAGTCAGCAAAGGGGATTATGAGAAATTCAAGGACTTTGTGCTCCTGCTGTTCCAGCAGCTCTGTGAGCTTGAGGATATTGATTATGAGGAGTACAGCCGGAAAATGGAATGGGTGAACCCTCTGGAAACCAGTAATTACGCTTTGGGTGTAAAAGCATGTCAGTAATTTACATCAAGGAACAGGGAAGCTGCCTAAGGCATAAGGGCGAGCAGATTGCTGTGACAAAGGGAAGCCAATCCTTGTTGGAATTTCCCATCCACCATGTGGATCAGATTGTGGCCCTTGGAAATGTGCAGGTGACATCCCAGGCGTTGGCGAAGCTATTAGAACATGGAGTGGATATCAGCTATTTTAGCTTTGGAGGAAAATATATTGGGCATACCGTATCAGAAAACTCTAAAAATATCTTTCTCCGTTTTGCCCAATACGAAGCATATAACGATAAAGAAAAGCGTTTGGAAATAGCAAAACGGATTGTGGAAAGCAAGGTGTGCAATCAGATTAGCCTGGTGAAAGGCTTCCACTGGGAACGGGAGGATTATGATTACCGAAAAGATATTGGGCAGATGCAGGAAATCCTGAGAACCCTTTCAGAGAAACGCAGCAGCCATGAGGTAATGGGAGTGGAGGGGATGTGCAGCAATATTTATTTCCACTGTTTCCGCCATATGCTGAAAAACGGCGGCGTCTTTGAAAAACGTATCCGCAGGCCGCCCAGAGATCCAGTAAATGCCATCTTGAGCCTGGCTTATACATTTTTAACAAAGGATATGGCGATGCTTTTGGAAGGCGCATCCTTTGAGCTGTATCTGGGATTTTTGCATGGAATCCGTTATGGAAGGAAATCCCTGGCATTAGATATGATTGAAGAATGGCGGCAGCCCATTGCAGACCGCCTTGTGCTGAAGCTGTTTAATAAGAGGATGCTGACAGAGTATGATTTCCAGGAGGATACAGGTGACGGCGTGCTTTTGAATGAAGATGGCTTTCAGAAATTCTGCAGGGAATATGAGCGGTGGATGGCGGAGCCAAACTTCCAGAATAAAAGTTGGCGGCTGTTGATGAAGCAGCAGGTGGGCATTTTGAAAAAATCTATGGAAGAGGGAGGATGTTATATTCCTTTTGAGTACAAAGAGTGAAGGGGCGTATAGAAGTTATAAATCTAACACGATTGGAATCGTGCGGATTACTGACAAGCGCCGCCTAAAATGCGGAGACGGATATGCATTGTACAACAGCCTTTGGGAATAGGCGGGAAAGGATAGGAAAAACGGTATCGTGGGCTTTTACGTGATTAGTTATGATATTTCGAAAACGAAGGCCAGGAATAAAGTGGCTAAAATATTGGAGGGGTATGGCAGGAGGATCCAATACAGTGTATTTGAATGTGAAGCGGATGGGGCAGCCTTTGCCAATTTGTATGCTAAGCTGTTGAAGCAGACATTAGAATCAGGGACGGACAGCATCCGTATCTACCATTTGTGTAAAAAGTGCTCTGGTGAAATCCTGACAATCGGCACAGCGAAGGAACACGGCCCTGATCCCAAAGACATTGCGATCATCGTGTAGGGCAAGCTGCAGCAATTACTGTGCGGCAGCATTGGAAAACCATATAGTTACAATCTAAGAAGAAAAAGGGAGAATTTCAGAATGGGGCTTTATGAGCGGATCATTGATAGGAACAGCTTAAACAAAGCGTGGAATAAGGTGCGCGGCAACCATAGCGCAGCTGGGACAGACGGCGTGACAGAAGAGGATTTTCAGGCCAGGCAAAAGGAAATGATCTTACAATTGCAGATGGAGCTGCAGGGAGAACGCTATGCCGCCAGGCCAGCAAAATTAATTGTATTAGAAAAGGATGGCTCTGAACGGACAGTCAGTATCTTATGTATGCGTGACAAAACCGTGCAGCAGGCAATCTGCCAGGAACTGAACCGGATATATGAGGGAACATTTGCAAATGGGGCATATGCATACCGCAGTGGGCGTTCCGCATTGCAGGCGGTGGAACAGGCAGAACGCTGGATTCAGGAGGGGGAGTGCACCCATTACCTGAAAACGGACATTACCCGTTTTTTTGACAGCATTTGCCAGGAGAAGATGATGAAGATTTTGCGCCAGAGGATTGCAGACGAAAAAGTCCTGCGCTTGATTGAAATTTGCCTGCGGATGCGGTATCTGGACAGTGAAGGCACCCTTCATGACAAAACCCTGGGAGTTTATCAGGGTTCCATACTGGCGCCCCTTCTGTCTAATATTTATCTGACTGATTTTGACCGTTGGCTGGAAGGGATGGGATATAAATATATCCGTTATTCGGATGATATTCTCATCTTGGGCAAGGGTCAGGACTGTTTGGGGCAGCTTCTTGGTAAAATGCGCGGTTTCCTCGGAAAATATGGCCTTACACTGAAGGATGGAAAGACGCAGGTGGGGGAATTAGCGGAAGGCGTTGATTTTTTAGGCTATCATTTTGGCCAGAAGGGAAAGGCGATCCCGGCAAAGGCGTCCCTCCATTTGGAAGAACGGCTGGAGGAATGCTGGCTGAGAAATCCCAGGCTTTCTGTCAAGGAAAAGCTGCAGAGCTGTAAGGGGATTATTGGCGGGTGGGAGCAGTATTACAAAGGCAGCCGGGCTCCAGGCAGCATTTATGAGTATGTCACCCTTCTGGATATGTGTCCCAAAGGCCGGCCGGAAGGACAGGAAAAGTTGGCACAGTTAGAAAATGCCCGTTTCCAATATGATAATGCCCACAAAGACATCCTGCAATATATGGCGGCTTATTGGGAGAAAAAATCAGATTTCCAGTCTATGCTCAAGGAATATGAGCAATATTACCTGATCCTGAAATTTGACCAGGAAAAATCTGAGAAAATACCGGAGGGGATGGTAAAAGAACTCTTAAGCCAATACCAGCTTGCCACAGTAAATGAAAATGAGGCAAATTTTACGGAGATCATGCAGCTTTACACAGACGCCCATTGCTACAATAAGGCGCGCCAGATTTTAGACTGGGTAAAGCGGCGGGAAGGAAGCCGCATGGAGATGGCAGAAGAACAGCAGCTTCCAGTTAAGCCAGTATGGAGCGGGCACCATTTATCAGAACAGGAGTTACAAAGCTACTGGGAACTTTTTGTGGGCAGGGAGGATATGTATAAGCGGGCAGAGGTAATGGAATCAGGGAAAATCCATTACCTGCCTGTAATGCAGCCTCTGACTGCCAGGGAATTAAAAGGGCATCTGGCTGGGGAAGAGACTTTGGCAACAATCCTGCAAAGGAATAACAATACGGTGAAATATCTGGTGTTCGATGTGGACATTTCAAAAAGGGATCTTCTGTCAGCCAGTGGAAACCAGGAACTGCGGGAGGAGCTGCTGCAGCTTGCCCTGAAAAAAGCAGCAGAGATCCAGAAGATATGCCAAAATCTTGGCCTGACCACATATTTGGAGTATTCTGGGGGCAGGGGATACCATATCTGGCTCTTTTTTGAGGAATGGATTGCGGCGCGTTATGCTAATTTGCTGCAGGACATTATTTTGGCAAAGCAGGGGAAGTATGAGGCGCGCTTAAGCGTGGAGTGCTTTCCCAATAAGACAAGGGTAAAGGGGGAGAAAGTCGGGCAAGGGATCAAGCTGCCCTGGGGCAGGCATTTCCAGACGGGGGAATTTACATATTTCCTGGATGGGGATTTCCAGTTTATGCAGCAGCAGAAGGAAATGCTGGGCGGCGTTGCGAAGTATAGCATAGCCGCATTAAAGCGGGTAATTGCTGCGAATACAGAAGAAAAGCTGCAGACAGGCCAAAAAAGGAAATGGGATCTGGAGCAGTTTGGGGAGCTGCCAGAAAGTGTCAGCACAGTACTGGGGCATTGCGGGCTGTTGGCATATCTCTGCGAAAAGGCAAAAAGAACAGGGTATCTGCCGCATTTTGAGCGGCTGACGGTTTTGTATGTGTTTGGGCATTTGGGAGAAGAAGGCAAAGAATTTGTGCACCAAGTTATGGAATACACGCTGAACTATCAGTACAGCGTTACACAGAAATATATTAAGCGGCTGCCAGAAAAGCCAATTAGCTGTATCAAGCTGAGGGAGCAATATAAGCAGGTGACAGCGGAGATTGGATGCAATTGCAGCTTTAAGCGTACGCCCAATTGCTATCCGTCGCCAGTGCTGCATGTAATCAAGGATGCAAACCATGTGCCAGAGGGCATTACTGTCCCAGCTTCCAGGAAGATAAGCCAACAGGAGGAGAAACGATTGCCAAAGGCTCTGAACGTCCATAAGCAGGCAGAGGAGATGACCCATAAAATGATGGAGCTGCGCAGGCAGGAGAGAGGCATACGGCGTGCGATAGAAAAACAGGAGAAGGAACTGGGGAACATATTGGATGATATTGGTGAAGATTGCATTGAGCTGGAGATTGGAATACTGAAGCGCAGGCAAGGGGAGAAGGGATGGGAATGGAGCGTGGAACTGTGACAGGGGATAAATAGCATATGTTGGTAAAAGAGAGAATGTGTGTTGAAAATCATGTAATTTATGAGAAGTGAGTGTGAATAGAGTATGAATAGAGTGAAAATTTTGGGGAAAATAGGGAAGATTTTGTAAATTGTTTTTGGAATTCTATTAGGCAGTGTTTTTCCAGGGAAATATAGATGCAATTTTCCCTGGAAGCCTTGTAGAATGTGGGGTTCAAAGGATGGGGATATTGTATTGGAAGGAGAGAAAATTTGGCTGGACTAGAGAAGGAATTAATGGTATACTAACGCTGTCAAAGGAAAAATTTCAAAAAAACCAAAAATGGGGTAAAAAATAGGGGATTTTTAAATTGTCAGATAATTTTGGGGAATTTATCCATCTGGAAGCCGCATAAATAGCGAGGTTTAGAGGGGAAGCATAGAAATGAAGAGAGCCCGTTTAAGGGCATTGATACCATTCTTGCTGGCGAGCAGGAATTTGAGTAGGCAAAATAGAAATGAAGAGAGCCCGTTTAAGGGCATTGATACAAGTTCGGAATCACGATTCTCCACACCATGTGTGAAGATAGAAATGAAGAGAGCCCGTTTAAGGGCATTGATACACTAACTAATCTTTGTACTGAGGTAATCTTTGTATTGATAGAAATGAAGAGAGCCCGTTTAAGGGCATTGATACTTTGTTAGGCTTATCCGGCTCCGGTGTCTTATCCGATAGAAATGAAGAGAGCCCGTTTAAGGGCATTGATACTCCCATATCATGTGTGCGATATGGGATTTGGTCTGCCATAGAAATGAAGAGAGCCCGTTTAAGGGCATTGATACACCCGATGAAAATTTCATATGGGGGTTCGAACAAATAGAAATGAAGAGAGCCCGTTTAAGGGCATTGATACACAAGATGTGCTGGAATTGATGAGATTAATGCCCGGATAGAAATGAAGAGAGCCCGTTTAAGGGCATTGATACACTATAGTAAAGCTTCTGGAATTTTAGCTAGTAATTATAGAAATGAAGAGAGCCCGTTTAAGGGCATTGATACCCATCTGATAGTTAGGCCAATTCAGAAATATATGTCATAGAAATGAAGAGAGCCCGTTTAAGGGCATTGATACAAATTTACATCATCGTTCTCCAACGCCCGTAGAAATAATAGAAATGAAGAGAGCCCGTTTAAGGGCATTGATACACAAAAGATACTGCTGTCAATTACTAAGTGTCTCATATAGAAATGAAAAGAGCCCGTTTAAGGGCATTGATACACAAAAGATACTGCTGTCAATTACTAAGTGTCTCATATAGAAATGAAGAGAGCCCGTTTAAGGGCATTGATACAACTCATTGATGTTTGCTTTCTTACAGGCTTCTATATAGAAATGAAGAGAGCCCGTTTAAGGGCATTGATACCCTTATCAACCGGCATTGTTTCTAACATCCGGGAAATATAGAAATGAAGAGAGCCCGTTTAAGGGCATTGATACAATTGCCAACCAATGAGCCCCGAAAGAAATACTCCATTGATAGAAATGAAGAGAGCCCGTTTAAGGGCATTGATACGTTTTCGAATTCTTTCTTCTTTCTTCTTTCGTTCCTATAGAAATGAAGAGAGCCCGTTTAAGGGCATTGATACAATACTTTGGCGGCAATCTCATTCCGGTCTAAAAAAGCATAGAAATGAAGAGAGCCCGTTTAAGGGCATTGATACATACTAATGAAAATATGAATCTAAAATCGTATCATAATAGAAATGAAGAGAGCCCGTTTAAGGGCATTGATACATCTGTTGATTCAACAGATTGGCCATTCATCTGCCAAATAGAAATGAAGAGAGCCCGTTTAAGGGCATTGATACACTAAGTTTTTTTCAGTAAGTCTTTCCTGAGTTATAGATAGAAATGAAGAGAGCCCGTTTAAGGGCATTGATACTATACTACAGTCGTATACTTCATTTTTTCCTCCATACGATAGAAATGAAGAGAGCCCGTTTAAGGGCATTGATACATTTTGCATACACACCGACAACAACTCCGTTAATATTATAGAAATGAAGAGAGCCCGTTTAAGGGCATTGATACCTTTCTGACGTTGATAGAGTTCAACTTCAGCTCTCTATAGAAATGAAGAGAGCCCGTTTAAGGGCATTGATACAACCTTGGAGAAACACCAATATAGGGCCACTACCATATAGAAATGAAGAGAGCCCGTTTAAGGGCATTGATACCGCTAACAGAGAATGTATATGCTCTACCTCTGTAAGGATAGAAATGAAGAGAGCCCGTTTAAGGGCATTGATACCATACTGAAACCTTTCCTGCCCCTGCCAGTTCGTTCTATAGAAATGAAGAGAGCCCGTATAAGGGCATTGATACATGTGTAACAGCCCGTTTTGCTACCAAACTGTTCATAGATAGAAATGAAGAGAGCCCGTATAAGGGCATTGATACAATTGCACGATTCGATGAGCATTTTGTTGATCCATTATAGAAATGAAGAGAGCCCGTATAAGGGCATTGATACACATGCTGCAAAAAATGTAATAACTTTGTAGAAGATAATAGAAATGGAGAGCCCGTTTAAGGGCATTGATACATACTTCATCGTCTTCTGATCCACGGGTAACGACAAATAGAAATGAAGAGAGCCCGTTGATTTTGTGTTTTAATTCAAACTGTAACAGCTTTCCTTTCAGTAATTCAAAACTGTTGCGTCCATACATGATCCTTTTGAGTACTTTCAGCTTATTCACGCTTCCTTCGGCCAGTCCATTATTATAGTTGAGTGCGATTGCGTTTTTTACTGCCTCTATATCCCTTTTGATCCCATTTATAAAACCGCCCAACTCATCCATTTCCAGAGAGTCCGTTTCTTCCAACCATTTATCAAGTTCGGTTTCTTTTTTGCCAAACAGCGTTTCCTTAAAACCTGCCACGGCATCATAGACGCTCCCTATGATGGGGTATTCCCCGATAATACGGCCAAGCTGCTTTGCACTGAGTGAGGGAACTCCGTCAATCGGCCGATACAGCAGGCTGACCAGCCATTTCCGTTCAACCTTTTCGCCTGATGCTCCCTGTCTGGCAGTTTCTTTCATGGTTTTACGCTCCCTCGTGGCAAACATACGGATTGTGGAATCTGGCCCGTCATACCCTTTTTCGCGGATTGCCGCACTGATCTGCTTAAATGTTTTCCCTTCACAGGGCATATCCTATATATCTCCAGCATAGGTTTTATCTTGCTGCGGATAGTCGTATTGTAATACGGGCTGGAAGGATTAAAGTCTTCTTTCAGGTATTTTGTCACAGTTGCCCTGCTGATGCCCACCAGTCCGGCTACCCCACCCTTATTGAACCTCTGTTTCCTTAATTCCCACACCTGTTCCACCACTTTCATCTTCTTTTCTACATTTGCATTGTGTTCTGCAGTAGGGGAATCTTCCTTTATGGGCTTGTCCCAATAATCCCCTGTGGGTTTTCCATCGTAATAGGATGCTTCTATTGGAAGCATAAAATTTACCGCCAGAAAGCGTGTCATGAATTTCCGCCGCATCGGTAAGGCCTTTGGGAAGATGGAACCGGCCGCTTACCTGTTGTATGTCCATGCCTGTCTGTTCAATGGCGCTTTAATAAGAAACAGACCCATCCCGTGATACGGTTCGGATATTTGGGTAACTCCTGAGCCATTGCGCTATGTCCTCCACTTCGCGGGATGCAGGCAGGTCAACCACACAGTGCGTGTCAATGTCCACCATAATCGTACCGTAAGCCTGCCTTTTCCTGAATGCAAAATCGTCAATGCATACTTTTGTTATGGATTGTTTTTCAGGGAGTGGCATATCTTTTTTTAGAGATTGCAGATGGTGCTTTTGCCAACATCCGCAATCCCATCCTTCAATGTTCTTGAGGCCGCAACAGAACTGGTATTCGGGGATATGTCTACAATCTTGTCAATGAGGCGTTTCGTTTTTTTACCGTTCTGTTTTAAGAAATCAAAACGCTCCGCAAAAGTAGTAAAGGTGCAGTCTGGATTATCACAAAAGAATTTCCTGTTTCCGATGATGACCTTCGTTTTCTTCCCCATGATGGGCAGATCCTGAAAACTTTTTTCATAACGGCTGTGTACGCGTATGGAAACGCATCCGCAGTATGGGCATTTACATAATTTACGTTTTGATGCCACATACATAATAACTGCATCCTTAGTTATTTCATGATCTAAATAACCCAAATCTCCATCAAGTTCTTTATATAAATTCATCCATGGTATAAGCTCCTGTATACATTTAAAATCTATACTTAATAAACCATTTTTTATATTTGGAAAACAGCACCATTTCAACTAACTTTGGAAAGAACCGACTTTTTAATCAATTTCACAAAAAAATCACATTTCACTAATGTTTTACCATGTGGACGGCTTTACTTTTCGCTTTGAATGGGTATAATAAAAGTGAACCTCAATTTTTCTTTAGATTTCAAGAATAGAAAGGGTGGCTTTTATGAATTTAGCAAAAATCTCTGCGAATGGACAGATTACTGTGCCGGTAGAAATCCGCCGTCTGCTTGGCCTGAAATCCGATGACAAGATTCTGTTTTACCAAAAACAGGACGGAGAGGTGGTTTTATGTAATGCCTCTGCACAGGCAATCCGTAAAGCGCAGGCTGCTTTATCGGGCGCAGCCGAAGCTATGGGAATTTCCAGTGAAGAGGATGTGCAGGCTCTTGTAGACGAAGTTCGTTACGGAAAGGAACGGTAAAATGCGGATATTGGTCGATACAAACATTCTTTTTTCCGCATTAGTTTTCCCACGGTCAAGACCGGCACAGGCTCTGCTCCATATAGCCGATAACCATGAGATGGTTCTGTGTGACCGCAATATCATGGAGCTGCGGGATATTCTGGGGCGGAAAGCGCCTAAGTTCCTGCCGGATGTGGAAGTCCTGCTGGCAGGGACATACACAGCGGGGCATGAGATAGCTGTGCCGGAGCGGGTTGGGGAGGATGGTCTGCTGTCGTGTTTCAGCGATTTCAGGTACAGCTTCAACAGGATGTAGGAATGCAGGATGCCATCCTGCATACTTTCTGGCAGGACGATGGAATCCTCGTCAAAATAATTCTCTTTCAGTTTCAGGTAATAGTATTTTCTGTTGTCTGACATATCTGTTGCTCCTTTGGTCTCTGGATAGGGCTGTGTGCTACCGCATCATCCAATGCTTTAGCATTTGACTATATAAGTGTAAAAGTCAGGATTTGCTGTAGGTTATAGCTTCATGCTGCGCCGCTTCTGAGTGTGCGCAATTTTTCCTTATAAATCTGGAAGGCATTTTAACAGTATATCTACTAGTTCCGATTCGCTGTCTGCTATAATGACAGCCCTGTTTTTATGGGCAAGCTCCTCAATTTGCAAACCATGTTCATCCAAGTCATCAACGCGCTGTTGGTTGGGCAATTGTCCAAGTCCAACACAGGTCATCTGGCTTTCTGGGACGCCCTTAGAACTTAAAATATCCATACAGGCTTGGGCTCTTGATTTTGAAAGGGGAATATTGGCATCCCCTCCCGCAATAGAAGCTGTCATTCCGAAAATGTAAATTGTCTTTTGGGCATTGCTTTTTAGGCATTCTGCAATAGGGGTTAATTCTTTTTCCGCAGCGTCAATATTAGCAAATTCAGCAGAGTCCCCCTTGAAATTCAGCTTGGAGTTTCCATCCCATTTGATCACGTCTGGAATAGTTGGCTGTGCAGTGTCACCGCCAAAATCTGGATTGATGCTTTCGATTGGTATTGCGCTGCATGGCGGAAGTTCCATACTATATTCCTGATCGGATACAGGAGTTTTGTCAAATGTGATACTTTCGGCTCCTCCTGCTTTCAGGATAGCTTCCCACAATGTTTCCAACTTGTGCTTATGGTCACTGTCTAACGGATCTTGTGCTTCGCCGCAGGTCATGCCTATCCCAATCCATATGACGTCAATAGATTGGAGTTCAGGGATTGCATGTAATTCATTTAATTGGCGGACAATATTGTCAACTGGCGTATCAAAGAGATTGGATTCCAAAAAGTTTAAGTATGAGGTTGTGCTTAACCCACTGTCAAAGATTATCATTGTTCGTTCTGATTCGTCGCTGCTGCTTTGGAGGGCGTCTGCGGAAAGGGAAATTCCAGAAAGCGGGTCGCATTCGGGAGTTTTTCCGCAGGCTTTTGAAAGCTCTGATAGTATTTGGGATGCGTTTGTTTTCGCAAGCTGCCGTCTTTTTGAATCAGAAATATTTTTATCAGGTTTTTCAATTTGATAATTGCATGCTACAAAGGGAGCGCCATCTATAACAATTTCAGAGACTTCTCCATAAGTATAGCAAGCCTCGTATGTATAGTTCTTTATGATTTCTGTATCAAAGGAAATAGCTGGGGAATTTTGATGTATCCCTCCAACAAAGGATACGGATTGGCGCGCCTGCTTTTCAGGGGTTGGCCACTTTATTTGAATCCCGTCTGTGATAGTCCCACATCCGCTTAAAATATTTACAGCGGAAAATACAATAAGAATAAAGTATATGGAAATGGCTTTTTTCATCTTGCTGTTACGCATATCTGATACCTCCTTAATCTAAGCGACATGGCCTGTAAACAAAGAAACTACTTTTTCGTTGTCTTCTGTAGTGTTTATCTGAGAATCTACAAATGTAGGGAGTTGGTTTTCCGGATTTTCATCTGCTTTTCTGTCATGCATAAGCTTTTGGGCAGCGTTTGACATAGCGGTGATATCCTCTGCAGTTTTCAGCTTTTTCATGAGAAGGAGCCTGACAAGCTGTTTTGCTGAGAGAGCGTCTGCATCTAGCTGGCAGGCAAATTCTCTGTATAGGTCGTTTTCCCGGGCGATTAATCCGGCGCAAAATTCCTCGGAAGACTGGATTTCAGATAATTCTTTTTGTGCTTCTGTGATATGGGATTGAAGGCCAATTTTCTCCTTTTCCAGTTTTGCCAGCTCATCCCGCAGCGGATTGCAGGAAAAGTAGCTGATTACAAAAGAGGATAGGCTGGTGAGGAGTGGGATAAGCCCGCTGTAAATGCCAGCGAGAAGAATGGCGGGCTGGTTATTTCCGTTTGGGGAGTCTGCTTCCGATGCGGCTGTATCTTCTGGGTTATTTGGGGTGTCTGTTTCTATGGCAGAGGCAGTGTTCACTAAATTTGAACTGGATCCTATTTCAAAGGTGCTGTCTCTCATTGTCAGGCGAAAGCCAAAGTTGCAGGCAAAGGCAAGGGCAAATACAATAATTGCAGGGATTAAAATGATATTTTTTTCTGCTTTGGAAATAAGCCTGTGGTGGCATTTCTTTAAGGCGATTGCGCCGATGGCAAGGGGGATGTCCAGCGCCATTGCACAGGCAATAGCCGTACATAAAATATACCCGCTGTCCTCCGTTTGCACAAGATCCCAGGTTGCCTTTAGGCATTGGAAGTCTATAAACACAAATAGAATGACAGCCAGCGTGCCAAGGAGTTTGCTTTCCCAAAAGCTTCCAGGCCTGCTTAAATGCTTTATGCGTTGTGTCCTGTTACAATATTTTTCTGTTTTGAAGGGGGATGTTTTTTTCATAATAGTTCTCCTTTCTTTGGCGGCAAGCTTTCAATGGTTTTTTGCAGGCTTTGGAGTTTTTGTATTTTTTCCTCAATACAGGATAAATCCTGCTGAAGGTGCCCTAGGCGGTAATGGCCTTGTGCCAATTGACCATCGATGATTCCTTTGTAATGGCTGATAAAGTGTATATGATGCGTGTACTGCTCTTTCGAGCAGGCCTTCATTTCCTCTGTTATGGCGTCAATGTAACAATCGAGCATGTTTTCACAAAGGTCATCTGGGCAAGTGCTGTCAATCAGTTTCTCGAAAACTTTTTCTCTGTTTTTCAGGAAATTGGAATATTTGGTAGTATACATATAGTCTATAGGTGTGTAATTCAGCGCTTCCATATCCTTATGGAGAAATATTACTTCATTCCTTCCCTGTCCTATGGATTTTTTCTTTTTAAAAAACATCATATGGCTTCCTCCTTCCGGAATGCGTTTGCAATCTCCATAATATAGCTGTCTAAAACTTTGTGGTTTTCCTTATAGATAGTCCTTGCAGAATTATCTTCCTCCTCTGTAAAATCAAAATCCTTTAATTTGCCGCTTCGGATGCCAGCAATATAAGAATGGACTTTCTCAGCAGTATTATTTCGGATTTTGTTGATGCGTTCATCCAGGATGGTATTTACACTGATGATTGTCTCATGGATGGCTGCCAGTTTTTTTATGGAATCCTTTTGGGCTAATTCTGCAGCCTCTTGTTCTGCAGCCATTTTGCGGATTTTTCTGATTCCTTCTATAGAATTGCCGTCCATGCTGGGCGAATGATTATCAGAAGGCTTCTTCTGGTGTTCCTGAAGCCCTGCCAGAAGCAGGGAGGCATCTTTTCTGGCTGAAAATAATGTGTTTTCTGCGTCAATCACTTCATTTGATTCTAAAGCAGTCATTTTCTTGTAGAGCCTGGTAATGGATTTTTCACATCTTCCAATTCCGTAACGGGAGTCCCATTTCCCTTTTTGGCGCAGCAGCCAGCTAGGTAATTTGGTTACAGATTTAACCTTTTGAGGATTTCTTTTTTTACTTTTTATCATATTTTCCCTCCTTACATTCCAAGAGAAGCGTATTGGTTTTTGTTCATTTCAGATTTATAATAACACTGCCTTGAAATGTGAATCTATTCATTTATAATATGTTTTTGTTCATTTTATAGGGAATTTTTTTCACTTTTTGGAGAAGTTTTGAATAGTTTAAAAATTCGATTAAATGAAAAAGGTTTTCTTAAAATAGGAATTACAGTTATAAATTAGAAAAGTGATGTTTGAAGGAATTTCAAAAATAAGGTATTGGTTAAAAAAGTGAAGGCATTTGGCAAGAAAGTGAAAACATTTGAGGAAAATATGAAAAGACATGTGTTAAAAAATATTGTTATTCTGTATTCAGAAATAAACAAGGAATCATCTATATCATTGGCAGAAGGGAGGATATATAAAAATGGAAAGGCAAAATATTTTGACAGAAAAGCTTCAAACAGAATATGGCATGGCAAAGGGGACAGCGGCTCAAAATGCCAGGGAGTTATTAAAGGAAACGCCCAATTGCCTGATTCCCAATATTGATGAATGGTGTAGGGGAGATCCGCTGTCAGATATTTATATCTGTGAATATTCTATTCCGATGGTGTTGTCTTTATGGAATAGCAAAGACTTTTTGTCAGCGCTGCGGGTTTTATGTGAGTTGGAAAAAAACTATGATGATGCCGTGACAAAAATCTGGAGGATGCGGAGGTGACAGTTTATGGCTGGTTATGGCGCGCATCCCACACAGTATGGAAGTTTGACAAATGGTGACCTATATTCTATGTATTGTGCGTCTATATTTTCAAATCTTACAGAAAGCCAAAAGCTGGATTTGCTTCAGGAGACTGTTAATAGGGATGCGGAGGAAAGGGGGGAATTGGGGGCTCCGCAAGTTGTTTTTTCTTCTTTGCCTGCAGATACCAGTGGAACAGCAGCAGATGGAGTGATTAAGATTAATCGGGAGATGGCAGTGGAACAGCAGCAGTCTTTTGTTTACAAGGGGCAGGCTATAACCCATCCAATGACTACCGCTAATTTGGAATGCCTGAATACTATTTTCCATGAAAATACACATTGTTGGCAGGATCAGATTGTTGATGGGACTATTCAATGCCAGCAGAAAGGCCTGGTTTTGGAATATAGCGCAAATGCTTTTACAGTAAGCCCTGTGTTAGTGGACGGCAAATACACATTGGGATGCCAGTATATGACAGGAGTGACGCCCACTGGTTATTATTGCTATTATTTCCAAGCGACAGAACGGGACGCTTATCTTGCCGCTGAATTAAAAACGGAACAGATTATACAGTCGCTGTCTGAAAAATATGGGATGGAGCAAAGCTTTGCTGACTATAGAAAAAGCGTTAGCCTGACTGGCTATCAGGCTATGGAAAAGGAAGCTGTCCAAATCTTTCAAAATCCCCATTTTGCTAAGGATTTAAATCAGGCCTTAATGAATCAATTCTATGGGACAAATGTCCCTGTGAATCCGGCTACAGAACAGGCAGTCAAGAGGGAGATGGCAGCGACTTATCAAAATATCTTGGGTGTATCCATAAAATCAAGCCAATGGGAGGGAAAAAACATGTCTTTGAATGGAAAAGTTACTTTAGCGGAATATAATGATTCTTTACGTTCTGGGGTAAATGCTTATTATACCCATGCTATCAATGACCCAAATATAAGCAGGGAAGAAGCCCTTACAGCGACTGGGCAGGTGGCAGAAAATTACTTAAATGCCATAGGGGAATTTCAGGCGGAGCAGGGAATTGGGGCAGCAGGCGAACCAAACGGAGGCATAGCAGAAAATGTGGAGGAAGGGACAGTTTTTGGAAATGGGCCATCTCTTACAGAAGCTATGGATATAGAAGCTATGGATGAGGTGGATAATGATGGCAGTGTGGATGGTAATGAAATAAATGGAGATGGTATAGACGGTGACGGCATAGAAGGGGATGATATAGATAGTGATGGCATAGATGGCGAAGGGTGTGATGATGGCATGGATTTATGATTTATCTTCTGAATATTTAACAGATAGGTAATATTGTTCAAATTTCTGCAGAATGCAAAGCTTATTATAGGAAGGAGCCACATATGTATCCATATAGAGAAACTGTCAGCCCAAATACCATGGGCAGCCAGTATAGGAACCAAAAAATATATATAAAGAATCTTTTTGGGACAAGGGTGACAGAAAATCCTATTCCACAGAAAGCGCCTTTAACTTCCCTGGATCCTTTTGCTGTATTCAAGGATCCTGTTACAGGGCAAGTGATTGGGATTGATAAAAGTATGTTAAGCCTTGGATTTTTGGGATTGGGGTCTGCTGGCACAGGGAAGACAAATCTTTTTCATATAATTTTGAGCCGCCTGCTTGCTACAGCAAATGATAACGATATCTGCATTATTTTTGACACAAAGGGTGACTACCTCAAAGAACATGGGAGAAATGTTTCGCAAGAAAACCTATATGTAATTGGAAATGGGGAAGAGTATGCTGATATAACACGCTATTGGAATATTTTTGCAGAGATTATGCCCCGTGGGAATGATGGAAGGCTTGTCTATACGCCGGATTGTGACGCAAATGCCCTGGAAATGGCCTCTGCGTTATTTATGGATATGCAGAGTGAGCATCAGCCAATTTTCCCAGCAATGTCTGAACAGATTGTTGCGGCAGCCATGATTTATTTTATCCGAAAATACTGGAAAATCCCAAGCCAAAGCATGTTGAATAATCAGTCGCTTTTGGAGTTTTTTATGAAATCCTCTACAGAGGAATTAAAAGAGATGCTGGATGAAATGCCTGACCAACGGAGCTGTATCAATTACATTAGTGGAGGGAAAGGCAACCAAACCCAAGGCGTCCTTTCATATATTAATTCTGTTTTACGGAAAATCTTTATTGGGGCATTTGCCCAGGCGGATCCAGCACGGGAATTTTCCATGAGGGATATCATTGCATCCCCGGCACGGCAAAAAGCGGTTATTATAATCGAATATGACTTGATACGGGGTGGCACTTTAAAGCCGATCTATGGCATTTTACTGGAACAGGCGCTGAAATATGCTCTTGGCGGCAGGGAGGCTCAAAGGAGGAATGTATATCTTCTGATTGATGAGTTTGCTTTGCTGCCTAAGCTGCCGCATATGGCATCTGCCCTGTCTTTCGGCCGGTCCCAGGGCATTAAGGTGTTATGTGGCGTTCAAAATATCAGCGCTCTGCAGGAAGTCTATGGAGAGGCTGGGGCAAACAATATCCTGGCGGGATTCCAAAATATTGCCTGCTTCCACTTGGCGGATTATGAGACCCGAAAGTTTATGGTGGAACGCTTTGGGCTGAATTATCAGAATATTTCTTTTTCCGCACAAAACAACAATTTTAATATACAGCGTGAGGGTCATTGCCTGGAAGATTGGGATATCCTGCATCTGCAGCAAGGCCAGGCAGCCATTCTTTTTCCGAACGCCTCCCCTTTTTTATTCCATTTTCCCAGATATGAGGGCAGCATTTGACAGCCTTCAATGGACATGGCATGATGTTGCTCCAGTGTACGGGCACCTAGGCGGTGAAAGGCTGCGATGCTTTTTTACATATATGATGTTTCTTTGACAGGGCAGGCTGCAGAGTTTTGGCAAATAGCAGGATGATAGCCTGGAAGTGAAAGCTGTAATATCTTTATAGAATGGAGGAGTGTATGATGAATAAATGCAGTGTGATCAGAGAATGTGAACGGAATAATGCTGCAAGGAAAGTATATAGGGAAAAAATAGGCCATATTACTTTTTTTCAGAAGGTGCAGGGAAATGTATTGGTTTCTGGGATACAGGCATGTCATGTGGAATTTGTAAAAGATATGGTTATGTCATACCAGGAAAGGCAGGATTTGCCAACCATTGTTTTGACGAGCCGCCTGGAATTACTCCGGCGATTACAGGAAGGGCTGTCCTGTGGGAGCCTGGGGCAGCTCCGGGTATTCGGCCCATTTATGAAAAATTACCATCTTATGTCTGGCATGAATGCCCAACAGGTATGCCAGATCATTCAGGCTGCTGGAAAGGAGTTGGGATGTGGAGCCATTTTGGATCAAGTGCTTTTATATGCCATGGCGCTGCTCAATATTGTATCTTTGAAGTATCCCATTAGCCTGCCAGCGATTTCTGGGCTGCTTCAAAACGATGATGACTTTATTGCTGAGCTTGCTTTCAGGGCGGGCGCATCCAATATTATCTGTGACAACATTGTGGGCAGCCAAATGGCTGGCATAATGCTGCGGAGGATTGTAGAGCGCCTGGAAGAGACGTTTGAAAATGTTTCTGATAGGCATTCGGATACAAAATATAATTTCCAAAGCTTTTGCCATGAAAATAATTCCGTTATGGCATTTTATCAGCCTTCCAGGAATCAGAATCTGATGAACCTATACCTGAAGGAAGAAATATACAGTGTTTTACAGCATACTCCGAAGGTGCGTATTGTTTTGGACGAAGTGTTTTTCATGGAAGCGTCAGATAGCCTGCTTCTCTATCTTTTGCAGATCAAGCGGTCTGGACAGGCTGAGGTGGTTGCCAGCAGTGAAAATGCCATGGAAATGCTGCATGGGGAAGTTGCTGATTTTACAAATACCTGCCTCTTTCCCCATGCCGTTCCTGCTGTTACAGAAGAACTTTCCGGTCAAATTTTTGGGAAATACCAATATCATTACCCTATATTAACTGCTGGAAAGCCGCCGGCTCTTTTCTTTACGCTGAAATCAGATTCTCATTGGGCTATTGCAACAGAAGGGCGTCTTCGCATAAGGGCTGTAGATTTAGAAGAAAGCAAGCCGTTTGGCGGCATAACAGAAGCAGTGGCAATCAAAACAGGGAATAGCTTGAATGCTTATTTGGTGCCTGTACCGATATTTCTTGGAGTCCCAGTTAAAAAGTTTTTTATAAGAAAAGGAGCGTGAAAAATATGTTTGGGCAGAATCATTTTGATGGATTCAGAAGCCATCTTTCCGTAAATCAGATCGTGGCATTGGTACTCACAATAATAAGTGTTGCTTTTGCATTGTATATTCTGGTAAATATAAAACAAATCACAGTAAACATAGCCATTGGCGTAGCAAACCTTCTGACAGCTGGATTTCCTATTTTGCTTTTTATGATTGTAATTCTAACTATTTTATCCAGGGCAAAGTGGGGGAATAGAAGAAGGCTTTGGTAAGAGGTAGTTGTAAAAGGGGAGATTGCAGGCTTTATAAGTCAGAAAATGAGGTTTGCAATGTTGCGGAGTGGCTTTAAAGTATGGCTTTAAAAGTGAATATAAATGGAGGCGTTTATGGAATATAATTATTTGAGCGTTTGGGATATCGTAAAAAGATTTTTAATCGGATGGGGGATTGGATTGAGTGGGCTGGTACTTTATAGCTGTGTGAAGCATTGGGATTTTATCATGGCCTCATTTGCCAAGGGCGCTTGGGCATGGTTCAATGCTGCAATGCCAATTGTAATTTTGATATTGGCGCTTATATATATTATACGGGCTGCCTTTCGGTAAAAGGGGTGTTTTCTGGCTAGTGTACTGACACGCTGATATTCAAACTAACAGCACTTCCTATATCGCTATTTGCTACGTTGGCATCAGTCAACGATGCCACTGTATGGCCACCCTGCCTATAGCGTCCCGCAAGTTAGTGGCATTGGTTTATGGCTCTGGAATGTGCTAAATTGCGCATTCTGTGAGAAGATGATTCAGGAGTGGGGGGCACCTGGGAGCGGAGGTGGCTAAGCGGTCGTCAGGGAGCGGCTGGGGCTTCCTGACTACGTTTTCCAAGCCGTAAGGTGGAAAATTAACTCCTGGCTTTCAGGTGATGGCATTGCCCATGAAACAATGTGATTTTATGAAGTATCTGGTTTGATTCTGCATAGAGCCTAATTAATATTTCTGTAAAAAAGACCTAGCTGGACAGGCCTATGGGTTTTGCCTTTAACCAGCAAGGGGGCAAACACTTGGCAGAAGTAGCCGAAGCCTTGTTGCACAAGTCTGCAAATCCATTGGCTTTCTGGGCAAGGGAGCTGGTTATCCTTTTCCCGTTGCAGATGGTGCTGATATCTTCAGCAGACTAAGGCTTATAACTGCCAGATTTTTTGCGGAACCAGGGCAAGTAAATAACATTGCCCCGCCCCCTTCCTGACGGCCGCTTAGCCATCTCTCCCCTTGCCTGCCGCTAAAATCCCTTAAGTTACTGGCATTGATCGTGAATAGTAACCCGTGAATAGCAGTATTAGTTCCAAGCTTCTCACTGGGTGATGCGGAAGCATTGAGAAAGAATCTGCTTGATGGGAAAACATGCTGATATCGGTAAGGATTTCGTAGTTTGTGCGAAGTCTTACTGCTTCATGTGATGCATCTGTGAGTTTGGTTCGGGTATAAGTAGGCAGATATCCAAGTTTCTTCTTTGGGGCGGGGCATCCACATTTCACGGAGTGTTCTTATGAGTCTTTCACAGGTAAATTTTTCATCCAACTTTTTTCTGAGATTCGAAAGATAAACAACATAATGAAGCAGGTAAGGAAATTACTGCAAGGGGTATTCCGCCCTGATACAGATACATTGCCCGAGAATGACGGAACATGTGCGGATGTACATTATCTGGTACTTGTGGGTTCTGGGTACGGGTCTGCGCGGCATGTTTTTTCAGGAAGCGTGAATCATTATCATCCGACATCGGTGTTTTTTTCCCTGGTGCTTCGCATTAAACAAGGGAGCTCCTCTCTCATTAATCATGGTGGAATAATGGCTTATACCTGCTGAATATCTGCAGGCTTTCTGCTGGAATGGGAACAAGCCGGGGTTTGGAGCCTTTGCTGAACAGATATGCTGTCGTATTCTCTGTGTTTATAGCTGATAGCTTCAGTATTTCCCTATCAGGTGCCGCTGTATCATACATTAAAGTCAGAAAAACTTATCACGCAGCCCTTTTGAATCATAGATGGGTACATTCCCCGCTGCTTGCAGCGTAACAAGCTTTATATTATGCGGAGGTAATGGTATAATGTAGCCGATAGGAGAAGTGTAGATGAGTGACAACATACACAAATCACACAATATATCAAGGCTTATGTATCATTTTGTATTTCCAGCAAAATATAGACGTGTAGTAATAGACGAGGAAGTGGATAGGATTATAAAAGAAACATGTATAGAAATATCAAAAAGGTATCCCATTTATTTTTTAGAAATAGGATCAGATAAAGATCATGTGCATTTCTAATACAATCTATACCTACTTATAGTCCAACTCAAATTGTACGAACAGTAAAAAGTATAACAGCAAAAGAGGTTTTTTCAAAATGCCCGAGTTTGCCACTTCGTCCGGCAAACTACAACCAAATATTTCCTTATTTTGCAAGGTCTTTCTTGCTTTTTTTATGTATTTATTGTATAATTATTATGTAGGTATATCGTTATATTGTTATGCTGTGTCAGGGGGATTTTCTGTGTTTATCGAAATGATCAAAAATAATGGCAAAGAATATTTGCGGCTCGTCCATGCAGTCCGCAAACCAAATAAAAACGGGGATATGGTTTCTGCGAAAAATGTCCTTCTTAACATCGGGCCTCTGGACCGTTTCGATGATGGACAGCCGGATTATCTGCCGCGCCTGCGTAAGTCTTTTAAAGCAGGCGCCCCATTGATTCCCTCTTTATTGCCATTTTGTCCTTCCGAAAAGCCAATGGAAACTTACAGCTTTTCAATAAAAGAAGGCTGCCCTGACTGTTTTGGGCATCCAAGGCTGTTTTCCCATCTCCTTTTGGAAAGGATATTGGAAGAATTAGGGCTCAATACGTTTTTCTCTTCCTATAAGGGCTTTACAAAACTGGAATATGATGTCTATGGTTTCGCCAAACTCCTGATCTTTGGCAGGCTCCTTCACCCCTCTTCCAAACGTGCAACGGTACGCCAAAACAGCGATTATTATGAGCCTATCCTGAAGGAGGGATATAATCCGGATAACGTTTATGACTCCCTTACCTTTAAACTGTACCCTTTGTCAAGGACAAATTTTTTGACCCCATGGACAGGGAGTCATATCTCCTGTCCATAGGTGTGTTATTCAGTTGTCTTCTGGTTCTTCGAATTCCGGAATGGATGGGATGTTATCCACCGGCAGTGGGTATACGCCTGTCTGTATGTATTGGTAATACTCATTTGGTGACAGGCGGGCGAGCTGCCACTGGTAACGTTCGTTATTATAGTAATCCATCCAGTCATCTATTACTGCCTTTACTTCATCAAATGCCTGGCATCCCGAAATATCAATCTCGTCCTTCATATGGCCGAAGAAACTTTCCTGCGGGGCATTGTCCCAGCAGTTCCCTTTCCTTGACATGGACTGCCGCAGGCTGCTGTCTTTCAATAGGTCTATATAGCTGTAGCTTGTATAATGGCATCCCTGGTCGCTGTGCAGCAGCGTTTTCGTCTTCAGCTCCGCCCCATGGTCCCGGATGAGGATATCCACGGTTTCCAGGACAAAATCAACTTCCAGTGAAGGGCTGGCAGCATAAGCCAGAACCTGCTTTGTGAATGCATCCAGTACCGTAGACAGATACGCAAATACCC
>CAJTDL010000048.1 GCA_910575035.1 Lachnospiraceae bacterium
TGTTTTCTTGCATTTATGTCCAAAGTAGAAGGTTTTGAATTATCCAATCTTATATAGGCAAAAATTCAGGATGAAACTATAAGTAATTTCATCCTTTCAATTTCGCTTCCTATACCCAAAGTTCAGAAAGAACCTACTGCAATAGAGGATAGCCTGTAATCCGTTTGCTTTTTTGAAATTGATTACTCGTTTCCGATTGCCAACCGTTGGACGCTTCAATATCCTTCGGTTTCTAATCTGATTATAAACCAACACTGCGAATTTTGCAAGAGGGTTTAGGGAATGGGGGTGCTTCGGCACTCCTATTTTTTTGCGGATTTGCAGACTATATTACAGGAATATGGTCTTGCCTGCAGGAATTTTTTTAGATTTATATAATAAAGTAGGAAGGAATGGGTGGGATTCCGCCGCAGCTGGCATTGTGGGCAGTGTGTATAACTCCACGTCTTATGGAGCTGTGGGCAACACTGTTTGCAGGATGTGGGAAAGCTGCCCTTTGCTTTTCCATATGCTGTGAATGGTGTTGTCCATAGCGGAATGGGGAGTTATGCACACTGTCCACGATGCTTTTTTTGCTTTTAAAGCCTTTTCGGGGCTGGATATTACCGGGAAGGGTTATTATCCCGGTCAGGCTGTTCCTGTGCGCTTTTTGTCGGCTCTGTGCGCCCTAAATACTGGTTCAGGTTCTCCAGTTTCCGGTTCAGCGATTTCAGCTCTTTTTCACAGTTTTTGTATGTGGCGGTCAGTTCTTTTTTCTGTGCGGTCAGCTCTTGATACTCCGCTTTCAGCTTGTCAATATTCAAGCCTTTTAAGGGGATGCCCGCCTGTTCCAGCATACGCCTTGCGCCGCCATAAAGGATGATCTGGCTCTCATGCTTACGGAAATAAGCGTCAGGATTTTTGGACTTCTTATAGGCGATATTATACGCTTTATTTGCCTTGTACTGCTCCGCATATTTGATGATTTCCGCAAGGTCTTTGATGCGGTTCTCCAGCTTGCGGACAGTCTGCTTTGCTTCCTTCCCGGTGGCGGCTGTGGTGGCGATTTTCTGTTCCAGTTCTTTTATAGAGCCAGCTTCATTATATGCCTGTGCCGCAATCTTTAAATTCTCTACCGCCGCCCACCTCTGCAGCCCCGGACTGTTCTGAAATTTCTCATCAGAGGTGTCAATCAATCTCTTATTTGCGTAATCCCTTTTCGGGATAACTGCCTTCCGTTCCCGTTTTAGTTCAATCCGTTCTTTGATGCGCTCCTTTGTGTATTCCTTTCCGAGTGACTTGATGCTGCCACGCACAAAACGGTCTTTGCCGAGTGGACGGAAGGAGATAAATTTGAGGGCGTCTTCCCCAAAAGTTTCCCCTTTTATCTCATAGCCTTTTGCCCGCATCAGGAGCAGAAATTCTTCATAGGTGGAGGATGATTTTATGGCGGCGTTGATGTCTTTCCTTATCTGTGTTTTCCATGCGGCGCTGTTCTTATCTGCCTGCCATTCGTTGTATTTTTTTCCACGCTCCCCACCGGGGATAATGACAGAAAGATTATGCTCGTTGCACAGCTCGTCACTTAATTTTCGGATGCGGTAATAGCTCTGCTTGCAATCATGGTATTTGTCATGTTCTATGTTGTCAGCAGCACAGAAAATGATATGGTTATGGACGTGACCTTTATCAATATGCGTGGTGACAACATAAGAAAATTTTCCCTCTAAAACCTTGTCGGCAAGTTCTTTCCCTATCTGGTGCGCTTCATCAAAACTGACCTCACCGGGAGCGAAAGCCTGTATCAGATGATAGGCTTTATTGGGGCTGTTTTCCCGGCAGTGGTCTAAGGTATATTTAAAGTCAATCGCTGCGGTTTCCGGCGCACAGGCATAGGAAGAAATGTAGATGCTTTCATCTGTCTTGTCCGGGTTGCATATGTAGGCTACCGCTTTATCAACGGTTGCTGTGATAGCATGGATTTTTGTGACTGCCATACCTGTTTCATCAACTCCTTTACTTCGTCCATATCTTCCTGATAGACGTGGTTTGTGCTGTTAATCCTCTTTGCAATCTGGTTCAGGTTAGAGCTGATCCGCCCCAACTCCGTATTGTATTCCCGCAAAAAACTGTAATCCACGTCATAGACATATCCGTATAAAATCAGCTTCCGGATGAAAGCCGATTTGCTTTTCATGCCGGATAGTTTAAACTTCTCGTCAAGGATATACTGCTCTTTATCATCTAAGTGAAATTCATTCCGGTTGGTTCGTGTTCTGTTTGCCATTTTTACATCGTCCTTTCTAAATTTGGGCATAAAAAAACTGCTGTAACTTGTCCGGTTTACAACAGTCTGGTTTCGTGTCTGTTCAGTTGTTTTGGATAGAATTATCCATGTGTTATTGTAGCAAATCTGCGTGGGAAGGTCAAGGACTTGCGGAGAAAAATGCAGAGAAAACCAAAGAGGGTTAGGGATACTTCCCTATGGAAATTTCATCATACGGACGGTAGGGAAGTATGGGGAATTTCGCCCATGTGTCCGGACATGGGCAGTGCTTGCTAATCTACCCACGACACTCCCAGAGGGTGTGTCGGTTTTAAGATATATGGAAAAAAGACTTGATATTATTCGTTGTAACGTATAAAATATGAATATTAAAGGAGGCAGATTATGGAATATATATCAGTAAAAGAAGCAGCAGAAAAATGGGGTATTTCTGAAAGAAGAATACAACGGTTATGTTCAGAAGACAGAATTGAAGGCGTAATCAGGTTTAATGGAGTCTGGGCAATCCCTAAAAATTCAGAAAAACCACAGGATCAAAGAAAGCGAGGAAATAAGAAATGAAGATATTGTTAATTGAGGATGATGTAGAAATCAGCGATATGCTGAAAAAATTTCTTGGAACAGAAGGATTTGAAGTAGTAACTGCTTATGATGGGGAAAGTGCCTGTGAAAAGTTTTTTGATGATGAATACAGTCTGGTACTGCTTGACCTGATGATTCCTAAGTTAGATGGAATGGAAGTAATGAATGCCATAAGGGAGAAAAGCACAGTGCCGATTATCATTGTATCAGCAAAAGATACGGATTCTGACAAATCATTAGGGTTAGGACTTGGAGCAGATGATTATGTTACAAAGCCATTTTCCGTAACAGAGGTATTGGCAAGAATCAAGGCAAATATCAGGAGAACTACACAGTATTCGGCAGGAATAGAAAGAAGGGAAGATACAATAACATGGGGAAAGCTTACCATTAACACAGAGGATTATTCTGTACTGAAAGAGGGCGAAAGAATAGAATTGACAGTAAAAGAATTTGAAATTTTGAAACTCTTAGTGAAAAACCCGAAAAAGGTTTATACCAAAGAACAGATTTATTCCAGCGTATGGAATGATGCCTATGTGGGAGATGAAAATGCAGTCAATGTCCATATCAGCAGACTGCGGAACAAAATAGAGGACAATCCACGCAATCCCAAATATGTCATAACGGTGTGGGGGATTGGGTACAGGTTAGGAGAGGAAGAATGAGTGATAAATCAATTATATTTTTTTTAAGCAGCGCCATTATTTTTCTGATTGCGGTTATCGTTTACCAGCGTTTTGTTTTTAATAAAGGAATACAGATGAAATTGAAAAAAATAGGTGAAAAGCTGTCAGATATTTTAGAAGATGATAGCGATGAGAAGGTTATGGTTTTTACCGACAACAAAATTCTTATGAATTTAAGCGGGCAGATTAACCGGATGCTTTTAGACCGTCAAAAAACAAAGATTGATTACCGCAGACAGGAAATCTCCACAAAGAAAATGCTTGCAAATATCTCGCATGATATAAAAACTCCACTGACAGTTATTTTAGGATATTTAGAGATTATGCGTATAGAAAATAAGGAAGATGAAATATTGAAAAAGGTCGAGTTAAAGGCAAAGCAGGTTATGGAATTGATTAACCAGTTTTTTACACTGGCAAAGCTGGAGGCTGGGGATGTGGGCATGAAAATAACCAAGATAAATATCAATGAGTTATGTCGGGAGAATGTGCTTGGTTTTTATGAGCTGTTACTTCAAAAAGAATTTGCTGTGGACATATCCATTCCGGAACAGAAAATTTTTGTTCAAGGGGATACGGAGTCAATCAACAGGATTTTGAACAATCTGCTGTCAAATGCAATCCGTTATGGCAGTGATGGGAAATATATCGGTTTTTTCCTGAGAGAAGATAAAAGATATGTTTACATTGATGTTGCAGATAAAGGAAAGGGGATTGGAAAAGAGTTTGCAGCCAGTGTATTTGAAAGGCTCTATACAATGGAGGATTCCCGTAACCGTCAGATACAGGGTAATGGATTAGGACTTACAATCGCCAAAAATCTTGCAAAGCAGATGGGCGGAGATATTTTATTAGAAAGCGAACCCGGTATTAAAACGGTATTTACAGTAAAACTAAAGAAGGTTCTGTATTGAATATCAGGCGAAAGGAATTTGTAAGAATTATTCAAGAGTTTTGAAAAACGTAATCGTTATAATGTTTTTGAAGGAGGATTTTGATAGATGAAACATTTAACGATTACTGTGCCATGTTTTAACTCAGAACAATATTTAAAACGCTGTCTTGATTCCTTAGTTGCAGGAGGGAATGAAGTCGAGATTATTGTGGTTAATGATGGTTCTACTGACCATACGGGAGAAATTGCCGAGCAATATTGCAGACAATTCCCGGATATAGTAACAGTGGTACATAAAGAAAACGGAGGGCATGGCTCTGGTGTAAATACAGGGCTTGCACTTGCCACAGGAAAATACTTTAAAGTTGTAGATTCTGATGATTGGTTAGAAGAAAAAGCATATAAAGAGCTTTTGGGAAAGATAAGGAGGTGGTTGAAAAAAGATGTATCAGGGAGGGAAAACTGCCCTGATATGTTGATATGTGATTATACTTATAACTATTTAAACGATGGGATACGAAAAACAATAAATTACAGGAATATTTTTCCCATAGATAAAGTTTGCTCATGGGATAAAATAGGAACATTCCGTCCTCATCAATATTTGGTTATGCACGCTCTCATTTATCGTACAGATGTATTACGAAATTCTAAGGTGGTTCTGCCGGAAAATACATTTTATGTGGACAATATTTTTGCTTACTGTCCGCTGCCCTATGTAAAAACACTTTATTATATGGACATTGACCTGTACCAGTATTTTTTGGGCAGGGAGGATCAGTCCGTAAATGAAAATATGTTAATTGCAAGGGTTGAACAGCATATGAAAGTGACAGGAATTGTCGCAGAAAGTGTAAATCTGGATGAGGTAAAAGAGAACTATCCGAAACTTGCAAATTATATGTGCCGCAACATTTCTATTATGCTGGCGATTTCGTCTATTCATTTACTGCTTAGAGGCGATGAGCAGGCGAAAGTCTGGTATGGGCAGCTTTGGTCAGATATAAAAAGGAAAAACCCAAAGCTGTATTACCGGCTGCGATATACCACGCTTAGCGGTTTTACAAATCTTCCCGGCAGATTAGGGAAGAAGGTCACTATAACAGGTTATCGTATTGCAAAGCGGATTTACAAATTTCAATAGAAAGAGAGCAGAGAGTATGTCACATATTTATATTGCGCTTGTAGATACACCGGGTTTTTTGCGGCATTAATACGCAGATATGTAAAACAGAGATATATCCATGTGGTAATTTCGGAAGAACCCACATTTAAAGAGGCTTACAGTGTCGGGAGGAGAAATCCGGCTATTCCTATTTTTGCCGGGTTTACAAAAGAAAGCAGGAATGAGATATTACATACTTTTCCGTCAGCATTTTATAGGATCTGTGAGCTGGATTGCACATATGCACAGAAAAAAGCGATAATGGAAAGGCTGAAAAAAGATTATAACAAACGGATGCGTATTCATTATGCAGTAATAGGGTTGCCATTTATTTTAATGGGAGTTCCTTTTTATATTAAGAATCAATATACCTGTTCTTCTTATATTGGAAAGATTTTGCAGGAAAATGGAATTAGAGTTTCATCTAAACATTTTTCTCTTATAACGCCAAAGGACTTTTATGAATGTGAAAAATTGCGGGTGCTTTTTGAAGGCAGGCTGTCAGAAATTTCTACAAAAACATCTGGCTGTAAAATAAAAGGAGTGTCCGTTTATGAGTAAGAAAATGATTCAAAGCTGATACTGAACAGTATTCTTTTTATTGTTATTATGCTATTTACCTTTGACATTGTTTTTAAGGGCAGAGTTTTAGAGAAATTGTAAATGCAATTAGGCAGATGCCATGTCAATATATATTTACAGCGATTTTTCTTGCGTTGTTATTTGTATCAGCAGAAGGCGTCATGATCTGGTATCTATTGAAAGGAATTGGTGAGCAGGCAGCATTGCCTTGTTGTATTGCTTATTCTTTTATTGGATTTTTCTTTTCAGGCATTACACCTTCAGCAACCGGAGGACAGCCTGTACAGATGTATTACATGAAACGAAACGGAAACAGTCTGTCAGCATCTTCGGTCGTTTTGATGACCATTGCCATTTCATATAAACTTGTTCTCGTTTTAATTGGAATAGGAATGTGGATATTTTGGAACATACCGTTGAAAAGATATTTGCGGGGATATTATTGGTTATATTTTTTGGGATTGTTTCTGAATATTGTGGTAGTAATTATTCTGATATTAGTTATGTTTTCATCAAAGTTAATTAGGGGTTGTTTCTGTAAATTAGAAAATGTTTTAGTGCATCTTCGGCTATGGAAGAAAGATAATTTGAGAATAGAGAAGATAGACAAGTTTCTATTAAATTATCGGAATGTGGTTTATTTTCTTAAAAACCATAAAAAAATGATAATAACAACCATAGTTGGAACTTTTATACAAAGACTTAGCATTTTTGTATTGACTTATATAGTATATTGTGGGTTAGGATTTAGAACTGCGGGGATGGCGGATGTCATTCTGCTACAGGCAGCTATATATGTTGCAGTAGATATGCTTCCAATTCCCGGAGCGCAGGGAGTTACAGAAGCGATGTATAAGAATGTATTTAGAAATATTTTCAGTGGAAAAACCCTTTTGGCGTCCATGTGCATTATCAGGGGAATTGGATTTTATTTTCTGCTGTTAATAGGTTTTGTAGTATTTTGCATTGCTGGAAGAACATCTATAAAAAAATGCCACGAAAGAAATTTGTAAGAATTATTCAAGAGTTTTGAAAAACTGAATCGTTATAATAGGATTCAGAAAGGAGGCAGCAGATATGCCAAATATAGTACAGACAAATCAATTAACAAAAATCATTGACGGTAAGGAGTTGGTGAAAAACGTAAATATCCATGTGAAAAAAGGGGAGGTTTACGGATTTTTAGGACCGAACGGAGCCGGAAAAACAACAGTTATGAAAATGCTCACAAATCTCTGGAAACCAACCTCAGGAGAGGTCTGGCTGTTCGGAGAAAAGCTTACGCCTGCATCTTATGAGGTGCTGAAAAGGATGGGAAGCATTATTGAATTTCCATGTTTTTATGACCATATGAGTGGAAAGGACAATTTGCAGCTTCACTCTGAGTACATGGGGTATCATACTCCCGGATGTGTGGAGGATGCGCTTGAAATGCTGGGATTAGCAGATGCGTCCGAAAAGCAGGTAAAAAGCTATTCATTGGGAATGAAACAGCGTTTAGGAATTGCCCGCGCAATCCTCTGCAAACCGGAACTGCTGATACTTGACGAGCCTACAAACGGGCTTGATCCAGCCGGAATGAAACAGATCAGGGATTTATTCAGGATGCTGTGCAGTGAATATGGAATTACAATCATTATATCCAGCCATATGCTTTCAGGGGTGGAAAGCATTGCAGATACGATTGGCGTTATCAATCATGGAAACATGATGAAAGAAATTTCCATGAAAGAAATCTCGGAAATGAATACGGCATATATAGAGCTTGCGGTTGAGAATACCAAAAAAGCGGCTTATGTTCTGGCTGACAAACTGGAGCTAAGCAACTTCAAGGCAATTGATGAGAAGTGTATCCGCATCTATGATGCCTGTATTGATACAAAAGACATATCAAAGGCATTAGCCATGAATGAGGTGGAAATCAATTCTATCAGTAAAAAAGCGGAAAGTCTTGAGGACTATTTCTTAAAGCTGACAGGGGAGGGTGTAAGGAAATGATAAAACTGATAAAACTGGAATGGAAGAAGAATAACATAGCAAAATATATGCGGGGTGCGGTCATTCTGGCGGCGTTTCTCTGTCTGTTTGTATTCGCACTGGCATTTTTGGGGATTGCAAACGATCCGGACGGTACGCTGGATGCAGCAGAGGGAATGGGTACAATCTCTGCGCCGATTGAACTGTTTACAAGTATGTCCTTCCTGATATTCACAAGTGTTATGCTGGCTTCTTTTATCGTAAGTGCATATAAGAATAAAACAATGAACCTGATGTTTTCTTACCCGATTAAAAGGCAGAAAATCTTAGCATCTCAGATGATAGCGGTCTGGCTGTTTAATTTTGCTGCGCTGGTGGTAACGAAACTGTTGATTTATGCCTGTGTTTCTATCGGTTCACTAAGCATGGAATCATCATTTGCGGTTGACTTCAATATGGGAAGCCTGTCCTTTTATATCCAGCTTTTGTTAAAGTCATTTGTGATTGTGAGCATGAGCTTTATTGCGCTTTTTATCGGAATGATAATGAAGTCATCGAAAGCAACAATTATAGCTTCTTTTATTATGATTTTTCTCACACAGGCAAATATCGGAGATTTTTCGTTAGCTGGTAATCTGATATTTCCTGCTATTTTGACGGTCGTATCATTTACGTTTGCGGTGCTGTCCGTATTCAATGCGGAAACAAGAGATTTGTTGTAAAGGAGATAATAAATTGAAAAAAATAATAGATTTCTTCATTATTGTGATAGTTTGCGGTATCTGTCTTACTGGATGCGGTAAAGGGAAAAAGGTTAGTGATAAGCAGGATTTTAAGGTTGACGGAATTTCCGAAATCCATGTTAGTCTTGAGTCATGGGAATTGAAAGTAGATGAATCTCCCGATGAAAAAATTCATGTCAGCTATAGCGGAACGATTGAAAAGGAAAAATCGGATATAGCAGTAGTTCAGAAAGACATTACCTTGAATATTCTGCAATCAGATAAGCAGCAAAATATGGCAGAGCAGTTTTCGGCTGGAAAGCCCGGTGAAATTACAGTATATTTGCCTAAAGGGATAGAAATTCCATTCAAAATTAGTAATGGAAGTGGAAATATGCAGATTGATAACATTTCCGTTCAGGAGCTGCCATTAGTCAATACATGTTGAGTGTGTCGTGTTGATGTCACGGGTTGGAAAATAGGTGTGTGAAAATGCTTTGATTTCAAGGGATTTATGGCATTTGAAAGGCAGTTTCTCAATGTTAATAATTCTTTCAAATGCCGCAAAATCAAGGTTTTGGGAACATATCGAAAGGGATAGTTGAGTTGACAGAATGACTTTAGGGGCAGGTTGTGTAGACAGGATTATTGTGGTTGACAGGATTGATGCATAGACTAATCACCATCTGGGAAAAACTAATTAATGATAATTAGTCGAGAACGGATAGGTGAGAAAATATGCCAAATAATCCAAAGGTTCATTACATTCCTGCAAACCCACCAAAGAGAGAAAAGCGGGTTGGGATTTACTGCCGTGTAAGTACAAATAGCATGGAGCAGATCCAAAGCCTGACTGCCCAGGTATCTCATCTGACAAGATTAACAGCCACTGTACCGCAATGGCTTTTGTCAGATGTTTATATGGATATTGCGACAAGCAAGACAGGCTCATCACGAAAAGAGTTTAATCGGATGTTGGAGGATTGCAAATCGCATAAGCTGGAGATAGTCATCACGAAAGATGTCAGCAGGTTTGGAAGGGATACAGTTGAAGTTTTAGATGCTTTTAATCAATTAAAGGCGTTAGGCGTTCGTGTGATATTTGAAGGAAATAGCTTGGATACTGCAAATACTGACAGTGATTTGATGGTGGCTGTAATGGAATCCATTGCACAAGCTGAAAATGAATCAAGAAGCGAAAATATTAAATGGGGGATTAAGCACCGAGTAGCAACTGGAACTTCAAAACTTTATGATAGAAAGTGCTATGGCTATAAACATGATGAGAATGGTCATTTAGTTATTGATGAAGAAAAGGCTAAAAACGTTAAGCTGATATTTGATCTGTATCTTAACGGTCAGAGTGTTGTAGGTATTATCAAGGAACTTGAAAGGCAGAAAATTTTATCACCAACAGGAAAGGTGAAGTGGTGCAAGAGAACCATTGATGTTATGCTGAGCAATGAGAAGTATACTGGAGACATCGAACTTTTGAAATCTGGCAAAAGCGAAATTCATTACTTGGCATCTGGAAATAATCCTGCTATAATATCAAAGGAAGTTTTTGAAGCGGTTCAGCTTGAGAAAAAGAGGCGGAGTAATGTAACATAGAATGAGAATGGCAGTCGAAGAAAAAGTGAAAAATATAGCTCAAAGAAATTGAAGAAAAAATTAAAATTCAGAGAGGACTGATATAATGCAAAATGATAATACAAACTTAAAATGCACAATTGAAATAAAACAAGCATTTTTGTTTAGTGCTATTTCGGATATTTCTTCCTAGAATGAGTAGATGAACGACATTAACATGATATTCAAAAACCTGCATACAGTCAAGCTCTATTTCACAATGTGAAGGGTGCAGTGGAAACTATAATGAAGCTACAGAGAGTACATTGGGGCATTTAGTTTTTAGAATATCAAAAAATTTTGGAAAATAATCTTAAATTGGTTATTGACGAAGAGGTAGTTGCTATTGTGTGGCATATCTTCTTGATGATCTGTGAGGGCGTGATGCTGTAAAGAGGTTGAATGGTGAGTGCATGGAGATACCGATGGTATATAAACAAGAAAAAGGATTGTATATGGATTGATTCTTGGAGAAAAAAGCGGCTGGAACATGTCCATGTATGAACGTTATGTGGACATATGCTGTATTGGAAGAAGGTATATGAGCATTTGAGTCGAAGTTTTATGGAAGTTGGTTTAGAGTAAAAAATAAAGTTAAGAAATAGAAAATGATATTTGTTAAAAACATTTTTAGGTGGTAATATATGGACGAAAACTTATTATTTGAAATTATCGAGAAAAATACAGAAAGTGAATATGTGGACTTCAAAAAAAGAAATTTATGATTTTTCTATCTCTCAGAAAAAAGAGGAATTTCTAAAGGATATATTAGCCATGGCTAATTCCGGGTTTAAAGGAAAAAAGTATATTATATTTGGAGTAAAGGAAGAGATAGCGTCTAAAAAGATTGTTGGGGTCAGTGTGGAACAAGTTAAAGATCAGGCTACATATCAACAAATAATTAGGGAAAATATAGAACCTGATATTGAATTTGAGATGAAAATGTTTCGGAAAGATGAACATGACCTCTGTTGTTTTATTATAGATGGTAGTAATAGACCATATATTATAAAAAAATCATTTGGTAAGATAAACACAGGACTTGCACTTAAAAGAATTAATACTTCCCGAACACCGTTATTAAGAAGAGATTTAGATGAAATATATGAAGAAAAAGAAAATGCCCTACAAATGAAGTTGTCAAATTTAAAATGGGAACAAAATGAGTACAGCAAAGAATTGCTTTTGATTCGGATAATTAAAAATAACTACAATTATATTTCTACAAAAACAAGTGAGTTTGAGTATAATGTAGATGGATTTATTGATAGATGGGAGGAAATATTTAGTACCAGAGAATTCCGATATAGCAATGAAATAAAGATTGATGAAGATGATAAATATCTTATTGATAAAATAGTAGGGTATCATATAAAATCATTCGATGTTAAAATTCTATTTAACATTTTAACAGAATGTAAATATGAGGTTTATGAAAATTATGTGGAAATAATCGAAAAAATCAATAATGATTATATACAAGCATTGCAATATGAAAAGGAACTAAGACGGTTTGAACATCCCAGAGAAAAAATAGAAAATAAGAAAATAGTGGACTTTGTTTCTAACCTAAAAAAAGTTAAATGTCTTTTTCCTAAAGAGCCGAAACTAATATGGGGAGAACCAAGTAGATTCTATGATTATTATCTGGCTTTAGATGATCGGATTGATGAATTGCAGACAAAATTAGATAGAGTTTATATATCAATGAAAGAAATAAATCAAAAATTATTTTCGATATTAATGGTTTGAAAACGAAAATTTATCTGAGTTTAATTTGAAAATACAAATAGACATTGTAATTTATGTTATTTGAAACATTATTATTAAAGAATTTTGGCTTACATGTGGCATAAGCTGATGGAAACAGCTTGAAAAATTCAATGCTATAAATTGAGTTATAAAATAGCCTAATTAAAAAATCCGTCTTGATAAGACAAGATAACCATCAATTCTATTGAAAATAAAGGATTTGGGTTATAATGGATATGTTTGCCGATAGCCTAACTATTACATGTTGAGTGTGTCGTGTTGATGTCACGGGTGGAAAAGTAGGTGTGTGAAAAGGCTCTGATTTCAAGGGATTTATAGCATTTGAATGCGATTTTACGGAGTTTTCAATCCTGTCAAATTCCTTGAAATTAAGGCTTAGGGAACATATCGAATGGCATAGTTGAGTTGACAGAATGGATAAATAATAGGGTTGTGTAGACAGGATTATTATGGTTGACAGGATTGATGTATAGACTAATCACCATCTGGGAAAAACTAATGAATGATAATTAGTCAAGAACGGATAGGTGAGAAAATATGCCAAACAATCTAAAGGTTCATTATATTCCTGCTAACCCTCCAAAGAGAGAAAAGCGTGTCGGGATTTACTGCCGTGTAAGTACAAAAAGCATGGAGCAGCTCCAAAGCCTGACTGCCCAGGTATCTCATCTGACAAGATTAACAGCCACTGTACCGCAATGGCTTTTGTCAGATGTTTATATGGATATTGCGACAAGTAAGACAGGCTCATCACGAAAAGAGTTCAATCGGATGCTGGAGGATTGCAAATCGCATAAGCTGGAGATAGTCATAACGAAAGATGTCAGCAAGTTCGGAAGAGATACAGTTGAAGTCTTAAAGGCCTTTAACCAATTAAAAGTGTTAGGTGTTCGTGTGATATTTGAAGGAAATAGCTTAGATACCGCAAATACTGACAGTGATTTGATGGTGGCTGTAATGGAATCCATTGCACAAGCCGAAAATGAATCAAGAAGTGAAAACATCAGAATGGGCATTAAATATCGTGCGGCAGCAGGAACTTCAAAACTTTATGATAGAAAGTGCTATGGTTACAAGCATGATGAGGAAGGTCATTTAGTAATTGATGAAGAGCAAGCTAAAAATGTTAAACTGATATTCGATTTATATCTTGGTGGGCAAAGTGTTGTAGGTATCATCAAAGAACTTGCAAAGCGTAAAATCCTCTCGCCTACTGGGAAGGAAAAATGGTGTAAAAGGACGATTGATGTTATGCTGAGTAATGAGAAATACACTGGTGATGTCAGACTTTTGAAATCTGGTAAAAGCGAGGTTCATTATTTGGCATCAGGTAATAATCCTGCTATAATATCAAAAGAAACTTTTGAAGCGGTGCAAATGGAAAAAGTGAGGAGGAGCAATGTGGTGAAAGATGAGGATGGTAGTAAGAGAAAAAATGAGAAGTATAGTTCGAAAAGGAAAGAGTTTAGCTAGTTTTATTTATTGTATCTATTGCATAGATGTAATAATATGAGTAAAGAATCGGAGGAGAATAGTATGAAATCAAGACTGAAATTGTTTGAAATAAACAATCTTTTTAACCAATTCAATGTTCAATTACCATTAGACGAAAAAGTAAATATTTTCTTAGGCGAAAATGGTATGGGGAAAACCACAATTCTTAATTGTTTATACTACGTTTTAAGTGGTAATATTGAGAAGTTGAATAATGTGATTTTTGATGATATTTCATTATCATTTTCTGACGGTGAAAAATTTAGTATCAATCATAATGATATATCATCATATGTGGAAGATTATATGTACGATAATCCACCATATAGAAGGCGTAAAGTACGGTTTGAAAGTTTGTTTTCAACAAAAGAATTAGAAATCATAGGTAAATTAATAGAAGATTCAAATGAAAAAGAGTTAAGAAAGTATTGTTTTAGAGTAAGCGATGTATTTGGTATGTCACTTTCCATGGCACGTCGAGAGTTAGAACGCTATATTATATTACAATATCAAAAAAATATTACTTTAAATGTAGATTATAATAGAGTTATTGAGTTTAAGAAAAACATAAGTGAAAAAATTGAAGAGGAGATTTTATATTTTCCAACCTATAGAAGAATTGAAGAGGATATGTCTAATTTAGGCATTGATATAGAAAGAGACCGCGTAAAAAGCAAACTTATACAATTTGGAATGACGGATGTGGAAAAAAATATTGAGACACTGTTGCAAACAATAAAATCAGTTGCAATTACTGGTTTTGCTAAAATGACAGGAGTTCTTTTAAAACAATATTTGGATGGCGAATTATCTAATCTTCAGAATTATAAAATTGAACAAAATAAGTTGGTTATTGCATTAGCAAGAATAGGCGATGAAATAGAGGAAGGTGATAAACAGAGAATTATTGAATTGGTAGATAATTTAGATATATATAATTCTGAAAATAGATATCTTTTGAATCTTATTAAAAATTTAATTGATAGCTATGAAAGACAAAACAAGTATGATGATAGAGTAAAGACATTTTCATCAATATGTAATAATTACTTAAATGGTAAAAGATATATATATGATGAAACCAATGTAGAATTGGGAATTTATAAAGATAAAACCAAAAAACCTATTAGTATTCAAAACCTTTCATCAGGTGAAAAGCAAATTATTTCCGTGTTTTCTAAATTATATATCGAAAATACGGAAAACTGTATTATTTTACGAACCAGAATTGTCTCTGTCTATTAAATGGCAAAATATGTTTTTGCCAGATGTCGTAAAATCAGGGAAATGTTCAACTTTAATTGCGGTTACACATTCTCCGTTTATTTTTGATAATGAATTCGATGATTTGGCAAAAGATATGGGAAGTTGTTTGAAGGAGAATGAGTGAGGTATAAAAAAGATGGATATACAAGAGGTAAAGGATGCGAGAAACAAAGGCGTAGTAGCTTTTTCACGTTATTGCTAAGAAAAAAATAAATATCAAGACTATTTATTTTGCTTTTTTGAGGGGGAAGATGCAAAATACTATTTCCCACGAATAGAAAAGTATAGTGATTATAAATATAATAAAATAATTCATTATAACTGTGGTGGGAAAAAAGGTGTATTAAAAGCATTGAGTCTTGTTGAGAAAAACGATGATGAGCATGTTATTGCAAAAGCATTTTTTGTGGATAATGATTATGAAACACAAAAATACAATAATTCTTTTTTATATCAAACACCATGTTATTCCATAGAGAATTTTTATACAAGTAAAGAAGCTTTTGCTAGAATATTAAATAGAGAGTTTGGTATTAATACAACGGAAAGAGATTTCTTAAAATGCTGTACCGATTATTCACAAAGACAGCAGGAGTTTCACAATGAAACTATGTATTTAAATTCATGGTTGGCCTGTCAAAGATTTCAAGAAGCAATAGCAGATGATAAAAAAGTTGTTTTATCAGATTTTAAAGTATCTAAGTTGTTTTATGAAATTAGTATTGATAGCGTTGTTTGTAAAGAAGAAATAAACCATGAAAAATTGGAAAAATTATTTCCTCAAGCTATAGGTATAACAGAATATGAAATTGAAAATAAAATGAAGGACTTTAAGCAAGGTGATATGGGGAAATTATTTAGAGGAAAATTTGAAATAGAATTTTTGAGAAAAATTATAGATTCATTAAAACAAAAAAATAAAAATGGAGAATATTTTTCTAAAAAGTATACATCAGTACATATTGATCCTAATGTTAATACTTTGTCAACTTTAGCAGATTATGCAGATACGCCACAGAGCTTAATTGAATTTTTAGAACAGTATAAAATTGCATAGAGTATAGTCCTTATTCATTTTTGTGTAAAAAACAAAAATAATATTGCCAAACGCATAATAGCCTAATCAAAAGTGCAGAGTTGATAATATGAAATAACTGTCGAAACACCACGAAAATAGGGATTTTGAGTAGTAGTTGATATATTTGCTAATAGCCTAACTATTACATGTTGAGTGTGTCGTGTTGATGTCACGGGTGGAGAAATAGAATAGCGGAAAAGTGCAGAAAACAAGGGATTTCCGAGAGTTGGGACAGTTTGGAAAAATTGTTCCGGCTCTCGGATTTTTTGTTTGTTGTATTGTGCGGAAACATATCCACTGCTTTTTGGGTGGGATAGTTGAGTTGACAGGTTAGATATAGGGTAGGTTGTGGAGATAGGATTGTTAAAAGGGGTGTTGAGTTGACAGAAGTGTTTATAAATCTTCATTGCTTGTTCACGAAAAATTCAAATAGAATACTTGATAAAGGGGAGTGATCATGCTACAATGAGAGCAAGCACTTGCATGGAGGTGATAATTTGGACGAAACAAGTCAGAAAATCATTGATGCTGCAATGACATTAGTGAGGGACAAAGGGTATGTTGCGACTACCACAAAAGAAATTGCCAAGGTTGCAGGCGTGAATGAATGTACGCTGTTTCGTAAATTTAAAAGTAAAAAAGATATCGTGCTGCAGGGTGTAAATCAGGCTGGTGGAGAGCGAATGTCACTCCAGAAATTTTTGAAAATGTTCAATGGGACTTGCAGGCAGACATAGAGATGTTTATGAGAGCTTATATGGATCGGATGACACCGGATTTTGTAAACTTATCTATCGCCTTAAGGGCACCACAATTATATGAAGAGACCGCTTCCCTTATTATGAAAGTGCCGCAGGCTTTTCTTTCGTCTTTTACAGAATATCTGAATAAAATGTATGAAATGGGTAAAATACCAGAAGCTGATTTTGATGCGTTGGCTATTGCCCTATGGGTAGTGCCGAAAAAAATAGGCAGTATGAAAGCAAGTACACGCATACGAAAGGAGAAATTGTATATGGAAATAACAGGTGCTGAATTATTTGTAAAAGCATTAAAGGAAGAAGATGTTACCACTTTATTTGCTTATCCAGGAGGTCAGGCAATAGACCTGTTTAATGCACTGTACGGTGAAAAAGATATAGATGTTATTTTGCCGCGCCATGAGCAGGGTTTAGTTCATGCGGCAGACGGATATGCCCGTTCTACAGGAAAGGTGGGTGTCTGCCTTGTAACCAGCGGACCAGGGGCTACAAACCTTGTTACAGGTATTGCCACTGCGAACTATGATAGTGCTCCACTGGTATGCTTTACAGGGCAGGTACCAACTAATCTTATCGGAAACGATGCTTTCCAGGAAGTGGACATAGTTGGTATCACAAGAAGTATCAGCAAATATGCCGTGACGATACGAAAAAGAGAAGATTTGGCTGAAACAATCAAAAAGGCTTTTTATATTGCAAAGACAGGAAAGCCGGGAGTTGTTGTTGTCGATTTGCCAAAGGATGTTCAGAGAGCTTACGGTAGTGATGTTTATCCCAAAGAAATAACAGTTAGAGGTTATAAGCCGAATACTTCCGTTCATACGGGACAGTTAAATAAAGCAATGGATATTTTGAACCAGGCAAAGAAACCTGTCTTTCTAATAGGCGGAGGAGTTAATATTGCCCATGCCAATAAGGAAATGACACAGCTTGCAGAGCTGACAGGAGTTCCCGTTATAACGACGATCATGGGCAAAGGAGCCATTCCGACAACCAACCGTCTGTATGTTGGAAATATAGGCATTCATGGAAGTTATGCTGCAAATTCGGCAATCAGCAATTGTGATGTTCTTTTTTCCATAGGAACACGATTTAATGATCGCATTACCGGGAAAATCGAAGAATTTGCAGCAAACGCTAAGATTGTTCACATCGACATTGATGCTGCATCCATATCACGCAATATTGTTGTAGATGTTCCTATTGTAGCTGATGCGAAAAAGGCGATATGTGCTTTGCTTGAAAAGGCAAAACCACTTCATATCTCAGAGTGGACAAATGAAATAAACCGTTGGAAAATGGAATATCCCATTGACATGGGAAAAGTCGGTTTAACACCGCAGATGATTATTCAGTCTATCAATGAAGTTTTTAAAGATGCTATTATCACTACTGATGTAGGTCAAAATCAGTTATGGACAACGCAATTTCTTGATATTGATGAGAATAAGCAAATGTTGACTTCTGGCGGCTTGGGAACGATGGGATATGGTTTTCCTGCGGCAATTGGTGCAAAGTTTGGTAATCCTAACAAAGATGTAATTGTTATCTCTGGTGATGGCGGTATGCAGATGAACATTCAAGAAATGGCAACCGCTATTGTTTATGAACTGCCTGTTATTATCTGCATATTGAATAACGGATATTTAGGGAATGTACGGCAATGGCAGGAGATGTTTTATGACAGGCGTTATTCGAGTACCTGTATGCGATACCGAAGAAGTTGTGAAACAGGATGCAATACCCCTGATCATTGTTGCCCGGAATATACGCCTGATTTCATCGCACTGGCAGAAAGCTATGGAGCGAAAGGCATTCGCGTTGCAAAGGAAGAGGATATAAAAACAGCTTTGATAAGTGCAAAGCAGAATACGAAAACGCCTACACTTATTGAATTTATCATAGATAGAGAAATCAATGTCATGCCGATTGTTCCGCCGGGGAACTCACTTAATGACATGATTTTGGAAAGCGAGGAAAGCACAAAATGAAAAAGAGATGGATTTGTTTATTTGTAGAAAATGAAATAGGTGTCCTTGCCAGTATCTCTGGCTTGTTTTCTGCTAAATCTTATAATTTAGATAGTTTAACAGTTGGAATTACTGAGGACAGTACCATATCACGGATGACGATCAGCTTAACAAGCGATGATAAGACTTTTGAGCAGATAAAAAAGCAGTTAAGCAGAAGCGTGGAGGTTATTAAATTAGTTGACTATACCGATACGCCTATTCACATGAAAGAGGTTCTATTTGTTAAGGTTAATAACTGTTCTGATGAAGATATAACGGAACTGTTTCGGATTTCAAAAGTGTTTGAGGTTACAATTATTGACTATGATGGAACTACTGTTCTTTTGGAATGTACCCAGACAGAAAATAGAAATAATGATTTGATTGCTTTGCTGAAAAGAAAGTTTGTGAATAGAATTGAGATTGTCAGGGGCGGCAGTGTTGCAGTTGAAGCGGTAAGTATATCCGAGAGATAATGCTGTCAGAAAGGTTTTCAGGAATGTGAAACGTGAATAGAATCTTTTTGAAAACATGTGTAAATGATGAATATGAAGATGGCTATTACACTATTAAGAAGTAATTTTTTCTGCCACACGGGCAAGATAGTATTGTCTAATTAAGTAGGAGTTAAAAAGGGATGATATGATTTATAGATTAGATTTGAAGAAAAAGTTGTAGACCCAATAATTTTGTGATGGAGGAGAGGTGAAAAATGTGGGAAAGTTGCTTATCCTTTCTTTAGAGGAATCAGAACAAAATCTGTACAGCAAAATCATGGAGATTGTGAACGAAGCTGGAATAAGTACAAATAAAATAATAGAACAAGAGCAAAGAGTCATAAGCATTGGTGACTTGACTATCTTTCCAGCTCAGCGTAAAGTTTTGAAACGAAACCAGGAAATTAATCTTACCAATATAGAATTCCGTATCCTTTATGTACTGGCACTCCATCAGGGGATAACGCTTTCCAAAGAAAAAATTTATAATTATGTCTGGAACGGCGAATATCTTCAGGATGACAGCAATATTACTTCCCATGTCCGCCGTCTCCGAAAGAAAATTGAAGACAATCCCAGCCAGCTAGAATATATTCAGACGGTACGTGGGGTTGGATATAAAATGAACCGGATAAAAAAGAAATAGGCAGTGTTCTAAGCAAAAGGCTTGGAACACTGCCTGTTTTCTTTTTAAGAAACGGTTTAATTTGGGATGGAGTAATATCTGCGGATATGTTAATAATTATAATGAGATTTGAAGGAGGGCATGGATATGCAGAATAAAATATGGGAACAGGTTGGGCAGTTTTTAAACCGGCTGCGCTGTGAGAATGTGGCAAGGAATACTGTAGTAGATGTGCCAGGATATAAGGAAACCCAGGAGGAAATGGAAAGGCTTCGTGAAAAATGCGAAACAGCGGTGCAGCAGCTCCCACAGGAACAGCGGCAGTTGCTCTTAGAGTGGATGGCAAAGCTGGAAGATATGAATTCGCTGGAAGGACAGAAAGCATACTGCCAGGGATATGTGGACTGCATCCTCCTGTTAAGCGGCATGGGACTTCTGCGGCAGGATCTGTCCACAGAAGAACTTATGAAATGGATCAGACAGTAAAAGAGGCTCATTTTTGCATGGGAAACCCCGCTGCAGGAATGAGTCTTTAAAATGCAGGGAAAAAGTGACGGAAACACCGCCTGGACACCGCATTCATCTGTTACTCTGGTTCTGGGGGTTTTTCATTTACGGACAGCAGCGCCTCTGTGGTGGCGAGGATGACTTTGAGCTGTCCTTCGTCACAGCGGGTCAGCAGACGCCCGATCTTCTGGTATGTATCGTCAGCCTGGTTCTGGTTGGGGTAGACCACAGTATCTGCTGACAGGTTGAAGTAACGGATGACCTTTTCAAAGACCTCGTAGCTTGGGCTGTTGCGGAAACGTTCAAGGTCTTTCAGGTACGAAAGGGAAATATCCAGTTTTTCAGCTAATTCAGCCTGGGTAAGCTTTTTGTCCATGCGTGCATTTTTCAGCACCATGCCGAACTGTTTTGGATGAAGAGCCATAATTTCACCTCCTAAAAGTATGATAGTGCCACACCCTGCAAATGTAAAAATGGCGTGGCAATACTATTTTAGGACGGTGCAGCCATACTTGTTAAAGAGAAGGAGTGTTTTATGATGGACAGGGGAGCAGTGATGCGGTCAAAAAAATCCAGGTGACATCCGCAGATATCTGCACCATCAAAGGTATGGCTGTACCATACTCTCATAGAGGAAATGCATATACAGGGAAAAGACACAGTAGCAGTTTCGTCTGCTGGAGTATCTTTTCTCTGTTTTTTGTTATGGATAAAAGGGCCAGGTGCCGCTCGCCTACTGCATGGCGGGCATTCGGATAGATGAAACAGCATTGTGGGATACATAGTCAGAGATTTTGTGAAAGGAACAAAGCTATGGAAACAGATTTATTTGAGTTTGCATATGTGCCGGACTGGTACGGGCAGCTTGAGGAACTGGAAGGGCTGGTGCTGCCGGAGCCATGGAAATTTAAGCGGCCGTCTGTTGAAACGAAAAATCAGGATACACCTATTTTAGAGAGGTACATACATACTATTTTTAGGAAACAGAGCATTGATTTTAACTCAGCCAAAGATGAGGCGGAGGCAGCACGGTATTTTCATGTGGAAAATGAATGTGCGTGCTTCCATACAGGGCTTTATACGGGACGGTATAAGGCAGTCTATGGATTTTTTGACCGGAATAAGAGGCGTGCTTCCATGCTGGACTGGTATTTCAGGGGGTTCTGCGATGAGATTTCACCGAGGCTCAAATATATAGAGCCCCTGCCAGAGCGGCCTCATTACCACGCTGCCCAGGATGGCACAGGATTTAATCCGGACTGGCCTGTCAGGGTTAAAGTGGAACATATTTTAGGGGATGAAGAAAATATGGAGCGGATCCCATATAGAATCCGCAGGGCAAAGAACCTGCCGCTTCTGTTGGAAACAGCGGTAGAGCTTGCAAGGAGGAAATCAGTCATTGAACCAGGGATTGTCGTGCCGCAGGGATACCAGGGAAAGATGCAGTATCTTTTGCCCGTTTATCTGACAAATATGAAAAAGCCAGACCTTGCCATGACCCTGTCGGTTATGGATGGGTATTATCTGGGGCATACGTGCCTGACATTGGAAATGGCATACCTGAACGCCAGGGTGGTTTCGAGGCCGCTTGCCCCGTGGCTTACAGAGCTTGTGAAGTAAAAAATGGTTATACACCTCTGCCACCAGAGGGAAGCAGGCAGGAAAGAGATGTAGAGGGAATGTGCATGAAAAAGGAGGAATGGAAGCATGAGATAAAAAAGCGTATGCGCCCTGTACGGTGTCCGAAATGCGGAGGCCATATCATGGATGCAGGGATAGATACGAAAGTACAGTTTATTACACCGTCAATGGGACGCTGTCCTGATTTTATTTTAAAATGCAGCCGGTGCGGCGCTGAGATCGGGATGAAAAAACTGAATAGGGAAGACTGATCCGCCCTGGGTTTTATGTCCAGGGCTGGCCGGGGCGCTGCGGGATGGTTTCATTCTGGAAAAACGGCCAGACCGCCATGATACCATCTGGGATATGATGGAGACGACATTGAGCCTGACAGGCGGCACTTTTTGTGCTGCTTGCCAGGCTTTTTCTCGTTTGTAGCGGCGTAAGTGCCGTCTGCCGGGCTCCGAAAGGAGAACGGCAAAATGAAGATCAGATATGAGTTTGTGGATGGAGAAATCTCTGAGGTTGAGGTAACAGAGGAAATCGGGAGTGTCATCGTTGAATCCAGGCGTCTGGAGGACAACCTTGCACGAAAGGAACGTTACCATTGTTATTCGCTGGATGCAGTGGATTTTGAGGGCAGTGGATATGCCAGTAAGGATACACCGGAAAGCCTGTTAGAACAGACGACAGATAAGCAGCATATCAAAAGACTTTTGAAAGAACTGCCGGAAGTCCAGAAGAGAAGGCTTCTGTTATATGCACAGGGAAAATCACTTCGGGAGATTGCCCGCTTGGAAGGGGTGGATTATGGACCACACATTGAAGATCAGTGTTTCAAAGAAGCTGGCTACTGGCGGGATCGTGAGCTGCCGCCATATCTCCGTGAGGGAGCGTTTCCTGCGCTTCCTTCTGGGGGATAAGCAGCGTCTTACGGTAATAGTGCTGGGCGATTCTGTCAGGGAACTGGCTATCAGTGAAGTAAAGGTGGAACAGAAAGTGCTTGGCAACCTGTCACAGCTTATCGGTATTTACCTTTTGCAGCAGAATATCTTGGCAACAGGAAATGATGCACGAGCGGAAAATTATTTGAAAGAAAATGGGGAGATGCAGGTATTAAGTTCCGGCGGTAGTATTCTGCAAAATGGCGGGGAAGCTGAAACAGAGGAATCGGAGGAGAATGAGTTCCTTGATTTCAGTTTTGGAGGATAGCTGGAATGGGGGTTCTTAGGGGGCAAAGCCCCCTGAGCAGGTAGCACTGGTGGTGCAGACAGTGAGGAAGAAATAAAAATCGGAGTGTCCGGCAGGCACTCCAATTTTTATTTTTGACGAACTGGCAAGCCAACGGTACTACCTGCCTATATCATTCCCACCACATTGGCGGCAGGTGGAAAGGTGCCTGAATGGGAAAGCGATGTGGGAAAGCCGGACGGAGCGCAGAGCGAGGGGAGGATTTTGTCTGGGAGCTGCGTTCTTTGTAGCGGACAGGCTTATGGGAATGATGTGCCCTGCTCACGGAGCATTTCTACGATATGGCTACAGAAAATGCGGTAAATAGCATCGAATGGACGCAAAGGAAAGAGGGAGTGCAGCCGAGATTTGAAATGAAGTCATGATATTGAAAATGCAGCCATCACTGTGATTGCCAGTAGCCAATTTAATAAAGGGGGATACAGAAAGTGAAAATCTGGGAGCCGCACACTGAGGAGAATGTGTCTGGTTCTTTTTTGATGCAAAGTTGTTTTTAGAAGATAGGCAGATCGTTATCAGATTGGAGGGATTTTATGGGAAACAGGACAAGGGATAGGGTAATCTATACCCGAACCGACGAAACGCTGCAGACAGAGTTTGAAAAACAAAAAGAAGCCAGCGGATATGGCAGCAATGCAGAGTTTATAGATTATCTGTTGCGGGTAAGTGAAGGAAAACAGGCAGATGGCGTTACGCTGAAGGATGTGCGTAATTTATTGTCAGAGCTTTCGGCAGAACTCAAAAAACAGGGAGTCAATATCAACCAGATAGCAAAGATACTCAATACCTATGGCGTTATGGATATGAAGCAGCCGCTTGAATATACGGAATACAGGTATAAACAGATTGAAAACAGCCTGCTTCGCATATGGGAGAAAATAGCCTGATCAGGAATAAAGAAATGAGAGGGAGGATATGGTCTATGGCAGAGGTTTATGGAAATGTCAATGTGAATTACAGTTACTGCAAATCTGTCGCACAGTTAAAAAGTGCGGCAGATTATATTCTTGGAACGAAAAAAGAACAGATAAAAGAAGGAATCCAAAAGACAAGAGCGGATCTGTACGGAGCGTTTGGATGTAACAGGGATAATTTTGCTAACAGTCTGCTGATAACAAGGAAAATGCACGATAAAAAATATTCTCGTTACAAGCAGAAAGATATTCTGGCGCAAAAGATGTCGATTTCTTTTCATTCGGATGATAACGATAAGCTGACCTATGAGGAAGCAGATAAGATAGCAAGGGAATTTGCTCATAAATTCTTTTGGAGCAAGGGATATGAAGCAATGTGGGCGGTGCATACGGACACGGAGCATATCCATGTGCATTTTATTGTGAGCAACTGTAATCTGAAGAACGGTAAATCTTTTCGCCGGGGAATGGCGGAATTGAAAGAGATGTCGCAGTTTTTCGGGGAACAGTGCAGGGAGCGGGGGCTGACATATTCGGTCAGGGATACATTCTATAATGAGGAACGGACACAGGAACGGAAAAGTTTTGCGGAATGTCAGATGCAGAAGCATGATAAGTTGTCTTTTAAGGAAGAGATCAAGACTTATGTGCGCCTTGCAATGAACAGCACTGAAACAAGAACGCTTGAGGATGTGGTGGAGATGTTAAAGAAAATATATCTCATGGATATACGATTAAAAGGGAATACCATTAGTTATGCGCTTCCGTACCATGCGGGTAAAACAGGAAAAGCGCAGGCGGTCAGAGGAAGTAAACTTGGAAGCCGATTTACAGTGGCAGGGATCAGACAATATATGCAGGAAAAAGAGCAGAAGCAGGTGGAATACAGGCGTACCATGCAGGATATTGAGGAAGCAAAGCAGTATATTGATGATTATGAGAAATGGAGCGTGGAGAGAGGAAAAGCGGATAAATCAGAATATGTTTCTCTATATTCTGAGAGTGTTCGGGGTAAAGAATCGGAGATAACGGTAGAAGCAGATAAAAAAAGCGGCAGGAATATTTCATTTTACGAAGCCTTCGACCGTTTTCAGACAGATAATGACGTGAATGAGAATGATGAAGAAATCTTTTATGGAAGTGTTTTTCAAGAGTTCAATGAACAGTGGCAGGGTAAACAAGAAGCTGTTTTAGAGAAACAATCAGAAATTATCAAACAAGCAGATATAGATTTTTCAAAGCTTTCCCTAGAAGAACGTGCAAAGCTGCTTCCGCCACCGACAAGCAATCAAATGACAGAATTAAAAGAGTATCAGAAGCGGATGGGATATGATGAAGGTAAAATGAAAAGTATGAAATATAAGATGACAGTCTATAACGAATTTCTGAAAGAGTATGAGTATCGGAAAAAGCATTGTGGTGTGAAGGAGGATATTCAGAAAAGGCAGAGAAATAGGGGACGATGATTTTGAAAATGAATGGTTTATAAACTGTCGGTTTTTTGAGGTGGAAGAATGATGTAGAAAAGCTTTTGGAAGAGGAATATATCAATGGTGATGATTGAAAAAGGTATGATGCTCTGATATAATATAAATTGTTTTGTATGCAAAAGTATAGGATATTTCATTATCTATGTATTGAATTGTAATTGGCATGGAAATGTTTAATAAAAGATAGGATCTACTTCCCCACAGCTTGCTGCGAGGAAGTAGATAGCTGATGAATGTTTTTTCAATTTTATGAAGAAGTCAAACTATAAGAAAATTTTTATTACTCGCAAAGGAGTTAGCATTATGGAATATACTTATTTACCATTGATTCCAAAACCATTGTTAAATGATTTTATAACTGGCAGAGTAATTCCGTTTGTTGGAGCGGGGTTTTCAAAAAACGCTGAAATATTCATGGGCTTATCTATACCGGATTGGAATGAATTAGGGAAACTAGCTGCTTATGAAATTCCTGATTATGACTATGACAATAATGCAATAGATGCACTTTCATATTATTTGGTAGTAACAATATTTGAAAATGAGATTGTATTTGAGGAGCAACGTGAAAACCTGCTGACAATAGCAAAGAAAATAGATATTATAGTAATGAATAATCATTTGATTACAAGTAATACTACGCTTTTACAAAAATATTTTGGATTTCAGGATTATGTTTATCAGACAGCACAACATACAATTCAGTGTATTGTACAGAAAAATCTTGTCGAAAACACTGAAAAGTTAACAGAATATATTAGTAGGGGTAAACCTAAATACGCTAGAAAGATGATGCGTATCGGTTTATCAAAAGTTTTTGATTTGACACAAGAGCAATTGATTAATAAAGTTAATTCATTACCACGTTGGCAAGGAAAATTTAATTTTAATCAAGATTCGAATCAAATTGTGCTTAACACTTTTAGTGAAGTAGAAAGTCTAATTGATTTATTTGTTGAGAGATACACACGTTCTGATGTAACTGATACTGAATATGATACAGATGTTAAAACAGTAGCTGAACCAACGCAAATAAATTAGGAGAAATATTCGATGAATACTTACGATATTAATAGTAATAAGTCTATTTTAGAATTCTTAGTTGAAAAAGCTCTTTTAGATACTGTAAAATGGATTCCTAATAAGTGTAGCCCACAGGAACCAGATTATATTGCAGCTTTATCGACTAAATTTATAAAAGATTTTTTAAATGGTGTGAAAAGAAACGTTTTGCCTAAAACAATCAATGATGGGGCGCAATATTTGTTAATTGATAGTAATCCATTAACAAATGGAATCTGCTTTGGATAGGATATGTTTCCATTGGGGGGTGCTGTGCCATGGATATCTATGATACCGTCAATGCACACTATTGTCTGAACCTTTGCGGAATGAGGAAATATAAGGTAGATTTAGGGACGGATGCCCTTGGAAATCTGACCCGAATCGAGAATGGGATTGCCAAGCTCCCCGCCAGACTGGAAACCGCCAAGGCGAGAAAGGAGGAAACCACCGCACAGCTTGAAACCGCAAAAGAGGAAGTGAAGAAGCCGTTTGCCTTTGAAAATGAGCTGAAAGAAAAGACGGAACGGCTCAATGCACTTAATATCGAACTGAATCTGAATGAAAAAGACAAGTCTGTTATTGACGATGAGCCAGAGCAGAACGATGAGCAGCCAGAGAAAAAATGCACGGACAGGGAGCGTTAAATCCAGTTTGCACATTTGTACTGCTGATTTTGGGGTATTATAATAAGGACGATTAGAAAAAATCGGAGGTGAGGAAGAATGTCTGATGCGTTCAGATTTGAAACTTTTGTAGACGTTCATGACAATGTTTTTAATGAATATCTTGGCTCTGTCATCGCAAAGCTGTCCAGAGAAAACGAGGAATACCATGCCGTGAGAGCCGAGAACAAGGGCTTGTATGAGAAATATCCGAAAGTCTTAGGCGTGTTTGACACGGAAACGGCGACGAAATTGACCGAGGAAGAATGTGCCGCACTGATTAAAGTGATGGAGCTTAGGAACAAACTTACGGACATGGAGATGCAGTCGGTCTACTTCCGTGGCTGCTATGACAGCGTGGGGTATCTGAAAAAGGCAGGGATTTTATAACGGACTGACCGAGGAAAAGGCGGTATTGGCGTGAGTGCTGATGCCGTCTTTTACATAGCTGAATGAATATATAAATTTATGCAGTTGGGGACAATGACTGGATTTCTTGAAAAGTTCATAATTTAGGAGTATAATAAAAACTGCATATTTGCATTGTTAGGAGATAGCCATAAAATGAAAAATAATATTATACCTTGGGTTATAATTTCTTTGGTAATCATGTTGGCTTTACCGTGGCTTGCAGTTTCCTTTGTAAAGGGTGATGCAGGAATGGCAGTGTGTTTTATATTATTCTTTGCCATAAATCCAATATATTCTGTTATTTTGGGTGTTTTTGCGGGAAAAAATATAAAAAGGTTATGGGGAATGCCAGTCATTTCAGCAGTATTATTCCTGCTTGGTTCATGGATATTTTTTAGAATGGGTGAAAGGGCATTTATTTTGTATGCAGGTGTTTATCTGATATTGGGGATAGCAGCTATGACAATTTCCATGATTATCCATAGGAAAACACAAAGGTAATGTCTGATTTGTTTTTTGCAAAGGTTGGTGATAATATGAAAAATAAGTTTAGAAACAAGGCAGTAAGCTCAGTAAGTATAATTGGAGAAGATGATGGACCGACATCTGTTTTTATAGTAGGAAGACGTAATTCAAAACGGACTCTTAAGCAGAATATACACAAATTTTTTTATGATGTGAGAAAAAAGCGGATTGTCAAATCGTTAAAAGCGAATCCGCATTCTATGGAGCAGGTAGCCGATTATATAACAGAATTAGGATTCTCAGAGGTCGATAAGTCAGAACCAGAATATAAAACAGAATATTCTCAAATGAGGGCATCTTTCATTATGCAGTATAAGCCTGAATTACTCGGAGATTTGGCAGAAGCTCCAAAACTTGAGAATCATGAGGAAGGAACTGTAAAACTTTTTATGGCTCAGATAGAGCGAAGACAGAAAGCGGCAGAAGATATTCCGCCAGATATTTTTGATATTGATTTGCACATATATGAAAAGGGTGATGGAAATAACCAGTCAAGAATAACAGTTGAAAAGAATTATGGCTATATTGGCGGTTCAGCATCTGGCTCAAAAAATAGTTTTATGAGAGAATTTGATAAAACATTCAGAAAGGTTTATCAATATTATGGTGTCACTCAAAAGGATATTGATAACAATACAAAGAGATACATAGAGCTTGTAAAAACACTTGCCAGAAGATAAGAGCATTGCCATATGGAAGAATTATATGATTGAAATTCGCAATGCCGGAACAGAAATCACTAAATAAAAATGAAATTACCTTATCTGTTGCACAGTGCCAAAAGATAGATTTTTGTTTTACTGTGCAGCAGGTGGGTAGATAAAACATGGCTGCAGGCAGGTGGTATTTAATATATAGAAAAAGAGTAACTGTTCAGAACCCCTTCGGTTCCAATGACCAATTATTGTGCAAAACAGAGGGTAGTGTAAAATAGTTTGTGTCTTTGGTTAAAAATGGCTCCTTTTTGGTAAGAATTAAGATATGACAATTCTTACTGAAAAGGAGTATTTTTATGGCAGTTGCAAAGGA
>CAJTDL010000049.1 GCA_910575035.1 Lachnospiraceae bacterium
ACAATTCAATTATACCAAACCAGATGGTATTCATGCTATTTTTTTGCCAGTTATTATTGGATTTTCAAGGTGCATACGCATTTATTCAAGTGCGAAGTTTGAGTTATATTATTCATCTGAATCCCTCACATTTTTTTGAATCACATTACTGTATTATTATAATAGTTTTGTAAAAATTTGTCAATACATCCTACAGTCATTCAGCAGAATAAACGCACGAACGATTACTGTTCTCAGATCGGCTTGACACAAAGAAACCGATGGTTTAGGCTTAACACTGTCGAAACCATCGGTTTTCTTTAACCAAATATCTGGGATACCCTGTCAAACAGGCTGGTATTTTCTTCACGGTGCATCATAACAAGCATGCTCATGCATTGATCCTTAAAAGAACCTCCCCCAATTTAAAGGGTTTGGTAATGTAAGCATCCCCGCCCATGTCCAATCCTTTTACAATGCTGATCTCTTCATCCGAAGCTGCCAGGAATATGTTCGGGACAGCAGAGGTTTTTCTTACTTCCTTACAGATATCAAAGCCTGTCCCGTCCGGCAGCGTAACATCCAGCAGCAAAAGGCCATACTGGCCTGACCGGAAGAATTGATATGCTTCCATTACAGTACGGGCATTATCTACCAGAAAACCATATTTCTCAAGTGTGTATTTCAGGCCTTCAATCAGGCTTAAATCATCTTCTACATATTATATCTTTTTGTCTTTCATGATAATCTCCAGCACATTAAGAAACTGCCATCTTTTTATGAAACATATGCCAAAGTATAAAAACCGGGAACAATGGACATGCAGCTACTACTATCGCATCTGTCACCGCAAACATACTGAAAAATGTCTCCTGCCTGCCAACACTCCAAGCGGCTTGCACAATCGCCACAATTCCTGCTGCTACGCCGCCTTGACATAAGCCCTCTTTCATTACCATCCAATACATCTCTTTTTTCCGGATGCCGATTTTATGCATGATTTTAAAATCATTTCTCCTGTTCAGCAGGTTTGTAAATATGGTATTGAAATAGACCAAAAGGCCGATCACCGCAAGAATGATAATAAAAAAGCATTGTATCACCTTCTGGCTGTGATCCGAATCAATATACTTCTGGATTTGACTGTTGGCATTGCGGAAGGAATATCCGTTCGTATCTGAAATACGCTCCAAATTGGATGCGGCAACTGCCTCCAAGCCCTCCTCAGTCCACACATTGACAACCTGCCGGTACAGACCGCCCGGAAAAGCCCTGGCAGTTTCCCCATCTACAACCAGAAGATTTCCCCCAATATGATTTTCTGACAATATAACATTTCGGATATCCAAAAGCTTTACACGGGCAGACTTACATCCCTCTTTCGAGCCGTTCGCAATCAATTGCTCATCATAGATGCTAAACGTATCCCCAATCTCCAGATTCAATGTCTTTGCCAGCTCTGGTTCCATGATTGCGGCGTGACCGTCCTCTTTTTCGTCATAATCCGGCGCCAGTGCCTCCATATTCTCCGTTGTCGCCAAAACCAGATTGTATAAGCATTGCTTCTTTCCGTTAATCTCCTGTTCCATAGCGAGCATCGACTCATAATTCCCGCTGCCAGCGTTTAATTTTCCCCTGTCCTCGCACAGGAAGATTCCCCTGTCGTAATTGATTTTATAATCCTGCACCTGCCGGATACCCGGAGCTGCTTTCATTTCCTGAAAAACTGAATCAGATATGGATGGGATATCCCCGCCCTGTATATTTTCATAGATGCTGCCTGCTGTCACCTGAAGATCCCCAGGGACATATTCCTTAACAAAAAGAATCCCTTCGTCACTGTGGTTATCCTGGGTTCCCAGGATGCTGATCAGGATTGCAGAAAGCGACACAATCAGGAGCGCCAGTACCTGTTTCCTTGTATTTTTTCTTTTATCGCGCATAAATTCCGTTGGCATGGCATTTTGAAGTTGGAACATCATGCCTGCCATACTCGGTATGACCATGAGCAAGAGCATCACTGCCGTATTCCCTACGCTGTCCCACGACAATTCAGAAGAAACCAGCACCTCAGCGTCATAAGCATGGGCAAATGCTTTCATAATCTCGCCATATACCGCCTGATTCAGGAAATATCCTGCCAGGATTCCTGTCGCAAATCCGATCAAAATGAAGATCAGGAATTCCATCCCGGCAATTTTCATCAGATCCTTTGTCTGAAACCCTATTTTTCTCAGAGCGATAAAGTCCCGTTTCTTTTCAAAAAGGCGGTTATAAAAAATATTATACACAACCAGGATACCTACCAGCCATATGGTAAAATTCATGGCTGTATTCTGTTTTTTCAAGGTTCCTCCATCCGTGACAGCTTCTGCAAGCATATAATTGATCTGCGTTTTTAAGGTTTCTGACTCTTCCTCTCCATAGCCTAAATAAGCATTCAGCTTATTTAGATTTTCCGGGATTTTGTCCTCATCGGAAAACCGGATCACGGCGTTTACCCGCCCGTTTTTCTCTCTAAGGATTTTTTCTGCAAGCGCCTCTGAGACATATCCGCTTTTCCGGTCCGTAAACCCGGCCGCATTGTCAATGACACCGACAACCGTAAGGATAAGGTTCGGTATGCGAAATGTCACATCCCCTGTATCTGCGTCTGTAGCTGCCAGGCTGACAGAAACCGTATCGCCTAATTCCAGCCCATATTTCTCCATATAATTTTTTGTAAATATAATTTCCTCTCCTTTTTGTGCCCAACGCCCGTTTATAACCTGCTTGATATTCGACTCTGCTACAGTTGCTCCTAAATCCCGGAAACTTTCATCTATATAGTCGAATGCCGTCCCATCCTCCGCCTGCCCCAGGTGGAAGCTCAGCCCGGCATCCACGACGAAATCACAGGCTTTGATCTTCTGAAACTCTGCCTCTGAAATATCAGAATATGTTACATGCTGCCGTCCCTCCAAAGCCTCCGCATTCAATCTGTTTGCCGTCTGCACATTTGCAAAAAGCTGATTCCCAATTAGAAGAAATACCGTGACAAAACAAAGGAACAGGCTTGTCAGAACGGTATTCCTTTTCTCTTTTAAAAGATACCCTCTCACTACAGATAAGATTTTCTTTCTATCCATTGACTATTTCACCGTCCTCTAAGCGGATCATACGGTTCGCATCTTTTACAAGATCTTCATTATGCGTAACCATCAGGATACTGGTTCCATACTTTCCTGCCAGATTTTTTAACAGATCTATGACGATCCTCTCCGTCTTAGAATCAAGATTTCCAGTAGGCTCATCGGCAAAAAGAATGGGCGGATAGTTGATCAGTGCCCTTGCAATGGCCACCCTCTGCTGTTCTCCTCCCGATAATTGATCCGGATAACATGTTTCATATTGTCTGATTCCCAGCGCATCAAGAAGCTCCCCTACATAATCCGCGTTTGCTTCTAGCTCCGGCAGACGGATATTTTCAGTAACAGTCAATGAGTACAGTAATTCATATGCCTGGAATATAAAACCTATTTTTCCCGCCGGAAAAGCGTCCTTTTTTCTTCACTCAAATGAAAAATATCCGTACCGTCAATATAGACCTTCCCCTCTGAAGGTTTGTCCAGACCGGCAAGAATATTTAAAAGCGTTGATTTCCCTGAACCGCTTCTCCCCAGTATAGCTACAAATTCCCCTTTTTGAATCGTTACCGACACACGATGCAATGCCTGCAATGACACCGCATTTTGGCAATATATTCTTGAAATGTTGTCTGCTCTCAATACTTCCAATTTTATTTACCCCCAACATATACCTAATAAAACTATGGTTTCTAAAGTCAGCAGAATCAGCAAGACATACAGCAGCACCGGCCAGGCCGAGACGCCTCCCGCAAGCAGCAGCATCACCACCGGAACCACATATTTCCGGGGATGATGCCACAGGTCACTTTCAATCTTCCAGCCACGGATGGGATAAAACCATTCCAGCAGCACAGACAACACCGCACTCTGCAGGGCAAAGAAAACAGCCCCAGCAATCATGGGAACAGTGACACCGCCGTTTTGTATCTGCCAGCTTAAGAGGAATATCACGTCCGCCGCCATATTACAAGAAAAGATAAACAGGCAGTATGGGATGCAAAAGCGCCGTTTCTGTTTAGGCAGGAAACGGACTGCCTGCTCCAGGTCACAGTCGCAGGACAGCAGGATACAAATGGGTGTATTCAGGGATAAAATTGCAAAGCCTACCGGGACAACGAACATCCCGGCCATTTCTCTTAAAAAATACGGTATTACAATGGCTACGCACCACATCACAGCAGTATTGACCAGATAATTTTTGTGGCAGCTCAGATACCGGAAAAAGTACCGCCATAAAGACCCCCTCTTCCGTTGCTTAATAGCATGGCTTTTCTCACCCTCCCCCTGATAAAATGCATATCCGTCTGCCTTCAGCAAAATCAGAATAGCAACTAAGCTATTCGCAAGCAACAGCAGGTCAAGCAAAAGCCCGCTGCCTAAAAACAGAATGGCAGACAGTATGGCAACGGCCCAAAGCACGCCCACATACCAATATTTTCTCAGGGAATAGGCTGCAGCAGCCACAAGAACCGCATGAAGCATACTGATGACCATTCCTATCATCTCTATGGGCTTCCATGCAGAAACGGCCAGCAGAACTGCCAAAAGCAGTCCTGTCTTTGTAAGGATCGTATAGCCTCCCAGTACCGATACATAGGAGAAAATAAACTCCTGTGGGTGATGCGGCAGCATCAGCATGTGCCGAAGTTCCACGGCGTTATCTTTAGAAGTTAGAGCCTGCCACATTACGCCTGCGGTAAAGGCGCTGAGCATCAGTATCCGTACAGAGGCTGCAACCTGCACCTGAAAACCTGCGATATAAAGACCCCAAAATACGATCACATCAAGCAAGATCGTCCGGGGCAGCCGCTCGTATCTTGCCCCAAACAGTTTTTTGGCAAAGGCTTTACCTATCATTTTCATCATGCAATGCCTCCCGGATATCCGCGGCACCTATCTGCCCGCCTTCAAAAGTCTGCCGGATCTTACCGTCCTCCAGGACAAATACCCTGTCAGATGTCAGCGTAATGCTCTCCAGAATGTGGGAAGAAAAAAACACAGTTCCATGCTCCTTATACCCCGAAATCAGCTTATACAGATATTCCGTACTCTGGAAATCCAGTCCATTGACCGGTTCATCCAAAAGGAGCAGTCTGGGTTTCAGGGCAAAAGCCGTAATCAGAAATGCTTTTTTCCGGTTCCCGGTTGACAGCTCCCGTAATAGGGTATCTGTATATTCTGCAAAGTGAAAGCCCTGTACCAGATCCGACACATCGGTCACCTCTTTCCCATAGGCGGCGCATACATAGGCCAGATATTCCCGGAAAGTAAAATACGAAAAAGAATTATCCTCGGCAAATACCGTATAGCGGCAGAGCTTAAAATCCTGCTTCCGGAAATCCACAGGAGTGCCACAAAAACAGATACCGTCTGAACGAAAGGTCGGGAGCAGGCCGGAAATCACCTTCAGAAATGTGGTTTTCCCGGCTCCATTCAGCCCGATCAGACCTGCCACTTCATGTTCTGCCAAAGAAAAAGAAAAACCTGAAAGTATCATTTTCTCTTCACCGTACCACGCACTTAAGTTTTGAACAGTCAGGAGCGTTTCCCCCATCTTACCTTCCCCCTTTGCCGTCCTTCTCTTTTTTCCATGCCGCATATGCGGAGTACAGGAATACACCTGCCAATACCAGATTAAGCCCCATCATTGGGAAACTGCCGGATACCCCGCATACAATGGCTGCAACCAGCCAGATTAGACCAATGATTCCACGAATATAAATATGACGCATTATTTTTTACCTCCTTCATCGTCTCTTTGTGTTCTCTATGTATCCTGCCGCTGTCTCCATACATATGCTTCTTTCAGCAGGCATTCTATGCATTCCTGCTTGCCTTCCGTATAGCTTCTTCGGTCATCTGGAAATTGTAACGCCAGTTTTTTCTTACAGGTATCGTATATCATTGCTTTATCAGGATGGCAATTCAGATAATCCCGAAAATTGATATAGTTCTTCCATTCTGTCCCATCCCATTTGACTGCATGGATATGATGTGTACGCGTATCCTTTTCAAAATCACCCATTACAAACAGCATTTGCCCGGCAACATCTTCCCCGCGAAAAACAAAACCGTGTTCTTCTAACCGTTTCCTATAAGGTAAAATATTATCCAGGTCACGGAGGCCAATCACAATGTCAATAATTGGTTTTGCATAAATGGAATGAATCGCAGTGCTTCCCACATGCTGGATATCAACAGCGGCATTTCCGAAAAGCTGCTTCCATTCCAAAATTACATTTTCGGCATTTATATGCCATTCCTTTTGATGGGATATAAGCTTTACGCTTCCTCTTTTTAATCCTATCATTCTTCTCCCCAGGCAGCTTGCAACTCTGCCGTATCCTTGTACCAGTATGGCTATTCCGACAGGGCGATCCTGTAAATATCCGCCTGTTCTCCATCAATTTCAAAGCTGCGCTCATAGACTCCGCCATTCCGGGTTCTGCATTTCGATATAATAAAAGAATTAAACCAATCAACACCAATGTGACAGCCGCCGCTATGGTGGAACTGACACGCATAACGGGAAACTGCTCATATTTCAGCATATAAGTAACAAAAGCATTCGAATTCCTCAAAAAACGTGGTCATGATCAGCGGCACAATTCCCATAGGCAGCAGGCGCCAGGGGATCTGCCCACCGACAGCTATCTTCGGGATAAGCTATCCTCCAATGGAAAATACCACAAAGGCCGCCAAAACACCCCATTGCCGTATGCCTGGCTTTTTGAAACCGACTTCTGCTAATACTCTGCCGGAAACTGACGCTCCATTTTCCTTATACAAACAGTACAGAGGGATCAAAAGGCTGAATACCAACCCATACAGGAGATTGCAGAAAATAAAATATCGTATGGGCGTTGGATTTAGATTCGCTGCCGTAATGCAGATAATCAGCATGATTTCTATGCCAGCTGAAATCAGGAGCATTTTTCCTTTTCCCCTGTTTGCTGCTTCCTTCATCCTAACCACCCCTGATAAAATGCAGCCGCCCCGAAAATTGCGCCTACAACCATCGCCGCCAATGTTACAACAATCATGACAGGGTGCTCTTTCATCAGTTTCCCTAATTCTTTTAAATCGTTCAATGATTTTCTCCTCCTTTATCCTACAATGGGAATTTCACGCTTCTTTTTTAGCTCTATAAAACTGTATATTCCCAAAATTATATATACGGACACTGCAAACCGGAAATAAAAAGGAGTCCACATTTTCTTTTTCAAAATTTTTGCCAGAAAATAAATCTGGAAGGACGTTCCAATCACGCCCATAACATATACATTAAAAAAATCTAAATACTCAGCCATATTACCTGTCCCCATATGTAAAAGCCCTTACATATTCTTCATATACTGCAGAACAATACAGGAAAACTCCTTGCTCCGCAGCCGTGATACGGGAACCTCTTTGCCGTTATCCATACAGGCAGTCCCGTTTTTATATCCTTTTAAATGCTTCAGATTGATGAGATAGCTCCTGTGACACCGAAAAAAATGGCTGTCCAACTTTGATTCCAAATTTTCGATCCGCTCATAATAATCAACAACCTCTCCTGATGTCAGATTCAGATATATTTTCCGATCTATGACCTCACAAAAAACAATCTCCTCCTCCCGGATAATACGCCCTTCATATCCCTTTTGCACCAGCAGGCTGTCCTCGCCGTTGTTTTGCATAGAAGCAAAAAGGCGCTCCATGGTCTTCTCAAACTGTTTTTCATCCACCGGCTTGACCAGATAATCGTAGGCCTGCACCTCAAAAGACTGAAATACCATCTCTTTCAGTACCGTAATGAAAATCAAAAAGCCACGGAACTGCCCCGCCCTCAGTTTCCTTGCTGTTTCCAAGCCGTCCATGCCCTTCATCTGGATATCCAGAAACAGGATGTCAATCTGCCCGTCAAAGTTTAACAGCTCTTCACCGCTTAAAAATGTCCGAAAATGAATCTCCCTGTTCTTTTTACGGAAAAAATCGGAGGCCATTGCCCTTATATGTTCGGACATGTGTTTTTCATCATCACAGATCGCAATACGGATCAATGCGCCACCTCCTCGCCATTATATCATGAATCTTCCATTCATGATCGTCATTCGCCGCTCGCCGAATGTGCAAGCACATTTTTCTCACTAACACTCATTATATCGTCAGCGGCAAAAGAAAAACTTTTGGCGCTGCCTCAGACTGATATTTCATTATAGCCTATCCAAAATGCCAAAACAATTTGATTGCTGTGAAATGTTTATCTGTTGCCGCGAAATGCTGTGTAAAAGTTCTATATAATCACTCAGAAAATTTTACCCTTGCGCCCTCATCTATTCTACCAAGGATTGCTTTTTCTGCCTGCGTACCATCCAGACTGACAAGACTACCTTCCGTATTTCCCTCGTCCCAGTCGGCTCAAAGGAAAAATAGAGCGGCTTTTCCCATCCCTCCCAGAACGGGTATGGGAAAATATAAATTTTTCTCAAGCCCATCGTATCTAAAAACAGCTGGAAAATCTCATAAGGAAGGATTTCCCCGCATACCAAAACAGCTCCTGTATCTTCATAAGAAACCTGTTCCCGGTACACGGGCGAACCCAGGAATGCGAGCTGCTTTAGGGCATTCATCCGTATCGCTTCTATCTGGGTACGCTGCCCCACACGCCATCTTGTCTGCGGTGCAAGCACCCCATAAATCCGAGCCGCTTCTTCGTCCTCCCGGATATCGTTGTCATAGTCATATCTGTAATTTTCCACTTTGATCTGGCCGTATGCCACAAGGCTTGCAAAAAGCGCAAGGGAGTCCAGGTCAGTATATACAGACAGATGCCCCCTGCCCTGATAGGAACATAAGATATCCTCTAAAGCATCCATGTTCTTTTTCATGGTTTCATATTTTTTATCCGGTTCTTTTCCATTCCTTCTCCCTCTTTTATGTTTCACTGCCGCCAGAAATTTTTGTCTCTGGCATACCCGGTGTCTTATCTGTCATTTCATTCTGCGCTTTCGCTGCCGCCTTCCCCAGCTTCTCTTTCTTTAGCTGTTCTGCCCTCCCTAAATCTACATAATGCATCGCATATGCTTTTTCAATCTCCGGATTTCCGCTTTTACTGAAGCGGAGGGGATTACTGCCTTACGCCCTTGCTTTTTCTCTACGCCCCAACGCTTGTAATAGCAGAATGACGGCTTTAAATTTGTTTTCTTCGCATAGGAGCGGATCTGCTTCATAATAAATAAGAGTTGCTTCAACTTGCAGGTACAGACGGCTTCCAGATACTGTTCTTTCCCGAATCTCCAGTCCTCATATTTCTGCCGGGGCAGCACCCCTACGTCAACCAGTACGTCTGCTGGGGCGGCATAGCCCCAATGCCGGCACTGATGGTAAACAGCAGAATGTACTTTCCCTATCAGTTCTGATTCTTTCACTTTGCCCTCCATGTAAATATCCCCAGCTGTATTCATTCACAACCGGGGATTCTATTATCTTTCCTCTATGGTATCTGCATAATGGCAACTATTATATCGTTTGAAGCAGTCCTTTTTCAATTTCCCGGACATCTTCCACAGAAAGCTCCGTAAAATACCCAGCGATTTCCTCTGCTGACATTTTTCCAGTCTTTAACATGTTTTCTGCTGCTTTTCTTGCTGTTTCTTTCTTCTCACTTACGATATGAGTACGCATAATCCTTTCTTCATCAAACAAAGTCATCATGATAGACACAACCTCCTTTTCCCTGCTCTCCAGAAATTCACGGAGCAGATTCCTGTCTTTGCAGATGCGGATGGTTTCCGTGACAGCCTCCAGGCTTCTCCCATACCGCTTTACCTGTTCGTTATATACCTTTGTAAAAGCAACATACTGGCTGATGATGTCATTTCCTTTGCCGTCATAGATTACTTTTACCTTTACTTCAATGGAACATTCTTTTCCCTTGAAAAATTCTTTGGAAAATGAAATCATTTCCGGCCTGCTGACACGCTCCCCCGTATAGATTATATAAATCTCCGGCTCCGGCACATAGACTTTCTTGCTTCCATATAAATCTGCGTCCTGCCCTTCAAAATAATTATGGTAAACCTGCGCCAAATACATCAGCGCACGTATAATGATATTCATCGTCCAGCCCGGCTGCTGCTCGACCAGGAATAAAATTTTGTCCCCAACCCGGAAACCCAGGTCATTATAGATCCCGTTGGTAAGCACGTTCCTTATCGTTATATCCGTAAGCGCATCTTCCGTAGCCTCCGTATCCTCCGGATGGAGCGCACGGTATAGCTGTATCAGTTATTTTTTTTCCCGAAAGATCGTCGTGAATACGCTGTCTTTCACCGTATATTTGGCAAAGGAATCCTTTTTTTCCACTGTTTTCTCTTTTGGTTCTTCCTGTATTATTCCACCCTGCATAATATTACCCCGGTTCCGGCTTGCGCCTGGCAGTCTGACAGGGGAGTTTCGCCCTGTCTGTTATGGCTTTATTATATAGAGAAACTCCATAATGTTCAAGACATAAAAAAGTGTCTTCGACACTTCAACTCCCCTAGCCCCTCACTCATGAGGGGAATTAGTGGTTTCTTTTTGTACCGTTTTCCTGCATAATAGTCTTATGAGCATACTACAAGATATTTTTAGGAACCATTATGAAGAAATGATTTATACACTACATCCACGTCAGTCTGTCATAGAAAACGTGGATAAAATGATTCGCTGTGGCGCCCCCCCTTTCGGCGGGGCAATGTATGGATGCCCCCGTTGCGGAAAACTTAAATTTGTCCCTTTCCGATGCCATAGCCGTTTCTGCCCTGCCTGCGGCAATAAATATGCCATGGAACGCACTACCTCTATGTCCTTTAAGCTGGTAAATACCCATCACCGCCACTGTGTTTTTACCATTGACAAAAACCTGTGAAAGTTTTTCCTTGATGACCGGACTTTGCCTGGCTGTCTCTTTCATGCCGTGAACCGTGTTGTTTCCCAAATGTTTCACAAGCAGAACAAGCTCTCTGCTTTTGGCTATGACCCGCTGAAATGTGAATGTGGCACAACTATGCTGTTTTTAGAACTCTATTTCAACCACAAGCGCGTTTCTCTGGAAGAATTGTACGAGAAAGTCACGTCCCGTTCTCGTGGAAAAAGGCCATCTGCATGACTTTCTTAATTCCCATTTCTGTAGTATATTCCTTTCAAAGGAGGCTGTACTTATGAACCCAAACACAGAGAAACTACGCAAAAAATATATAGATAATCCACCCGAAGGCATGACATCCGGGGACATAAAGCCAGTGAGGAATTTGTTAAATTCACTCACCGGCTTAATTCGTTTCAAATTTCCCGGATAGTTCGGTTAGTTCTTTCGTGGTTTCCTGCGTATGGTGCAAGAGAGTTTCACGCATTTCTGACGGGCAGCTGCAATACAGCATCTTCATCTGACAGGCTCCCTCATCTTCTGGGGAAACATCTGGATTGATTAAAGAATCCAGAGAAATCGGCAGTATTTGCCAGTGCTTTCAAAATCAAAAAAGACAGATTCATCTGCCCTTTCTCAATGTTGGCAATCTGCTTTACAGATACATGGCCCAAATCAAAAAGCTCCTGCTGTGTCAAGTCTTTTCTTTTTCTGGCCTCCCGCATTTTTTGCCCCAAAACGGTTAAATCATCCATCAGCATAATCCTTCACCTCAATAATATTGTATCGTTCCGATTTATTTTTCGGAATAACCTTATTGTGCCGATTAAAAGGTGTTATTATGCTGATATTTTTGATAAGATATAAGTGTTATCCTTGTATTGCTAACCAAATCAAAGTATAATAGAGATGGATAATTTTGTGAAAAATCTGTCCGCTGTAACATTTCGGAGACATTTGCCTGCTATACTATCTGCGATTAGCGGACAGACAGATTTGCCAACGACTGTTCCTTTATCTTTGAGGAAGCCTTCGGAAAACTGTGGAAAAGGTGATGTGGGCGGATCTGGGGGACAGAAGTTCTATAAGTTTCTGGACGAGGATGCCTATGAGGAACTGTTCGAGACTCAGATGGAGACTGATATGGTATTCAATATTGCTTGCAATACTGTGCAAGTTTTGATTTATCGGGGGCTTTCCTCTTTTGGGGGCATTTCTTAGAGTACGCCACACTTTAGGTCTTGACATTTGTAGGTTTTTATTCAAGGTTGAAGGCCGCTTGCGTCGGTGGTATACTTTGCCCATAGCGATTTAATAATTTTATTTATGGAGTGGAGGAACTCAGATGGAACTGCAATTTTCAAAAGGGAGAATAATTGGGCATATTGTTGCCTATGTTTTACTGTTTCTTGCAGGTGATCTACTTAACAGCCTGGTATTTGATTTGCTTTTTTCAATAGTTGAATTGCCAATACGGGGTCTATATTCTGTTTTGCGGACGTTGGGGTGTTTCGTATTTGCTTATTTATTATTTTGGCTATACACGATAAAGATTCTCCACCTCAAAATGGAGAATTTTAGAATTACCTTATCAATTAAAAAATGGGCCTTTTTATATGCCGTTATCCTCCCGCTTTTTGTGGTTATCTGCTATTTCATAATAGGTGACTCGACAATGACAGCTTTAAATACAGGAGAGATAATTGTAGCGGTCATCTATTCCGCCATCGCAGCTTTGAAAGCAGGCGTTTTAGAAGAGATGCTGTTTCGTGGATATATTCTAAAATTGCTTGAACTAAAGTGGGGGAAAGTTGTTGCTGTTTTGCTTCCGTCCTTTTTGTTCAGCTTGATGCATATTCCCTCGATGGATGAGTTTAGCGTTGCAGGTATCTCGTTGCTGGTGATTAGTGGAACATTGGCAGGCATCATGTTTTCTCTTATCACATATCAGGGGAACTCCATAAGCAACAGCGGCTTGCTTCATGCAGTATGGAATTTTGTTTTTGTGACTGACATGATACATATCACAACTGCACAGAGCCTTTATGGAGAGCCTGTTTTTTCAATTATCATCCCCTCAGATTATGTGTTGGTAACCGGAGCTGGATTTGGAGTAGAAGCTTCAATAATTGCTATCATCGGGTATTTATTTGTCTGTGGCACCGTTATTCTGCGGGGAAAGCGGTGAGTATTACTTCCGGCTTATTTGGGAATTTTCTGTTGGAAGGAATGTATGGACTGGTCAAACACACAGCGGGCCGAGATACAGTATTTCTGCACCAGTACCCGCAGTCGGACGCCAGGGCTCCTCTGCGGCTGTACCCTCAAGCTCCAGCTCGGTTTTATCCTTACCATCTTCGCCAGCTATCAAATTACAGAATTCCAGCTTACGGACATTAAAGCGTTTTACAAGCTGCTCCATACACCCCATTTCGGACCAGAGCAGCTGCGGCCCCCCTCCCGCATCGCCAAGGCTCTGGAACAGTTGGGCCGGGGCTGCTATTACCAGATCCACGTCCGCTGTCTGGGGGAGGCGCGTTATCAAATCACCGAGGTCAGCCCCCGCTATATAAGCGATTATCAAAACGAGCTGAACTACGGCTATGAAAAGGGGTATGTTCAATATTTTATTCTCAATCCTATTTTGTGACTTTCTTGTGACATTTTAGCGGTACTCTGATTAAGGAAGGAAGTGAAGCCATGAGACTTTTAGTAGTTGAGGATGACCGCCTTTTTAACAACACCCTTTGCTACAATCTTTCGGCGGCTGGCTACACAGTGGACGCTGCCATGACAAAATCAGAAGCGGTCAACCTCTGCGAAGCGCAGGACTATGATCTGATCGTGCTGGATGTCAACCTGCCTGATGGAAACGGCTTTGACTTCTGTGCAGAAATCAAAGAGCCCGTCCAGATACCGCCGTGATTTTCCTGACCGCAAACGATATGGAGCGCGACCAGCTGCGCGGTTTTGAGTTGGGAGCAGACGACTATGTGACAAAACCGTTTCTTATCAGCGTATTCCGCAAGAAGGTTTCGGCACTGCTGGGACGCATCCAACGGCAGACAGGCGGCGATTGCTACACAGACGGTACATTGTCCATCAATTTTTCGGAATTGACCGCTGCCCTTGCGGGGGAACCGATAATCTTCACTCCGATGGAATACCGTTTGCTAAAGGTACTGGTGAGAAATCCGCAAACCGTTTTGACCCGGCAGTTGCTTCTTGAAAAGTTGTGGGACGCGGACGAAAACTTTGTGGATGAACACGCCTTGACCGTAGTGATCAGCCGCATCCGGGGGAAAATTGAAGCCGGCGGCCTGCAATATATCAAGACCGTCTACGGCATGGGCTATATGTGGGTTGGGGGGATAAAGAAGTGAATGACAGTAAACTTTCCATCAAGCACGCCTGTGCGGCAGGGGCGGCTTTTTTAGGTTTGCTCTCCGCTGCGGCCATTACTGCGGCTTTTCTCTTTACCAGAAATTCAACAATCATGTAGCTGGGTCTGCTGTTTATCCTGCTGGTGTTCACTTGTGTAGCTCTTTTTGTGGCATTTCTGCATTGGAAGCTGGTTTTATTCTCGGACAACCTGTGCCAAACAATAGACGATATGTTGAATGGAGCAGCAGCACCGCAGGTCTGCGAGGAAGAAAACCTGTTTTATAAAATCAATCACCGGCTTGTCCGCCTATATGAAGTTATGCGGGAAAATCAGGAGAGCATCGTGAAGGAGCGGGCTGATTTGCAGGAATTGATCTCCGACATATCCCATCAGGTAAAAACGCCAATCAGCAATCTAAAAATGGTAAACGCCACCTTGCTGGAACAGCCTATGCCAGAGGAAAAGCAGAGGGAGTTTTTGCAGGCTTCCAGCGGCCAGCTCGATAAGCTGGACTTTCTCATGCAGGCCATGATCAAGACCTCCCGCCTGGAAACCGGCGTCATTTCACTGGACAGAAAGATACAGCCGCTTTATGACACCCTGGCGGCGGCGCTGGGCAGTATTCTGCTGAACGCGGAAAGGAAACATATTCATGTCAGCGTAGATTGTCCGGAAAATATCATTCTGGCCCACGACAGGAAGTGGACAGGTGAAGCCCTGTTCAACATTCTGGATAATGCGGTGAAGTACACTCTGGCAGGGGGCAACATTCAAGTTTCCGTTCAAAGCTGGGAGTTCTATGTGAAAATCGACATAACCGACAGCGGCAAAGGAATTTCGGAGAGCAGGCAGGGGATGATCTTCAAACGCTTCTATCGGGAGAAAGAAGTACACGATGTTGAGGGCATCGGTATAGGATTGTATCTTGCCCGTGAGATCATTTCCATGCAGGGAGGATATATTAAGGTGACTTCGGCATTGGGCAGCGGCTCTACATTTTCCGTGTTTCTGCCGCGTGGATAAAATTTTCAAGAAAAACTGCGGCTTGTGGCATTTCTGTGAGAATTGGGTGTTATGATAGCAGTGCCACAGATAAGTCTGGATTTAGTGAGAAGGAGATTAAAATGCCAATATCAAAAAAAGAAATTCAAAGGTACTGGACAGAAAAAGAAGTGCAGATGCAGAATATTATTAAAAATCGAGATTGGAACGCTCTGTTTTCTATGGATGAGAACGATGATTTTTCGTGAACATTAGAACAAATATTGTGGTCTTTCGTAACAAAGAGCGTGAATGGGGCTCTGGATTTATCTAACCTGACCCACACGCAAAAAGTGCTTTTTCTGGTGTTGGAACTGGAAAGTGCAACACAAGCTGATGCTTTGCCCAATTTTTTTTGAAGAAGGTTTTGCGGTTTATGGCCGTGAAGCGGTACAAGCATTGGAAGAAGTAGGAGCATCTCAATGTGCTGTCGCTCTTAATGCAGTAGTAGATACTTTGTCAAATGGTATTTACCCAAAAGGAGATAAAGAATTTTGGGATTCTATTATGTCAGGAAAAAATTCTGAAATATGGGATAAGGCAAATAGTGTTTTAGTGGATTATACGGATGGAAGGTTTTCTGATTTGTGCCGTACTTATGCAGAGGCACATCGAGATATGGTTCATATAGGCTGACGGCTTTCCGTTTATCAGGAACTTTCGTCTTTTAGGTGAATGCCTCTTTGGCAAATACTCTTTTGTTTCTCTATGATAGCGGCATCACAGGCAATTTTGAATTTGTATGGAGACGTTACCGTTCAACAATATAAAAATTTGAAAGAAGGGGCTATGATGAGCGAAAAACGATATCAGATTTCCCCCATCGAACTGGTTCGGTGGGCGGAACCGCTGTTCGGCTTTGGAGAGGGGAAAGCAAGGGGATTTTCCGAGAAGACGATATTTTTCTATGAGGCGGCGGCAGGCATCAGGCTTCCTGCCGCCTTGCGGGAATATTATCTCGCCTGCGGCAAGGCTAGCCTGAACTGCGCACTGCATGAGATATTCGTCCCGGACATAAAGGCCAAGCCTTTTGAGAAACGCCTGACCTTCTCTTATGATCATATTGATGAGGACCTGGAGACTTTCAGCAAACCGGGAGAAGAGGACTATGAGGAGCTGGCGAAGCTGCGCGCACTGCCACGGGAGCAGTGGGGCGAGGTTACCGGCAACTACCTGCTGTTCTGGTGCGAAAATCAGGGCTGCTGGTACGCAGGCATCAAAGCGGAGGATTTGAACAAGCCCAACCCGGCGGTGTACTACAACGACCAGGACGATGTGTACAGCTGGGCTCCGTTTTCCGATTCCGTCCAGTCCTTCCTCCTGACCATCATGCTTGAAAATCTGGAGGAAGGGTCCAATCCGAACGAGATAGAGGACCCCGCCGAAATACAGAAGGTCCTGTCTGAGAACAATGTAGACTTCCAGCGTCTGTGTGAGCCTTATCCTTTCCCTGGCGGGCGCTTTGCCCACACTTGCTTGGATACAGACACAAACACCTTGTATGTCTATGGAGAGCAGGCAGAGAACCGACCTGCATATTTAAAAATTATTCAGGCCGAATAAAAATTTGAATTGACTGCGTTAATCGTTCCAGTTTACAGATTCAAGGCGGAAAACAATATGGGACGATTTTCAAAAAAGCTAAAGAAAAAGGTGACTTAAACGACGCATTTCCGGAAGATACCGGAAATGTGCATGGAAGGAGAGAAAAATCATGCTGGAATTTCCCCCAAATACTTATATCCTGGAATATCAGGACGGTGCCTATCTCTGCAATGGAAGGAAACGGGTGGAAGCGCCGCTGAATTTGGAGACCCTTGAGGAGGCTGTCAGGCAATGCCCGAAACTACAGATAGTCTCCCTGGATGATGCCCTGTTTGGGGATGAGTGCTTTCCCGTTCTGGCACGGATTCCCAAGCTGAACATGCTGGCTCTGCTGCGGGGCAGACAGATTGCCGGGCATGGGCTGGAGCTGTTAAAAGACCTTCCGCTTAAAGACTTGTTTTTGCAGCGGACCGCCCTGGATGATGAGGGACTGGCTCAGGCTGCGCAGATTAAGAAACTGGAGCATATTTACATAGCTGCCTGTCATCAGGTCACTGCCGAGGGACTGCTGGCAATTTCCTGGAGGGATAAGCTGCAGGTCAGCGATGGCGACATGCAGGATGAAGATGGGCTGGCAGGGCTGTTTACAGAGGCGGAACGCAAGGCTTATGAGGATGCCCGTACCTACAAAATCATGAAAAACAGGATCTCACTGGACAGTCCAGAACTGCAGGCTCCCATCCATGTGCTGCTGGAATTCTTTGATGGCATGAACCAATGGGAACGGATGGCAGATCAAAAAGGTGACGGCAGCCAGGCGGATATTGATGCGCTGTTTGCCAGACAGGTGAGCTGGACTCCCCGTCCTGGCTGGCGTCCTGTCCATCTTTGCTGGGAAAGAGGCGGGACTTATACAGGTCATCATCTGGTTGCTGGCGAGCGGGTCACAAAAAACAAATTCTGGCTTTATACTGAAAAGCAAATTTTCTATTATCGTTATTTAATGCGTCTGGTTGACGGCAAATGGATGATTGATAACGCCCAGTGGTGCCGGGAGGGGCGCTGGTCCTTCTGCGGGCTGTAAGCGGCTTGAAAAGGATGGCATTTGCCAAGGGGGATTTCACCCAAAAGATGAAATCCCCCAACAAACAATAACTTAGGTTGTAACTCCTGCCTCCACAGAAGAAATCTGGAATACCGTCGAAGGCTATGATGCAAACCCGTGTTCCCGTTTCCAATCTGCCCACTGTCCATCGTCCATCAGCAGCTTCCAGCCGCCCCGGTAGTCCAGGCCGAAGCGGTCCAGACAGTTCATCAGGTTGGAGCAGAGCACCCCGAAGGGGTGGCTGGCCCCCAGACAGCAGTCATCTTTCAGATGCATCTGACTGCCCTCGTAGTCGTCCTGTGCATCCTGGGTGGTGCGGAACTTGTCCAGCAGCGACACCCAGATCCGCTCCAGCCGGGGGTCTTGGATGCCTTTGGTCACCCAGATGGCGTAGATCAAAGGCATGTACTCCGCCCGCTCATGGTTCCTCTCGTCGGGCAGGTAGTCCAGGAAGTAGTCCAGCACCTCCTCCCGACCGTTGAGCTCACTCAGGCGGTGAAACAGAACACTTTTGTCATTCTGATCCAGGTCGGTTCGGTAAAGCTGGTCCTTCAGCAGTCCGGCGTGAATTTCCGGGTAATCATTCAGAATAAAGAAGATGCTGCAGGCGTCCTGGAATGCCTCTCCCTGCAAAGTGGACATCCTCTCCAACACCCGGGGCCACCAGGCCTCCTTGACCGCCCAGCCGCCTGAATGGCAGATGACCGAGATGGCCTCCGGATATGCCCCGAAGTCCCACAGAACACCGATCTGTTCCTCCATACCGGGTACGTGGAAGTGGGACAGCATTTTAATCAGTACCATACGCAGTTTTGGGTCCTGTTCGCTGTCGCAGGCCTTTTTGAAATAGGTCTGCTGCCGGGAGGGCAGCTCCTGGAATTTATAGCAGCTCTCCACAATCTCTATGCGGGTTTGCACGTCCGTTGTCCCATCATAGAGCTCCATCAGCTCCTGGGGCTTGCCGTCCAGATAGAGGCCGAAGTACATCTCCTCATCGTTATAGCCGGCAATCACTTCCCGGATCCAGCGGTCGTACCAGGCCAAAAAATCCGGCTCCCGCATCACGGTGGGCGGACCGCACTCGTCCGTGTCGTAGTAAATCACCCGCCCCCGGTCAGGGCCGTCCAGAACCAGCCCGGTCATCAGGGTACAGCCCTGGGTGCCCAGGGGCAGCACCGCCCCACCAGAGTAGTCTGGGAGCTGGCCGGGCTCCGTTTCTCCCAGGCTGTACAGGCCGTAGAAAGGTCCCGCTCCGCCGTTTCCCATCCACAGCAGAAAGTTGCGGTATCCATCGGGCAGAGAGACGTGAAAGCGTGCTTCAAAGGCGGCGACGGCCTCCGCTGAGGCGGGCGGCTTCAGCTGGTATTCGTGTTGGCCAGCGCCGAAGCGGGAAAGATCCCGGTCCTCCTCTCCGGCCCGTTTGAGCTGCTTACGCAGCTTGCCGGCCCAGGCGGGCTGCGTACTTTTTGCCATAATCAGTTTTCTCCTTTTATTGTCTATATTTACCCTCAAGCACTGGAAGGGAAGACGTATTTTTCAATTCACTCAAATCATAAATTAAGGTCCGATTTGTAAAATTAACTTATTTTAAGTGTAGCACAAAACAATCTGGCGTTCAAGCACTGCTGCAAGGCTTTTACAGCACACGCTTGTAGTTTTACTGTCAAATGTCCGTTGCAGAGCAAGCGCGGACACAACCCAAATCATTTTGAAAAGGAAGGATACCAAAATGTCAGAATTACACAGCATTCCACTTGTTCATAAAGCAGGCGTATACAGCGTTGCTGATTTCGGCAAGGACATTGACGCTGACGATGTGATTTCCTTTGACTATGATGCGCAATATCAAATGCTCACCTATGACATTCCTGTTGGGAAGGACTGGCGTGAGATGACGCTGTACAATGTGCCAGAGGATGACCTCATCCAGACGCTCCGCGCCGTCTATGGCAAAGATAGAGCACTCCAGAACATCACCGCCATATTAGGCGGCCATAAGACGCTTTTGTACATCCGCTATGAAAATGAGGAACACGCCAGACAGGAAATCCGGAGATTTGCTATCCAGAATGCAGATGCTATTATGGAACAAATCCAACAATGCACAGATGTTGTGGCAAGGCTTTTCATTGAGTATTACTGTGATTCGGATAACATGGATTACCATGCTGTGATTGGCACTGCGGATCAGATGGAAGCGGTAAGGCAGAAAGGTCATTACGAGGATTCCTGCGACTATGCCGGCAACTACCCATCTGAAAATATCGAGGGCGATAACACGATGCTGATAGCAATGGTGCGCTGCGCCGCAGGTCATCCATGCGAGAATTTCCGGTATGCAGTGGAAATTATGTCAAAACATATCGAGGAACACGCATTGCCAGCGATAAACAAGACGGAGGATTTCAAATATATCTGCGCAGAATATGATTAAGAAATTAAAAATGAACTTTTTTAAGGAGGTAATCAGTATGGTGGGAGGAATTGTTGGCCTTGTATTTTGCTTGATGTGTGCTGTTCCATTTTTAATTATTTCTGTTACCAATAAAGACAGTAAAGAACCAATCAATTTTGGGAGCGGAGATACAACATTAAAATCGAAAGTCAAGAATGCAGCTGAATATAATAATAAAATGGCGACTTTATACAAAAGGTGCGCCATTGCGTTTTTAATTTCAGGTATAGGATTTCTAATTTCATTTTTTATGGGTGTTATTATGATATGTTTCGACTATACGCTGGGTATTTATCTCATGTATCGAAGCTATAAAAAATATTGAATTTGTATTCTTAAAATTCAAACAAATATCCAATTTGCAACGTGTGTTAGTTTTGATACAGAGCAAATTTGAAATGTCACAGGATTGTGACATTTCAAGGGTAAAAAATCAGTGGCTCGTGACATTTCTGTGAGAATTGGGTGTTATGATAGCGGCATCACAGAAAGGATGGTGCAACCCATGAGCATTTTGCAGACAACTGATCTCAAAAAATACTACGGAAGGGAGCCGAACATCACAAAGGCGCTGGACGGCGTGACCCTCTCCATTGAGCAAGGGGAATTTGTCGCCATTGTCGGAACCTCTGGCAGCGGCAAGTCCACTCTGCTGAACATGATGGGCGGCCTGGACGTGCCCACCTCCGGCAGCGTTCAGATCAAGGGAAAAGAGCTGGCCGAGCTGAACGACGAGCAGCTTACCATCTTCCGTCGGCGCAATATCGGCTTTATCTTCCAGAACTACAACCTTGTCCCTGTTCTGAACGTCTATGAAAACATTGTCCTGCCCGTAGAACTGGACGGCGATATGGTAGACAAAAAATTCATGGAGGAAGTCGTGCGCCTGCTGGCCCTGGAGGACAAGCTGGACAATATGCCAAACAACCTGTCCGGGGGACAGCAGCAGCGTGTCGCCATCGCCCGCGCCCTCGTTTCTAAGCCCGCCATCGTCCTGGCTGACGAACCGACCGGCAATCTGGACAGCCGGACGAGCGGCGATGTGCTGGGCCTTTTGAAAGCAACCAGCAGCAAATTCCATCAGACGCTGGTGATGATAACCCATAACAACGAGATCGCCCAGCTTGCCGACCGCATTATCCGCATTGAGGACGGCAGGGTTTTTGAGTAAGGAGGATACCATGAAAAAACTGATGTTGCTTTTTACGGTTATTTTTGCTTTCTTGCTTGCTGGCTGCGGTACTGCAAATGGTAATGTCATACACCGGGAAGGAAATCTGATCGTTACAAATTATTCGGATTATGAAGTTACGGATATAACAGTCACTCAGTCAGGCAGAGTGATTGACGTTTCGCCTGAAGCAATCGAAAATACTGAAATTTGTTATTTCAAGATGGAGCCTGACAGCAGCTGCGTATATACACTCTCTTTTGTGGATAATAGCGGCAAAGAGCATTTTCGGGAATTTACTGATGAATTTACTGAGAGTAACCAAATTTTACTTGCAATACGGTATGAAGGCAATGTCTGGGCCATTGATTATGACAGCTAAGGAGGCAGGGCTATGTTCTATAACGACACACGAAAGCAGATGAAAAGGCTTGCAAATAAAATTATGTCAGGAAATGGTCACCTCAATATATTTGTTATTATCGCGATTGCAATGACAACTTTTCTCATCTCCACAATCCTCTGTATTGGCAGCGGATATTTGAAAAGCGCGGATAAACAACAGGAAATGCTCAATGGAACGGTGGCGGACATTATTTTGACCAATCCTACGCAACAGCAGATACAGGCATTGCAGCAGAATGGGGAGATCGTATATATGGGAGTCAGCCGTCAGATCGGCTTTGTCGATACAACGGACTGGCCCCGTATCAACAGTATTCTTCTCCGCTGGTGTGACGCAGTGGAATGGGAGCGGCATATTCTTCCGGCAATCGGTAATGTGAGCGGACATTATCCTGCCTCACGCAGTGAGATCATGATACCTGTATGGGTTTTGGAACGAATGGGTATAGATGATCCGGTCATGGGCCAGACGATCACGTTTTCATTTCGCTATGGATATACAGATATTCATTGGCAGCCGCTTTCGGAATCGGAAGATTTTTCCTTTACATTGTGCGGCTGGTATGACGATTACAGCGGTAATAAAATGTATGATAATGCTGTTGCCTATATTTCGACGGATTTCTGGAATAACTCTGTTGCAAACGAAACAAATACCAAAAGCGCTCTTGCGCTCACGATTTCAGGTGACGGCGGAAATAGAATTCTCTCGGAGACGGAACCTTTCAATGAGCTGCAGGAATTCACGGATTTAACAAAAATCGGAAACAGTCCAAACAACTTTAGCCCAATGATAGTGGTTCTTGGTATGATTGTCACGATTATGGTCTGCGGCTATCTGTTGATATATAACGTCCTTTATATTTCGGTGACCAAGGATATCCGTATGTATGGACAGCTTAAAGCATTGGGGACAACGAAGCGGCAGATGAGGAGAATTGTCTACCGGCAAATCCAGGTATTGAGCTTTTGGGGAATCCTGTCAGGCCTGGCACTCAGTGCGGCAACCGTGTTTCTGGTCGTACCTTTTGGTATACGGGCTTTAGCCGGGGATATGATTATGGACGGCGCCATATCGTCTTCCTATTCTCCGTGGATTTTCATGGGAGCAGGATCGTTTTCGTTTTTCACGACATGGGTCGGCGGCAGGAAGCCGTCCCAAATTGCAAGTATGGTATCTCCCATTGAAGCTTTGCGCTTTTCCGAGGCAAATGCCTCCAGAAAAAACAGCAGGAAAACTTTTCATGGCAGTCAGGTTTTCAAAATGGCAGTGGGTAATGTTTTTCGGAATACAAAAGGCACTGTTCTGGTGGTTGCTTCCTTATTTTTAGGAATTAGCCTGTTTATTATTGTAAATGGAATACTGACGGGATTGGATGTCTCCCATTTGGCAGACGAGTATATGGAGGACGATATTGTGATTGAGGTGAGGGGGCAGACAGATATAGACGATACGATTCTTGCCCTGTTACAGAAGATTCCTGACATGGAGGAAATATCTTATACAACCAGGCTCCCGGAACAGTGGTTTATGGATACCGGAAATGTTCTCGAAAAATATGTTGCTGATTTTCGCAGTACCGGTACGGTTCCGCAGGAAGCTGTCCGTCAATACGTTGATGGAAACAAATACCAGACTTATGTATTTGGGATCGGAGAAAAGGACTTTAACGAGGCGGTTTCCCTGATAAAAAGCCATCTGTCCTATGAGGATTTCTGCAATGGTAAGATCGCTTTTTTGGCATCGGCAACCAGTGTGCCTTATGAGGGAGTTTCAGTCAGTGGGGAGATTCAATTACCGTTAATGGGAGAAATCTACTCCTTGAAGATTGCACCAAATTATTTACCTGCCACATTCCGAGAGGATGGTAAAACGCTCATTGCTCCTAATATTTATGTCAGCCAAGAGTGGCTGGAAAAAATCGACGCTGCCGGCCAGATCAACCGGATAACTTTACAAACGGGTCATTCAGAACAAGCCCTTAACGCCGTTACAGAGATATTTAGCAATATTGGCGGGATTGTAATTACGTCAAAGGTAGAGAAAATCAATGAGTTGAAATCCAGTTTCAGGGGGATAAATTTCTTAGGAAATGCAATCTGCGTGATTTTGCTTGGTATCGGTTTCATGAATTTTGTCAATATGATGTATGCCAGCGTTCATGGCAGGAATAAGGAGCTGGCTGTGCTGGAGAGCATCGGCATGACAAAGAAACAAATCTGCAAGATGCTGCGGATTGAAGGAAGCATTTATGCCGGAATGACGGGAGCTTTTATTTTTACATTGGGAAGTGCGGTATTATACGGAGCATTTCAAATGGTAAAAGTTCAGGCGTCTTACGCAGTATTCGCTTATCCGCTGCTACAGATTGCCGTATCTCTGGCTGTTGTTACCGTTATATGTAATCTGGTTCCTGTTTTTGTTTACAAGGCCGAAACCAACCACAGCATTATTCAGCGGTTGAGGCAGTGATGAAAAGCAGGTTTTCCTATAAATTGAACCATTTAACAACCAAGGAGTGGATGTAACATGAAGAAGATATTGAAATGGGCGGGATTATTGGCTGCACTGCTGGTACTTGTGGGCTGTGCCGGGAAGGAACCAGTGGAGCCGAAATGGGAGGACCCCCTTTACCGCGCAGTGGTCTATAACAGCGGAGAAGATGAAAGCGACGCAAAGTATTTGGAAATTGCACAACGCAGCCAGAAATTGTTGGCTCTGTTGGAGGAAAAAGCAGGTCGTTTGTTATGGACGCATACAATTATCAGACTATGGACGATGACGGCACTCCTCTATATGCTATGAACAATCCGGAATTTCCAATTGAGATCGCTCCCGCTGGAATGTCTGTGCAAGTGAGCCGGGAATATTTCAAATGGAATCCCATAGAAACAGCAGATGGTTCGGAACTGGAAAAACAGATTGTGCAGGATGATTTGACACTGAATCTGTTGGTGCCAAAGCAGTACCATGATATGGAGCAGGAAATATTGGCGGTGTGGAGGGAGTACTTCTATTTTGAAAAAGTGGAAGCTGAGAACTATTATAATGAAATAGCTGGCAGGGAAGAACGGCTGGACATCACAAAAGATCAACTTGCTGTGATTTACATTGTCGAAAAATCCCTTGATGTCAAACTCAATCACATAATGCAGGTTCATCATTTGAAGCATTGAATAGGTTCTGTTTATGGCGTGCTCAACCGAACGGTTGGGGCGGAAGCCATAACTGTTGTTGCTGAATTTCGCTTCGCATATAGGCTCTAAAATCTGCTTGATGCATTGCTGTATCAGCCTGTCCCATATACAGGGGATACCTAACGGGCGTGTCTTTCCGTTTGGCTTCGGAATGTCCTTGCGGCGTACAGGTTTCGGCCTGTAGCCGTGCTGGCTGCCTGTGACGATAAACCTCACATTCTCCACAACTTTTTCGGGAGCCATGCCCCCAATATCTGTGATGTTCCTGCTGTCTGTCCCTGCCGTGTAGCTCCCACCGTTCGCCTTGATATTGCGGTAGGCGGGCAGAATATTATCCCGGCTTAATATCAAATCCATAAGATTGTCAAAAATGCCGCCGTCTCTGCTCCTCTGGTACAGTTCATCAAAGGCCGGCTGCATGCCGTAATATTCGGCATGCCGTAAGTCATCTACACATAAGTTCCTGCTTCCTTTTGGCATAAGGCATCACCTCCTTCAGAAAGTGACCCTTTTGGTCTTACTCAAATCCTTATGTTGGATTGAATAATGCCTGCTTATTACAACCGACTAGTAGAACGTAAAGCAAATAACTATAATTAAAGCCCAACAACATCACCCTGTGATATTTCATCCATTTTATATTTCCAACGGTATACGACAGGCTCCGCATTTATTTCATCAAAATATTTGTAAATCCGTCCCATTAGCTCCTCTTTCGATTTTACGCGGATCCCTTCAGCATCTGCCTTGTCATTTTGCTAAAGAAACTTTCTATCATATTCAGCCATGGCCCATGTTTTGGCGTGAAAACAAATTCAAACCTTCCATCCGGCATTGTGGGCAGGAAGCGGCGTGTTTCCTTCGGTTTGTGGGTTGAATGGTTATCCAGAATAATTCGGATGGTATCCTGCGACGGGTATTTTTTATCCAATACCTTTAAGAAGCCGATAAAGTCAGATCTTTTATGGGTATTGCTTACCAAGGAAACCGCTTCCCCGGTAAGCAGGTCAATCCCGGCCAGCAGCGAGACGGTTCCCAGACGTTTGTACTCATAATCACGGAAAACTTCCCCGTTTTCCAAAGTCGGGCGCAGGTCATCCGAAGTATTTGCAACCGCCTGTATGCCCGGTTTTTCATCTTAAGATACAGTGGCTGTAAGCTTATAATCATCCGGTACGATGATCTCCCCATTTCCGTCAAACTGTAGTTCCACCTGCTTATACACAAGCAGGATATCCTGCATTTTGGATTCAAACAGGGGATCCCTTTTTTCACAGCAGTATTTGATTTTAAAAGGTTTTATGTCACATTTTTTTAACAGCTGCCCAACCCGTGCTTTTGAGATCGTTTCCAGGCGTGCAACCCCGGCTCCTGAGGCGTGCGCCTGTATATGCTGGTGAAGGTTCTTAAGTGTCCATAACTCCTGGGCGTACCCAAGGTCTGTGGGACGCTGGCATGCAATGCTGATGATCCATGCCATGGCACCGTCAGTTATCTCCGGTGAACGCCCCTTACGCGGCTTATCAAAAAGGGCATTCTGAACACCACCCTCCCTATACTTTTCAATGCATAGCCTGGCGGTGTTGATATTCACGTCAATGCACTCAGCGATAGCGCTATTTGATGCGCCCTGAGCCTTATAAATAAGTATTTTTGCACGGTCAACAACTTGTGCCTGAATCGTTCTGCGGCACGTTAAGGGCTGCAAATATTCGTAATCTTCATCAGAAATTCCTAAAACATGTGAATGTGCCATATCTATTACCTGCCTTTTTAGATATAAATCAAGTATATCAAAAAACAAAAATATATCTAGATATTTATTTTACCATGTAATAGATAGGTATTTGATATATGCGGTGTAGTGCCGCAATACTGCGTCTACCACTTCCGGCTCTCCGACAACAACTTTTTCGATTACTTCAAAAGGTATCAGCTTTTTGTTCCTCATGTTCCAATTTCTCCCATTCTTTCTTCAACTGTTTCAGCGCAACATTTCTTCTGTGGTTTATCGTACTTCTGCAACGCCCGTACAGTCTGCTGATTGATTCATCACGATAACCGACAAAATAATACAATAGCATAACTTCCCGACGTAATTTCGGCAATCTTGACAATGCCCTTGCTAACCGTTCATCATCAACAATAACTTCCTTTCCCAACACAAGAAATACGGTCGGCTTGTCCTGCTTTTCAAAGTAACTGTCCATAACAGACGGTTCAAAATATCGTTCTGACATCAGATAGTCAAGGGATATTTCACGTTCCATTTTCCGCTTCAAATCCCGCCATGCGTTCATGGCTTCATGGCGCAGGACAATCTTGCAGAACGCATGAAACGCATATTCGATATGTTCCATGAACTGTTCAGAATATCTCATTTTTGCTCACCCCCTTTTTTCCCAGTAGGGGGCTATTACAACAAAACCATGCAGAATATATCCACATAGCTTCTTGCGTAATATGAGTTATTAAGACATACTAAATGATATGTGTATTCATACTCATAGGCGCAATAATCCTCGTTAATGACTTGGATTTTTTTGACAGGTCAATGATCGTCGGATTTTGTCGATATGGTTTATGCTTCATGGCGATACCTCTTTTTAGCCATCGCGTCAAAAGGAACGTGTAAAAAGACCTCTGCTGAACAACAGTTTTTTTCTTTGCTGTCGTTCAGCAGATTGGATTGAATTATCAAAAAAGGAGCCGATAACAGCAATTCAAAATCTGCATGTTATCGGCTCTGCGTCTGTGCGTCTGGCTCTTTGATAACCGAAATATGAAATTGTGTTACACTGATTAAGATTTCCTGCTTACATTTGGGACAGAACAGTGGGAAATTCCGAAGTTCTGTATCTGACCGCATTTTAATGCGTGTCTTGCTTCCGCAAACAGGGCATAATAACCATTTGAATTGCTCGTTCCCGTCATGATTCATGGTTCTTATTCTTGCTTTCCTTTCGCAGTACAACGCTACTGATAACGCTGATGCCGCCCAATAACGCACAAGATTTTGACGGAAAAAGGATTCCTGCCGCCACCAGACCAGCACCGACAACTAAGTTACAAGCCGCAGCCGTTTTTAACGCTTTCTTTTTCGGGTTGGGAAGCCCTACAGAAATCCCCAATCTACTATTCAACTTTTCGCAAGCCTTATTTACTTCTTTAATCATTTTGTCCTCCTTAAAATAATAAATAATCTCTCGGAATCTTTAAGCCAATAAACACAAGGCTTTCAGATGCCTTTTTTATTAAAATCCCCCACTTTTTTTGCCAAAAGCACTTGACAAATATATCGAAAAATGCGG
>CAJTDL010000050.1 GCA_910575035.1 Lachnospiraceae bacterium
ACTTTACCATAAATACCCAAAAATGAGAATAAAGAGGATAAAAGAAAAAGCAGATATTTTTACATCTGCCTTTTCTAACAATACCCAAAGTTCAGAAAGAACCTTGGATGAAGCCAGCGTCCTTTTTATTTGCCAAATTTATGGGATAAAATGAACAAAAAACTAGGAGGTAGCCATAATGGCAAAAAAGAAATTAGTTTTATCATTTGATGCAAAGGAAAGGAAGTTGTGGTGCAAGGCAACGAAAGAAAGGGATTCTGTTGATTATGTCCTGGTCGCAGAACTGCCAAGGCAGAAAAAAATTTTGTACGCCAGTACTATTGGCAGCGAAGAATTAGACCAGCGCTATGGGGAAAATTCTCATGGCAAAATTGCTAATATTATGATTGAGAGGGAGGAGGGAAGGAAACAGCTACGGATTATCTGGGAGGATGGAGAAGAAATTTTGCTAGGTGAACAGGATTCTGCGCTTCTATTCGTGATGGAAGGTAAAAAATTAGGAAAAGAGATTCGGGACAGCCTGCTGGTTGTTAATTTTCCACGGCGGCTGGAACAGGGAATTTTTCAAAAATATTTTCCGGAAGACCGGGAAGAAAATGCAGGTTTAAAGTTATTCTGGCTACTGAAGGATATGGTTTAAGGGGAGGATGCTATGATATTTTCAAATGAAATTTTTACAGGCGACGATGAAGTATATAAGAAGGCAAAAGCAGGAGCAGATAAAGGCGGGCTGCTCCACGAAAACTTTATCCGCCAGAAAGAGAAGCCATTGTTTGATGGGCTTTCGCTGGACGAAGAAAGCTGCCAGAAGGCGCATAGGCATCAAAATAAGATGGATTTCGTAGTTGGACACAGTAAGCAAATAGCCGCCAAAAAACCATGCAAATCCCTAAAACAGGCGCTAGACAACTATTCCAAAGAGCGTGTCAACCCCCAGATATTAAGGGGACTGGCAGACTGGTCTTGTGAAGAGTTTGATTTCATTTATATTGAAGGTGGCGCACTTTATATTTACGATAATGGCTGTTACCGATTGTTTTCGTATTCGTATGCCAGGAGGTTTTTTGTTATGACTTTCCGGGAATATGACATTAACTATGCACTGCGTTCTTCCGATTACAAGGAGCTGGTTCACCAAGTGCAGGCACAGCCACAAATTATGAGGCGGCAGGAGAGTTGCCAGACAAATGTGGACATTGTTTTATTTGAGGATGGTGCTTTTGATGTAAGGGAAAGGGCTATGCGGGAACCGAGGCAGGAGGATTATCAGTTCTCCAAAATTATATTTCCTTTAAATTGGGGCATATGGTATGAGCCGAGCCCGGAGGCAAGGGGGTTTATACAGCGGTTCTGCAGATATGACAGTTTATGGGAAAGATATCTGTGGGAGATTGTGGGGTATCTGTTTAGCGGATACCAAAAAAAGATATTGGTGATGATTGTGGGGCCAAGCAATTCTGGGAAATCTACGCTTTCTAACTTGATACGCCGGATTTGTGGCTCGGAAGTATGTGTTGCATTAGGAATCAAGGAGTTGTCAGGAAGTTTTAATCTCGCAGAATTACAGGGGAAGCGCCTTTGTATTGATTCAGAAATGGATGCAAGCGCATTAAATGCGAAGGATATCAGCCTGCTTAAGAAAGTGGTTGGAAATGATTTGCTGCAAGGCAACCGCAAATACGAACAGCAGTTTTACTTCCAATGCCAGACAAAGTTCCTAATTTGCAGCAATAATAAAATGAGACTCCAGAGCAATGAGGATACCGTTTCGTTATTTAACCGTATTAAAGTCTTCGAGCTGAAGGAGTCAATCCCGTTGGAAGAGCAGTGTTATGATTTGGATAAGGTGTTAGACGAAAACCGGACATATTTTTTACAGGAGGCTATGAAAGGGCTGTGCCGGTTAGTGGAAAATAATTTTCAGTTCAGCATTGACATACCTGCTGAAAATTTTGTAGAAAATGTTGGCTGTTCAGACGATGTAAGGAGTGTACAGGATTTTGTGGAGGCCTGTTGTGAATTTGGGGCACAGTATCAGGTAACAGTGACAGATTTATATGATTTTTACAAGAATTTTATAAGAGAAAATGAAATGAGTCAAGTTAGTTCAAAAAAGTTTTCGGGTTTTCTTGTTGAGAATTATGAGGTAATCCGCGGCAGGACGAATAAAAACCGTTTTTTTAAGGGAATCCGTCTTGTGACAGATGACAGGTGACGGTTTTATTTAACTTTGGATTTTGGCATGAATTTGCTTGGTTAGCGGCAGATAATTTGAAATTAAAACAATCTGTCACCTGTCATCTGTCACACTAAGCAAGTTTTTGTTTTATAAAGCGTTTGTTTGTGTATTTTACGGATATATTGTTTTGGTGGAAGGATAAAAAGAAAGGAGTTTTATAGTGGGAAATATCATGAACTGGGACAGTACCATATGGGCAGAAAGGGAATCGGAGCGGAAAGCTGCGGAGGAATCATTAAAGGGATTAGGGCAGCCAAAAGACAGAAAAGATTTGGAATCTAGGCAAAAAGTTGAGAAAAAGCTGGAAGTTCCAATTTGGCATAAGGCGAGCCTGACGCTGGAGGAAACGGCTGCGTATTCCGGAATTGGCATAAATAAGCTGCGCGAGATAACAAATGAGAAAGGCTGCAATTTTGTTCTTTTCATTGGCAAAAAACGGCTCATCAAGCGTCGACAATTTGAAGAATACCTGGAACAGCATTGCGTGATTTGATTTCGGAAAATTTAAGTTTGCAATGGAAGGGACGCCAAAACTATGTTATAATAGCATTGTAAGGCTTCCTTCCTATATTTTAAGGGAAGGAGAATGATATGCCAACAAGAAGGAAAGACCCAAAAGGGAGAGTTTTAAGGGATGGCGAATCCTACCGTAAAAATGACGGCAGGTATATGTACCGTTATACATCCGCTGATGGGAAGCGGCATTCTATTTATGACAGCGATTTGAATGAGCTGCGGAAAAAGGAAGAGAAAATCCGTCATGATTTGCGTGAGGGTGTTCGCATTAGTGAGGATAATATTACGCTAAATGATGTATACGAAATGTGGAAGAGGGATAAAAATTCCCTCAAGCAGACTACCAAGGGGAACTATGTCTATATGTATGAGCATTTTGTGATGGAAGAGTTTGGAAGGAGAAAGCTCAGGGACATTCGGAAATCAGATGTAAGGCGTTTCTATAACGGCCTGTTAGATGCAAAACGCATGAAGATAAATACCTTAGATTCCATCCATACAGTTATCCACCAGCTTTTTAACCTTGCGATTGACGACCTCTATATCAAAATCAACCCGTCCGATGGCGTAATGGGTGAGTGCAAAAGGGCGCATAATATGGATATGCCCAAAAGACATGCACTTACAATCCCGCAGCAGGAGGCGTTCATCCGATATACCGGGGAAGTCTCAAAATACAGGCATTGGAAACCCCTGTTCACATTTTTTCTGGGGACGGGCTGCCGTGTATCAGAGGTGGTGGGGCTCCGCTGGGAAGACGTGCATATGGAGGAGGGCTATATTGACATCAACCATAACATGGTATATTACCAAAGGGATGAAGGGAAATGCTATTTCTCCGTAACAACGCCCAAGACTAAGGCAGGGACTAGGATTATCCCTATGCTTGCGGAGGTAAGGCAGGCATTGCTGGATGAAAAATTATACCAGAAGGAAGTTGGTCTTACCTGCCAGGCAGCTATAGACGGCTATACAGATTTTATTTTCCTGAACCGTTTTGGCAGCCCCCATAACCCACAAACAATCAACCGCACTATACGGAGAATTTCACTGGCTTATAATGAGGAAGAAATGGAGCTGGCTGAAAAAGAGGGACGTGAAGCGGTGCTGCTTCCCCCGTTTAGCTGCCATAACCTCCGGCATACCTTTTGTACCCGGTATTGTGAAAATGAAACAAATTTAAAGGTCATCCAGGAAATCATGGGGCATAAGGACATTGCAACAACGATGGAGGTTTATGCGGAGGCTACGAAGGATGCAAAAGTGAAGTCGTTTGAAAATCTGGAAGGGAAAATTAAAATTTCATAGGTACATAAAGGAGGCGGATGTAACGTGGGAAAAGTGGAATCAAATACACCCTATGATGACGTATGCCGGACGTTGACAGTGGAATGTGACGATTTGGTAATTCCCCTTATCAACGAGATATTTGGAGAGGATTATTCCCTGCAGGATAAAGTCATACGCAGGGCAAATGAGCATTTTTTGGAGCAGCAGGGCGGGGCGGAAGAGAAACGGGTTACGGATACGTTGCTTGAAATCGTCAGAAAAGCAACGAAACAGGAGAAAAAATACCACATAGAATGTGAAAGCAGCAGTTCAGATGGGACGATTTTAATTCGGATTTTTGAATACGCTGCACAGATTGCATTGGATGACGGGGCGGTTACAGGGGAAAAATTAATTGTGGAGTTCCCTCACTCTGCAGTCATTTTTCTCCGCAGTAAAAAACAGTGCCAAAGCAGATGGAAATTTCTGTGCGGACGCCAGGCGGGGAAACGTCTTATCATGTCCCTGCTCTCCATGTCAGGGATTATACAATGGAAGATATTTTCAGAAAAAGGCTGTATTTCTTAATACCGTTTTACATCTTCAATATGGAGAGTAAATTTCCAGAAATAGAGGCAAGCAGGGATAAGGTTGAGGAATTGAAGAATTTTTATGTGGATACGATGTTAAAGCTGGAAGATGCAGTTTCCATAGGAGGGCTTACAGGGTTTTCGTATTTAGAAATACGTGATATGACGAACAGGGTTGTCCAGAATCTTGCAAAAAATTATGAAAGCATCAGGAAAGGAGTTGGAGATATTATGGGTGGAAAGGTATTAGTTACTGAGGTATCAAAGGCGCGTAATAAGGGACGGGAAGAGATGGCAGTTGAGATAGTTGAAAATATGCTTGAGTCTGGAATGGCACCGGAAGAGATAGCTAAATTATGTAAGCTGGCATTAAGTGACATTATAATTGTGCAGGAACGTATGCTGCAGAAACAGATGGTTTGACACCATCCGACACCAATCTGACACCGAATTTCTGCCGGATATAAAGAAATGTAATGATTTGTGTTAGAGAGGGTGGCAGGGAAAGCTTGGAATAACGGCTTATGCATGGTTGTGAAGGTTAGCAAAAAACGTGGTTTAAGTTCCCGACGATGAAAACTTTGGGTAAAGAAAATCAGTAAAATCAAGGGTTTCAGCGATTTTGGGTTGTGATTTACTACAAATTTACTACAAATTTGCTACGCATAATACGTGATAATACTGAATAATACGTTTTTACGGCATTCAATTTTATAGGGTATGTACCTTTAGGACACTTTCCAAGTGAGAATTTGGGAGTGTCCTTTTGTTATGGTCAAAATATAAAATTGGAGGTAGAAAGGATGAACAACACAGCGTTAAGAGCAGGTGCGCAGAGCGCCAACAACACACACATGGTTTTTGCAAACGAGGAACATGAGAAGTTTTATTATGAGAAACTGGAAAAGGCGAGGTATCAGGACTGCTACCACAAGGCGTTGATTTACATTCTCGGAATTTCTGAGGACACAAGGAATCATTTCAGCCAGATTTACGATATCAAGTCCGGGTACATCAAAACAGAGTGTCTGCATCAGGGCTGGCAGACAAGCGGCAGTGTCCGGGTGGTAAGGCTTGCCTTTAACCTTTACACGGACGGAACGCCAAGTGTTGATGATTATAAGCGCAAGGACGAGCAGATAGGCGAGTGCAGGGGATATTCCGTAAGCGATATTTTCTGCTGCAGCTATGCGATGTACTTCTGGCAGTGGTGTTAGTATATAAGTGTGGACAGAAAAAGTTGAACAACCTATACTATCAAGTGAAAGAGCAAAGGAGACGTTCAACATGGCGAAAAACCAAAAATCTTACACTCCGGAATTTAAACAACAGATTGTGGATCTGTATAATGCCGGAGGAACCTCGTATCCACAACTGGAACGTGAATATGGCGTAAATCGGAGTACAATTAGCGGCTGGGTAAAGCAGCTTTCCCCTATCAAGGTATCAGATGGGGAAACGGTATCCCTCAAGGAGTATAAGGCTCTCCAGAAAGAAATCCAGCGCCTTAAGACCGGGAACGAAATATTAAAAAAAGCGACCGCCATATTCGCGAAAGAACAATAGCCGAGATTGTGACTTTTATCCAAGACAACCTAAACCATTACACAGTATCCCAGCTTTGCAGTGCTTTGAAATTTCCAAGGAGTACTTATTACAAAGCTTTGGTCAGTGTACCCTCAGACAGACAGGAGGAATATGAAGAATTCAGCCATAAAGTGAAACAGGCTTACGATGATTCAAAACGGAGGTATGGCGCCGTCAAAATATGCCGTACCCTCAATGACAATGGGACACCCTGCAGCGTAAAGCGTGTCCAGAGGCATATGGCAGAACAAGGGCTGAGGTCTGTAGTGGTAAAAAAGTATAACCACAATGCAAACCATGGGGCTGTCCCTGATGATAAGGTAAATATCTTGGGACGTGATTTTGAAGCAGAAACCATCAATCAGAAATGGTGTACGGATATCACCTATATCCATGTGCTGAAAGAAGGATGGACCTATCTGGCTTCCGTAATGGACCTGTGCAGCCGCAAGATTACCGGATATGCCTATGGGACATCCATGACAGCGGAGCTGGCAGTGGAAGCGGTAAAGAATGCCTGCCTGAATGCCAGAGACACGCAGGGAATCATTCTCCACAGTGATCTGGGCAGTCAGTACACAAGCCAGGCATTTGAGAGTTATCTGGGCAGCCATGGAATGATCCATTCATTCAGCCGTAAAGGGAATCCCTATGACAATGCCTGCATAGAATCCTTTCATTCCGTATTGAAAAAGGAAGGGATCCATCTTCACACATATCAGGATTCCAGAGAAGCCCGAAGGGCAATTTTTGAATACATAGAGGGCTGGTATAACCGAAAAAGGATTCACAGTGCCATCGGCTATATGACACCCCAGCAAAAGGAGGATGAGGAATTAAAAAAATCAGCATGAACTTTCAACTTTTTGTGTCCAAAGTATTGACATAGGTCCACACCGTACTCTCGGCATATGCGGTCGGACACTTCCCGCAACCTTTTCTGCTCCGATTTTGAGTAATTGTATTTGCTCCCATCCAGATAAGAAACAGAGTTAAAGCAGAAATGATTATGCAGATGTTCTTTATCAAGATGGGTGGCAACAATTATCTGGTATTTATCGCTCCACATCTCCCTTGCCAGTTTCAACCCGATTTCATGGCACTGTTCGGGCGTCACCTCGTCTGACTTGAAGCTCTGGTAGCCGTGCCATGCGATATACCCGCCTGTCTTTTGGTACTGTTTCTTTGTCAAAATCATCTGCTGTAAGGCGACTTCTTTCAGACAGTTGACAGCGGAAACATACTCGCCGGCTTTTGTTTTTAACGGATTTTTCACATAGGAGAATACGTCAAAGAAGTCCTGCATTTCCCGATTCGGCACGGTCTTTTCTGGGTTTTCTATATAGTCAATCACGTCTTTTATGCTCCCTTTGACATGCCATAGGCTCGTTACCGCCATATCAGACCGCCCCCTGTTCCGTCAGTTCTTCTATGCTGAACCGTTGTGGGAGAGTGGATTTCTGTTGCAATTCTAAGATAAAATCCTCAATCTCCTTACAGATTTCAGCGGCGGTTGGATAGTAGGGGACACACTTTTTGAAAGCGTCATGCACCTCATAGAGCTTGTTTAACAGCTCCCAAAACTCGGTTTTAGGCTGTGGCTGCGGGGCGTTTCCTTTGCATAACTGGCGCATAAATTCTGCTGCGGACAGACCGCAAGCGGTGGCGCACTGCTTTAATTTTTCATGTTCTTCTTCGTTCAATCGGACGGTAATCGGGACATTCCGCACGTCCTTTTCTGGTTTTTCTCTGCTCATTTTTCTTATCCTCCAGTCTTGAATTTCATTTTTAACAGGGTATTCAGGGATGTTCCCTGAGTTAGTCCACGCCCACAAGTGGCGTGGATTTGGATTGTGGCTGACACAATCCGATGCTCGCTATCTCTGTGGACAACGCCGCAGAGCATTTTTCCTGTGCAGCAACATTCTTCCATACCTGTCTTACCCGCGGAAAAGAAAATCCTATGCCCCTGCACCTCCGTTCTGGATTCGGTTTCTCTTGACTTTTGATAAATGAAAAAGCCGCTACACTGCACCACGAACGACAGGAGTATTTTCTCCTGCTCGGATTCGCAATGCTATGTAACGGCTTTGAGATTCAAAACCATGCTGCCATACGCCAGCCGAAAAAAGCAGTATACTTTCGGCAGCGGTCAGCCCTGTCCGTTGGCTGACATTCTATTCTTCCATCTATGTGTTATTTAATTTTCAATCAGCGTATTTACTTAGAAATTAATCCATTTGATGCTTTCATATTCTTTAGGTATGCTGCTGTTATCAAAACATCCTAATTTTTTAATAAATTTAACCGCTTCATTCCCAAATTTCTGTTGCATGAATTTTACAAACAGCTTCTCATCATAGCTGTTTGTTTTCTTCCATTTGAAAAATTCTTCTATCAGACAGTCAAGGTCATTGAAAATTTTCTTTTCAACTTCATATAATGCAATATCTCCATCTGCACTTAACAACAATTTTTCCGTAATACCATCCCCCGACAAATTTCAATCTTCCAATTCCCTCACGTGTGTTTCAGAATACCATAGTGGCTGCACCCATGTCAAGATTTTGGGCAAATTTTTTAGTATTCCCTGTGGACGGAAATTTTATTCACCTATTTTGAAAATTGGGCAAGGAAATTTTATCCCTTACCCAATAGTCCATAAGAAAACAGAAAATATTAGATGATTATAAAATCTTCCGCAGCTTTTTCCGCAAGTGGTCTAATCTTGCATAGATAGCCCCTGTTGTCAATCCCACAAGCGGGGCAATCTCTTTTGTGGAATAGCCCTGCATTTTCAACAGGATGATTTGCAGTGTACGCCTGTCCACCGTAAGCAATGCCCGATATAGAGTTTCGTCCTCAATCTCGTCCAGTAAATCAGCGACAGTCTTTAGCTCGGTATTCTGTTCCTTGTCTGCCATCCCCTCAAGGTATTCGCCGAAATCGCTTGTCCAATGGTAAAACCGCCTGTTGGAATTGAAGTCTGCCCTGTCGTCTGTGCGGATTTGTTCAATGGTGGTTTCATCAACTCCATGCTCCCGCAATATTTTTTCTTCGGCTTCTTTCCAGATAAGCCATTTCCTGTTCTCCCGTCCGTTGTTGTATGCCATTCTCTTTTCCTCCAATCTGAATTTTTGAGATGCTAAAATCCAGATTGGATAGGCGGCGAACGACAGCCGATAGCAAAAACAACCTCTCGGCACATTCCGATAAAAAACGACAAAAGAAAAACCGCAAAGGTTCTGTGACCTCTACGGTTATAAGTAATCATAATTCTGTTGAGTGGAGATTCTACTTCTAGTTTCATGGTGAGAAGTAGCGTTGCATGGGCAGGGATTTTTTTAACTGGTTTCCTGCCATTCTCCGATATGCTATGTATAAACCAACTCTGTGTTGCATGAGCAGATAAATAACTACCCGAAAAAAGAACATAAAAAATCCCTCCAAACTCTAAAACAGGTCTGGAGAGTGTCTGTTAAGTTTTTTGGGCATAGCAAAATCGCCCACTACACACCGTTTTTTTTATTTGGTGGGCGTTCGCCTTAAAATCATATGAAATGAAAGAGAGCCGACAGACTATGATGATTAACTCACATGTTTATCGGCTCTGCCTCTATGTGTCTGGCTCTTTAATAACCGCTATTTCAATTTCTTGCTTTTCAAGATTGCTCATTTACCTTTTGTCATAGTACTTCATTTCTTGACTTATAATTTTATAAAAGTTCACTATCTAAAGCTCGTAAATTTATGACAGAGACTATTTCCTGTTGTATTCTTTCAACTTCATCAATTCTAACTCTGCCAATACGGTTTCTTTCCATTTTATAATCTACTTCTGGAAATAAATTTTCCAGTAAATTATTTATTTCTGGGGATGCCCCCATTGAGGCTATCACAAGAGATGTCATATCATATTGTTCCAATATTTCTCTTAATTCGTTTTCTGGAACTTTTGATAATTGTTCAAAATCAGTTATCTTTTTAGTCGGTATATTTGGCTCTAAAATATCATTTATTGTAATTCCGTAAAGCTTAGATATTTTTAACAGAACCTCTAAATCTGGAATAGCTGCTCCCGTTTCCCATTTTGAAACAGCCTGTCTGGATATATCCAACCTTTTTGCTAATTCGTCTTGCGTGTAATTATGTTTTTTTCGTAGTAATTGCAAATATTTTGAAATGATGTTTGTATTCATAAAAATTCCCTCCTTTTTTTTATTATAAAATGACCTTATAGAAAAATAAAGAGCTTGAAAAGTGCCAAAAAGCAATTAGCAGTTGCTGCCATTTACCTTATTTCGATGGATGTCTTGTCTGTATTCAGCTTATCGTTGACTTTCTATGTATTGTAAGATAGAGCAGCAAAATGAAAAATCTTGACTGTCTGCGTAAGCAAAAACAGAGCCGACAAACTGTGATTTGGTTTCACGCGTTCATCGGCTCTGCGTCTGTGCGTCTGGCTCTCTGATAACAGACATATTCATTTGTCGGACATTTATAAGGGTTTCCTGTTTGCATTTTGGGCAAAATAAAGGGAATTTCTCAAGTACCGTATCTTCACGCAATTTCAATCTCGTCTTGTTTCCACATACAGGACACAATAACCACTTTTCCTGCTTCATGCTGACACCTCCTGCTGTTCCCTTTCCATATTTTTAAAGAAACTCATTGCAGATAATCCTACAATGCAGACTATGATGCCAGTCGGGATTAAGACAAAATATACGGCACTGTAAAATCTGTCAAACAAAAAACCATACACGATTTGTCCTATGGGCTGGACGCACAAAGTAACTGTTGATGTATAAGCCATCACTTTTCCTATTAAATGATTTGGCGTCCTCTGCTGTATGAGGGAAACAGCAAAAATAGAAAATATACTGATAACAGCCTGCATACCGCAAAATGATACAACCGTAACGCCATACTTTATCATGGCATTCACTGGCAAAAAGAACACAATGCCAGCAGGGATAATGAAAATACCCTGAGAAGCAAGCAGGAGAGATAATTTATGTATTTTCAATTTCTCTGCCAAAATTCCTGCGGCAATGCTCCCCAAGATTGTAGCGACTGCCAACGCACTTTCCGCAGCCCCATAATATTTTGGATTAAATCCGAGGACAGTCCGCACAAGAAAAGGAAGTCCGACTATGGTAATGCCCATCACAAAAAACCTTGAGAATGCCGTTAAAAGCAGCATTTTTGATATGCTGGTCTGTTCTTTTGAAATATACCACATACTTGATAAAAAATCCTGCTTAACAATCTGAAGCACACCGCCTTGACTTTGAGTACGCTGATAGCTCAATTTTATAAAACATTCAAACAGGGCAGTAATAAAAAAACAGACAACGCTCGCATACATTACGGGTTTTAGCCCAAGCATGGCATACAATACGCCGCCCAACATAGGGGCAATCAGATAGGATAAAGACGCCACTTGATTTACAACGGCATTTCCTTTCATAATATTGTCGCCTTGTAACATGGTAGGAATACACGCTTGAACAGTAGGCGTTTCAAATGCGCCCAAAACAGAAAGTATAATAAGCAACGTACTGATTACGGCAATGGCATTGCTTTCCGACAAGAATAGCGCCGCACATAAAACGGATACGCCAGTCAATGCGTCTAAAGCCACCATAATATTCCGTCTGTCAGCCCTGTCCGCCAGGATACCGCCGAGCGGTGACAAAAGAATAGTCGGGATTGTAGCGGCAGACAATATCCCTGCAAATATGGCTGCCGAACCAGTCGCTTCCAGTACATACATGGACAGTGCCAATTTCAATATGAAATTTCCAAACAATGAGGTTAGCTGCCCTAAAATAAGGAGCGTGAAATTTTTTGTAAATAATTTTTCCGTCATGGCTGATTCCCTCCTTTTACATTATTATTGTCGGCTTTCTCCGACATAAAGGTATGCCCGCAGGGTGTTTCCGTAATATCAGTGATAAATTTTTCTGTAAAGGATGTCGTATCGTCATCATAAAGCGGCAGTCCCATATGGGCTAACACTTCTTTCACAAAATGATATTTGTGATACAGTTCTTCCTCTGTTGCAGGGAATACCGAGGGCATGAGCCAGAAGTTGATAAGCGGCAAAAGTTCGGAAAGCTCCTTTATGTATTCCGTCTTGATAGAACCGTCCTGCTTTCCCTCCTCCAGCAATTCCAGCCACAAGGGAGTTAATACACGCCTGTTTTCTGCAACTGCCGCCGCTAAAATGTGCGGGTCTTTCAAAATCGGGACTGCCTGCATATTTATCTGGTTTCGTTCAGCGTCCGACTGATTCAGTGTAAGCAACAACCTGATTTTTTGCAGACCGTTCAGGTCATCCCTCCCCTTGACTGTTTCAAATGGGTTGTCCTCAAAAAACATTTGATTGCTTAATGCGTACATTACTTCCTCTTTGCTTTGGAAACAACGGTAAAACATTCCTTTTGCCCCGCCCACCGTATCCATAATATCGGAAATTGAAGTTTCCTCATATCCTTTAGAAATAAATAAGTTTTGGGCAGCATTTAGGATTTCTTTTCTCCATTCCTCTGGTGTCTTTTTTACAGGTCTAGCCAAATGTGATTGCACCTCCTTTGTATTTAGTTATTGACTTGAAGTCAATAACTATTTTAGCACTATTCTTTAATTTATGCAATAGTCATAATTTGACATAGCGCAGAAATCACTTATTTGCAAAATCCATAAAATTCTTGACATTAAAAAAGCGACAGAGATTTCTCCCTGCCGCTTTTGTCCACTTATGCAAAAATGATTTCCTTGTTTACAATCTCCCTTGCACAAGCTCTTATGTTGCCTAACTGTCCTACCCATTCTAAGACATTTTCAGATTTTAGCTGTTCCGTTATGCCCTGTGCCTGTTTCATGCCCTCTATGAGCCTTTCAAAGCGTTCCTGCGCCTGTCTGTCAATGCTGATAAGATAAGCATTCAGCTTGCCACTTGTAAGAAGATTGGTGTATGTAACTTTGCAATATTGCTTCAAATAATCTAGATGCCGCTGTCCCCATATGCCTATTGGCTGTTCTTCTTCGGTAGGTAATCTTAAATCTGGAATCAGATACCCATTTTCTTCGTGATATGTGCCGCCTAACTGTTTAAATAATGATTCGTTCATTTTGTAATTCCTCCATATGAATTAAATTTGCCTACAATCCAATCATTCTGGCTGATTACAAAGTGTTTTAGTTTTAACTTCCTTATGGAAGCTTACCCATACTGCGTTTTTTTATATGCAATATCCAAAGTCTTTTTACTCTTATGTGTGCATTATACCCCTCTGTTAAAGTGATTTATTAGTGCATTTTCAAAGCGAAATGTGCAATATACACTATACATGGAGGTGCATATATGGCAAGGAAAAAGAAAATTGACAAGGAAATGGGATTCCGTCTGAAGAAAGCCAGAACCGACCAGAAGCTGACCTATGAAGAACTGGCTGAAAAATCCGGCGTTTCCTCCCGCTATATCAAGGAAATCGAAAATCATGGAAATGTGCCAAGCATCGAAAAGCTGGGGCAGCTCATACGAGCCTTACATATTTCCGCCGATCCGTTTTTCTATCCAGATACCCCGGCAGACAATCTTGACTACAAGCGTCTGCTGGTCTATCTGTCACAATGTACGGAGGAACAGATTACGACAATCCTTGCTATTGTAGAAGCCTATCTTCGGACATACAAACATCCCAAAGAATAGAATATCCCCAACATCTGAATTTTTTCGTGAATATTTCTGGATTTTTCTGAACCATGCAAAAAAGGTGGCTCGCCTTCTGTCCTGCCAGCCACCTCTTTGTCTATCTGCTGAATTTTTTAAGAAACTCTTTTATACGGATACGCTTTTTTATAATGCCAAGTCCGTCAAGAACCTGTACGCTGTCCACAAATCCCTGATAATATGCTCTCTGTTCCTCCTTGTAATGGGCATGATCCACCGCATCCATATAGTCCTCCAAAAACTCCCTGTTCTCTTTCGGCAGCTTGGAAAGATATGCTTCAAATGCCTTCTGTTTCTTTTTCAGTTCCCGGCTGGCTGCTTTTGCTTCCTCCGTCTGGACGGAATACTCCCTGTCCTCCGATTCGCTGCGCAGCTCCTCAAAGACATCCGACAATGTTTCAAAAACTTCATTCATGCTTGTTTCCACCTTTCTCTGTTAAAAATATGATTGTATTTTACAGGCAGTATTATCAATCCCTAATTCTCTTTCCACAAGATAATTCCCTTACACTTCATCTTTAGAAGTATATTATCAACAATATTTCGTAAAATCAATGGTAAGGAACTTCATCTTTAGAAAGTTGGTGGTAGGATATTAAAATCTATTGGAATAAGGAAAACAACTCCAAAAACCTAATCGGTCAAAGGATTATGGAACTGCGGACAGAAAGGAAGCTGTCACAGAAAGCCCTTGCAGAGCAGCTCCAGCTTGCCGGATATGAATTTAGCGACCTGACCGTTTTACGGATTGAAAAAGGGACAAGGTTTGTCCCGGATTATGAAGTGGTGGCTCTGGCAGAGTTCTTCCATGTATCCTGCGAATACCTCTTAGGCGTACAGGACAAAAAATAAGCAGCAATCTGTTTTCACATCACAGACTGCTGCTTAAATTTTTGTTGAACCGATAGCCAATGCCCCATACGGTCTGTATGTAAAGCGGCTTGCCAGGATTGTCCTCTATTTTCTCCCTTATATGGCGGATATGGCTCATGACAATATTGTAATCGCCAGAATATGGCTCCTGCCAGACAATATCATAGATCTGCTCTTTGCTGAATATCCTGCCGGGACTCTGCGCTAACAAATACAGTATTTCAAACTCCCTATTGGTAAGCATAACCTCCGTACCATGTATAATCACATTCTTCTCTAATAAGTTCAGCTTCATTTCTCCGATACTAATGTTCTTTTCTACTTGAAGCTCATTACAGCCTTCGAAGCGAGTGCTTTCACTTAGAATTTGCAATATTCTCTGACATACTTCTTCTTCACCTTCCGAAAAAGATAATATTACTATTTTACTCATTTTAATCACCTGTCTTATGATAAACAGCTCCATCCTATATCTGTTTCATCTTATCCCCCTATCACCTCCTATACCAAAGAAGATAAAACCTGCCGCAGCACTGGCAACATTGTTCCCTGCTCTGCGACGGCTTTTTTTCTTTGCCGTTGTCCGGCAGTCATTATTCGATATTCAATTCCATACTTCCTGTAAAATCTTCACATTCAATACCAATATAGTTGCTGCCACTTGACAATGTAATTGTTTCCTTATAAGTTCCGTCCGTTTCAATCAAGCTAACTGGTTTCTCGCTTCCCGAAATCCAAAATACTTTAGCAGTACCACTGTCAACTTTTAGGACGCACTCTACAGTTAATTCATTTCCCTGCTCTCTTTCAACATCAACACCGCCAAACAGATATTCCGTTTTTGAAAAGTCCTTATATTCGGCTGAATAAGTTCCAACGTAATTATCAATCCCTGTAGTACGTTCCCCCTGCAAAGAGGATTCAGAAGTTAAAACAGTGTTTCCACCAATTTCATTTAGCGCATCCATGATGTCTAAAGCAGTATTTTTTGGAGTGTCGCCTACAGTGTCAGAAGCCATATCAAGTATCTTTTCCGTTCCGTCTGATAGTGCCTGATAAATGCTGTTGCAGCCGGAAAGCGATAAAGTACCCATACATATTAGAATGATGCAAAGTATTCTTTTTCCTGTCATTGAATATCCCCTTTGCCTTTTATTTTTTGTGTTTTGCTCCTGTCCTGTGCCAGAAGCAGCATAACCGCAGTTATAACAAGCATAATCAGAAGTACAACAACGCATCGGAAAATATTATATGTGCCGGCTTCCATGCCATTTTGATAATTGATGAAACCAAGTCCTATCGTAACCGGGTAAAGACAGGACAGACCATGACCGGAAGCAAAAGTCCCTATAAAACCATAAAAAAATGCAAAAGCTACTCCCGTCATAAATGCTCCTGCCCTTTGTCCTGTAAATACAATAACAGGCAGCACCGATATAAATACAAAGCAATTCATTCCAACCATTTGGGCAAGCGATCTCATTACGCTGCCAAGAGCAATTCCCTCATATCTGCTAAAAAGCGAAATGAGAGCAGTAAATAAAAGTTCCACTACCGCCAGAAAGACAGAAATCATTCCGCAGACAAACACTTTACCCAAAAGCAGGCTTCGGAAAGATACCGGGATTGCCATCATATTTTTAAGCGTGTCGTCTGTTCTTTCACGTTCAATCATATAACCTGCAATCAGTACGATTGTCGCCGGAAAGATAAGCGAAAAGCTGTTCCATATTACATTATCTGAAAAACTGGAAAATGTCGGCGTTCCCGGCGTACCCATCTCCATAAAACAGGTTAGTAAAACAACAGACAGCATAGTTGCAATTCCAATCCAGATAACAGAGTATCGTTTTAATTTCCAGAGTTCTGTTTTTATGAGCCTTGCCATTTCTTACACCTGCCCTTCCTGCTTTTTGTAGATTTTGATAATCGCAAAATAAGAGATACCTCCAAGAATAAAAACGGTAAATACTACAATTCCTAATTTCAGAAAGTAGGGCTGCCAGTTTTCAAAAGCAGTTGTTCCCTGCTCAATCATTCTTGAAGCCTGCCAACGATAAATAACAGGCGTTGGTAAAATACTGGTAAGCACTTTCATTACTTGATTATCTGATGTGAACTGCCCTGTAAAAGCAAGGGAAAATCCAAACATTGTATAGAAGAATGTCAAAATAACTGCAAATATATAAGAGCGGTTAAATTTTACAATCGCAATTATAATCGGAAGTGTACCCGTGGCATATAGAATAGCCGTAATAATGGCGGTTATAAGTTTGTTCCAAATATTGCCCAAATCAGATCCGGCTATTATCCCCCCGATAATTGCAGAGAACAATGTTACACAGGTGAATAAAAGGCTGATAAAGTATAATACTATGATTTTTGCAGTCGCAATTTCCCATGCCGAAACAGGAATAGCTATCAAATTTTTCAGAGTTGCATTATCTCTTTCCATGTAAAAGAGCATAGCCCCTATAATGCCAAGTATGCAGGGAAGCATGACAGGAACAGCCATGCAAATGAGCAAATCATATAAGCCGTCAAAAGCGTTCAAATCGCCCACATTCCCTTTTAGTACAAGTGCAGTAAACGGGATAGGAAAAAGCAACGCAGAAAATATTACGAAAAGGACAAACTTTTTCCGTTTCAATTTCCAAAACTCACACTTTACAAGATCAAGCAATCCCTTCACCCCCTGTTACACGCTTGAAATAATCTTCAAGGCTTTCTTCGCAGACATAGGCTTCTGACACGCTAAGCCCGTTTTCGACAAAGGCTGTTACAATTTCTCCAACTGAAATATCTAAATTATGCAGACGCATCTTATAATCGTCCTGTATGATAAACTGCGTTTCATGGAAATTACGTTCCAAAATCCTTGCCGCCTGTGTTGTACTGGAAACGGTAAAACGGATATGTCTGCTGCTCTTTGCTTCCAGCTCTGCAAGGCTTTCTTCCTCCAATAATGCGCCGTGGTCGATAATTCCAATATCATCAGCCAAAAGTGCAATCTCGGAAAGAATATGGCTGGAAATCAATATCGTTTTTCCTCTTTCGTTACAGAGGTCACGGATAAAAGAGCGCACTTCCGCAATTCCAATCGGATCAAGGCCGTTAATCGGTTCATCCAAAATCAAAAGCTCCGGGTCGTGCATAATGGCAAGGGCAATCGCCAATCGCTGCTTCATGCCAAGGGAATATTGGGAAAACAGCTTTTTGTCTTTATAGGGAAGCCCCACTAAATCAAGCGCATTTTTAATTGCATTATGGCTCGGCACTCCCCGCAGGGTATCAAAAATGCGCAGGTTTTCTGTGGCGGTCAGATTCGGGTAAAATCCGGGGGATTCGATCAGATAGCCAATCCGGGGCAGGAGCTTTTTCTCATTTGTCCGTAAAGGCTGTCCCCAGATTGTAACTTCCCCGGAAGTGGGCTGTGTCAGCCCAAGCAGCATTTTCATGGTCGTTGTCTTTCCGGCTCCGTTCCTGCCAAGCAGACCGTAGATGCGTCCCTGCTTTACATGGATATTCAAATCCGCAACGCTTTTCTGTGTTCCGTATTGTTTGGTAAGATTTTTTGTTTCAATTACATATTTGCTCATTGCGAAACCTCCTTTTTCATATTTGCTATTCTATCACGCTAACCTTGCCAAAACCTTGCCGAAACCTTGCTTTTTTCATGTTTTTACAGCTAACAGAAATTTGACAAACTGAAAAATCCCCGTATTACTACAGGGATTTTGGAAGCAATATTGTAAATATAGTTCCCTTATCAGGAGTGCTGTCAGCGGCAATCGTTCCTTTATGGGCTGCCACAAGTTCTTTTACAATAGATAAGCCCAGCCCGTTTCCTTTTGCAGACCGTGACTGGTCGCATTGGTACATCCTCTCAAAAATATGCGGGAGATGATCGGGGGATATTCCTTTGCCATTATCTGTTAATGTAATTCGGGCTTGCCGGTTATTTTCTGAAATACGGAATATCACTTTATTTCCTTTGCTATGGATAAGCACGTTCTGCAGCAGGTTGTTGAGGATACGGCTATACGCATTTACATCTATACGCATAAGGTATTCCGTTTCCGGAATATCAAATTCATACTCAAAATTACTGTTTTCTAAAACGGAAATCCAATCAGCTACGATGTCCCGGGATGCTTCATTCAAATCCAAAGCCTCAAAGTGAAAAATCTGTTCCCCGGAATCCAGTTTCACCCACTCAAAGAGATTTTCCACAAAATGCTTCAGGTAATGGGCTTTCTCAAATGCGACATGGACGTATTCGTCTTTTTCTTCCCCTGCCACTATCTTACATTCGATTGCTTCCAAATAACCGACCAGAGAAGCAAGGGGAGTTTTGACATCATGGGAAATACTGGTCATTAACCGTTTGTACGCCTGTTCAGACTGTTTTTGTTTAATAAGCTGTGTCTGGCTGTTCATTGCAATCTCATTAATGCCATAGCAGATTTTTCTTGTCATATCATTTTTCTTAGTCAGCATACGGCGGTTTAAGTTCCCGGATTTTATATCTTCAAGCACTTCCTCGATAATAGACAACTGCCCCCGTACACGCCTGAGTTTTGTGAAAAGAAACAGGATTACCAACAAAGCAATGCAAAACATAATCAATAAAAATGGGTTAATACTCATGTCAAGCCTCCCTGTTGAAACGGTAGCCAACGCCACGGACAGTCAAAATATAAAACGGATGCTCCGGGTCTGGTTCAATTTTTTTCCTCAATTTGCTGATAAATGACATGATATTACTATCGTCAAAAGCATATTCTTCCGCCCAAACCTGCGTGTAAATCTGCTTTTTTGTAAATACTTTACCCTTATTTGATGCCAGAAAAGAAAGCAGGTCAAATTCTTTTCCCGTAAGCTCAATCTGTTCATTCCCTTGAAAAACAAGGCGGTTAAGGCTGTCAATCGTCATCCCCTGAAACGTCATGCAGTCTGTTTCAGGACTGGAAACAGGATTAAGCAGGGTATAACGCCGGATTAAGGAATTTACCCGTGCCATAAGCTCATTAATGCTAAATGGCTTTGTCAAGTAATCATCCGCCCCCATCCGCAAGCCTGACACTTTATCTTCTTCATCGCTTTTTGCAGTCAGCATAAGGACAGGAATATTGCTTGTCTGCCGTATTTGCTGCAACACTTGAAAACCATCTAAATCGGGCATCATAATATCAAGAATAATAAGTGAACAGCTATCTTTATCTTCCTCCAATATCCGCAGTCCTTCTATGCCACCATTAGCAACAACCGCACTAAGATTTTCCTGCTCAATACACTTTGTCATAAGCATACAAAGCTCTTTATCATCATCAATAATCAAAACCTTATTCATGTCTTTTCATCCTCTCTTCTCTTATGCGGGCATCCGCTGGTTTCTCTGCATCTTTTGGTATCATCCAAATCCTACTAAATCTAATTGCTCCGGCTACTCTTTCCTCTAAACATAAACGTTGTATTCTCCGCTCTGAAATTCCCCATTTTAAAGATGCTTCTTTTACCGATATATATTCCATTTCTATCCCTCCATCTTTTATCCAATATTAGACGTTTAAACGTCTAATATCAAGTAGAAACTCATTTTTTCTAAAAATTTAATAACTTGCGACACACCCTCCGGGAATGTCGTGGGTAGAATAGTTATCCCGACTTTTTGATTATCCTGACCATTTCCGGAAAAGCGGATAACTACGGGCTTTTGCTCAAAAAAGGTCAGGATAACTTTTTCATAAAAGGCAGATATTTGACCGCCCGAATGCAGATGTTTTGACGCAAAAAGTCGGGATAATTATGGACGCTATTTCAGTCCATACAGCTTTTTCAAAACTTCCTCATCGCTGACGCTGTACTTTGGCAGGTCAACCCCGGCGATCACATCACGCCCCATGGATTTTTCGATCGCCCTCCGTTTCTGCTCGGTATCCGCATAAGCGTAGACCAGGGTGGTTTCGAGATTGGAATGCCCAAGCCACTGGGATATCAGCGAAAGGGCCATGCCGTGCTGGTAAAGATGCATCGCCCGGCTGTGTCTCCAGAGATGCGGATGCACATTTTCCGGGACTTCAGGGCAGTTCCTCCTTGCTGATGCCCCATACCGCCGGAGAAACTTCCTGACATTGTCATCTGACATGGGATGCCTTGCGCCGCACTGTTCCACATAAAAAAGCGGCTGCTGTGAATGCATCTGCCCGTCCGGATGGAACAGCTTCATATAATTCCGGAAATGGTTTATCGTTTCCGGCATCAGCGGGACACTGCGTATTTTGGAACCTTTCCCTTTCAGCACCGCTGTCGGCGTGTTCCCAAGACGTATATCACAGACCCGCAGATCCAGCATTTCCTGTATGCGTGCGGCACTGTCATACATGAGGATCATAAAAAACTGATCCCTTACCCCGCGGCGTGTTTTTGTGTCAGGCTGTTCCAGCAGGGCTTTTACTGCAGTTTCGCTCATATAGTCCACGCCTGAAAATTTTTCCTGCTTCTGCCGGGGAATCCTGTCAAGCCCCGCCAGCAGGACGGTATTTTCCGGATTGGCTGCCGCTGCGTAACGGAAAAAAGAACGGATACAGGCAAAACGGTGGTTCCTTGTGGATGCGGAGCATCCTTTCTCTGCAACAAGCCAGTCAAGGTAACCGCTGACCATGCCGCTGTCCAGAAGACCAAAGGTGACTTCACTGATGGAAATGCCGCTGGCTGAAGCCGCATACCCGATGAGCTGGTCGAGCGCTGTGCGATATGCCCTGACCGTATTGCTGCTGGCACACATCTGGTTGGGAAGATAGATTTTCAGGCAGTCATGCACCATCTGGAAAAATGCTTCATCTTTTATTCGTCCCATAGTTCCACCTCCGGTATCATCTGTCTTAAGGAATCCCAGTCTATGCCGGCCGACTTTACGAGGTTTTCCGGAAGGAGATGGATATAGTACACGGTTGCGGACAGTTCCTTATGCCCCATGTATGCCCGCAGGTAAGGCAGCCTGTTGAAAAGATTTTCCCCGTTGTCAAGCCAGCGTCCCAATGCTGCGGAGGCAAAGCGGTGGCGCAGGTCATATATCCTGACTGGTGGGAGCATGTCCGGATCGACACCGGGATTTGCAGCGGCAAAAAATGCCTTGAATTTATTCTGCATCCACGGGGATGAATAAGAGTTCCCGTTCCGGTCAGGGAAGAAATACGGGCTGTCAGGGTAAGCCGCATCACGCAGCCGGGCATAGGATGCCGCCAGTTCCGTCATGTCATCGGACATGACAACAATCCGCTCCTTATGGCCTTTTGTTTCCGTGATAAGGATTTCCCCGGTCGCAAGGTTGACGGATTCCCTTTTCAGCATCCGCCCCTCGTTCGGGCGCAGGCCGCAGGTATAGATCAGCCGGAATACGGTGGAGAGAAGGAACGGCTGCAGGGAGTTTTCTTTGCCGCCCTGTACGTCTATCACATGGAAAAGCGCTTTCAGTTCGCTGTCAGTAAAAATATATGGCAGGAAGCAGCTGCGCCCTGATGTGAACTTTTCCGGCAGTATGAAGGCGGGGATTCCCATGGAAGCGAGATACTTCCCAAGCCCCCTTGCATAACCGGCACGGGAATGGAAATACCCAATAGATTCCCCCGGATGCCGTTCCAGCCATCCGGTCACGACCTCCCTCGTAAGGGAGGTTTCATCAGGGAAATGCTCTGTGTAGTACCGGTCCAGACTGTGGCTCCTGGGCAGATAAGTGGATTCCTCATAGCCCAGGGAAACTTTGTAATCAATCATTGGCCTGATTGCAGGGGCAAGCCCGCTTTTTAAACAGCTGCTCATGGGAACCTCCTTTCCAGCGGAACGCAGGAAAAATCCAACGCGCACGTCTTCAGGTTCTGGCTGTCCAGCGACAGATACTGTTTGGCAGTGTCAAGGTTCTGGTGTCCGAGAACCTGCGCAATAGTGGTGACGGGGGTGCCGGAAACCAGCATGTTCCTCGCCAGCCGGCGGCGCAGGCCATGGAACCCTTTCCCGTCAAAAGGCTTCCGGCCAATCCCCGCTTTTTTACAGTAGCAGTCAAACATGTATCCTATGCCAACTCCGCTTGCCATGGGAACAAACGGGGCTTTCTCACGCAGGAATATTTCAGGCGCATCAGAATCGGGGCGTCCATTCAGGATATAGTCCTTTATGCTTTCCCCGGCTTCCGGCAGGAGGGGGAGGTAGAGCATGCCCCCGGTCTTGCTCTGCATCACATGGATTTCTCCCCTGATCCAGTCGATATCCGTCAGTTTCAGCCTGGCGATATCCACCGCCCGCAGCCCGGTGGTAGCCCCAAGCATTATGATCCCCTTATCACGCTTTCCCATGGAAGTGGATGTATCTACCTGGCCTATGATGGCGGTAAGTTCTTCATCAGATACATAGCCCCTCACTGGCATCTTCCGCGGCACATGGTATGAAAACAGGGATATGCAGTCAGGAGCCTTTTCACCAGAATCTTTTAAAAATATATGGAACTGGCGCACATAGCACAGAAGGTTATGCAGGCTGCCCGCCGCCATGGAAGCGGCGGCACCGATGACAAACTCCCGTGAATCGTTTATGGAAGCTCTGTCCAGTGAAGGAATCCCTTTTTCCTGAAAGAATGAGAGATAGCGCCGCACTGCCCAGGCAAAATCCCATTTGGTATTTTCGTGGAAATCCCTTGACGAAAGGAAGGCATCCAGCAGGCGGCTGTACTCCTCGTTGAGCTGGTACTTGGATGTCCTTTTTGTGCACTCCCATGTGAGGGTTCCTGTTGCATGGAACATTTCAAATTTTCTGGCAGCACGCTTCTGGGCATTATAGTATTCCCGGCAGATTTCGCCATCCCGGTAGCGCCGCTCAACTGTCTGGAGGAATTCAAGCGTGACAGCCGGGTCATAATCACAGATGCCTTTTTCGTGGTAGAAACTGACAACGCTCCTGATAGAGCCGTACATATTTCCCCACAGGGTATGCTTTGCATAGCCTGCCTGTTCCAGCAGTTCCATAATGCTGGAAAACATTTCAGTTACAGATAATGTTTGCTTTGTCATAGGCAACATCTCCTTAAATAAAAAGTCAGGAAAATTTTCCTGCTAAATATTTATTCGGAGAAAACAGAATACCGGGAAAAGTTATCATGACTTTTTGCGCAAAGGTATCTGCATCCGGGCAGTCGGATATCTGCTTTTTATGAAAAAGTTATCCCGACCTTTTTTGAGCAAAAGCCCGTAGTTATTCGCTTTTCCGGAAATAGTCGGGATAATCAAAAAGTCGGGATAACTATTCTTGTCAATAATTCTTGAATCCCAAACCCTCTTGAAAACCCTCTCACTACCTACAACACCGCACAGGGCGATTTTGACGGAGTTTTGAGAAAAATTCTTCAAAAAGATTTCCTTGTTTCTTAATATGGGGAAGTTTGGGAAATGCCAAACATGAATAAAAAATAACAGAGATTTTTTGTAAGCTGTAATATAGTTTCAGAGTATGTCTATGCAGTTCTATCAGTTAGCTAAAATACTTCCTATAATGTAACGAATGATTTTCTGATTTTGGGGATATACGGCATTGCTAAATCAAGTTCCCTACTTGACAATAGCTATCAATCGTGCTATCATTTTCTTTGTGAATATTTATTACGAATATTCGCAAATACAATTCAGAAGAAAGGAGAAGTGAAGCTATGCCGTCAAAGCCAGTCCTTTCGGGCGCTGATAAAAAAGCAATCCGCAAAAAGCTGGAAGAACTATGCGAGGAATGTTGGATAGCGCAAGGGTACAAAAAGACAAGCATTAAGAATCTATGCGATAAGGCAGTTATATCTATCGGTACTTTTTATACGCTCTACCCGACAAAGGAAGATTTATTCCTTGAAACAATCACAGACATACAAAGGAGGTTGACAGAAAAGATTATCGACATAAACAGGAACAGCCGGACGAAAGAGGGCTTTGCACAGTCCATGAAAAGGCTTTTCCGGGAATACGACAGCAAGCCGTTCCTCTACAATGTCAATACGCCGGATTTTCAGTCTTTTGTGACAAAGCTGCCGGAAGAAACGATTAAGAAAATCAAGTTTGACAGTTTTGATTTTTTCAGACAGGTTATCCATGCCGCAGACCTCAATCTGAAAATGGAGGAAGCACAGGCGTATGGAATTTTGAGTGCGCTGCTGTCAACAATCAATGCAAAAGAAACGCTTTCCGTCACTTGTGATTATTTCGCTGTTTTTGATTTTATGGTGGATAGCCTTGTGGCAGATATTTTTGAGTAAAGGAGATTTTTATGACAGAATTTGAGTACAAAACGGTAGTAATTGACAGCAAGGAAACAGAACATTCCGAAAAGTCGCTGTCTGATAAACTGAATCATTACGGTAAGGACGGTTGGGAACTGGTTACTTGTTTTTCTTATCCATGTCTAGGCAGCTCCCAATATTCCCTTATCGGAATCGCACAGAAAGCGACTTTGATATTTAAAAGGCGGCTATGTCCCGAAAAGGGGGCGAGCGAATGACAAATGCGGTTGAAGTCCGGCATTTATCAAAATCCATAGAGGGCAGCCCCATACTGAATGATATTTGCATGAATGTAAGGCAAGGGGAAGTATACGGATTTTTGGGCGCAAACGGCGCAGGAAAAACTTCGCTGATGAAAACACTGTACCACATCATTTTCCCCGATACAGGTACGGTATGTTTATTAGGCGAAACTATCAACAAGGGGAACAATCCCGTTTTCTCCCGTATCGGCAGCATTATTGAAAGCCCTGTTTTTTACAGCCATTTAAGCGCATACGAGAACATGGAACTCCATTGCCGGTACATGGGCGCAGGCTATGAAAACATCATGGAAACGCTGTCATTGTTGGGAATTGCAGAAACGGGCAATAAAGCCGTAGGGAAATTCTCTTTGGGAATGAAACAGCGGCTTGCGCTTGCAAGGGCAATGCTCACAAAGCCGGATTTGCTCATTTTAGACGAACCTATAAACGGCTTAGACCCACAGGGAATTATCGAAGTGCGGGAGCTGCTGCTGCAAATCAACCATGAATACCACACAAGCATTTTAATATCCAGCCATATCCTTGACGAGCTGTCTAAAATTGCCGACACAATCGGAATTATTGACCACGGGGCTATGCTTGCGGAAGTATCTATGAAAGAGCTTACGGCGAAAGGGATAGATCTTGAATCCTATTATTTAGGCTTATTGGGAGGAGGTGGAAAAGATGTGGAATCTTATCCGCATGGAAATTAAGAAAGTACCGTTAAAGCCGCATATCGCCGGACTGTTAGCAGCTAACTTTATCATTTTTCTGCTTTCCGCCTTTACCTCCAGCCTTTTAACTGCAAGCGGCAATATATCCACACTTCCGGGATTTGCCCCAGTCCAGTTAGATACGGTTACGTTAGCGGCAATGCTTGTAAGGGCTACTCTGATTGTATGGGAAGCGGTACTGATTTCCGTATTTGTGATTGAAGAATACAGAAACAAGACAATCGGCTTGCTTTTCACTTACCCGATCAGCCGCACGAAACTGATTACGGCAAAACTCATTTTGATATGCTGCATTAGTTTTACGTTCCATGTGCTGTCAAATATCTTCCAATATGCCACAATCTTTCTTGCGGCAAAATGTTTTGATTTTGTCATGTTCAGCTTTGGAAACATACGGACACAGGCAGTTACAACAATATCCGCTATCTTGTTGGGGCTTCTTCCGCTGTATGTTGGAATGATAAAGAAGTCAACGATTGCAACCGTTGTTTCGTCTATCATCATTGTTGCCATAGCGTCAAACTCACAGGGAAGCAGCGCAGGATTGATGTCAATTCCCGTTGCGGCAATTATTTTCAGTATCATAGGAATTATTTTTTCAGCAGTCGCAATGAGAAAAATGGTTTTATCAGATTTGAGCAATTAAAAGAAAGGGGGCGATAACATGAATTTTCCAATTCCCGATTTTATACCCGTTCCAAGTGCGGAAATCATGCAGACTATTTCAATCGTGTCATTGATTGTGGGTTTCTGCCTTGTGAGTGTGGGATTGCTTTTCCTGTTTCTGAACAAGAGAAAAGGGAAAGAAAAGAAAGCCACAGCCCTATGGATTGTCATAGGCGTTGGCGTGTTGCTTATTGTAAATCACGGCATACAGTTATTATGATCTCTCGGAATTCTGATTGATCCTGCCAGCGAAACTCTGGCATTGGACTTTGACAAGTGGATATTATTCAAAATTGAAAAAATGGGTACAGAAAATAGACA
>CAJTDL010000051.1 GCA_910575035.1 Lachnospiraceae bacterium
ACCATTTCACGGGCAGATAACCTTATCTGCTTTGTTTTCATGTCTTAAAACTCTTGTTATCCACATCCACCTCCTGTAAGTCCGGCTCAACCGGGCCTTTGCCCTATTGGAATCAAGATTTTGAACTTGTTTCGCAATTACCTATACTTATATAAAAAGACACTTAAGATTTCTCCTAAATGTCTTTTACTCTATCACTTTTTATTCCTGATTATATCCATCATATCAATAAAATTTGTGTTAAGCATTTCTTCAAACGAAATACCTTTTCTATCAAATAGTATACTCATTAAATCTCTAATTTTTAATTCAATGGTTTTGATTACTTCTAATTCGCTAATCTGATTTCGGCTTATTACAGGATCATTTATTTTCTCTATTGCATTCTTCATTTTCTGTTCTTTTTCTTGCCAATACATTAAATATTCCGTTTGCTGCCCAACATCATAAATATGCGCTCCAACTCCTTGGTTTTCATCGTCTGGTAAATCTTCTGATAAGCAATACTTCTTGTCTGAATCAGAAACAATAATAAATAATAGCTTGCTCTCATATTTTCTATCTCTCATTAATTCACTCATTTCATACATACAATTTCTTGATTTTAAATATCTATCACTAACGATTGATAAAACAAAATCTTTATCAGAAATGGTCTGCATAAATTCAGAAAATTTATCTCTATATTCAACTTCTCGAATATCTCTGAAAATCTCTAATCTTTTTTCATTTTCCTTTAATTTTTCTTCAACAATATTAGCAATTCCTTTATCCTTCTGACAATATGATAAAAACATAGTTATAGGAATTTTTTTAATTGGTTCTCTTTTCACATCATCAAAATAATATATTACACCATTATACATATACTCTTTTGAAGATTTCCCGACCTCAATATACTCAACATTATGATCCTCTATCAATAACTTTCCATATTGTATATTCCTCTCATCAGAAAACTCTTCAACAATATTTTTATATGAAGAAAAAATATCAAAAACAGACTTCTTAAGAATTAGATTTAATCCATCATCTTTTATTCCAAAAACCAAAACTCCTCCATTGGTATTCAAAAAAGCACATACATATCGTTTTAATTTATCCACACTCCAATTTGTATGTATATATATATTGTTATCTCTTATTCTATTATCTATATTGTATTTCATTTCTTCGCTTTTCATCTTCTCACCTTACTATATAATTTTTTTCAAAGGAATACTTGTTACGCCTGTTATCTTCAACAAATCGCCTAACGTAATCATCATTACTTTTCCCATACCATTATCAGTCCAAAGCTCACATTCACAATCATCTAATGCTTCAAATTCTGTATCCTCATAAAAAATTATCTTTGCCCCATCACTCGGTCTAATAACGATCTGAATCTCCTTCTCGTCTTTTTCGGCTGTAAAAACAGTTGAAGATAATTTATCCTTCTTCCAGTCCTCTATATGTTCAGGAATTTTATATAATGGATTATTTAATAATTCTTTATGCACATTTATAATACTACGTTCAAGCATTTTATCAAATTTTTCTTTTGAATAATAATTGGAATAAGAAATATGTTCAAGCAATTGCTTTATTTCAGGCGAAATATCCAATTTCCCTTGTGCAATCATACTCAATAATTGTCCACTTTTATCGACAATATCAGTCAGTTGAGAAAAATCAATATTATTTTTATTCATAATATCTTCAACCTGATTTGCCAATTTTAATCTTCTAATTGTTTCTTCCGGCTGTGTCAGCAAATGCTGTTTTTCATAAACATCCGCAAATAACATTTTTGCTTCATTTGCATTATTAAGAAACCAATCTGTTAATCTGTTAAAAGTTGCTTGATCTTCATTTTTTCTTTGTGCACCATTACTTTCGTCTGATAATTTTCTTCTTATGATTGCACACAATTCATTTGCTATATTCTGATTTCGATATCGTTCAAAATTATTATTAAAAATATTTATCCCTTTATGCAAAAGTTTTCTTCTAACATCATTATTAAATAGTAATAAAATATCTTTAAGTTCATCATCAGATTCATCATTCATTAACTTGCTAATATCTACAAATTCAAATCTTTGATTCAACAGCTTCATATCGTAAGGAAATGTTTGGCTATTATGATCAAGACATAGTTTATTTAAATTATTTAATGCCTCCAAATACTTTTCTTCTCCAATTCTTTCTAGATCATCTTTTATCTTGTCATTATTAATTATTCTCTTTTTTAGTTTTGATAAATCAATTACGTTTTCAGAGCACACTTCTGCCCAATACTCAATCTCTCCTTCTCTTGGAATTTGTTTATCAAAAAAGAATCTAAATAATTGCCAAAAAGAGTTCCTTTCCTTTTCATAATATGGAATAACAACATTTTTCTTTTCATTTATATATAAACTATTTAATGTAGTATTTCCAAATTTATCGACTGTTGTAACTATTTTCGCTTGTTTATATACATTTTTAATTTTTTTCTCATATTCACATAAATATGCACTTCTAGTTGTATCTTCTTTGATTTTGCATAAATGAAAAAAGTTCTCTGGTTTTGCATTCATCCATGCTTCTATTAAATTTTCATATAAATATATTGCTTGCTCCAATATAACTCTATTTTCGATTACATTTTCATGAATATCATTACGCTCTTGTGATACACGAAATTCCTTACTATTAATAACAATAGGAAATGCAAACTTTTCAGTCCCTATTAATGGAAAATTGCAAAAAAGTTTAGGATAATTTTGCATCTCTTCCAATTTCCATTTGTTTTCTTCCCAAACTGATACACATGCAACATCTACCTTTTTTTCGCAATTACTACTAACCGTAATAAACTTATTTTTATATACTTGTCCTGATTTCGAAAATACCACATTAAAAGTTTTTAAGTTCTCAGTGCTTCCACCTAAAATATTTTTTTCAACTAGTATATCATTAAACTTAACTGTTCTAATATTTTGTGCAAACGCCAATACTAATGGTATGGTTCTTTCCCAATCTTCATATCCTTTATTTACAGCTTCTAAAACCTCCAAATCTTGTGAATTATATACATAAGTAAAAGAAGTTGTAATTTCACCGCTGCTTTTATTATAAGAAACATCTTGCGCCAAATCAATATTATCTAATTCATCAAAGGCATTGTTTATTGCTTTGCTAACATCCTCATAATTTGTTCCACTTCGATCTAACAATAAATTCATTCTTTTAAATTTGTCCGAGCTACTATTGCTATGATAAATACCTGTTATTTTAACTTTATCAGATAACAAATGAGTAGAAATAAAACCTGTTCCAAATTTCCCCACCTTTTGCTCATCTTTTCTTTTGGTAGAAATTTGTGTAATTAAATCTACCATATTCTGATATGTAAAGCACTCCCCATTATGCGAAAATATAACCCTATTACAATTTGCTTGAATAACTATATCAATCTGTTTATCTCCGCTACAATCATTGGCATTCTGAATTAATTCCCAAACCCATCTTCGCCTTTTCATTTCTTTTAATTCTTCTCTATCACCACGAAGCTCTTCCATTTTTGTTAAGATTAAGTTTGTGGCAGCATCTATCATCTTTTCTCTGTATATTTCTGTTTTCTCATTCATTTTCTATCCTCAATCAAAACTCTCCTGACATACAACTCATTATAACTTGGTAATCAGTCCACAATCGCTCACTTTTGGTAATATCATAATTTCTAACGAGCTTTACCCCGTCTAAATTTTGATAGAAAGAAAAACTCTTTCCTACATATATATCCTTTGAAAACGCCCCACAAAACCTAAACTGTGCCGCTGTAATATCAATAATTATTTTTCTATTCAGTACTAACCATGCATGATTTGTGTTATTATAAGGGTTCTTATCACGATAAGTGCCATTGCCTTGTTCTGTATATAGATTATATTTCTCCATCAAGTAATATGCAAGGAGATCACTTGCGTCATCGCAACATCCACTAGGGAAATTACTCATTCTATCTCTATAATGAAACCTTCTATCAAATTTTGCATCAAGTATAGCCAAACGGAATTTTTCTGTAATATTATATATTTCTTCTACATTCATTTTTTTCTTAATCACAATCGCTCAGTCCTCAACACAACTTTATGTGTCAAATTATACCATATTTCCTACTATTTTTCCACTGTTAACAGATAGTAGGTTTTATTTTCAATCCTACTATCTGTTAATATACATTGCAATTTACTTACTCATAGAAACCATGTTCCTCAATGCCCTTTTCTAAAATGGTATGTATCAGTTCCTCCAGTTCCACACCGTTTATCTCGCTGACCACGATCAGCTTTGCAAGGGTATCTTTCTGTACGGATATGGCATACTGTTCCTCATCGGCACGAAGCTCATGGACGCAGATGCCAAGCCCGTCCGCAATCCTGCACACCACGCCAAGCTCCGGCTCTCTGATGCCCGCCAGAATATCCATGATTGTCCTCTCCGGCACTCCCGACATTCTGGAAAGTTCCATAATGCTGATTTCTTCCTCTTTCATCACGTTTAATAACTTATCCCCGGTTGTAAACATCTTTCTTCCTCCCTTATTTTTTCTTCCCGCCAGAAGATTTCTTTTTCGGAAACTCCATGACAAACTTAAACTGTACCCCGCTTTTTTCTGCCCCGTCTTTGGTGTAATGGTATTCCTCCGTCCCACTCGGAATAATATAGGCATCATAGGGCTTGCCCGCCTTGCTCTTTAACCCTTTTAACAGGATTTTCTTCCCGGCAAGCATATCCTTCACTTGTGCATCGGTAAGGGCAGCTCCCATTACCCGGCTCACGTTCATACCGCATTTTTTCACGCAGTACGCACCGAATTTTCCCTTTACCACCTGACCGCCGCAGTTCGGGCATCCCCCAATAACCGCCTGCTCCTGTGCGAACATTTTTTTCTGCTCGTCACTGACCTCATGGTAGGTGTGTATCAGTTCCGACACCATGTTTTCAATATCCGCCATGAAGTCCTCCATAGGAAGCTCCCCTTTTGCTACCAGTGTCAGGGCATTTTCCCAATCAGCGGTAAGTTTCGGGGACTTCACCACATCCGGCAGCACCGTAATCAGTTTCATTCCGTCCTCTGTGGGTATGATCTGCTTCTTCTCACGCTTTACAAATCCGTCCTTGACTAACTTCTCAATGATGTCCGCCCTTGTCGCAGGCGTACCCAAGCCTTTCCTCTCCACGTCATCGCCCATATCTTCCGCCCCGGCACGTTCCATTGCGGATAATAATAAATCTTCTGATAAACGTTATCAAGTGTAGATGTGGATTACTTTTGACTTTTTTCAAGACATTCATTGATAATCAGCTTTTGCACTCTGTCCTTAAAGGTTTTGTCAGTATCTTTACTGAAATGTACCTTGACGGTGTAAGTGGTGTTCCCCAACTTTCGCTTGAAACTGTGGGACTGTTGCTCGTTTTTGGTTTCTGCCATATTCTCTGCTCCTTTACATAAAAATAGAGCGCATAGACTGGTTTCTATACGCTCTGACGCTGTGTTATATTCCTTATTCAGTTGTGATTGTGGTAATGGTTGTTTCGACAAACTGGAAGTTATCGCTTTCTAATAATCCAATCGTCATTTTGGGTTTTTCTTTCTGCATAGTAACCGCAAGGCATATCCTTTAAGGTACTAACAGAGTTATCTAAATCAAAAACCCATTTTAAAGATACCAACTTTGCTTCATCTGTTTCGTGTGTTTCTCCGCATAGAAATTGCCACATTCCGTCATCTTCATCATGTGATACATATAGAATAGGTGCCTGACGCTCCAATATATGGCAACAGATAATCGTAGCAGTATCGGGTGAATCATAAAAAGGAAATTCCATGTCTGTTACTCCTTTCAAACTTCGATTTGTACCTTTAACAGAATACCACAATCACACCCATATTTCTATCAAATCTTCATTAAATTTCTTCCTCCCTCTGCTTAGTCTTGCTTTGTTGTCTGTTATGCTGTCGGCTCTCATTCTGAAGCTCCCTCTCAAGGTTCTTCTTGTTATAGCCGATTACCTCCGCATAAGCTAATTCTGTTGCGGTCTTGGTCTGCTCCTTGCCGATACTGTCATACTCGGCTTGCAAGGACTGTATCTCGGCTTTCCACTGTTTCGGCGTTACCTTTTCGCCGTTCTGTAAAAGGCTCTGCATACGCTCCTTTAATTCTGGGTATTTCGATAAGCTGTCTTTATGCTCCTTATCATACCGCATTTTCGCAAGTCCTTTTAATGACTGGCTCTCCTTATAGGTGGCTTGGATTGGTGCATAGAGGGCATACATTTTTGACAGTTCCTTTAATCGGTTTAGTTTCTGCCCCTTTGACAAATGCACTGTTTCAAGCTGACTGTATTTCTGTTCCTTATCCGCTGTGAATTTCGCAAGGCTCTCAAAGCTGTCTATCTTCCTTGTGGTGATGAATTTCTCCGCATTGTCGGCTGACTGCAAGGCTGTCCTGTCAGTCATTTTTCTTAGGTGCTTTCCACTGACAATCGGCAAATCAAGCCTGCCTTTCCGTTCCCTCACCTTCGCAATCATTTCCATGACTTCATTCATCACGCTGACCGCCGCATTTTTAATTTTGGCATACTGTGCGCTGTGTACTTCCTGCTTGGCAAGCATAAGCATTTCTTTTGCCTGTTCCAACTCCTTATTATGCTTGATGATTTCCCGGTTGATATTGCCCCTCTCGGTCTGTATGCCTTTGCGTTCTAAAGCGTTGGCAACCGCCCCGATATGAATGGTCGGCTCTTTATCTATCCCCTGTTCTTTAAAAGAGCGGTGTTCCCAATGAAGTGCAATCCCCAACCGCTCGTTGGCGGCGTTGATTGTGTCGGCTAAATCCTTCCGCCACTTTTTTGCGTTCTCCTGACTGCTCCAGTCTGTGCTGTCGGCGGTGTGGCATTTCCACTGTTTCCTGTTCCGCTTGTCAACTTTCTGCTGACCTGTCTTTTTATCAATCACTGGTATCTTTTCGCCGTTTTCGTCAAGGTCATAGATTTTCTTCTGTTTCGCTCCCCATTCCCCTTTTTCTGTAAGAGGACGCATGGTAAGCAGTACATGGATATGAAGATTGCGCTGTCCTTTATCGTTCTCGCTGTCATGGATTGCCCAGTCCGCACACATTCCCTTGTCAACAAAATTCCTCTGGACGTAATCCCTCACAACTTCCTCCGCAAGCTCATAACTCCATTCGTTGGGGAGTGACGCTTTTAACATCCTCGCAAGCTGTGCATCCTGCCTTTTCTCCGCCAGTTCGACGGCGTTCCATAAAGCCGCCCTGTCTGCATATTCTCTGGGCGCATTGGTCGGGAGGAGGATTTCGCTGTGGACTAAATCCTCATGGTATTTGGGGCGGTAGGTCTGCCCGTCAAACTCATTGAAAAGGACGCTCCTGCTGACATAAGAAGCCTTTTCAACTGCCGACTGCCCTTTGCTCCGCCTGACTATGGAGAAGCGTGTGCTTGCCTGTTTCGTGACATTACCCATACGCAGCACCTACATTCTGTCGATAGCGTGGCGGGGCGCATGGATAGACTTTGTGGGCAGATAAAAGCCTCTCTCTGGCTTTTGTCTGAACGCAAAGTACACTAGGGGGTAGGGGCGGCTCTTTCGCCCCGATGGGGGATTGTAGCTCCCCCATGTGCGCCCGCCTTTGGCGCACCGCCCTCTGCAAGAGTCCATGCAAGTGAAACTTGCCCCTCGGAGAGCGCACATACCACCTCTGGTGGTATATCTGTGCGCACCCTGTAAACAGGGTGAATATATTACCTTGGCTTTCCGATGTTTTCGCCTTTATCATTCCGTACCGCCCTCGCTTTCATTTCCGGCATTGGCAAGCGTGGATTGTGGAGAAGCGGTTTCCCGGCTCTCCGATTTGATTTTAGAGATAATCTGCTGACACTCCCTTGTCTGCAAGGCAACTGATAAGATGCGGTTTAACTCCGCTTCATCATAGCTGTAGCACTCCGGGAAATACTTCACGATAATGCCGCCCATGATATACTTGTGGTGGTTCTCGGCTTTGCGTTTCTTCTCGCTCTGCTTTTTCTTTTCGTTGGCGACACGCTGTTTCGCCTGTTCCAATGCCTGCAATGCCTTTTCTAAGTTCCTGCTTGCTTCGTTCCTGCTCTCAATCATTCCTGATACCTTGTCCTTTCTGTGCTGTGTTAGTGGTTGCTGAAAATAAAAAAGGTAGCCGCTTTTCCGTCAGGATAAACCGCTACCATAGGTATACGATATTCAGTTTTTATATTATTTTACTGCTGATGTGCAATTTGCCTGATTTCAGTCATAAGCCTTATCCCGTCTTTCATCCCTAACCGATAGGCAACTGCCCCGTAAACCGCCCCGCATTGGTTGTCAGCTGAAATTGCCCGGTCAATGGTCAGCCGCTGTGCCTTATCCAGTCCTAGCTTCTTCAACTCATCAAACGCAATATCCTGCTGTTTTACTGCATCCCGGTATTCCCGGTCTTTTCTAAGTACCCTGTCAATATCCCTTCCCATTCTCTGTGATGCGATTCTGTCCAGTAATTTTCCTCGTTTCATTCCTCTCTCCTTGCTATTGATTTTACAGACCGCCACTGCTCTTTTCTTTAAAGCATTGACGCTTTTCCATGAGTTCCGCTTTCTTCTCGCCGGAAAGCCTGCTAAATACATCATCATAGTCAATATCCCTTATGCCCATTTCCCTCGCCAGTATGATAAGCTGTGAATGAAGCCATTCCTCCCATAAGTCCTCAAACAATGCCCCGCTGTCCGTAAATGTCACGGCATCCTCAAATCCTGTTGGGTATGTATAGTATTGCAACTTTACGAAGCCGAACTTCCCGGCATCCACTACGGCTATCCCGTCCTGTTCAAGTTCTGTAAATGCGTCTGCCACTTTCCGGCATTTCCTACGTTCATCCTCTGTAATGTATGTCTGGTCTGCCGGGGAATTTTTTACTGTACACATTCCCTTGTCTGCCCTCCTTTATTTTCCGATTTGGATATGCCCCCGCTCTTTTTCACGAAATAATCCCTCTTTTCCATGAGTTCTTTTTTCTTTTCTTCCGGCAGACGCTCAAATATTTCATCATAGTCAAGCTCCGCAAGCGGCGTACCTAACACGGGGGTTAAAATCTCATGTTCATACCATATCCGCCAGAGTTCTTCAAACAGTTCCGCACTGTCTGAAAACACCTCGGCAGAATCGAAGCCTTCCCCTTCATCGAACCATTGCAAGCGGACAAATCCAAACCTCCCGGCATCCGCAACCATTACATCCGTCATTTCATAAAGTTCTGTAAATGCATCCGCCACTTTCCGGCACTTCACATATTCATCCTCCGTAATATAAATCCGTCCTGCCGGGGCATTTCCCGTACCCGATTTCAGTTCCATTTAATCGCTCCTTTCTCCATTCCTTCAATCACGTTTTCAAGGAAGTCCAGTTTTGCTTCTATCTCTGCCTTATGTACGGCGGCAACAGCAAACTGTAGGATGTCTTTTTCTCCCCAACCGTTTACCTTGCCGAACCGCTTCGCCAATGCCGCCAGACGTTCCTCCTGGCTGTCCTCCACTATGAATGTTAGTTCAAAGAACTTCATTTCACAAGTTCTCCTCTCTGGAAAGCTCCACTCCGCTCATCTCCCTAAAATAATCCCGTCTTGCCATGATTTCTTCCTGTTTCTCTTTAGGCAGACGCTTATATATTTCTTTATAATCCAAATCCACAAGCGGCGTACCCAGAACCGTTGTCAGCAACTGGTCATACATCCAGTCAAACCATAAATCATTAAATAATGATTCACTGTTTCTGTAAGTCACTGCCGTATCAAATCCAACAGGCAGCTTGTAATACTGCAACTTCACAAAACCATACTTTCCGACATCAATAACGGCAATGTCCGTCCTCTCATATAATTCTTCAAAGGCTTCTGCAACTTTTTGGCATTTCTTCCGTTCTTCATCCGTAATGTATCTTCCCTTTCCCATGCCCCCTTCTCCTTTCATTTGTATAACTTCCTATCTTTGTTAGATTATATTTGTTTACTTATCCATAACATATTATAACTGATTTTGCAGTAATAAAAAAGATATAATATACCTAACATATGTAAGGAGGTGTCTATATTGAACGGAACACGGGGTACTATCGAAATTCACCTGAAGGAATTACTCGAAGAAGCAGGGCTGAGCAAAAACAAGTTTTGCCAAAGAGCAGAATTGCAACGTTCACAACTTAATGGTTATCTCAACAACACGATTACCAGATTAGACATTGATGTGCTGATAAGGATATGTGATACTCTGGACTGCTCCATTTCAGACTTGCTTGAATATAAACCCGGTTAAAGGAACAATGCCCCGCAAAGAGTATTGTTCTTTTATTTTGCAACAATCCCCCCTATCGCAGTAATAAATTCTTCGGGAGAGGGGATTGTATCTTCTCCGAAAATATCGTTCCATTTCCCCCTTGTTTCTCTGTTGTTGTAACCTTCCACGATTGCCTTGCTCATTTCTTCCCTGACTTCGCTTACCCTGATTCCTTCCCTTTTGGCTATCTTTGCAATAACCCTTCTCGCAATTTTTCTGTTCATTTTTTCTCCTTTCTTGTGTAACTTCTTATAGTTATCTTTCTACCTATAAATTCTATGGTAAGCACTACATATAAGTCAACGTAATTCCGCCGCAAGTTTTGATATTATTCGACATGGTATGTGTTCTTCTCTTTCTTATGGCTGTTATCAGTGGAATTTATCTGTGTCATTCTCACTCTTGCCCGCTCCCTTTGTTCTGCGCTTACCGCCCTCGGCTTCCGGTAACTGACGTATGATTTCGGGAAGGAATAGGTTCTCGACACTTCATCCTGATTTGTCAGGCTATATGTGCCGGGGAAGTCAGCAACAAGCGCATCCAGTTTCCGCATGACCGCCTTATCCCTTGTATACAATGTGGCGGTCTGTTCCCCCGCATTATAATTAACAATCGTTTCCTGTTCGTACCGTGTCAGGTTCATAACTCAATCCCCGCCTTTCTTTTCTGCTGTTTTCTTTCGGTAACTATCGGTTTTTTCTGCTGTTCCTTCGCCCTGGCTAACCTCGCCTTTATGGAATGGTCACGCTCGGTCAGTTTCCGTCTTTTGGTGGTGGAAATAATCTCCGTACAAGATTCTTCTGACAGGGCATTTAATTTCTTCAAAGTGTCGCTTACTATCTGCTTCGTGTCGCTGTCCTTTACCTGCGGAAGAATAGCTGATAAACTGGCACACGTTTCCGCTTTGCTCTGCTCGCCAAACTGATAGATTAAGTTGATTTCATCAACGTTAAAAGGTATCTGAAAATTTGCGCCCTCACATAAACGCTCCACACCCACGCACTTAGGGATGTTTCTCGTCAGCTCGTATTTATCCCTCGCTGTGATTGTTCCATGCCTGTCGGTCTGCCTTACCTCAACTTCACACTGGCTTTTCTGCTCCAACACAAGCCACTGGAATTTGTCGTTTTCTTTGGTAAATACAGTCTGATGCGCATTGGAGTGCGTCTTACTGCGGATATATTTATTTGCGGTGCTGTAATAGTCCACAATCTGCTGTTCCTGTTTTCTGTTCATGGTCTGCCCTCCCTGTGGTAGTACATCTATGGTTAGATGTATAAGTATTGATTGATATGATTGATTGATAACTAACATATATTCTCTTTCTCTCTGTCTTTTACTTTTCTTTGGTTCTTTCTTTTGCTTTTCTATCTCTCTTTCTCTTGCCTTGTCTGTCATGGAATGATGCGCCGCACAAAAGCATCCGTATTTTGGTGCTGGTTAGAGATTTTTCGCCCGTTAATTATTGAGCGCTTAAATTGTGCAATATCATAGATGGATATTTCCTTGCCCGTTGCAATTAAGGTTCTTTTTTCACGATAATTACTGTACAAAAAAAGCTATAACATTGCTGTCATAGCCTTTTTATTGTGCAAGTCACTTGCTCTGTTAAATTGCCTTGTTCCGTTCCCGGCGTATTTCTTCCCGTTTCCTCGCCATATACTTACGGTTGCACGCCCGTTTTTTCTCCAACCGTATACGTTCTTTTTCCTGCTGTGCCTTTTCTTCCTCGGTCAGTTCGATTTCCTCATGGGGTATCTCGATTTTGCCGATATAATTTAAGAATATCTCCACTTCCTGCGTCCGTCCTGCACCTATGCCCTCGGCTTTATGGACTACGATTTTTGAAACAAACTCGTTAATCATGGCGGGGGTGAGTTCTTCAAAATCGGTATACTTTTTCGCAAGTTCCATAAACAGGTCTGCGTTCTCTTTGTCGGTATTGATTTCTTCCAGTTCCGCATTGTCTGTTTCAAGGCTGTTTTCCAGTTCCGCAAGTTCGGTTTCATAATCGTTCAGCATTGCGTCAAAACGCTTGTCGCTTAATTTTCCGCTGATGTTGTCCTCATAAAGTTTCTTTATCAGACGGTTCACTTCTCCGTACCGCTTTTCATTCTTCTTTATCCGCTGTCTGACAGTCTTTCCTGCGTCTGCTTTACGGGAAGATGACAGTTTGCAGATAATCCCCTTAAACTCGCCCTCGTTGGCTACCGCATAATTGCATGTTTCCTTTATCGTTTCAAGGACAAGCGCATTGACCGCCTTTGTCTGTATGCTGTGTGAGGAACACTGCTGTCTGTATTTCTGCCTGCCTAAGTTGTAGTTAGAGCAGTTGTAATCATCTTCGGGCGCAATCCAGCGTCCTTTGCCTTTGGTGTAGATGTCTTTCCTGTACCTCGCTGTCCTGTGGCGGTGGTTATACATCTTCGCCCCGCAATCCGCACAAAACATTTTGCCTGTCAATGGGTTTGCCTCCCCTAAAATATCCGGTCTGCGGACTGTCTTTCGGAGTTCCTGCGCCATGTTCCATGTTTCCTCGTCAACAATCGGCTCTTGGGTGTTCTTGAAGATTACAAGTTCTTCTTTTGGGGTTTTCTTCGCCCTCTTGTCCTTGTAGCTTTCCTTATAGGTGCGGAAGTTTACCGTATGCCCCATGTATTCGGGTTTGGAGAGGATAGCGGCAACCGTATTCCCACGCCACATATAAGGGTTTTCCGTGTCATAGGTGGTACTGTGTGTTCCTAATCCCCGTTGCCCCATGTAGTAGGACGGTCTTTCTATTTTTTCGTCATGGAGTATCCTTGCTATATCATATGGCCCTTTTCCTGCAATGCACAAGCGGAATATCCTGCGGACAACTTCGGCTGCGGGTTCATCAATTACCCAATGTGTGCTGTCAAGCGTGTCTTTTTTGTAACCGTAAAGGCAGTGGTTTGATGTGTGGGTTTTCCCCGTCATTCCCCTTGCCCGTAATACGGTGGTAATCTTCCTGCTCGTGTCACGCACATACCACTCGTTCATGATGTTAAGGAATGGCGCAAACTCCGCACTTTCCCTTTTTTCGCTGTCTACTCCGTTTGAGATTGCTATAAAATGCACTCCCTTTTCCCGGAACATTACTTCGGTATAAAATCCAACCTGCAAGTAGTCACGCCCCACTCGGCTCATGTCCTTTACAATCACTGTGCCAATTTTTCCCTGTTCCACATCTTCAATCAGACGTTTCCAGTTCGGGCGGTCAAAACTTGCCCCGCTCCAACCATCATCAGTGTAGTGTGAGATATTGGCGTAACCGTTCTTTTCCGCATAATCCTCTAGTATTTTCTTCTGGTTTGTGATACTATTACTTTCGCCATTCAGTTCATCATCTTTTGACAATCTCTCATAAAGTGCTGTGATTTTTAAGCTGTCTTTGTTCTTCATTCTATCCTGCTCCTTTCTTTCGGGGTGCTTTCCACGCCCCACACTGACAGCATAGCACATCCGTAAAGTGCTTCGGCGGGGAAGTGAAATGCTCGCTGACTTTCGTCTGCACACCGTCAAATGCCTGTCCCTCCGACAGTTCCGGCAGCTTCTCTTCCTCTTTTTCTTCCTCCTGATTCCCGGAGATTTTAAAGGAACGCTTAAAGGCATCCTCAAAGGACTTCCACCCGTTATGCGTGACGGACTTCCCGGAAACCGCAAAAGTATGTCCATTACAGGAAAACTCCGCCTTTACCGTTTCATACAAATGTTTCTCCCCGGTGGCGCATAACAGGCGGTTCGCAACCAAAGACAGGATTTTACGTTCCGTTTCCGGCAGTGCCGCAAGGTCAGCTTTCTCTATCTCCATTGTGGGGATAATGGCGTGGTGGTCTGTCACCTTTTTACTGTTCAGAATCCGCTTTATGTCCGGTCTGGAAGCCTTGTTTTCCTCAAACATCAGGCAACGGAACACCGCATCAATCACGCCCTCTGCGGTCTGCCCCATGTCATCAGATAAAAACTGGCTGTCCGTCCTCGGATATGTAGCTAACTTTTTCTCATAAAGGCTCTGCGTATACTCTAAGGTCTGCTTTGCGGTAAAACCGAATAAACGGTTCGCATCCCTCTGGAGGGTGGTGAGGTCATAGAGCTTCGGCGGCATGACCGCTTTTTCCTCTTTCACAACGGACGTGGTGAGAGCCTGCCCGTTCTGGCAACCCCCCGCAATCTCATCCGCTTTCTTTTTATCATCAATGCGCCCGGTGGCGGCATCCATCCCGTCCATCAGGATATGCGCCATGTAATATTTTTCCTTCTGGAAATTCATTATCTTCGCTTCTCGGTCTACTAACATCGCAAGGGTGGGTGTCTGCACCCGCCCCACCTTTAACACCTTTCCGCCATACAGGACAGTAAACAGCCTTGTACCGTTGATGCCCACAAGCCAGTCCGCTTCCTGCCTGCACAGTGCGGAATGGAACAGGTTATCGTAATCACTCCCCGGCTGTAAATTCTCAAACCCCTCACGAATGGCGCTTTCCTCCATTGAGGAAATCCACAGGCGTTTGATCGGCTTGTCACAGCCTGCCATTTCATACACCAGACGGAAGATAAGCTCGCCCTCCCGTCCGGCGTCTGTTGGATAGTTGGAATAGGTGACTTAGAAAATATCCATTATTCAAGGGTTTCCAATGCTCCTATGAATTTATAATGGATAGTAAGTCGTTGAATTTTCTGCCCGTCAACTTCTACGGGTTCAGAAACAAGAATTTTTTCTATAAGTTGGTTGATTATCTTAAAATTGAGTTCTGTTATTCCTGCATAACCGCTTATCTGCTCCGCAAACTGCTCAATGGAAGATAACTGTTCTTTGTCCGCTATGGCACTTTTTTCAAGTTCCTTTATCTTGGCTGTCAGTTCTTCCTGCTCGCTGTCATACCTTGCCGACAACATCTGAAAACGCTTTTCGGTCAGCAGTTCCCTTGTCAAGTCCTCGTACAGTTTGGCATACAGGTTTTCAATCTCCGACACACGCTGTTTACATTGCCTTAGTTCCTTTTTCTGCTGTTCCCTGTCCGCTGACATTTGGAGATTAAGACGCTCCGCAATTTCCGTTACCATTGCTTTCCTGTCCGCCAGTGCCTGTCCTGCGTGTTTCTGAATGTCTGCAAGCACAACTTCGTGAACCGTCCTCGCTTCAATGTTGTGTGATGAACAACTTTCTTTCCCGAATTTACGGTACTTGGTACAGCAGTAGAAAGTCTTGTCTAATACATTGTTCCGCTTTCTTTTCTGCTCGACTTTGGCAAGCATGGCACTCCCACAATCAGCGCACTTGATAACTCCTCGGAAGATGTTGTTATATCCGCTTGAACTTTCCCCGATAACAGGTGGTCGGCTCTGTAAAATCTTCTGCACATTGTTCCAGCGGTTCTGTTCAATGATTGGCTCATGTGTGCCATAAATGACTTCACGCTCCGCATACGGGATATACTGTCTTTTCTTGGAACGCATGGTCTTAGTTGGTTTGTCCGCAACAGTAAGGTTTCCTGCATAGACGGGATTGTGCAATATCTGACTGACATAGGCAGTATCCCAGTCATACATTTTTCCCTCGTCCATAAAACGCTCAAACAGTTCCTTTTTATAGAAACTCGGTTTCAGCACTTTCGCCTTACGCAAGCGGTTACAAATAGTGTGAAGCCCCACACCCTCCTCGGCAATTGAGAAAATCAGTTCCACAACGGGGGCGGTCACTTCATCAATGACAAGGTGGTTATGGTCTTTCTCGTCTTTCTGATAACCGAATGGGGCGGTAGTAGCCATATACTTGCCCTGCATTCTCCTTGCATGGAGTGCGCTCTTGATTTTCCTTGACGTGTCCTTTGCGTACATTTCATTGATGATGTTGCAGAATGGTGTAATATCCATTTGTGCGTTGTCTATGGAGTCCACCCCGTCATTGATTGCAATGTACCGCACGTTATGGTTGGGGAAAAATACCTCGATATAAGTACCTGTTTCAAGATAATTCCTCCCCAATCGTGACAGGTCTTTTGTGATGAGCGTTGACACTTCCCCGTCCTGTATGTCCTCGATAAGCTGTCGGAAAGCGGGGCGGTCGTAGTTCGTACCGCTGTAACCGTCATCAACATAGAACTGGCAGTTCAGAAAACCGTTGCGCTTTGCGTAATCTTTCAGCATGGTTTTCTGTGTGCTGATACTCATGCTCTCGTTGTTTGTGCCATCGTCTTTGGAAAGCCTGCAATATAAAGCGGTGATTTTGTCGTTATTCAGTTTTGCCCTTTTCATGTCGTCCTCCTTAATGAAAAGGGACTTCCTCAATTCCTATTATACTATATTCCCTTTTCCGTTTCCAGTGCTAATTTACGCTGTTTTCCGCTATCTCCTTAACCCTTTTTGTTATCTGTTCCTCGGCTATCCGCCTGAATACCGTTTCCATTTTTTCAGTGCCTACATAGTGCCTTTCCACGATTATTTTTGTGGGTGGGTGCTGTCGGGCGGCTCTTTGCTGTGCCTTGCTGTCTTTGCTCATAAATCTGCTCCTTTACAATAAAATAGAGCGCATAGATTTTTCTATACGCTCTGACGCTGTGTTACTATTCTGTTGTGATTGTGGCAATGGTTAGCTGATAAATGACATCTCACTTGCGAATAACTTTCCTCATACCTGAACCACAAAATTCATGGGGGATTAGCTTAAATCCTATTTTTTCATAAAATAATTCTTTTCCTTTTTCTGCAATCAGTTGAATACTGGAACGTCCGCCGATTGGTGTTTCTTTATCAACAAATTCTAATATCATACTGATAATTCTATTACCTATACCTTGTTTCTGATAATCCGGCTGTACCACAATATCAACTATCGTATAATACATTCCGTCACCTATCAATCTTCCCATACCAACAGTTTGGCTATCCTTAACAGCAATTACCGTATACAAACTATTGGTAAGCGCCTTTTGTGTCTGCTCCTTTGAAAAAAGCAACCACCCAACACTTTCCCTCAACTTACAATAATCCTCATAACACAATTCATTTTCCTTATATTCCATATGTTTTCTCCTGATAATTTTTTAACCAATAAATAAGTTCAAATATGAATTTGTACCTTTAAAAGAATACCACAATCACACGCATATTTCTATCAGACTTTCATTAAATTTCTTCCTCCCTCCGTTTCGTTCTGCTCTGTTGTCTGTTATGCTGTCGGCTCTCGTTCTGAAGCTCCCTCTCAAGGTTCTTTCTGTTGTAGCTGATTACCTCTGCATACGCTAATTCTGTGGCGGTCTTGGTCTGTGCCTTGCCGATACTGTCATACTCGGACTGCAAAGACTGTATTTCCGCTTTCCACTGTTTCGGCGTTATCTTCTCGCCATTCTGTAAAAGGCTCTGCATACGCTCCCTTAATTCGGGGTACTTTGATAAACTGTCCTTATGTTCCTTATCGTATCTCATTTTCGCAAGTCCTTTTAGTGACTGGCTCTCCTTATAGGTGGCTTGAATTGGGGCAAAGAGGGCATACATTTTTGACAGTTCCTTTAATCGGTTTAGTTTCTGCCCCTTTGAAAGATGTACCGTTTCCAACTCTTGGTATCTCTGTTCCCTATCCGCTGTGAATTTCGCAAGGCTCTCAAAGCTGTCTATCTTTCTTGTCGTGATGAATTTTTCTGCATTGTCGGCTGACTGCAAAGCGGTTCTGTCGGATATTTTTCTTAGGTGCTTTCCGCTGACAATCGGCAAGTCTAATCTGCCTTTGCGCTCTCTCACTTTTGCAATCATTTCCATGACTTCATTCTTCACGCTGACCGCTGTACTCTTAATCTTGGCATATTGTGCGCTGTGAAGTTCCTGCTTGGCAAGCATGAGCATTTCTTTTGCCTGTTCCAACAGGAGATTGTTCTTGATGATTTCCCGATTGATGTTGCCCCTCTCGGTCTGTATGCCTTTGCGTTCTAAAGCGTTGGCAACCGCCCCTATATGGATTGTCGGCTCTCTGTCAATCCCCTGTTCCTTAAAAGAGCGGTGTTCCCAATGTAGCGCAATCCCTAACTGCTCATTGGTGGCATTGATTGTATCGGCTAAATCCTTGCGCCACATTTTGGCGTTCTCTTTGCTGTTCCAGTCGGTGCTGTCGGCAGTGCGGCATTTCCACTGTTTCCTGTTCCGCTTGTCAACTTTCTGCTGACCTGTCTTTTTATCAATCACTGGTATCTTTTCGCCGTTTTCGTCAAGGTCATAGATTTTCTTCTGTTTCGCTCCCCATTCCCCGTTTTCAGTGAGGGGGCGCATAGTGAGTAAAACATGGATATGAAGATTGCGTTGTCCTTTATCATTCTCGCTGTCATGTATCGCCCAATCCGCACACATTCCCTTATCAACAAAATTCCGCTGAACGTAATCCCTCACAACTTCCTCTGCAAGTTCGTAACTCCATTCGTTGGGGAGTGACGCTTTTAACATTCTCGCAAGCTGTGATTTCTGTCCTTTCTCTGACAGTTCAACAGCGTTCCATAAGGTGGCTCGGTCTGCATATTCTTTGGGCGCATTGGGTGGGAGAGTGATTTCGCTATGCACTAAATCCTCATGGTATTTGGGGCGGTAGGTCTGTCCGTCAAACTCGCTGACAAGAATACTCCTGCTGATGTATGATGCTTTCTCGACTGCCGACTGCCCTTTGCTCCGCTTGACTATGGAGAAACGTGTGCTTGCCTGTTTCGTGACATTAGCCATGCACAACACCTACATTCTGCCGATAAAGTAGTGGGGCGCACTCATAGACTTTGTGGGCAGATAAAAGCCGCACTTTGGCTTTTGTCTGAACGCAAAGTTCACTAAAGGGTAGCAAGCGCAGCTTGCGAAGGGGAATTGTCGTTTCCCCTTTTGGCTGCCGCAAGGCAGACAACGCCCTCCGCAGGAGTCCATGCAAGTGAAACTTGCCTCTCGGAGAGCGCACATACCACCTCTGGTGGTATATCTGTGCGCACCCTGTAAACAGGGTGAATACGTTACCTCGGCTTTCCAGTTCCGTTGCCTTTGTTATTCTGTACCGCCCTCGCTTTCATTTTCGGCATTGGAGAGTGTGGACTGTGGGGGAGTAGTTTCTCGGCTCTCCGACTTGATTTTAGATATAATCTGCTGGCACTCCCTTGTCTGCAAGGCAACCGACAATATACGGTTTAACTCTCCCTCGTCATAGCGGTAGCAGTCGGGGAAATACTTCACGATAATACCGCCCATGATGTACTTGTGGTGGTTCTCGGCTTTGCGTTTCTTCTCGTTCTGTTTTTTCTTTTCGTTGGCTACACGCTGTTTTGCTTGTTCCAATGCCTGCAATGCCTTTTCTAAGTTTTTGCTTGTGTCATTCTTGCTCTCAATCATTTCTGATACCTCATTCTTTCTGTGCTATGTTGATAGTTGCTGAAAATAAAAAGGTAGCGGATTGTCTGTTAAGATAATCGCTACCTAAAGGTAAACAATATTCAGTTTTTATATATCCTTTACTGATAATACTGAAAAATTAAAATCTACAATTTAATCAGTTCACTTTAGCAATCCGATATGTTAAGAAAATATCTATAACTATCAAAATTGCCAGTACCCCTAAAACAGCTAATAAGCAAAGAATACCTTTCATAGTGACACAAATGCCTATTATAATAATTCCTCCTATTATAAAGGAAATTCCTCCTATATGCTGGCTTTTTTTCCATGTTATTTCATCTTTCATACTCCAATGTGTCCTTAATCCTATCATAGAGTTCATTCGCAACTTAGGCATGATATTTCCTATAACAATCATTAACATACCCATGATGCCAAAAACAAGCTGACTGATGTCCAAAGAAACGGACGACAAATTTTCAACCTTGTGAAAGCTTGTGTAAAGAGAATAACCATTCAAGGCATTAAACAATATCAGTATTAAAATACCTGTAACGATGATCACGTTTTTATTGTTTTCCCCATGCTCTTCCTGTCTTGCCGCAAGCTTTGCCATTCCAAGCATAAAACACCCCATGAAGATACATACTACAGGAAACAGCAACTCCTCATATTTACTTCCCCAACGGTCAACCTGATTATCAAATCCATAATGTGCAGGAATTTTTTCGGGAAGATATGGCAACGCAATCAAAATGACCGCTAAAGGAAGGAACATTAAAATAAAATATACTATTTTTCTTATTTTCATTCTTGACCTCCTTGTAACTCCTTGATCCACATAATAGTTTCATCAAGTATAGATAGATTTAACTCATAATAAATAAAATTTTTAAATTTTGTTTCATAAATCAAATCTGCCTTTTTTAATTTTGATAAGTGATATGACAGGGCTTGCGGTGTCATGCTTAGGGCATTTGCTAAATCGCCAGAACTTATTTTTCCCTCCTTTAATTTCTGCAAGATTCTTCTTCGGTTTTCATCTGCCAATGCTGCAAGTATCTCATTTATCGCCAATAAACCACCTCTCTATTTCAACGAATCTTTAAATAGATTATATGAAATATGTACGGGATAGTCAAGGACTATTTAAATATATTTTTAAATAGTCGCATATTCTATCTGATTTTCAGAATAGTCTTTCCGTCCTATCGCTTTATTCCGTCCAATCATCATCTGCCTTGCCCGTTCCCTCTGCTCGGTGCTGACTGTCCTCGGCTTACGGTAGTTGACGTGTGATTTCGGAAAAGAATAGGTCTTAGATACCTCGTCCTGCTCTGTCAATTTGTATATGTCTGGAAATTCAGCAACAAGTGTATCAAGTTTCCGTATAACTGTTTTATCTCTTGTATAGACTGTGGCAGTCTGTTCTCCTGCATTGTAATTGACAATCGTTTCCTGCTCATATCGTGAAAGTTTCATAGTACCATATCCCCCTTTCCCTTGCTGTGGGTTCTGTGCTGTTTTCCCTCGGCAACTGTCGGCTGTTTTGCCTGTTCCTTTGCTTTGGCTAACCTTGTCTTTATGGAATGGTCACGTTCGGTCAGTTTGAAGTGCTATAATAAAGTTGTAACGGGAGTGGCTAATAAAATATACTAAAAATAATTAAGAAAGAGGTACTTATTATGCCGCAAAATTACACACCCGAATTCAAAAAGAAGATTGTCCGTCTTCATGAGGAGGAAGGACGTACCTACAAAAGCATCACCGCAGAGTACGGTGTATCCAAAGCCAGCATCTCCAAATGGCGCGGCGAATTCAGCAAAGAATGCCAGACAAGCCCTGAAGCAAAAGCAGAATACGATAACATGAAGGAACTGCTAAAACTCAAGCGAGAAAACGAAGAACTCCGCAAGGAGAATCTTTTCCTAAAAAAAGCAGCGGCATTCTTTGCAAAGGAAATCGATTAGAGGCTTATCGGTTTATCGAACAACACCATAAGGAATTCGGCATCCGCTGGCTGTTGAGGCGGCTGGGGATCTGCCCGAATGCCTACTATAACTACCGGAAACACCGGAAGGCGGGTTACTATGCCCAAAAAGAGAAGATCAAGGAACTGATCGAAGAGATCTACCACAGCCACAATGGAGTAGACGGGTACCGCAGTATGACTGCCTATCTGGAACGCAGGGGGTATGGCTACAGCCAGACAACAATCCATAAATATATGAACGGAGAATTAGGTCTGCACTCCATCGTCCGCCCCAAGAGGCCAGGCACAAAGCCCGGGAAGCCTCATAAGATATTTGAGAACAAGCTGAAGCAGGACTTCACGGCGGAGGAGATCAATAAAAAATGGTGTACGGATTTCACTTACCTGTTCCTGAAGAACGGGGATGTGCGCTATAACTGTACAATCATAGATCTCCATGACCGCAGTGTGGTGGCCAGCATCACAGACCGCCGCATCACCAGCGACCTTGCAGTCCGTACCCTGCAGAAGGCCCTGGACTCACAGCCGGGGTCCAAAGAAGGGCTGATCCTGCACAGCGATCAGGGCTCCCAGTACACATCAAAAGCATTCGTGGAATTCTGTGAATCCGCTGGCGTGACCCAGAGCATGAGCAAAGCAGGATACCCATACGACAATGCACCGATGGAACGGTACTTCAACACTCTGAAGAACGAATGCATCAATCTGTATGAATTCAGGACGGAGGCGCAGATGTACCAGACAGTGGAGGAATTCGCCTATGTCATCTACAACCATGTACGGCCCCATTCCTATAATGGATACAAACCCCCTTTTGAAGCACGGTGCGCCTAACGACAGGTACATGGCCTGTTCCAAGATTCCGAGCCGAAGGAAGGAAAGCAGCCACCCCTCTGGGGCTTGCCCTTGACAGCCGCCCAAAGGGATGTTACGCTCCCAAATCCGACGGCGGGTACAAGGTAAAAGTCTGTTCCTGAGTTCGTCGCCGTCGGTACCCAACTGACAACATCCCTTTGGGCGGCTGTCAAGGGTGGCGGAAACTGCGGATATCCTAACGGTAAGCAGGTAGTTTTTTTAGCCACAAATGTTACAAAAAAGCTTGACCACTACACTTCTGGGAGAGAAGCCCACATTGGAATCGCACCATCATCTCTGTGACCGTTTTACGGAAGTATCATTATCAGGAAACAGTGTCATGGCGCAAGGTTCCCACTCCTTGTTTACTGTAAAACATTTGTCGCTCCCGCCTGTTCTGGTGCAGGCGATTATGGCGTGTTCCCGTATAGCTCGGCTGTTTCATACGTCCTGCAGGATTGTCCATATTCAGTTGTCAGTAATTGATGTTTTTCAAAATTTCATCAAGAATAAAACATATCATTTTCTGGTTAAATTTCCAGCTTGTCCGCCCCGTACTTATGGATAATCCGAAACAGGATTTCCTTCTCTTTCCCCTCTGCTTTCCCGTATAGCCTGCACAGTGTTCCAAGCTCTGTTTCTGTGAGGGTATTGGTATAGGGCTTGTAGCTATCCGTGATAAAAACTCCACCGTTACAACCCTGCTTTGTATAAATCGGGTAATCAAAAGTCAATGCGAAAATATCATGGTGTATCGTGCGTATTGTAACGCCTAATTCCCACGCAAGCTCCCTTGCTGTTATATGCCCTTTAACGGACAAAATGCTGATGATTTCCATTCTCCGGTGTGCCGTATCCATGCTGTATCTCCTCTCACTTTCCGGCTTGAAAACTGCCCATTTTTTATGTATTCCTTTCACAGTACGGTCCGAATTCATGTATGATTGACAGTACGGTTTCCCTGTCCTTCCCCGCACATCCCACAGCGAGTTTTTCCAGGCATTCCAGTTGTTCATGGGAGAGTGAGTTCTGGTATTTTCCTGCCCCGTCCATGAGGAAATAGCCGCCGTTATATCCCTGCTTTGCAATCACGGGAAGCTCCTCGCCAATAACTTCAAAATCCCTGCGTATGGCGTTCTTCCCGACACTGTACATAGCCATGAGCTTCGGCACGGTCAGCCTTTTCCCCGACAGCAGCATACGCTCAATTTCCCGCCGCCGCTGGAATGCGTGGTCTAACATTTTTTCACCCCCTTTCCCCGCTGTTTGTGATGTTAATTGTAGATAAAGGAAGTTCCCGTATATGGGTACGTTCCTCAAAAAATTTCCGCTTTTTCTTACAGGCAGCTAAAACCAGAAACTTTCTCTTTGAAGTAATAGCAAGCACTGCCTGTGTTCCCTCACAGGCTCCGATTTTCCCCAATCCCCCGGAGCGGGAATCTGGAAAATCTGCTTGTAGGGGGAAGTTTCCCCCTAGCCCCCTCTGCGCTCAAAAACCATAAAATCCTCTGCCGGGATTTCTGATTTTTTTCACCGTTTTTTACACAAACAACTCCCACAGCAGGATTGAAGATTGTGTAAAATCCTTTCAAAAATCCAATAGATAATTGCGAAACAAGTTCGCAATCTTGATTCCAACAGAGAAAAAATCTGGTCATGCCGGATTTTCAGGAGGTGGATGTGGATAACCAGATTTTAAGACATGAAAACAAA
>CAJTDL010000052.1 GCA_910575035.1 Lachnospiraceae bacterium
TCATGTCTTAAAATCTGGTTATCCACATCCACCTCCTGAAAATCCGGCATGACCAGATTTTTTCTCTGTTGGAATCAAGATTGCGAACTTGTTTCGCAATTATCTACATATCTGTAACTTTAATATAATATTGGCTTTTTTCCAGCGAAATATCTTTACATTCAAGCCTGATACTGCTTACCACACTGTTCAATGATATTTCCTTAAGGATTGCCTCCCCATTCCCTATCTCTATTTTCTGATTCACCTCCATACAAAATGTATTCTTCTGCAGCTCTTCTTGGGATGCTGAAAATGCAAACACAAATGCCTGCCCCTCTAGGTCATCCATATGTCTATGCAGCACGATTTCCAGTTTAATCTCCACTTTTCCATTTATCTGCATGCTGCTGTCATAATTCCATTCGATCACATAGTTGCTGCCCGTCTCTCCAATGCCTTCCTTCCGGTATACCTTTAAAGAATCACATATCATCTTTTGTCCATTAATTTCTATGTTTTCTCCCGCACTCATGCTTGCGCCATCACTTTCATCTATCCCTTCCGCATGAACTGACGCAAGAAGGCTGCTTCCCGTCCAGATTACTTCATTTAAAGTTATTTCCACTCCATCCTGCCGCTGTGTAGTATGGATAATATCAGTATAAGGCATCAAGTCATCTGAGAGACCTAAAATCTCCCCAATCATTGTCGTAAATCTGCTAATGGCTGCATAAACTTGATTATGGAACACCATACATAAGCCAAGCATTAAAATGATAAAAAGGCAGGCAACCTTTTTTCCCATATGATACACCGCATACCTTCTTGTCTGCCCCTCCCATGGCTGTAATGCCTGCAAAATAAATGTTTCATCTATATTTCCAAATAACTCTAAAAATTCAAATCCGTCCTCTTTCACAACCGTCCCTCCTTTTCTAATATTTTTTTTAATTTTCTCTTGTTGCGTAATAAATTCTGTTTTGCTGCCCCTTTGGACATCTGATGCCTTTCGGCAATATTCTTCCATGTTTCCATTACCCAATACCGTTGGACAAATATATCCCTGTCACGTTCCGGAATTTGAGTCAGAAAGCCATTTATAATCCCTATTAATTCCTCTGCCTCAATATGTTCTTCCATACTCTGTGCCACTGTCCTATTCAAATCTTCTACTTCTTCTTTTATATCCGAAATATGCATGTCTATCCGTTTCATTGCGTACTTTTTCCTTAAAACGTCAATTGCAAACCCTCGTGTAATCTTTCCCAAAAAAGCTGCCAGCTTTGAAGGTTTCTTAGGAGGTATATACCTCCATGCTGCAAACCATGTATCGCTTACGCATTCTTCTGAATCTTCCCGGTTTGTGAGAATCCTCCATGCAATGGAATAACAAAAAGAATTATATTTCTCGTCCACCATTCTTATCGCATTTTCATCTCTCTTCCAAAACAAATCAATTATATATGTATCGTTCATCAAGATTCCCCTTTGTTTTTCTGTTAAAATAGTCAAATGCCTATACCGTATGAAAAACCATTCATAGTAGTATATCGTATTCTAAATACAAAAGTTATGTTTTTCCATTAAATTATCAAAAAGAAGTTATCATTTCAGATTCTTTTTGAAGCAAATATCCCTATCTATTATAGTTTTACATACGCAATTATACTAACGTGACAAATGAAACTATGTACGCAAAAGAGAGAAAACTCTCCCTCTTTTACACATGTGAAAGTTCATTAGAGAACATGAAGAAATAAGTATTATTTTATGTTTGTTTAGATTTGTGTGGACAAACTATGTGTTGGATTGGCATTAGTCAATCCAACACATAGTTATAGAAAAGTATGGTTCATACAATAAGAGTTGTATTTCTTTTAGCAAGGAGTTCCATCGCATAATATTTTCATTCGCTTATATATTTCTTCGGAGCGTAAATCTATAAACTTATCAAAAGATAATTGTTCATAATCTTCTTTTTTTAATATAGGTAGTAGATTGGATTGGAATATCTTTTCATATTCATTACCTAACTTGTCAATAAGTTCAGGAATATAAATATTGGGATTTCTATCGCTTACATAATTGTTTTCAGAAGCCGCTAATATACATATATTACTGATTGAATTTATTTTGTTTTGATGGACACCTAATCCTTTTAAAAATGCCTGTGGATAAATATGGTGATATTGTTTTTTGTTAAAAATAGATAGAGCATTTTGTATATCAATTGTAATTCCGTTAGTTATATTACGAGGAGATAATGACGCTAATAACAAAATGTATGCTCTAGTTCTGGAATTATTGCTTCGAAAAAGCATATTTTTTATTTCACCAACGGATGGTATATTATTAAACAATCCAGGAACATCTGTTTCTTTTAAAATGTAATCTTCAATGCATTTTAAATCATTTGAGATAAAAGATTCAGATGCACCACGGTAACGGCTTGAAAAACTACTTGTCCAAAACCATTTTCTCAGTCTGGTTATATCGTCTGGGGTTAAGCTTTTTTTGTTGTAAAAAATATAACATATGATAATAACAATAGCTTCATACGGAAGAAAGTCCCAACTATATAACTTAAATTCTGTAGTGAGTAAATCAACAGTTTTTAGTAATGCTTCTTTTATGCCAGTAACTAAGTTATCCATCTCTTGTCGTTTTAGCTTTCTTAAAGATAAAACATGTTGCCTTTTTACGCTTTGATATTTTACTGTGGATAAACATTTTAAGATAGTATCGCCTGTAATATCCTCAAAATTTTTTTCTTTTAAAGAATCGGCAATTGATTCAACTTCGCTATTAAGGTTAAAACTTTGAGTCCATGTTGCAGCAACCATCAAATCATAGGTAGACAAACGCGTCCCCGAGCTATTAATCCTCTCAAATATTGGACAAACCTCTTCAACAGATAAATCTTTCAAAGTTACAACAGGTAATCTATAATTTGTTATTACTTCAATAATTGAATCTAAACGTGTTTGCAGTTCTTCTGATGATGGGTGACTAGTTAAACCTGTGCGAAAGTTAAGTAACTTAGTAGTGTTATAAATCCATCGAAGAGGGAAAATATGTATTTCATATTTTTCAGGTAGTCGTATAAATTCTTCTTCAATTAAATCGTATCCCACAGCAAAACCGCTTTCATCATCAGGAGCTCCAAAACAAGAATATATAACAGTTAATCTTTGTTGCCCATCTAAAACATAATTTGTTGGACTTAAATCATCAGTTTCAGGCAAACGAAAATCTCCAATATCACGTTCTGTTGCTAATTTTGTGCTTGTTTTCCAAAATAAAAGACTACCAGTTGGATAATTATTAGAAATGCTATCTAACAGTTTAATAGCTTGTTCTTCTTTCCAAACAAATTTTCGTTGAAATTGTGGTATTTTTATCTCTCCCTTTTTAACATCGCTAATTAAATCTTTAAGTAAAGGGGTTTCGGTTCCTAAACGGCTAGAAATGTTTGCTCTCATAGGTGTCCTCCTAAATGTAATAATAAATATTATACCATAAAAATTAAGTTAGTGTTTGTAAATATTTAAAATCATTATAGGCACTCGTTACTGACCGAAAGAAAATCAAGTATCGGGTGCTTATATATTTTTCAAAAAATCAGAATACCATGTCTAAAATTACACTTCCTTATCGGCTACTGGGTGAGAGGTCAAAACCTCCCGCCCTATTTTATTGTCACAAAACAAATGTGACAGATTACTGTTCCTTGAAAACTTCATAGCAATCGCCAGAGGGATACCTGCCGCAACGGACAGCAGAGCTATGACATGAGCCTGCCCTTTGCTCAATCCGTGCATAGCACTGGCAGAGAGAACGCCGCCCAAGTGGGCGTGGAACTGTATGGACTGGCTGTGCCTACATACCCTTGCTTTTTTGCATGGGTAAATAAATTTAAGGAGGACAAATGCCTATGTGTAACAAAACAAAGCAAAAACGGAGGGAGGGATTCTGTGCAGCAGTTACAGACGGTGGATGCCGACACGCTCCTTTATGAGCCGCTTGAAAAGCCGTCCTTTGTGGTGGACAGCCTTATCCCGACTGGCTTGTCGCTGTTCTGCGGCTCACAGAAAATTGGCAAGAGCTGGCTCATGCTAAAGCTCTGCCTTTGCGTGTCGCAGGGCTTGCCTTTATGGGATATGCCGACATTGGAGGGCGATGTGCTTTACCTCTGCCTTGAGGACACGTTCTGCCGCATACAGGACAGGCTGTTCCGTCTGACGGATGAAGCAAGCGGGCGGCTTCATTTTGCCGTGGCAAGCTGCAAATTATCAGACGGTCTTATCATGCAGCTTGGCGACTACCTTAAAGCATATCCCGACAGCAGGCTTATTGTCATTGATACCTTACAGAAGATACGCACCGCATCCAAGGATAACGCCTATGCCAACGATTACGGGGACATATCGCTGCTAAAGGACTTTGCCGACAGGCATTCCCTTTCCGTGGTGGTCGTACACCATATCCGAAAGCAGAACGACAGTGACGTGTTCAACAAGGTTTCTGGCACGACAGGGCTGACAGGGAGTGCGGACGCTACTTTTGTGTTGGAAAAAGAAAGCCGTGCGTCCGATACCGCCAAATTGTATGTGACGGGCAGGGACACGCCTTACCAAGAGTTCATGCTCCGTTTCCGTGATTGCAGTTGGGAACTGGTGGAGCGGCAGACACAGGAGCAGCTTGCGGCGGCAGAAATCCCGTCTGCCCTTTTTCGGGTAGTGGAATATATGCGGGACAAGGAAGAATGGTCGGGGACGGCTACGGAGCTTTTAGCCGCTATGGGAGAAAGAGGGGATTTGTCCACGGTCATAACGAAATGGCTCAATGAATACCGCTCCACATTCCTTTCTGAGAATGGTGTCCAGTACGACTACAAAAGAAAATACAACGGCAGGAAGATTACCCTTACAAAGTGTGTCGGTGGATGGCATGACAGCCATGACAGGCATGACGGCAGTTTTGGGATGCCCCCTCGTGCTGTCACTGCCGACACGAACACAGATACCGTTCTTTCATCCGAAGCTGAAAGCGCAAGATAAGCAGGGCGTAAGCCCTGCCATAAGGGAGTCCAGAGGGAACGTCTGGCACACGACTTTGCAGGGCAAAGCGTAGTGTGTTACACCCTGTAAACGCTGTCGGAAAAATCGGAGATTTTTTCTGACCGCAGGGGTGGGTTTGCGAGCCGAAAAAAGCGAGGAGCTCCCACGCCTGCAATGGGCGTTTACAGGGTGTTCTCCCGTAAGGAATGACAGCGGCAGGGGTATCTTAAAATACCCGTCATACCTGTCATGGCTGTCATGCCGTCGGGCAGACGGAGCGGCTTCCACACAGACAGATTGGAGGAATGATAGAAATGCCTTATGCAATCCTGCGTTTCCAGAAACGCAAGGCGGGCGGCGTGGCTGCCTGTGAACGCCACAATGAACGCAAGAAAGAAGCCTATAAGAGCAACCCCGACATTGTCGTGGAACGCTCAAAATATAATTATCACCTTGTACCGCCGCCACGCTACACCTACAAGAAAGAGATTAACCGAAAGGTAGCTGGAGCAGGCTGCAGGACACGGAAAGACAGCGTGATGATGGTGGAAACGCTTATCACCGCTTCACCAGAGTTTATGAACAGCCTGCCGCCAGAGGAACAGAAAGAGTATTTCCAGACGGCTCTTGATTTTATTTCAGAGCGTGTCGGCAGGCAGAATATCCTCTCCGCTGTTGTCCACATGGACGAGAAAACGCCGCATATGCACCTTTGCTTTGTACCGATTACGCCAGAAAATAAGCTGTCGGCAAAAGCTATATTAGGCAATCAGAAATCCTTGTCCGAGTGGCAGACCGCCTATCATGAGCGGATCTCCTCACGGTGGAATCAGCTTGAACGGGGACAGTCCTCAATGGAAACCAAGCGGAAGCACATCCCCACATGGCTCTACAAACTGGGCGGCAGGCTTGATAAACAGTATGCAGAAATCGTGTCTGCCCTATCTGATATTAACGCCTTTAATGCAGGAAGGAAGCGTGATAAAGCTCTGGAAATGATTGCGGCATGGATTCCAGACGTGGAGAAATTCTCAAGGGAATTAAGCAGGCAGAGTGCCTATATTGACAGACTGAAAGAGCAAATCGGGCAGGAAAGCGACTATGCGGGGCGTATGAGTGATGAAAAGTATGCGGAGGAATTAAAGGTACAGAAAGCAAACCAGAAGATATTTGAGCTGCAGAGAACCAATGAGCAGATGGGGCGGTTATTAAAGAAAATCCCGTCTGAAGTGCTTGATGAATTACAGAGAACAGGCAGGAATAAATCAAAGGAAAGGTAGGAGACAGATTGAAGAAACAGGATTTTAAGGTGTTAAAGACGACGGATTTGCACCCGTTCCCAGACAATCCATTTCGGGTTGAGGAGGATAATGCACTCTTGGAGATGGCGGAAAGCATTAAGGAGTTTGGCGTGGTGACGCCGATAATCACCCGCCCTATGGAAGATGGGAACGGTTATGAAGTGATTGCAGGGCAGCGGCGTGTCCGTGCCTCACAGCTTGCAGGGATAGATACTGTTCCTGCTTTTGTTTTGCCTTTAGACCGTGACAGGGCAATTATCACCCTTGTGGACAGCAACTTACAGCGTGAAAACATCCTGCCATCGGAGCGTGCCTTTGCCTACAAGATGAAGTTAGAAGCCATGAAAAGGCAGGGATTCCGCACGGACTTAACTTCTCCCCAACTTGGGCAGAAGTTGACTTCGGTGGAACAGCTTGCACAGCAGTCGCCGAATAGCCGTACCCAGATACAGCGTTTTATCCGCTTGACGGAACTGATACCGCCGATTTTGCAGATGGTTGATGAGGGGAAAATCGCCCTCACGCCTGCGGTGGAGCTGTCTTTTTTGAAGAAAGGCGAACAGGAAAACCTATTCGCCACGATGGAGAGCGAGGAAGCAACGCCTTCACTTTCACAGGCACAACGGATGAAGCAGCTAAGCCAGTCGGGGCGGCTTGACATGGATACTATCTTTGCGGTTATGACCGAGGAAAAGGCAAACCAGAAAGAAACATTGAAAATCAACACGAGCAAGCTGAAAAAATACTTCCCGAAAGACACAACGCCGAAGCAGATGGAAGATACAATTATCAGGCTCTTGGAGCGTGAATTACAGAGGAAACGGAACAGGGAGAGCAGATAATCTTGTCTTTTCGGGCAGTAAATGCAGGGCATTGGAACAGGGAAAAGACAGGACTTTGGGGGAAACGAGGTAGGAAATGAAAGAAATCCAGTATGAGATTGTAAAGGAAATTGCTGTACTTTCCACAAGCGACAGCGGCTATACGAAAGAAATCAACCTTATCTCATGGAATGGGAAAGAGCCGAAATATGATGTTCGGAGCTGGTCGCCAGACCGTGGGAAGTGCGGCAGGGGCATTACGCTGACGGAAAAAGAAGCGGGAAATCTCCTTGCGGCATTGAAAAAAGAACTGGCACAATAAATATTTTTATCTGGATTAGGGGCGTTTACAGACGCTCCTTTTCCATCTTTAAGGGAGGATACATGCCTATGGCAAAGACAATTACACGCCCGAAAATAGTGGTTCAGCCTGTTTATTTGGGTGAAAAAAATATACAGGAGTTGTTTGTTTCCCTGCTTGTGAACGAGGTGCGGAGGGGCAAGTCCTCTGTCCGTACCTTTGAGATAATGAAAGATACAGAATACAATGGGGATAAAAAACAGAGAAAGGGGACGGAATGAATGGGCATTTTAAGGACGGATCTCTACTGCCGCTTATCAAAAGATGATATGCTGCAAGGCGACAGCGAGAGCATTAAAACACAGAAAGCGATGCTGACACAGTACGCAAAGGAACACGGATTTATGGTAATGGAAATCTATGTGGACGACGGTTGGAGCGGCTTGAATTTCGACAGACCAGACTTTAACCGTATGCTTGATGACATTGAAGCGGGCAGGATTAATGTGGTCATCACAAAGGATTTATCCCGTCTGGGGCGTGACCATTTAAAGGTCGGGCATTTCACGGAGATATATTTCCCGATGAAAAATGTGCGGTATATCGCAGTCAATGACTGCGTGGACACTGCCAACAAGAACAATGATATAGCAGCATTAAAGAACGTGATGAACGAATTTTACAGCAGGGACAATTCAAGGAAAATCCGTTCTTCCATCCGTGCAAGGGCAAAAGCAGGGCTTTACCGCTGCTCCTATGCACCGTTTGGATACCGCAAAGCACCTGACAATCACAATAAGCTAATTGTGGACGAGGAAACAGCGGGAGTAGTAAAACGAATATTTGAGTATGCCAATGCGGGCATGGGTTCACACAAAATCGCTTCGACATTGCGGAAAGAGCAAGTCCCATGCCCCTCATGGTGGCAGCATACCCGTGGGGAAAAGGACTATTCCGAACGCTTTGCCAATTCCGAAAATAAATATGAGTGGTCGTACACCGTTGTCCGTGGCATTATCGGGAATCCCGTTTATCTTGGTCATACAATTATGTGTAAGCATGAAACTGTGTTCAAGGTAGGGGTTATGAAAAAAGTTCCCGAATCTGACCGCATAAGGGTAGACAATACACATGAACCGCTAATCTCGCAAGAGATTTTTGACAGTGCCAACGCCAAAATCCTAAGCCGCAAGCGGGAGGACACGAGCGGGAATGTGTCAATTTTCTCTGGCTTAATTAAGTGTGGCACTTGCGGCAAGGCAATGAGCCAACGGTTTTGGGGCAGGGACAAACACCGTATCTTTGTCTGCACCACCTATGCACACAACACAAAATCATGCACAGACCACCGCATTTTCTATGAGGATTTGTATAATGCTGTCCTTGCCGATATTCAGTACCACGCCCGCCTTGCATACGAGGACAGGGATAGGGCGGTGGCTTTGGCGGTGAAAATGAACTCAAAGGCAGATGGAAACAGGGACAAAAGCAACCAAACAAGACTGAAACAGGCAAGAAAACGCTATGATGAAGTGACAAGGTTGTTTGACCGTCTGTATGAGGATTCCCTATCGGGACATATCTCCAATGACAATTTTACCCGACTGATTGACAAGTACCAGTCGGAGCAGGAGCAGTTATTGGGACAGATAGCAACGCTTGAGAATGCTTTGCAGGAGGTTAAGGACAATCAGAAAAACGCCCTGCAATGGGCTGACTTGATGGCTGAATATGCAGGGATACAGGAACTAAATGCTGAAAACCTTAATCTTTTGGTGAAACGGATAGAAGTGTTTGACCGAACGGAAACAGAGAGCGGAGTAAACCAGACCGTCAAAATCTGTTACCGCTTCGGCGGCTACATAAGAGAACGGACTTTCAAGGCAAAGGTGTTGAAGCACCCTTGCAGGAAGAATGGCTGTCCTCTAAAAGTAAGAAAATGCAATGAAAGAAAAGAAATATCATTTGTATCTGGATTATAACAAATGGTGGCTGATAATCCTCCGCCTTATGAATTTGCGGAACAGCCTTATAACGGAGGACAGATATACTGACTGTGTGGACGAGCTGATTGAGAAATTCGTTCACGCAAGGATGGTCAAAGTAAAAATACGATAATGGAGGTATGGAAAAATGGCAAAGACGATTTTTGAGGAACTGGGCGGCAAATACGGCAGGCAAGGCGATTACTTAATACCGTGCTTAACTGTACCCGCCGAAGAAGAACAGCCGATAGGCATATAGGGACAGCAACATCTGGACTATCTGAAACAGTATTGTAGGGTTACATATACCAATCTTCTCAATATCGGCAAGCTGAACACATACCTTGCCGATATTGACAGACAGGCACAGGAACATTTTGAAAGGCTCATAGAGAGTATGAAACAGGCACAAGGCATAACAGAACAGCTAAAGGATGAAAATGCCTTAGAATGAGTGGGGAGGATGAATAACATAAGGACTTGTGCGAGGGAAAGTGTGGAAAAAGAAATTATCTTCGTTTAATTTCTAACTTATTATGTCAAAAGTGGAGGGGAAGGATACAACCTTGCCACTCCTGTTTACTGTTATAGGTGGGGTAAAATTATAATTTGTAGAGTGCAAAGGATTATGAGCATTGCTTTTTCAAAAAGAAAAATTCATATTAATAAAATCGTTGTTGCCTGCCAAAATGAAACCATACAAGCACATAATTATTGACAAAAGGGATTATTTCATGTAAGATAAGTGCATAAAACTAAACAGAAAAGGTGATGGAAGTCCGGCGTATCAGATGTCACATAATCGGTGGCATGGGTATGACTGGAAAAGAGTAGATAAAATCAATTCAATAGGTAAAAGAGGACTGTTTTTACAGTTTTGTTTTTATGCCTAATGTTTGATTTTATTTTACTCTTAACTATATCTTCCTCATTTGAAAGATTAGCCGTAGAGTAAAATCTACGGCTTTTTCTTTTGCCTACTGAAAGGAGAAGAAAGCCATGTTAAATGATATTATCGGATGTCTTAAAAAACCCCCTCTTTACACAAAAACCAAAGGCGAATTTTGGAATGATGAATATATTTCCAAACAAATGCTTAAAGCACACCTTAACCCTGAATTTAACGGAGCAAGCAGGAAATTAAAATTTATAGATAAGTCGGTGGATTGGATAAAAGAAATCGTACCATCAACGGATTATCCGTTGCTTTTTGACATTGGGTGCGGACCAGGAATATATGCTGAAAGATTCTGTAAACAAGGATATCAAGTAACGGGCATGGACTTTTCAAAAAGGTCTATAAACTATGCCAGAAACTCTGCATTAAAGAAAAGATTAGACATTGCTTATCTTTATCAAAATTATTTGGATATGAAGTTATATAAAGTTTTTGATTTTGCCACGATGATATATTGCGATTATGGTGCATTATCAACGATTGATAGAAAAAACCTTATGTGTAAGATATATCAGCATTTGAAACCCAGTGCAAAGTTTTTATTAGATGTGTTTTCGGTGGAAACATATAATTCTTTTCAAGAAATGCAGACATGGGAAATTTGTAATGATGGAGGTTTTTGGCGGGAAGATGGATATATCGCTTTATATGGGCATTACAAATACTCAAATTCCGTGACTTTAGAACAGACAACTATTATTTCAAACACAAATACAGCAACTTACTATTTATGGAATACCTGTTTTACCAAAGAAACACTAATTGAAGAAGCAAAAGAAGCAGGATTTAAAGTATGTGAGGTCTTTGGGGATATTGCGGGAGAACCCTATCATAGAGGTAGCCCTACCATTGCTATCCTTTTGGAAAAATGATTTTTCTAAATTGATTTAATTTATTGGCAACCTGCCGAATAAAAAAAACCGTAAATCGGCAGGTTGATTTGTCATGTCTTTTTTTATCAATATTGGCGAATAGCGGTTTAGGAATAAGCCGCTGTTTTTTCTGCATTTGAACAATACGGCGGCACAAGGGAGGTTGCCGCTATGTTCAACACAATCACCTTTTTCCCTAACATTTTATGTATTGGTCTGGAACGAACATTATGCTGCTTATCTGAATCAGCAATTACATATAGAACTGAAAGAATAGATAGGGATAGCTTGTTAAAAAAATTTTTATCAATTCATGGGAGCTTTGTACCCTACAAGTAGAAGTCAAATTTCTACATGATAGATATATAATCTCCTTAAACCGTAAAGGTCAGACAGCCTTTGCTGTCGCCAGATAAGGATACTTATATGTAGGATGCGGTGTAGCCTTCTTTTTAGGACTGCGCCGTATCCGTTTGTTAAGCCACAAATTTGAAGTTCTGCGGGTTGTTCCGTATTTCTTCCATCGTGGCAAGGATTTCTTTTTCGGTGGGAATATCTATCATGCCCACCGCCGTAAAATAAATATCTACTTTCACATGGCTGTGACCGCCAGATTTGTCGCTGTTGTGGACTTCGATACGCTCAATCAGCGAATTGACAAGCGTAGGAGTAAGTTCTTTAATGTCGGTCATCTCCCGCAAAGTGCGTAAGACAAGCCTTAAATCCATTACCCGCTGTTCGGCATTCTGCAAGGTCTGGCGGTTTTCTTCCACTTCCAGCGTCAATGCTTTCTGCTCCTTTTCGTAGTTCTGAAGCATTTTAGCAAACCGCTCATCGGAGAGGATGCCGCCTGCGTTTTGCTCAAACACCTTTTCAATCAGCCTGTCGATTTCCGCTATCCGCTTTGTGACGTTCTCAACCGCCTGCTGAAGCTGTTGGTATTCTTTCTGCCGCATGGCGTTGTTTTTCTTTGCCAGCAGATACAGGAATACCGGCTCATAACAGCGTACAAAATCGGATAAGTCGCTGACGGCTTCCAGCACAAGCTGTTCAAGGACAATGTCACGGATATAGTGCATGGAGCATTCACCTCTGCCGGATTTATATTGGGAACAGCGGAAATGCTCCTGTTTCCGTTTCATGCTCTTGGAGGCTACAAAGTGCATTTTCGATTTGCAGTCGCAGCAGTAGAGCAGCCCCGAAAAAAGGCTCGTCCTGCCGGTTTTCGTCGGTCTGCGCTTGTGTTTGCGAAGTTCCTGCACCCTCAGCCATTGCTCCTCGGAGACGATGGCTTCCTGCATATCGGGGATGATTTGGTAATCTTCCTCGCTGTGCTGGATTCTCTTATGGACTTTGTAACTGACGGTAGTGCTTTTGAAATTGACGGCGCAGCCGGTGTACTGCCTGTTTTCGAGGATATAGCCGACGGTCGCCTGTTCCCAACCGCAAGGGTTTTTGGGGACTTTCTGCGCATGTTTCCTGCCGATGGATTCAAAATAGGCGGCGGGGGAGAGTATCTGTTCTTCCTCAAGCTGCCTTGCAATCTGCATCGGGCCTTTCCCTGCAAGGCACAAGGCAAAAATCTTCCTTACGGTCTGCGCCGCCGGTTCATCAATTACCCATTGTTTTGGGTTATCTTCCGATTTCCTGTACCCATAGGGTACGATAGAAGCGATACGTTCGCCGTGTTCCGCTTTGGACTGCCACACCGCACGGATTTTCTTAGAGGTCTGCGCCGCATACCATTCGTTAAAAATATTGTGGAAGGGCATCATCTCCACGCCGTCGCCGGTCAGAGTGTCCACACGCTCCTGTATGGCGATAAAGCGGATGCCGAGGGACGGGTACACCACTTGCGTAAGCCTGCCCATTTCTACCTGTTCACGCCCGAAACGGGAAAGGTCTTTGACGATAATCGTGCCGATTTCACCGTTTTCCGCCATACACTCCATACGCATAAAATTCGGTCTTTGGAAGGTCGTGCCGCTGATTCCATCATCCACAAAAAACATAGTATTTGTATAACCGTTTTTCTTTGCATAATCAGAAAGTATCTGTTTTTGATTGGTGATACTGTTGGATTCCTCGTCTTTATTATCGTCGTCAACCGACAGCCTACAATACAAAGCTGTGATTTTTTCTTCTGTCTGCCCGTTTAATTTTGCTGTTGCCATAAAAATAATCTCCTTTCCGACAACCGGGCATAGCAAAGGCAGGGTTATCTTACCATACCCAGTTATCTTTTTCCAATGTGCAATATTAAACCAACTTTTCGGACAGTATCAGTTCCTTAAACTGCTCCAATACGCTTTGTTTTCCTTTCTTGCTGAAATGGGTATTGACCTCGTAGGTCGTGCCGCCAATTTTTAATGAAAACTCGTTTTCCCCGCTGAAACGCACTAATTTTCCGCTTTCAATGCGGATATCGGGACTGCGGGGCAGTATTTCCTGTGATAAATTGATTTTCTCATTTTCATCTATCGACTCAGGCGGCAGCATATAGACTGCATTTGGGTTGGCTGTAAAGGTTTCTAATGTTTTCATACTGCTACCTTACCTTTCCTCACGACTTCTGCGGCTTCGTTCCAGTTTTCTGTTGTACTCGTAGAGCAGCTTCAGAATCGTGTCCGTCATCTGTTTTTGCGTAAAGTTTTTCGGGAAAAATCCCTTTAAATCCTGTACTTTAAAGCTGATGCGCTCGGTCTGGTTGGCTTTTTCCTCCGACATGATTTCATAAATACCGTCCGAAGAAAGAGTGCCTTGCTGTGCCGCTTTCTTCATGCGGATGCTTTGTGCGTGTGAGGGTGTGCAGTCGTTCAAGTTCATTGCGTCAAGCAAAATTTTCTGCTGTTCTTTGGAGAGGTAGGAGAGTTCTATGGCGGGGCTGAGTGCGATAACGCCCTCGTCAACCTTGTCAAGCAGTTCGGGGATAAGATAAGTCAGACGGATATAGCGGAATACTTGGTCACGGCTCTCATTCTGTGATTTTCCTATTTCGGCGGCGGTATCCGACTTTGTCGCAGCTTGCGACAAAGTTAAATCCGTTCTCTTACCCTGTTGTTTCAGTGCTTCCATTTTCATTTTGTAGGCAAAGGCTTTTTCGCTTGGGAGCAGCCTTTCACGGTGCAGGTTGCTGTCTACAACCGCAATCACCGCTTCATTTCGGTCAAGGGGATAAATTAAGGCTGGGACTTCGGAAAGCCCTGCTTTGACGGCGGCGTGTAAACGCCTGTGTCCGCTTATCACTTCATATTCATCTGTGTTTTCAATTATGCGGACGATTAACGGAGAAATAATTCCCTGTGCCTTTATGCTCTCTGTAAGATTGTCCATATCTTCATCATCCAGTACCTTAAAGGGATGTCCTTTAAAAGTACGGAGTTTATCTACTTGGATATTCGCAGCCTTTTTCTTTGGCTGGTTCTTGATTTTAATTTCTGTATTTGTCATCGTGCAAACCTTCTTTCTCTTGTTTTATTCAGGACGGCGGTTTCCGCCTGACGTTCGGCTTCAATTACTTCTTTCAGCTTCGGTATTTTTTCAAGGACAGCTTTTGCAAGGGATAATTCCGCCCGCAGAGGTTTTATCTTGGCGGAGATTTCCCTTGCCTGTGCATTTAATTCCCCGCTTTTCTTATGGCGGTTGCGGTTGTAAACTGACTGCCGTTCTTTTTCCAATGCGCCGATTTGCTCCCGCTTTTCTTCGATAAAAGAAACAAGCTCCTGCGGGGAATCAATGTTGTTCCCGCATAGGAACTTGTATTCTTTGAGCGTTTTATCTAATTTTACAATTTCCTGCCGCATGGCGGGGGAGAGCGGGCGGGGAGTTTCGGGGGCGGTATTGTTTCCCGTAATCAGCCTGCAAAGTTCAATCACAAGGGCGAAAAGTATCTGTATGCCGTCCATGCGCTGTATTTTACGGTACTCGATTTCAAGCGTAAGGAGCGGCGTATATTTCGGCTTGTGGAATGGGACATAGCCGACATGCCGTTGGTTGTCAAGCAGCCTTGCCCTGATTGATTCAGGGGTGTATTCTTTCCCAAGCCGGTCTAAGCGGACTGCCTTCTGCCAGCCTGTTCCTTTTACGGAATAATGGGTGAAGGTTTCATCACGGCAGATTTCATAGCCCATATCCTTTAAACGGGTTTCAAATGTCTTGAAGTTGGCGGACTGGGCAAGGGCGGCGTCAATATCTGCTTTCAGAATCTCCCGATGTGACAGTCCGCTGTTTTGTTTCCGCCAGTATTCTTTTTTGCTCCCGCCGTAAAACTCTGTGTCTTTCAATATACTTTTCCCATGTTCCAGACATACGGCGTCGGAGATTTCACGCAGGCGGTAGTGGTCGGAGATATGGTTTTCAAACTTCCTGCCCGTCTTAAAAGATACAGAGTTTACAACAAAATGATTATGGACATTGTCTGTATTAAGGTGTGTGGTAACAACAACTTCATACTCGTTTCCCCACATCCGCTTTGCGGTTTCCATGCCGATTTTGTGCGCTTCTTCGGGCGTGGCTTCGCCGGTCTGGAAGCTCTGGTAGCCGTGGTATGCCACATTGCCGCCTGTTTTCCCGAAGCGTTTTTTCGTTGCCGTCATACGCTCATACGCCCGCTTTGCGTTGCAGTTGATGCCGCTGACATACATACGCTCGTCGGTCTTTGTGTCATTGGAAACATACCGCAGGGCGGCGTATAAATCGCTGTCCACATACTTTTTATCTATGGTTTTGTCGGGATTTTCCGCATAGTCAATCACTTCCTTCAGCCGGTCTTTGACAGGCCAGAAGCCGGTAGTCGCCATTTATACCACCGCCTTTTCTTTTTGGGGGAGGATTAACTCGGCTGTGATTCCATCAATCAAGGCAATTATTTTTTCTTCCGTATCTGTTGCAATTTTGCCCTCGACAGCGACGCAGAGTTCATCCAGCTTGTCATTGAAAGAGAAGAATATTTCGGGCAGGATGGCTCTCGGCATATACCCCAAAGCACGCTGGCGGAGATATTCTGATACGGAAAGCCCGCACTTTTTGGCGTTCTGCTCAATAATATTTTTTTCTTTTTCGCTCACACGGATAAATAAATTTTTGTTCTTGGCTTCGTTCATAACATCAGTCCTTTCTTGGATTTTTGAGGGGATTGGGGGATTCCCCAAAGGGCAATCGGCTCTTAAAGCCGGTTGGGGCGGAAACTGTCAATACAGTTTCCCTGCTTGCTGCGGTATGCGACATCCTTTCTGCCGCATACAATCTGTTGTTTTCCGCCGGTCTGTCTGAATGTCGTTTTTCTGTCCCTGTCCCCATCTCAGGCGGCGTTGTTCCGCTCACTCTCCGAAAAAAGAGGTTATCGCAAAATCATATCCCATCCAGCCGGTCATTTAGTTGTAGCCGGCATTTGGGCAGCAAAAAAGCCGGCACATCAATGTGTACCGACCAATACAAAAGGATAGACTTATCCCTTGCGGTTTTTGGTTTCACAATGATGTAACCGGCTTTGAGATTCAAAGTCGAAACTGTCTGTTACGCTTATCTGTTGCCGACAGTTCGAAGCAGTTTCAGAAGCGGCAGTATTTCTTTTTCGCATACTGCGGGCGTGTGCGGCGTAAAGCCGTCCTTCAAAATTCTGTGAAGATATGTAATTAATTGGTTGTGGTTCTCTTAAAAGAGTATTTTATTATACTGAATGAAATAAGTGTTTGTCAATACTTTCCAAAAAGTTTTTGAATATTTTTTCGGAAGGTGGGCATACTATTTTATTTGGTTATAAAAAGCGTCCGATATACAATGTTTTCAGGGCAATATTTTTTAGCCCTGTACTTCCTTTTCAAAAGAGAGGGTATTGTATTCACTTGTCCACATATACCCCAATGCAATATTAGGGGAATAAAAAACATCCAAGTTTTTACACTTGAACGATGTTTATTAGTATTTTATATTAGTTTACAATTCCCCGAAAAATCGGTAATCTTATCTTACTAAATTCTTTTAAAATATCCCAAAAAGTATACAATCAAAAACGTCAAACAGTTTTTGAAACCATTTGACGTTTCTAGCTGAAAAATCAGATTTTGTTTCCATTCATGTACTCTATTACAACTTTGAACTATTTTTCTCCCAGGCTAACGAAATCTTCTGACTTTTTCCGTCCAGCCTTCTTTTAGAACAATTTAAGGATATCAGATAACGTAATTTCTTTTTCTTCCCCATCCATTATAGTTTGAGGAGTATCCATATCATAAGAACTCTGATCTGCATTCAATAAACTTGGATAGGTGTCTTCATATGTTTCAGTAACAAATAAATATTTTTTACCCTTTGCAATTTCAGATGCATTCTCGACAACATATTCATCACTGCCAAAACTCCCGCCAGCACGCTTGATTATGATTGTGGACGACTCAATACTTCCTTTGTATACTTTGTCCACATCAACGGTATAAAGCGTATACGGCATCTTCTCATTATCTACGAATCCGGTATCTTCATCTGGTTCTTTGTCTGTACTTACATCAATCATTTGATATTCAATATTTTTGACTGTACCAGCAAAAACTAAATCCGAAGATCTCACTAATTCTTCAGCTGTATTATATTTTGGATAGTCTGCTTGTAAAACAGTTACAGATTTTTCTGCTTCTAAAAGTTTATCTCCTGTCACGCCAAGCTGAGCGTTATCATCTGCCAATGGAATCTTAATCGTATATTCTCCATCTACCTCGTATTGAAGAATATAAATACCGCTTCCAACATCAACAGTATTTCCCAATACCTCAATAATGTCTTTATAAGTCATGGTTGGTGTGAGTTTTGATACTTGTTCAGATGTAACTTGCGCCATCGTGTCTGTCACAGGGATTTTATCATTTTCCTGCAAAAGATTTTCTATCAGAGCATTACTTTCGCCTGCGTCATATGTTTTAACAGTCTCTATAACTTCCCTGCGGGAATAGTCGCTTAAGTCTTCGGCTTCAATTCCAAGTGAAGTTAAGTATGTTACTGCTGCGTTATACTGGAATGTCTCAATAGCAAAGGCCGTGATGGGTACGGCCGTAACCAGTATAATTGCCGCAGCAACCGCAGCCTTTATTACTGAAAAGCGCCGTTTGGTTGGTTGCATTTTCTCCTTTGGGGATGCTTCATCAATAAATCTATCTTCAATTTCTCCTATGCTATGAAACAGTTTTCGAGAATTCATATAAAAAAACCTTCCTTTCCTAAATATTCCTTTAGTCGCTTTCTTAAACGAAAGAGTATAGATTTCACCTTGCTTTCACTTATATTGTACTGTTCTGCAATTTCAGATATGGGGCTTACATACCAATATCTGCGGACAAAAACAATCCGATTAAGAGACGGCAGAGATGACAGAAAGGAGTTTATACATTCAATCAACGCAGAATAATCTATACTATCTTCAATACTGCTATTGGAAGCTATGCACTCCTCTAGTTCAGACAAGACGGTATCCACATATCCGCCGCCTCTTTTTGCAGCTTGATACTTCTCTTGCTTTTTTAAGGAAATATTCCGTGTCAGCTTTCCTAAAAAAGTTTTTAAATTGTGCGGTCTTTGAGGCGGAATTGTTTTCCATGCAGCAAAATAGGCATCATTTACACATTCTTCAGCATCTTCCTTACTATGAAGAATGTTTTGGGATATGTAGCTGCAATAGTTCCCATATTTCAATGCTGTCTCGGAAATGGCATCCTCTGACCGTGAAAAATACAGTTCTACGATTTCTTCATCCTTCATGGCTTCTCCTTTCTCAAGTTCTATCGAAAGCTGCTTTCACCTATATACACCGATTTTTTAGGAAAAGGTTGCATTCTGCTATATATTAATTTTAGGTAGTAATTTGTTTTAGCTCCTTTACATCATGCTTTACCTAATGACTTTTTAAAAAGGGAGAAAGCGTTACTTTTTCCCCTCTTTTTTCAAATATTTTATTTGAGTATTATATCTGTATTGATAATTTCTTCAATTGAATTTCGGATATTGTTCATTTTCTATATCCAGTCAGGCGGCTTGGTGGCTTTGATCCGCTCTGCCACACTCTGCCTATTGGCATATTCCTTCACCAGCCGAGAAAACATATTCTCCTGCCTGTTCGTCAATATTGGTGAGGTAACTGTCCGGCTTACAGACAGTCAGCAGGTTGTATACAGGATTCGGTGATGTTCTTTTAAATACCGCTTATGTTGCTATTCCCAAATCCCGATAAGATTGTTTTCTTTTTCGGCGGGTAAGACGAGAGCAGGCAAATAGTAATTGCCAACTTCTGTATATGTCCCGCCCATCTGTTCAAATAATCTTTCCTATAAACCTAAATTTCCATCATTCTAATTTGAAATTATTTGATTGGTGCGTTGGATATTTTGGTAAGCAAATCCTCAATCACTAAATTCTATTTGAAACTTTGCATCACTTTTTTATCGTAGCAAGAGATTTTCATTTTTGCAAATGTAAGATTTCATTTTTATATCAAAGAAAGCCAGCGAAAAAAGCATTTCCACCTTTTACGCTGGCTTTCGCCTTTGCTATCGCCCATAAGCTGTATCTCAATTATGTTTTCAAATTATCTCCTTATGTGGTGACAGCCTTTGCGGTTTTTCTTTTGTCATTTTTTATCAGAATATGCAGCAGGGCTGTTAGTGGTGTGGGTTGCCGCTCCCCACCTCTCCAACTGGATTTTTACATTTCAAAAATTCAGATTGGAGGAAAATGCGGTGAAATATGCACCAAGAAAAGTATATATCAAAGAAAGCGATGGGTATGTGGAACTATCTTATACGGACTTCTGCCGCCGCAGGCAAGCCGACCAGACCTATATGGACAAGCTTTTTATTCCTGTTCAAGGCTGTCTGCTTGAAGTTGTGCGAGAGCAATACACGGATTTCTATCGGGACAAAGAGCGGTGGCGTTATCTTCAGAAACTGGATACAAAGAAATGTCTGCTTTCGTTGGATAGGTTTGTTGATGATGAGGGCAACACTCTGGATTTCATAGCTGATGAAGCGGTAGACATTGCGGAAGCTGTTACCAATGCGGCGATGGTGGACAGGCTGAAAGCCGCCCTGTCCTTATTGTCGGACAGCGAGCAGGCATTGATAAAGGCAATCTTTTTTGAGGAACTTTCCGAGCGGGAAGTCGGGTTAAGGTTAGGCATAACCCAGAGCGTTGTGAACAAACGCAAAGCCAAAATCCTTGCAAAGCTAAGAAAAATAATGGAAAGCTGATTTTAAGGCGTTCAGCCCCCTTGTTTTTTCCTTTGGGAAAATGAGGGGGCTTTTAGCTGCCCTCTCAATCTTGGATTTACTTAAATCCCGATTGGAGGAAAAAGAATGGCATACAACCACGGACGAGAGGAGCGGAAATGGCGTATCTGGAAAGAAGCCGAGGAAAAGATACTGCGTGAGTGCGGCGTTGATGAAGCGACCATTGAGCAAATCCGCACAGACGATAGGGCAGATTTTAATTCCAACAGGCGGTTTTACCGTTGGTCAAGTGACTTTGGGGAGTACCTTGAGGGCATGGCGGATAGGGAGTGGCAGACGGAGGTAAAGACCGTTTCTGATTTACTGGATGAGATTGAGAATGAAAATCTGTATCTTGCATTAGTTACGGTGGACAGTCGTACTTTACAAATCGTCTTGCTGAAAATGCAAGGCTATTCCACAAAGGAGATTGCCCCACTTGTGCATTTGACGGTAGGGGCTATCTATGCAAGGTTAGACCATCTGCGGAAGAAACTGCGAAAGATTTGTGTCTGACCGTTTGATAATGCCCTTGTATCTACAGATATGAGGGTATTTATTATATGTTCTCTAATAAAGTTTTACATATTTTAATGCTTCCAGAATGCATCCGTAGCCATAAATGGAATTACTGCCCATATTATAACTTCTTCTCGCAACTTTATCGCCGCTGTTGCCCTCTACAGTATTCACAACGCCATCCGTCACGCCCCCACAATCCCCACATGGTCTACGGTTCCGTCATTTTCCCAATCAAAGAAAATAATGTCCACCGGGTTTTCCACCCCTGCACTTTGCAGGCAGTCTTTCAATGCCTGTACGCCGCACTCGATGGAATATTCCGGGTCTGTGATTCCATTCGGCTCTCTTGGGTATCTGGTGTTATAGCCGCTCTCGGAGCTTTGCATGGGGTCGCTGCCCTGCCCGCCGCTTTCCTGCATCATGACCGCCTTGATCAGCTCCACATATTCCTCAATGCCGTACTGCCTCGCATAAATGCGGATGACTGGCTCATAGGCTTCCACCTCCGCACTGACCGGGCTTACCGTGCTGGAATTGCCGCCGCCCACCATGCAGAGAAGCCCGCCGAACAGAAGGACAATAATTAAGATAAGGACGGCTACCCATCCCCCTGCAGCAATGGTGCTTACCAGTGCTTTTGTCCCAGCAATGATGGATTTACTACGCTTGCGGTGGCTTTTGCCGCTGCATTTGCCGCCTGTTCCGCTTGTGAATTTTTACCCATTCCTTTTTCACAATGGAAGCATAGCTCCCGGCATTCCGTATTGAAAAGCTCCTTTTGGATTCTGCTCATGATGCTTACCTTGTTTATGAATACTGCAGGCGGGAAGAACATCACACCGTTTATAGACCTAAATACCGGACATACCAAGTATTTTACCTATAAAGGTGATTTTCAATCGATAACGATGGCATTCCAGTCTGTAAATTGGGCTTACGCATGCATAAGGATAGATATAAAGCCGCCAAACACCGAGAAAAATACTGGTGCCCTAAAGCCAGCCAGAAACGCGGCTGCTTCTGTGAATATCCCTGTTCACCGGCTAACTACGGCAGAGCCGTACACATTTTTACGTCTGATAATCCAAGGCTGTTTAACATACCGCCAAGAGACAACAACAAATAGGAAAAGGAATACGACAGAAGGACTTCTGTGGAACGCTCCAACAAGCGCAAGAAAAAGGACTATAAATTAGAAGACGGCAGGCACCGCTCTACGAAGATGTGGTACTGCCGCCTCTACATAATAATATTTTAGGCGATTCCATAAGATTTTTCAAGGCATAGTACCCACTATGTCCAATGTTTATGTCCATTTTTCTCTAATTTCTTTTCCTGCACGATATTCAGTTGTCAATTTTCGGTTGAAAACTCATTCATTGAGATTCCGAGAAGTTATAAAATTTAATAGCCACCCTGCACATGGCAGAATGGCTATGTATGGATTTGGAGAAATAAAAAAACGACTGATTCTTGTTTAAAAAACCAATCGGTTATGTAACAGGAAATTCTATCTGCCATAATCAACTAACAAATATCCATCTTGAAATATGTTATGTGAAGAAAAATAAAACCCATACAGATTTGCATGAGGTCTTAGATGGATGGCACGAACCTTTTCGTGCATCCTATAGATATGTAATTGATAAGTAATTATGTTTCAGTTCACAATCGCATGAAAAATGGAACCTTGCTTTTTTTCTTTGAAATGAAACAATCAGTAACAAAAAACCTTGCAAACACCGATGTTTACAAGGTTTTTCAAGCTCCCCGAGTTGGGCTCGAACCAACAACCCCGCGGTTAACAGCCGCGTGCTCTACCAACGGGTGCGCTCGCACACCGAAGAAATATGAATTTTTACGCCCCTTTTTCTACGCGGCCTCTCGGCGGATTAACACGTCTGAATTTCAGAGCCCTCTCTGGAGTTGTCTCTGGACAATCTTCATCAAAAACAACTGGTCTCTTTCTTGCCTCCGCAAGAGCAGCCTTTTCATCCTCCGAAAAAGCAAGAGATTCAATCATTTCTTTCGTCATTCCATTAGTATTTACCATAATACAGCCCCCTTTCAAAATTTGTTGCAAATCTGGCAGATATTAATCTTGTAACATCTGTTTTTTCTTCATCCCCATCAATTTGCACTCTCTCTGTATAAACAACAAATATAATATCATTTATTTCTCCCATAAATGAACCTATATTTCCGATTACAGTTTCTCCTGAAGAAATATTCGCATATCCCACCGATAAATCCCCTATTGTATCATAACGATCTTCAACTTCACTATTCTCTTCATCATACAGTTCAATCCTATCATAATCAAAAAACACTCGGGCAGCCTGTTTAAAAGATATACCATGATGCACAATATTATACTCATTCTTTCGTTCATCATACTCAAATATCATATCTCCCAGTGTAAATGTAACAGTTCTTAATTTCTCTCGATTAATCACTCTCACCTCACTTATAAACTCAATCAAAGCAATATTTTATTTTCTTTACAAATATATTATCATATCCTCTAAATTCTCTCAATCTATTTTTCTCTATCTCTATTCTGATTCACAGTATTATACCTGTTTTAAGTTCTGTTTCTCACTCTCTATAACGTAAAAATCTGCAAACATTGATGTCTACTGGCTCTCCCTAACTCCTTGAGTTAGACTTGAACCAACATTACCACGATTAATAGCAGCCTGCCTACCAACGAGCGCGTTCGCATACTCAATTTTAAACGCACCTTTTACCTCTTTCTAATTCCTTTCAAGAATTCGTAGATAATTTTTCCTTCTTTTAATTTTCCTTGTTGTCATTCCTAAGCAAGCATAATCCTAAACTACAATTTTCCCATTTTGCACAAAAAGCCACTAGTAAACGACTAATGATATGTGTCAATAAGTGTAACTCTTTCATTGAGCCATTGAGGATTATCTTTTTCGGTCAACAGTACATTGCTTTCTCGAATCCTTCTCTTCTATCTTGAGTATAGCAAAATCCTGCAAACAATAATGTTTACAGGATTTTTCCAAGCTCCCCGAGTTGGGCTCGAACCAACAACCCCGCGGTTAACAGCCGCGTGCTCTACCATTGAGCTATCGAGGATTATTCTGTTTTATACTGCCACGTATGCCTAGGGCTTTCCCTTATAAGCATACCCAAGAGGCATATCCACATATACCTTCAAAAACCCATACAGAAACTGGCATACTGCCAGGCACCATCCCTTACGCCTTTCCTTCCCTTGGTCAAGCC
>CAJTDL010000053.1 GCA_910575035.1 Lachnospiraceae bacterium
AGGACTTAATGTTGTTATCCGTCACCTCAATGCTCGAAGCGCCCATACCCTGACCGACCAGCTCTTTCACTGATATTTTCCCATGCGGCATCTGCTTTCCCTGTTTCCGGTGTTCCAGATACATCTTCATAGCCTTTTTCAGCACGTCGGCAGTCAGCCGGGAAGATTTAAACACAAGGGCAATGGTTTTCTGTGTCACTTCCTCCTGCATGGTTTTCCTCCTTCTTTTTTTATTGCTGTACGCCCGTCAGGGTGGGACGTACAGCCTGTGGATTAAATATTTCATAAGCTCTCCTTTCTGACCGGGTTATGGCAGATAGGGTTCTCTCCCTTCTTTCTCCGCTTCGATTATCTCTGAAAAACCGCTTTCCAAATCCTCAAAGCAGATAGGAATATCCCCCGGATTTTTGATGTAGGTATCCACAAAGCGGTAACTGAGCCGCCCTCCGTCCTTTCCGATACTGACACAGTAGACAGACGCAAACTCACCGTTTTCCAGCATCCACATCTCGCTTTCAAGGCACAGGACAAAGTTGTCTGAAAACAGTTCCTCTATCTCACAACCTATCTTGCAGGCAGGATAACAGAAAAGCACGTCCGTCATGGCGAAAGGTTCTTTCCCCGTACCGTCATCCCCCTCCAGCATCATCACGTCTTTCATGTTCCTTTTGATATAAGGGAATAACTGACTGGAATAGTTCTCCGCTTCATATTCCCTCGGATCGCTCCCATAGCTCAAAAACTTCGCAGAATCATCAAACTCACTGTCCTCATACAGCCGGAACAGGCGGAGAAGGCATCCCCGCAGCTTATCCTCTGTCAGTCCTTCCTCCTGCACGTCATTTTCCCTCTCTGCTTTGGGTTTATTTTTCCCTGCCGCATAACGGATTCCGCCCAATACCGCTGCTCCCACCACCGCCGCAAGAGAAACTGCTGTCGCTTTTTTGTGTTTCATCTCCCTGATTTCTCCTTCCGCTTCTGGACTTTTTGTCCAAAAGTTTTCCAAACGCAAAAAGGGCAGCTACAAACCGCTGTTTACGGTCTATAACTGCCCTCACGCTGTTTCTGATATTTAATTACCTGTACCGGATCACCGGACACTGCTTTGTCTTTTTCCCTGCCTTCCTCCGTTCCAGAGCGAAAACCATATCCCCAGTACGCTCAAAATATCCTATATCCTTCTTCCAGCTCATGCCGCATTTACAGTGCTGCAAGCCGATAAACTGCTGTTTCATCTTCCTTCCGCAGTTCGGGCATACTTTTTTGCTTCTGCCCTTCTGCTTTACTTTTGGCTTGTCGGCATCCTGCTTCTTTTCCTTCTTTTCGGGAAGCCCATTCTCCGCTATCCTTGTTTCATAACGTGACAGCCGGTAAAGATACAGGCTGTATATTTCATCAAAGGTAGCCTTTTCCGCTATCCCCTTTACCCTCTGGTAAATCTGCCCCGCAATTTTTTCACAGTCCTCTCCTTCCGGCATCCTGCCATGCTCCCTGTAATAATCACAGGTCTTTTGGAACATACCGTCTGCTATTCCTGCTTTCTGTTTCTGCTTTAAGTCCTTATATGTCCTGTCAGCCCTCCGCTTCCTGTTTCCCAAACGCACCACCCCTTTATCCTGATACGGTCTATTTTAACAGAAAACACCCCAGAATTGTGAAAAATATCTGCCGCCTTAACCGAAAGCGTCTTTGCACAGGGCAATGAAATATCTCTTTTTCTCCAGTATTTCCTCCTGCCTGTCTTTGGAAAGCGTCTGGAATATCTCGTCATAGTCAAGCTCCGCAAGCGGCGTACCAAGCACTGGCGTTAAGACTTCATGTTCATACCATATCCGCCAGAGTTCCTCAAACAGTTCCAGACTGTCCGAAAATGCCATTGCCGAATCAAAGCCCTCTCCCTCACTGAACCATTGCAGACGGACAAAGCCGAACCTCCCGGCATCCGCCACCATTACATCGGTCAGCTCATACAGCTCCGCAAACGCATCCGCCACTTTCCGGCATTTTGCCCGCTGTTCTTCCGTAATATATTTTTCCGCCATAGCGCACCTCCTAACTTACTTCTGGACAAAAAGTCCAAAAGCTATCTATCCTCTTTTAAACAGTAGATTGTGCAGAGGTCAGTGCATAACACGCCTTCCCCGCATTTTATTGTGTCAAACAAAAGGCATTGGAACAATACGTCACGCACATCTTCCAGACTGGCGATGCCCTGTTCCTTCTCCGAAAAGCCTGCTCCGGGAATATCCATATCCCCCGATACCGCCCGCCTTGCCGAGATGCAGTGCGTGTAAAGTCCGAGGATATGTTTATCCGACATGGGAAAAGCGAAGGTTTCCTGCCCGTCATAGGTCACCCGGTACTTTTCCAGTTCCCCTTCCGGCAGTCCAAAGCAGCACCGTACCGTTTCCAGATAAGTATGCCCGTCAAAATCCGGCTTTATTTTCTTCCCATACCTGCGGATTGCGGAAAATATGCTGTTCCGGTCAAGAAAAGAACGGGTACGCTGAAAAGCTGGCTTCCTGCCCTTAATGTCCATGTAAACATTATTCCCTGTCCCCTTCCCGGCAAACCTGCCATAATCGCCTGTCCGTAGCAGATAGGACAATACCTCCAGCAGCTTTTCCTTTGACGCAATCTCCTGATAAGGGGAATCGCCAAACTCTATTTTTACAAACCTCAATGGGCAGCTCCCCTTTGCAATTTCCCGTTCCATTGCCCGGTCAATATCCCGCATGGACTCCATTTATCCATCTCCTTCCGCTTTGCGCTCAAACATCCCTTTTTCTTCCCAGCCGCCGCCATACATATCATGCTGAACCAACTGCTGGTAATAGTGGTTCATGGTGTTAGGCGCATTGTAGAGGGCAGTCACCATGTACGCCCTGATGTTGGCTATCTTGGTTGTGGTTTCCTTCATGCACCCGATGACGTACTCCAAATGGGAGCTGTTCAGCTTTAAAAACTTTGATTTCACAAGCTCATACGGGTAATCTTCCCCGTTGACCTTTACCGTCTTACGCTTCACGCACACAATCTCGCAGATCACCTCATACAGTTCCTCATACAGACCTTTTTCACTCCAATCGCCATATTTCATGTGATGCTCATACTCGATATTCTCCTTAATGATTTCCATGTAGGCGTTGGCATCATCCATCACATCAATCATACCATTATCCGGCTTGCCCGGTTCCTGTTTTTCTGTTTCCATATCAGATTGATTGATAGGATTGGTATAACTCAGATCGGTATAATTAGTATTGTTATAATTAGGGTTCGATTCCCGAACTTCCGCAAGTTCGGTTTCCAAATCTCTTGAAGTTTGGTTTCCGAACTCCTGCAAGTTCGATTTCCGAATCTCTTGAAGTTCGATTTCCGAACTTCTTGAAGTTTGATTATCGAACCTCTTGAAGTTCGGTTTCCGAACTTCTGCGGAACTGTCAGCATTATCCGGCTGTTCCGGCTCTCCGCCCGGTTCTTTCCCGGTATCCAGTGTCGCAAAATTCTTCACATAGATAATGTCCGGCTTGCCCAGTCCCTGTCTTTTCTTCTCAATCAGACCGATGCCCTTTTTGCTGTCAAGCTCCGCTATTACTTTAGCGCATTTCTCCCTTGCGCATCCCAAATCCTCCATTATGTTATCAAGGGTGTAATGGATATACACCCTGTTTTCTTCGTCAAGCCAGCCATTCTTGATTGACAATGCCAGCCTGTCAAGCATCAGACCATAAAGGAGCTTCGCATCGCTGGACAACTCTTTAAACCTTGCGTCTTTTATCAGCAGCCTCGGCACTCTGTAAAAAGAGAACTGTTCCGCTTCGATGCCATAATAATAGTCGAATTTTATTGCGCCATCCACGCCGATGCACCTCCCCTCTACTGTCTTTTCTTCCATTCATCCAGAAGCTGAATGATGATGCCCTCTATTTCCTCACTGCTGCAATCCTCCGCAAAATATTCGCTGATCTTGTCCGCTTTCAGCGTCACTTTCCGTTCCTTCGGCTTTTCCTCCGTCAGTATCAGGCGCACCATTGCAAGGGTAAGCTCCCCTGTCTTGCCATATTCCTTGATTTTTGCTGACTGCGCCATGCTGACGTTACAGCCTTTTTCCTCTATGGCTGCCTGTACCCAGCCTTGCGCTTCTTCCGCAAGAAAGGAAATGTCAACGCCCTGTGAAAAGCCGAGCTTCTTACCGTCCACCATAGCAAGGAGTTCATCAGACAGGCGGGAGAGCCAGATATACCGCTGAACCTTTTTAGCGTTCTCCCCGGCGGCTTCCCCGACCTCATCCAGTGTGTTTCTGCCTGACTTCTTCCCCTGATGCTTCATGGCTTCATATTTCATCTTGTAGGCTCTCGCCTTCTCACTTGGTAAAATATCTTCCCTCTGGATATTGGAATCCACCATAATAATTGTTGCTTCATCATCGGTATAGTTGCGTACAATCACAGGCATTTCCGTCTTTCCGGCAAGCTCCGAGCCACGTTTGCGGCGGTGTCCGGCTATGATTTCATAGCCGCCGCCCGCCCTCGGTCTGGCAATCCCCGGCACAAGCACCCCGTACTGCCGGATACTCTCGGTTGTTTCCTCCATCTTCTCATCGTCCTCCACCCGGAACGGGTGGTCTTTGAATGTATAAAGCTCCGCCAGCGGCGCATTGATAATCTGCTCCGCCCCACTTCCCTGTGCGGCACTCCCGCCGAATAAATCATCAAATTTTTCCAGCGTAATCTTTGCTGCGCTCCCCGGTTTTGCGTTACTGCCCATCTGCAAGCACCTCCTTTGTCAGAGAATCATAGGCTGACGCCACTTTTCCCTTTGGATCATGCTTGTAGATGCTGACGCCCTCCGCTGAAATCTCCGCCGCCCTGACAGAAATGGGAATAATATTGGCAAATATCCTTACTCGGCTTCCATAGGCTTCCTTCAGCATGGAGCTGATGTCCTTTGCGTAGTTCGTCCGGCTGTCCACCATTGTAAGCAGAATCCCCTCAATCTCCAGTTTCGGGTTAATCTGCCGCTTTACCTTGCCCACCGTCTTAATAAGCTGTTGCAAGCCTTTAACGGGCAGGTATGCCGCCTGTACAGGTATCAGGATACTGTCGGCGCAGGCAAAGGCATTTATGGTAATCATGCCGAGAGAAGGCATACAGTCAATCAAGATATAATCGTAACTTTCCCTGACAATCTCTATGTACGACCGGAGTACCGTTTCCCGGCTCATCACATTCACAAGGGAAACCTCCAGACCGGAAAGCTCAATGTTCCCCGGCATTAAGTCTATCCCTTCCTCATGGTGCAGGATACCTTCTCCCGGCTCTACTTCCTCGTCAATGATTAAATCCCCCATAATGGTTGCAAGTGTGACTTCCAGACTGTCCGGCTCTGTAAAGCCTAAGCTCGCTGTCAGACTGCCCTGTGCGTCCGCATCAATCAGAAGCACTTTCTTTCCCTGTTTTGCAAGTCCTATGCCTAAGTTGCTTGTGGTGGTGGTCTTGCCGACTCCGCCTTTCTGGTTTGCGATTGCGATTATTTTACACATGATTGGTTCTCCTTTTCTTCTACTGGTTTTCTTTTACGTTGCTTTTCCTGACTTCCACATAAGTCCTGTAATATTTCTTTGTCCCTTTATTTGGGAACATATCGGAAAACTCCGTCACTTCGATTTTCGGGTTACGCTGTAAAAACTTCCCGAACCACTTAATATCGTTCTTTGTTCCCATAAGCCTGACTTTTAACATCAATCCCGTCCTCCAAGCATGGCGTACAACTTGTGGTTATATGTTACATATTCCGGATAACGAATTTGTACCGCCTGCCAAAAATAAGGCGCATAGGCACAGCAGAACAGTTCTTCCACTGTGTACCGTCTGCACTCGTCCACCTGTCCCTCCGCATCATTATAGTCAAAGACACTTGGCGTACCATTGCAGTAAAGGTTAAACGCCATCCTGACTACTTTTAAGCTCCCGCTGGTCTGCCATCCTTCATGCAGACACTCCGTTTTTACACAGCCTGTCTTAAAGTTATAAATGCTTTTGATATTCCTTCTTGTGTCATCGCTGATACCAAGACAATATACAAGTGCTTTGTGGTATACGTCCTGATACCTAACCTCTTTCAATTTCTCGTAGTAGAATTTTTCATGTGCATCGCTGATAAAAATAATCGCTTTCTCTTTCCCTGCTCTTAACGCTGTGTTTGACATTTTTCTGTTCCTCCTTTTAAAATTGAATTGAAAAGAGCATCCCACTATGGAATGCCCTATATAAAAAATAGGGACACTCTCATCCAAGTATCCCTATAATCTACCGCTATATCTGATAGTTCTCTATTCACTTTCATTGTCAGGATTTTTTGTGTTCCCCGTACCGAGGTCTAATGCCACAACTACGGTTACTTTCTTCACAAGTATCTTTTCCTTATGATTTTCACCGATTTTGTTGAAACTGAAAAATGTCACAAAGTGCGTAAATTCAAGGATTTCTAGGTATCTTTCCTTTGTATCAACACCACAGCCTCAACGGTATTACCCTTTTCCCACAAAACTTTCCTTACTTCCTTGCCGTCAATATAAATTGGAAAGTTAAACTCTATCGACTTCAACGGCATTTTCGATTCTCCACTTGGATATATCTGAATTTCTTTAATGAGGTAAGTGATAAGACTTTTCTTTTCCTCATCACTCATTATAGCATACAGCTTTCCAAAATTCTGCATGATTTTGTAAACATTATCAAGCGTGATGGCTTCCATCTCAATAGAGCTTTTTCGCAGCTTCGCATCTTCAATGCGTTCCTCCAACTCCACCATCGTATCATACAAAGCATCAAGCCTTAATGTCATATCATGGATTTTTCTTTCACGGAATCGGGCATCGACAGGAAGATTGTCAATCTCATTTTCCAGACGTGCCTTATTCAAATCCACTTCTTTCAGCTTATTTTCATAATTGGCAAGTTCTCTATCTACGACGCTTGTATCTGTCTGCACTCCAATTCGTTTTTCAATCTCTTTCGCAAAATAGGCATCGCTTACAAGCTCTTTTACCGCTTCTACTACAAGTGGCTCAATGTCGATTTTCCTTAAAGATGCCTTATAGTCACAATGACGCCCCCGCTCTTGCTTATTTCTTCCGCATATATAATAGTAGACTTCCTTATATGTGCCGTCTTTATTTGTCCATGCGTGTTTATTCGTATACATCGAACTACCGCAAAGGGGGCATTTCAAAACACCCGTCAGAAGATGCGACCTTTCTTTGCCAATTCTTGACGGCTGCTTGATTCCTGTTGCCAGACGTTTTGCATGGACTTTCTGCCAGAGTTCTTCACTGACAATCCCCTCATGCTGTCCGTCCTCTAAAATATAATCATCGGTATGAACCTGCTTATATTCGTTTTTTGTTCCTTTGACTTTTTCCCGTGTTCTTCTGCCATATGCAATTTTTCCGCAGTAAACAGGGTTGTCTAATATCTGCCGTATTAAATGACTGCTCCATGTTTCTAACTTTCCATTCTGGCGGGGTATCTTCTTTATCCCTTGCAGATTAAGGTATTTTGCAACACCGCCAAGCCCTATGTCTGAATTTCCAAACTTATCAAATATAATTCGGATTGCTTCGGCTTCTTTTTCCTCTATTAAGAGATGGTTGTCTTTCAGATAATACCCATATGGGGCAAAACCGCCATTCCATCCGCCCTGCCTTGCTTTTTCCCTGCGTCCGTTCATGGTCTGCTCAATGATATTTTCCCTCTCAATCTCTGCAACCGCTGACAGGACAGATATGAGCAGCTTTCCGCTTGTCTGGGATGAATCAATCCCCTCCTCAATGCAGATAAGGTTTATCCCATAGGACTGAACAAACTCCAATGAATTTAAAATGTCTGCCGCATTTCTCCCAAAACGTGAAAGTTTATAGACAAGGATATACTCTATTTCCAACCCGTTTTTTATGTCGGACAGCATTTTCTTAAATGCGGGTCGCCCCTCGATTGATTTCCCCGACTTTCCTGCATCTTCGTAGATGCCGACAACTTCCATTTCCTCACGGTCTGCAAACCGTTTCAAACTATTTTTCTGCCCCTCAAGGCTATATCCGTCAACCTGCATCTCTGTACTTACTCTTGGATACAGAACACATTTCTTCCCTTCTCTGTTCATTCTAACACCTCCGATAATTTTGGAAAATGCGATATGTAAGGTTGCGTAAGCCTACGCAACACAATCCAGTTCCTGCAAAACAAATCTTCCGTATTTTTCAACTGCCTGCACCATAGCTTTTATAAAGACATCAAAGTTTTCCGCTTCGTCAGTTTTATTCTTTTGCTGTTCTGCATTATGAATTTCTTTGACATTTTCCATCTATATACCTCCGCAAAGCTAAACGGCTGTATGCCATAAATTATATGGATACAGCCGCCATTTGACTAATGTGCAAATCCTCCCATTTCCACTAATTCGCACAATTACTTTCTGTACCATTTTTAAGTGAAATGCTAATGGCAAGAGCCTTATCAACCCTTGCCATCGTTTCAGCCGTCATCATTCCCATATACTGTTTCAGCCTTTTCTTATCTACTGTACGGATTTGTTCAAGCAGTACAACGGAATCCTTATCAAGCCCCTCAAAATCATTTACTGCGGTATGCGTCGGCAGTTTGGATTTTGTCTGCACCCTGCTCGTAATGGCTGCGATAATGACTGTCGGACTGTGCCTGTTTCCTATATCATTAGAAATGATAAGTACGGGTCGTGTGCCGCCCTGCTCCGAACCAACAACGGGATTAAGCTCTGCGTAGTAGATGTCGCCACGCCTGATTGTTTTTTCCATATTCTTTATAACCTCCATCTGGATTTAGGCAGGAATATCCTGCCTATGTAGCAACCAGATGCAGGGGAGCGTTTAAGGTCGGGAGAGCATAAAACAAGCCCTGTTTTCATTGACCGCCCTGCATCTGGCTTTATGATAAAAGGCATTTTCTATTTGTCCCCGACACCCCGAAAATGCTGATGCGTGATAACGCAAGGGAAGTCACCAAACGGTCAGCAGCGAACTGACACCACGGGAATTGCACCCCAACTGTCGGTCTGACAGAGCCGCCCTCATTGCCTGCGGCGGATTGGTTACCGCTCGGACTATGACTGGACGGGAGTATCATTATCCCCTTTGTGTGTCATGGCGAAATCGGGAGCTGCCCGATATTTTGAGTCGGTAATTATCCGCTCACCACCTTTCATCGCTGCTGCTTTTTCGGCAGGTCATGGCGTACCGCTGCACACGCTTATGCTCATTACAGTCACAAAGAGAATGTATTTGGTGAATGGGTATTCGCTTGTCAAAGAGCCATCCCGTTTCCGACATAAAAGAAAACTGGGCAAGAGGTTTTTGCCCTCTCACCCAGTAGCCGATGGGAGAGTGCGATTTTGGACACTATCCCAAAAGTTTTTTAATTTTTTTCTTAAACCTGTTCAAACGCTTGTAAATGACTTCCTTGTTTAAACTCAATTCCACTGAAATTTCAGTAACTGAAAAGCCCTGCATCCTCATCAGCAACGCTTGGAGCGTGAGCTTGTCCAACTGATGCAGCTCTTGATACAGCACCGCATTTTCAATGCTGTCCAAAAATTCCTCAACCGTTTTTACTTCGGGCTGTGCCGTGTCCTCCGCGACTTCCTCAAGATATGTACCCGCATCCTGCAATTTCTCATAGTACCGTCTGTCGGAATTGAATATCGCCCAATCATGGACACGGAGCTTTTCAATATCGCCCTCACTGACACCCAAGCTCCTAAGCTGCTTTTCCTCGGCTTCTTTCCATATACGCCATTTTCTTTCTTCTCTGGCTTTGTTGTACGCCATAATCCGTTACCTCCAATCTGAATTTTTTTGAAAATTCAGATTGAAAGGCGGAGAACGGCATCCACTGTAAGAAACAGGCTTGCAATGCAATCCGACAAAAAACGACAAAAGAAAAACCGCAAGGGCTGTCACGCCTTTACGGTTTATAGATATATTGGCTCTTATATGTAGAGATTTGGCTTCTACTTTTGGGGCAGAAATCATCCTTGCACTGACAAGGATTTTTTTAACAGGCTGTCCACCCATCCCCGATATGATATATGTAAATGGAACTTGCTATTTGCAGGCAATAAAAATCCCTCCAAACTTGAAACAGGTTTGGAGAGTGTTTGTTAAGTCTTTCGGGCATAGCAATACCGCCCACCAAATCGCCGTTTTTTTTATTTGGTGGACGTATCTGCATTTAATTAAGTAAAATGCAGAGCCGATAAACTGTGGTTTCATTCATTCCACACATTCATCGGCTCTGCATCTATGTGTCTGGCTCTGTGATGATAAATACTTGCATATTTTTTGCGTTAATTATCGTTTCCCGTTTACATTTTGGACAATAAAGCGGATAGTTTTTCAAAACAGTATCTTCCCTAAATTTGTTATGCGTCTTTTTTTTGCAAATCGGGCAATATATCCACTCGTATTTCATATTTGAAGCAACCTGCCTTTTTTTAACTGAAAAACGGTATCCGCTTGTTTTACAAGGTCGTTGGAGTGGGTAACAATAATTACGCATTTATTCATCTGATGGGCGCAATTTTTCAAAATCCCTGTAATTTCTGCGGCAGTATCTTTGTCTAAATTTCCCGTTGGTTCATCCGCTAAAATAACAGGGGCATTCGATACCAGTGTACGGGCGATTGCCACACGCTGCTGCTGTCCTCCCGACAGTTTCATTACATTTCGTTTTGCTTCATCCTCCGTCAATCCAAGCTGCTTTAATATTGGCAGGGCGTCCTGTTTTGCAGTCAATTTTACGTTTTCAATCGGCGTCATATAATCAATAAGATTGTAATTCTGGAATATGACAGAAACATGATTGCGCCTATGGTATTCAAGTCCCTGCTCCGATATATCCCTGTCATGAAACATAATTTTTCCTTCCTGTGGAATATCAAGACCGCCTATCAATGATAACAGGGTCGTTTTCCCAGAACCAGATGCGCCAAGTATCGCATACATTTTTCCTGTTTCAAATTGAGTTGTGATATGTTCTAAGACCTTTGAGCCTTTTTCATATTGATATGTTACGTTTTCACATGTTAGCGTTGTCATCTTTTTCTCCTCCTAACTCATGCGGGATAAAATTTCACGCGGCTTCAAACGCATGACCGCAATAGATGATATCATAACAGATACAATGATAATTACAAATCCAACAAGATATAACTGTAATAAATTTTCTATGCTTACAGAAACTTCAATATCCGTTTCCAAATAATCTGTATTTTCTGCACCGCTCAATTCTATATTGTCTACACCTCCTAATGCTGTACTTTCAAACGATTCTATCGCAATGTCATCTTGCTGCACGTCATTCGGTTCTTCTATTTTATTCTGTATATCCTGCTGTAAAAGCACATCGGCGATACGGTTTGAAACCATATTACTTGTAAAAAAGGAAATCCCAAAAGCAATGATTGCAATCAGCAATACTTCTGTCAGATATTGCCCTATAATGTCTGTCTTTTTTATGCCAAGCGAGAGGAACACACCTGTTTCACGGACACGTGATTTTCCCCATAGAGTAAGAATAAGCGATAAGATTACAACGCTGACAAGGATAGCCGCAATCAGCAGACCTATCACCAGTTTATCCATACTTTCCAGAGAGGAAGCCGTATTTTCATAAGTTTCATTGTCCGTATCAATCGTAAATCCATCCTCTTTAAATCCAGGCATCTTTTTCACTTTTTCGATAATTTCATCCATTTCTTCTGGGTCGTTTATGGTAATTGAAACTTCTGAAAATCCCTGAACTGCAGGGGTGTTCTCGATAAGAATTGCCGACGCTATATCTATAAACACCCGATTCTGTATTTTATTATAGCCCTCTATATTCTTGCCGATTTTTTCTGTTTCCATTGCTGTAAACAATCCAACGATTTCCAGTGTCATGCTGCGCCCATCCATAGACCTCGTTTTCAGCATATCGCCTATCCCTAAGCCATTTTTATCAGCCAAATCTTTACAAATAATTGCTTTCCCCGTATCTTTTTCTGTAATATGCCTGCCTTCCGTTAGTTTGACAACGCCATTTGTAAACAAATTGTGTTCTTCGGAACGCCATAGACTTACCGTAGTCGTGCTATTCCCTAATTCTTCCTCCAAAGGAATTGTCCCCTTGAAAAAAGACAACTGTTCAAAATCCAGTAATGTTTCATCAAATGCATCGCAATATTTCACTCCTGCTATATCACGGATATTTTTCACCATATCAGAGGATAACTGCTCTGTGGAATACATGATATATCCAGTCCCTCCACTTTCATCCTCGTCCGATTCTTTATGCAGATAGGGGTTATTATCTGTGTAGTCCGTCCAGACATGAAAAGAACCGCCAAGGCTTTGACGCAGATTTTGCTGTGCTTGTTTTGTAGCTTTCCCGATAGACAATCCCGACAAGACAAAGGTTGCCATAATAAGCAATATACAAAAAAGCACTATGCTTTTCCCTTTTTTTCGAGTAACATATAACATTGCCCGTTTTAAAAAATTCATATTGATACCTCCGTTTTTTATTTTTTGAACACAATATTAAAATAACATTCCTATATGGAACGTATATGGAATATCTGTGAAAAATAAACGGAAGAAAAAAATCCTCCGAAACATCGGAGGGTTTTTCATCATAAATATATAGTAAAACACATTCTTTGCGGATTGTCTTTCGCTTGAAATGTATATGGAATAGAAAGTGCAGAAAAAATAGTGTCCACAATATACAAGCCTAAGCCATTTCCTCCTTGCTCTCTGCTTCTTGCATAATCAAGACGGTAAAATGGCTCAAACAACCGGGGGATTTCGGATTGCCGAACAGGGACACATTCATTTTCAACAACAAGATTTCTGCCATCCATAGAAACAGAAATCAGCTTCCCGCTTTCTGTATATGCAACTGCATTTGCAAGAATATTAGAAACTGCCTTTTCAAATAAGGAAATGGGTATACTGACTGTAAAATGCTGTGGCAGGCAGACAGAAAAATTTATCTCGTTTGCAGCGGCAATCAGTTTATATGGCTCACAAAGGTTTGTGAGCAGTTCTGGCAAATTTATTTCGGTCGGTTTTTCTTCATTTGTAATATTCATTTTGGATGTTTCTAAAATTTCATGTATCATCTCGGAAAGCTGTTCTGTTATTTCTTTGCACTCTGGCAGATATACGTCATAGTCTTGATATTTTCCTACTCCAAGTATCATATTTTCAAGAGTGGCGTTTAAAGCAGTAACAGGCGTTTTTAATTCGTGGGAAGCCGCACGTAAAAAATCTATTTTCAATTTCTCGCTTTCCTGCACATACTTTTTTTCTAATTCAAGATTATGGATTGCCCTCAGCAAATTCCTATAAAGGCTATTGATATTCTCTGCCAAATCTTCAATTTCATCTCCCGAAGTTACAGAACATATCGCAGATTTATCCATTTTTGTCATGCGCTGCGCTGTTTCTGATAAATGACAAATATTTCGTGTTATGCTTCTGGAAAAAAGTGCAGCACAGACAATGGCAATCACGATACAACAGGAAACAGAAACAGGCAGGGCACGTTTTATCGTAAATGTTACAAACTGTGAGGCATCTACGTCCGTACTGACGAAAAATCCGTCCAGTTCCATTCCTTTCTCGCCAACAAGCCCTAAAGATATTTGCGGGGCAAGAACATACATGATGCCATGTGCAGTTATTACAATAAATATCAAGACGCTCAATGTATATAAAAATGTTTTAGGAAATATTTTTATTCGTGCCATATTAGTCCACCTCATATTTATATCCAATTCCTTTTACAGTAACAATGCAGTCAAGATGCAGTTTTTTTCGCAGGTTTTTTATATAAGTATCTACTGTCCTGTCAATAATAGGATGGCTGTCGCCCCATAAATCGTCAAGTATCTGGGAACGGGTCAGAACCAGTCCTTTATGCTCCACAAACAATTTCAGCAAGTCAATCTCTTTTGGAGTAACGTCGATTTTTCCATTGTCATCTTTTGCTGTATAACCTAAAAAATCTACAATTACATTTCCAAATTCGATTGTATCTGGCAAAATCCCCTTTCCGCTTCTTCTTAAAAGTGCAGTAATGCGCCGCCCTAACAAAATCATGGAAAAGGGTTTTACGATATAGTCATCTGCCTGTCCGTCAAAGCTGGAAACTTGTGTATATTCGTCCCCTATTGCTGTTAGCATAAGTATCGGGACAGAACTTTTTTCTCTGATTTCATGCAAAACAGAAAGCCCCGATATTTTTGGAAGCATAATGTCAAGTACAATTAAGTCAATCCTGCTATTGCTAAAACATTGCAGCGCAGATTCCCCGTCATATGCAGGAATTAATTTGTGTCCCGCTAATTTCAAATACTCGCAAATCGCTTCATTTGTTTTTCGGTCATCTTCAACAATAAGTAATGTCGCCATATAAATCACCTCTTTTTTCAGTTTAACACACCAATATGGAGCGAATGTGAAATTTTAGAAAGAACATCCATTTATGTGCTAATTTACATCTATTATAACCGCTTATATAAATAGCAACAATTATGTAAATAGGATTTTTCCTCTCTTGTAATAGGAGATAAAATCTCTTATAACCAGAGATTTCACATCGTTTAATAGGATACCACACCTCTGTAAAATATAAGGGTAAAAATTTTCAGAGTACAGGCGGTGAACGAATGGACAAAAGAAACAACGATTTTGACTTTGATTTCAGACCGTTAGGACTGGCAATCAAAAAAGCCCGTAAAGCTCAAGGCGTGACCAGAGAACAGCTTGCGGAGATTATTGATTATAATCCCAGACATCTTCAAGCTGTTGAAAATGAGGGGCAGTATCCAAGCATAGAGCTGTTTCTTCAACTTATCACAATGTTTGATGTATCAGTTGACGAACATATACATACTGAGGAAAAAGCAAAGAAAAGTTCTATCCGAAGACGTTTGGATGCTATGCTTGACCGACTGGATGACAAAGAACTGTCCGTTGTCGAAGCAACTGTAAACGGGCTATGTAAAGCAAAAGAGCCAGAGGATTGACCTCTGGTTTCCTTTTGCTCCGCCCAACTAATAGTTTGGGCATCCATAGCCGTATATTGAGCCGCTCCCGACTGGATAGCTCTGCTGTTTACAGGCGTCCCCAGAGTTGCCCTCCACGGTGAAGACCGTCCCGTTTTCACATTTCTCTACAATGCCCACATGGTCGATTGAGCCGTCGCTCCCCCAATCAAAGAAAATAAGGTCGCCTGCCTGCGGCTCATAGTTCTTATCCTGCCATTGTCCTTTGCCTTTGAACCAGTTCACGCCGTCCGAGCAAAGGGAGAATTTCGGTATGATGCCGCTTTCCAGATAGCCGCACTGGTCGGCACACCACGATGCGAAGCAGGCACACCATTCCACACGTCCGCCAAAGCCATACCAGCTCCAATAAGGCTGCCCGCCCTCGTTGCCGAGCTGCGTCAGAGCCACTTCCACGATGGCTTGATTGCCGCCGCTTGTGAATGCCCTCCCGTATGGGTAGTAGCGTAACACATGGGCGGGGTACTGCGTGTCGCCGTACTTCTCCCAACCGAGCCGCTGTGCCTGCATTGCGGAAAACTCCACCGCATTTGCATAGGAATAGCCGCCGTAGTTGGTCTTTGCCCATGAGATATACCCGTTGCCGAAGTTGTAGCCCTGTAGGGCGAGCTTGATGCGCTCCATGTCAATCGGGTTCTCCACTTCGGCTGAAACAAGGGCGGCTTTTAATTCCTGCACACCGCACTCGATGGAATATTCGGGGTCTTTGATGCCGTTCGGCTGATGGGGGTATTTCTTGTTGAAGCTCCCCTCCGCCGCCTGCATCGGGTCACTGCCCTTTCCCCCAGATTCCTGCATCATCACCGCCTTGATAAGCTCCACATATTCGGAGATTCCGTACTGTTTCGCATACTTCTGTATCAGTGGCGTATAGGCTTCGACCTCCGCACTGACAGGGGTATAGGATGTGCTGTCGCTGCCGCCCCCGAACAGGGAAACGGCGCACCCAAGCAGGACGACGATGAGGATTATCACGACGGCAATCCAGCCGCCAGCGATAAGGGCGGAAATCAACGCCTTAGTCCCTGCGATAATCGCCCTGACTGTCGCAATGGTCGCCTTGACCGTGGCTTTCGTCGCTTCGGCTGTCGCCTTTGCGGTGGCTTTCGCTGTCTGTGCCGCTTTCTGGGCAGCTTTGGCAGACGCTTTCGCCGTTTTCTGCGCCGCCTTTGCGGTCTGCGACCTGGTCTTAATCGCTGTCTTGGATGTCGCCTTTGCGGTTTTCACGCCTTTTTCCGTTGCCTTGACCGTGCCTTTGGCTGTGGTCTTGACGGTTTTTTCCGCATTTCTGGCGGTCGTCTTTATCGTCCGCTTTCCCTGCTGTCTGGTCTTTATCAATGAGTTTGCCGCCGTCTGGGACGTTTCGGTCTTGGCAGAAGCAACAGAAGTAGCAGAAACAGCGGGACGGCTTGCAGTCCCTTGTATCTCCTGCAAGCCGTCCTGTCCCATTGTACGCATGACGTTTTGTCCTGCCTTATTCCGCATTGTTTTCTGCTCTGCGGCTTTCTTCGCCCGCTCTGCCTTAAAATTGGCGATTTTATCCTTTGCCTTACCGATATTCTCCCTTGTAATCTGGGCGTTTTTCTGCCCCTGCTTATTGAATTGATGGATGCCCTCGTCCTTGATATGCCCCGAAGTATGGGAAACCTTATCGGCAGCATATTCTGTGGGGGAGTTTTCCTCTGCATAATATCCCTGCTCCGCTTTGTCCTTTGTCTTAGCGTAAGCGGATTTCATGCGTTCCCCTGCAACAGCCGCCTTATCAAGGGTCTTTATCGTGCCTTTGACCGCATCTCTGGTTTTTATATCAGCCATAAAATCCGACCTCCTTTCCCAGAGGATTTGCGGTCATGTCAGTCTGCTTTTTTCGCCACCACGACAAGCCTGCCGTTCTGTGCCGAGTATTCGCAGGTGGAGAGGGTAATGAGCTTATCGCCGTATTCAGCGGTCACGCCCGTATCATATAAGGCAAGCTCCTTACACTTCCCGACATAATCATCAAACCCTTTTTCATTTTCCGCATTGACAAAATCATAATAGCGGTAGCCCTTCGAGCTGTATGCAACCGTCTTAAATACGGCAATGATTTCATAGCTCCCCTGCTCCGTGAGTGTGTCAAACTGGATGTTCTTATGCTTCTCATAAAAGCTCTTGGATTTGTAATCTTCCAACGCCCCGAACATCCTGCCGCCTTTAATGTGGTGTCCGTAGATAACCAGATTGTCGCTTGTGAGGATATCGCAGTCCTCTTGGATATACGGTACTCCCAAATCGCTGTATCCCTTTTCAAAGCTGTGCTTCAGATAGAAGTTGGGATTGTTCTTGCTCTGCATGACAGGGTAGTTGATGCCTGTTCCGTCAATGGCAATCCAACCGACCATATCCTCATTCTGCAAATACAACTTTTTGTATTTCGCTAATATATCCTCTCCCTCGCTGACGGGCGTATCTTCATCTATGGACGGTTCTTCCTCTGGCTCAGCGTTCTCCACAACCTCGGCAATCTCCGCAAAGGCTTCCGTCTGCTCGTCTATCTGCTGGTAATGGGTGTAAATCTTAAAGCCGCAAAAAACCGCTGCTCCCAAAAGGGCGACAGCGGCGGCGGTACAGAGAATGGTTTTATAGTCCTTAAAATTCATAGGCTTTTCCTTTCCTTAATTCTACCCTGCTTTCTGGGCATAAAGTTATGCCCGCAGGGTAATTCCTTGACATTTATTTTCAGTTACCGTGTATGCTCCGCCTGCTTCTTGGGTGTGGGTAAGTCCCTGCAATATTCGGGATACCGTGCCTTGATGCCCTCCATGAAATACGGGGCGAACTCGCAGCAGAACAGTTCCTCTGGCGTGAACAGTTTCTCACGCCCCTCCTCGGCATAACCGTTCCAGAGATTAAAGGCAAGGTTGCAGACTTTGACCGTGCCGCTCGTCTGCCAGCCTGCGTGCATCCCCTCTGGCTTGATGCAGTCCGTCTTAAAATCGAACATGGCGTTGATGTTCTGCCTTGTTTCCCCCGCAATCCCCATCACATAGAAAAACGCCCTGTGGTAGCAGTCATTTACCCTGCATTTCACCATGCTATCCAGAAAAAAATCACGGTGGGCTGCATTGCGAAACCTTATCTCCGACATAAAAATCCCTCCTTTTAACACTCCCCAAATTTCGTCGTCATCAGCTTATACAATTCCGTATTGCGTGGGAATTTGTTGACGAACGGCACGAGGGAGCTGCCCACTTTCAAAAGCCCCTGCCCTGCACCGACATTCGTGATATAGCTCATCTGCAAATCGGAAATGTTAAGAAGCTTCGCAAGCTCAATACGGTCTGTGGATGCTTGGTTCAGCATGATGATAAATTCAGAGTTGGCAAGCATCGTCCTCGCTGTATGGCTCTGCAAGAGGTCGTCCACGTTCTGCGTGATGCCCGTGCAGTACGCCCCGTACTTACGCACACGCTTCCAGAGGGTAAAGAGGAAGTTTGCCGAGTATTCGTGCTGGAACAGCAAATAAATCTCGTCAATGAAGATAAAGGTGTTCCTGCCTTTCGCCCTGTTCTGGGTAATTCGGTTTAAAATGCTGTCGAGGACGACAAGCATACCAATAGGCTGTAACTGCTTGCCCAAATCGAGGATGTCATAGCAGATAAGGCGGCTGTGGGTGTCCACGTTCGTATGCTTTGCAAAGGTATTGAGAGAGCCGTCCGTGAAAAGCTCAATCGCAAGGGCGATTTCCTGCGCTTCTGGCTCGTCCTGCTTTAACAGCTCCTCACGAAAGTCCTGCAAGGTCGGCGGCGTACCCATATAGTTGCCCTGCTGGTAGTAACGGTAGACGCTTGCCGTGCAGCGGTCGATGATGGATTTCTGCTTTGCCCCAAGGCTTGCACCGCCGATAAGCTGTTCGCACAAAGACAAAATAAACTCTGATTTCAAAATGACGGGGTTCGCTCCGTCGCCGTAATCAGAGTTCATGTCCATTGCATTGATGTGGTTGTCGCTCGTTGCTGAGATGTGGATAACCTCGCCCTGCATCGCCTTTACAAGAGGGGCGTACTCTCGTTCTGGGTCTATAACCAAGACATCAGCGTTAGGGTCGGTCAGGATGATGTTCGTCATTTCCTCTTTTGCCGTGAACGACTTGCCCGCACCAGACACGCCGAGGATAAAGGAATTTCCGTTCAAGAGGTGGCGGCGGTTGGCGATAATCATGTTCTTTGAAATGACGTTCTGCCCGTAATACACGCCGTCCTTATGGTAGATTTCCTGCACACGGAAAGGGATAAATACGGCAAGGCTCTCCGTGGTGAGGGTACGCAGGGCATCTATTTTCCTCACGCCGAATGGCAGGGCGGTGTTCAGCCCGTCCATCTGCTGGTACTTCAGCACGGCGAACTGGCAGAGATGCTTTCTCGCTGTCGTCAGTAACGCTTCGGTGTCATTGTCAAGCTGCTCTTTGGTATCTGCGGTATGCACCATCGTAAGAACGGCAAACATCATCCTCTGGTCACGGGTCGTCAAATCGTCAAGGAACTCCTTACTTTCCTTTCTCTGCTGCTCCAAGTCGTAGGGGATGACGGCAGAAAAGTTGTTGTTCTGGTTCTGTTTCCTCTGCCAGTTCGTGATGTTGGTTTCCACACCGAGCAGGCGGTTTTCTACCTCCCGCACGGCTTCGTCTGTGGGAACAGGGACAACATCAACAGAGAGCATCATGTTACGGTTCAGCTCGCAAAGCTCCGCCACCATGCTGTCCTTAATATAGGCGGCATACTCCCGCAGGAATATCACACGCCCGTAGCGGTTTCCCATCTTAAAATAATCCTTTTCAAACTCAAAGGAGTCTGGGCAGATATAGTCCTTGAAGTCGTGACCTTTCCGCATGGTCTGTGCCATGTCAAAGGAGAACGCCGTTTCCTCGCCCGTGCGGTAGAAATCATGAAAGATACGCAGCTTGTCGTTTGCGTCCAGTTCCGTACACTTTGAGCCTAAACGGTTGAAATGCCCGATAAGGTCAGCACCGACACGGGCAAAATAATTCCTCGCTTCCTCAATGTTCTTCTTGCAGACGGAAACGGTCACATATTTGTCCTGCACGGTGGAGTTTGCCCCCGTCGCCTTGTCAAGCAGCATCTTATTATACTCTTTGCGGTATTTATCCAAGTCGTCCTCTGCCATCGGGATTAAGATTGTCTGCTCAAAATCCGCCTTATTGAGCCTGCGGTTGTTTATCGTGATTTTTGTGGTCGCCCCGCTGTCGAGGGCGTTTAAAAGCTCCGAGTATTCGAGGAACATCGCTTCCTTGTCCTCACGGCTAGCCACGGCGTAGTTGATGTCCTCAAATTTGAATGTCTTTGCGTATTTGTTCCTGCCCACGAGGAAAATGCCATCCTCCCACATGGTCTTTAACGGGATGACCGCCTGCACCGATTTCGGCACAATGAATTTCTCCTTGTCCTGCTTAAACAGCGTTTTCAGCGTCTTAATCATGGTCTACCTCCTTACGCTTTCTTGATTTTTCATTCTTTTTTCTGGCTTTTTCAGCCTGTTTTCTACGTTCCCTTGCCGCCTTACGCCCTGCCCTCCTGCGTTTTTTCTTTTTCTTATCCTGCACGACGGGCAAGCCTTTCTCATGTGCGCCCAGTGCCTGCTTCACCGCTTCGTAATATAGATTCTCTGGGACAAATAAAATCTTCTTCGGCATCAGAAACTGAGATTTTATCCACGCCCACACAAACTGCTCGGCGGTCATGCCGTTGTACCTTACAAATCCCATGACTGCAAAGGGGGAAGCCCCCAATATGCACATCCAGCTCAATGTTTCCGTCCCGAACCTGCCACGGAGCAGGAATAACAAGCCGACCGCCACGCCGCAGGCAAGTACGGAAAACAGGAACTGCCGCATTGACAGCCCGAAGAACATGGATTCCGTGTAGTTGCGGATTTCCTTATTTATCTTGACTTCCATATCAGCACCGTTCCTCTCTGACATCCCCCGTCGAAATAAAGAGGATGCTGCGTTTCGGAATATATGCAAATCCAGAAATGGCATCCCCGATTTCAAATATCTCGTTATCGTCAGCTTTTTCAAATTTTCCGACCAATCCTTTTTCAACAGGCAGGTCATAGGCTTCGGAAGCCCCGATGACTTCTCCATTTAACAAATGGATATAATAATTCTGGCAATACTTCGTTTCTTTTTTCATTTCAATTTTCCTTTCCTGTTGGATAATTACAAGCCCATCATTTCCCTTACCACACGGTCTGCCATCTTGACCGCACCGACAAGGACGAGCATATTGAACACCAATTCCCCGATATATCCCCACACCATCGTGACCGCCGCCGCATCGGGGTTGACTACGGGCGGAGACGCCGCAAACACCGAGAAGATGATGCAGGCAAGCACGATAATCGCACCCTCTAGGCAGACGGCGGAGTAGCTCTTAATGAAGCTCTTTCCCACGCTCTGGCTCGGCTCTCCCGCAAACGAGGACAGCGGCACGGGGGCGATGGCGGTATAGAGATACAATTTAAAAAACCTGCCGTACACGGACATTATCATAATGAACGACAGCACCGTGATGAACAGCCCGCCTATCAGCGTGACCGCCCATAAAGGGATGCTCTCGAAAAAGCCGCAGTCCTCCACGGCTGTCACTATCTCTGTTGGCAAGACGGTCTTTTGTGCCGAGCCGAAGCCTGCGGCTTTCATAATGGCGGAAATCACACCCTGCACGATTTTGAACAGAGCCATCATCAGCTCCAAGCCGTAAGTGACCGCACCTTTCGCAAGGGCGAAGCGGATGAACAGCTTCAAGGCGTGTTCGGGCTTCTTCACGCTTGCGAAGTCGCCGCAGGTACGCATCACGCCCACGACAAAGAACAGCACGAGCAGGGCAAGCCCGATAGCCTGCAACGCCCCGTGGATGTCAACGATGACTTTCCATATCGCACCGCCTTTGAAATTCTCTGGGGACTGGGTAATGAGCTGCCATATCTCGGCTAACTTCTCATTCCAAGTGTTAAGGGCGTTCTCCAAGTTCTGGACTACCCAGTTATCAGACACATAGACCACCTCCTGTTTTTTCTGGATAAATGTTCATCTGGACGTCAGACGCCACTTCATTTCCCCATACATCCCAACCGTCCGCTTTATTACGGGCAAACAGCTCCAATCTCGGCAAATCCCCCATAAGCTCAACGATTTTTTCCCTTGCTTCGTCGGGCTTCTGGCTATGCCCACGCAGAGGGCTGATAAGGAACTGATGCACACGGGCGGATTTCCTGCGGGGTTTCCCTTTTGTGGCAAGCAGGCAGATTTCCGCATTTCCCCTCGTCCAAAATCCCAGACCAAAAAACCATCCCTTTCCGCTTTTATTCTGCTTCAGCCAGACAAAGGCGACTGTCTTGTACTGGAATCCCCATGCCTTAATTACCTGCAACGCTTCCTGTAATTGTGGGAAAGTCGCCCATAAAAACAGCACGCAGTCGTCAGCCGCCACTTCCGCAATATTTAATTTGCAGATTTCGCCTACGCTCATGGTGCTGTAATGGTGTTCCGCAGCCCCAGAAAGATTTTTCTGGTCATAACGCCACGGCGGGTCAGCGTAAATGATGCCGTATTTTTTTATATTCTCGATAACTTCAACACCTCCATCCTTAGAATTGGACAGCGGGGCAAGTTCCGCAAGGCGGATCTGCCCCGTTATCTTGTCTTGTGTCAGTCTGCTATTTCAGTCTGTTTTGGATTAGCCTGTGATAAGGGTCAGAATCTCTTTTGCAAAGGTAATCACAACGCCGCCCGCAAGGGTCAGAAAGCCGTTCGCCCTCTGGGACGGGTCGTGGGATTTCAGCGACAAGCCGACCTGCACGATGCCGAAGCCGAGCATAATCATCCCGACCGCCCGTATCAGACCGAAAATGAAGTTGGAGAGGTTGTTGACAACGGCAATCGGGTCATTGGCAGCAAAGGCGGTAGTCGTTCCGAAAACCATGCAGAGTACAAGGGCTGCATACACGGCGAACACCTTTCTTGCCTTTCTGCCCATCGGCAGTTTCTGGGTTGCTTTCTTCTCGTTTTTCTTAAAAAGTTTCATAGGGTGATTCCTCCTTATAAATTGAATATTTCTTCCAAGTCCTCATCGGACAGAAGCTCATAGGAAGTGCTGACGGCTTCCACGCTTACGGTGTTCTTAGGAATATCCCCGTCAAACACAAGGGTTGCGACCGCCTGTGTCGGCTCGCCGTGGATATACGGCGGTTTCCCTCCGTCAGCAGTCAGTTTCACATTCGGGTGTTTTAAAATGTCATACTTTAAATCCATGACAGGGCGTTCCCCACGCACAAAAAGAAGTGCGTAGCGGTTGTCAAGCATACGCACTTCGTCTGGGGTTAAAAGCTCACGCCCCGAAATCTGATAGTTGGTCGAGTAATTCCCGCTCCGTCCAGAGCTTTTCCCGTAGGTGTTCGTGTCGATGGTCGCCTTACCTAAAAGCTCTGACACAAACTTATGGGTACTCTGCTCATTGCCGCCCAGATAGAGGAACTCATCGGCATTGCCGACAATGCTTTCCCACTGTTTCTCAAACAGTGCCTTGAGCTGTGCCAGATTTTGCAGGATAATCGAAACGGATACGCCCCTTGACCTCATAACCGACAGTATCTTGTCAAAGTCATCGGGCAAACTGACGTTGTAGGCTAAGAATCCGGCGCCTTACTGCCTCACGACAGCAGGTTTCCGAACCCTCGCCCCGGAACCGCACGTACACCTCTCGATGTATACGGCTCCCCACTATA
>CAJTDL010000054.1 GCA_910575035.1 Lachnospiraceae bacterium
GCCCCCGGATACAGGCGCAGGAAGTCACTCGCCCACTGCTCCGTCAGGTGGTTCGGCACAACAAATAAACTCTTTTGGCACAATGCTAATCTTTTACTTTCCATTGCTGCCGCAATCATTTCAAAGGTCTTGCCTGCCCCCACGCAATGGGCAAGGAGCGTGTTGTCCCCGTATAACTGATGCGCCACAGCGTTAAGCTGGTGCGGTCTGAGTACAATGTCCGGTGTCATGCCGGGGAATTTTAAGTGCGAACCGTCATATTCCCTCGGTCTGGTGGAATTGAAAAGCTCATTATATTTTGCGCATAAATCCTGCCTGCGCTCCGGATCACGAAACACCCAGTCCTTAAAGGCTTCCCTGATTGCTTCCTGCTTCTGGCTTGCAAGCATGGTTTCCTTTTTGTTGAGGACTCTTTTTTCTTTCCCGTCCTCTGTCACAATGTCAAAAATACGGGTGTCACGCAGATTTAAGGAATCCTCTAAAATCCGATATGCGTTTGCCCGCCCTGTCCCGTAGGTCATATTGACAAGTGCGTTTCCCCTGTCCGCATTTTTCCCCTTCACGTTCCACTGCCCGGTCACGCCTGAATACTGTATGCCCATTGTCTTACGTTCAAGCAGGTATCCCGGCGTTTCAAAGGTTTCACGCATGAAGTCCTCAATATATTTTGTGGAAATCCATGTTGCGCCGATACGCACCTCAATCTCCGATGCGTCAAGCTCCTTCGGCTGTACGCTTTCCAGTGAGGACACGTTAATGGCATATTCCGGGTGGTTTTCTGCAAAGGTTCTCGCCACTGACAGCTTCTCCCGCACGTTCCCGCTTAAATACTCGTCTGCGGTTTCCCATTCCTCTGTGAACGGGTTCTGGAAGATTACCCCGGCAAGTTCCTTTGTGATTTCCTCCACGCTCTTGTCCGCAAGCTCCGACATATAGGCTAAATCCACGCCCGCCTTCTCGCTAAGCGATACCGCCAGCGCTTCACTGGCTGTGTCCACGCTCGTCACAACTTCCTGCTTTTTAATGGTACGCTTCGTGAACATATCCGCTTTTCCAATGAAGTTCCCCTCATCGTCCAGATTTTCAAGGGAACATAACAGGCAGTAGCTGGAATCCTGATTGAACGCCCTCTTATTGGTCTGTGAACTGATAAGACCGAATTTCTTGGAGAAATCATCGTATAACTGATTCAACTCCGTCTGTTTGTTTTTAATCATTTCATCCGGGTATTCTTCCAACTGGAAGTTTATCAGTTCCTGCGTACAGTCCCGGATCGCCACCATGCCCTTCATGCGCTGCTCCGCTTTCTCCGAAACGTCCACAGGCTTCATAATGGAATTTTCCTGGTAATACACTTTATCGTCCACTACGGTATAGCTGTAATTCTTCACGTCCGGATCGGCGGGTATGTTCTCCCTTGCCAGTTCATCTTCAATCTCGTTAAAATCCGCCTGCTCGATGCTGCCCTCCACATAGGAAAGCGCATGGTTAAGCTGCGCCGACAGGGGAAGGGAATCATCCGGCAGACAGGCGCTCTCCATGCCATGCGCCCCTGTAACCATCTCCATTTTTCCAAGCACCATTTCCGGGTGGTCTGCGAAATACTGGTTCATCACGATACCGTCTTTTTCCGTCAGATGCACCCAATCCGGCTCAATGTCTAACACCCGGTCACGCTTCTTTAAGAACAGAATGTCCGAAGTGACCTCCGTACCCGCATTTTCCTTAAACGCTGTGTTCGGGAGCCGGACTGCCCCCAAAAGCTCCGCCCGCTGTGCAAGATATTTCCGCACTTCCGGGTTTTTCTTATCCATAGTCCCCTTTGAAGTGACAAAGGCAACGATGCCGCCCGGACGCACTTTATCCAAAGTCTTTGCGAAAAAATAATCATGTATGAGGAAGTTGTGCTTGTCATACTGCCTGTCAGACACTTTATACTGTCCGAAAGGCACATTTCCCACCGCCACGTCAAAAAAGTCATTGGGATAACTGGTATTCTCAAAGCCTGTGATTTTAATGTCCGCATGAGGGTAAAGCTGCTTTGCGATGCGCCCGGTAATCCCGTCAAGTTCCGCCCCATAGAGCCTGCTCCCTTTCATTTCCTCCGGCAGACAGCCATAGAAATTCCCGATGCCTGCGGCGGGATCTAACACGTTCCCTTTTGTAAATCCCATTTTCCCCACTGCGTCATAGATTGCCTGAATGATGACCGGGCTTGTGTAGTGGGCATTTAACGTGCTTTCCCTTGCGGAAGCGTATTCCTCCGGGGACAACAGGCTCCTTAATTCCTGATACTCATTCGCCCAGTTCGCTTTGGAAGAATCAAAGGCATCGGCAAGACCGCCCCACCCCACATATTTTGCTAAAATCTCCTGTTCCTCCGGCGTTGCAGTGCGGCGTTCATTCTCAATCTTTTCAAGAGTTCGTATGGCTTCCACATTCTGCCGGAATTTCTCTTTCGGCGCAAAGCCTTTTCCTGTGTTTTCTGCTTCGTTATAAGAAATCCGGTAATTGACTGCGCCCGTTTTATCAATCTCCGGCTCTTTTTGTGGTATTTTTTCCGGCTCTGGCGGGTTGCTCCCGGTCAGCGTATCCACGTCCCGCATGACCTGCTGGATAAACGGATCGTTCTCTAAAGCATTTTCATCTACAAGCTGCCCGTCTACAATCCCGGCTTTTTCCAGACCTTCCCGGACAACCTGCGTGTCAATGTCGGAAAAATCATCTTTTTCAGCGGAATCTTTTGTGCCTGAAACATCTTCCGTTTCCTCTGTAACATTTTCCGGCTCTGATGCAATATCTTTTAATTCTGAAACAGTTCCCGGCTCTGTAACAATATTTTCTGCTTCTTTCCCCTGTAAATCTCCGTTGAGATTTTGGCAGAAAACATCCGCTTCCTCCGGTGTGTCAAATGTCGGCACTGTGCCATCACCTGTCGTATAATAATCCTGTGTTTCGCTGTCCCATACCACATAAGGCTCTGTAAAGGCATCCGAAGTTTCCGTAACCGTAAAGCGTACTGTTTCTTCCTGTTCCGGTTCTTCTGTCAGTTTTTCCGGCTCTGCTTCAGATACTTCCGCAGCGTGTCCCTCCCTCTGCTGTCCCGGCTCGTTCTCATAACGTGCCGCATACTTCTGTGCTTCCTTCAGCAGAGCATCCATCTCCACCGCTTTTTCCGCATTGCCGCTTATTGACTGCATCAGTACATAATCGGCGGCTTCCAGAAACAGGGTGTCATAAACTGCCCTGCCCTCTAACCTCCTGTCAGCGTCCTCTATGGCAACCGCCCCGGTATCCTCGTTCCAGCCGACCACATCTTTCATGGACAGCGCACCGCAGATTTTTACCACTGCGGACATTTCCGCAAGCCTTTCAGCCAGAGCTTTTTCACTGTCACTGGTTTTACTTTCCGGTTCGGGACTCTGAACATTGTCCCCGGAAATTTCCGCTTCCTGCTCCGGTACAGCCATTTTTTCCGGTTCTCTGTCACGCTCTATACACCGCCTTGCCTGATTGGTGAAACCGTCCAACACAGCCGGGTGGGAAGTGACAATATAATCCCTTGTCTGCCAGTCAGCGGAAGGCACAAGGCTTTTCGCCCATTCCTTATTGTTTGGGGAAAACCGCCCGTCATGGGATAAGTGCATGATTGTATTGGCAAGGACAATCTCTACACGTTTCTTCCCGTACTGCCGGATAACGCCTTCTGCGGTATCCCTCGGAAGTATGTAACCGTCAAATTTCTCCGCAATCGCTTTTTCTATGGCATCTTTGCACTCCACCCGGACACCATGCTCCAGCTTTTCCTGCTCCCGGCGCATGGCTTCCTCCGCCTGCTCTATTTTGTACTGTGCGAAGGCTTCCTTCCCCTTCGGCGTAAGGTATTTATCCGCATTGACAAGCTCCCTGATGCGCTTCTCCACCACGTTCCATTTCAAAAGCACCTTTGCGTATGGATCGCCTATCCTGCCTTTCCCCAGTTTGATTCCTTTGGAATCATGCCATTCATCGCTCCGGTCTGAGCCAATTAAGGCGGGAGAACCGCCGCCCGTCCCGTATTCTTTTTTAAGGAAAGCAATGTTTTCTTTCTTGTCATGCCCCTCCATGAAATACTCATAGATACGGAACTGCCCATGATGATAGTTGCTGCCGCCTGTCAGACGCTCATCTATCTCATCCTGTGTAATAAAATCCTCATGCAGCACCTCCACGCTGTCCTGTACCGGGTATTCCGTTTTCTCTGTGCTTAAATCCGCAATCTCTGAAAGCAGATGCTCCGGCTTTTTTACATACCGCCATCTTATCTGCTTTTCCCCGGCTTCAATCTGCTCCTTTGCGTGGGAAAGCTCCCCGGCGATGACATACCTCCCCTCCTGTGTGGATAAAAGCTCGCAGAGGTTTGTCATGCTCTCCGGGTGGTTGTAACTCTTAATCGGTATGTTCTCCGGGATTTCCCCGATACCGTCCCGAAAGAAATTGAACAGGTCATTTGACACCCTCTGGCGTTCCACCGCATCCACAAGGAACACTTCATTTGCGCCCATGTAAGAGCCATTCTCCACCATAGAACGGACAACGCCCTCTATTTCCTGCCAGCCCATCACCGCAACCGGGTTTTCCTTTGCGGACATCCCGTAGCCGATGCTCATGCCGGATTCATTGAACCAGACGGATATGGGATTGCTGCCAAAATCAAAGCCTTTCCCCGTAGTCCGGTACTCATTTTTCAGAAACTCCGCCATTTCCTCCGGCGTTTTGCCCTGCTGGTACTTGGCGTAAATGCGGCTCCTGCTGTTATCCCGTCCGCCCCCTGTGCGTAAAATGGCTTCAAGCTGCTCCTTTGGCAGAGAAAAAGCGGTGGGCATGATATATTTCTCTCCTGCCTGCGCCGCTTCTATCGTGCCGATCTGTTCCTCTGTCGTGGGAAATAAACTGAGCTGCTGGTAAACTTCCGCTTCCTTCGGTTCTTCCCACTGCGGTATCTGCCCCTCTTTCAGATATTCGCCCTTTTCCATGTAAAGGGCGATGCTGTCCCTCACAGCTTCCCATGATATAGTTGCTTCCGCTGTCCGGTTTAAATAGCTCCCCTTCCAGACCGTCAGACCGTTTTCGTCTGCCCTGTACCCGGCTCTTTCCTCCCCTACATAAAACTCGATAAATTCCTTGTGCCGGTAACTGTTTTTGATATATTCCGTCTGTTTATCCTTATCCGGCTCGAAAAGCATTACCCCGGCAATATCCGGGCATTTATGCACCATAAATTCATCAACCTGCAAGATGCCTTTCTCTATTCCGGACAAAGAAAGACCGGGCAATGGTTCTCCACTGTCCGGCTCTGGTAAATCCTTATTTTCAGTTTTTTCAGTCGCTCCTTCACTTACAGGCTGTATACCAGTTCCCTCAGCACGATTTCCTCCGCCGAGTGCCTGATGCTGTTCATCTTCTGAACCCAGAGCATCTGGTTCTCTGCCTTGAGTTTTTCCGTCACTCCCTCCTGCTTCATCATCTGCCCGGTCAGCAGTTCCATCCTCTGCTCCGCCTGCTCCTGAATGGTCAGAAGATGCTCTTTCAGCTTCCCTTTCAGCAGAAGCCCGGTGTAGATCCCCTTCTTGTGTTCTTGTAAGTAGTTCTTCCTCATCATCCCGTATTTCGTGAGCGTCCCCTCCGGCTGCTCGTCCATCTTTAACATCGGTATCAGATAATCCCCGCTTTACTTTACTTAAGGATAATTCTTCGGGGAATTGCCGCAAATGGCACATTCCCCATAGTTCCTATATTTAATCAATCTTCCCGACAAAACGGTAATAAATCTCAATGTCCCACACCTTTTTACCATTCTCGTCTTTCCTCCACTGGTGAACTGCGATTTTCTCAATCAGCTCATTCAAAAGCGGGGCGGTAAGCTCGTCAATGGCACTGTATTTCTGGATTAAGTCTACCCACCGTTTTGCATCGTCCGTTTCCGTTTTGGTTTCCTCAATCCTTGCGGATACGGTCTTTATTGTTTCGTCAAGCTGTTGCTGCTCCGTGCGGTATTTGACGGAGAGCATGGAATAGTTTTCTTCGTCAAGAAGCCCTTTTACCCTGTCTTCGTACATCTTTGCAAAAAGGTTATTCAGCTCCTGCCTGCGTTTCTGTGCCTTTTTCAGCTCTTTTTCATCACGGGCATTCTCTGACCGCCGCTGTTTTTCGCTACTTTGCAACAGTCGCTCCAAAATAGCGTCCTCATTCTTTTTTACCGCCATAAGCCAATACTGCAACCTTCCGAGGACAAACGCATAGAGCAGATTGTAGGTGATGAAATGCAGGGAACACGCTTCTTTCCCATGTGCGGAATACTGTGTGCAGCGGTAATACCTCGACTGGTTCTTTGTGTTTGCCGCCGATAAACTCCATCCGCACTCGCCGCATTTGAGCAGCCCTGCGAATATCTGCGGCTCATCGTCCTTTCGGCTGCGTTTGCGGGAATTGATATGCCCCTGCACTAAATCCCATGTCTCACGGTCAACTAACGGCTCGTGGGTGTTCTCAATCCTCATCCAATCCTCTTTGGGTCGCTTGACGTTCTTCTTTGACTTGTAGGACAGTTTCTGTATCTGGTAATGGACGGTATTGCCAAGATAGACTTCGTTCTGAAGGATTTTGCTTACGGTAACAATGTTCCAGAGGTATTTCTTGCCCTCTGGCTGTCCCTCAAAAATATTCGCCTTATATCCGTTCTTCTGCGACGCCCACCATGCGGGTATCGGCACTTTCTCTGCGGCAAGGGTGCGGCAGATTTTGTTTGCCCCGTACCCATGCGCCGCAAGCTCAAAAATCCGCTCCACAATCCACTTCGTTTCCTCGTCAACGACAAGCCTGTTCTTCTCGGCAGGGTTGATTTTATAGCCGATTGGCACGACAGGGGCGATGTATTCCCCGTTCTTAAACTTTGCTTTCATCGCATTCTTGACCTTGCGGCTCGTTTCCTTTGCCTGCCATTCGTTGACGATGTTCTTGAACGGGGCGATGTCGTTGTCCTCCCTTATCGTGTCAACACCGTCATGGATTGCGATGTACCTTACGCCCTTGCTCGGGAAATAAAGCTCCGTGTACTGCCCTGTGAGGATATAGTTCCTGCCAAGCCTTGACAAATCCTTTGTGACAACGCAGTTGATTTTCCCGTCCTCTATATCTTCAATCATGCGTTTAAAACTTGGTCTTTCAAAATTCGTACCAGAAAATCCGTCGTCCACATACTCATCGACAACCAAAAATCCCTGCTCATTTGCATAATCCCTGAGGATTTGTTTCTGTGTGGAAATGCTTGCGCTTTCCCCCTCCAGTTCGTCGTCACGGCTCAAACGCATATATAACGCTGTATTGTATTGCTGCTGTTTCACTTGTTTTAACCTCCTGTCCTTTGGAAACAGCCTGCCACAATACACTGCTTGCATGAACCTATTATAGCATGGGGCAGGCTGGTTTTCCATCCTTGCAACAATATTTTTGTTATGATTTCCTCATCTCGTACCGTATGACATTCTCCGCAAGCGTTTCCACGGTCTGCTTTTTCCCGCTGAAATGCTCCGTAAGGCGGACAATGTTTTTGCCGCAGACAAAAGAAGTTTCACCGTCCTTTTCTATGAAATATCCTGTCGGGATTCCTTTCTCTTTTGGCTGTATTCCCGACAGTATCATCCTGTCGAATAACTGTTTTACCGTAATAACTCCTCCCTCCTACGGTCTGTTTTAACTGGCTGTTTCTGCCGATTTGAACACTGCCTTTCAATCATGTCGTGGATTTGGTCTAAGCAATCGTCGATATGGGCAGAGCGTTTCTCAATCCCATCTGCATATTTCAACCGCTTTCTAAGCTCCGTTATCTGCTCCGTCACGCCTTGTTTTTCTTCCCGAAGTTTTTCTTTTTCGGCTGGTGTGGCACGGCGTACCTTATTCCGCAAGTGCTGGCGATAGACAATCAGTTTATTCATTTCGGTCTGGTTTTTCTCCCTGTCGGCATATAAATCGGAGAGGGTGGAGATGCCCTGCTTTGACATATACCTTACCTGTGCGGTAATCTCATCCAGTTTCCGAAGCTCCTCTTTCATCAGCGGGCTTGTCAGCTTATAGTCCGTGCCTTTGGGAAATATTCCTAACTGATAGCACCAGTAGTAATACAATGCTAAAATCCCCGTGGTTTTCTGGTGCGGTTTCCATGCGTTTTTATACTGCTCTGGCATATGCGGAGAGTAGGAAATCCTTGCTTTGTAGTTCCCATATCGGGAAGCCCCGCCTAAACATGACTGTATAAAATCGGGAGTCAGCCGCTCGTCAAGTGTGTCTAACCTTGTGAAATGCTTGTACTGTGGCAGCTTCATTTTCCAATGGCTGCCCGAAAAATCAATCTCATATCCTTTGTCGGCAAGGTATTTCATCATGTGCTGTAAATCCCTGCTCCCGTTGATTGCCTCCCTCAAATCCTCCCGATAGACGTTGTACCGTGTCGGCTTGCCGCTTTTTTCGTCCAGATAAAGCGGTCTTGAGGGGGCTTTCTTCGGCTTGTCAATTACCGACAATCCGTACTCAAGGCACAATCGGTCGGACACTTCCCTTAACCGTTTCTGCTCCGATTTTGAGTAATTATATTTGCTCCCATCCAGATAAGAAACGGAGTTGAAGCAGAAATGATTATGCAGATGTCCTTTATCAAGGTGGGTGGCAACAATTATCTGGTATTGATCGCCCCACAGTTCCCTTGCTAATTTCAGTCCAATTTCGTGGCATTGTTCGGGCGTTGCCTCGTCTGGCTTGAAGCTTTGGTAGCCGTGCCATGCGATATATCCGCCTGTCTTTTGGTACTGTTTCTTCGTCAAAATCATCTGCTGTAATGCTGTTTCTTTCAGACAGTTGAATGCGGAAACATACTCGCCCTCATTTGTTTTTGACGGATTTCTCACATAGGAGAACACATCAAAGAAGTCCTGCATTTCCCGATTCGGCACGGTCTTTTCTGGATTTTCTATATAGTCAATCACATCTTTTATGCTCCCTTTGACATGCCATAGGCTCGTTACCGCCATATCAGACCGCCCCCTGTTCCGTCAATTCTTCTACGCTAAACCGTTGCGGGAGAGTGGATTTCTGTTGCAGTTCTAAGATAAAATCTTCAATCTCCTTACAGATTTCAGCGGCGGTTGGATAGTAAGGAATACACTTTTTGAAAGCGTCATGCACCTCATAGAGCTTGTTTAACAGTTCCCAAAACTCGGTTTTAGGCTGTGGCTGCGGGGCGTTTCCCTTGCATAACTGGCGCATAAATTCTACTGCGGACAGACCGCAAGCGGCGGCGCACTGCTTTAATTTTTCATGTTCTTCCTCGTTCAATCGGACGGTAATCGGGACATTCCGCACGTCCTTTTCTGATTTTTCTCTGCTCATTTTCCTCAATCCTCCAGTCTGGTTTTTCTTTCTTCGGGGTAAACAGGGGCTGTCCCCTGAGTGAAGTCCACACGCCTTTAGGCTGTGGATTGGATTGTGGCTGACACAATCCGATGCTCGCTATCTCTGCGGACAACGCCGCAGAGCATTTTTCTGTGCAACGGCATTCTTCCATATCTGTCTTACCCTCCGAAAAGAAAATCCTATGTCCTTTCCACCTCCGTTCTGGATTTAATTTCTCTTGACTATTGGATAAATAAAAAAACCGCTACACGACACCACGAATGACAGGAGAATTTTCTCCTGCTCAGATTCGCAATGCTATGTAACGGCTTTGGGATTCAAAACCATGCTGCCATACGCCAGCCGAAAAAGGCAACATACTTTCGGCAACGGTCAGCCATGTCCATTGGCTAACATTCCATTCTTTCATCTATGTGTTATTTAATTTTCAATCTTCCAATTCCCTCATTGGTATTTCAGAATACCATAGTGGCTGCACTCATGTCAAGATTTTGGGCAAATCCTTTAGTATTCCCTGTAGACAAAGATTTTATTCACTTATCCTAAAATTGGGTGAGGGAATTTTATCCCTCACCCAATAGCTCACACTAATGCTATTTGGATACAATGCTATTTATTAATTGCAAAACCATTGTATCCAAACATATTCTCCAGTTATTAATTTTGAAGTAGTAATTTATCCACATTTTCTTTCATTTTTGGATTTAATTCCATATACCTTTTATATTTGGCCTGTATTTTATTAATTTCTTTTGTGGATGCTCCTGCAATCTTTCCCATTGCAACTATATCTGCACTTGCAAGATTACCAAATGCTTTATCTAATGCAATATCCGAAAGGCATATTTGCGAGTAAAAATTATAGTTATAAAAATGTTGATATCTAAATTTTAACATCTCTTTCTGTTCACTTAAATTATCATGTTTCTTATTTTGTTTAAAAAACTCTACCACTTCAGGATACGTCTTCAAAAATGCTATAACGCATTCAAATATAGCAATATTTCGATACTTATTAATAACCATATTTTTATATACTTCATTAGAACTTATAACATTAATAATAAATTTTTGATTGTGAATTTTTTTAATAGTCTTCGTACAAAAGTCTACATTTTCTACTATAAAATCAATAAATTGCTTTTTATATAATTCATCATCTATAACCTGCATACATAAAACAAGCATATTCATTACATTAATTCTTTCATCCTTATTACTAAATGATGTATTCAATTTTTCAAAAAGAAACTCAACAGTTTCTTGATACTTATTCTCATTTTTCTGTTTAAACATAGCTAGTGTTAATTCAAATATTTCTGAGTCCACATCAAACTTTTTCCATGCATCATATATATCTTCAACATTCGACATTCTTGTAAAAATATACTGTGAATAAAAATATTCAAAAAATGAACGATGAAAAAATTTAAAGCAATCTTCACCAGATGCCGGAACAAACAATTCAGTTCGATCAGAACAAAATATTAAAAACTGGTCAACCGCTAACTCCGTTTGATTTTCCGAAACATATTTCGTTTTATAAATTTGGGTTAATCTTTCTTTTATAATTTCCTTGCTAACATCACTATTATTAGGCAGACAAAGATTCGCTAGCTCCATAAATGTATTATCCTTCATTAAAGTAGAAATAAGATTCCAATCATACTTTTCTTGTGATTTTTCTTTCTCACGTTTATTTGCAATATACTCAAAACATTTTTGATATAACTCCAACTTATTTTCTGGTAACTCTCTCTCTGCCTTATATATATTTATCAAAAGAGATAACACTAAAAAACTATTTAAAAAGCCTTTTTCAACCAATACTTGTGTTTGTTGCAAAAAGGCTTCTCTATCATTTTTGTCAAATTTACCTAATTTTATAATATTATCAACATAGGTTTTTATTTGCACTCCATCTAACGGTTCTATTTCAAGCACTTCAATATCCTTTTCTGGCAAAAAACCTCTTGCCCTTGATGTAATACACACCTTATTGTTGAGATTTTGATGCCTAAAAAAATTAATCACATGACTATGTAAGCCTTGCCTTCTGTCTTTATCCACCTCATCTAATGCATCAAGTAATATAATGCATCTCCCTCTTTTTAAATAATAGTTTATTAATTCTATAGATACTTTAGAATCTTCAATAAGCGTTTCTCTTCGCATGCTACTCTGCAAAAAGTCAATAACCGGCATAGCATCACTTGAATTATTTGCAAAAAAGTTTTTTAATTCACCATAAATTACAATATATTCGTTTGAATCAACTATATTTAATTTTTCATATTCAACAATCATTTTTTTCATAAATAAGGATTTTCCATAACCTGCTCCCCCAGTAATGTATATTATGTTGCTTCTTTCAAAAATATACTTCCAATCATCGAAATCAACTTCATTATGTAGTTTTTCTTGAAACTCAATTCTATATGCAGAACCACTTCGTATATATCTAAAATTCAATCCATGCCTTTTTTCTTCCCTTTGTACAAGAAATGGAGGGACGTAAAATTCGTTAATATTAAATTTATCCAATAAATATATATGAGCCATTTCATGATTATCTTTCAAAATATTGGTATAATATTCTTTATCATCTGAAAATTTATCATTTGCATATACTACATCTGATTGAATACTCTGTTTTATAATGGAAACAATTTCATCCAACTTTGAAGTAACCCCATTTCCCAATATATTCATTTTGTTATTGATAAAGTATATCATTGCAGTTTCTTCCTGACTTAGTTGCTCTAAAATATAATCACTACTTAATGCAAACATCTCCGAAAAAAAAGACATTATCAACTGCTTTTCTGGTTTCATAAGCACATTGGCATCTACATATTTTTTCCGAAGATTATCTGTCAAAAAATTTATAATATCTGACTCCTCCAAATATTTATTTTTTCCTTTTTTAGCTACAATTCCATTAGAGATTTTTTTTTCAATTCTTCCAGTAATAACATAGTTGATATAATTATTTATAGTATCAATAATTAATGGACTTTTAATAAAATCTAAAAGTATTCCTGAATCGCATAATATTTCATATTTTTTATCTATCTTTTCAAAAACATACTTTTCTACATCTCTTTTTTCAAAATTTGCTTTCCTGTATTTCAATAATCCCAATCCATATTTGCCAATATCACAAATAACAGATGCTACTATACTACACAATATACTATCAACAGTTGGATTCATTTAACTATTCCTCCCCTTCTCTCATGTTTATCAAATCTCTTATTCTTATGATTGCCATAATACAGTGTAAATTAAAATAAATATTCAATCTAAGTTAAAACATCTTTTATATTATACCCAAAAGCAGAGAAATAATCAATGAATTTTAACATATTGTTGTTTTAAAGGAAATCTAAATTGAAAAGAAACGAAACAACACCTATCAGTATCACCCAATTAATCATATATTCAGCCGAGAATAAGGGCATAGAAATATTTGATTCCCATAGTACGATATTCTATTTCTGTTTTAATGGTTTCTGCCCGACAAAAAAGATATTAAATCCTCTTGTGATTCTTTCCTGCAAATACTTAAAGCAAAACATCTACTAAACTGTTTCATAAAATAAAAACAGAACCAATGAACTGCCATAATCTCACTTTTTAAAGTCATCGGATCTGCTTCTGTGCATCTGGCTCTCTGATGGTTTTACTTAACGACAATTTTTTATTCAAAACACCCACAAACTTCTCCCTGTTGAATAATATGGCTACTTGCTTTACTTAGAACTTTTCTCTTAGTAGAAGATGATTTCAAATTAATTTTGCAATCCAATACATAAATGGTAAAACAATATTTGTGGGATTTACCTTTCAGCGGCTTTGGTCCTGCATAGCGGTGAAATCCATATCCGATTCCCTGTACCGCACCCTCTGGTGAAGATATTGTTTTCCCTGATGGGATGGCTTTCGCAATTTTATCTGTTGCAGGAATATTCCAAATAACCCAATGTGTAAATCTTTTAATCGGATGGTTCAAATCTTCAAGGGTAATAATAAAAGTTTTGGCATACGGGGATAAGTTTTTTATGACAAATTCTGGTGAAATGTCCTTCCCCCGCCCAGTATTCTCTACTGGAAATTTCCCTCCGTCTTTTATCCCCATACATTCAAACTCAAGAGTATTTTTCTCCATTTCATATTTCTCCTAACCTCTTTATATTTCAATCATTTCTGCAACTTAAAAATTGGTTCTTGAATAATCGTTATATGCAGACTTTCTGCTACAATCAAACTTTCCTGTTTACATTTTGGGCAAAACAACGGATAGTTGACTAACACCGTGTCCTCCCGAATTTTATTGCGTGTTTTACCGCCGCATATCGGGCATCGTATCCATTCAGAATTTATCATTTCTCTTTTACCCTCTTTCTGTTTATAACAAAAACCAAAGCAGCCACAAAAGCCAATACGACAGTCGTAGCTGCACTCGCTTCAATTCCATATATGCTGCCATTCCAAATGTTGTCGCCTACGGATTGCATATTGAATATTGCTGTGACAGTTTCCTCATTACCACTTAAATTCAATCCAAGAACACTATACAAAATAGCATTCCAAAATGAATGAAGACCGCAGACTGCCCAAATGCTTTTAAAACAAATTGTAAGGAATGAAAAAATAACGGAAATAAGAATTAAATTTTGACACCAATTACACCATAAATCATTTTCCCTGCAAATAAAGATGACCAATGCGGTACAATAAACAGAATTGTGCTTACAATCATTGCTGTCAAAAATGAAGTTTTTTCTTTAAGCGTGTGTAAAACAATCCCCCTGCAAAGCATTTCTTCTGCCGCACCTTGAATCATAAATCCCCCTGTTAAGAGAATTATCATAAGAACATCAGCGTTTTCAAAAATTCCTTGACATTTTATATTTCCAGTCGCAACAATTATAGCGACAGACAAGATAAGCAGGAAAATACTTGAAACAATACCAATAAAATAAGTGCCAATTTCTTTTGACAGTCCCATTGCCGCCAAAGGTTTCTTTTCAATCACTTTCCAATAGAGTAATGCAACACCCGCTATTAGGATGTAGCCGTAATAAGTAATCAACGTAATAGTTCCTACATCAAACACATCATCGACAAGCATATTCTTTCCTAATGCAAAATGCAAAAGAATAACAAGTCCTTCAGCTATAAACAAGTCCTTCAGCTATAAACAACCCCGCTATGTAACATACCCAGAAAGCAAGTATTTTCTTGACTATGAATAGTGATACGGGCATCTCCGTACTATTATTAAATGGACTGACTTTTTTCAAAAGCTGTATCATTTTTCTATTCCTCCCTGCAAATCATGAATACCATTCAGTATGGTTTTCAGTGCAAAATCAAAGCTGTCATTTAAGGATAGTGGGTTTCCATATCCACCGTGGCTTTCAATGGAAGAAAAACCTTGCAGAAATCCCCGAAACATACGCACAATATGCACTTTTTGCTCCTCATTTAATTCATAGGAATCAAGGACTTGAAAAAAAACAGACACCATTCCTTGTGTCGCTTGTAAATGTTCCTCTGACTGATACATATTGTACCATTGCATAGCTTCAAACAATCCCTTATGCTCGGCAGCAAAATTACGATAAGCATAACATATAGCCATTATTGCATCATCCTTCGCCCTGCCTATGGCGACTTTTGTGATTTTGCTTTCTAAGAAACGCCAGCCGTACAGCATAAGCTCTTTATTTAGTTCATCAAGTCCACCATTAAAATGTTTATATAAGGATGGGGGTTTTACGCCCAATTCTGCCGCTAATACCTTTAGGGTTACATCAGCAATACCTCTCTCATCCGCTATATTAGCCGCCATTTCAATAATCGTTGTTCTATTTAAACCTGCTTTCATATTTGCTACTCCTTTTTCTATTTTAGCTAATTATATTAACCATTATAACATTCAGATTCACCAGTGTCAATATATTTTAAAATACTCACAAACAGACTGCTTTTTGGACTTGATTTTTCTCAAAAAAACATACACTCCACAAAACTTCCAAAAATGAGCGGTAAAGTTTTTACACCCTACCGCCATTATCAGTTATGCATATAATATCTCATTTTCTATAATCTCTATCGCACAAGTCCTTATACTATTTATTTTTCCTGTCCATTCTAAGGCATTTTCTTCCTTTAGACATTCCGTTATGCCCTGTGCCTGTTTCATGCCCTTTATGAGCCTTTCAAAGCGTTTCCGTTCCTGCCTGTCGATATCGGCAAGATAAGTGTTAAGCTTGCCGCTTGTGAGAAGATTGGTGTATGTAACCTTGCGGTACTGCTTCAGATAGTCCAGATGCCGCTGTCCCCATGTGTCTATCGGCTGTTCTTCTTCGGCGCGTAGTCTCAAATCTGGAATAAGACACCCATTTTCTTCGTGATATGTGCCGCCCAACTGTTCAAATAGTGATTTCATATGCAAAAACTCCTTTTCTGTATGGTTTGGTTTCTGCGGGGTATCTGCAAGCAATGTATCAGCAGGCTGTATGTATATGTTATCTTTAAGTTAAGTAATCCCCGTTCTTCTCGTAGGTCAGATTCATCATTATTTCCCCTTTCCCCGGCGTTCCCGGTCTGTGTGGTAAGTTGTACGTCCTCCGTTTCACTTTCACGCTTTAAAGCATTATAGCGTGTGTCAGAGGTATTTGCAAGTCCTTTTTGGGCAAAATTTTTCGCCGCTTCCTTTCCGGCGATTTCCCTGTCATACGCCCCGATTGCTTTGCCAATCTCCATAAGCACAGGCTTGGATAAATCGGATATGCTGTCACCGATGTGCGACAGGGTTTCGATTGTATTAAACTCATGGATATAGGGGAACTGGATTTCCTCTGCCAGCTCCGCATCTTCCATGCCGCACCGCTTTAAGACGGTGTAGGCGATGCTGTCCGCCAGCGTTTCCCGGACACGAACAGCAATATTCAGTCCGTCCAGTTCCTCCAGAAAACTTCCCTCTTTCAGATATTCCATATCCGAAGCAAGCTCCCCATAACAGTCCTGCGTAATCCGGGAAGCGATCTCCCTGATCCTGTCCGTAAATCCTGCTTCCTTGTTGGTATCCCCATAAATCCCTTCCAGACGGTTCAGAACCGCTTCCTGATGTTCCTCCCGCATCTCCCAAAGCTGGGGGAAACGCCCGATGCGCCTTGCCTTATGCACGTCCGATATGTCAAAGACGTACCGCAGTCCGGTGTAGGGACTCCCTTCTTCATCCAGAAGCGCAATCCCCTTTGCGCCCTTATTCACCCAACAGTGCATTTTTTCATTCCATATCTCTATGGAAGCGCAGGCTGTGGCGTCCGGTCTTTGGGCATAGATAAGGAGCTGGTCTTTGAACGGGTATTTGTAGAGCCTTGATGCTGTGTTCAAATATTTCTTCCAGCTTTCTTCATTCCTCGTCACCCTCTTTGATGTTTCTTCGGAGAGTGCGGAAATTACGTCATATTTTCTCATGGCAATCCTCCATTTCCTGTTTATTGTTTTTGGGCAATATAAAAGGTGGCTATGGTTCGTTCATAAGCCATTGCCACCAGTGACGGTAAACTTTATTCAATTTTTGTATGCTCCTTTCCTCGGATTTTTAATATAAGCAAAGCACCTAAGATTTCTCCTAAGTGCTACTCCAAATATAATATTCAATATAAAACAAACATCTTTATTGCTTAATGTATAAATCATATACCATTACATTAATCGTCAATGTATCTTTTGAATCAGACTCCTTAGAAAAAATACCTTGCCACTGGTTATGTTCAAGTCGAATGATATTTTTACACCTATCTGATGCGTTCAAAGCCTGATCTATGCTATCAAGCAGCGATTCAAAATCTTTATTTTCCTTATTAAAAATTATAAGTGATGTTTTTGTTTCTCTCCAAGTTGTATAACTGCATAGCTGGTCTATTGCTTCAACAAATTTTTTACTGCCATGCCAAATTTTACATTCAGCTACATATGCCGCCTTATTATCAAATGGAATATAGATGTCAGTTTTTCCAATTTTGTTAAAAGTTTCCCCTGAAGCTGTACCCTGATAATGTGTGTTCAAGTTTGATAAAATAATATCTCTCAATTCTTCTTCCAACAACTTACTAAAAGTACGAGCAGTTTTTTCCATAGATACACACGCTAATGAAATAATACTCTTTATATTTTCGTAATGCGCATCGGAAATCTCATAATTTTTCTCAGGCTCTTTCTTATTTGGAAAAGATATTTCTTTTTTCTTCTTTGCTTTTTTTAAAATAACAGGCTTTGTGTTGGGTGCATTAGCATTCAGCTTTAATGGCAATTCCAATCTTTCTCTCATTTGTAAATAATCATTTGCTTTTTGTAACCTTGTTTCCAAATATTTGTTTACAATATTTGATAAACCGTTATTATAGCTTCTCACTTCCTGATTTATCGTTTCTATTGTCTTAAAATATGTATCTATTTCACGCTGAAACCCCTTTTGAACAATCTCATTACTATTCTCACTTCTTTGCAATTCACTCTTTGCGTACTCCAGAGAAAATATAATTTTCCCATAATCATCGTCAGTTGGTGCTATTACTCTGTCAACCGGAAAACTTTGCCTATAAAAAGTTGACGGTCTTAAATCCAATAAATCTTTATCGCCATCAAAAGGAATTGTAAAAGTAATTTTATAGCCATCTAACATATGATACTGAGAACCAAATTCACTATATCCGGGGCGATAGAACTGATTATATCTTTGTAATTTTGTTTCGGTAAGCTCTTTCGTTATGTTTTCCGTAAATATCTGAATTTCTTCAATTTGATACTTTGCGAAATAATACTCTGTCAAATCCCCCAAATCGGTATTACATATTTCTGTATTTGCCAAATTATTTATTTCATTTCTAATATTATCAGATATAGCCCTAAACCATGATGTTGTTTCCCCTTTTTCAAATAAGTTCATCTTTCATAATCTCCCTACTTCATAATAGCACAACCTTTCTCTAATTATATCCTTTAACCACATAAATCTCAACTACTTCTAAATAGACTGCAAAACACTTTTAAATGCTTTACAGTCTATTTTTATCAACTATATTAAATTTTCATTATTCATAAAAGCCATGTTCCTCAATGCCTTTTTCCAGAATGGTATGTATCAGTTCCTCCAGCTCCACACCGTTTATCTCACTGACCACGATCAGCTTTGCAAGGGTATCTTTCTGTACGGATATGGCATACTGTTCCTCATCGGCACGAAGCTCATGGACACAGATGCCAAGTCCGTCCGCAATCCTGCATACCACGCCAAGTTCCGGCTCCCTGATGCCCGCCAGAATATCCATGATTGTCCTCTCCGGCACTCCCGACATTCTGGAAAGCTCGATAATGCTGATTTCTTCCTCTTTCATCACGTTTAATAACTTATCCCCGGTTGTAAACATCTTTCTTCCTCCCTTATTTTTTCTTCCCGCCAGAAGATTTCTTTTTCGGAAACTCCATGACAAACTTAAACTGTACCCCGCTTTTTTCTGCCCCGTCTTTGATGTAATGGTATTCTTCCGTCCCACTCGGAATGATATAGGCATCATAGGGCTTGCCCGCCTTGCTTTTTAACCCTTTTAACAGGATTTTCTTCCCGGCAAGCATATCCTTCACCTGTGCATCGGTAAGGGCAGCTCCCATTACCCGGCTCACGTTCATACCGCATTTTTTCACACAGTAAGCGCCGAATTTTCCCTTTACCACCTGACCGCCGCAGTTCGGGCATACCCCAAGAGCCGCCTGCTCCTGTGCGAACATCTTTTTCTGCTCGTCACTGACCTCATGGTAGGTATGTATCAGCTCCGACACCATGTTTTCAATGTCCGCCATGAAGTCCTCCATAGGAAGCTCCCCTTTCGCTACCAGTGTCAGGGCATTTTCCCAATCGGCGGTAAGTTTCGGGGACTTCACCACATCCGGCAGCACCGTAATCAGCTTTATTCCGTCCTCTGTTGGTATGATCTGCTTCTTCTCCCGCTTCACAAACCCGTCCCTGACTAACTTCTCAATGATGTCCGCCCTTGTCGCAGGCGTACCCAAGCCTTTCCTCTCCACGTCATCACCCATATCTTCCGCCCCGGCACGCTCCATTGCCGATAATAATAAATCTTCCGTAAAGTGCTTCGGCGGGGAAGTGAAATGCTCGCTTACTTTCGTCTGCACACCGTCAAATGCCTGTCCCTCCGACAGTTCCGGCAGCTTCTTTTCCTCTTTTTCTTCCTCCTGATTCCCGGAGATTTTAAAGGAACGCTTAAAGGCATCCTCAAAAGACTTCCACCCGTTATGCGTGACGGACTTCCCGGAAACCACAAAAGTATGTCCATTGCAGGAAAACTCCGCCTTTACCGTTTCATACAGATGCTTTTCCCCGGTGGCGCATAACAGGCGGTTCGCAACCAAAGACAGGATTTTTCGCTCCGTTTCCGGCAGTGCCGCAAGGTCAGCTTTCTCTATCTCCATTGTGGGGATAATGGCGTGGTGGTCTGTGACCTTTTTACTGTTCAGAATCCGCTTTATGTCCGGTCTGGAAACCCTGTTTTCCTCAAACATCAGGCAACTGAACACCGCTTCAATCACGCCCTCTGCGGTCTGCCCCATGTCATCGGATAAGAACTGGCTGTCCGTCCTCGGATATGTGGCTAACTTTTTCTCATAAAGGCTCTGTGTGTACTCTAAGGTCTGCTTTGCGGTAAACCCGAACAAGCGGTTCGCATCCCTCTGGAGCGTGGTAAGGTCATAGAGCTTCGGCGGCATGACCGCTTTTTCCTCTTTCACAACGGACGTGGTGAGAGCCTGCCCGTCCCGGCAAGCCCCCGCAATCTCATCCGCTTTATTCTTATCATCCATGCGCCCAGTGGCGGCATCCATCCCATCCATCAGAATATGCGCCATGTAATATGTTTCCTTCTGGAAATTCATAATCTTTGCTTCCCGGTCTACTAACATCGCAAGGGTGGGTGTCTGTACCCGCCCCACCTTTAAAACCTTTCCGCCATATAAAACCGTAAACAGCCTTGTACCGTTGATGCCCACAAGCCAGTCCGCTTCCTGCCTGCACAGTGCGGAATGGTACAGGTTATCATAATCACTCCCCGGCTGTAAATTCTCAAACCCTTCACGGATTGCGCTTTCCTCCATTGAGGAAATCCACAGGCGTTTGATCGGCTTGTCACAGCCCGCCATTTCATACACAAGGCGGAAGATAAGCTCTCCCTCCCGTCCTGCGTCAGTGGCGCAGATTGTAGCCGAAACGTCCTCCCTGTGCATCAACTGATAAAGCACATCATACTGCGCTTTTGTGTCTGGCTTCACTTCATACTGCCATGTTTCTGGCCTGACGGGCAGGCTCTCATACGTCCATTTTTTCCACTGCTCCCCGTAGCTTTCCGGCTGTGCCAGCTCCACCAGATGCCCCACGCACCAGCTCACAACATAACCATTCCCTTCCATATATCCGTCACTGGTTTCCGTTGCGCCGATTACCTCCGCAATGCTCCTTGCTACACTCGGTTTTTCCGCTATGACTAACTGCATTTATTCGTTCTCCCCTTCCTTATCTTCAAAAAAATCATCCTCACTGTCCTCGTTTTCCTCGTCATCATCGTATTCTTCTTCCTCGTCCTCCTCATCATCGTCCTCGTCAAGAAATTCCTCTTTCTTTTTCTTGGCTACCTTGAAATAATAGCCGCCGCCAATCGCTGCAACTGCCACAATCCCAAGAATGATATAGGTTGCCGCCGGGTTTTCCCCTGTTTTCTCCGGCTCCGGTTCGGGTTCTTCGGTATTTTCTCCCTCCCCGTCCTCTGCCGCTTCATCCGCAGGTTCTTCTTCCGTTTCCTGTTCCCCGTTATTGTTGGGAAGTGCGCCCTCCGTCACAGGGATTGCGGATTCCAGTGCGGCGGAATTTTGCGGTAAGGTATCGCTGTTGTCCGCTGTCACGTTCAGCAGGTCATTTTCCGTAACTTCCGTCAGGAAATAAACCACTTCTTCCTCCCCGTCCCGGTCAATGATAAGGTAGAACACTTTTTCCGATGCGGTCTGGATTGTATAAAATTCCTTCCCCGTTTCGCTTTTCTCCTTCTCCCCGGATTCCTCTTTCTTCTCCGATGCCGCCGCTTCCGCCATAGCCTGCTTTTTCTGCTCTGCAAGGCTGTTTTCGGAAACGGTGTTCCCGTCACTGTCCGTCTTGGTATGTTCCGTCACCTGTGCGGTAGCGGAGGAAGGCTTGGTTGCCTGTGCGTTCACCGGAAGCTGCTCTGCCGGGTTCTTCTCATTCCCGTCCTCTTTTTCCGGATCGGTATAATAAGGATTGGCGGTTTTATAAACCTCTGACATATTCCCGGCATTGTCCATTGCGGAAATGGTGAAATACTGGTAGCCTGCGTCAAACTGCTGCAGGCGGATATTCAACACGCCATTGGTAAGCTCCGTAAATTCATACCCGTTCACATACACCGCCTTGATGCCGGAATCCATATCGTGCGCCTGTACGCTTAACAATCCGTCACTGACCGCAGCGTTTAAGGTAGGCTTCGTGAAGTCAAAGCACCTGATATAGCGGTTTTTCTCATAGGTCTTGCCCCTCTGGTCTGTCACAAGCACATAGACGGTGGCATTTTCTGAAATCTCCACATACATATCCTCTGTGATGTCCGTCCAGCTCCCATTCTGCGCCACTTTCGCCTGCACCGTCTTTATGGAGAAGTTGCCGGAATGTGCCACATCTTCAACGGAGATATGTACCTTTGTGGTGTCATTGTGCCAGCCGGAGGGAGTGGAGATTGTGATTTTTACATTCGGGTTCACATATTCGCATAAGCTGAAATCCCCCTTGCAGACCTCACAATCTTTATCAGCGGAATACTGTGTGCATTTTTCTTTGCAGGTACATTCCGGCTTCGGAACTTCATTCCCGGATACTGTTCCGCCTTCCGTACCTTCCCCACTGCCACCGGATTCTGCTTCGCCTTCATTCTCGCCGGATTCGGATTCTGTTTCCCCAGTTTCACTTTCTCCGGTTTCCGTATTTTCCTCTGTTTCAGTGCTTTCCTCTGTTTCCGCTTCGGTACTGCCTTTCTCTGACGTTTCGCCGCTTTCCTCTGTAAGCGCACCCTCCGCATAGACATCTACCGTATTCCCGCTGTTCGCCATAAACGCCCCTACGGGCATACAGAACAATAATGCCGACAAGAGCAGCGACACCGCCGCCCTAGCTGATAACTTTTTCTTCATTTCCTGCCATCTCCTTTGCATTTTCTTTTTCTTCCAATAACTTCAAAATCTCGTCCTCGCTGAATTTAATGAGTAATTGCAGCTTCTCGGACGAGATTTTATGCTTTTCGATAATATCCATTTTTTCTGTTCTTTCCGCCATGCGCTTCTGTTCTTCCAAATCTTTCTTTTTTGCCTGCAGGGATTCAAGCTGCGCATCCACTTTGGAAAGCTCCTTTTCAATGCGTTCCTTTGTCATAAATGCCTCCTTAATTTAATCTTCCGAAACTGTAAAAATGACTCTGCCAGTAAGACGAGTTGATGCTTGCGTAGCTGATTGGGTAGAGTAGGAAAGCGCCGCCTTGCCACATTTCTATGGTAGGTCTGCGCAGCCCCCTCCCAAAACCGTGCTTGCACCTCTCAATGCACACGGCTCGCCCTCTTT
>CAJTDL010000055.1:0-4674 GCA_910575035.1 Lachnospiraceae bacterium
ACACAGTGCTATTGGTTATATGACACCCCAACAAAAGGAGGATGAGGAACTTAAAAAAGCAGCATAACCTTTCGACTTTTTTTGTCTAAAGTATTGACATAGATCCAATCTTTTAGGGCAGGCAAAAGCGGTACAGCAGTCTAAGCAGCGTGGGAAACGTTTTAGAAGCAATCAAGAGGAAAGGTAGGAAAAACACTATGGAAAACAGGATTTATGACGAAAAAAACAGTCTTTGGTATGCAAAGAAAGGCGACTATTACCTCCCAGAGCTTGCATTACCTCCCGAAGAACAAAAGCTGATTGGTATTTGGGGACAGCGGGATTTGCGGTATCTTAAAGAGCATAAACAGTTCGTTTATCTCAATCTGCTGACAAGCGGCAGGCTGAATGAATACCTTGCAAACGTAGATGAACAGGCAGAGGATATGTTTTCTCGGCTGGTAAAGGAATATGCCGAAAGGCAGGGAGTGACGGAACGGTTAAAGGCAGAAAATCAGCTTTTATGGGTTCAAAAAATGAATAATATTCGGGCTTGTGTGAGGGAGGTTGTGGAGGGCGAGTGTATCTATTCGTAGTGACAAGTGGCACTCCTGCGATATGTGGGAGTGCCGTTCAATTAAGCAAAAGTAGTTCGGGGAATTGAAAAATCTCATAAATTCGTGTATACTTAAAAAAATTAGACTGAGAAATCGGAATTTGGGGAAATGACATGGATAAGAAAACAGAAGAATCAAGAATTGCGTACAATAAAATAGCATTTGAATATGATACATCAAGAGAAGGACAATATACCAGTTTTCACATTAACGAACTATCTAATATAATAGATTTGAGCGAAGGTGATATTGTTCTTGATGTTGCATGTGGAAATGGAACTCTTTTGAGGGAATTATCGAAAAAAGCAAAAATACAAGCAAATGGAATAGATGTATCAGAAAACATGATTCATGCCGCAAAAATGCGTTATCCTAATATGAATTTTGAGGTAAAGTCTTGTTATCCACTTGAATGGAAAGATGAAAGTATTGATATTATAACGATATGTTGCGCATTTCATCATTTTGATAATCCGCAAGGATTTGTAAATGAATGTAAAAGAGTCTTAAAGAGGAATGGTACAGTGTATATAGCTGACCCTAACTTTGGAGCAGTACTTAGATTTCTCGCAAATAAATTTTGGTTGCCTTTTTCAAAAAGTGGAGATGTGAGGATATATAGCAAAAAAGAGTTAGAGGTTATTTTTTATAATTCTGAATTTAAAACCGTACAGGTTTATAGAAAGGATAGAGGGGTGTTTCTTAAAGCTAAAAAGTAGCAATAAATTCCGAATTTGTAAAGGAGCAAACTATGTCAGTCAATATAGCAGAAACATTTGAGTTATTGCTAGATAAAAATAATAATGTTGCATACAAGGCATTACAGTTGTTACAAAAAGAAAGTGAAGAAAGAAATTGTGTTTATCCTTACATGCACAGGTTGAGTGATATGCTTGATAGTGAAAATTCCTATATTCGCACAAGAGGTCTTACATTACTTGCCTATAATGCAAAATGGGATAAAGATAACAAAATTGATGAAATCATTGATAAATATTTAAAACACATAACAGATATTAAGCCTATTACAGCAAGACAATGTATTAAATTGTTGCCAATTATTGCGGAATATAAGCCAGAATTGAAGAATGATATTCTTTCTGCACTTCATAAGGCAAATATATCTATTTATGGCGATAGTATGCAATCGTTGGTTCATAAGGATATTCAAAAGGTATTGAATGAAATACAAAATTTGTAAAAACGTAACTTTTTGTTTATCGGTAAGTTGCATACGAAGAAAAGTCGGGATTGAGGAACGTATGATATGAAGATAATAAACAGAGACATAGATAGCGGAAAACCCTTTGACTGGGGGAAAACATCTTTTGATTATGCGAAATTCCGTGACATTTATCCGCAGGAGTTTTATCAAAAAATTGTTGGTCGTAAATTATGCTTAGATGGACAATCTATCCTTGATATCGGAACAGGGACGGGGGTTCTTCCTAGAAATATGTACCAGTATGGGGCGAAGTGGACAGCTGCGGATATTTCGGAAAACCAAATCGAACAAGCGAAAATTCTTTCAAAGGGTATGGATATAAATTATCATGTTGTATCAACAGAGGATATCAGTTTTTCGGACAACTCTTTTGATGTAATTACAGCGTGCCAGTGCTTTTGGTATTTCGACCATGAGACTGTTATGCCTAAGTTTTATCGTATGCTGAAACAAGGGGGAAGTATTCTTGTATTATATATGGCATGGCTGCCATTTGAGGATGAAATTGCAGGAGCCAGTGAAAAACTTGTTTTAAAATATAATCCAAAGTGGAGTGGCGCAGGGGAAACGAAACATCCGATAGACATACCAGATTGTTATAAAGAAAACTTTGAGCTTGTATATCATGAAGAATTTAGTCTGGAAATACTATTTACCCGTGAAAGCTGGAATGGGAGAATGAAGGCTTGCCGTGGAATTGGTGCTTCGCTTACCGAGAAAGAGATTTCGATGTGGGAGCAAGAGCATATGACACTCCTTGAACAAATTGCGCCGAATGAATTTGATATTTTGCATTATATTGCTATTGCAGAACTTAAAAAGCATTAAATTTCGTTTGTTGAATTGATATATATGAGGTTTTATATAAACATGGATTATAAAATTCGAGAAATTAGAAAAAATGAATATCCAATATTATCTGATTTTCTGTACGAAGCAATTTTTATTCCAGAGGGCATGGACAAGCCGCCAAAATCTATTATCGAACGGCCAGAGCTGCAAGTATATATTAAGGATTTTGGAAAAGCGGATGATTGGTGTTTCGTTGTGGAAATAAAAGAGAAGATTGTAGGCGCAGTATGGGTTCGTATTATGAATGATTATGGGCATATTGATGATGAAACGCCCTCATTTGCTATTTCACTGTATGAGGAATATAGGAATATGGGCATTGGTACAGCACTTATGAGAGATATGCTTGAATTTTTAAAGAATAAAGGCTATAAGCGGACGTCTCTTTCTGTACAGAAGGTAAATTATGCAGTTCGTATGTATCAGAAAGTAGGTTTTGAAGTCATTGACGAAAATGAAGAAGAATGCATCATGGTTTGTCGGTTGTGATGGGGAGGGAGGGTATGTGTAAATGACTGGTAATTTAGATGAAAAAGCGGTAAAGGAAGTCTTAAAAAGGATTATTAAGAATAATAACAACATTCCGTATAAGGCTAAAGCAGAGATAAAAGCGATAATAGAATTGGAACACAATCCAGAAAAATTGCTGCAAGAGTGCCTGCTGTATATGCTGTCATATAAGGGATAATCTGTGTTAAAGGAAGTAGTTGGAGATAATGAAGAATATGAAAATAGATGCCAATGGAACAGAAATCAGAGTAATGGGTGATGTCGTAAATGAAGAAGCTTATATTTCTTTAACGGATATTGCCAAATATAAAAATCCAGACAATGCTTTTATCGTGGTTGCGAACTGGATGCGTAATCATTCCACAATCTCATTTTTGGGTTTGTGGGAACAGATTCATAATCCCAATTTTAAACCTATCGAATTCGATAGGTTTAAAGCGGAGTCGGGAGATAATGCATTTACATTGACGCCGCAACAGTGGATAAAAGCAACAGACGCAATCGGTATTATATCAAAATCAGGACGATACGGAGGTACATATGCCCATACAGATATAGCCTTTGAATTTGCGTCTTGGATTTCACCAGAATTTAAACTCTATATTATCAAGGACTACCAGCGGTTAAAGAAAGAAGAATCAAACCGATTAGCGATTGGGTGGGATGCCAAGAGGGAACTATCAAAAATAAATTACCGTATTCATACAGATGCAGTAAAGGAATTTCTGATAACACCGACACTATCCCCGCAGGAAATGGCATATACATACGCATCCGAAGCAGATATTCTTAATATGGCGTTGTTTGGCAAGACAGCGGCACAATGGAGAAACGAAAAGGGGATAAGCGGAAAAACACCTAATATAAGAGATTTTGCTTCGGCAGAGGAATTAGTTGTACTTATCAATTTGGAAGATACCAATGCTGATTTGATAAGACAAGGGTTATCTAACATTGAACGATTAAAGATATTAAGGGAAAAGGCATATCGGCAACTTGAAATTTTGAGAAAAAATAAAGATACTATTGAAACATTGAAGAAAAATCTTGTTGAAGATGTGACAAAAGAAAGTTGATTTTTATAATTGTTGTAAAAAATAGTAATTAAGAAATATGGATGATAAATTTTTTGAAGCAAAAGAGGAGCTGATAATAACTATGGGATTTGATTTTACAGTTGCGATTGTTCCTAATAACACAAGTTTGGAACGAGAAATGAATTATATTAAATCAGCGTTGTTGTATGCTGATAAAGTGACGCTTATAAGTCCTTTGGCGTATATGTTTAATAGATTGACTGACAAGGGCAACAATCTTAATGAAAGAACAGTAATAAAATTAATCGAGCAAATTTTACCGCTTGCGAAATTAAATGATACTATTTTTTATGAAGAAACTTATCCCGTTATCAAAGAATTTTCTAACATTATACATAGCAAGAGATATAAATCAATTCCTTATGTAAAAAAACTTGAAATTCAAAGACAATTA
>CAJTDL010000055.1:4729-21311 GCA_910575035.1 Lachnospiraceae bacterium
TAATTAATAAAGGGCAAGTTGAAATAGAAGAATTTAATCATTCATTAGGCGATTTGGATTTATGTGTTAAAGATTACTGTGATTTGCTTACAAAATCAATACAATCTAGTTATCCATTATTTGATACACAATCCAATGATTTGATGAAAGCTGCTGTAGATAGTAGAATTGTTAATTTAAGTTCAATTGATAAACAGAAAATCACTCATGCTGGTTTAACTGATAATTACATTCAGAAACTTCCGTCTTTTTCAGAAGCATCTATGGATGAATTGATAGATATAAAAAATGAATTATCTAAACCATTGACAAGATTTCGGGGCAAGATGTTGGAATACTCTGAATCTATCCAGTCTATGCCGTGGGATACTGATTTTGAAAGTGAGTGTGAACTTCTTTATAACAAAGAGGTTGTTCCTGCATTATTAGAAATTGAAGAGAGTACTAAGGATGGGAGTTTTATTAAAAATTTGGGAAGAAAGTTTTTAACAGATGAGGGTGTATGGAGGTCGACAGGAGGACTTGTGGTAAGTATTGCGGCATGTGGTGTCATTTCTGCATTTAATAACTCAAACTTCCCACACTCCAAACCAGCTGAAAACCTTTAAATTTCTGGCTTTGGATGCAAATATATTTGTACATTGACAACAAAAAGCACCTGTTCTCTGGTATAATAAGATTAGCGAAATCAAAAAAATACCTAAGAAAGGTGCCAATCTTATGATAAACCATACTGACGGAAATAACAACCCTGAAATTCAGTGCAGGTTTGGAGATGCCATCAGGGAGCTTGGTATATGCAGGCTCCTGAAAGAATCCAACGTCCGCAAGAAGAAAGGCGGCTCTGTATATGAAATCTTCCAGTTCCTCCTGCTGCTGGTATTCCAGAACTGCAACCTGTTCCATTTCCTGAACTCCAAGAAGCAGGACATGGCATTCTCCAAGAACACGTATTACCGGTTCTTAAATGAGCCAAGGTACAACTGGCAGCGCTTCCTGACTCTGCTTTCTGCCAGGGTGGTGGCTTATTTTTCATCGCTTACACACAGGGAACGGGTAAAATGCCTGGTCCTTGACGATTCCGTAATAGAAAGGAACCGCAGCAGCCAAGTGGAGCTGCTTTCCTGGGTCTACAACCATGTTACCCACAAGATGGTCAGAGGATTCAACATGCTGACCCTGGGGTGGACGGACGGCTACAGCTTTGTTCCCGCTGCGTTCAACATGATGGCATCCGCAAATCCCGCGAAGCATATCATGGGGGCTGCATCCGGAATCGACAGGCGCAAAAGCGGCTATAAGCGCCGCCAGGAAGCGGTCTGCCATAAGCCGGATGCCGCCATGGCAATGATCCACAACGTGCTGAAAGCCGGGATACAGGCCAGCTATGTCCTGATGGATACATGGTTCACAAATGAGCCCTTTATCCATAACATTCTCAGTGAAGGCCTGGACGTGATCGGAATGCTGAAGGACAACAAACAGCTCTACCGTTACCGGGGCAGGCTCTACAACCTCAAAGCCCTCAGTAAGCTGGTCGCATTCAACAAGGCAGGGAATATATTCGGCTCCATCACGGTAACAACGAAAAAGCACGGCATTCCAGTAAAGCTTGTATTCGTCAGGAACAGGAACAAAGCGGGCGAATACATCATCCTGCTGACGACTGACTGCAGTCTCAGCAACAGCGAAGTAGTCCGCTTATATGGGAACCGGTGGAGCATTGAGCTCTTTTTCAGGGCCGGCAAGTCCCTGCTCTGCCTGGGCAGCGAATTCCAAGGGCTCAACTACGACATGACAGTAAGCAGCACTGCCATTGTCTTTACCCGGTATATACTGCTTGAATGGCTGCGCAGGAAAGCCAATGATCCCAAGACAATCTGCGAGCTGTTCTATGTGTGCTGTGATGACATACAGGACATAGAGCTGTGTACAGCCCTGTCCAGTCTGGTCAGCATCTTTATGGAAGGGGTCAGGACAGAGGCCATTAAAATCACAAATGCAGTAAAAACGCAACTGATTAACTGGTTTGTATCCCAACCGGCATTTATCAAGGCTTTATTCCCGGAAGTAGTGTGGGAAGTTTGAGTTAATAATGCTATTTCGTCTGATACGGCGATGTTGGTTACAGGTGGTGCATATGCAGCGACCAAAATTGCATCAGCCTATGAAGAATATACAGCTAATAAAAGAGAAATTGAACGAAAAGATTTATATTTTTATTATAAGGTGGGGAGGTTGCTTGATAAGTAAGTGGTTATTATTTTATTAAGTGATTGTGCTTATATCTTGAATTTTTAAACAAAATCGTTTATAATTTAAAACATAGCATATAGCTATTATCCGCAGTTGCAGAGTTGGTGTTATCAATCCCGATAACAAAATGATAACATTAGCCCATATAGGCAGGATAATATGGATATATCAAATAATCAAAAGATTTACATACTCGACAGAGAATAATTTCTAAACAGAATTAGTTAGGAAAAGTCGAGTTCGAGTGAGAAGTAAAATTCCCGCAAGTCTTGAAAAATCAAGGCTTGCGGGAATTTTTTAATTGGCGGTGGGTACGATTTGGGTACAGATTTTTTAATCCAGATTATTGTTTATCAAACGGTGTTCTGTATCCTCCATAACTTGGTCATGGAGCTGCTGGATGCTGAGGTCGAAAAAGGCATCTCCATGCTGTTCGGGGTAAGTGTCCATCCAGCGGTCATAATCTGTTTCGGCTTTAATGAGAGCCTCCCCACGTTTTTTTGCATCTTTGATTTCATTGCATTTTTCTACATCTTCTAAAAATTTCTCGTAACGCTGACACCATGCGTTCATCAGCGTCAGGGTTTCAAAGCGTATTCCAACTGTATCATTACCTTCCTCGTCTTTGCACGCAAAAAGATGTCCGTTGTACTGCCGAGCAATCTGGAATAAGCGGTGCATGGCTTTGATCATGTCAAAATCAGAATTTTCCAATACTTCCGGATTAACGGCAAGGGCATTTGCTATTTTTTCAAGGGATGATGGCTTGGGATTGCGTCTGCCGCTTTCGTAAGCACGAATATAGGCTTCGCTTGCACCAACTAATTCGCCTAACTGTTTCTGGGTAAGACCACGCTCTTTGCGGATACGGCGTATATTTTCTCCAACGGTCATAAGTCTGCCTCCTAAAGTTTTAGCTGTATTTTTCACTAAATTAATCATACCACATAAAGAGAAAAAGATAAAGCAAAAAAGATATTGACAAGAAACAAAAGTTACGATATGATAAAAACGAAACATAAAGATACTGTACAGAAACAAATATTAAGAAAGAGAGGAAACAACATGAACGAAAAACTTTATTACAATGCCGCAGACATTGCGGCGATGCTTGGTATCAGCATGGGAAAGTCTTACAAGATTCTGCGAGAAATGAGCAGCGAATTATCTTCCAAAGGCTTTCTCACAATCGCAGGGAAAATTCCCGTAGCCTATTTCAAAGAAAAATGGTATGGAGCGGCAAAGGAGGCGGTTGTATGAGCTGTAATGCAAAGAAAGATCCGAACGGTACATGGCGGATACAATACCGCTGGACGGATTGGACAGGAGCGAAAAAGAAATCGCAGAAAAGGGGATTTAAGACAAAGAAAGAAGCGGAAGAATGGTATGCGCATTTCTTATTGCAGCAGTCCTCTGATCCGACAATGACGCTGGTTGACTTTTGGGAGATTTATAAGGCGGATATGGAAAAGCGTCTGCGGAAAACGACCATGAAACAGAAAGAATAAGTGATGAACGATAAGGTTCTGCCTTACTTTGGCAATACGCCAATCAATGAAATCACTGCTCCTATGATAAGGAAATGGCAGGGTGAAATGATGGATAAAGGCTTCAAACCTACTTATCTGAAAACCATACATAACCAGCTCAGTGTAATTCTGAATTATGCAGTCAATTTTTATGATTTGCGATCCAATCCATGCCGGAAAGCAGGAAGCATGGGAAAGAGCAGGGCGGATGAAAGACCATACTGGACGTTGGAGGAATTTCAGAAGTTTTCGGATGCAATTATGGATAAACAGGATTCGTGGGTTGCATTTCAGATTTTATTCTGGACGGGAATGCGTCTGGGAGAATTACTTGCCCTTCAGGTAAAGGACGTAAATTTTGAAGAAGGCACGATTACCGTTGATGAATCCCTTGCGAGGATTGACGGAGAGGATTTGATAACCGCACCGAAAACAGAAAGCTCCATAAGGGTAATTACGATACATAAGGAATTGCAGGAGGTAATCAAAGAGTATATTTCAACACTCTATCGGGCAAGGGCAGGAACACGTCTTTTTGCAGGACGGACAAAGAGCTTCTTTGAGCATGAAATGGAGAGGGGGATTAAGCTGTCAGGCGTGAAAAAGATTACTGTTCATTGTACTAGACACAGCCATGCAAGTATGCTCGTGCAGATGGGATTCAGTCCTGTCGAGATTGCAAAACGGTTAGGACATGGGAAAGTAACGACTACGATTGAAACCTACTGTCACCAGTCTATGGACGCACAGATAAAAATTGCGGACAGGCTTGGAAAAGTAGAAAGGGGTGAGGAAAATGGCGTGTAAGCGTGAGGACAGGTTTCGGCGTAATACAATCGCTTTTTGGCTGAGTGATGAGGAAAAAGCCCAAGTGGAAGCGAGGATTATATTATCAGGACTTCCCAAAGGAGATTATTACCGCAAAGCTATATTAGGACAGGAAGTAGCGGTAACTGCCGGAAATTATATGTCTAACAGAGTTGCAAAAACTTTAGAACAGGTATTGAAACAGATAGAAAATGGAAATACAAAAGATGAAAAAATACTGTTGGAATTGGTAAAGCAGTTATTGGAAGTCGGACAGAATAGAAATGCCCCTGCTGGTAACAGGAGCATTCCAGAAACAGATTAGGCTGTTGACGCAGCTTAATCTGAGTGCAAAAAGGACAAGTCTCTTTACATAAATATGCAGATTTATTATAGCAGAGGCTTTTCCGGATGAAAAGGAGGGAAAGCTGTAAAATTGAATATTTTTTCAGAGGTAAAAGAACATCTGACGGCAAGGCAGGCGGCAGAATACTATGGTTTGCAGGTTAAAAGGAATGGCTTAGCCTGTTGTCCGTTCCATGATGATAAGCATCCAAGCATGAAGATTGATAAGAATTACCACTGTTTCGCCTGTGGTGTCGGCGGAGATGCGGTTGATTATGTTTCGCGTATGTTTGGATTGTCACAATATGATGCAGCACTAAAGCTGATAGGGGATTTTACTCTGCCTGTTGATGCGAAAGGAAGTGCAGAGTTGAGTGTGCAGGAGAAAGAGCGCATCCGCAGGGAAAAGACAGAGCGTGAAAGGATAACACGCATTCAGGAACGATTTGAAAAATGGTGCAGTCATACGATTGATATGTTGAGGAATTGTATCTTGGAGATTGACAATGTAAATCGTTTTCTCATTGGTAAACCGCTTGACATTATTTTTTCAGAAGATTATGCGCTGATGCTCCATGCAGAGCCAGTCATCAATTACTGGCTGGATATTCTGTGTATGGGAGATGTTTCAGAGAGGCGGGAGTTATTTCTAAAAGACAGAAAGAGGGTGGAGGAAATTGCAGGAAAAATCTGTGCAGGCAGAAAGCGAATTATGGAATGCAGTCGGGGAAGCGCTTGATGCAGAAATGAGTACCGTAGAGGACGTGCTGGGGTCACTTGCAAGAACACAGAAAGGGAATGTGTAATCTTCTATCGAAAACTGCGTGACTATTTTATACAGAGATCCGGTGCTGAAAGATGTCATATGCAAAAATGAACTGACAAATAAAATTGATATTGTAAAGCGGTTGTCGTGGAAACGGAATGGGAGCTGTGTCACCGATGTGGATATGTACCAGATCCAGCGATACATAGAAACAAATTATGGCATTTCCAATGATAAGGCTATCAATAAAGCTGTCAGTATTATAGCCAGCGAGAGAAGTTATCACCCTATAAGGGAATTTCTTGAAAATCTGCAATGGGATGGAAAAAACAGGATTGAAAATCTGCTTCCACGTTTTCTTGGTGCAGATAATAATGAGTACACAAGAGAAATTATGCGGCTTTTGATGCTGGCGGCAATACGCCGGATTTATGAGCCGGGATGTAAGTTTGAAATCATGGTCTGCCTTGTGGGCGGTCAGGGCGCAGGAAAGTCTACATTCTTCCGTTTCCTCGCTGTCAATGATGAGTGGTTCACGGACGATCTGAAGCGTATGGACGATGAAAATGTTTACAGCAAGATGCAGGGGCACTGGATCATTGAGATGTCAGAAATGCTTGCCACTGTCAACGCAAAGAGCATTGAAGATATTAAATCATTTCTGAGCAGGCAGAAGGAAACCTACCGCATTCCGTATCAGACTTATGCAGAGGACAGACCAAGACAGTGTATTTTTGTTGGTACATCAAATAACCTTGATTTTCTTCCGTTGGACAGGACTGGAAACAGGAGATTTGCACCTGTTCTGGTTCATCAGGAGCGAGTGGAGGAACATATCCTTGAGGACGAAAAAGAGTCGAGGGAATATATTGTGCAGGCGTGGGCAGAGGCAATGGTTATCTACAAAAACTGTTCGCATGAGCTGAAACTGTCAAAGGAAATGGAAGAACATCTGAAGGAGATGCAGAAACAGTTTATGCCGGAGGATACAAAGGTGGGCGTTATTCAGGCATGGCTGGATGATTGTACGGAAGAATATGTGTGCAGCGAAATGATTTACAGAGAGGCGCTTCGGCATGAGTACGAGGAACCGAAACAATGGGAGATTAAAGAAATTAACAGTATTATGAATACCTGTATTAAAGGGTGGGAAAAAGTCAGTTCCCACAGGTTCGGCAGGTACGGACTGCAGCGTGGCTGGAAACGTAAAACAGATATGCAGGGATTTGCGCCGCTGCCAGATAATGCGCAGACACCTTTTAAGGGGTAAATGGAAAGATGTTTCAAACTCTTTTTTAGCTGGTTTACAAGGTGCGTTTACATTTTTGTAAACGGTGGGTTTACAGCGGAATATAGGAAAATCAAGGTATTCTGGCATTTGTAAACGGTGTAAACAGAAAAAACTGAAAACACAATAATGAGATTAACAACAATATGGAGGGCATTTATTATGCAGAAATATAATAACAATACAAAAATAATCATTGGCTTGGATCACGGTTATGGAAACATGAAAACAGCACACAGGGTATTCCGAACAGGAGTGGAATGCTTTGAAGAAGAGCCGATAGTCAGCATGAATTATATCAAATACAAGGATAAGTATTATGTAATCGGGGAAAATCATTTGATTTATCAGGGTAACAAGACTGATTCTCAGGATTTCTTTATCCTTACATTGGCAGGGCTGGCAGAAGAATTAAAATTCAGAGGCCTGCATGAGGCGAAAGTGACGCTGGCGGTTGGGCTTCCCCTTGCATGGGCAAAAAGCCAGGCGACGGATTTTAAGAAATATCTGATGCAGGAGCAGGAATTATTTTTCTCATTCCGGAAAGAAAGCTACAGAGTGCATTTATGCGGAGTGGAGGTGTTCCCGCAGGGGTTTGCGGCGGTATGTAATGCCGGTTCGATGAAAGGTTTTAACATGATAGCGGATATCGGGAACGGTACTATGAACGTGATGCAAATTGTGGACGGCAGACCATTAGAGAAAAGTATTGTGACGGACAAATTCGGCGTTTCTATCTGTATGAAGGAAATTCAAACGGAACTGTCAAAATCAGCAGGGGAAAGTATACCGGAGGTTATGATTGAGCCGATGCAGATAAGCGGGTTGCAGGGCAGAACGGATGCAACAGCAAAGGTTGTAGAGCGAATTGCCACAGGATATGCAGAAAATATGTTAAAACGCCTGATTGATTATGGATATAAAGAAAATCTGGTGCATCTCTATGTGGTTGGTGGAGGCGGCTGCCTGCTCAGGCATTACAGTGATGCTGCCTCAAAAGGGAATGTGACTTTTATTGAGGACATCTGCGCCAATGCAAAAGGATATGAATATCTGGCAATGCAGAAACAGCGCAGGCAAGCGATGTAGAAATGGGGTTATGGAATGAGAAAGACCTATAAATGCAGCAATATAAAATTCTGCATGGAGGATGAAAACCAGCGTAGGACATGGGAGTATCTGCGGGGTATTACACGAAAGGACGGTTCTTATGGGAAGATACTTTCTGATGCGTTTGTGGCGGTTCTTGACAGAGGAATACAGGAGGTGAATAAGACGGAGGATGACTCTGCTATCTTAAAAGAACAGACTCTTGATGCTATTGAGGAAGTGCTGGCCAGGGCATTGGAACAAAAATTCCATGATATGCTGCAAGAATTGAAGGGAGTTTTTACAGACCAAATCAGTAGAGGCTTTAAAGAATATGTTCCTGCTTCTTGTTCCAGTGCAGACGATTCTATGCACAAAAGCGATGCGGAGGGAATGGAGCAGATGCAGGAGCCAGAATTGTCTGAGGATATGATGGTGTTTGCATTTGCAATGGGCGAATAGGCGGTTCCCAATTTTTATATTCGGTACTTATTTCCGAAAAGGAAGCCTATGGAACGGTACCGAAAAGCTTAAATTCGGTACTGTTGCCCAAAACGAATGACGGCTGTACTTTGACGGAATGAGCAGTCTGCCGGATGGTTTTTCCGGCAGACTACGGATGCCGTTAGGCAGAATACCCTCGGAGAGCGCCTTACTTCTGATGCGTATGCGTCAGAAGTAATAAGGCGTTACTTTTGTCAAAAGTAACAAAACCATAGTTAGTATGTATACATAAAAATATGAGAAAGAGAGTGATGCGTTGGCGGCAAAAACAATTTCTTTTCCAAAAGGGAAAGGTCATCTTACGCACAATAACAGGGAATTTATCTGCAATAATGTGGTGCCGGAAAGAACAGCTTGGAACCGGATTTACATACAGGAACCATTAAAAGATGCTTATGAAAAATGCTTCGGACAGGCACTGCGGGATTATAATGCAGCACAAAAGCGCAAGGACAGGCAGAAAGACGATTATCTGAAGGAGATAGAAAATTCTGGCAACAAGGAAAAGACATTTTATGAAAATATCGTGCAGATAGGCAAAAAGACAGATACTCCGATTACGGATGAAAAAGGGGCGCTGACAGAGGAGGCAAAAGCGGCGATAGAGGTCTTAAACCGCTATGCAAAGACCTTTCAGGAACGCAATCCGAATTTGTATTTATTTAACTGTGTGATGCATTTGGATGAGGCAACACCGCATCTGCATATAGACTATATTCCTGTGGCGCATGGATATAAAAATGGCATGAAGACTCGCAACAGTTTGACAAAGGCATTCCAGCAGATGGGATTTGCAAAAGCGGTCAGTAGAAAGCAGAATGAAACTGTTGCATGGCAGGAACGAGAGAGGGAATATCTGACAGAACTGTGCCGGGAGCAGGGGATTGAGATAGAAGTTCTCGGTGTACAGCGTGATAATCTGTCATTGTCGGAATATAAAGCCGTAATGCGAGAAGTGGAGGAGTTGGAACAACAGGCGGTGGTGCTGGATAAGCGGAATGAGGCTCTTGAGCAGCAGAATGATGATCTTGCGCAGAAAACAGTAGAACTTTGTGGACAGGTGCAAGAAATGGAGGTACAAAACAATGAGCTGGTTTTACAGGCACAGAAACTTACAGAGCAGATTGAGGAAGCAGAGGAAAAAGAAAAAGCGGCGAAGGAGGTTCTTGCGAAACATGATTTGAGGGCGGAAACATTTAGAATGATTTCAAAGGAAGTGGCGGCAGAAACAAAAAATATGAAAAGTGTTGCTGTTCCAGTGACAAATCTTTTCGGCAGTGAGGAATATGTCAAAGTAAAGAAAAGTGACTGGAATAAAATGCTGGATGCTTTCAGTAAGGCGGTATCGAGAAATCATCTTTTGGAGAAGTATGAGAAGAAAATTTCCAGTCTGGAGAAAAAGATAGCTACGCTTACCGATCAGGTTGAAAAATTAAAGCGGTTTGTAGCATCAAGAGGACTTGGGGAGGCGTTTGTAGAATTTATAAAATCGCTTGCGCCCAAGACCATGAAACAGAAACTGGAGGAGGCAAAAGAGGATGCCGCGGTACATAACCAGCAAAGAAAGCGTAGCCAGCAGGACATAGTAAGAAAGAATAAGCAGTGGCAGCAGGAAATGTAAATTTTTAAGGAAAGAGAGGAACAGACAATGGATATAACTTACGAAAAATGTGGGGATTACTTAACTTAAAGATAACATATACATACAGCCTGCTGATACATTGCTTGCAGATACCCCGCAGAAACCAAACCATACAGAAAAGGAGTTTTTGCATATGAAATCAATATTTGAACAGTTAGGCGGCACATATCACGAGGAAAATGGGTATCTTATTCCAGATTTAAGATTACCCACTGAAGAAGAACAGCCCATAAGCGCATGGGGACAACGGCATCTGGACTATCTGAAGCAGTACCGCAAAGTTACATACACCAATCTTCTCACAAGCGGCAGGCTGAACACCTACCTTGCTGACATTGACAGCCAGGCGCAGGAATGCTTTGAAAGGCTTATAGAAGACATAAAACAGGCACAGGGCATAACGGAATGCTTAAAGGAAGAAAACGCCTTAGAATGGACAGGAAGAATGAATAACATAAGGGCTTGTGCGAGGGAGATTGTGGATAGGGAAATCATATACGCATAAAGCATTAAAAATGGAGGGCAGGGATTAACACCTTGCTCTCTATTTTTCTTTAAAAGCATCAGAAATATAGGGAATATAGAAAAGAAAAGCGTTACTCATTATCCCTGCTTTGGGCAGAATAAAGTTCATTTATGCTTAGTCAGTTGATAACGAGTAAAGAAATGATTATAATAAATGATGACATACGGTGTCAGGATTTTGATGGTATTCTATTATCAAAGGAGGAGTTGGCAATGCAGGAAAGCAGATTATTTAAGATTGTGTATCATTTACTTGATAAAGGACAGGCTACTGCTCCAGAATTAGCAGAAAAATTTGAAGTATCTGTAAGGACAATTTACAGAGATATTGATGCTTTGAGTGGTGCAGGTATTCCTGTTTATGCAGAAGCTGGGCGAAACGGTGGCATTCATTTAATGAGTGATTTTGTTTTAGATAAAGCAGTGCTGTCTGAAGAAGAAAAGCAGGAAATTCTAACAGCCCTGCAAAGCATCAATCTTACTAACAATATTGGCATCAATCAAACATTGCAAAAGCTTTCTGCAATCTTTTGTATCAGTTCGGAAAACTGGCTTGAAGTAGATTTTTCCAGATGGGGCAACAAGGGAACTGACAGTGAGAAATTTGAATTGCTAAAATCAGCGATAATTTATCAAAAGTGCGTAAAAATAACTTATGCAAATTCCTACGGAACAATTAGCGAAAGAGTTGTTAGGCCGCTAAAAATGTCATATAAGTCTATGTCATGGTACTTAAAAGCATTTTGTACGGAAAAACAGGATTATCGTATTTTTAAGCTGACCCGTATCATAGATTTTGAAGTTCTCACGGAAATTTTTTGCAAAAGCCCCTTTCCAGAATTAGATGATACATTGGAGCAATGCTACAACACAATCGTACTGCGTTTCCCGAAAAATATGTCATATCGTGTTTACGATGAATTTGACAAAACGATGGTAAGCAAAAAAGAAAATGGGGATTTAATCGTATCTGCCCAAATGCCAGAAGATGAATGGCTTATAGGGTATTTATTGTCATTTGGAACGCAAGTAGATATTATAGAGCCTGCATATCTGAAAGACATCGTGGCAGAACAGGCACAGAAAATCTATGAAAAATATACCTTGTGAAACGGCCGGATGGCCATAATGGGATGCCCTGAGGGTATAAAACTTGACATAGGGTGTCAGCATAAGCGTGATATAATTTACCTGTAAATTCTATTTGGGAAAGTGAGGGCTGAAAATGAAACATGAATGGAAAAAGCATGAGAAAGAAATATATGGTGTAAAAGCAAAACCTTGCGTGCTTGATATTCCCGCTCAAAAATATATCATTCTTTCTGGCAGAGGAAATCCTAATGATGAAATCTTTTCAGATAAAGTTGCCGCCCTGTTTTCGATGGCTTATAAAATTAAGATGGCATATAAAGCGTTTGCTCCAAAAAGCAACGAAATAACAGATTATACCGTATATCCTTTAGAGGGAATGTGGAGTATGGCTTCTGAAAAAGAATATTTGGTAAAAGAAGAATTGCAGTACCGCATCATGATACGACAACCAGATTTTATTTCCAGAAAAATGTTTGATAATGCGTTAGAGACAGTAAAGGTGGGAAAAAATATTCCGTATCTAACCGATATTTCTTTTGAAACAATCTGCGATGGCAGGTGCATTCAAATATTGCATAAAGGAGCGTTTGATGATGAGCCTGCGTCATTTGAGATTATGGACGGATATTGTATGGAACACGGATATAAGCGTATGGGAAAAGAACACCGTGAAATATATTTGAATAATGCTAACCGTACAGACAAAGCCAATTTAAAAACTATCTTGAGATATAAAGTTACAGATACAGAGAAATAGCAGCATAGTATGATAAAAACGAAAGGAAAATAAATATGGGCAGACCAACAACAAAAACAGATTTACTAACAGCCGCAGCCGCTAATTATGAAAAGTTAAACACTCTTGTTTCTGGATTGACAGAAAAAGAATTATCAACGCCTTTTGATTTTTCGGGTGATGAAAAAAAGAAAGAAGCTCACTGGAAAAGAGATAAAAATCTTCGTGATATTTTCATCCATCTCTATGAGTGGCATCAGCTTTTGTTAAACTGGGTGTATTCCAATCAGAACGGTGATAATAAACCGTTTCTTCCAGAACCGTATAATTGGAAAACCTATGGAGATATGAATGTGGAATTTTGGAAAAAGCATCAGTCTACATCATTAGAGGACGCAAAGAATATGTTCCAGAAATCCCATAACGAAGTAATAAATCTGGCGGAAATTGTTTCAAACGAGGAATTGTTTTCGAAAGGCGTTTATAAATGGGTAGGCGGAAGCACGCTGGGTTCTTATTTTGTCAGCGTTACAGCAAGCCATTATGATTGGGCAATGAAAAAACTGAAAGCACATAGGAAAAATTGCGCCTAAATGCAGGGAGGACATACGATGCACTTCGTGAAAGCTAAAGGGATATTATCTGCTAAAAATGGAATGAATTTATACCGGGGCTGCTCACACGGGTGCATTTATTGTGACTCCAGAAGCAAATGCTATCACATGGAACACGCTTTTGAGGATATTGAAGTCAAAGAAAATGCGATTGGCTTGTTGGAATATGCTATTATTCATAAGCGAAAAAAGTGTATGATAGGCACAGGTTCTATGACAGACCCCTATATTCCGCTGGAAATGGAAATAGGGAATGTCAGGAAGGCTCTGCACTTAATATATGAGCATGGTTTTGGATTTACGGTCATAACAAAATCAAACCGCATACTGAGGGATTTAGACCTTTTACAGAAAATAAATGAAAAGTCCAAGTGCGTTGTGCAAATGACTTTGACAACGTGCAACGAAGATTTGTGCAAAAAGATTGAGCCGAATGTAAGTACGACAAGGGAGCGTTTTGAAGTATTGATAAAGATAAGGAACGCAGGGATACCGACAGTTGTATGGCTGACGCCAATTTTGCCGTTTATTAACGATACTGAAGATAATATTTCAGGTATTTTGGATATGTGTATTGAGGCAAAGGTTTATGGCGTTATTTGCTTTGGAATGGGGCTAACTCTCCGAGAAGGAAATCGAGAGTATTTTTATGAACAGTTAGACCGATTATTTCCTGGGCTGAAAGAAAAATATATCCGTACATACGGAAATCAGTATATGATAGAAAGCGGCAACAGCAAAAATTTAATGCGGCTTTTTCACCGAAAATGCGAAGAAAATGGAATTTTGCATGACCAAGAGCAAATATTTAACTATTTGCATTTCTTTGAAGAAAAGGACGATAGTAGGCAATTAAGTATTTGGGATTGGAAAGCGGATAAAATATGAGTGTCATTTATGGAACAGAATGGATACGTTGTCCTGTTTGCGGCAGTAAAACCCGTGATAAAATCAGAGAAGATACAGTATTGAAAAATTATCCTCTCTATTGTCCAAAATGTAAGCAGGAAACATTGATTGAAGTAACAAATTTGCAGATAACAGTCATCACAGAGCCGGACGCATAGACGCAGAGCCGATGAACTTGTGAAATAAAATCACAGTTCGTTGGCTCTGTTTTGTTTCATAGGGATTTAAGGCGAACGTCCACCATATAAAAAAACGGTGTATGGTGGGCGGTATTGCTATGCCCGAAAAGACTTGACAGACACTCTCCAGACCGGTTTTAAAGTTTGGAGGTTTTTTTAATGTCCTTTTTTCGGGCAGTAATCTATCTGCTCATACAACGCAGAATTTACCCATACATAGCATATCGGGGAATGGCAGGAAGCCAGTTAAAAAAATCCCTGCCCATGCAACGCTACTTCTCACCATGAAACCAGAAGTAGAATCTCCATTTAACAGAATATGTATCTCCTATAACCGTAGAGGTCACAGTGCCTTTGCGGTTTTTCTTTTGTCGTTTTTTATCGGAATATGCCGCAGGGCTGTTTCTGGTATTCATTGCCGTTCGCCGCCTTTCCAATCTGGATTTTAACATTTCAAAAATTCAGATTGGAGGAAAAAAGAATGGCATACAACAACGGACGGGAGAACAGAAAATGGCTTATCTGGAAAGAAGCCGAGGAAAAAATATTGCGGGAGCATGGAGTTGACGAAACCACCATTGAACAAATCCGCACAGACGACAGGGCAGACTTCAATTCCAACAGGCGGTTTTATCATTGGACAAGCGACTTCGGCGAATACCTTGAGGGGATGGCAGACAGGGAACAGAATACCGAGCCAAAGACTGTTGCTGATTTACTGGATGAGATTGAGGACGAAACTCTGTATCGGGCATTGCTTACTGTGGACAGGCGTACCCTGCAAATTATCCTGCTGAAAATGCAGGGCTATTCCACAAAGGAAATTGCCCCGCTTGTGGGATTGACAACGGGTGCTATCTATGCAAGGTTAGACCATCTGCGGAAAAAGTTACGGAAGATTTTATAAGCATCTAATATAGATGGTTTTTCAGTGGGCTATTGGATGGAAGATAAAATTCTCCCATCCAATTTAAAATTAAATGAATAAAATTCCTGTCCACAGGGAATACTAAAGAGTTTGCCCAAAATCTTGACACAAATATAGCCATTATGATACTCTAAAATACTCATAAGAGAATTAGAAGTAAGTCAGAAATGGAGCTGTCAGAATGATACCAGATAAAATATTGAATTACTGCCTTCAAAATCTTGAGGGGACAGTCTTAGTTAAGAGTTGGGGCGAGAAAGGGATTTTCTATAACCCAGACCATGTGCTGAAGCGTGGCGTTTATATATTGACGGTTAAGGAAAAAGACGGTGATAATGACAAAGGTTCTGGTTTAAACAGAGAGAATGTCTACCGTGTGAATCTGGGAATACGGAAAAGCACTTTTGCGGAATTGTTTGGGGCAGTCCCAAAACGCCCGACAGCAGGCGGCGTTGTAGATATGGATTACGACTTTACCGTATTGGATGAGATACGCCCCCATCCCGTCTACGCATGGATGGCATGGATATGTGCATTGAACCCCTCTGAACAGACCTTTGAGGAACTGAAACCATATATCCAAGAAGCCTATGAGTATGCAAAGGAGAAATTTAAGAAACGCAGGAAATAATCTTGAAGATTGAAAATTAAATAGCACATAGATGGAAGAATGGAATGTCAGCCAACGGACAAGGCTGACCGCCGCCGAATTTATGCTGCCCTTTTCGGCTGGCGTATGGCAACATGGTTTTGAATCCCAAAGCCGTTACATAGCATTGCGAATCCGAGCAGGAGAAAAAACTCCTGTCGTTCGTGGTGCGGTGTAGCGGCTTTTTCATTTATCCAAAAGTCAAGAGAAATCAAATCCAGAACGGAGGTGCAGGGACATAGGATTTTCTTTTCGGAGGGTAAGACAGGTATTAAGAATGTCGCTGCACAGGAAAAATGCTCTGCGGCGTTGTCCACAGAGATAGTGTCCACAGAGATAGCGAGCATCGGATTGTGTCAGCCACAATCCAAATCCACGCCACTTGTGGGCATGGACTAACTCAGGGAACATCCCTGAATACCCTGTTAAAAATGAAATTCAAGACTGGAGGATAAGAAAAATGAGCAAAGAAAAATCAGAAAAGGACGTGCGGAATGTCCCGATTACTGTCCGATTGAACGAGGAAGAACATGAAAAATTAAAGCAGTGCGCCGCCGCTTGCGGTCTGTCCGCAGCAGAATTTATGCGCCAGTTATGCAAAGGAAACGCCCCGCAGCCACAGCCTAAAACCGCGTTTTGGGAGCTGTTAAACAAGCTCTATGAAGTGCATGACGCTTTCAAAAAGTGTGTTCCCTACTATCCGACCGCCGCCGAAATCTGTAAG
>CAJTDL010000056.1 GCA_910575035.1 Lachnospiraceae bacterium
TCCTTTGCAACTGCCATAAAAATACTCCTTTTCAGTAAGAATTGTCATATCTTAATTCTTACCAAAAAGGAGCCATTTTTAACCAAAGACACAAACTATTTTACACTACCTTTGAACGTAAAAATGAGAAAAAATATGAGGCTGCTGTCCGCCTTATTATGCGTCATAGCCTTTACAGTTATAAACAGCTTTCAGGATTCCAGAATAAACCTGGTTTGCGTTCCGTTGATTTATTTGTCTTTTTCCATTTTAAATTTCAAAGGAACCGTTTTAAAGAGGGGCTGTGTAGCCGTAGTTTACTATATGCTGGCAATCATACCAGAGTTTATATTTGCCATACTGATAAATATAGAAAGTATACGGAGCGAGTCATGCGGAGGTTATCACGATTTGGATGAATTACTGCTTATCGCCCAGATGAAGGCTGTTACTTTTATTTTAGTTAAGATTATCGGGCATATCCATAAAAAGAGGGATTTTGAAAACCTGAATGACCGTATTTTCCTATCACTGCTTGTACTCCCGTTGTCTACGATATTCCTTATGGTTGGAATATTTTATTCGGACATACATATTGTGGAGGCGAAAAGGGTAGTGCTTATGGTTGGTGTATCCCTTCTTTTATTTTCCAATGCGTTTATGTTTTATCTTTTTGACAAGATGGTGGATCATGCGGAAAATGCGGCAAAACTGGAAAATTTATATATAAAAAGTAAACTGGAAAACCAGCATTTACAGCACATTGAGAAGGTTGACAGAGGATACCGTGATTTCATGCATGATGTAAAGAAATATCTTAGGGCTGCGGCGGAACTTGTAGCAACCGGAAGTAATTCAGAGGCATTAGAAGTATTTAGCGAACTGGATATAAAGATTACGGAAAGCAGGCATACATCATATTGCGGCAACAAGATTCTGGATGCTATTCTGACAGAAAGAAAATTCAAAGCCGACGAATTAGGCATAGAATATAGGGTAGACGTGCAGCAGGAAGTGCCTGTTGACTTCATGGCAAACATGGACCTGATTTCGATTGTTGGAAATCTGATAGACAATGCATTAGAAGCGGCAGTCAAAGTTTGTGGGGAAAAGTATGTGGATGTCAATATGTTTACCCAAAATGAAGGACATTTCCTGATACTTGAGGTGAAAAACAATTTTGCAGAGTCTCCCGTTATCGGTGCAGACGGTTTCATTACAAGCAAGAAGAATAAAAGGGAACATGGGATTGGAATACATACAGTGGAAAAGATTGTGAAGAAATATAATGGAAAACTGGAAATTAAAGTAGGCGTAAATGATTTTACTGCATCTATCATATTCCAGATATAAAGAAATGGCAGCGGATCGTATCGGTCACTGCCATTTTTTTCTGACTTGTGCAAAAATTTCCGAGTTAGGTGTCAAATTTGCCAACCGTCTTGAACGCAGTCAATGAATGTAGTATAAAAGGAATGAAATTATATTTATGTAAAGGAGACAGAGAAATATGCAGAAATTAGTGAAAAAAAACAGGTTTGGTATTATGGGAATTGTTAATTGTCTGGCTATGGCACTGGTTGCCTGCACAGCAAACGCAGCCTGCTCTTGGATTTTTGGACAGCCGGAGGAACCGGAAGAGGCGAAACGCATGAGGAAGTTCTAACATGCCTGAAAGAATAGCCGGATGGCTGTTTGATTTCCAATGCAGGAAAGGAAGGCTGAGCGAAGAACAGCGCAAGTTATATGTGTACGCCTATAATCTGTTAATCAGCAGAGCGGTTGTTTATGCGCTGCTCTTACTGGCGGGGCTTTTATTGGGGAATTTAAAAGAAATGGCTTTATTCCTGCTGGCATTTATCCCTCTGCGTCAGTATGCAGGCGGTGTGCATTTTGAAAGGGCGGGTAATTGCATTGCGGCATCCAGTATTCTGATTTGCCTGTCAGGACAGTATTTAAAATATTATCCGGAAATCCCCCTGCCACTGTTTTTTGTATGGATTGCAGCAGCCCTTATCATCATAGCGCTGGCTCCGGTAGGGTGTGCCAATAAGAAGCTGGTGCCGATAGAGCAAAAAGTTTATAAAAGGCGTACAAGGATAACATTTTGTATAGAGTGTGCAGTGCTTATGGTTAGTTATTTTATGGATTGCATTTGGATTTCAAAAGGCATCATACTTGCACAGGCGGTTCTGGCTGTCAGTATCATGTTAGGATGGATAAAAGAAAATTTTTTTAAGCATGGGGTTAGTAAAAACTAATCCCATGCAGGAGAAACATATGAATGGGGATACCTTAGTAAACGAAAAAGACATAGAAAAATCATATGAGGCTGTGGCAAGACCATTCAATTTTAAAAATATTAAAGAATTGATAACTCTGTTGCAGCAATTTTTTTATATAAATTATTTCAGTTCTGAAAATGGCGGAGAAAATTCGCTGAAAGAGAAAATTTTAGAAACGCTTGGATATGAATTGGAACTTTACTGTGATGTCGGCATGGATAAGGATAGCATACGGGAAAGGTTTCAAAAATCTCTGCCGGAAATTGGCGAATTGGTAATGTCGGATATGGAAGCAGCTTACAGGGGAGATCCTGCCGCAAACAGTATTCAGGAAATCATGGCGGCATATCCGGGACCGTTTGCGGTAATGGTACAAAGGGCGGCGCATAAATTATATGATTTGCAGACACCAATCCTGCCTAGAATTATGACGGAATATGCCCATTCCGTGACAGGGATAGATATTCACCCAGGTGCAAGCATTGGCGAAGGGTTTTTCATTGATCATGGGACAGGAGTGGTAATAGGGGAAACCACAATTATAGGAAACAATGTAAAGATATATCAGGGTGTAACATTAGGGGCTTTGTCAACGAAAGGCGGGCAGGGATTAAAATGCGTAAAGAGACATCCTACTGTAGAAGATGATGTCACGATTTATGCAGGGGCTACTATATTGGGCGGAAATACAGTAATCGGGAGAGGTTCGGTTATTGGTGGAAATACATGGATAACTGAGTCGGTGCCAATGTATTCCAAAGTTTTTTCAGATATAGTAGGAATGAAAATACAGAAAATTTCCGGAGGAATGAAACATAATGGATTTGAAACTAATTAAAAATAGTGAATGTATAGACAAGGAAAAAGTGACACTATTATGCCTGCCATTTGCTGGCGGTGGGGCATCTGTGTATAACCAATGGGTAATAAAAATGAAAAATGCTGTAACAGTCTGCCCTATCCAGCTTCCGGGCAGGGAGGAACGGATTACAGAGACGCCATATATTGATATGACAGTATTGCTGGATGATTTAGAAGATGCATTTAAAAATACTGTAAAAGGTCCTTATACGTTATGGGGGCATAGCATGGGTGGGAAAATTGCCTATGAACTAGAAAAGAGACTTGAAGAAAATGGATATACAGCACAATGCCTGTTTATATCTGGAAGCAGGATACCAAGCATCCCCGAACCGAAACCAATTTACCATCTGCCGGATGAAATATTTAAGAAAGAACTGGGAAGGTTTCAGGGTACTCCGAAAGAAATATTGGAGAATCAGGAATTGCTTGACTTCTTCCTGCCGATGTTGAGGGCTGATTTTACAATGGATGAGACTTACTATACAAAAGAGGTAGTCTCTTTAAAATGTCCGATTATTGCATTTGGAGGAACAGAAGATAAAGAAGCAAATGAAAAAGCTATTAAGGCTTGGAATCAATATACGATTGGAGAATTTCAATATCAGATGTTTCAAGGTGATCATTTTTATATCAAAGATCATGAAGAAAGGATAATTAATAAAATTATAAGTATATGTAGGGAAGCTGTAGAAAAATGAAGATAAGGCGATTTGAAAATCAAGATATTTTTAATATTCAGAATGTAGTGTTGCAGTTAGGGGAAATCCATGTTTGGTGTATACAGTGGTTTTCGTTGTTATCATGGATACTAAAATATTGGAATATTATGTGCAATCAGGAGCAGAAAGAAGCACAAAAGTTTTCAAACTATAATGACCAGATGAGATATGCGGCTGCTAAAATTTTGACAAGAATGCTATTGTCACAATATCTTGAACTTAGAAATGATGAAATACACATTGTTAAAACAAAACTAGGTAAGCCTTATATTCAGGAGAGGAAAAATATAGAAAAAATCCAATACAACATTTCTCATTCTGGAAAGTTTATATTGCTAGCATTTACAAGGTTTGCTGAAATAGGAATAGATATAGAATATATTCGTCCATTGCCAGAATATTTAGAAATTGCACATAATTTCTTTTCTCTTGAAGAAGAAAGACAAATAAAAAACAGCAAGCAACAAAGTATATTTTATTATTATTGGACAGCAAAGGAAGCCTATGCAAAAGCTATTGGAACAGGACTTTTCGCCAATTTTAAGACTTTTTCAATTAATGGAAATAATGTAATAGAGCATGGAAAAGTAAAAACAGGATGGGAAATAGTATTTTTAAATATGAATGAAAATTATGTTGCACATGTTGCAGTCAAATACCAATAAAGGAGTGAAAGAATGAGTGTTTTTGAAGGACAAATATGGCTCTCGAATAGACTTACAATTATGGAATGGTTGAATAATTCAATCAAAAAATATGGTTCTAAAATAGCCATTGTAGATGGAGAAGCATATATTAGTTATGTGAAACTTAAAAACATGATAGATCATTATTCAGGTTATTTCTTTCAAGAGGGAATAAAGAAGGGAGATAGAGTAGTTATTCAATTAAATAATTCAAAGGAGTATGTGTATGCTGTTTTATCTTTAATACAAATAGGAGCTATTCCAGTGCTTACTAATTATGCACTTAGAGAAAAAGAAGTTAATGGAATAATAGAGCGAACACAAGCTTCGGCATATGTGTATTCAGAAATATCTGTAGAGTATTCTTATAAAAAGTTTGCAGAAAATGCAAAGGAAAAATATGATTACCTATTTCTTTGTAATTCTGTTGAAAATATTGAAATAAATTGTAAAAAAAATATATCGTTTATACCGGTTAAATCCAAATTAAACGATATTGCAGTACTAATGCTTTCTGGTGGAACTACAGGAACACCTAAAATTGTCCCATTATTGCATGACATGTTATATTGGCATATAAAATGCTACATAGATAAATTTGGGCTTGATGAAAATTCTGTGTATTTGGGTATATTGCCATTTACTCATAAATTCGCACTTTATTCACCTGGCCTTTTGAATATGCTATTTGTGGGTGGTACAGTTGTTATGAGTAAGACAAGTAGTTTTGATGAAAGTTTTTCGTTGATCGAAAAGGAAAGAGTGACGATTACAGGCATTGTTCCGTCATTGGCTCAGCTATGGATAGAAGTGTTAATGTGGGACAATAGTTATGATTTGAAAAGCTTGGATCGGATTATTATTGGTGGGGCATTGATCAATAAGAAATTAATTGCAGATATGATAAATGTTTTTTCGTGCGACATTCATATTGGATATGGTGCAACAGAAGGAATTGTTATGTATAGCCTATATGATAGTGCTAGCAATAGACTGAGTAGTGGCTATAAATATCCAATTTCGGGATGTGAAGATATAAAAATCATTGATTCTGACGAGAAAGAAGTTGAAATTGGACAACCGGGTGAGCTTGTTATTAAAAGTCCTTACACAATTACACAATATTATAATGCTGCTGATAATACTTCAGAAAAATTTACGTTTGAAGGATATTATCGTACAGGTGACAAAGCTGTAATTAATCTATATGGGGAGTATGAGATTATTGGGCGAATTGTAGATCAGATAAATAAAGCAGGAGAAAAGATTAATCCGCAAGAATTGGAGCAATATTTGTATGAACATATAGCGATAAAGGAAGCTGTGGTTGTAGGTGTTAAGGATGAACTATTGGGTGAAAGAATTTGTGCATTTATTATTCCGACACAAGTTGGGCAGGATATTGATGTTAAAGAACTGATTTATTTTTTAGAGATGAAAGGAATAGCTCATTATAAAATACCGGATCAGATTGAATGTATAGACAAGTTTCCTTTGACACCAGTAAACAAAATTGATAAAGAAAAACTAAGATATTTAGCAGAAGTAAGCCGAGGTGAAGGAATATGCTAAATTCATATAAATATGAAGATTTTGAAAAAAAAGTTAGAGAAATATTATTGATCAATATTGATGACCATATTGAAAAGTGCAATTTATTTGAGGTTGGTTTGAACTCACTTCAAATAATGAGAATTATAAATATATTAAAACAAAAAGGTATTAAGGTTACATTTGCAGAACTAATAGAAAATCCTTATTTAGAAAAATGGTGGGAAATATTACAGAAAAAACTTGAAATGAAGGATACAGTTTTGGTAGAGACTAAAAAAGAATCCTCTGAAACTAAAAGTAATATTTTAACAGATGTTCAGCATGCATATTGGGTTGGAAGAGGAGAAAAACAGATTCTTGGTGGGGTGTCCTGTCATGCCTATTTTGAATTTAGGGGATTTGGTGTTGATCTAGGTAGGTTGCGGGATGCGTGGGATTTGATTCAAAATAGACATCCAATGTTGAGAGCAAAATTTATGTTGGATGGCAAACAGCAGATAATAGAAAAAGGCTTACTGAAAAATGAATTGATTGTCCATGATTTGAGTGATGGAAAATTTGATGTAGAAGAGTATTTGCAAAAACATAGAGATACAAATTCGCACAGGGTGTTTAAAGTAGAAGATGGACAAGTGTCGAAACTTGAAATTACTTTTTTGGATAACAATAGCAGTATAATTCATTTTGATATTGACTTATTAGTTGCAGACTTGAAAAGTATAAAAATCATATTAGATGATTTGGTATCTGCATATAATGGAGTGCAACTACCCAAATTACTTGAAAGCGCAGAATTTCTAAGAAATATAAAGACAAGTAAAGCACTTAATTATGATGAAGATAAGGCATATTGGAGTAGTAGGATTGGTGAGATGCCAGGAATGCCACAACTGCCAGTTAGTAAAAATATAAACAATATAGAGCATCCAATTTTTAAACGTAGAAATTTTTGGATGGATGAGGATAAATGGAAAGGTTTATTAGAATTGTCAGCAAAAAAACATGTGACTCCAGCTATGTTTTTACTTGCGTTATATGTAGAGGTTATTGGAAAATATAGTAATTCTTCAAAGTTTGTAATTAATGTACCTCTTTTTGGCAGACCATTTGATGTAGAGGGGATTGAAAATGTGGTAGGTGATTTTACAAACATACTTTTATTACCAATAGACATTTCAATTTCGAGTGATTTTATAGAACGGGTACAGAGTATTACGGATGCATTTACAAATGCGATGAAACATAATGCTTATTCTGGAATAGAAATAATTCGTGAGCTAATGAGGGAAAAAGGGGGAAAAATTATTGCACCAGTTGTATTTTCGTGTAGTTATGATGAACCCATGATTTCTGCAACGTTTGAAAGCTATTTGGGAAAATTAAATTATATAAGTACACAAACGCCACAAGTTCTTATAGATTTTCAGATTATAAAATTAGCAAATGGAGTTATGTTCTCTTGGGATGTAGTGGATGAAGTCTTTTATGATGGATTTATTGATGAAATGTTTGAAAGTTATACAAGTCTGTTAGTCAGACTTATTGACCAGCCTGAAATATGGAATGAAAAATTGGATTTTCCAAAATCGCAGAGCTTTGTAAAGCGTTATCAAAATATACATACATTTGAAAATACGAGAGGATGTATACATGACAAAGTTTTTCTGAATATGAAAAGAATACCTAATCATGTAGCTGTCATAGAAGCTAATACGGGTACAAGTCTTACCTATCAACAATTACATAACGCTGTTGAAAATTTGGTAAATGTACTTATCTGCAATGGATTGACAGAAAATGATAAAGTTGGTGTTTATCTTCCAAAAGGTAGCGATCAAATAGTAGCAGTATTGGCAGTTTTAGAAATAGGTGCATGTTATGTTCCTGTTGGTGTGAATCAGCCTTTACAGCGGGTAAATAGAATGATTCTAAAATCAGGAATAAAGGTAATAATATCAGATGTAGGGGGAAAAAATTATCTGAAAGATAAAATTTATCAGAGAATAGTCGCTGTAAATGATAGTGCAGAAAAAACTTTCATTCATAAGACCGTTGAAGATCCTGATAAGTCATCGTACATAATTTTTACGTCTGGAACTACAGGGGAACCAAAGGGTGTAGAAATATTACATAAAAATGCTTGGAATACAATTAATGAGGTGAATCGAATATGTAATATAGATGGGGATTCAAAAATTCTATCTGTGTCAGCATTAGAATTTGATCTTTCTGTCTATGACATATTTGGAGTGCTGTCGCAGGGTGGTACGATTATATTGGTTGGTGAAGATGCAAAAAGGGATGCCTTAATATGGGTAAAAGCAATTAAGGATTACAAAGTTACTGTGTGGAATTCTGTCCCTTATTTGCTAAATATGTTATTAGCTGTCGCAGAAATGGAAAAAGATACTTTTCTATCATTGAAAACTGTTTTGCTATCAGGGGATTGGATAGGCCTAGATTTGCCAGAGAGATTAAAAAAAGTTGCACCTAATGCAGAAATAATTGCAATGGGGGGAGCAACGGAAGCGGCGATATGGTCAAATTATATAAAAGTTAAATTCCCATTGCCTTCTAATTGGACATCAATTCCCTATGGAAAACCGTTAATAGGGCAACTCTATAGGGTAGTCGATTGGAATGGACAGGATTGTCCAGATTGGGTTACGGGGGAATTATGGATTGGGGGAGATGGAGTTGCAAAAGGTTACATAGGTGATGACGACTTAACCAAGGAAAAATTTGTGTATGATGGTAAAACTACATGGTATAAGACAGGAGATATGGGACGTTTCTGGCCTGATGGTACAATTGAATTTTTGGGAAGGAAGGATACTCAAATAAAAATAAGAGGACATAGAATTGAACTTGGTGAAATTGAATCCGTGTTACATCAGCATACTCAGATTTCAGATTGTGTGATTAGTGTTGTAAATGATAGGGGAAGTAAAAAACTATATGCTTATATCATTCCGGAACAAGCAAATTTAGATGTTGATGAGGTCGGGATATTTTTAAAATCTTATTTGCCAGATTATATGATTCCGTCAAGATTTGTTATAGGAGAGAAAATGCCGTTATCAGTCAACGGAAAGATAGACCGCCGCCAGGTAAACAAGATTTTAGAACAGAATGTAAATATGGAACTGGCAAATTTTGAAGCACCTACTGGAAAGATAGAAAATGCTGTTGCTGCAATTTGGAGAGAAGTTCTGAAAATAGAAAAATTGTCACGAAATGATGATTTTTTTGAAATTGGAGGTGACAGTCTCAAAGCAGTTACTATAATGTCGCAAATGAAACAAAAAAAATTAATTCCACTCGATATGTCTGTTCAAATACTATTTGCAACCTCTACTATTAAAAATTTGGCTGAATATTTAAATAGTTTGGTAATAGATGAGAGCCAAGAAACAGAAATTGATATAATTTAAAATGTAAAGGAGATAAAATATTATGAATGTACAGGATTTTATCAACAAGTTAGCTGAAATGCAGATTACACTATGGCGTGAAGATGATAATTTAAAATACAAAGCACCTAAAGGTGGTATGACATCCGAAACGCTAAATGAAATTAAATGCAGAAAAAATGAAATTCTTAAATTTTTAAGGGAACATGGAGATTTTCAATTTGCTAATAATATGAAAGGAAAATATGAAAAATTTCCACTGACGGATATTCAAAATTCTTATGTTGTAGGAAGGAATACAATGTATGAACTGGGCGGTGTAGCTTGTCATGGTTATTTAGAGATGTCTTTTGATAAGGCATTGGATGCTAAAAGATTGGAAACTGCATGGAATAAAGTTATTCAGAAACATGATATGCTTAGGGCTATAGTATCAAATGCTGGTTATCAGATTGTGCAAGAGGCTGTTCCGTATATTTCTATTCAATGCATAGATTTTCGCAGTGCAGGAAAAAGTGCCGAGATTGAAAAGAAGAAGCTGCGTGAACGTTTGTGTAAAAAGCAATATGAATTGGGTAAATGGCCGATGTGTGATCTGGCGCTTACCATAGAAGAAGGAAAAAGTATTATTCATTTGTCGCTTGATATGTTAATTGCAGATTTTGTTAGTACCAATATTATTTTACATGATTTAGAAACGTTTTATGAAAATACAGATATAGTTATAGTTCCAACCACATTATATAGAGATGTAGTAATGTATCAAAATCAAAAAAGAAATATTAAATCTGTAGAGAGAACCGTAGCAGAACGATATTGGAATGAAAAAATACCATGTATGGGAGAGGCTCCAGATCTGCCTATTAAGGATGAATATTCTTTAGATAGTTCAGTTTTTGTACAAAAAAAGATATTTTTAGACCATAATATGTGGATACAATTTAAGAAAAATGCACGCAAATGTAAAGTCACGCCATCTGCACTTATTATGGCTTCATTTTCGGAAATTTTAGCTGTATGGTCATCAAATAATAAATTTTGCATTAACGCAACGATTTTGAACAGACCAAGTGTTGTACAAGATGTGAATAAAATAGTTGGAGACTTCACAGATGTCAATGTTACCGCAATAGAGTTAGATTATTCTAAGAGTTTCATTGAAAGAGTCAAGACGCTTCAGAATGATTTATGGGTGGATTTAGAGCATAATGCATTTTCTGGAGTAGAAGTACTCAGAAAATTAACAAAGGATAGAAAAAAGAATATTATTATACCTGTTGTTTATACGAGTACAGTGGGAATGGCTACAGACAGTGATATGACTGTAAAAAATCCTATTACCTATAAGATTAGCCAAACACCACAGGTGTATATTGACTGCCAAGCATCAGAAGAAAATAATGGTTGTACAATAAATTGGGATGTAAGGGATGGAGTGTTTAAATCCTCAATTATTGATGCTATGTTTAAAAGCTTTGAGGCGTTATTACAATCTTCTTGCGAGGAAACAAAAAATCGATTTGCTGAATACTATCCTGTATACTTGCCGACTGAGATGAAAGCGGTAAGGGATAAGATAAATGATACGCAAAAGAATATTCCGCCTTATATGATGACAGAAGGCTTTGCAGAGTCTTTAAAGAAATATCCGGATAAAACAGCGCTTATTACAGCAGAGGGGGAGTATACTTATAAATCTTTGTCTAAATATGTAGCAACAGTTATGGAGTTGTTGAAAAAAGAAGGAGTAAATAAGGGTGATATTATAGGTATCGACATTAGCAAAGGAGTTTGGCAAATCGCATCAATATTGGGAACTTTATTTGCTGAAGCTACATATGTTCCAATGGATGTTAATCAGCCCATAAAGCGTAAAGAAAAGATTGCAAAGAGTGCGGGAATTAGTTTGGTATTGTCCGAACAAGAAGGATTGATTTTAAATGCTGAATATAAAATCATAAACATGAGACAAATAACTGAAATAAATAAAAGTTTTGAAATTCCCGAAATCGAAAAAGATTATGATCGTCCGGCCTATATTATTTTTACGTCAGGGACAACGGGAGAGCCGAAAGGAGTAATTATTACACACAGGGCGGCGATGAATACTATTTGTGATATAAATGGACGCTATAAAATTGACGATAATGATGTGTTTTTTGGTTTAGCAAATCTGTCTTTTGATTTATCAGTATATGATGTGTTTGGTTGTTACCATGCAGGAGGAACACTGGTATTACCAGATTCAAATAGTACTAAAAACCCAAAACAATTATTGGAATTACTTATTGTTCATGGTGTTACCATATGGAACTCCGTTCCAGCACAGATGCAGATGGTGATTAATTATATGGAGAATGCAAAGGGGAATTTTGATACTGCTCTTAGGCTTGTTTTGCTTTCTGGAGACTGGATACCTGTAAATCTTCCTAAGAAAATATATAACAAGTTTGATAAGAGTATGGTTGTCAGTTTAGGCGGAGCAACTGAAGCCTCTATATGGTCAATTTATTATGAAATACAGCGTGAAGTCAGCTTTGAAAAGAGTATTCCATATGGTTATCCATTGGCAAATCAGAAATTTTATGTATTAGACGAAAAGTTACAACATTGTCCTGATTATGTAAAGGGCAGTTTATATATAGAACAGGTGATGTAGGATGCTATACAAATGAGGGAGTAATTCTGTTTAAAGGTCGTGAAACAGGTGATGAACAGGTAAAAATACATGGGCATAGAGTTGAACTTTCTGAAATACGCTCTGTATTGAATGAGCATCCTTTGGTTGAGTCAACTGTGGTATTAGCAATGGGAGAATCTGTTGAGGATATACACATCAATGCTGTTGTATCCCCTATAAAAAAGAAGGAGCGTTCAATTATTTATGTGTCCCAGTTGGAGAAAGAAAATCTGACCAAGTTAGAGGCATATTATGAGAAAAATATTAATCAAGATTTATTTGTAGACTGGATACATAAATCAAACGAAGTAGTGACATCTGATGTTTATAACACATTTTTAGGATACGGCATATTTGCAGAGCCTTGTAAAATATATGCTTTCCAAGAAATCGTGGATACAATCCAAATACCAGAAAAGCTTCATAAATTAACAAAACGTTGGTTGCGGGTTTTAGTAAACGAAGGTGTTATTGAGGAAAGGAGAGAAGGGTATCAAATAATTCTCGATGATGAACAAAAATATGATTCTGAAGTTTTATGGAATGAATTTTATGATATTGAAAGTCAATTTGGATATAGCCGGGAACTCGTAGATTATTTGAAGCAGTCAAGTGATTTGCTTCCAGAACTGATTCAGGGAAAAGAAGATCCCCTTAATATACTCTTTCCTAAAGGTGAAATGGAACCAGCATTAGCTGCATATCATGACAATCAAATTAACAAAATGTTGAATGACATTGCAAAAGCTGAAATTGAATTCCTGTGCAAACAGAAGAACGAAAAGAATAAAATGTTTCGGATTCTTGAAGTTGGGGCCGGAGTAGGAGGAACTTCATTAGATGTCATACCAGAATTAGATGGATTTGAAGTAGAATATTATTTTACTGATCTGTCAACATTTTTCCTTAATAGAGCGCAAGGGAATTTCAGACAATACGATTGGGTTAAATATGGGATTTTTGATATAAATAAAACATTTGCAGTTCAGGGATATGATGAATTTTCATTTGATTTGATTTTATGTGCTAATGTATTGCATAATTCAAAAAACATACACAATGTTATGGAGAATTTAAAAGGCTTGCTAACTGACAATGGAAGTATGGTAATTCTCGAAGAGACACGAACTAGCTATATTCTTTTGACATCTATGGAATTTAAGGATGGTTTAACCGGATTTACAGATGAAAGAGCAGAAAATGATCAGACCTTCTTTACAAGGAAACAGTGGGAAAATATCTTTGAAGCGCATAATGGCGAAATTGTGTTTGAGTTTCCGTCAAAGGGCAGTAAATTGGATCTTTCTGGTCAGACTATATATGTGACACGCTTTGTGAACGAGCTGGAGCCAATATACAAATCGGAGATGCGGTTGTATTTGGAACAGCAGGTATCGCCGTATATGGTTCCTGCCAATATTTTAATCCTCCCAGAGATTCCCCTTACTGCTAATAAAAAAATTGACTTTAAGATGGTTAAAAACTATTTTGAGAGCATTGAAGAAAGTAACAAGAAGGGTGTAACTGAACTGCCGCAGACTGATTTGGAAAAACGAATTGCGGATATTTGGTGTAAAGAATTGAATATTACCAATATTGGAAGAAATGATAGTTTTTATCTTGTGGGTGGAGATTCATTATTGATTGCACAAGTAATCGGAAAAATGCTTGAAAAACTTCCTGAGACGGAGGGGTGGGAGTGGAGTGCATTATTAACTGAAATGATGCAAGCACCTACTGTAAAAGGAATTGCTGAAAAAATAGAAGAATTTCAGAAAGATGAGAAGTATATCATTGATCCTTGCCTTGTCCAGTTGAAAAAAAGCGAAGTGGAGAACAATAAATCAGTCGCAAAGATTTTATTCCATGCAGGTACAGGAACATTAACACCATACAATGCACTTCTTTCCTATATTGAAAAAGACAGTAAAGATAACGAGGCAATATTAGGCTTTACATTCGGTGATGATGCAGATTATATTTCTATGGAAACAAGCCAAACATTCCGAATGCTTGGAGAAAAATATGGAAAGGTATTAAATAGGCTGGGATATTCTAATTATATTCTCATTGGGCATTGCGTTGGTGGATTGATTGCTTTGGAGACGGCACAATATTTGCAAAAGAATAATGTCCGGGTTTCGGATGTGACATTAATAAGTACCAACATTCCTAAGAGGAAAGACCAGACTATTCTTTCTGATTCGACGGACGAAATTTATCAGAAAACATTGCAGTCAAGTTTAGATAATGAGATTCTGCTTGAGAGAATTTTTGCAAAACTTATTGGTGCTGACTCATATAAAGCTGGATATACAGTGGATGAAGAACGGTTGCAGCAATATATTGAATATATTGTTAAACAAGGAACAGGTGATATAACAGTAGAGGCTTTATGCAATACTGGTGGAGAGTTTGATGATGTAGCAAAAGAGTTTAGAGTCTTAGCGAGCAAATCAGTATCTGAACGATTGAATGCGCTATATAATACAATTGAAAGACCGAATGGAGAATTAATGGAGCATCAGTTGAAAATGCTAAATATTCTTTTTAGAGTTTTTTCACAGAATTTTAGATGCGTATCAACATATGAGCCAAAACCTTACTTTGGTAACATAAGAATATTCTGCTGTGAAATTCAAGGTGGGCACTTTTATCCGGGATTTTTTGCAGAAGATTACGATACATGGAAACCTTACACAAAAGGAAATATGAAGTTTGAATTTGTTAAAGGGTGGCATTTAGATTGTATAACTGAGCCGAATTTAAGCAAGAACATTGAAAAGATGTTGGACTTTAATTATTAATTTATTTTGCAGCCAGACTGTATAGAGAATATCTTGCAGTCTGGTAGAAAGGAAAGTATGTTAAAGAAGAGAATAGGTATACTAGGTGGAAGTGGTGAAATTGGACGAGGATGTGTTGAGATTTTATTAAAAAAAGGTTTTGATGTTGTTGCCTCTTATAGAACAAAGAAGCCGAAAGGTTCAATAAGTAATATTTATGTACAATTAGATATTAATAATCTTGAGGAGTTACATATCTTTATACAGAAGTGTGATGTAATTATAAATTGTGCAGGAGCTTCATTTGTAAATGGAGAAAAAATATCGAGGGCAGCAACGGAGCGGCATGTAATGGTTGTAGATCCATCTGGCGAGTCCTTCCTTGAAGAACGAATTAAGGATATAGAGAAAGAAAATACCTTTGTTTTGTCTAGTGGATGTTTTCCTGGTATGACAGGTGTGTTATTAAAACATTTATGCAGGCAATTTGAGAACATCCAGAGTATATCTGGAATGAGTATTAGTACAGAAATACCTAGTCAAGCAGCAATAGAAGATTTTATTTTGACTAATATTGCTGGATTTGGTCAACCGTTAAAGTGCTATGTTAATGGAGAGTATGTGAGGAATGAACAGATCGTTTTTGAAATGGTTAATAATTCGGAGTTTAAATTGCAAAACTATTATACTGTAGAGTTAGAGAAGATAGTAAAAAAATTTTCCCCTGAAAAAGCAAATTGGTATAATGTTCTCTTTGCAGAAGAGATAATGAAGAAAATGCAGGAAGCAGTAATTCTCTTTGGGGCAAATGGATATGATAATGCATTTAAAAATGTTGTAACAGAAATAAAAGAAATTTTTAGTAATAACATCTCAGGTGATGAAAAATTTAATTTTTTGAAAGTGGAAGCAAATGGCATTAAAAATGGTGATGTTGTTTACAAAAAGGCAGAAATTCTCAACGAATCAAGTAGCAAAATTAGTGCCATTATAGCGTCATACACCGCCATAGAGCTTTTGAGTAAAAAATTAAACCCAGGAATTTATTATGCAATGGATGTTGTAGATGAAAATTGTATATTTAATGATTTACCAGATTTGGGTATAAATCTACAGATAAGTGAAAATTTACAAGAAAAGGTAGGATTTAATGATGACTTTGAAGAAGGGATTATCTGAATTACATATAATTGGTGATATACATAAGAAAAAAGTACTTTTAGTACATGGGATGGGCTTTCAATGGGAGTATTGCTTTGGAAAGGTAATTGAGAAACTTAGGGGGGATTATTGTTTGGTTGTACCAGAGTTAGGTGGACATAATATGCAGAGAACAGGTGGATTTACTAACGTATATGAATGTGCTGAAGAAATCATTGCATTTATACAGAAAAAGGGAATAAAAGAAATTGAGTGGGCGTATGGTATTTCATTAGGGGCAAGCATTGCTATGGAAATAGCATTAGAAAATTATATTAAAATAAATAATCTTATTTTAGATGGAGGGCAATATGAATCAATGGGTTTTTTCAAAAAGTTATATGCATATGTAATGGCAAAAGAGTTTCAAAAGGTAATTCAAAACAGAAGAATGTGGACATATGTAAGTAAACAAATGGGTTATAAAAATGGAAATGAGAAAGACATATTGTTTCCGCTTTGTAATAAAAAAATACAATTTCATACATTGTATGAAACAGCATTAGCTGCATATGGATATGACATCAAAAGAGAAAATAGGAAATTGCATATGAAAGTAATTATAATGTATGGTGAAAATGAGAAATTTGCTACAAAATCAGTTCCTATAGTTAAAAATAAATGTTTTTCTGAATGTGAGGTTATTGCATTTAAAGAAATGGGACATTCTGAAGCATTAAGTCTTTATCCAGAAAAAATATGTGAAGTTATTCAAAAATAATCTTTTGAGGCGTTTTTGAAGTTGTTATAGTTGGTTTTGTGAAATGGTTAAATATGATAACTGCAAACTATTATACTTGAGGTCAACAAAGTGGAGTAAATTATTGAAATTCAAATATAAATCTGCTATACTAAGTAGTAAGGCATAACTAACTAAAGTTGGCAGGAGATTTGCATATGGATTCAGCAGACAAAGATAAGTGGTATGGAAAGAATGCTATAATATTAAAGCCGTCTAATATTTATAATTTAATTGAATATGAATGTGATGGTGAAGGTAGATGTATGGATTATATTCTTTTTCCGGGTATAGATTTGGTGTTTATGGATTTTAACTGTACTGACACTTTTTGTGAACCAGTACCCAATAAAGATATTTTGGATATTCGTCACTACAAGCAGGGGCGTGTAGAATTTGAATTTCAGAATAATAAAGTTTTTCACATGAGGGAAGATGAGTTTTGTATTAATACTTTTTCCAATATATTGTCATCACCAGCAAGTTATTCTTTTCCTTTTGGATGCTGCAGTGGTGTTAGCTTTGTTATTGATCGAGAAAAAATTGATAATAATACTATACAACAAACTAATGCATATGGTATTGATTTAAAAAATATTGGTAAAGATTTAGGCTTAGATATACATTGGTATATTAGCAAAACACCACAAAGCCTTCTTCATATTTTTTCAGAGCTTTATGAAGCAAAGGGAAAGGAAAGTTTAGAGTATTTTCGCATTAAACTATTAGAAGTTTTGTATCATGTTCAAAAGCTACGGAGTGAGGATAGATATGTTGAAAGGTACTATTCAAGAGAGCATATTGAAATTGTTAAATATGCGAGAAAATGTTTGGTTGAAAATTTGGATACAAAAATTCCATTGGAAGAATTTGTAGCAGGTGAAAATATTAGCATGGTAACATTTCAAACAATTTTCAAGCAGATTTACGGCGACAGCCCGTACGCACATCTGAAGAAATATAAAATGAATTGTGCTGCTGTCCGGCTGCGGGAACAGAAGGAAAGTATCAGCCAGATTGCGGTTTCTTTAGGATACAGCAATCCAAGCAAATTTTCAAAGGCTTTTCAGGATGTCTATGGTATTCTTCCGAAAGATTACCGTCAGCAAAACTAATTTATTTAATTTTCGGGCTATTTTGAAATGGAAAATAAAATAATGGGGTAGAAAGAAACTTATTTTTCTTATAAAATAATTGGCGTGGTTAGGCAAAACTAACCGCGCCAATATTTTTTATAAAAGTTTAAGGAGGTTTCTCATGATGGGAAAGACGACTGAAAAACAAAGTTTTGGCATTCGTGACATTATGACGATTGCTGCAATGATGGTGATCTGCTTCATCATCACAATGATTATAGGCTCGGTAACGCTGCCCTTTCCGGTAGTATATCTTTATGGTTCTGCCGGTATAGACGGCTTTATCGGGGCTATCTTCTATCTGGTGGCCGCTAATCGTGTAAACAAGCATGGGCTTCTGTTTGCGTGGGCCGCAATTTACGGATTGATACAGGGCGTGATGGGCTATATGTTCCTTATCCCATATTTCCTGGTGGTGGCATTGATTGCAGAACTGACTATGATTGGGAAAGATACATACCGGAACCCTGTACGCAACCGGATAGGCTGGACAATTAACTGTATCGGAAATTTTGTCGGCTGTGCGGTTCCATTGTGGTGGGCGTGGGACAGTTATCAGGAAATGGCAGTAAACAGCGGTTTTGATGCTGACACGCTTAGTATGCAGTTTTCAATGGCTACGTCACCGGCGCTGATGATTTTGGGGGCAGTCATTACCGCCGTACTCGCAATTCTGGGGACGCTTTTTGGACAGCGGCTTTTGAGAAAGCATTTCCAAAAAGCCGGTATTGTAGGATGACCGGAGAAAAGGAAAAGCAGAGGCGGATTGAGAAAATAGACGGGCGGACTGTTTTGTTCTTAACAGTCTGCGCCTGTATTGTCACTTTCCTTTCAATGGGATTCGTCGGGCATGGGATTTTTACTTTTTGGATTTTCCTGATACTGTGCTGGTTCGGATTATATAAGCAGGCGGCAGGATGTTTTGGAGTATATCTTCTGGCGATTGTTGGCCTGATATTGGAAACAAAATATCAGATCAGTTTTCCCTCGCCGCTCCTGTTGAGCATGGTTTATAAGCTGCTCCTGCCGGCTATGCCAGCTTATCTCCTGGCAAAGATTCCATCGGGAAAGCTGACGGCAAGTTTAAGGAAAATACCGATTCCTGCCCGGATTATGCTTGTACTGATTGTTATGCTTCGTTTCGCACCGACTGTACTGCATGAATTTGGCGAAGTAAAAGAAGCAATGAAGATCAGAGGTTTTTTGAAATCCGTAGGAAATGTCCTGCGTCATCCAATGGACACGATGGAATATGCGATTGTTCCAATGGTATTCCGTTCCCTGAAAATTGCTGACGAGCTGGCGGCCTCTGCTATTGTGAGGGGGATTGAAAGCCCTTGTAAAAAAGAAAGCTACTACGTCAGCCGGATTGCCGCCCTGGACTGGTTTCTTATGGCAGTAAGCGCTGGGGCCGCTGTCTGCTGTTGTGTTCTTTAGGGAGGTGTGACATTTGGGAAAACAGATTAAAATCCGTGACCTGACTTTTTCTTACAGTGGGAACGGAGATCAACTAAAAAATATATCACTGGATATAGCTGCCGGGGAAGTGGTCGTTATGACAGGGCCGTCCGGCAGCGGAAAAAGTTCTTTGACAAGAGTGATAAACGGGCTGATTCCCTATTTCTATGAAGGGGAGTTAAGCGGGGATGTTTTTGTGGGAGAAACGTCATTGAAAGAAATACCCTCTTGGGAGAGAGGGAAACTTGTGGGGAATGTGTTTCAAGACCCACGGAGCCAGTTTTTTGCTAATGAGGTCGCCGGGGAGATTGCATTTGGCTGTGAGAATTATGGGTATTCCCATGAGGAAATCCAGAATCAGGTACACAAGTCCGCAGAGGATATGAAAATTCTTGACATTTTGGATCATAGCCTTCATAGCCTGTCTTATGGTATGAGGCAAAAAGTAGCCATAGCCTCCGCAGAAGCTATTGATCCGGAAATCTATGTGATGGATGAACCATCGGCAAATCTGGACATTGAATCTACTTACCGATTTGCCGATGTAATCCGGGAACTGAAACGGTTGGGAAAAACCATTATCATAGCGGAACACCGGCTGTATTACCTTCTGGGGCTGGCTGACAGGTTTTTATGTGTCCAGAATGGAGAGATTGTAAAAGAAATAAATGCCAGACAGATTGGTGAATTGTCCAATAAGGACATATATCGTCTGGGCTTGCGCACACCGGATTTGCATTATATAGATTACCGCTTTATTTCCTCTGTTGCTACGAAAGAGGTAGTTTTGGAGGTTCGCAATCTCTGTAAATCCTTTGGTTTCACAACGGTAGCGGAAAACATTCACTTCCAATGCCATAAAGGAGAGGTCATTGCTGTTATCGGTCCTAATGGTACAGGCAAAAGCACATTGGGGAGGATGCTTGCGGGGTTGCTGAAAGAAAATTCCGGCGAGGTTATTCTATATGGGAAATCATGCAGACACAAGGAAAGGCTTGGGAAGGTATGGTACATTCCACAAGATTTAGACAGCCAGCTTTTCGGGGAAGATTTGTTGGATGAACTGCTTACCGGTTCAGCCCCGGATGAAATGCGGAAAGAAGAAGCCGGACGGATTCTGGATGAATTGGAATTATCGCCTTATTTGAAGCAGCATCCCTCTACATTGTCTGGCGGTCAAAAGCAGCGGCTGGCTTTGGGAGTGGCGCTGATGCACGAAGCCCCGATTATTATTCTGGACGAACCGACAAGCGGATTAGACGGTACGAATATGAGGAATGTGAGCCGGATGATCCGTAAATTGGCAGAAAAGGGGCGTACAATTCTGGTTATCACTCATGATGCGGAGTGCGCCCTTGCCTGTTGTGAACGTGCAATACGTTTAGAGCATGGCTCTATTACGGATGATTTTCAAATTTATTCGCCTGTTCTTCTTTTGGAGAAGATTGGGTATAATGATCTCTCGGAATTCTGATTGATCCTGCCAGCGAAACTCTGGCATTGGACTTTGACAAGTGGATATTATTCAAAATTGAAAAAATGGGTACAGAAAATAGACATAGTACTGTTG
>CAJTDL010000057.1 GCA_910575035.1 Lachnospiraceae bacterium
GGTGGATATGGATAATTGTTACTGGAGATTTCAATTATACCACAGACCAGTGAGGAGTTGTTTTATTTTGTAACAAAGAGAATCCCGTATTTATGTGGGTTCTGGTGTTTCGCAAATGCCTAAGTTTCGGTACTGGAGAAAGGAGCATGGAATGAAATTATCAAGATATGAGCAGGAGGTTGTTATCAACTTTAATGCAGATGAAAGCGAAGCAACAATTTACACAGCTAATCTGGCATGGATACGGAAAATGGATAAGCTATGTAAAGAGTTTCCAGAGGTAATAAGGTTAAAGTCATGGACGGAAGTAAGTAAGACCTATGTTTTACCCAAAAATCTTGTCAGGATTGGGAAACCGAGAACATTAAGCGAAGCTCAGCTTAGACATTTACGGGAGTTGCAGAACAGGGGATAAGAATTTCGGATTGAGTGAAATGGGTAAAGTCAATAAAAGCAGTCACGTAACAGAAATCCATAAAATTCCGGAGTGTGGCGGATATTTAATGTATATATTGGTGCTTGTATACACAAATCTTGACGAAAACCTGCTCCCTGTATATAATTATTTCATTATAGATGAATTGAATTAACTGAAAGGCATGATGAAAATGGGCAAGCAAGTATTGTTGATAAATGATCTGGCAGGATATGGAAAGGTGGCATTATCGGTCATGCTTCCATTGATGTCATATATGGGGTACCAAATATATAATCTTCCCACTGCGTTAGTATCAAATACGTTGGATTATGGCAAATTCGATATTCTTGAAACAACAGATAATATGAAGAACACTATTAAAGTATGGGAGGAATTGGGATTCTGCTTTGATGTGATAGCGACAGGCTTTATTGTTTCAGAGGAGCAGGTAAAAATCATAGAAGAATTTTGTCGAAAGGAAAGCATGAAAGGAACCCTGATATTTGTTGATCCAATTATGGGAGATGAAGGAACCCTGTACAATGGAGTTACAGAGCAAACGGTTGCACATATGAAGAAACTGGTAGGAGTAGCCGATTATATTGTACCAAATTATACTGAAGCGGCCAGACTTACAGGAGTGGAGTATCATGAATCTGCAACAATCTCGGAGGTAGATGAAATGATTCAAAGGCTTGGTAATATTGGCGCAAAATCGGTAATCATCACAAGCATTCAGCAGGATGGCAAAGATGTGGTTGCAGGCTTCGATCATAAAACGAAACAAAGATTTACAATTCCTTTTTATAACATTCCGGTCAGGTTTCCGGGTACGGGCGATATTTTTTCTTCCGTTTTATTGGGAAAACTGATGGAGGGAAACAGCCTGTATGACAGTACAAAAAAAGCCATGGACACTGTGAGCAGCCTGATTGAAAACAATAGAAACAATACAGATATATATAAGGGAATACCGATTGAGAAGGAGTTGGAGGTGCTTAAAATATGAAAAAACCTGGAATCCAGATCACATTGATTGATCAAAAAGGCACGAAAGGATGTCATAGGGGTCACAAAATAGGTGATAGTTTTGATTTTGATACAGAGCGTGGAAAACTCTGTCCTATGGCTATGCATGTTGCATTTCCATATATTGATATTTTAAGATACGGCGGCGAAATACCCGGACAGGAGAAGGGGACAGCGGTTTTTGCCTGCCCTGATGTGGACACATTAAATGTCTTTAAAATAGAACGGATTGATGTTTTGGATGACGATTCGCCATAAGCTTGGCTTTTAATTGTACGATGTGACTGGTAAGTTTGTGGACTATTGGTTATAGACGATGTATAGATAACAGGAGGAAATGATATGACTGTTTCAGAAATCATGGTTAAAATGGTAAAGTATTCAAAAGGAAATCTTCATGATATCAATCATTTTATGAAAGTGTATGCCTATGCAAAAACGATTGCAGAGTGTGAGAAAGTAGCGGATGATGAACAGAGAATAATAGAAATTGCGGCTATTATACATGATATTGCGTGTCCTTTGTGCCGGGAAAAATACGGAAATACAAATGGAAAACTTCAGGAAAAAGAAGGCGCTGTATTAGCTGAAGAATTCCTGAAGGGTACAGGGCTGTCGAACGAGATGGTGAACCGTATCATCTTTTTGGTCGCACATCATCATACTTTTCAGGAGGTTGACGGGATTGATTACCAGATTTTGCTGGAAGCTGATTATTTGGTTAATGCTGACGAATCCGGATATCAGGAAGCCAATATCAGAAATGTTATAGATTGTGTTTTTAAGACATCATCAGGAAAAATGCTTCTGCAATCCGTTTATGGGATTGCAGAAGGCAACCGCTGATTTGATAACAAATATGTATTTTGTAAACAGGTCAATCTGCTATGTATAGATTGACCTGTTTTAATTTGTGGCATTTGGACTTAATTCAAAATGAGAATGAAAGGTTTTCAGAAGCCCTTCTTTTTGCAGCTTTGATAATTCTACAGACATTGCTGCACGTTCTACACAGAGGAAGTCGGCAAGCTGCTGGCGGTCAAAGGGAATGTCAAAAGAAAGTGATCCTTGTCTGGCTGCTTCAGCAGATAAATAGGAAAGCAGCTTATCACGTGTTTTTCGCTTGCTCATGTGCGTTATCTTCTCGTTAAACAACAGGGTCTTTTGGGCAAAAGCTGTAATCAGGTTTTTAATCAGGCGGTTATGATGGCTGCAGGCAGCGGAACACATGGTAATCAGGCGGTTCATATTTATTTCCACAATTTCACAATTTTCTGTCGCAACAACACTGACGCTGAGAACTGCATCAGGAATGGCGGCAAAGGGTTCGGCAAAGTAGTCGCCCGGCATAAGATTTGTCATAACGTTCCGGTTTCCCCATAAATCTTCCTGAATGACTAAAGCAGTCCCAGACGCAAGCAGGCTGATACAGTCCGTACAATCTCCTGCCTGAAGGATGTATTGATTTTTGGCGTTTTTTCTGACTTTTGCTCCGATACACTTTAGCGAGGTTAAAATCTCGTCATCGGATAATCCTGCAAACAGCGGGCATTTTTTTAATACGTTTAAAAATTTTTCCAAAATCTCACCTCTTTGTTTGAATTCAAACATACTTGCTCTGCTTATTTTACTATAATGTAATCACCAAAGCAAGAAAATAAATAAAGGAGGATATCATGATAAAGTACGAGGAATGGAAGGATAAAAAGAAAGACTTCTTCAAAGTGGATGTACGCCATGTGCAGGGAAATTTCTTTCCCGGCTTACAAAGACGTGCCATGACGCTAAAAGCCGGGGAGGGAATTGAGGTCATACAGACTTTTGAACCTTACCCGCTATATAAGGAGATGGATATGCTGGGGTATATACATCATACAGAGAAGCTGGCAGAAAATGAGTTTCATGTCTGGTTTTACCGGACAGAGGAAAAAGAGCCGGAAGGCTCTGCACCATACCGTCCGCTTGCATTGCTGAATTATCCTATGATTGATGAGGACTTAGGGCGTATCGCGGCGGATTTTTGGCAGGCAACATGGCAGAGTGAGAAGCGCACTCTCCCCTATGAAATGCGTCTGCTTCTTTCCCTGACAAATGCAGTTGGCGCAGGAAGAATGAGGCAGGCTGTGCGGGAACTGGTAAAGGCATATATCTATGGTCTTGAATCCGCAGCGCTGGATGATGTGTTTGAACTTTTGGCATGGAATCAGGGGATCGGATTTTTCAGCTCGGAAATTGGACCTTCACCGCTTTTTCAAGCGTATAAGATGATTAAGACGCAGGAACAAAGAGGCATAAGCAGGGAAGAAATCTGCACCGAGATAAAAGAAAAGTTTGGCGAAAAAAATCAGGAAGTGCAAGTGTTGTAACAGGAAAGAAAGATAGGAGGAAAATAATATGGCAATCACAAAGGAAATGTTACTTGGAGAAATTTTAAGAACCAAACCGGAGGCGGCAGAGGTGTTGATGCAGATGGGGATGCACTGTTTAGGGTGCCCGTCCTCACAGATGGAGAGCCTTGCGGATGCCTGCATGGTGCATGGGCTGGATGCCGATGAACTCTTGAAAAAGCTGAATTCATAGGAGGAGTGCAATGAGCGCATTTTTAGGTTCGATTCATCACTGGCTATACGGAAAAATAGAGTTCCAAAACGGGCTAGTTGAAAGATTATCAGATATGATAAGCAAAAACGGGTATGATGATGGCATTCTTTCCGAAATGGAACAAAAGTATGGGGCGGTGGAGAAAGGCAGTCTTGAAAATATGATTGATAACAGTAATATACATGGCTGGTTACAGGATAAAATCGCTGCCGCTGAAAACCGCCTTGCTTTTCTGGTCATCTCAACGATGGATGCCCATTCTGAATGTATGCCGGATATTGCGAATGTTGCATATGAGTATGGACGGAGCAGGAAACTGTCGGGGAAAACAAGCGCAGAAGAAGTTTATAGGCATTTAGATAATCTGCTATTGAACGGAATGCCTTGTGACAGGGTTAATACTGTGGTTTCCATAAGTCAGGAGGCAGTAGTATGGAAACAGACTGTGGATATACATTTGCCATATTGGGATGCATTACAAGGAGATGTCAGTCATTATTATGACCTGAAGGAGAGGCTGGTCGCAGGTATTTTGGAGGGCAGCGGTTTTTCCTACAAATATTTAGGAAATCAGACATTCACATTGATTAAGGAGGGATAAATAATGTATGGAATTGATTTACTGATGAAAGAACATGAGAATATCGTAGCACTGACTAAGCATTTAAGGAGAACCTGCTGTGCTGTGATTGAGGGGGCAGACATTGATGTTCAGGAGTTTCTGGAGTGTATTGATTTTGCAAGAACTTATGCAGACAAGCATCATCATGGAAAGGAAGAACAGATATTGTTTCGGTTTATGCTTAATAATTCCGATCCTGTTGCAGAAAAACTGGTGCGCAATGGAATGCTGGTGGAACATGACTTCGGAAGATTCCATATCGGGGAATTGGAGAACGCAGTTAAGCAGTATGCCAGTGTTCCGACTACAGAAGGAAAGCTGGATATCGTCACCCATGCATCGGGTTATGTGGATTTATTGCAGCGTCACATTGAGAAGGAAGATACCGTCTGCTACACTTATGCATTACGAACACTGTCAGAGGAATGCAAAGCGCAGATTGATGAACAGACAAGAGCGTTTGAGAAAAAAGCGGAACAGAACGGCATACAGAAGAAATATATTACATGGTTAGAAAAAAGGAGATAGGCGAATGGGTAAAGTTGTTGATTTCACAAAAACAGTTTCAGAGCTGGTAAGTGAAAATCCTGAAATAAAAGAGGTATTGGCAGAAGCAGGGTTTAAGGAAATTATAAAGCCTATGTCTTTAGCTGTAATGGGTAAGGTAATGACGATACCAAATGGAGCTGCCATAAAAAATATTCCTATGGACAAAGTTTTTGAAACTTTTGAGAAACATGGGTTTGAGGTGAAAACAGAAACATCTTGAACGGGTGGTTAAAAATCAGGATGAGGGAAGGAGCAAACGAACAGTATGGAAAAAATAAAAAATATAGACAAGGCAGAAATTTTAGTTTTAAAAGAACAGGTTGCTTACCAAAGCAATCAGGTTGTAAGCAGGACTTTAGCACAAAATAATGCGCTGAGTGTCACATTGTTTTCTTTTGACAAGGGAGAAGAAATCAGCAGCCATGAGTCCAGTGGTGATGCCTTTGTGATTTGTTTGGATGGCGTTGGCGAGATTACGATTGATGACAAAAAGTATGAACTGCATGAGGGAGAATCTATCGTAATGCCCGCAAAACACCCTCATGCGGTCTTGGGTAAAGAGCAGTTTAAAATGTTGCTGGTTGTTGTATTTTAGCGAAAGGGGGATGCGGCATGAGGGTGAATGTAGATCAGAATGCTTGTATTGGATGCGGGCTGTGTGTTGGGATGGCACCTGATGTATTCCGTATGAATGACGATGATAAGGCGGAGGGGTATCAGGACTCTGCACCGGAAAACGAAAGCATGGTACAGGATGCCGTTCGTTCCTGTCCTGTTTCCGCTATTGAATGGGAGGAATAGAGATGATAAAAACAATTAACCCAAGAAAAGCAGCAGTCATCGGCTGTGGATTTGTAGGCGCTGCAACAGCATTTACACTGATGCAGAGCAGGCTGTTCACTGAAATGGTGCTTCTTGATGCAAATTATGATAAAGCAGACGGAGAAGCAAAGGACATTTCGCATGGCGTTCCGTTTGCCGGACAGATGAAGATTTATGCAGGAGGCTATGATGACCTGATGGATGCTTCTATTGTCATTGTGACTGCCGGGGCAAACCAGAAGCCGAATGAAACAAGGCTCGATTTAGTACATAAAAATGTTGCTATCTACAAAAGCATCATTCCTGAAATTGCAAAGCGCAATTTTAAAGGAATATTGCTGATTGTATCAAATCCGGTTGATATTCTTACTTATGCTGCTGTAAAGCTGAGCGGGTTTCCTGAAAAAAGAGTAATTGGTTCCGGAACGGTTCTTGATACCGCAAGGCTAAAATATGCGCTTAGTAAACATTTAGGGGTAGACAGCCGTAGCATTCATTCCTTTATCATTGGCGAACATGGGGATAGTGAGATTGCAGCATGGAGCAGCACGAATATATCTGGTATTCCATTGAATGATTTTTGTGAGATGCGTGGACATTTCAACCATGAGGAAGCAATGCGGGAGATTGCGGAAGATGTAAAAAACAGCGCTTATGATATTATTTCTAAAAAGCAGGCTACTTATTATGGAATTGCTATGTCGGTTAAGCGTATCTGTGAATGCGTTGTAAGGGATGAAAAATCTATTCTTCCGGTATCTTCTATCATGTATGGAAATTATGGGATTAAAGAAATTGCCCTTAGTATGCCCGCTATTATAGGGGCAGACGGAATCGAAACCCATGTTCCTATTTCTTTGAATGAAAAGGAAATGGAGAAACTTCACAATTCGGCAAAAACTATAAGAAAAATTGCAGAAGAGCTTGATTTGGAAGTTGTCCCAAATTAGGAAAAAGGAATATTTACACTGAAACTTAGGCGGGAAAGCGTTTGTTGGAAGAAAACCAATGAGCGCTTTTCTGTTTCTAAAAGCAACAATACACTGCCGTTCCCCGCCAGTCCTAACTTCGTTTCAGATAAATCAATTTTTCAGAAATAGAGGACAGGACATTGATAAACAAAGATAAAAAAGACAGGGTGGTGCGCCAGTTTGTGACATACTGCCGCATGGCATTGAGATACGAAAAAATTAACTATTACAACGATCGCAAGCGCATGGCGGAACGGGAATCGCACATGGAGATGTTTTCCGAAAAGCAGTTGGAAACGGTTGATAAAATCTTTGATACATACCACGCTGACTATTTTTATGTCATGGGTTATGAAATCGGCATAGTGGACGGTGATTTGGCACAGGCATTAAGGGAACTGTCGGACAGACAGTTACAGATTGTGCTGATGTATTACTTCATCGGATGGACGGACAGGGAGATTGGGGGAATCCTCGGTCTGGCAAAAAGCACTGTCTGCAAATGGAGGAATGATACGGTAAAAACACTCCGGTGGCTGGTGGAGGGAATGTGTCATGGAGAATAAATTTAAAGACAGGGACATTTCCTTTGAAACACTGGAAAAGGCAGTAAATGGCGATTATTTTGCTATGCAGGAGGTGATTCGGCTGTTCAAGCCGTACATGGCATGGCTTAGCATTGAGGAAGGCAGATTCAACAGGGAACTGTACGAAAGGCTCGTGCGGAAAGTTATGCTTATAACGGTACGGTTTAAGACGGATTATGATGAAAAATAAACAGGCGTGATGAAACACAGGAGAGGGCATTCCGGATACGGGTGTCCTCTTTTGTGTGCCTGTTATTGATATGCAATATTAACAGCGTTACAGGCAGAGAGGAAGTGAGAAAATGAGCAAAAATAAATTAAGAAACAGAGAGGTAATTGATGCGGAATTGCAGAAAACGAAAGCCGAGCTTGCCATTGCAAAACACAGGCAGGCGAAACTCCTTAACCAGATAAAAGGTAAGACAGAAAAGGAACGCCGACACCGCAACATCGTATGGGGAAGCCACTTTGAATACCTTATCAGAGAAAAGCTGAATATTACCAAAGAACAGCTTGCCTCCCTGAATGATGATTCAGTAAAAGATATTCTGAATACTCTCTTTTCTGATTCGTATTTCCGCCGGATGATGCAGAATATTTTGACAGAAAAAGTAAACCCACAATCCCCGACGGAAATGAATAAAGAGCATTCATAGAAATTATCTGCCGAAACGTGGCGGGCGGCATTATAAAACTTTGTGGGCAGATAAAGGCTGCTCTTTAGCCTTTATCTGAACGCAAAGTTCACTAAAGGGTAGGGCGGAACGCCCGTAGGGGAATTGTCGTTTCCCCTGTTGTCTGCCGTAAGGCAGGCAAAGCCCCGCAGGGCGCACACACGCGAAGCGTGTATAAGTGCGCCCTTGTCAAATGTAGCACAGCTACATTTTTCCGTCGGGGATAGAAAATGCAGAAAAGGAGGGAGATACCGATAAGCACCAAAATGATACATCTTAACGCAAAGATAATCAGCAGGGGCGGGGAAAAGCCGCAGTCGGCTGTGGCTTCTGCCGCATACCGGAGCGCAACAAAAATTTACTGCGAATATGATGGTGAAGTAAAAGACTTTTCAAGGAAGGGTCATGTGATATATTCCGAAATCCTATTGCCGGAGTATGCGCCAAAAGAATTTGAAGACCCTTCTGTTTTGTGGAACGCTGTTGAAAATTTTGAAAAAGGAAGCAGGGCGCAGCTTTCAAGGGAAGTTGAATTTTCTCTGCCCTGTGAGCTGGATGCGGATGAACGGTTAAAGGCGGCAAGAACACTCGCGGAATTTTTTAGAAATAAAGGAATGGTTGTTGATATGAATCTGCACAATCCAGACCATGAAAACCCGAACCCGCATTGTCATCTCATGCTTACCATGCGCCCATTCCAAAAAGACGGGACTTTTTTAGAAAAGAAATGCTGGCGGGAATATGACCTTGATAAAAACGGTCAGAAAATCCCCACAAAGAAAGGCAATGATTATAAGTCACATAAAGTTTACGCTACTGATTGGGATGACAGGGGAAACGTGGAAAAATGGCGGGCATTGTGGGCGGATATTGAAACTGATTTTTACAAAAAGAACGGCTATGAGATTACGGCGGAACACCGTTCTTTTGAAAGGCAGGGCATAGACCTTTTACCGACAATCCATATGGGTGCGGCAGTGACCGCAATGGAGCGCAGGGGCATTAAAACCGAAGTCGGCAACATGAACAGGGAGATTAGAAAAATCAACGCCCTTATCCTGTCCAGCATGGAGAACATAGAGCGTCTGACGGATAAAATAACGTTCCTCGAAAAAGAGAAAAAAGCCGTTGGACAGGAAGGAAAAGAAACACCGGCAGAGGAAAAGAAACCGGACACTTTAATTTCAATCCTTATGGAATGGCAGCAAAACCGGAGCGCCTTTATTCAGGGTAACAATATCCGGCAGCGCACAGACACGAAAGCAGGAAATGTAAAAGATTTTTCTGTTATGGTGGCATTTTTGCAATCACATAAGATTGAAACGCTTGAAGATTTGCGGAAACTGGCAGAGGACACCAAAAAGCGGCGGAGCGATAACATTCACAACCAGCGTGAATTAAATGCAAAGCTGAAAAAAGTATCCAATATCGTAGACATCTATCAAGCCTACAAGCCATATGCAGAGTACCTGAAAAAATACGAAAGTCTTTCCGGCAGGCAGAAACAGTCTTATTATGACAAAAATGCGGACAAGATTGAAACTGCGCTCTCCTACAGGACAGGATTGAAAAATATGAGTGGTACGGATAAGCTGCTTCCGAAAACGTGGAAAAAGGAACTTGACGGACTGAAAGCGGAAAGTGCAAAGATAACACACGATTTAGCAAAAGATGATGCCATTCTTGGGGAACTTGCGGAGATTGCGGACAAGGCGGCAATGGTACAGAGGGCAAAAGCAAAACAGAATGAAATACTTCCCAATCTTGGGAAGGAAAAAAGAATAAAAAAGGAAAGGGGCAGCTATGGCAGAGAATAAGAAATATTATTTCCTCAAGCTCAAAGAGGATTTTTTTGATCAACGTGAGATTGTGGTATTGGAAGGTTCAAAAGATGGCGTTTTATATGTGAATATCCTGCTCAAGCTGTATTTAAAATCATTGCAGCATAACGGAAAACTGCTCTTAAATGAGATGACGCCGCTTTCTGCGGAGATGATCGCACTGCTCACAAGGCATGAGATAGGAACAGTGGAAAGGGCGATACGGGCATTCATGCAGCTTGGGCTTGTGGAGGTATTGGAAGATAACACTTACTATATGCCGGAAATTCAGGAAATGACAGGAAAAGGCTCGTCCGATGCAGAACGCAAGGCAAGATACCGCAGATTGAGGTCAGAGGGAAAAACGCCACTTCTTACAGACAAAAATATGGGCATAGAACAAAATTGGGACAATGTCCCACCTGTGTCCCAATTCTGTCCACCAGAGATTAGAGATAAGAGTACAGAGAATAGAGATAAGAACTTAGATAAAAGAGAGTGTGTGAAAGAGAAAATTACTCCCCCACGCTCATACGGAAAGTACGAGAATGTTTTTCTTACAGAAAAAGAATACCATGCGCTTATCTCAGATTATCCCGATGAATACATGGAGATGATTGAACATTTATCTGCATACATGGTTTACAGTGGACGTACTTACGAAAACCACCTTGCCACAATGGAATACTGGAAGGCAGAGGACAGGAAACGGGAAAAACAGGAAAAGGCAGGTAAGCAGGGGTATGTTTACAATGGCAGGTTTAAGGAGGGCGAAAGTCTATGAATGAAACAGATATTCAGGCGGCAGTTGATGATATGCTTGCAGAGCTGATGCAGGAGGGGATTGCAGGCAGCGGCGATTACATTGATGCTGATACCGGACTTCTGATGTGCGGAAAATGCCGCACAAAAAAGCAGACGGTTGTAAAGCTGATGGGGCGTACCATGAAGCCGTCCTGTTTATGCAAGTGCAGATCGGAGGAATTGGAGAAAGAAGAACAGAAACGGAAAGATAAGGAACTGATGGAGGGCATTTCAAGGCTGAAAAGCGCAGGTCTGCAGGACAGGACTTTTTTTGGCTATACGTTTGCAAACTGTGATGAAATGCACCCTTGCGCCGGATATGCGCACCGTTATGTGGGGCGTTTTGCAGAATTTCAGAAAGATGGACAAGGGTTATTGTTTTGGGGTGACGTAGGAACGGGAAAGACTTTCCTTGCAGGCTGTATTGCAAATGCGCTCATGGAGAAGAATATCCCTGTGCTGATGACCAGTTTTCCGAAACTGTTAAATGCGCTTGGCGGGATTTACAGCGGCGAAAAAAATGAGTACCTGAAAAGCCTGAACCGATACCAGCTCCTTATCATTGATGATTTAGGCGTGGAACGTGACACTCCCTATGTGCTGGAAACGGTCTATCTTGTGATAGATGAGCGTTATAAAAGCGGGAAACCGTTTATTATTACAACAAACCTGTCACTGGAAAAATTACAGAATCCGGCAGATTTGGAACATGGGCGCATTTATGACCGCATTATGGAGAGATGCGTTCCTGTTGCCTTTTCGGGGAAAAATTACCGGACTGGTAAAGGCAGGGCAAACATAGAGAGTGCTTCGGGCATTTTAAAGGCTTAAAAAATAACAGTAACTTGTGGATATGGCAGTGCCAATAAGTCCGTATCCTTGTACAGCGTCAGGGCAATTACGGAGAAATCTGTACTTGTCTTTATTTTTGCAGAAGATGAAGGCGGTACAGGCGGAAAGGAAATAAATATGGGTAACATGACAGGTAATTGCACCGATACAAAAACAGGCATTACAGTAAAAACGGTCTTTGACGGAAACCAAAGCGGACAGCAGGCATTTATGAAACTGATAAAAAGGCAGTACCGTATCAGTGGTTCGGATATACAGAATGATATTGGCAATAATAGATATAATATTGACAAAACGCAATATGCGAGCTATACTGAAGACGGTGAAGCAAATGTTGGCGGTACAACTGTTGGTTTTGCGGAAAATGGAGGACAGCATGATGGATTCTAATTTCGCAGCATTACAACAGCTTCACAGCAGCTTACGGGTTGCCATATATTGCAGGCTCTCAAAGGACGATAACCTTGACGGGGAAAGCGCAAGCATACACAACCAGCGGGATATGCTGGAAACGTGGTGTCAGGAGCATGGTTATGCAGTTGCAGGCGTGTACGCTGATGACGGGTATTCCGGTTTATATATGGACAGACCAGACTTTCAAAGAATGTTAGCCGACTGCAAACAGGGCAAGATTGACATTGTGGTAACGAAGGATATGTCAAGGCTTACCCGGAACAGCACACATTCAGGGCAGTTGAGGGATGAATTTTTCCCAAAGCACCATATCCGCTACATAGGCGTGACGGACGGAGTTGATACGGGTAAAGATGATGACCTTATCGCATTCCGTAGCGTTTTCAACGAGATTTACTCAAAAGACATCGGGAAAAAGGTTCATTCCTCTTATGTCATCAAGGCGAAAAAGGGCAAGTTTACGGGATGTATCGCACCGTTTGGCTACATGAAGTCACCAGAGGACAAAAATTTCCTGATACCGGACAAGGACACTGCCTGGATTGTGCAGAAGATATTCGGATGGGCGGCTGAGGGGCATGGCACGAACTGGATCAGGCGCAGGCTGGAGGACGAGAAAATCCCCGCACCCTGCTGGTGGAACAGGAAGAAAGGCTTGCGCAACCATGTGACAAAATGAGAAAAGGAATACGGCGAAAAGGGCATCTATATGTGGGATTTTTCCACAATCAAGCAGATACTCGCCAATCCCGTCTATATCGGCACGATAGCGTCACAGAAAGCAGACTACCGTTTCAAGGTCGGCTGGATTGGGGACAAGAAGCCGGAGGAATGGATTCAGGTGGAGAACGTGCATAAGCCGCTTGTGGATATGGACACCTACAATCTTGTGCAGGAAAAAGTGAAGATGCGCAAAAGACCGGACGCATGGGGCAACTACGGGATATTTGCCGGACTTGTCAAATGCGGGGAATGCGGTAGCACCATGAACCAGCGTGTGGCAAATGCGAAAGCAAAAACGAGGATACTGACGTGCGCAAAGTATAACCGTTACGGAGTAGCGCATTGCAGCCAGCACCGATTGGAACTTGACACGCTGTATCAGATTGTTTTGGAGCAGATACGCTCCTGTGCGGCACTCGCCCTTGCAGATGAAACAAAAGTCATGGAGGAACTTCGGAAAAGCAATCAGTGTGACAGTGAGGAAGAAAGCAGGCGCATGAAGGCAAAACTTTCTGAGAGTGTACGCAGGCTTTCCGAGCTGGATGCACTTGTTTCAAAACTCTATGAGGACTGGGTAGCGGGCAGGATTAACGAAACGAATTTTACACGCATGATGGAAAAGGCACAGGGCGAACAGGAAACCCTGCAGAAAAAGGCGGATATGATGCGTGAATGTCTTGACGGGGCGGCAAAGGAACAGGAGGACAATTCAAAGTGGCTTTCACTGATTAGGCAGTATGCCGATATTAAGGAGCTTGACAGGGAAATGTTACACCTGCTTATTAAAGAGATTGTTGTCCATGAGGATATGTCAGAAGGCAGGCGCAATACAACAGTGGAGATACACTTTAATTTTATGAAACAGGGAAACCAGCTAACGGTAAAAAGTTAGTCTGATGTTTTCAAAGACCGCATACAGGGGAACGAAGTTTATCCCCTGTGGCGGAGAAATATCTATAAAACACAATCAAATCTTGAAGTTTCACAATCAATTCGATTATTTTTCAACTATTTAGGTATGACACAGCTTATGAGTGGAGGGGGCATTATCATTGTGGCGCAGACGGTGATCCCACAGCTTTCCAGCCTGTTCTCATAAGAAAAATGGGCGGCATCATAGACAAAATCACTGATTTCATAAAGGAGATGCTGCAAGGGTGGGTGCTTAGTAACCTTGATACCATGTTCTCCGAAGTGAATTGTTAGTAAAGTGGGTTTTGCCAAAACAAGAGGAATAAAAGCTGGTATGCAGGTGGTTCTTATAAAATGAATATGGTAAAATTTTATAAGAAACGAGGTAAAGCAATATAGAAAAGAAAATTTATATTACAGAAGAAGAACGGGCAAAGTGCCAAAAGGTGGCTGATGCGTTTGCGGAGCTGTGCGAAATGGCGGATATTGTAGTGGTTGATGTAGGCAGATATGGCTTTGTGATGCTGAAATACTATACGCCTCTGCATGGCTTTGAAGAAGATGAAACTTTTACGGACAGCAGGACATTGTTTGAGGAATTGTATCAGGAATGGTTAAACACAAAGCTGTGTTGTATTGCAAAGGAAATGGGTATGAACGACATACTCTATGAAAAGGTGTTCAAAAGTCTGTCAGAAGAAAAGCGGTCGGAATTTATCGGGCGGAAAACTGATTTTGCGAGGACGGCAGAGATAATACTGTAAAATTATTTCGTTAAAAGGTTACCGATAATAAACGGTTCAGCTAAGCAAGGAAAGGCTCTGTCAATGACAGGGTTTTTCCTTTTTAAAAAAATAAAATAATTTGTAACAAATCGCACTTAAAAAGAACTAACAATATGAGGTGCTGATATGGATAAAGAAAAAATTGATGAAATATATCGTGAAAACGCCGCCATGCTATATAAATATCTATGCGGCTTAACGCAGGACAGCGGACTTGCCGAGGAACTGGCGCAGGAAACATTCTTTCAAGCAATTAAGGGGATTGACAAGTTTAGGGGAGATTGTAAAATTTCCGTCTGGCTATGCGGTATTGCAAAAAAAATATGGTACAAAGAACTGGAAAAAAGAAGCAGGCACAAAACCGCCCCACTGGACGATACGATACCTTCCACAGAAAATATTGAAAGTAAAAGCCTTGACAATTTAGAAAAAATAGAAATTTTCCGCCTCATGCACAACCTTGATGATGTAACAAGAGAAGTCATGTATTTACGCTTGGCAGGAGAACTACAATTTTCTGAAATTGCGGCTATTTTGGGAAAAACAGAAAACTGGGCGAGGGTAACTTATTACCGTGGAAAACAGAAAATAATGAAAGGAATGAGAGAATGGAACTAAGGGAAAAAGAATTAGCTTGTGAGATTGTCAGAGATTTACTCCCTCTTTATGTTGACGGAATGGTAAGTGATGTTTCTAAAAAGAGCATTGATAACCATTTAGAGCATTGTACAGAATGTAGTGAAATATATCACGATATGGCTTGTCATTTGGAAATGGAAACGCCGTCAACAGAAATTTCAGATGTAAAAAGATTTTTGAATAAAACAAAGAAAATGTATCTGTTATATGGCTTAGGCTGTCTTAGCTTTATTGCAATACTGATCTGTCTGATTGTGGATTTGGCGGTAAACAAAGGAATTACATGGTCTTTGATTGCCGGAAGTTCCTGCCTGTTTGCAGACTCATTTTTATATACTCTTTCAACCTGTAAAAAGAATAAAGGCTGTAAGGCAATGGCAGTAATAAGCATTGGAGTGCTTGTCCTGCTTTCTGTCATACAGATTACCCGATATTATCTGATTGGAACAGGGACATTTTGGCTTTTCCGTTATGGTGTGCCTATCCTGCTGTTATGGCTTTGTGTCCTTTGGCTTCCAGTGCTTGCAAGAACATTCCTAAAATGGAATATTTGGGACTGCATAGCATTGTTCCTATTCTTGGTAATCATAGGAAACTATGTCACAAAACTAATCACGGGAGATTATATGTGGGAAGACGCGCTCCATATGCAGGGATTTATAGGCAATGCCCTTGGAGAAGTAATTGGAATTATAATATTTGGAATTATAGGGAGGATTGAAAAATGGAGAAAATAATCAGTGTAAAAAATCTAAGAAAAGCATACAAAAAGGAAACTGCCGTTCAGAATGTATGTTTTGAGCTTGCACCCGGAAATATCATGGGACTATTGGGGACAAACGGGGCGGGTAAAACTACGACATTAAAGATGATTACAAATTTGTGTTCCAAAGATAATGGGAAAATCGTCATAGACAACGTATCATTAGACGAAAATCCCGGACTGGCATTATCAAAGGTTGGGGCGGCACTTGACACCCCTAGTTTTTATCAAGAACTGACTGCAAGAGAAAATATAGAATGTTTTGCACATCTATATGAAAATATCCCAAACGGGCAAGTTATGGAATTGCTTGATTATGTCGGACTTAGTTCACAGGCAGAAAAGAAAGTGAAAAAGTTTTCTCTTGGAATGAAACAAAGACTGGCATTGGCAAGGGCTATGTTAGGACAGCCAAAACTGATTATTTTAGATGAACCGGTAAACGGATTAGACCCGCAGGGACAGATTAACCTATACCGTCTGATTTGCGATATGGCAAAAGAACGAAACACAACATTTATTGTTTCATCACACCAACTGCATGATATGGAAAAATTCTGTACCGATATTTTAATTTTGGATAAGGGAAAAAGTATCTTGCAGGGAAAAACAGAAAACATTTTATCCGAAACAACAAATATCGTTGACTGCATACTGGAAGAAACAATCGCTGCACAGAGTGTCCTCTCTGGGTGTAAAGGAATAAGTCTGATTTCACAGAAAGGAAATCAGTTTACAATCAGACTTGAAAATATCTGTTTTGATGAATTTGTTAAAAACCTTGTAGCAAACCATTTGCATATTCACTATCTTTCCATGCGGAAACACTCATTGCAGGATCTTTTTCTAAAACTGACAGGGGGAGCAGAGCCATGTATCCATTAACAAGATTATATGCAAGAAAATTATACAGACAAAAATTGATTTACATTTTTTTTGCCTGCTTTTTTACAGCTTCTTTCTTTTACGCTTTTCTTATTTCGACACCGCAAATGGAAGAAATGCTGAATATCAATATTGGAATTGTCGGGAGAAAAAATTTCCCCGAATTTATGATGCGGTTTTATGTCGGTACAGTAGGTATTCTTTTTAATGTATTTCTGTTGACGCTGTTTGTTTGTGAAGAAGATAGGAACAAAATGCTTTACCAGCCTTTATTGCATGGGGAAAACCGCAACAGAATGATACGTTCAAAAATCTATGTTGCTGTTAGTATGTCAATGATTTTTGTTTTGTTGGTGGCTTTTATCAATTACATAACAGCCTTTATGCGTTGGGGCTATGAAATCTTTGAACAGGCAGCCTTTATCAGAACCATTATAAAATATCTGTTATCGGGTATCTATATGTCAGTTATAACGCTTGGTATAGTTGCACTTTGTATTTGTACCCGCAACGCATGGAAAACAATATTTTTTGTGATTATTTATCTATTGATTGACCAGTTTATATATAGTTCCAATATTGCTTTATTACAAAAAATATGGGTTGGATATTACTTTAATCTTTGGACGTTTGCATATGAGTATCAGAAAATACCATTTAGCGAACTGCTTATAGGAATATCCATTATGATACTGTACGGAATTGCTTTTTTTCAAATAACCCTATACAGAACAAAAAAAATAGATTTTTGAGAGAGGTAAAAAATGATTATAAGATTACTAAATATACAATTTGCACGACTGAAAAGGCAAAAGATATTATACTTATTCTTTGTTGTAATGGCAGTGATTATCATTTCCAATGCGCTTCAAGAAGATAATGGCATGGGATATTATGCAGGCGGTAAATTTCCAACAATGTGTATGCAGTCCTATATTGATATTGTCGGTACACTATTCCTTAGTTTTATCAGCGCAGTATTGATTTGCGGAGAAAAGGCAAGCGGTATGTTCAGGCAGCCTTTGTTGAATGGCGTTTCCAAAAAACAGCTTTTAATCGCAAAAACTATCAGTATTTCCACAGTTGCACTGATCTGTTTTTTGTTTGTGGTAATCGTCAGCATTATAACAGGTTTCTTTTTATGGGGCAGTCATATCTTCGATCATGCACAGGAATATTTGTTACAAATGTTGTTATTAGCTTTTCCGCAGATAACAATGGTTCTGTTTTTAGTGCTTTTATCCTTGTATATGTCGAATATATCCAGTATGATGTGCGCTTCTTTGATAATTTTATTAGTCAATAATTTATTTAGCCAGTTTTTTGGCAGTTACATATCGTTTGTAGACTTTATGTATTATCTGTATGTTTTTTCCGGGTATAACGGAATGGAATTAACAGGCAAAATGATTGTATTAGGAATTGCTGTTAATGTCATAACAGGAATTATCCTTGTTTATGGAATTAGCAGACGCACGAATAGTATGATAATGTAGAATGTAAGTTAGCGACAGCACAATAACAACAAAAGGCATTCATAATCAGTTAAAAACAAGAAATCTGCCGTGCGGCGGTAAAAGAAAAAAACCGTTGCACAGTGGATATTTTTTGGTACTTTAATACAGCGGTTTTGAGAAATCAATTCTGCTGTTTTTTAGTTTGTATGTTTATAAGATAAAAACGGCAAATGCTTTAAAGGCAAGGAGATGCGGGCTAATGAAGATAAAACGAAAAATACATGGGAACAGGATGAGAATGTCTATTAAAAGTAATGACACACTGTACACATCAAGGTGCACTGTAAATCAGATTGAAACTGAATTACAGTGTATTTTTTTATGTCGATTTTTGACTGATTTTGTATTTTGCTGTTATATGTTTTTTGCAAAAATGATTGTCATTGTACTGTGTTGGTGAGTATTTTCACTGCCTCATGGAGGGCTGTTTTGCAAGCATGGACTTCTGTGTATCCCACACTTGTTTCATCAGCTTTTTCACTTCCTCTACATCGGCTTTGTACACGTTGCCTGTGGCATTCATTCGCTTGGCGATCTGGTTTAAGTTGCCGCTGATTTTTCCGAGCGTGTAGTTGTATTCCCGCAGGTCTGAATAGTCAATGTCATAGACAAAGCCATACAAAATCAGGCGGCGGAGGAAAGTGGACTTGCTTTTCATGCCGGAGATTTTTACTTTCTGTTCCAGTATGTATTGCTCCTTGTCACTTAGATATATTTTCAGCTCATTTTTGCGCTCACGGTTTGCCATTTATTATCTCCTTTCCGTGTTGGATTTTTTAGGCGTTTGCGAAACGCCAGACCACGCATAAATACGGGATTCTTTTTGTCACAAAATAAAACAACTCCTCACTGGTTTGTGGTAAAATTGAGATGTCGAGTAACAATTAACCATCCACCAGAAAGGAGTTGTACCTATATGATACCATACAAACAGCTTTCTTTGGCAGATTTTTTTACCGATTGCCAGAATAAATTTGATAACAATAAATATGCCTTCCTTGAACTCCTCGAAAATACCATTAACCTTGATGAAATTGTCCCGGCGTCTTTTGTTTCTCATTTTCACGCTGCCACCGGCAGACCCCGTAA
>CAJTDL010000058.1 GCA_910575035.1 Lachnospiraceae bacterium
TGCCGTTCTTGAATGTTCTGCCAATTTTTATTGGCTTCCTGCCGCCTCTGGCAGGAACTCTTAGAATCTTTCAAGGTTATTTCACTGTTCGGTTGTCAAGGTGTTTTGTGTTGTCATCTTTGTGCGACAACTTCTATAGTCTATCATGTTTTTTTGTATTTGTCAATAACTTTTTTTATTTTTTTAATTTCTTTTTTTGATTGACATTTTCCAAAAAATTATATTGTCTATGACAAGTTCCCGTCTTTTTCGACCTTCGCTGTCAACAACGATGTTTATATTATCACGATTATTTGTAGATGTCAATAGAAATTTTCCAAAAAATGATAAATAATTTTGCCTAGGTATATTTCGAAAATTTATAATTACCAAACCATGAACCCTTTGTTTCATCCGTTATATTAATGTACCCTAAATTTTTCATTGACAAATATACTATTATATGATTTAATGTTCATATGAATAATCATTCATATGAATACAGCAATGATTATAATTGTATATAAAATGCAGCTAATATACCAACACGTTTATATTATACAATCTTATCGCTATCCTGCATCCCAATTGCCAACACTATTCACTAATATATCAATGCATTGGAATATTAGTATACTGGCACACGGATATTTGAACTAACCGTACTGAATATATTATCACTCTGCAAGGCAAAGGAAGGATGCGATGCGGTGGCATTGTTGACTGATGGCAACGGGGTACTGGTGCAAATAGCAGGCACTGTATTCACCGTTATTTGTGCAATGCTGTACTAGCAATGCCAATAACTTAAAGGATTTTTCAGGCCGGTGATGTAAGTGTCCAGGCGTCCGCCAGGAAGGTTGCTGATAGGCTGCAGGAATGGCTAAGCGACTGTTAGGGAGATGCTGCTGAGGTGGCTAAAGCTGCAGTCAGGTAACTACAGATAGGCTGCAGGAATGGCTAAGCGGCCGTCAGGGTAACTACAAATAGGCTACAAGAATGGCTAAGCAGCCGTCAGGGTAACTACAAATAGGCTACAAGAATGGCTAAACGGCCATCGGAGAGAGGCTGGGGCTTCTGGACTTGCCCTTGTTCTGGCTCCCCTGACGGACGCGTAGCCACTCCATCATCTGCCTGTAAAATCCCTTAAGTTACTGATATTGGCACACTAGCGAAGCTTTGCAATTTTTTTGCAATTTGGATACTAAATGCATAAGCTGTCTTTGAATGACGGACAATTGGCTAACGGGAAGAATTTACCACATTTTACTATGGTTTAAGGAATCGCCACACAGATGGGAATTTTTTCAATATAGTTTAGGAGGAATTTTATGAAACAGCCTAAATCACATTCTTATAATAATAAAAATTTGCATAATAATAGCCATGATTATTATGACACACATGAATATGGACATGAACACCAACATCCACATGCTAATGATGGTGAATGCGGACATGAACATGGGCACCAACACAGTGATCACTGCGGATGCGGGCATGAACACGCACACCAACACAGTGATCACTGCGGATGCGGGCATGAACACACACACCAACACAGTGATCACTGCGGATGCGGGCATGAACACGCACACCAACACAGCGATCACTGCGGGTGTGGGCATCAACACCAACATCCACATGCTAACGATGGTGAATGCGGGCATGGACATTCAGAACCCGCACCATACCATCCTAATGTTTCTGCTGCCAATGGCATCCAGATCACTTGCCTAGTGGAAAATTTGGGATGCGCGAATTGTGCAGCTAAGATGGAGCGGCACATCAATGAACTGCCTGAAGTAAATGCTGCAACACTTACTTTTGCCACAAAGCAGCTCCGAGTGGCTGTAACCCCCGAAGCAGCCAATGACATTTCCGGACTGGTCGGAAAATTCCAAGAAATTTGCGCTTCTATCGAATCAGAAGTGGTGGTGAGCAGGCAAACGGCTTCCCAGAAAGGGAGAAAAGCGCTTCAGCCAGCTGAAAACAATGAAAAACCACAGGGAGCCCGTAAACAGAAGATAGATCTTATTTCTATTATAGCAGGCAGCATACTTTTTATTTCCGGTGAAACTTTAGGGCATATTGGCATAGGAACAGATTTATTGCCCTCTTTTATTTTTGTGGCCGCTTACCTGGTCCTTGGAGGGGAAATTTTGGCAACAGCTGGAAAGAATATCGCAAAAGGACAGATTTTTGATGAAAATTTCCTAATGGGAATTGCTACCCTTGGGGCATTTGCCATTGGAAACTTTCCAGAGGCTGTGGGGGTTATGCTATTTTACCGTATCGGTGAATATTTTGAGGAAGCGGCAGTTTCACGGAGCCGTTCCCAGATTATGGATGCAGTGGATTTGAGGCCAGAGGTTGTAAATATAATTGTTGAAAACGTGACAAAAACGATTCCTGCAGAAGATGCGCAGCCTGGGGACTTACTCTTTGTCCGCCCTGGGGACCGGATTCCTTTGGATGGCATAATCACAGAAGGGGAAAGCCGGCTGGATACTTCCCCAATCACTGGAGAGCCTGTCCCTATCAAGGCATCTGCAGGGGATTCTGTCACTTCTGGGTGCATCAATACATCTGGCGCATTGACCATTCGGGTAGAGAAAAACCTGGAAAATTCTATGGTTACCAGGATATTAGATTCTGTGGAAAACGCTGCTGCCAGCAAGCCGAAAATTGATCGGTTCATTACCCGTTTTTCCAGGATTTACACTCCTTTTGTGGTCATTGCCGCCTTGGCCACTGCAATCCTTCCTTCTTTGATCACAGGAAACTGGCACCATTGGATTTATACCGCCCTGACTTTTCTGGTTATCAGCTGTCCCTGCGCTTTGGTTCTAAGCGTTCCACTGGCTTTCTTTTCAGGTATTGGGGCTGGATCAAAAAAAGGGATTTTATTTAAAGGCGGCGTGTCTATGGAAGCTTTAAACCAAGTTTCCACTGTAATCATGGATAAAACGGGAACGATTACCAAGGGAAACTTTGTATTACAGCAGGTAACCCCCTTCCAGGAATATGGGGAAAATGAGATCATAAGGCTTTGCGCAAGCTGTGAACAGCAGTCTATCCATCCAATCGGTGCAAGCATATTAGCGGCTGCAAAGGAAAAAGGGCTTATGTTGGAACAGGCGTCTTCTTTGGAGGAAATCGCAGGGCAAGGCATTTGCGCCCAGCTCCCTGCCGGAAAAATCCTGGCTGGGAACCGAAGGCTGATGGAAGGGTTTCAGGTAGACCTTTCGGAATGCAGGCAGTCTGTTTCTGGCACAGAAGTGCTTCTAGCAGTAAATGGCAGGCTTGCCGGGCGTTTGGTAATCGCAGATACGATCAAGCCTGAGGCGGCGGGCGCAATTGGCGCATTGAAAAAATTCAAGATTCGGACAGCTATGCTGACAGGGGATGCCTGGGAAAGCGCACAGGATGTGGCAAATGCCACTGGGATTGACGAGGTGCATGCCAAATTATTGCCGGAAGGCAAGCTAGCCAAGCTGCAGGAAATACGGAATGCAAACGGAGGGGTAATGTTTGTGGGGGATGGCATCAATGATGCGCCTGTGCTGGCTGGAGCAGACGTAGGGGCAGCAATGGGGAGCGGCGCAGACGCTGCCATTGAAGCAGCAGACGTAGTATTTATGACTTCCAATATGGAGGCTGTGCCAGATTCTATTGCAATCTCAAAATTCACTACCCGGATTGCATGGCAGAACGTGGTGTTTGCATTGGCAATCAAAGCTTTGGTCATGGCGCTTGGGCTGGTTGGGCATGCCTCCATGTGGATGGCCGTATTCGCGGATAGCGGGGTTGCGATGCTTTGTGTCTTAAATTCAATGCGGGTTTTGTATAAAAAGTAGGGGACACAACTTTGGGCGGGCACTTGCCCGCCCAGAACTGTCTGCATTGGCAAGCGAAACTTGCAAAAAGCCTTTCCAAGCCAAACAGTAAAAAGGGTGCCAAAACACTCTTTTTCCGGTTAGGGGCTTATCCTTAAAATTGCTTCCCGTATATTTTCTACCCCTACAAGCTGTATCCCTTTTATGTTTGTTAAGGATGGAATGCAGACTTTAGGCAGGATGCAGGTGGCAAACCCCAGCTTTTTTGCTTCAGACACACGCTGCTGCGCCATATTGACGGCACGCACTTCACCGCTCAGGCCTACTTCCCCAAAACAAATGGCTTTATCATCAATGGCTTTATTGCGAAAGCTAGAAGCAAGAGCCATTACAATGCCAAGGTCAATGGCTGGCTCATTCATGCGCACGCCTCCTGCAATATTCACATAGGCGTCACTGGAGGACAAGGATAATCCAGCCCGTTTTTCCAATACAGCCATTAAGAGATTTACCCGGGTCAAGTCTGTTCCAGCAGCGGTTCTTCTGGGGATTCCAAAATTGCTGTGGCAGACTAACGCCTGGATTTCCACCAAAATTGGGCGGGTGCCTTCCATAGAGCAGGCCACCACGGAGCCAGATGCGCCCTGGGGCTTTCCATTCAGCATAAATTCAGATGGATTTTCCACTTCCTGCAGTCCTGATTCTTGCATTTCAAATACGCCGATTTCATTTGTGGAGCCAAAACGGTTTTTTACCCCCCGCAAAATCCGATAAGAGGCGTGGCGGTCCCCCTCAAAATATAACACAGTATCTACCATATGTTCTAAAACCCTAGGCCCCGCCACTACCCCCTCCTTTGTCACATGACCCACAATAAATATAGTAATATCCACCCCCTTTGCAATCTGCAGCAGGCGGGCAGTCGTTTCCCGTACCTGTGACACACTGCCTGGGGCTGAGCCAATGCCCTCACTGTAAATCGTCTGTATGGAATCAATAATAACTACCCGTGGCTTCTGCCGTTCCACCACTTGCTCTATCCGCTCCATGCTAGTCTCACAAAACAGCTGAAGGCCGTCAGAAAACTGCCCGATACGCTGTGCCCGCATCTTAATCTGCTGCAAGGATTCTTCCCCTGAAATATAGAGCACCTCCATAGATTCTGCCAGATTCCTGCATACCTGCAGCAGCAAAGTGGATTTCCCAATCCCAGGATCCCCGCCAACCAGCACTAACGACCCCTGGACAATCCCTCCCCCCAGCACCCGGTCAAGCTCCCTAAACCCTGTCACCACTCTCCCTTTATCCTGCATATCAATTTCCGACAATTTCCTGGTTCTCAGCTCCTCCCCCTTTGAAATCCCCTTCCCAACTGCCGTCTTCTCTATAGATTCCTCCACAAAGGTACTCCATTCCCCACACCCTGGACACTGCCCCATCCATTTCGACGACTCATATCCACAGGATTGGCAAAAATACACCGTAACCTTTTTCCCCTTTGCCATAACACACTCCTTCCTAACTTTTTCCAAAAGCACTTCCCTTTTCCAAATAAAACGCGCCTCCCTTTTCCAAAAAACACGCCTCCCTTTTCCAAATTAAACGCGCCTCCCTTTTCCAAATAAAGGTGCTCTCCTTTTCCAAATAAAATACGCTCTCCTTTTCCAAATAAACGCGCCTCCCAATGCCAGCCGGATGCAGGCCATCCCCCAAAAGCACAGGCACCCAAAAAGCCCTCCGACTTCTTGGATGCCCTGCTATTTCCCTGCCCCTTATTCCCAATCCTTTATCCCGGTCCTTTAATCCCTAACCAAAATCCCCTTACCCAATCTTCTCAATCTTAACTGCAACTGGCTCCCCTTCATTTAACTCTACGCTAAGGCTCAATTTCCCCCCTAAATTCGTCTTCATGGTGCCTGCATCTGCCCCATTCACATACACTCTATATTCGGCCTGATCCTCCAGCTCTAAGGTAATCTGCGCATCCTCCGGCCCTTCTACCTGAAAATCAACGCCGCTGCCAGTCACCCGGAACTGGCTCACTGCTGTCCCTGGCACAGATTCGTACACAAACATCCCATTCCGCTCTAATTTGGTAATCTCCTGGAAAGTCTTTACTTTATACAGGTCGCCGCCAAATTCGTAATTATCTGCCTTTGACTTCTTGGCCAAATTGTAATTTCCAAAACTCAAGGTCTCATTGTTCTCTGTACGGATCAGTTCTTCTACTACAGCCATTTTAATTATCCTCCTGTTGACATCTTGTCCTGCGTTTCTATCTGCGAGAGCCAAAAGAACGGCATGCCAATCTGCGCCACCTATCCCTTTCGGCTCTTCCAACTACATTATATAATAAATCCTTCCTTTTTTCCAGAAGTATTTTCTATTTCTCTTTCTTCACAGTAAATGCAATTTCTTTTTTGTGAACGGCGACTTCCACCACATCCCCAGCTTTCACTTTTCCAGCCAGCAGCTCCTCTGCCAGCCCATCCTCAATTTTATTTTGGATCATCCTGCGCAGCGGGCGGGCGCCATATTTCGGCTCATAGGCAGTATCCACAATATAGCTTTTGGCGGCTCCCGTCACCTGAAGGGTAATATCCATCTGCTTCTTGCAGCGCTCTGCCAATGACTTGACCATAAGGGTGACAATTTTCTTCATGTCCTCTTTGGTCAGGGCATGGAATACGATTGTCTCATCAATTCGGTTCAAAAATTCCGGCTTGAAAATCCTCCGGACCTCTTCCATTACACCGTTTTTCATTCGGTCATAATTATTCTTGGCATCATCCACAGAGGCAAAGCCCAGAGCCTTTGGCTCTATAATGGACTGGGCGCCTGCGTTGGATGTCATTATGATGATCGTATTCTTGAAATCAATCCGCCTCCCCTGGGCGTCTGTGATATGGCCGTCATCCAATACCTGCAGCAGGATATTAAATACGTCAGGATGAGCCTTCTCTATCTCATCAAACAAAATAACGGAATAGGGGGTCCGGCGCACCTTCTCGCTTAATTGGCCGCCTTCGTCGTAGCCCACATACCCTGGCGGCGAGCCGATCATCTTAGAGACGCTGTGCTTTTCCATGTATTCTGACATATCAATCCGGATAATGGATTCCTCTGTGCCAAACATAGCCTCTGCAAGGGCTTTGGAAATCTCTGTTTTCCCAACTCCGGTAGGCCCTAAAAACAGGAAGGAGCCGATAGGGCGGTTCGGATCTTTCAGCCCTACCCTTCCGCGGCGCACAGCCTTTGCCACGGAAGTGACAGCCTCTTCCTGGCCGATCACCCGCTTATGGAGCACAGACTCCAGCTTCCGAAGCTTGGCAGACTCCTCCTCTGCCAGCTTTTTCACAGGGATCTTGGTCCATTGCGCTACTACCTCGGCAATCTCATTTTCACCCACTTCCGCCTTTTTGCGCTTCATGGATTTCTTAGCCTTTTTCTGCTGCTTCTCATATTCTTTCTGCAGCTCTTCCTTTTCCTTCCGCAGGCTGGACGCCGCCTTTAAATCCATCTTCTGGATAGCATCCTCCATTTCTTCTGTGATGCGGTTCATCTCAATCCGGATATCCTGCAAGGCAGTGGAGGTTTTTACCCCTTCTAAACGCACCCTGGCTGCTGTCTCATCCATCAAGTCAATGGCCTTATCTGGCAGGAAGCGGTCGGAAACATACCGTGCAGACAGGCGGGCAGCGGCTTCTATGCCCTCATTGGTAATTGCCACCTGATGGTGCCTCTCATAAAAATGGCGCAGCCCTTTCAAAATCTCTATGGTGTCCTCCACAGAAGGCTCTTCCACCATAACTGGCTGGAAACGCCGCTCCAGAGCAGCATCCTTTTCAATATATTTCCGGTATTCTTCTACCGTTGTGGCGCCAATCATCTGAAATTCCCCACGAGCGAGGTAAGGCTTTAAGATATTTGAGGCATCCATCGCCCCCTCTGCCCCCCCCGCGCCGATCATTGTATGGAGCTCATCCATAAACAGCAGGATATTCCTTGCCTCAATGACTTCCCGAATTACCTTTTTGATACGCTCTTCAAATTCCCCGCGGTATTTTGAGCCTGCAATCATACTGGAAAGATCCAGGGTAATCACACGTTTCCCAGCGATAGGTTCTGGCACAAGCCCCAGGGATATCTGCTGCGCCAGCCCTTCCGCTATGGCTGTCTTGCCTACGCCAGGCTCCCCAATCAGGCAAGGATTGTTCTTCCCCCTCCGGCTTAAAATCTGGATCACACGGCGGATCTCCTCTTCCCGCCCAATCACAGGATCCAGCTTCCCTTCCAATGCCATCTTTGTCAGATCCCGGGAATATTGATCCAATACTGGGGTGGCTTCCAGGCTCCGCCTCCGCCCTCTGGAAGACTTTAATTCCTCCTTGGAAAAGCTCCCCTCCTCCCCCATTGCCATCAAAAGGTCTACATATAATTTCTGCAGATTGGCGCCCATCGTCTTCAGCAGGCGCACAGACGCAGAGTCATTTTCTTTCAGCAAAGCCAACAGCAAATGCTCTGTCCCTATTTCAGCACTTCCAAAATGCTCTGCCTCCTTTTCTGCTGTGCCCAATGCCCTCTGGGTCCTGGGAGAATATCCGTCTGCCTCCATCAGCGCGATTCCTTCCCCAGGCGCAACCAGCTCCTCGATCAAGTCCAGCAATTTGCTCCCATCCACATGGCTGTCAGACAGGACTTGGGCTGCCACCCCAGTCCCTTCCTGTATCAGCCCTGCTAAAATATGTTCTGTCCCCACATAGTTGTGCCGCAGCTTTTTGGATAATTTTGCTGCCAATTCCAGAACTTTTTCTGCCTGTGGCGTATATTTTTTCTGCATGTTGTCCTCCTGCTCTATTATCAATACTCTCTAAAATTCATATTCGTCAAATATCCGGTCTACGGCCTGGTGCACTTCCTCTCTGGAAATGTCTTTGCATACTGCCTTGGCCAATACCACCCGCAGCGTTTCCTGCAGCTCCCTAACAGCCTGGCTCTTGTCTGCATCCAGGAAAATAACTGCCCCATTCCTGCGGTCCAGACGAATAAACCCCTCCTGGCGCAATACATGGTAGGCCTTATTCACTGTATGCATATTGATGCCAATACTTTCCGCCAGCTGGCGCACAGAAGGGAGGGATTGCCCTTCCTGGTACTGATTTGTGGCAATCCCCATAACAATTTGGTTCCGCAACTGAATATAAATTGCCTCTTCGCTGTCAAAATCAATTTGAATTAACATCACAGATCCTCCAGGTCAATCACCTCAAAATCATCATCTAGCTTTAATTCTGCAGTTTCGTTCAGATTCCGCCTGGGCTTTGGGGCATCCCACCCTTCCTTGGAAGCGGGCGTATTCTGATCCCAATCTGCTTTTTTCGAATCCAGGTTCTTCTGATCCCAATCATCATCCTCCTTCATACGCTTCCTGCTCCTGGGATTTAGCTCTGCAAAGACGGGATCCTCTTCCTGCCAGTTTTCCTCTTCTTCCCCATGTTCATCAGAAACCTCCCATGCCTTGCGCATACGCTTAGCCCTTTCCTCTCGGGAAGGCCTTACAGCATTATTTTCCACATCCCCTTCCTCCTGAGGATGTCTTTTCCGCCCTGATTTTGAAGCGGCAAAATCTATGACTTCTTCTGGGCTGTTAGCCTTCTTCCCTCTCCTGATTCCAAAAGGCATATCCTCTGGCTCTGGTTCTTCCTCAAACGCCATGTCCTTACGGGGATTCCTTCTTTTCTTGGCTTTGGGGGCTTCAAAGGCTTCCTCATCTTCCTCCCACTCATCATCCCTGCGCCTTCTATGCAGCAGCAGATTAATAATAACGATTACCAATACCGCTATCACAAACGCCAGTACAGAAATTGTCTTGCGTGAACTGTCCTTTTTATTGTTATATTGTTCTTCCAAATCCTTATATGCATTCCGAAGCCCCTGCATTTGGGCGCTGGATTCCTCATCATCCATTCCCAAGCCGCTGGCAGCCGCCTCATCCTGGACATAACGCTGGAAACTTTTCTCCACCGTGTCATACTGATACCAGCCAATATTCCCCTGGCTGCTGGCCGCATACACCAGGGAAAACTCACTGCCTTCCTTCTCAAATACGGGCACATCCTCATATTTCCCAATCTTAACCGATGCCTGGGTATAGGGTTCTGAAATCCCTGCTTCTGCCGGAGGATCCAGCAAAATCACATATTTTTTCCCAATACTCACCTTACGGAAAGGATACACACTTCCACTGCTTTCTTCACAAACAGCCAAGGTATTCTTCACCTCTGTACTGGGCGTTGTAAGGTATAGCAGCTTCAGGGATGGCTCTTTGTCAAACTGAAGCCCCTGCACCTGCTGCCCTTTAAAGGTTACCTCCGCCACGGAAAACCCTTTGGGGATGACGTCTTCCGGAACCGTTTCTGTCAGGTTAAAGGGATGCCCATTTATGGTAATGCCATCCGGATTCCCCGCCTGCACTTCCTGTTCCCCACCATTCTCCTGGCTGGCATCTTCATCCTTCTGTGTTTCCCCTTCCTGGCTGTCTGGCTCACTTTCTCCATCCTGGGACGCCCCGCCTCTTGTCACCACAATCTGATAGGTGACCGGCGCACCATTTTCTGCCTCCACAGAAATGCGAATGGTGTTTTCCCCTTCCTGCAGATCTGTATTCCCTGTGATAGATAAAATTTTTGCCGCAGCATTGGAGGTCTCGGCTTCCACATCCACACTGGTGACATCCGCGCCTACGGAAGCCGTATAATTTATAACCGAATATTTAAATTCTGGAGACAAAATGCCTGGTGAAATAGATAAGGTTGATAGACTATTATCCCCTGATCTGGTGTCAATATACGCTTCATCCTCTTGGCCGTCCTGGTATGTGCCTTCTTCCTGAGTATCATCGGCTGGCTCTGTTGCTCTAAGCGAAAGGGGGAACAAAATCCCCAATGACAATGCCAAAGATGCTGCGATTCCTAATGTTCTTCTCAATTTCTTCATGCGTGTGTCCTTTCCTGATCTAAGATATCATGGCTGTAAAAGTATATGCAACGATTGGACTTCCCATTGCGCAAAAATCGCCCCTTACTCCTGGATCATGTTCTCACGGAATGCGCAGTTCAGCGCATTCCTGAGCCATGAATAGTAACGGGGATTTGCCCCTACCTACACCTTCGTTGAATATTACCATTATAATTTTCTGCCCCTTCGGTGTCAAGCCCTACACGAAAAAGGCAAGCCCCTCCGCTCAATGCATTAGGAACAGATATCCTATCAGCAAAATCCCCCCTAATACCAGCAGCGCCGCTGGCACAAAAACCAAAAATGCAGAAATCACCATTGCCAGAAAATCATTTTTCTCCAAAGGAAGCCCCTCTTCCTGTTCCTGAAAATCCATGTCCCCCTGTGCGGCCTGGCTTTCTTCATGAAGCTTTTTCAGCGCACGGTTTACCTTTCTCTGAAATAGCATAGTTACCTCCTGTCATATCACAATCTTGCCCCACTAAAAGCTAATGCAATGAACTGCCCCATTGATGGGGTAATGGAAAACAGGGCGTGCCGGACACTCTGCAAAATCCTAGCGTCCATGCACGCCCTTCTCTATTCACATCAGGCTTGCTTCGGCACATTCAGCTTATGGTGGCAAGCCACAAAATGCCCTGGAGTCACCTCTTCAAAGGGCGGCTCCACTTCCTTACAAATCTCTGTACAGTGCTGGCACCTGGTATTGAACTTACATCCCCTGGGCGGCTTGATGGGGCTTGGGATATCCCCTTCCAGCACAATCGCCTCTTTCTTATGGTTCATATCCGTCGTAGGGATCGCCGAAAGCAATGCCTCTGTATAAGGATGGTACGGCCTTTCAAACAGTTCTGCCGTCTCACACAGCTCCACCATATTCCCCAAATACATCACCCCAATCCTGTCGCTGATATACTTAATTACGCTCAAGTCATGGGAGATAAACAAATAGGTCAGCTGGTTCTGCTCTTTTAAATCCAACAGCAGGTTGATAATCTGTGACTGAATCGAAACATCCAACGCCGACACCGCCTCGTCACAGACCACAAACTTCGGGTTCACAGCCAGCGACCTTGCAATCCCAATACGCTGCCTCTGCCCTCCGGAAAACTGATGGGGGTACCGATGGATAAAATAGGAAGCCAGCCCGCATTTCTCCATAACTTCCATAATATAGTCCTGCATATTCCCGTCCCCCTTCTTAAAGAGGTTATGGGCCTGCAGCCCTTCCCCAATGATCTGCCCCACTGTCATCCTGGGGTTCAGGGAAGAATATGGATCCTGGAAGATCAGCTGCAGGTCCCGCCGTAAAAACCGCATTTCCGCATCCGTCAGGTTGGCCAGATTGATCCCATCATCCAAATACTGCTCATACACATCAAAATCCTTTTTGGACTTATTCTGCTTCTTAAAAGCCTGGATCTTTGCTGCCTCCTCCTTGATCTTGCGCTCTTCCTGCTCTACCTGCCCCTTCAGCTGCTTCACCTTATCTTCCATGGGCTTCACGGCGCTGTCAATCTCCCCTCTGCCCTTCCCCTTCTCCTGCATGGCAGATTTCTTATTGGAAATCTCCGCATTCACTTGGGTGATCTGGTCATTCAGCTTCTTGCGGTTCAGGGTTGCCCGGTACTCGCTCACATAAACCTGAGAAATCTCCTTCAGGTTATCTGCCACATACAGCCCGCCAATCAAAGAAGTAATGTCCAACAGCTCGTTCTGCGCCAAGGTCTCTGCCTCATTCAGCTTCTGCAGTTCAATGTTCTTCGCCGTGCCTTCCGGCATCCCTTCCCATTCAGCCCGCAGCTTCCTTGCATTTTCCCGGGCATCCTCGCATTTCTGCTTCTTTTCCGGAAGGTTCTCAAAAATGTCCGCCACATATTTTGGCGCAATCTCATCCACATCCCGCCCATAATAAATGGAACGCCCAGCCGTCTGATGATAGAGCTGCAGCAGGGTACGCCCAAAGGTGGACTTCCCGCAGCCGCTCTCCCCTACCAGGCCAAATGTCTCCCCTTCATAGATATCCAGGGAAATACCGTCATTTGCCTTTACAAAGAGCTGTTCCTTGCCAATCTGCTTTTTTCCAACCGGGAAATATTGTTTTAAATTCGAAATATGCAGTAATACCTTTTTCTTCTCGCTCATGCCTATCGTTCCCCTTTCTTTGGATAAAAGCACCGTACGGTATGCCCTGGCTCCACAGTCTCAAGGGCAGGCTCCCGTTCCCTGCACTGATCCGTGGCGTATTTGCACCGGGGCGCAAACTTACAGCCCTTGGGCAGATCCAAAGGATGGGGCACGGCGCCTGGAATGGCTTCCAGGCGGATTCCGGCAGGGGTATCCAGCCGGGGAATGGAGAAAAGCAAGCCTTCCGTATAAGGATGGAGATAATGGTTCTCACCGAAAATCTGGCCCACCGGCGCCATCTCCACCACCTGCCCGCAGTACATAACCGCCACATCATCCGCCATTTCGTTAATTACGCCCAGGTCATGGGTGATAAACAGGATGGACGTCCCCTTCTCCCTTTTCAATTCGTTCATCAGCTTCAGAATCTGCGCCTGGATGGTCACATCCAATGCGGTGGTTGGCTCGTCCGCAATCAGCAGCTTCGGCTGGCAGGCCAGCGCCATTGCAATCATCACGCGCTGGCGCATTCCGCCGGACAGCTGATGGGGGTATTGCTTGGACACTGCCTCCGGATTGGGGATCCGTACATCCTTCAGCATTTCCACTACCTTCTGGGCAGCTTCCTTTTTCTTCATCTTCTGATGGATGATAAATGGCTCGCTCACCTGGCGCTCAATGGTAAAAATCGGGTTCAGGCTGGTCATGGGCTCCTGGAAGATAACGGAAATCTCATTTCCCCGGATCTTGCACATTTCCTTCACAGAAACATCTGCAAGGTTCCTCCCATCGAAGATGATCTTCCCACTGTCAATATAGCCATTCCCGTCCAATAATTTCAGTATGCTCATGGCAGACACGGATTTCCCGCTTCCGCTTTCCCCAACCACCCCAAGGGTCTTCCCTGGTTCCACAGAGTAGGAAACACCGTTCACTGCCTTTACCGTGCCCCTTTTTGTCTTAAAAAAGGTATGCAGGTCATTAATCTCTAATAAAGCCATTGTGTTTTCCTCCTTCTAGCGCTCATTTGATTTCGGGTCAATAGCATCCCGCAGGCCGTCGCCAACCATATTGATACAGATTACGCAGATACTCAGCATAATTGCCGGGAATACCCAACGCCACCAGTAGCTTTTGATTACCACGGAATTCACGCACCCATTCAGCATATTTCCCCAGGTAGGGCGGGGCAGCTTCACACCGAATCCCAAAAAGGACAGGGTGGACTCTGTCAGCATACAGGTTGCAAAATCCAGGGTTGCAGACACGATAATGACGGAGATCACGTTTGGGATGATATGCTTGAACACAATGGAGGATTTCTTCACGCCCATAGCAGTGGCCGCTGTCACAAATTCTTTCTCACGTTCCGCCAGCACCTGGGCGCGCACCAAACGGGCCAGGGAAGGCCAGCTCAAAAAGCCCAGGACAGCCATCATCAATATAATCCTGGCATTTTCGGACATGCTGTTCCCAATGATAGACGTTAAGATCATTGCCATGGGCAAAAACGGCAGGGAAGACACAATTTCTGTAATACGCTGCAGAAGAATATCCACCCAGCCTCCAAAAAAGCCGGACACGCCGCCTATGATAATGCCGATAATCGTAGAGATCACAACGGAAATAGCCCCGATGGTCATGGTCATGCGCCCGCCGTTGAGCAACCTGGAAAATACATCCCTTCCCAGATCGTCACTGCCCAGAAGATAGCCCTTCAAACCCCAGGTAACCGTCTTGCCGGACTCTGTAATGGCATAATTCTGGTAAGAGCCGCTGTAAACAGCGGAAATATTCTGCGCAGAGGAAGGCACATCCGTCTGCCCCTTATTGTTGCTTCCCCATGCGTATACTTTCCCATCCTCTGTCAATGCCGTAAAGTGGGTCCTGCCGCCTGCAATGGACACCACCTTCCCATCCATCTGGGGCAGGTTCATTGCCTCGCTCCTGCCTTTCCCCCAGACGCGCAGGGAGCCGTCCTCCAGGAGCACCAGGCCGTTGTCCGCCGTAGCGGCAATATCCACAACCGTCCCCACATCCTCTGGGACGGAGGCAATATCCGTTGGCTGGCTGCCCATATGCACAACCTCCCCATCTTTTGTAACAGCCAAAAGCGTAGTATTGGCCACTGCAATCTTGTCAATATTTCCATCGCCTTTCTTACGGGTGATTCGGATATCGTTCAGGTTGTCATTCCCCCAATGGAGGATTTCACCGCCCTCAGTCAAGGCAAAGGAAACCTGGTAACCGGCTGCGATCTGCTTCACCTTCTTGCGCTTTATGCCGCTTGGGGCCTTTGTCTGGCTCATGCGGTTGCTGCCCCAACAGACCACTTCCCCATCTGTATTCAGCGCCATTGCATGGTCAAACCCTGCGGAGACGGCAACGACTTCCCCCAGCTCCTCCTGGGAAGGCATATCCTTCTCAATGTCAATCTTATTGCTGATCTTTGTACGGCCCCATACATAGACCTTTCCATTATTGTCCACGCCCACGCTGAAGGTAGAGCCTGTGGAAATCATACGCACATTCCCTTCCAGCTCTTTCGGAACCTTCATCATGTCCATCCCGGGCGCTATGTTTAGCTGCGTTTCTTCTTTTTCACTTAACTGGATTGGGTAGAACAACGGCCCGATCAGCACCACCAAAAACATCAGCAGGAAAACAGCCAGCCCGCCAATGGACAGCTTATTTTCCACAAAATTCTTTACGATGGTCCGCATAGGGCTCTGGATGGCTTCCTCCTGCATCACATCCAGCGCTTCCTTCTTCCCCCCAAACAGCCGCTTCCTAAGAGAAAAAGAATGTTTCTTTCCATTATTTTTATCTTTTTGCATAATTCTTTTCCTCCTATTTGTCAATACGTACCCGCGGGTCTACCAATCCATAGCTTAAGTCTGTTATCAAGTTACTGATTAAGGTTATGACGCAGTAGAGCATCTGGATCGCCAATGCCACGTCAAAATCCTGATTCATCAGCCCTTTATAATACATCTGCCCAATCCCGTTTAACTGGAAGATCTGCTCCACCACGATAGAACCCATAAAGACGCTCATAAACCAGCTGATAATCAGAGTTACAACAGAGAGCAATGCGTTCCTCCAGGCATGGGAATAAATGACAACCTTCTCTTTTAATCCCTTTGCCCTGGCTGTCCGTATATAATCCATACGCAGCGCGTCAATCATGGCCGCGCGGACATAACGGGTCATGCCGCCCAAGGAAGCCACTGTCATAACGATGACCGGCAATGCCAGGTAATGCAGCCGATCCATAAATGCCGCAAACCCGCTCCCCTGGAAATTCGGGGAATTCATGCCGCTGATAGGAAACCACCCCAGCTGTACGGAAAAGAAATAAATCAGCACCAAGCCGATAATATAAATGGGCACGCTGTACCCTACGATGGTCAGCACCTGCACCGCATTATCAAATTTGGAGAATTTCTTTACCGCACAGAAAATCCCAAGAGGTATAGTGATTGCCAACGCCACAATTGTGGCGAATATATTGATGATAACCGTATTCTTCAATGGCACTCCAATGACATCGATTACATCATCCTTAAAAAAAGTAGAATAGCCCAAGTCGCCCTGCAGCAGGTTTCCCATCCACTTTATGTAGCGCACAGGAATTGGGTCGTCCAGCCCCAGCTTATCCCTTGCCACCTGATAACGGATCTGAAACTGCTCATCGGACACTTTCCCGCGCAGGCTCTGCACCTGGTTTAGGGCGCGGTCGCCCGGCGTATTATTAAACAGAATAAACATGATAATGGAAACGACGAAAAAAACCCCTACCATGTATACCAGTCTTTTTCCCACATACTTTAACATAGCTCAACCAACTTTCCCATTTTTTATTCCTGCCGGCCATCCGCCCTATGCTGCATTAAGGCCCTCCATAAGGGCTGCATAAGCATTTGGCAGACGCCGCAGGCGGCAAATGCTAATATGCCACGCAAAGAACAGGATATGAAATGCTTCTTTGCAAATACATATCCTATTCTTCCATGGCTTGTCTCATTTCAGGCGCGCCTTTCGCATATGTGCTGCAGGACGCGCAGTAAATCCATAAGCCTTACATTGCCATTGTGCAAAATTCCTAAGGTATGCACAGCCAATCTTATTCTACATTTGCATACAGGATTGCCTGAGCGATATTCCAATTGTATCCATCTTCATCATAATCATGGACTTTTGTGGAGAAGAAGTCATGGTAATCATTGGAATACAATGGGATCTCTGGTAACAGCTCATTCCACTTCTGCATAAATTTCACCCAGTTTTCGCCATAAGCCTCGTCATTGTCCTCTTCTGTCTGGTTCATGGCAACAGCCAGGTCATAAAGCTCCTGCCCTTCCGGGTCTAACAGGCAGTTGATGTTAGAGTCAGAGCCTGGCTCATATATATAAGCGACATCATAAGGATTGCCAAATCCGGTCGCCAGGTTGAACATCTGGTATGGGTTTTCCGTAGATGGGTCATAGTAATTCTGCATCAATTCATTGAAGGTCACTACGGTCTGGTTGATCTGCATGCCGGATGCTTCTACGTCCGGGTTCTTCTGGAGGCTGGTAACCAGAAGGTCAGATACAGAGTTATCTTCAGAGGAGCACCATTCAATGACCAGAGGCATCATCGTGCCGTCTTCTAACTTCTTATAACGGATGCCGGAGCCAGAATAATCAGAGCCGTCTTCATTCAATGTCCAGCCGCCTTTTTCCAACAACTCTACCGCTGTTTCCGGGCTGTAATTATAAGCGTTCAACGCATCCACTTCATCTGCATGCTCATTCACCATCCACTGGGAGGAGCCATAAGGCCCATTCACTACAACGCCATGCCCGCCTGTAAATGTCTGGGCAAATGCATTCCGATCAAGAAGATGTGCCATAGCCTGGCGCACTTCCACAAACTGTGTGGGACCCTGGTTACATTTAAAGCAAACCATGCCATATCCTGCACGCGGGTAATTTACATAGTCATATCCGCCCTCATCTACTAGGTCAAGCCCTGCCTCAATATCCTTTCCGTCTGGACACTGCAGCAGGATGTCAATTGCGCCTGTCTTCAGCTGATCCATCATGGTATCCTGGGCTACATATTTGTAAATAACCGTTTCGATATTAGCAGTCTGTCCCTCAAAGTTCCCTGGGAATTCTGGGTTCTTTGTCAAGGTATAGGAATATGCGTTCTGGTCATAGGAAGTGAACACATATGCTCCTGTACATACCGTTGGGTTGTAACGGAACTCATTTACATTGTCAGAAATATATTCAGAGGTAAAGTTATCAGAGAATTTTGCCCCATTTTCTGTCTCTTCAATGGTAACGTCCTCTGGTACCCATCCTGGCATATATTCCGGCGTTATGGATACTAATGCTTTTCCATAGTAGTAAGGAAGGTATTCCTTATCAATAGTGACAGAGAATGTCATATCATCAATTAAGTGCACGCCTTCAAATGTATCAGATTCCCCTGCAGAATAAGCAGCATAGCCTAATGCATAGCGCGGGTTGCTTGCAGAAGCCTCAGAAGCCTCTAAATCAACCAGCATCTCATTGCTGCCCCAGAACAGGTAGGAGAATACGTAATCCTTAGCAGTTACTGCTTCTCCGTTGCTGAACTTTAAGCCGTCCTTAATCTTGATGGTATAGGTCTTGGTTCCGTCATCATTCTCTGCCTCTTCCAGAGAATCCACAACGGTTTCATTCACTTCCCATTTCCCTTCCTGATTCACGCTTACCGTATCAAGGCCTGTGATCATCTGGAATACATAGTAATCGGACGCATTGTTGGTCCAATATGGGGTTACATCCCCGCTGGTCTCAGTGATGTCGCCGATGATGACCTGCTTGTTGCTGTAAGAGCCATCCGATGCGGAGTCTTGGCCTTCGTCGCCACTGTCTTCGCCAGCATTCGTCTCCTCATTGCTGCTGTCCTCATTGCCTTCTGCGCTGTCATTGTTATCAGCTGCATTGTCGCCAGACTGTTCCGTGCTGTTGGAATTGTCTGCGCTGTTTCCCTGGTTGCCGCACCCAGCAAGCATGCTAACTGATAATGCACCAACTAGGAAGAGAGAGAGTAGTTTCTTCTTCATACTTTTGTCCTCCTTTTTAATTTGTAAGTAATTAGTCGTTTGCGAAACGCCAGAACCCACATAAATACGGGATTCTTTTTGTTACAAAATAAAACAACTCCTCACTGGTCTGTGGTATAATTGAAATGTCCAGTAA
>CAJTDL010000059.1 GCA_910575035.1 Lachnospiraceae bacterium
ACCATTTCACGGGCAGATAACCTTATCTGCTTTGTTTTCATGTCTTAAAACTCTTGTTATCCACATCCACCTCCTGTAAGTCCGGCTCAACCGGACCTTTGTCCTATTGGAATCAAGATTTTGAACTTGTTTCGCAATTGCCTATAAAATCAATATTAAGTCCGGCAATCCATTCCTGAATTTCTGGCTGAGCCGACTTAATGTCATCCCTGTAAACTCCGATCGGTTCCATAATCGTCGCAGGGGCAAGCGCCTCTTCCAGATCATCAATGCAGCTTGCAAGCCCACCTGTTCCATGTGTAACAAACGGAATCACCATTTTACCTGACCAGTCATATTCTTCCACAAAAGAATGAACAGCCATCGGTACCGTATACCACCAGTTTGGAAATCCCAAAAACACAATATCATAGGAATCCATATTTTCCACCCGGCTTTTTAATGGCGGCCTAGCGTCTTCTGCCTTTTCATCGGCTGCCCTGTCAAGACATTCATCATAATCACTGGAATATGGTTCTGTTACCTGAATGGAAAACAGATCCCCTCCAACCTCATCCTGAATCCAGCCTGCCAGCATAGCTGCATTCCCAGGCGGCAGTACGCTCGCTGACGTTGATGCGTCTACATCCACTGCATCCGGGTTTTCCACTTCCGTATTGTCTGCCCATGTAAAATATGCAATTAAAATATTTGCTTCTCCTGCTTTCACTTCGGAAACTTCTGTGCTTTCCTCCGTATACTTTGCACTTTCATGCGCATATGCCAGACTGTCCGTATCACTTTCTGTTTTAGCCGAGACATTTTGACCGTTAGAGACTGTTTCCTTTTTTTTGTCCCGCAGCCTGCCAGAACACATGCAAACGCCACTGACAATATCATAAGCATTGCTATCATCCGTTTTACCATAAATGCCATCTCTCTTTCATACTTTTCTTATAAACTTGTTACCACAGGATTTTCCAGATAATGATAGACACGTCTGACCTCGCCTATATCTGTCGGATCAAACATCTGCGGCCTTCCAAGGTCAAGCGAAGCAATCTGCAGCATTTCATCCGCAGACAGTTCAAAGTCCTATATGTCAAGATTTTCCTTCATACGGTTCATATGCACAGATTTTGGAATGATAACCGTGTTCCGTTGTATATTCCAACGCAGGATAACCTGTGCCGTTGTCCTTCCATGCATTCTTCCAATATTTTCCAAAACCGGATTGCTGAACATTCCATTCAACCCTTCGGCAAAAGGCGCCCATGCTTCCGCCTGAATTCCATATTCTTCCATTATCTTTATATCTTCCTGACGTTGGTAAAATGGATGGATTTCCATCTGGTTGACTGCCGGAATGACATTCACATTCATGCAAAAGTCAACAACACGGTCCGGCAGAAAATTACTGATACCAATCGCACGGATTCTTTCTTCCTTATATAGTTCCTCCATTGCTTTCCATGAACCATAATAATCGTTAAACGGCATATGGATTAAATATAAATCCAAATAATCTGTCCCCAACTTTTTACAGGAATCCTCAAATGCTTTCTTTGTGTTTTCATACCCCATTTCCTGAATGTAAGCCTTTGACGTAATAAATAAATCCTGCCGGCTAACGCCGCTTTTTTTGACTGCCAATCCGACTGCTTCTTCATTCTTATAACTGCTCGCTGTATCAAGCAGCCTGTAACCCAAATGGAGTGCATCTAAAACAGCCTGCTCACATACCTTCAAGTCTGTCATCTGGAATACCCCAAACCCTTCCTGAGGTATTTCTACACCATTATTTAACCGAATTGTTCTCATTTCCCATATTCCTCCAATTTCTAAAAAGCTATCCACCTTTTCTGTTCTGAAACACATTGATATCCATGCCATTTTTATAGACGGCTTTTACTAATCGTAATCTTTCCAGATAACTTGGAAATATATTCTTCTCCAGAAATGACTGTCCCCAATTCATATAAATCCGATGCTGATTCCGCCGATTGATAGAACATAACCACATCGCCCCATGGCTCATAGTAGGATAAGGAACCTTTTTTTCCTTCCGACTTTGGCGTACCGCCCGTTTTTAATTCTTTTGGAGGATAAAAAATCTTTTCGTTATCACTGTAGTTCTCTACCTCCAATGTTAATGGCAATTGGGCATACAGCTCTTTTGCAGCCTGGCTGTTATTTAATTGATAAGTAACAGTATATTTGCCGGATTTTACAGTAATCTTAGAGCCTTTTGCTGTATTCGTTTTTTTCTTCCCTGTCACAGTAATATGGCAGGTCAGTTTCTTGTTTCCCACCTTCGCCTGCAATTTTGCTTTTCCGGCATTTTTTCCTGTAATCTTTACACTTTTCTTCCCGCCTTTGATCGAAATATTCTTTTTACCGGACAGAATTTTCCACGAAACTTTTTTTCCTGTATTTTTAACTTTTATCGTTGTGCTTTCTCCTGTTTCTAATGTAATTTTTGACTGGCTGAGACTGGTTTTTGCCGCTGCCTGGACGGATGTGCCTGCAAACAGGAATACAGCCATTAAAACAGCCAGACTTATTGCCAATACCTTATTATGCATATGTTTCATACGTTTGCTCCTTTTCATTACTGCCAAACCGCCATTTCTATCCTGCCGACCGGATTTTATACCTCAAATAGTCCAACTGGTTGATCTGGGTTTCTTTAAAATGAATTTCATCTAACACTTCTCTTCTTTTTTTATTCAGCATGGAAAGCCTATTCTTTTCTGTCAATTCTCCTTTTTGCAAGAGATACATATATTCTTTTACCTCTTCGGTTTCAAATCCAATGCCATGCAGAGTCATAATCATGCTTAGCTGTTCTATATCCTGATCGTCATATTCCTGTTTATCCAACGCCTTTTCTATGGTATTGTGCAGTCCCCATTTTTCATATTCTTTTAGAACATCCATAGGGATGCGGTAACGCTCACTTATTTCCTGCATTGTCATATTCCTGCCTCCTTCCCTATATGGTAGAATATTTTTTTGCAGTGTAAAATACTTATATTAAATAATTAGAAATGCCCAAAAAGCATAAAAGTTTATATTTCACGTACAATCTCCCTTAATGGCAGTATCATTGACGGCGCAACAGATAGTTCATCTATCCCCATATCTATAAACCTTTTCGTAAGTTTTGGGTCTGCTCCCAATTCTCCGCATATTCCAGCCCATTTTCCTGCGATATGGGCATTATCCACTACCATCTGAATCATTTTGAGGATTGCTTTATGATGCGGATTATAAAAGTCATCCAGCCTCTCATTTTGTCTGTCAACTGCAAGTGTATATTGGGTGAGGTCATTGGTTCCGATACTAAAAAAATCCACCATTTCTGCCAGCTCATCACTAATCATTACGGCTGCTGGGGTTTCAATCATAATTCCCTGTTCCGGAACCTTATATGGAATTCCATTCGTATCAAGTTCCTCTTTCACACGCTCCACAATTTCATATATTTTTGTCACTTCATCTACAGAAGTAATCATTGGGTACATAACAGAAAGATTCCCGTATACAGCAGCGCGCAAAAGCGCACGGAGCTGTGTGCAGAATATTTCCTGCTCTTTCAGGCAGATTCTGATAGCACGGTATCCCATTGCAGGATTATCTTCTTTGCCAAGGTCAAAATAATCGGCCTGTTTATCTGCGCCAATATCCAATGTGCGGATAATGACCTTCTTTCCAGCCATTGTCTGAACTACCTGCCGATATGCCTGAAACTGTTCTTCCTCGGACGGATAATCATCCCTCCCAAGATATAGGAATTCACTTCGGAATAAGCCGATGCCGCCTGCATCATTTTCCAAAGCATAACCGACATCACTGACACTTCCAATATTGGCATATATATTTATCGTCCGCCCATCCTTCGTTCTATTTTCTTTGCCTTTCAGTTCCTGCAAAAGTTTTATTTTATCCTGCTCTTTCTGAATCCGTTCTCTTGCAGCCATACCTATTTCTTCGGACGGCTCAAATACCGCCTCCCCACGAAATCCATCCACCATAACTGTCATGCCGGAACGAATCTCATTCAGATTTACCGGAACGCCAATTAATGCCGGAATATTCATCATCCTTGCCAGAATAGATGTGTGGGAATTTGCAGAACCGTGTACTGTCACAAAAGCCAGTATTTTTTCTTTGTCCATCTGTACCGTTTCGCTTGGCGTTAAATCATCTGCTACAATAACAGACGGTTCCATAGATGCAAAATCAATTTCTTTTTCTCCGGAAAGGTTTCTTATTAAACGGTTAGAAATATCTTTCACATCCGCCGCCCTTGCCTTCATATAATCGTCATCCATACCCACAAACATAGCTGCAAAATTATCTCCTGTCATAGCTACGGCAAACTCGGCGTTTACCATTTCCGTGCAGATCATGCTATGGATGGCATCCAGATAATCATCATCCTCAAGCATCATCTGGTGTACCTCAAAAATAGCGGCGCTGGACTCCCCCACTTCCTTTTTCGCTTTTTCATACAGTTTCTGCAACTGTTGTGACGCTTCCTTTCCGGCTTTTTTAAGTCTGGCAATTTCAGTTTCTGTATCTGCAATACGAATCCGTTTTACCGGCTGATCCTCTTTTCTCAACACTGCAGCCGGGCCCATTGCTATCCCCTGGTAAACGGGTTTTCCTGATAACTTTATCATACCGTTTCCTCCTAGTAAAATAATACAATTCCGGCCAGACAAAACATAATCCTAAGTCTGGCCAGATGATCAATTTATAAGTTTTCTTCAAAAAAAGTTCTTATTCCCTCACAGGCAGTATCCTCATCTGCACCTTCCACTGTCACTTCCACGGTCTGTCCGCATTTTACGCCAAGCCCCATTACAGCCATCAGCTTCGTTGCTTCTGCACTCTTTCCATTTATGCTGACTGTAATCTTGCTTTCATATTTTTTTGCCTCCTTAACAAGCTGTCCTGCCGGTCTTGCATGGATTCCAACCTCATCTTTAATCGTATAATCAAATGTTTTCATGTTGCATTTCCTCCTTAATCCAATTTTTCGCCATTGCTCTTTATTACCTTCTGATACCAGTAGAAACTGTCTTTTCTGCGGCGATCCAAAGTACCCTTTCCTTCATTGTCCTTATCCACATAGACAAGGCCATATCTTTTCGCCATCTCTCCGGTTCCGGCGCTGACCAGATCCGTGCAGCCCCAGACGGTATATCCCATCAGTTCCACACCGTCTTCCACAGCTTCTGCCATCTGCTTTATGTGTTCCCTCATATAAGCAATCCGGTATTCATCATGGATGCTGCCATCTTCTTCCACCTGATCCTCTGCGCCGAGCCCATTTTCTACAATCATCAATGGTATCTGCCATCTTCCGTAAAACTCATTCAACAGGTAACGCAGCCCCTTGGGGTCAATCGTCCATCCCCACTGGCTCTGCTCCAGATAAGGATTTGCCGGGCCGCGCATCATATTCCCATTGGCAACCGGCACGTCTGGGTCATCCGTTGCCGTGCTGCTGGAATAATAGCTGAACGTAAAGAAATCTACGCATCCCTCCTTTAATGCCTCACTGTCCCCTGCGGCAAATGGAATTTCTATCCCCTTTTCTTTCCAGAGCCGTCTGGCAAAGGCAGGATATGCGCCCCTTACCTGGACATCCCCACAATAATAATTTGCTGTCTGCATGACCTGCTGCCCTTTCAGTACATCATCTGGCCTGCAGGTATATGGATATGCGATCCGGCTCAGCAGCATACAGCCCACTTTGTTTTCCGGATCAATCTCATGCGCCATCGTTACCGCTTTGGCGCTTGCCACCAACTGATGATGCAGCGCCGTATAACGCCTCTGCTCGTCATCCCAGCTTGTATCCAGGCCCGGTAATACCCCAACGGCCGTGTCCTTTCCCGGAGGAAGGATTCCCCCGCCCATCAAGTTGCCATAAGCCCCCATCTGCAAAATGTTAATCTCATTAAATGTCAGCCAGTGATGCACCAGCCCTTTAAACTCGGTAAACAGGGATTTGCAGTATCTCAAAAAGAAATCCATGATTTCCCGGTTTGCCCATCCCCCATATTCTTTTGCCAGATGATAAGGCATCTCATAATGGCTGATGGTCACCAAGGGCTGGATACCATATTTTTGACATTCTAAAAAGACATTCCTGTAAAAAACAAGCCCTTCTTGTTTTGGTTCCTTTTCATCCCCGTTTGGGAACAGCCTGCTCCAATTAATGGACATTCGGAAACATTTAAAACCCATTTCACCATACAGGGCAATATCTTCTTTATAACGATGGTAAAAATCTACCGCCTCATGGCTTGGATAATGGTACTTAGGAAGTATGCCGTCTGTCACATGCCGGGGAGTTGTTTTTGTCCCGCCTGTCATAACGTCCGGAACAGAAAGCCCCTTCCCTCCTTCCTGGATTCCTCCTTCAAACTGATTGGCAGCCGTAGCGCCGCCCCATAAAAAATTCTCTGGAAACCTGCCCATAATAACCTCCTATTTTTTCAACTGTATGATCTTTGTTCCTGCCACTACTGTCCCTTCCGCCACAAGTTCTGTCGCTGTATAATCATCCGCATTCAACACAATCACTACCACGACATCAGGGTGTCCGGCATCCGCCACTGCCTTCCGGTCAAAAACAAGCAGCTCCTGTCCAGCATTTACTTCATCCCCTTCTTTTACCTTCGGATCAAATCCCATGCCGCCCATTTCCACCGTATCAACGCCGACATGTATCAGAAGCTCCATGCCATCGTTTCCTTCAAGGCCGATTGCATGGCCAGTATCTGACACTTGCACTATTTTCCCAGTAAAAGGCGCCCGCACAATGCCATCTTCTGGATAAATCCCCATTGTCCATCCCAAAACCCCTTCTGAAAATGTCGGGTCTGGAATATCCCCCATTTCAACTATCTTTCCATTTACCGGGGCGTATACCGTATTTTTTTCTTCATTTTCAATGGCTGCTGTTTCCTGTGCCTGTATTTCCACACTCTTTTCAAATTTTAACGAAAGAATAAATGTAATGGCTGCCGTAGATACTGCCGTAATCAAAAGCAAAATGATGATATTCCAAAAAAAGCTCATGGTATCATCACCGATATAAAGGAGCACTGCCGGAATCCCGGAAGAGCCTGTCGCAAAACGGTGAGTATGTGTAACTCCGGCATACAGACCGCCTAAGCCCCCGCCTATCATTGCCGAAATAAGAGGATATTTCTTCGGCAGGTTCAATCCATACAATACTGGCTCTGTAATTCCCATCAGCGCCGTAACGCCGGTAGACAAGCCAAGCTGCCTTGTTTTGGATTCTCTTGTACGCAAACCGACAACCAGCGCGGCAACTCCCTGTGCAATGTTAGAGCATACGCATCCCGGCCCAAAAATACTGTCAAAGCCAAGGCTTGCCATCTGCATACTTCCAAGCGGCGCAACCGCATGGTGAATGCCAAACATAACCATAACAGGGAACAGTCCCCCAATCAGCGCAGCAGGCGCCCAACTCGCATTTGTACTCAGCCAGTCAAAAACCAGCGCAAGGCCTTCGCCAACATAATCTCCTACCGGCCCTAAAACCGACAGCGCCAGCGTTCCCATAATAAGAAATGTAAACATCGGAACGAATACAAGGTTTACTGCCTTTGGGATCACTTTATTCAGCCATTTCTCTACAAAAGACTGTACAATAATAACGAGGATAACCGGGATAACGGTTGATGTATAAGATACCAGATAGAACGGTATCACACCAAAAAATTTTACCGGTTCATCTGCGGCTACTAATGCCATCCAATTTGCATGGCACATAATGCCTGCCACAGACATAGCCAGAATTGCGTTGCATTTCATCCTTTTTGCCGTTGTATAGGCCAGAAGGATTGGCAGAAACGCAAAGGTTGCGTCTGCAAAGAAATTTAATATGTAATAAGTCTGCGAATCTGAATTTACCAGATGGAATACGGTAAGCAATGCCATCAGCGCTTTCAGCATACCGGCTCCGGAAAGCGCTGGGACAATCGGCTGGAATACACTGGACACAAAATCAATCACATAGTCTACCGGCGACATTTTTTTGCCATTCCCTTTGTCCGGTTCTTCCTGCCCTTCCCTGTTCGGAACCAGTTTTTCTACTTCCTCAAACACCTCTGCCACATGCATACCTATGACAACCTGAAACATACCGCCGCTCTCTACTACCTGCGCCACCCCATCCAGGTTCCCGATACCCTCTTTATCCGCTTTTTCGGTATCTCTCAGAGTGAAACGGAGCCTTGTCTGGCAATGGCGCACGGCGCTGATATTCCCGCTGCCGCCCACTTTTTCCACAATCGTCCCTGCAAGGCTTTCATACTTTTTGCTCATTTGGATGACCTCCTTCTCTTATTATGTTTCCATCATACAAAACTTTTTTGACTATGTCTAATACCTATACTGAATTTTCAGAAATGCTTGTTTTGAATGACAGAACCATAGCATAAAAAAAGAACTGTAATTTTTCCTTACAGTCCTTTACCGGCCCAACAATTGTCACACCGAAAAATATTTTTTCACATATCCAATAAACCGTGCCATTGCGGGAGAAAGTGTCTGATTCTTTTTCCAGACTAATACGCATCCGCTGACAATCTCTGGCTCCAGCGGCCTTAAGCACAGGCTCTCATGGTCGCAAGTATACTCCATCATCAAAGCCAGTCCCATTCCTCCCTCTACCATCAGAGATTCATTATTATGGGAAAGATTACATGTCGATGCCACCCGGATTTTTTCTGCCGCATCACCAAACCAGTTTTCCAGTAAATTGCGTACCGACTGCCGCTTTGCAATAATGAGCGGCATACCTGCCAGATCAGGCGGCGTTATCTTTTCTTTCTCTGCCAGCGGACAGTCCCGGCGCATAAGGACATGCCATTTTTCCTGCAGGGGCATCCTTACAAAATGATACCTGCTGATTTCTACCGGTTCCAATAAAAGTCCCATGTCCAGGATGCCGTTTTCCAATCGTTCTGTCACATCATCTGCAATGGCAGTGTACATATGGAACACCACCTCTGGATATTCTTCCTGAAAAGAAGAAATCATCTCCGCTAACGGTTTCATATTCTGTGTTTCACCACAGCCAATGGATATTTCCCCGGACACTGTTTCTTCACCATGCACCAGTTCTTTTTCTGTCTTTTCCGTCAAGTCCACAATTTCCTGCGCCCTGCGCCTAAGCAGCATCCCTTCCTCCGTCAGCAATACATTATGCCTGCCCCTGCGGAAAAGCTTGATCCCAAGTTCTTCCTCAAGCTGCATCATCTGTCTGGAAAGCGTAGGCTGGGTGATATTCAAAAGATTTGCGGCCTTTGTAATATTTTCCTCCCTTGCCACAGCTAAAAAATATTTTAAAACACACAGTTCCATAGCCATCCCCATTTCTTATAATGAAATACAATTCCTATCCATTATATTAACATGCTTCCAGCCTGAAATCAATGAACCCCAAGCCTTAAATCAGCCGGAATTGTTTCCATTTTCCTTTTTGAAAGCGAATGTAAAAAACCACAGCGCGGACGCACCAGTCCATGCACATTGCCCATGCAATGCCAATCACGCCCATATCCATAACAATGGCAAATAACAGCGAAAAAATAAGCCTTGCGCCAATCGTTGTAATTAATGACACCGTCATTGTAAATTTCACATCCCCGGCTGCGCGCATTCCTTTCCCCAACGGATCCGCAAAGGGAAAGGCAGCACAGTTAAAAATATTATGGATCAAAACCAGCATGACCGTCAGCGTTTTGGTTTCCTCAGCCACATCATAAAACTTCATGACAAAAGGCGTAAGGGCAAACACGGCCGCATTCCACACAACAGACATCAGAATTGTTATCTTTAAAAGTTTTCGGAAATAATACTCTGCCTGCTCCGTGTCCCTGCTTCCCATGCATTGTCCAATTACCGTAATAAACACCGGCCCCATCGTCACACAAACTAGGGCAGCCAAAGACCAGATGCTCTGTGCAATTCCATTCGCAGCAATTTGTGATGTGCCAAACAGCGCCACGACACTGCTCAGAGCCACCTTGACAAACTGGAAAATCCCCTGTTCCACGCCATTTGGCACAGCAATCCTTAATATTTTTTTAACAGCCCGAAATTAAAACAGCCAATCCACCTCCATCTGTAACGGACACTGTTTTCTTTCCGAAAACAAAGGATTGTCACTGCCACTGCTGAAAATGTCCTTGCAATCAGGGAGGGATATGCTACCCCCGCCACTCCCGCATGAAGGACAAATACACCGAAAATATTTCCAATGATATTAATCAGGTTAGAAATAACTGCAAGATACATCGTCACAGTTGTTTTGCCAATGCTCCGAAAAAGCGCTGCGCCGGCATTATAAACGGCAAGAGCCGGATAAGAATAGGCAGAAATCCGCAGGTACACCAGGCAGGCTTCCATCACATCCTGTTCCACTTTTCCGAACAGAAACCTCATCAGCGGATACCCAAAAAGCAGGACGGCAGCCATAATCCCCAATGAAAAAAGAATGGAAGCCATGAAAAGCTGGCTGGCAGACTCTCCCGCCATTTCCCGCTTTTTCCCGCCAATATACTGGCTGACAATAACAGCTCCGCCCGAAGCCAACGCCGTAAACAGGAAAATAAAAATCGTGTTAAAGGAATTGACCAAAGATACCCCCGACACCGCAGACTCCCCGGCAAAACTAATCACAAAAGTATCTGCCAGGCCAACCAATATTACCAGAAGCTGTTCCAGAAACAACGGGACAATCATCCTCTTTAAATCCTTATTGCTAAACATCATTCTTCACCTCTTTATCCATTGCCCATATTTTGCACAAGCCACATGATCCACTGTTTCCAATGAAGGGTACTTTCCAGACCTCTGTTCGTTTTTCCTATTATCATATTATAATTTCCCGTAAATGTCTAATGCTTATATCAAATTATCAGAAATGCGTAAAAAGCATATATACCCACTCCTTCCTTTCAACTAGATTTTAGATTTCATCATATATCAAATCAATTTACACATTAACAGATTTATATTATTACATTCCACCTTTATAACATAATATCCCGTCCTGCTTTTCGTTCCTATTTCAAAGAGTTATCCCGTATCGGGATAACCAGAGCAAGATTCGCCTGAGTTACTCAAAACCCACTTCGTGGATTTTGCTTACCCGGCAAACTTGATGGGGATTCCGTCTACGCTCCGCTCCGGTCCGCGCTAAACGGATGTCCACCGGACATCCAGCGCCCCATGCCCTCGGTTCTGGCATACTTTCCAAATATGCAGGTTGGCTCCTATTAAAAATAGTCGCAGCGTGATTGTACCAATCACGGAGAAATCTAAACATTTCTATAAAAAATCCTTTTTTCGTTTCCCATTGGCGTTCCCTAATCGGCTTATTTTATAGGAACTCTTTTTTAGTCCCTATAATTAGGAAAGAAATATCATTCTTACAATTTTCACAGAAAGGAACTATGTAATGGCAAGACCAAAAAAGGAAAAGGAATTACAACACAAGCACCAGATCATGCTCCGCCTTACCGATACGGAATATGAAATCGTCTCTGAAAGTGCTAAAGCTGCGCACCTCCCACTGGCTGAATATGTCCGAAAACAAATTATGAAGCAGAAGGTCACAGCGAAATATGAAATTGTGGCAGACCTGCCGGAACTGAAAAAACTGGTTGCAGAGTTTGGGAAAATTGGCAGCAATTTAAACCAGATTGCAAGGCACTTTAACAGCGGCGGCATCCATTCACAGGAAATGCGTAAGGCAATCGACCAGAGTGTGGCCAGAATCTATGAAATGAAATATGAAGTTTTGAAGATGGCGGGAGATTTCCAGGCGGTTTCTGGAGGGCATTCTCATGGCAATCCTGAAACACATAGCGAGTAAAAATGCCAGTTATGCAGAGATACAGCGTTATCTCATGTTTGAACACGATGAAGATACCAACAAACCGATATTTGATGAAAATGGTGAATTGATCCCACGTAAGGAATATATCATGGACGGCCTAAACTGTGATCCGTTCACATTCGACATGGAGTGCAGGGAACTAAATGCCCTATACCACAAAAACGAATCCTATGATGAAATCAAATCCCACCATTATATCATCAGTTTCGATCCAAAGGATGTAACAGAAAATGGATTGACCGGGGAACAGGCACAGCAGATCGGAATGGAATATGCAAAGAAAAACTTCCCAGGACATCAGGCTCTTGTCTGTACCCACATGGACGGGCATAATGGGAGCGGCAACATCCACGTGCATATCGTAATCAACAGTTTACGGAAATATGATGTGGAACGCCAGGACTTTATGGAGCGGGCTTGCGATTCCCATGCCGGGTATAAACATCATGTTACTAAAAATTACCTGATCCACTTAAAGCAGTCACTCATGGATATATGCTGCCGGGAACATCTGCACCAGATAGATCTGCTTGCCCCGGCAGGGAAGAAAATCACAGACCGGGAATACCACGCAGGACAAAGAGGGCAAAAGAAACTGGATGAACGTAACAGACAGCTCCGTGCAGACGGACTTACACCACGAAAAATGGTATTCCAAACACAGAAAGATTTCTTACGGTCTGCCATCGAAGATGCCGCAGCCATTTCCTGCAGCCAGGAAGATTTTCAGAAATTACTTTTCGAAAAATATAATGTCAAGCTGAAAGTTAGTCGTGGCAGGTTCAGCTACCTTCACCCGGAACGGAACAAGTATATCACTGGAAGGATGCTCGGCACACATTATGAAGAAGATTACCTCCGGGAGCTGTTTAAGGAAAATGCAGAGCCTAAAGAAAATAAAAAGAAAACGGTTGATATGGAAAAATATAATACGGAATCGGAGAAGTCTGCACCCCATCCATCCAATCTACTGCAAGGGGAAGCTATATCAATCCTGTTTATCAAGTCAGATTTGCGTCTGGTGGTTAATCTGCAGGACTGTGTAAAGGCACAGCAAAATGCCGCATACGCTAACAAAGTGAAACTTTCCAACCTGAAAGAGATGGCTAAGACGGTCGCTTATATACAGGAGAATGGATATGATACCAGGGATTCCCTGGAAAATTCCTTTTCAGAGATTAAGAACCATGCTTCCACTTCCAAAAAAGATTTAAAATCTGTGGAAGATAATCTCCGGAAGGTAAATGAGCAGATCCATTACACCGGCCAGTACCTCGCCAATAAACCTGTCTACCAAAAGTTTGTGAAAGCAAAGAACAAAGGGCAGTTCCGGCAGGAGCATCCGACGGAAATCGCACTCTATGAAGCCGCACGGAAATTCCTGAAAGGGCAGTCAGCAGACGGGAAACTCCCCTCCATGAAGCTATTGAAAGCAGAAAAGGAAAAGCTGCTCCAACAGAAAAAAGAGGCACAGAAAGCCTACCATTACTACCGGGATTACCAAAAAGAGTTGAATACCGTCTGCTCCAATGTCGATAAGATTTTAGGGCAGCCAAACACCCGACAGCCGGAAAAACAGAAAAGCGCCGACATTTCTTAACCGTTCTGAACAGAAAAACAGCCGCAGGATTACATAGAATTTTGCGGCTGTCTTTTTCCCAACGAAACGAATATGATTAAAAAATATCTTCATTCACTTTAGGGATGATTCCGTCAAGGCTTTCACTTTTTTCCCTCATTATACGAAGCATTTCATCCAATTTTTTATCCACATATTTCCGCATTTCCTCCCGTGCCGCTTCTGTCGGCTCAAAAGAAAAATAGAGCGGCTTTTCCCATCCCTCCCGGAACGGGTAGGGGAAAACATATAATTTCTTCACTTCCGGCATATCTGTAAGCAACTGGAAAACCTCATAGGGCAGGATTTCCCCACATATCAGGACAGAGCCTGTATCTGCATAATAAATCTGTCCCTGATACGCCGGCATACCCAAGGACGCAAACTGCTTCAATGCGTTCATCCATATCGCTTCTATTTGTGTATGCTGGCCTACACGCCACCTTGTCTGCGGGGTAAGCTCCCTGTAAATCCGTCTGGCTTCTTCGTCCTCTCGGATATTATCAATCATAATCGTACTTGTAATTTTCTACCTGTATCTGTCTGTATGCGTTCAAGCTTGTAAAAAGTGCAAGGGAATCCAGGTCAACATATACTGATTGATGTCCCCTGCCCTGATAGGAGCATAAAATATCCTCTAAAGCATCCATAATTTTCTTCATGGTTTTATATTTTTTGTCCGGTTCTTTTTCCATTTCTTCCCCCACTTTACACTCCGCTTCTGCTGTCAGAAATATTTACTGGCATATCTTGTGTCTTATCCGATGTTTCAGCCTGGTTTGCAGCTGCCGCTTTCCCCATTTTTTCTTTCTTCAACTGCTCTGTCCGCCCTAAATCCACATAGTGTGTCGTATATGCCTTTTCAATCTCCGGGTTTCCACTTTTACTGAACCGCAGGGGGATTACCTGCTTATGCCCATGCTTTTTCTTCACGCCCCATCGCTTGTAATAGCAGAATGATGGTTTTAAATTTGTTTTCTTTGCATAGGAGCGGATCTGTTTCATAATAAAAGAAAGTTTCTTTAAATTACACGTACAGACTGCTTCCAGATACCGTACTTTCCCGAATCTCCAGTCCTCATATTTCTGCTTGGGTAGCACTCCTATGTCAACCAGCACATCCACCGGGGCAGCATACCCCCTTTGCTGGCACTGTTGATAGACAGCGGAATGTACTTTTCCTATCAGTTCTGATTCTTTCACTTTGCCCTCCATATGAATAACCCCGGCTGTATTCATTTGCAGCCGGGGATTCTATATATTCTTTCTTTTGTGTCGGTTTGTCATCAGGTATTATATCGTTTGAAACAGCCCTTTTTCAATTTCCTGAATGTCCTCCACAGACAGCTCAGTAAAACAGCCTGCAATTTCTTCTGCAGACAATTTCCCCAGCCTCAACATCTTTTCCGCAGCTTTCCTTGCTGTTTCTTTCTTTTCACTCGCAACATGGGTACGCATAATCTTTTCTTCATCAAACAAAGCCATCATAATAGATATAACCTCCTTTTCTCTGCCTGCCAAAAACTCCCGGAGCACATCACTGTCTTTACAGATACGGATGGTTTCCGTGACAGCTTCCCGGCTTCTCCCATACTGTTTCACCTGTTCATTATATACTTTTGTAAAATTTACATACTGGCTGATAATGTCATTCCCTTTGCCGCCATAAAGCACTTTCACCTTTACTTCAATGGCACATTCCTTCCCATTGAAAAATTCCTTGGAAAGCGAAATTGTTTCTGGCCTGTCGGCACGCTCTCCTGTAAAAATCATGTATAACTCTGGTACTGGAACATGGACTTTCTTGCTCCCGTATAAGTCTGCATCCTGTTCCTCAAAGTAATCATGGTAAGTCTGCACTAAATACATCAGCACCCGTATAATGATATTCATCGTCCATGAAGATTGATGCTCGACCAGAAACATGATTTTATCCCCCACTCTGAAAGCCAGGTCATTATAGATTCCATTCGTGAGTACATTCCTTATGGTAATATCCGTAAGCGCGTCTTCCGTAGTTTCCGTATCTTCCGGATGGAGCGCACGGTATAACTGCATCAGATACTTCTTATCCCGAAAAAGCGTTGAAAAAACACTATCTTTCGCCGTATATTTTGCAAACGCCTCTTTTTTCTCTGCTGTTTTCTCTTTTGGTTCTTCTTGTAATGTTTCACCCTGCATCATATCACCTCGGTTCCGGCTTTTGCCAATCGGCCTGGCGAATCGGCTATGCCCTGCCTGCTATGGTTTTATTATACAGAGAAATTCCCTATTGTTCAAGACACAAAAAAAGAGAAGCGTCTGGCAGCGTTCGCCAGACACTTCTCCATTCCTTACTTCCGTCTGCGCTCCATATCCTCTGCCACCTCCATCTGCTGCGCAGGCTTCCCATACCGCCTTGCGATCTCCGCCTGTTTGTGGCGCAGCTTTGCCAGGACGGACACCCTGCCATTTTTGCCTTTGAGGGACATATTATTGCATCTTCCGTCAATCATGTTGTAGTTCTGTTCTTCATCTATCTCGGAACTGCGGAGATACTCCCCATTCTCCATATATTTCTGCCAGTTTTCAAGAGGCGGCTTATCCATAGCATTGCCAGATTGCGTCTGGATATTCCCATCGGGTATTTCCTGTTTTTGCGGCCCTGCGGTAAGCTGCGGCGGATTGAGGTAATCCTTGATCTGCTGTAAGGCCGCCTGGTCAAAACCCTGATATGTATGGTCTACAATTATTTTTCCTTCTTCGTCCAGCACAACCCATGCCACTTCTTTTCCATAGGTTTCATGTTCCATAAGGAAGAACTGCCTGCCGTCTATGATAATGCTGTCAAAAGCGTGCCAGCTCCCCTCCTTCCCTTCAATATGGAAATCTGCCGTATCAATCGACACAAGTGCGCCGGATGAACCTTTCTGGATAAATCCGGCTATGACGGTAAACCCATCTTTCTCAACATAGTAAGAAGTCACAACACCACCCTTATTCAGCACAAGCACATCGCTGACACTAATCGAATGGCCATGAAATGTCCGTGGCAGCTTCTCATTGAAACGCCTGCGGATCTGTTCCGGTTCGTCTCCCGGCTGCATCCGTGCCAGATACACCTGTGTATAGTCCTTATACTGTATCTGGATTCCCTTTTCCTGCAGCGTACTGTAAGGACGGAACCGTATCTGCCTGTTTTCCGGGATATTTTTAAGCTGGTAGAGTGCAAATTGGTTCACATCCATTATTCGTCCTCCATCGGTTCCTCTTTATATGGTTCCAGATCCAGATTTAGAAATGCTTCATCCGTAAAAAACCACAGCTTTTCCAGTGTGCTGTTAATAAGTGCGGGCATTTCTTCATCCCTGCCGATGTAGGGGATCACATTATGTATTTCCTCTATGGTTGCCTGCCTGCTTTCTTTCTGGAACATTGCTATCAGGAAATATTCATTTTCCTCAAACCTCACCATCATAATTCCGGTTCTCCTTTCCTCTTTGCCTGTGCTTTCTGCTCCTGTCTTTCCTGCCCCGGCTTTTCCTTCTCCTGCGCTCTCATCCTTGCCTGCCGTTCCCGGAGGGCATTTAGGACGGACTGTTTCTTACTGACGCCGGATATGCCCCTGTCTGTTTTGGGGGCATTTTCAGCCGCTTTTTCCGGTTCTGCAGATTGCTTTTGCAGTCCTTCCGGATCTCTGCCTGATTCCTGTGCCGCAGTGTCTGGGTTCCTGTTTTCCGCTGTCTGCACAGCTTTTTCTTCCTTTTTTACTTCTGGCATTGGCTGTTGCGGTTCTTCTTTCTCTATTGCTTCCGATACTTCCTGCTCCGGCCTCTGTTCCAAAAGAATCGCCTCCATATCTGCAATCGCCTTCTGTACTAATGGGCTGTCCCTGTATTGGGGAATCTCATTGATAAATTCCGTCTGCATTTCCCCCATTACCATTAAGTCAAAATTCCCGTCATAAATGCTGCCGTCCTCCAGACGGAAGCCGATCCCCTTCAAGCCGTTCCTCCGCCCTTCCGGTATTTTTTCATACAGTTCCATCGCTTCCTGCAGTGTTTCCAGCCGCTCATAGTATTCACCCAATACGGGAAACTCCGTACATTCCGCCACATAGAACGTAATGGTTGCCTTCTGCTCTACGGGAATGTTATAGCTCTCCCCTGTCAATTTCTCCATCAACCCTATTGCATCCCTGACAATGGGGGATTCTTTGTCATTGGTTTCGATAACCTCCGCTAAGTGCGCCCGGAACTTTTCCGTATCATTTCTTTCAAGCGCATTGCCAATAATCTCATACGCCTGATTGGTGTTAGTATATAAGTGTGGACAGAAAAAGTTGAACAACTTATACTATCAAGTGAAAGAGCAAAGGAGATGTTCAAAATGGCAAAAAACCAAAAATCTTACACTCTGGAATTTAAACAGCAGATCGTGGATCTGTACAATGCCGGAGGAACCTCGTATCCACAACTGGAGCGTGAATATGGCGTAAATCGGAGTACTATCAGTGGCTGGGTAAAGCAGCTTTCCCCCATCAAAGTATCGGAGGAGGAAACGGTTACCCTCAGGGAGTATAAGGCTCTCCAGAAAGAGAACCAGCGTCTTAAGACTGAGAATGAAATATTAAAAAAAGCGACCGCCATATTCGCAAAAGAACAACAGCCGAAATTGTGACTTTTATCCAGAACAACCTGGCCGATTACTCTGTATCCCAGCTTTGCAGTGCCTTGAAATTCCCAAGGAGTACTTATTACAAGGCCCTGGTTCGTGTACCTTCAAATAAGCAAAAGGAGTTTGAAGAATTCGGCCGGAAAGTGAAACAGGCATATGAGGACCCAAAACAGGGATATGGGGCTGTCAAAATATGCCGCATACTGAATGATAATGGTACACCTTGCAGTGTCAAGCGGGTGCAGAGGCATATGGCAGAGCAGGGGCTGTGCTCTGCTGTAGTAAGGAAGTACAACCACCGTGCCAATCATGGCAGCATNCCATCAACCAAAAATGGTGTACGGACATTACTTACATCCATGTTCAGAAAGAAGGATGGACCTATCTGGCATCTGTTATGGATCTATGCAGCCGCAAGATCATCGGGTATGCCTATGGAACATCTATGACGGCGGAACTGGCAGTTCAGGCAGTAAAGAATGCGTGCCTGAATGTCGCGGATACAGAGGGGATTATCTTGCACAGCGACCTTGGAAGCCAGTACACAGGCCAGGTATTTGAAAACTACTTGGCCAGCAGGGGAATCCTACATTCTTTCAGCCGTAAGGGAAATCCATATGACAATGCCTGTATTGAGTCATTCCATTCCGTGCTGAAAAAGGAAGAAACCTATCTCCATACCTATCAGGATTCAGCGGAAGCCCGCAGGGCAATCTTTGAATACATAGAGGGCTGGTATAACCGTAAAAGAATACACAGTGCTATTGGTTATATGACACCCCAACAAAAGGAGGATGAGGAACTTAAAAAAGCAGCATAACCTTTCGACTTTTTTTGTCTAAAGTATTGACATAGATCCAA
>CAJTDL010000060.1 GCA_910575035.1 Lachnospiraceae bacterium
ACCATTTCACGGGCAGATAACCTTATCTGCTTTGTTTTCATGTCTTAAAACTCTTGTTATCCACATCCACCTCCTGTAAGTCCGGCTCAACCGGACCTTTGTCCTATTGGAATCAAGATTTTGAACTTGTTTCGCAATTGCCTATTATGATCCGTATATTTCCGTAACAGCGAAGATACCTGGACTGTTACATATTTTCAGGCATTTACGAAATGCCGGGACAGCAGCTACACACATATATTCTAAAATATCACCATCTGCCCCAGGCCATAAACATATTGACCAGCAGCCCTGTGGCAAAGGAAAAAAGCATGATAAATGCGAGGTACAGCAAAAAACGTCTTACGCCTAACACGATTTTCAGCGCACCCAGATTGGTGAGCTTGGTAGACGGCCCGGTCAGCATGAATGCGGAAGCGCTGCCCATGCTCATGCCGGAATAAAGCCACTCGCGCAGAAGCGGGATCGTCCCGCCCCCACAGGCATAGAGAGGCACGCCAACCGTTGCAGCCATCAATACGCCAAAACCCTCGTTCGCCTCCCCGAACAGCGCAGCAAAAGAATCTGCCGGTATATACCGCTGAAACAAGGCAGAAAGCAGGATGCCGACCAGGAACCACAGGCCGGTTGCCCTGACATTCCTGCCAATGTTTTTTATGAGACGCCGAAACAGGTTCGGGTCAGTATCATGGTTATGGGGTTCGTCAAACCCTGCAAAATTGAAAAAATCCCTGTCTTTGTAAAAGAACCGGATCAGAAGGCCTGCCGCTATGCCACATGCAAAACAGGACACGATGCGCACAGCCAGGGCAGCGCTGCCCAAGGCTGTACTGTATATGATAAGCTGCGGGTTAAGCAGGATGGAACTCATCATAAATGCTGCCAGCCAGTCATCCCGGATACCGCTTCTGGAAAAGGATGCTGCCAGCGGGATCGTCCCATACATGCAGAGCGGCGATGCAATGCCAAGGATGCTGGCAGGTATCACGCCCAATACACCCATCTTCTTATTTCCCAAAGCCCGGAACAGTCCATGAATGCGATCCTTGACAAAAACGGAAATGATCGAACCGAGGATAATGCCAAACACATAATAGGAGGCAATCTGCTGCAGCTGCAGCGTAAAATAATACCAGACATATACCCATTCCCGATGCAGGATTCCCAATAATTCCATTCCGACCACCCTTTCACCTTTAAAACAATGTTTGACCGTATCCACAATCCCATTTTAACAAATATAGCATTGCACCAGTAGTTACTCTTTGTTCACCTGTTATAACCTCAAGGTATATGCCAGGGAAAGCCTAACACATGCACATCTCGACCATATAGATGATCTCTTCCTGGCTTAATACGGACTCTACCGGTATCCGGCAGATTTTCTCTTTATCCGCATCTCCCTCAAAGTACATAGTAATCCCCAGCTCTTCAAACAGCGCAACCATCTTTGCTGCTGACCCATCCACATCTCCCTCATATCCAAAAGCGTCTTTGAAATAAGCGCGGATTTCTTCTTCATGGTAAGCTGCCATTGCCTTTAAAAAACGTGGAAACAATGTGGTAAGGCTTTTCCGGTAAGATACGCCGAACAACGCCTCCGGGATAAATTCCACCTCATAAATATCATAGCTGTAATTTTCCTCTTTTCCGATCCCAAGCCTTCCGGATGTTGCAATCGATGCCCCATATAAAATAACCCCTCTGGCGTCCAGGTCGTCCGGATGTTCTTTTAACCGCCTTGTAGCTTTTAATACATTCCGGATGACGGAAATGCCTATATCGTAAGATACAGGGTTTTTATCTCCGATCGTAGACGCGGAAAGCTGGACAAGGGTTACAAGCCCTGTATATGCGGTCATTTCCTGCCCAAGCGAAAGCGAATATTTCGGCACGAGAACCGCATAATCCGCGGCAATCCCGTAAGCCGTGCCAAAATCATCCGCCTGCGTATCCACAGATACCGCCCCAAGCCCGTACTCAGAGCTGCTGGAAGGATAAGTGGGCATTAAGATAAGCGGGAGCTTTTCTAATCCATACGGATTCTTTTTGCCCTTCACAAAATCCCACAAATCTTCTGTATGGCAGACGCCAAATGCGATCAGCTTCGCGCAGTCCATCACGCTGGCGCCCCCTGCCCCAACGATAAGGTCAACCTGTTTTTCTTTCGCAATACGGATTCCTGTTTCAATATCTTTCCTTTCCCTGGAAGAACCCCCTGCCTCGTATAATGTCCCGCCGCTTTTTACAATGGCATTTTTTACGTCGTCATAGCAGCCGTTCCTTTTTACGGAACCGCCGCCATAGACAAAAAGCGCTTTTTTCCCTGCTGTCAACTCCTGTAAATCCTTTGCCGGATCGTTTCGGAATAATAGTTTTGTATCATTTCTTAATAAAAAATCTTTCATCAGCCCATTTCCTCCAATTTTCCATATGTTTCATCTGCTACCGGTTCACACCATTCTGTACGCCCGTCCGTTCCCGGAATCTCAATGGCAATATGGCTGAACCAGCTTCCTGCTTTTGCGCCATGCCAGTGCTTCACATTTGCGGGAATTGTAACGACCATTCCCGGCACAAGACTGACTGCCTCTTTCCCTTCCTCCTGATACCAGCCCTCGCCTGCGGTACAGACCAGAATCTGCCCGCCACCATCTGCGGCATAATGAATATGCCAGTTATTACGGCATCCCGGTTCAAAAGTCACATTTGCCAGAAATAATGGACATTCCTTGGGATCAGTAAGGGGATTGAGGAACGATTCACCGATAAAATATCTGGCAAAAGCTTCGTTCGCCAAACCTGTCCCAAATATATTTGCCTGCTCAAATTCATCCCTGTTTATAACTTTCATACCCATTTCCTTTCAAAATTTTTTTCCATCATTTTTATGTCTGCCGCCATTCTGCTTGTCAAATCTCTCTCCCAAGCCTTGCGGCCTCTTTTTTATCCATCGCCATTCCGGCATACTCCATCCCATAAAGTTTTGCGAAGCGTTTCATCGTATATTCTCCCGCTTCCATCATCCATTTTTCCGGAGCTGCCCCCTGGAACAGGAAATATAATTTCCGCCCCGAAAACTCGCCGTTTTTCACCTTCCCGTAAAACCGGTCCAGCACGTTACGCACAGATCCGCAGATATTGTGCCAGTACAGCGGCGAGCCGATTACAATGACTTCTGCTTCTTTCATCTTTGCGATTACTTCATCGAGCTGATCGTCTTCAAATGCCTGTCCATAACTGCCGATCCTGTAATCTGTCAGGTTCAGTGTTTCATATTCCTTTCCTTCCATGAGCGCTTCCGCCAGCGCTGCCGTGTTTCCATTTTTGTTCGGGCTTCCGTTCATAAATAAAATCTTCATCTGAGTTTCCTCCTCTTCCTTATTTCCAAATCCATATCAAACCGTTATAGATATACTGCATGGCAGCATTACCATCATGTGCGTTCCCTTCCTGCACCCGATATGCAAGATTCCCCTCCTGTTCGTTATCGGCAGCAATAAAGATGCCATCTGGCGCATGGAGCATTGCCTCAATCTGGCTGGAAAAACCTGCATATGCAAAATCCTTTGTTCCTGACATCGCATAAATAAAGAAATCTTCCGGCTTATGCCCGGAATCTGTCACCAGACTTTCCATATATGCCCCATCAGAAGTCAGATTCCCACTGGACGGCAGGAAATACCTGAAATAGTCCAGGCAATACTGGAACGTATGCCATGTTGCAACCGATCCCATAGAAAATCCGGCAAAAGCACGGTGATCGCGGCTTGCTTCCAATTCTTCTGCAGAAGTTCCGCCTGCATATGTGCTGTATGTTCCCTCTACGGCAGGAATCAGATCATTTACCAGTTCATTATGGTAATTATCCGTCAACTGGAGGGCAAGACTATAATCCGCGCTGTCATCCGGATTTTCATTGTTATAAGTCGGACATACTATAACTACCGGTTCCATTTTTCCATCCTGTATGGCATGATCAATGACGTTTACCAGCACGTTTGGGTTTTTCGGAGTGCCAAGGTATGTCGTTTCATCGCTCCAGCCCCCATGCATCAGGTAAAACACATTATACTTCCTGTTCTCAGAATAGCCATATGGCAGATATACATAGGCCGTCTTATTAAGCTGTTTTTCCTTATTTTGATAACTCATGGATTCATATGTTTTGTAATCGAGCTGCTCTAATACTCCCTGCTCTCCTGCCGAAGTAAAATAATCCTTTGGAATCTGCGCAAGCTCTTCCGGAATTTGTGAAGGGCCTGTTTTTTTATCCATTTCTATATGTTCCCCCTGGTCTGTTATTGCGGCTTCCTTTCTTATTGCCCCGCCTTTTTCGGCCCCGCTGTCTGTTTTTTCTTTCTGTCCAGAACATGCCGTGCCAAAGATTGAAAAAACAACTGCAATGAGCAGAATATATTTTCTTCTCATGAATGTCCCTGGAAATCGAAAGGGAGACTTAAAGCGTTTCTTCATGCATATACCTCCATAAGCTGTTTCATATCATAGTACCAATGCATCTTTTAGGAAACATTTAAAACTTTTGTCCCTCCAAATACATCGGACATCTCCATCCTGTCCAGCGCGTCATCCAAAGCCTTTACCTCTGAAGCTGTCAGCCGGATAGAGGAAGCGTCTGCGTTTTCCAGCATCCGGCCTTTATTCCGGGTTCCGGGGATTGGTACAAGATACTGCTTTTTGCAGAGCATCCACGCAAGGGAAATCTGCGCCGGAGTGGCGCATTTTTCTTTCGCTGTCCGCTCAAGCAATGCAAGCAGTTTCCTGTTTTCATCAATTCCCTGCCCGCTAAACTGTGGCATCATGCTCCGGTAATCGTACTGGCTGTCAAAAACAGCATCTTTACCATACCGGGCGGACAAAAAACCATTAGCCAGAGGGGAAAACGCCACATAACCAATCTGCAATTCCTCTAATACAGGAAAAAGTTTTTCATGCCAGCGCGCCATCATGGAATAACGGTTCTGGATGGCCGTCAGCGGGCAGACTGCATGGGCGCGGCGTATCGTGTCTTCATCCGTTTCTGATAATCCCCAATGCGTAATCTTGCCCTCCTGCATCAGTTCCGCCATAACGCCTGCCACTTCCTCAATTGGGACGTTTTTGTCAATCCTATGCTGATAATATAAATCAATATGGTCGGTATTCAGCCGTTTCAAGGAAGCTTCTGCAGATGCCCGGATTGCTTCCGGCCTGGAATCCGGCACCAGGGGTTTATTGACAGCCTTGCTTTTCATATCAAAATGGATGCCAAATTTCGTGGCGATCACTACCTTATCACGGACGCTTTTCAACGCTTCACCTACCAGTTCTTCATTGGCATGGGGATTATCGTCTGTTCCATAGACCTCTGCAGTATCAAAAAATGTATATCCCGCTTCCAACGCTTCCGACAGAAGCCTGATCCCCTCTTTTTTCTCAACCGGCTTTCCGTATGCATGGGAAAGCCCCATGCAGCCAAAACCAATCTCTGATACCTGTAAATCTTTTCCTAATACCCTGTACTTCATTTTGTCCCTCCAAGGCTTTCAGCCCATTGCCGGATTTCTTCCTCGCTGTCTGCCACATCTCCTCTGGAAAGGGAGAGCGTATTGTCACTTATTGCCGCATCCGGCTGCAATTTTGCAATAGTATCTTCTGTGCCGGAAAAGCCGCTGCCTCCATGCGTCACAAACGGGATGATTGTTTTTCCGCTGAAATCGTATTCCTCCAGGAAAGTATAAACCGGCATCGGCAGGTCAGCCCACCAATTTGGATACCCCAGGATCATGGTGTCGTACTGTCCCAAATCTTCAATATGGCTTTTCAGTTCCGGACGCAGGTTCTCATCCTGCTCGTCTGCCGCCTGGTCAACTAACGGGTCATGATCCAGCGGATAATCCTCTGTAGTTTCAATCTGGAACAAATCCCCGCTTATTGTTTCCTGCACAATTTTTGCCACATACTCCGTATTTCCGTAAACTTCGCCTTCCTGTACCACAATGCTTGCGCTTGAAACAGCATCTACGCCGGATGTGTCTACATCCTCTGGCATGGAAAAATATGCAATTAAAACACGCCCGCCTTTCGCATTGTCTGTTTTATCCTGCGTCAGTTCTGCGGATGGGATATTCTGCTCTTGCGTACTGTTGCTGTCTGATTCCGCCGATGCGCCGCTGTCTGTCCGCCCATCCTGCGATGCCGATTCCTGTTCCTGCACGCCTGTCCGTTCTCCCTCTTTGTTCCCGCAGCCTGCCAGTCCAAGCGCCAGTATAATGCCCAGACAAAGCGCTATGATTTTATGTTTCATGCTTCCGTCGCTCCTTCCAATTACAACCCAAGTCCATCTACCCAGGCTTTTACATCTTCTTCCGAAACACCTGACGAGAACCGCTCGCCTGCCAGCCAATCCCCGGTGCCTGCCATTTCTTCCAACAAATCTCCGCTCTCTCCAAGCCCTGAGCTTGCAGACGTACAGAACGGTATCACCGTCTTTCCGGTGAAATCATTTGCCGCAATGAAGCCGTCTACCGGCCATGCAGCAATCCCCCACCAGATAGGGTAGCCAATAAATACAGTTTCGTAAGAATCCCAATCAGGAACTGTGTCCGATATCAACTCTACCTTTCTTTCATCCTCGTTCTCATGTTCCCTGCATACGCGGCTGTCCTCATCCGTCCAGTCAAGATCTGCGTCTGTATAGGCTTCTTTCGGTTCCAGTTCAAACAGCTCCCCACCTGTTGCTGCTGCGATATATCCTGCTGCTTCCTCCGTGTTCCCGGATGCCGAATAGTAAACTACCAGTGTTTTTCCGCCTGTGTTTTCTCCGTCTTCTGCATTGGGAACAGCTCCATCCGTGTCACTGGCAGAAGATAATTCTTTCGATTCTTCCGGTTTTTCAGATTCCGCCACATCTGCGTCAGCTGATTCCGAAGAAGAATTTTGTCCGCTGCTACCACCCGCCCCCTGCTTTTCATTCCCACAGGCGGCAAGGCCAAACAAAAGCAATACACTCATAACAAGGGCAACCGTTTTCTTCATTTTTTTTATTTTCATTGCGTCATTCTCCTTTTTATTATTTTGTATGATGCCCGCTGAAAACAGGCTGTTTTGCAATCATCTAAAAGCACTCTTTGAAGATTTCAAAAATTTCCTCCCGTGTCAGTTTCCTGTAACTTCCCGAAACGATCGCACAGGAATCAGCAACCGCTTTCAAATCTACATCCCCATTTATTCCCAGTTCCTGTAAAGTCGCAGGCAGGCCGATTTCCCGGATAAATCTTTCCAGTGCATCTATTCCGGCACGGGCAATTTCCTCATCTGTCTTTCCATCAGGGAAAATATTCCATACCTCCGTAGCAAACCGTTTGAATTTTGCAATCCCATCTTTATAAATATGGCGGTAATATGTTGGATGAAGAACTGCCAAACCTGCGCCGTGGTTGCAGTCCGTATATGCCCCAAGCTGATGTTCCATCTGGTGGCACTGGAAATCTGTGCGCTTGCCAAGCTTGATGATCCGGTTCTCCGCCATTGTCGCATCCCACATCAGGTTGCTCCTGGCAGTATAATCGTTGGGATTTCGGATAGCCGCCCGCAGGTTTCGGATTACGTTCCTCATAAGCGCCTCGGCAATGTCATCTGAAACATTGTCCTCGTCCGGTTCGCTAAAATAAATCTCCATGATGTGGGAAAAGATGTCAAAGCTGCCGGATACCATCTGGAATTTTGGTACACTGTAAGTATAAGTCGGGTCAAGCAAGGCAAACCTGGGATTACATTTTGGATAATCGCGCCCGGTCTTTATTTTTAACTCTTCATTTGTAATGACTGCTCCGCCGTTACATTCACTTCCGGTTCCCGCCACTGTGACGATCACACCAAGCGGGAGCGGCTCGAAATCAAAAATACCCGGCCTTGCCCAGAAATCCTCCCACACATCGCCGTCATACCGGGCGGCAATGGAAACTGCTTTACAGCAGTCCATGACGGAACCGCCGCCAACGCCAAGGATTAACCCGGCCTGACTTTCCCTTGCCAGTTTTGCGCCCTCTAAAACTTTTGCATAAGTAGGGTTCGCCATAATGCCGGGAAATTCCACAATATGCTTTCCAGCCTCTTTTAAAATAGAAACCACCTCGTCATATACGCCGTTCTTTTTAATCGAGCCTCCTCCATATGCCAGCATCACCGTATCCCCGCAGCCTTTTATCAGACAGCACAAATATTCTTTCACACATCCTTTACCGAATAAAACTTTTGTTGCATTCTCAAAAATAAAATTATTCATCTTCCTGTCCTCCTATCATTATTTTGTCTGAGTTTCCCAAAATGTTACCGCATCCTCTATCCACCCTTCTGCGACAGTTCCGGTTCCAAGCCCAAAGCCATGCCCAAGACCCGGATATTTGTGGAACTCTGTAGGGATCCCAAATGCTGCCAGATGCTTCAGACGGTTTTCCATAGCCCGCCAGTCTGCAATGCCGTCATTTTCCCCGACACATACATAAGTCGGCGGATCATTTTCCGTATAATCGCTATGGCCCGTATATTGCATGATGACTGCACCAGGCTTTGGCAGGTCATCCCCTCCAAAAGCCGCCGGACCGTAAGAGCCAAGCCACGCTGCCATCCTTGCACCTGCGGAACCTCCCCACAGGGAATATCCGTCTGTGTCTACTTCCAGTTCTTTCGCATGTTCAAATATAAAACTGACTGCCCTTGCCAGATCCTCACACGCCGTCTGTGCACCCGGACGGTAGATTAGAGCAAATGCGTTATATCCCTTTTTGGATAACTCCAGCGCATGGGGAAAGCTATCCTGCATTGCCCCCACATAAGCGAAGCCGCCTCCCGCATTACAAACAGCAAATTTCTCTCCGGGACTTCCTTTGAAGAAAAACAGTCCCGTATCTTTTTTATCTGGTTCATTTTCTTTTTCCTCATCTGTGTAAATGTCATAAAAGATCGTTTCCCCCATGGCCGCATGGTCTTTCATATAATTTGCAATCTCCACGGTTTTTTCCGGATCAATATTGCTGTACCATGTCAGCGTAAGCGTTCCTAACGTATCCCCACTGTAATATCCGCTGTCTGCCGGAAAGATCAGCCTTCCATAATCCCCAAACGACAGTTCCCTGATAACTTCTGATATTTCCGTATCTACCGTATAAGGCTTTCCTTCACTTTTTTCTGCCTGCATATAATCTGTATTTTCTTCCTGATACACCATCTCCCCTTCCTGGTCTGTCCTTACATCTTTTCCCTTGCCAGCTTTTTTATCTGTGCTGCAGCCTGCAAGACTAAGCAACAGACAGATCAGCATAACTTTCAGGACAACATATTTCAATCCGCCACCTCCTCCTGTTCCACAACCGCACATATCTTTTTTATCAGCCCTGCCTTTTCAAAAACATACCCTCCAGCATCCCGTTATGGCCATCCGGCCTTTGAACAAAGTATACCCTCCGGGCATCCCATTATGGCCATCCGGCCTTTAAACAAAGTATAAAAAAAACGAGACTGAAAGAGAAGTCTCGTTTTGTTCATTAGTTTATACCCAAAGGTTATAACATATAAATATAAAATTAACAGACAGATCCCCCATTTATTACACTGCCTTTTGCGCAGCGGCAAGAAACTGTCTTACATTTTCGGATGGATGCGGGGAATGGAGCAGACCATATGGGATGCTGTGTTCCCATTCTACCGGAATGACTTTCAAAAGAGGATGTACGCTTGCCCATCCAGAAATAGCTAAAAGCACATCATTACTGTTCTCACAACGGTTAAAAACTTCCATATTGTAAAAATCAAAGTCCACAATATGTATCTGTCTATGGTTCTGCCAGATGTCGTCCCTAAGCCTGTCCACATAATTGCTCCATTCCCGGCGCATCAGCATTAAATTTTCCCCATAAAGGTCTTTTACCGTAAGCCGGTCTTTTGCCGCAAGACGATGGTGGATGGAAACTGCACAGCAAAATGGCTCACGGGATAATTCAAGCCCTGCGCAACGGCGCAAGTCAAGCATAGTCTCATCAAATATCCCTCCTATTACGTCAATGTTTTTCCCAAGATTCCCTAATATTTCCCTGGCATTTTCCGGCGTATTCTCAAACGGGACAATCTGGAATTTCATCTCCGGGCAGTATACTTGTATTTTTGTCCAGAGCCGCATCAAAAGCTGTGCCGGGGTCATAGGGGAACTCCCGATACGGATTACTTTCGTATCTTCCTGCATGGCATTTTTTGCCCGTATGACAGAATCCCTGCAATACTGGATGATATATTTCGTGTCCTGGTATAAAGACTTCCCAGCTTTTGTCAAAGTCAGCCCCCTATGCGTCCTGTCAAACAGCTTTACATCCAAAGAAGCCTCAAGAAGGTTAATCTGCTTTATGACTGCTGTTGGGGTTATATAAGCTTCTTCTGCCGCTTTATTGAAACTGCCTGCATCTGCCACACGGATAAATGTTTCTAATTGCGGGTTATACATTTGAATTGCCCTCCTTTATTATTTATCTACAATAGCAAATATTTTTACTCAAAGTCGTTCCATCTAATTATACCTTATGTTGCCTTTCTTTAGGAAAAATTTTTAACTGTCCCAAAAAGCGTTGGAAAATTTATCATAAAGCATTTCCATAAAATGTTTTTCTCTTCATTTCTAATCGGCTTATATTATGGAAATCTTTATTTCTCGAAGAGTTATACCGAAAAGTATCTTATCCCGATATTTGCAAAACACCCTCTAAATACAAGCCGATTGAAGACACAATTCGGGATAAGATTCTTCCAACCAGATGGATGAAATATATAAAAAATTCGGGATAAGATTTTTTTAGTTCTTTCATATGGAAGCTGTCTCCTCAATAATTAAACCAGCAGGCTACCGCCTGACTATTAAAATGAGGAGGCCACAAACATGGCAAAGGTAATTGATATATCAGAACTTATATCCCTTGTATGCGACAAATTAATCGAATACGGTGTCCAGCCGCATACCGTCTGGTCGGATTATAGCTATAACTACCGGCCCATCTTGCATTTTTTCCAGGAACATGGCTGTTCCCATTATGACGAAGGGCTGCTGATGCAGTACCGACAGGAACAGCAGGAACGTTACGAAAGGGAAGATCTGCTACGGAAGAACTACTTAAATAAAACCAGGGCTGTTTCACGCCTGCAGGAATTTTACAGCAGAGGGGACTTATCCCACGTTGTGGCAGGAGGACACGCAAAAAAGCATATCAATAATGCCAACGAAAGCCTGCTGAGGGAATTTATTGCATGGAGCGGGCCTGCCAATCCCAAGACTCTGTTAGATATGGAATGGGCAGTGCGCAAATATCTTTTCTGGCTGGAAACCCAGGGTGTAGATGACGCCCTTGATGTGAATGCACACAGTTTTTCAGGATTTATGACACTGGCATCCAGAAAGTATGCGGAAGGGAGCCTGCATGACCTCCAGCTTTTCTAAAAAAAGTTCCACCAGTTCCTTAATACAGAGAAAGGCCTGGATATCCCTTATGAATTCGTCCTGTCGCTGCCTGTCATCCGAAAAAAGCGAGTTTTCCATCCGCTTACAAAAGATGAGATACAGCGCACAGTTGCGCAGGTTGACCGGTCAACTGTCATGGGGAAGCGGGATTACGCGATCATTCTCCTGAGCGCAAGGAATGGCCTGCGCGGCAGTGACATCATCCACCTGAAACTGACAGATATTGACTGGAGGGGCGGGGAGATCAGGCTGATCCAGAAGAAAACCGGGAACCCGCTTGTGCTGCCTTTACTGCCGGATGTGGGAGAAGCATTGAAGGAATATATATTGAACGGAAGGCCTGATTCACGTTCTGAGTTTATTTTTCTGCGGGCACTCCACCCATACCTGCCATTCAACAGAACGATGGCGTTGTCGCATCTCTGGTCAGGTTACCAGAAACAAGCAGGGATAGAACGCTATGCCCATGACGGCAAGGGGTTCCATGCATTAAGGCGCACGCTTGGGAAAGAACTCACGCTTGCAGAAATCCCTATCATGACAACGGCACAGATCCTTGGACACCGGAGTGTGGATTCTTCAAAGCAATATATCTCCCTGGACAGTGCGCATCTAAAGGAATGTGCCCTGGATTTTTCCGGGATTGAAGTGGCAGGGGAGGGATATGGCAATGAATAATAATTATACCAGCTGTTTTGCGGAGTATATCCAGGGGATGATATCGGCGAGGGCTGCCCTTGGATATGAGAAGGAACCGTATGCGGCAGCGCTGCATAGCTTTGACCGGTATTGCTCAGATTCCTATCCAGAGTGTAATGAACTTACGGAACGTCTGGTTATGTCGTGGGTACTGAAAGATAATGACGATACAAAGGGAGTCCAGGGCAGGGCACGCGCCATCCGCCTGCTTGCGCAATACATGAACCTCAGTGGCCAGGAAGCCTATGTCCTCCCTGACAGGTACTTTGGCAATCCCAAGCCAAAGGAAGTGTATATGTTCACAGATGCCGAGCTTTCCAGGCTGTTTTCTGCGATTGACGCATTGCCTGAGAGCAGCAGGGTTCCGCATTCCCATCTTATGCTTCCCGTGATGTTCCGCCTGATCTATACCTGCGGCCTACGCCCACAGGAGGGAAGGGAGCTGCACAGGCGGAATATCAATTTTCAGACGGGTGAAATACTTATTACGAATACCAAAAAGAAAAAAGAGCGGTTTGTTGTTATGTCTGATGACATGTTTGCGCTCTGCAGACGTTACGATAAGATGCGCCAGTTTTTTTATGAAGATAACCGATACTTTTTCCCTGGCTCTGCAGACGGGCCGATAGACGGGGCATGGCTGAACCGTCAGTTCCAGAAATGCTGGAAGTCCGCAAATCCGGATATCCCAAAAGAGAATCTCCCACATGTAAGGATTTACAGCCTCCGGCACAGGTTCGCCTCAGCAAACCTGAACCGTTGGATGGATGGACAGAAAGACCTTACGGCTATGCTCCCGCGGCTCAGGGCTTATATGGGCCATTATACCTTGGCGGAAACAGCGTACTACATCCATCTCCTTCCAGAAAACCTGGTAAAAAACAAGGGGGTTGACTGGGACGCTTTTTCCGGCATTATCCCGGAGGTGGAGCCATGGCAAGACTGAAAGAGAACCTTCTATATATGATGATCCATGATTTCCTGGCAGACTACCTGACCAAAAAGAGGAACTGCAGCAGCCATACGGTCAAGGCCTACCGTACAGCGTTGAACCAGCTGCTTGATTTTACAAAAGAGCAAAAACAGATCCGGCTGGTAGACATTACGTTTGACATACTGAATGACGGAATGGCTGAAAAATACCTTGATTTTTTGGAGGAAACTAAAAAATGCAGTATAAAAACCCGGAATTACCGGCTGAACTGTCTGCGGGCTTTTTACAGCTATGCCGCAATGAGGGATGCCTCACTTGTGGTCTATCAGTCCACACTGTTCCAGATCCCGTTTAAGAAAACAGAAAAAGTAGAAACCGTCGATTACCTGAGCAAGGGAGCTGTCCAGGCTTTGCTGGCACAGCCGGACGCCGGCAGCAAAAAAGGAACACGGGATCTGTTTCTTATGTCTCTGATATATGATACAGCAGCCCGGGTCCAGGAGATCATAGATTTAAAAACCTTTGATATACGGCTGGGAGATACGCCGCAGGTAAAGCTGCACGGGAAAGGCAACAAGTCCCGTTCCATCCCCCTTATGAAAGATACGGTTTCCCATTATCATAGGTATATGCGGGTGTTTCATCCCGGCGAGCCAGAGTACTCCCGGAAACAGTTATTTTATACAATACGGAAGAATGTATGCAGCCCAATCTCTGATGACACGGTTAGGGCCTTTATGAATGGATATGCAAAGACTGCCCATGTGGCATTCCCTGAAGTGCCGGAGAAAATCCACCCTCATATTTTCCGGCATAGCCGTGCCATGCATTTATACCAGCATGGAATGGATCTGACAATGGTATCCCAGTGGCTCGGCCATGCAGATATCTCTACGACATTAATCTACGCACATGCAGATACAGAGATGAAGCGTAAAGCTATGGAAGAAGCAACAGGTGACTATTTCCCAAAAGTATCGGCAGAGGAATCACCTTATGATGTCAATGATGATGCTGTCCTGAAACGATTGTATGGGTTGAAATAAAAAAATCTTATCCCGAATTTTTTAGAAGAACATTGACAACAAGCTGGAAAATCTTATCCCGAATTTATATATGAGAAAGCTCAATTTATAAGGCTCTATTAAAGAATTCGGGATAAGATACTTTTCGGTATAACTCTAAGAAAGTAGCGGCTTCCGCTGTGTGGGCTTCTGCTGATACCCTCGACGGAGAGGGCGGGGTTTCTGGCAACTTTGCGGCGGTATTTCGCTCTCAATATCTTTAGTGCCGCAAGCGGGGATTTTGCCAAAGCAGCGGCGATATTTCTCCCTCTAATACTTCAAACCAGCAAAAAGCAAAATGAACGTTAATTTGCGGAAATTTCCCCTCATTCCTTACAAAACCACGCAAGCCGGAATAGGCGGGAATTTTCAGAAATTTCTTTCTATCCCCTTTGCACGGCATAATACCGACGATTTTTGAAAATGCCAAAAATGGGCGCAAAAAAACAGGAAACCTTTTCTTGATTTCCTGTCTTGGTGTGCCGTTTTATGTAGCGGCGGTTATTCAGTTTTTAGCTGGCTACAATTCTACAAACTGGAAGTTGTGCAAGGGATTTTTGAAAATGCGCAGAAAACTAGCAACAAAGCCAAACTTTGTTGTCCCCAATCAAACACACCATTGATTATAGCATTAGCAGGTAAAACGGTTGCAACCATAATTGAAATTCCCATAAACAAAAGCGGATTTATCAGCACCCATCTTTTCTTTCCCCATGTTCCTTTTATCGCAACACAAAATATAATAATTGATAAAATTATAAAACTTATTGCAGCCAAAAATGCAACACAGATGAATGTAGTAAAAAAGCGTTCACTAATCCGCTTAGCTAATACTATATTCTCTTCTGCTAGTTGATTATATAGCCACGCGGATATTGCGAATACACAATGGTATAATGTTCCTACAGAGACAAATACAATGGATGCTATAAAAAACAGTTTATCATATTTACCGACTTTTTCTTTGAGTAAAACAGATATAGCGTAAAACCCGCAAAACATTAAAAGAAGTGCAATCACGCCCAATAATCCGCCTATAATGAACCTAATAGACGTAGCATTTGACCATTCTTCTGAAAATGCAGGAAAAAGATGAAAAATCCCCACTTTTTCCATAGGGTAAAAGCAACCCAATAACATATCTCCGCAGAAGCAAAGTACGCTTCCTGCGATTGCAATATAGAACAGCTTTTTTATTGTCATAGCGCCTCCGTTTTTTTAACAAAAATTCATGTTCATCGGATTACTCTGTTTTTTCTTCCTTTTGACTTTTCTTCCTTTGAACCAAAATGTGAAATTAACGTTCCATGCTGAACTTTGTCACTTTGTTAATTACTCCCACTTTATCTGTGCTTTATTATATATCCGTTTTCCCAAAAATGAAAGCGATTTCTTATACTTCCTGTTCATCAAAACAGAACTTGAATAATGCGGCAACAAGCCGGGATTTTATGTTGTCCTCCGTATCTCTGTTGATATGCCCGTTTTCAATGGCGGCAATTCGGATTCGCTTGCTGTAATGACGTAAAACCTCGTCCACGGCTTCCGGCTCTCCACTGGTCGCCCGGACAATCGTTTCATAGGGCAAAAGATTCGGATTTCCCATGCGAAAGCACCTCCATTTTCCTTTGCAAGAGTTTTAACGTCCTGCGGATTTGATACCCGGTCGTACTCCGGCAGCGTCCGTACATTTTCCCGATTTCCTGTTGTGTGTAATCTCCAAAAAAGTAAAGGAACATGATTTCCCGGTTTCTCTCCGGCAGAGATAACAGGGCGGCGGCAAGCTCCCCATTGGTGAGGATAACTGTCTGACCGCATATCGTAATGGGGTATTCTTCATAAGGTGCTTCAAAATATTCGTCTGTTGTGCCTAAAGGGTAAAACTTTTCTTCTGTGAGGTATTCAAGGGATATTTCTTTTTGCCGCCGTCTGCTCCTGTCACGCCATGCGTTGATAGCCGCAAAGCGTATGACGGTTTTGCAATAGCCATTGAAAGTATACATGATGTGTTCTCTGTATGCTTCTGTGCAAGGCATAGATGATTCCCCCTTTCTCCCACATGGGGCGGTGCATGGTTTATAGTTACAATTTCATATTCAAAAAACGGCAAAATATAAACTGCCATTTTTGATTATTTACTCAAACCGTCCAATAACAGTACCTTGCTGCAAAATATGATTGCTTGCCGCTTTAATAAACTTCCTTTTTGTAGAGTTGGAACTTAAAGAAAGTACGTTATCTAACACATAAATTGTAAAACGATATTGATGTTGCTTTCCTTTTGGCGGTTTAGGGCCAGCATACTTATGCCAGCCATAGGCAATTCCTTGAATAGCATTATTAAGAGTGCCAACATTTTTTCCATGAGGGATTGCTCCAATAATATTTTTTGATGCTGGAATATTCCATATAACCCAATGCGTAAAATTTTTGAAAAGAGGGTGTTTAATATCTTCCAACGTAATAGCAATAGTTTTTGCCACAGGAGAAAGATTTTCAAACTCAAATGCTGGTGATATATCTTTCCCTCTGCCCGTATTTTCTAACGGGAATATATCATTGTTTTCTAATCCAATACAGCGCACTTGCAATTCATAATTATTTATCATCTTTATTCTCCTTTTCGATTCCATATAAAATTATATCTAATGCTGCGTCAATGGCTTGAGCTACATGGAGTTTATTTTCCAACAAAAAATCAGTATCAAGAATTATGTCACTGCTTCGTTCCAGCATAGCGGTAAGTATGCCAAAATGCACATCATCTTTTATAACACCGTCCTTTTTTGCGCATTTAAGCAATTCATTTAATGCGGTTAATTTATATTTTCTTAAAGACTCAATTTCTGCCCATTCTTCCGGATAAAATTGTTTTGCTTCGCCCATTACGAATATCGGCAATCCATAGCAACGTTTTGTATGAACAAGGGCATACAGTTTGTTTCTAAAATCACTTGCTTCCTGCATTGCCTTATCCATATTTTGCTTATCGCTTTCTAAATTTGCCACAAAATATTCATGTATCATTTCATCTTTTCCACTGAAATACTGATAAATTGTTTTTTTACTAATGCGTAAAGTTGTCGCTACTTCATCTACCGTAAATTTTTTCAAACCATATCGGTTAATAAGTTGTGCTACTACATTCAATATTTTTTCTCTCATAATACACCTTGGAAACTAAAATCGTTTTATAAGTTTCCATAAGTATATAATACTTACCTTGAATTGTCAAGATAGCAACTCTTATGTGTATGTAAGTGAGTGGGATTTCGTAGCAGTCGGCACTGTGCGTAATGTGCATAACTTGCTATCTCATGGAGTTGTGGGAAAGTCTGTTTGCAGAATGTGGGAAAGCTGCACTTTAGCTTTTCCATGTTCTGTGAACGGACTTTTCCATGACGGAATAGCAAGTTATACACATTTCCACGGTGCTTGTCTTTTGCTCTTTGGTTTCTTTGGTTCGGAATAGTGTGGTGCTGGCGGTCTATCTCTTGTTTTCGGTTACTTGCTTCTTTACCGTACATGAGCATTTGCGCCCGATTGCGATAGGTAAGCCTACAGTTTCAAATGTTTCCGGCTTTTCCCCCGCTTAGCACCGTGCATGCGGCTTTCACCGCACACGGCGCCCCATCGAATTTAGAAATTGTTCATTTTAAACATAACTTACACACTTCGTTACAGCATTAAAAGATTTGTTATGCGATTACAGGCGTTCCCGCCAGTTTTCGCAGTTTATTCAGTTTTTCCAGTTGTTTTTTGTTCAGTTGGAGTTCATTTAGGCACTTCTGGATTGTTTCTCCCAAAGTGGCATGGATTAAGATATGTACTGCTTCGGTTACAAGAGCAAGGTTGCCATATTCATCTGTACCACCGTTTTCAAGCGGCACTTTATGGTGACAGCGAATGTCATACGGCATAAGGTCAGCACCAGTTACGGCACACCTCCCATATTGAGCCGCAAACAGCGAAATTCGGTTGTCTGCGAACTCAATCGTTTTATCCAACACAGGGTTTTGCATGAGCCATATCATCGTATCGGTATTGATACCAAGATTTTTATGGATTTCTGCCCGTCCCTCCGATGTATACCGATTGACGGTTTTCTTTTTGTGCTGGGCGTTTCTTGTTTGGACATATCCCATTGGAATGAGAGGGTGTCCGCTTAGAAACCTTAGCTGTTTACTCTTGCCATACCGTTCCTTGATATATCCACGTTCCAGTTTTCCTTTTGGTGTCAATTCCCGCAGTCTGTTTGCCATTTGCAGTTTCAGTCCATAGGACAGCTTTGGAAAATCTACGCTGATGTGTGTTGCCAGACGGTAATAATTGTGCAGTCCGGCAACCACTGAATTGTATTGCTGAATGGCGATGTATTGCGCCCGGTCATCTGCCGGATTCTGTATCGCCCGGATAGCTGTGGATATTTTCTCCTTTGCCTGTTTTATGGCTTTGTCGCTCATATGTGAACAGACCACATACTTTTTCCCTTTGGGATAGACTTTCATCTTAAATCCCAAAAACTCCGAGTACCGCTGTTTTAGATTGATGACTTTAGACTTTTCCGGGCTGATTTCCAGTCCGAGCCGGTCTTTTAACCATAGCCGCGTTGCTTCAAACACCTTTTCAGCGTCTTGTCTGCTCCGGCAGAAGATTTTGAAGTAAGTAGACCTGAGGAACCTCCCCTCAAGTCTCTCTCAGAACCGTACGTGAACCTCTCAGCTCATACGGCTCCCATCATCCAGCCGCTGGCAGTATCCCAAAT
>CAJTDL010000061.1 GCA_910575035.1 Lachnospiraceae bacterium
TCGTGAAAAAGAGCGAAAGTATGATAAAATCATCTGTTCTTATAAGAGTCCTGAAATATCTTGTCCAACAAAAGGGCTATCATTTATAAAAGTTGTAAACTGGTGTACAAATAAGATAAAACGAAAAAAATACGGATAGGCTGAAATTATTCTAAGGAAAGGACATACCTTGAGAATAAAGTTTCATCCTATTCTTTATTATATGGATTTACATAATCTGGGCAGAGGTATTTTTCGCTCCACTCAAACATGGTTTCCAGTACAGGAAGGAAACTATGACCTAACTCCGTCAGGGTGTACTCCACTTTAGGTGGTATTTCTTCATATATTTTTCTATGGATAAATCCGTCCTGTTCCAGTTCACGGAGTTGTTTTGTCAGGGTGGATTGTGTAATGCCGTCTAAACGTCTCATAAGTTCCCCAAACCGTTGTACTTTGTAAAAAGATATATACCATAAAATCAGGATTTTCCATTTGCCCGCAATATAAGACTGGAGCCTGCTCATTGGCTCACAGCGGGCAAGCTGTCTTTCTTCACTGAATTTGTTGTCTGCCATTCTTCTCACCTCACCATTAGTATAGGATACACCGTATAAAAAAACAAGAACTGACTTTTTTGCTACTAAGTACGAAAAAAGGTACTATCACTAAGAAAAGACAGGACTTGTGGAATCCTCCCCGGTTTGTGTAACCTTATAGCAGAATATTTTTCAGAGGAGGAAAGATTATGCACTATACAGGAACGATCTGGAGGCCGCCTTATGAGGCAGGCTCGTTACTGCTGGAGGCGACAGCAGGATGTACCCATCATAAATGTAAATTCTGCACATTATACAATGATCTGCCTTTTTCTTTTCGTATGTCGCCATTAGAGGATATCGAGGAGGATTTGCAGGAGGCGGCAAAGAGGAACCGGATGTGGGGATGGGAATGCTGGCGTGTATTTCTGATCAGAGCGAATCCGTTTGTTTTGAAATTCGATTTACTAATGGAAATTTCTGCTTTGGTAAAGAGGTATTTTCCATCATGTGAAAGCATTGGCTCTTTTGCAAGGATTACCGATATTGGGCTGAAATCAGATGAAGAATTGCAGCGGTTAAAAAGTGCAGGGTTTGACGGACTGACGATAGGCATGGAAACGGCAGATGATGAGGCGCTGCAGTTTATGAATAAGGGATATAGGCAAAATGATATTCTGGTGCAGTGCAGGCGTCTGGATAAGGCAGGCATATCCTATAAATTTTTCTATCTGGTGGGCATATCAGGGAAAGGCAGGGGAGCAGAGGGGGCAAAAGTGACCGCAGAGGTATGTAACCAGTTGCACCCAAAACTGGTCGGTGCCAATATGCTGACAATTTATAAGGACTCTGGATTGTATCAGGAGATTAGGAAAGGGAACTGGCAGCCAGAGGGCGAAAAAGAAAAGTACATGGAAATGAAAACACTGGTTGAAAACCTTGCCATAGAGACGGAATTTGCGGCAATGGGAGCCTCCAATGCGGTACAGTTATATGGGGTTCTCCCAAAGGATAAAGCAAAGCTGCTGGCTGTTCTGGATGAGATTACGGGCAGTATGGATGAGAAAGAGCTGGAGCATTACCGTAAAAATCTCCGGCATTTGTAAAGGGGGAAGAATGATGCACTTTAGCGGACGGACATGGAGGCCGCATTATGAGGCGGATTCCTGTATTATTGAGCTGACGGCGGGATGTACCTATGGGAAATGTAATTTTTGCAATCTGTATGAGGATGAGCCCTTTCGGATGGTTTCATTGGAACGGTTTGAGGAAGATTTGCAGGAAATCAAGGATTATCAGCCCCATACAAGGCGGCTGTTCCTGACAGGGGCAAATCCCTTTGCGCTGTCCTATGAACGGTTAAAGCCTTATGTGCTGACAGTGAGGGATTACCTGATTAAATGCCAGTCCATTGCTATGTTTGCCAGTATCCGTGATATTCAGAATAAGGAGGTATGGCAGCTCCGGAAATTGCGGGCAATGGGAGTGAATGGCCTGAGTATCGGGACGGAAAGCGGGGATGATGACACCCTTGCCCTTGCCGGGAAAGGTTACACGGCAGACGATATTCTAAAGCAGTGCCGGAAACTGGATGAGGCAGGGATAGAATATTATTTTGTATATATGACCGGGCTGGCAGGAAAGGGAGGCGGAACCCGCAATGCAGTAAACAGTGCCAGACTGTTTAGCAGGCTGAATCCATACTTTATTTCTGTGGATGCACTGACATTATTTCCTAATACCAAACTTTATGATATGGCAGGAACGGGCAGTTTTGTCCCAGCAGGGGAGAAAGAGAGACTGCAGGAGTTACAGGTGTTTATTCAGAATTTGCAGATCAGGACACATTTGTTTGCCAATTCTTCCTCAAATTTTTATCCATTATCTGTTTATCTCCCAAAAGAAAGGGAAAGCGCCATTTCAGAGCTGCAATATGTGATGGACCACCACAGTGAGGAGGAGATGACGGCATACAGGGCAGGGCTGAAATCATTAGGGTAAAAAGATAATTTTGATAAAAAGGCAGGAACTTCAAAAGGGGGTTTTTCTGTCTTTTTTCAGTTAAAATGATGGCAGTATGGGAGTTTTAGAAACGGAAATGGAAATGAAAAGTTTTTCAAAAACAGGCTGACTTATGAAAATGAGCGCGGTATAATTATAATAAATAAAGATAAGCATGCTATTTTTAGAATATCACATACGGTTTACAAGGAGGCAGATATTATGAGAAGAAAAAATACTATTATAATTCTCTTTGCCCTGGTACTGACATTACTGATACCCGGTATGGAGACAGAGGCGAAAACAAAGCCAAAACTGGTGGCAAATAAAAAGACAATGACAGTGGGGCAGACTTACAAGTTGAAATTAAAAGGTGTGTCTGCTAAAGCAAAAGTGAAATGGAAAACCAGTAAAAAATCTGTCGTTTCCATTGCTAAGAAAAAAGGAAATACAGTTACCCTCAAAGTGGGCTGTTGCAGATGGATTGGGAGCCTGCCTATGCCTGCCCGTGTGTGACGGCAACAGTGACCGCCATTCTGGAGGATGGAAGAAAACTGACGGCAGCAGTGAGGGCATATTCAGAACTGAATATTTACATAGATACGGTATTTACGGACTTTGAGAAACAGTATATTACCCCTTCCATGACAGAAAAGGAAAAAGCAGAAAAGGCAGCATGGTATATCAGTACAACCTCTGATTATGAATTATACAATAAAGCACTTCACGAGGCGTCGAAAGCATTTTCAAAAGGTTCCGGCATGTCAAAGAGGTGTTGGAAACTATATGATATACTGGAAGATGAATGGACAAAGTATAATATCCTGTATGGGGACGAGGCATACCGCCTGGGCTTTGAAGATGGCGTGCAGGTAGCCTCAGAACGTAAGATAAGGGCGAATGGCTCTGTTCTCTCTGTTAAGGATATGACACATCTGATTTATCTGTATGATGCTATAAGGAAACTGAATAAACTCCTGCTTGGGGAGTAGGAGATACATGGCAGGGACGGCGGGATACTGGGTGTACTGGATCGGGTGTGTGATGTGATAGAGGATGGCGCCTGTGCTGAGGTCAGGATGCGTGGGGAGGATGAAATGTATGAATGCCTGACAGATATTCTGGATAATCCGGGGATGACACCGGAAGAACGTGCGGAAAAGCTGGCAGGGGCTGTTGGGGTATGAGCGGGAATTATACAGTTACAGTCAAAAATGGGAGAAAACAATTATTCTACAGGGGAGGAATATGTTTTGGAAAGAAAGGATATGGCATTACTGATAGAGGTGGAGGATGAGCTGCATAACATGGATAAAGCACTGGAACAGCTTGACGGACACGGCCATGCCAGCGGGGATTTTATCAAGCTGGATAATATATTTGATGTGATCCACCGCAATTCATATGAATACTATACCGTTGAATCTGATGAAAGGATGCAGTTGTTTTTTCAGATTTTAATGAGCAGGGAAATGACATTGGAGGAACGGGCTGACATTCTGATGAATGGAACGGTTCGGATAGGGTAATAAGATGTGGTGCAGATGGCAGAAACAGTGAAAATGGAATAAGTGGAATTGATTAAGGAGTGATTTTGTGGAGGGAATTACTCCTTATTTGTATTATGGTTTTTTCAGAAAATGAAAAATGAAGATATTTTACAAGACGCAGTTCATAATAAGGGGTAAAATGGGTGTGACAAGGAGGAAATCCATATGAAAAAGGAAACAAGGACAGTGGTGTATGATGATGGGTTAAGGCTGGAGGCATACCATTTTGAGGGGACCCGGCAGCTTCCGGGCTTTTCAGAGAATATCATTTATGATGATGAAGCTGCCTTCTATTTCTGCCAGATGGGAATTTACCGGACGGCACTGACTTAGAGGAAATTTTGCAGTTTGGGGTGGAAAATGGGATTACACAGATATTGGCAGATATTCCGGGACGGGAAGAACTGCCGGAACAATATAAGCGGGCAGGCTTTTCTAAAGCCTATCTTTACCGCTGCTATCAAAAGGAGGAGAAATCCTCCAAAAACCAGGAGGAGAAATCCTCCCGAAAAAACCAGGAGGATTGAGAAATGGATTTACAGAATGAAAAATGCGTCATGGTAATTGACGAAAACCTGCCGCTTGGTATCATTGCAAACACGGCAGCGATTATGGGAATCACGATGGGGAAACAGATGCCGGAGGTTGTCGGTGCGGATGTATATGACAGGACAGGAAATGAACATTTGGGGATTACCAGGTTTCCGGTGCCAATCTTAAAGGGAAACGGGGAGGTCATCAAGACGATCCGTGAAAGGCTGTATGAACCGGAATTTTCCGATTTGACGGTGGCGGACTTCTCGGACTTGGCGCAGGGGTGTAAAACCTATGATGAATTTATCGAAAAAATGAAAGATATATCAGAAACGGAGCTGAATTATTTGGGGATTGCCATCTGTGGGCCGAAAAAGAAGGTCAATAAATTAACCGGAAGTATGGCATTGTTGAGATAAGAAATTCTTTCCTTTCGTCTGCGTGTATGTTATAATATATTTAATATGTAAAAACAGACAAAGGAGGCGTCATGGAACAGGTTTCATTAAAGATAGGAGAACGTCTGAAAGAAATCCGTAACACAAAGCATCTTACGCTGGATGAGGTTGCGGAGCTGACGGGAGTGAGCAAGCCGATGTTAGGGCAGATTGAGCGGGGGCAGTCCTCGCCTACCATTAACGTACTGTGGAAAATTTCAACAGGGCTGAAGATACCGTTATCCTTTTTTTGCAGACAGCCAGAAACGGAGTATACAGTTGCCGGTCTTTCGGAAAAAGAAATGATTACGGAGGAAGATGGGGGAATGAGGGCATACCCGCTGTTTCCTTTTGATCCGGCAAGGAATCTGGAAGTATTTTATATTGAGTTTGATGCAGGGGTAACGCATGGTTCCCTTCCCCATGTGGCGGGAGTGGAGGAATATATTTTGCCGGTGCAGGGGACTTTGAAAATGGTAATAGGTAAGAAAGAAGTGTTTTTGCAGAAAAGGCAGTCCATACGGTTTGGGGCGGATGTCCCCCACGCATACCATAATGTTTCAGATGAAGTGTGTACTGTTTACAACGTAATTTTTTATCCAGACAATTAAAGGAGGAGAACAATGGCAATCGAAAGGGTAAAGGCATATTTCAGGGAAAATGGCATGGAGGAAAGGATTCAGGAATTTGATGAGTCCAGTGCAACAGTGGAGCTTGCCGCCAAAGCATTACACTGTGAGCCTCAGAGGATAGCAAAGACACTTTCTTTTATGCTGGAAAATGAGGCGGTGCTGATTGTGGCGGCTGGGGATGCGAAGATCGACAATCCAAAATATAAGGGAAAATTTGGGAAAAGGGCAAAAATGCTTTCAATGGATGATGTGGAAACATTGGTGGGACATGCAGTGGGCGGAGTTTGCCCGTTTGCGGTAAATGAGGGTGTGAAGGTATATCTGGACGTATCATTAAAACGCTTTGATACAGTTTTTCCTGCCTGTGGTAGTTCCAACAGTGCGATAGAGCTTACCATTCCGGAACTGGAGAAATATTCAGGATATGTGGAATGGGTGGATGTCTGTAAAGGGTATTAAAAGAGCGGAAATCGTCGTATATGGAATAATCACCATAGCGACGATTTTTTATTGATAGCAAACCTGTATTCATAGTGTTATATCATACTTCTGGTTTTTGTGGAAACAGTTGATATCGGATAAAGTATGAAAAACTTTAGATTGTTTAAGATTTTTTTGAAAAAGTTTTTTCCTTTCGTTCCCGAAAAGCGGGCGATTCATTCCATACGTCCCCAAAACGGATTTTTTTTGTCGATATAACAAGTGGATGCATTATAGAATTTGAGGTGATAAATTTTGAATATCGCAGTCGTAGATGATGAAAAAGTGATACTGGATCAGATCAGCAGGCTGGTCAGAAAGCAGATGCCGGACTGCTGTCTGGACGCCTATGCCACAGGAGAGGAGGTGCTTGGGGCAGGAAAACAGTTAGATATCGTATTTCTTGACATACAGATGGATGGCATGGATGGAATTGAGACGGCGAGGAGGCTGCGGGAAAGGCAGGATGATATTGTTTTAATCTTTGTCACGGGTAACAGGGAGTATGTGTTTGATGCTCTCGACCTGTATGCTTTTCATTACCTGTTAAAGCCTGTGGATGAAAACAAATTCAAGGAAGTGCTGGAACGGGCAGCAGGTGAAGTGGCAAAAAAGAAGGAAAAGAGAGGCCTCTTTATTAAGAAAAGAAACCTTACGCTTGACCAGGCTGACATTCTGTATATTGAAAGCAGGGCAAAAAAGGTGGAAATCCATACTGCCAGGTCAAAGGACATTATAGAAATCTATGCAACAATGGGAGAACTGGAGGGGCAGCTTGGGGAAGATTTTTACCGCTGCCATCGGGCCTATATTGTGAACATGGCACATATCACGGAATATGACAATGACAGTATAACCATTACAAACGGCGATAAAGTTTATCTGACTAAGAAGAAGTATGGGGATTTTGTAAAGGCATATATGTGGTACCTGCAGAATGGAGGGATACCCGGTGTATAAAATGGTGGAACTGTTATATATGGCTGTAGTTTTGTTTCAAGGATACTGCCTGCAGTATTTTTTGGGGAGCTTTTTGGAAAGCAGATGGAAAAGCCGGTGGAATGGCCTGTGTGTGGCAGTTTTGTATGCGGCAGGGCTGTATGGAATATCAGGGATGTTTAATCAAGTTTTGGGTACGGAATATAACGGTTACAGAGAGGCGGTATGGAAACTGGCATTGTCGCTTTGCATTTTAGTTGTTCTTGCCCTGTGCTTTTACAAAGCATTCCGTCTGATTACAGTTTTTCTTGTAGTAGCTTTTCAGGCAGTTGCAGATATTAGCAAATACGCCGCCGTTATCCTGCTGGCTATAATGGGGGATGGCGTGGCTGCTATATGGAATCGGTGTGCAGAGAAAGGGCTTTTTAAGTCAGACAGGGCTCTTATGATGACACTGAACGGCAGTATGTTGGCAGTGCAGATTTTTCAATATCTGGTAATTGCCATGCTGTTATTTATATCGCTGCGAAAGATTGTAAGGGATTTTAAGGAAAAGGATTATGAAATTCATAGGACAGAGTTGATGTTTCTTCTTATCCCGGCAGCAGCGGGGCTTCTTATTTGTGTACTGTTGCGGATTATCATGGTGACACTGGAGGATAATGTACCGAAAATGCTGTATGACAGGTATCCCATACTGACCATCGTACTTCCGGCAATCCTGCTATTGTCTCTGCTTTCTATTCTGTATGGAGTAAAGCTGTTTCAGGATATGGTTTACCGGAACAAGGCAAAAAGTGAGAGGGTTATCTTGAAAAACCAGGTAAGAAGCCTGCAGGAACATATGGAAGAAATGGAACGTATCTACTCTGCGATACGGGGCATGAAACATGACATGAAAAACACCCTTGCCGTGATTGGGCAGCTTTCTATGGAGGAAAAAGGGGAGCTGCAGGAATATCTGGCTGATTTGAACCAGACCTTTGACCGGTTAGATATGCGTTTTCGCACAGGGAATACAGTGGCGGATACTCTGCTTAACATGAAATACCATGAGGCGGTGCGGCTTGTTCCGGACTTGGAGATGGATGCGGATAAGCTGGTGTTTCCGCAGGATTTGAAAATCCATAGTTACGATATAGGGATTATTCTTGGCAATGCTGTTGACAATGCCGTTCGGGCGTGCAGGAAACTGAAAGAAAAGGAACCTGGAGCGGATGCTTTTATCCGGTTCGTGACCTTGCAGAAAGGAAATCTTCTTGTACTGAAGGTGGAGAACAGCTTTGATGGGAAACTGGTGAGGAGGCCACGGGAGGAATTTCCAGTGACAGATAAACCGGATAAGGAAAATCATGGGATGGGGCTTGCAAACATTAAAAATACGGTAGAGAAGTATCATGGGACAATGGATTATATGGTCAAGGGCAGGGTGTTCATTCTGTCCATGATGATGAAAAATGAAAGGGGAAATGAAGATGGATTTTGGAGTGACAGGTAAATTGTGGGAGTATGGTATAGGCAGCCGTACCAGTACAATGAAAGAAAAGAATGCAGACAGAAGTTTTGCAGAAATTGCAGCGACAAAAGCAGCAGAGAAGGAGGCCTCATTGAGAAGTGTTAATGAAATGAGGACAACTGGCGTTGGAAACTATATGGGTGAGTCTTATGAGGAACGTATAAGTAAAATAACGGATAAAACGGCAGCAAGTGCTTTTCAGACAGCTTATGCAAAGAAAATGGCAGGTGCTACAGATTATATTTCAACTATTAGCAAGGCATACAGCACTGGAAAAGTAGGTGCAACGAATTTTGAAGATGCTTTTCCACAATACGATGTTATAACCCATGTGGGAAATGCCAATATTTCTTCCGGCAACTGGCAGAGAAATGATTTCCCGTTTTGGAAGTATTTTGATAAGAATACAAGTGCGGATGCTTTGAATGATTGGAAACCTGAAGGAGCAAATCCATCGCAGATGCGTAGTGACCTGCAAAGGAATTATAATAGTGTAGGCTCTGGACGGATTGCAATCCTTGTGCCAGAGAGTTTGCAGCAGAAGATGGATGCAGATCCTGAGTATGCCCGGCAGATAATGGCAAAGCTGCAGGCATGGAAGGAGGATTATGACCGATGGGATAACACAGTGGCAGCATCTTATGGTTATAACGTAGCAGAACATCAGGCAGGAAAAAGCTATGTATTTGATTTGGATGAAAATGGGGATGTGCGGAACTGCACTGTTACCGGTCCCGGACGGATTACCATTTCATCATCTGAATTTGTAGAGGCACGCAAAAAGAGAGAAGCAAAGCGCGCTGAATATGAGAAATTGGCGGAGAAAAGTGCTTTGAAACGGAAGATGTTGGAGCAGGAGATAGAAGAACGATACTATAAGAGAAACTTGGTAAATCAGGTAGTGTTCAATGCGTATGAAAAGAATATTATGGAATTATGAGGAACCTTGTTTCTAAGAAATAATAAACATATGTCTAAGCAAGGTATCAATCTACATTCGGGAAAAAGTCAGTTCTTGTGCCCCCTGCTTTACAGGAAAAAATGGTTAATGACCCTGCGCTGGCACAAAAAGTGGCAAATACTGTAGACGCATTTATACAACAATCTCAAATGCCGCCTAGAGCTGTTTCTGTTTTGATTAGTTTAGATGAAAATGGAGAAATTGCAAATTGGACTACCTGCACAGAGGGCGGCTTTATGGGACCGTCTGAAAAAGAATTGCGTATGCTTGCAGAACGGAAACGGGAAAAGGAAGAAAAAGCAGCAGAATATGAACGGATTGCCGAAGAAAACGTAATCAAGCGGAAATTACGGGAGCAGCAGGAAGATGAAAGATATTATAAGACGACTAGCATAGCAAGGGAAGCGGTTTCCGCGGCTTATGAGAAGAACTTTGTGGAAGCATAAGGGGGACTATGATAAATATGCCCGGACTTATTGTAAGGGGGCATAGTCGGTTCTGACTGACAGAGGAACCAGGGCAGAAAGTATTGATTGTAAAGGAGAGAATTTAATATGAGTATTTTTGGAGTAAATGGAGCTTTGGCTGGTGCATATCAGTATGCAGCATCTAAAGATGTCAATAAAGCAGATACAAATGGGACAAATTTTATAGACCAGTTGCAGAAAACAGGCATATCAAAGGTAGATGCCTATACAGAATATTTAAAGTCAAAGTATGGTAACGTGAGAATCCAGAGTGTTGGGAAAGATCAGCAAAGTCTTGACAGAATTGGAAAGAGTATGAGTGGAAGTGATGTTGTGATTGCACCAAACATAGTGGAGCAGATGGCAAATGATCCGGAAAAGGCAGCTTATTATGAGGGCAAGATAGATGATTTCTTCAATGCCACTCCAATGTTGACGGCTTCGTTTGCGGCAAAGGGACTTGTCTATGAACCGGGCGGTGTGGTAGTCCATGAAGATGGAAGTGTAACGTATATCGGTGGCTGCAGTGATTCACCAGAACGGGTAAGGGAGGTTAATGAAATCAATAAAGCAAAACGGGAGAAAGAAGCGGCACAGCGGAAAGCAAGTCTGGAACGCAGTCATGAAGCAGCAGAGGAACGGAGACGGCAGATTGAGATAGCTTATAAAAAGCAGACTATGGCAGAGACTCTTGCTAACCGTACAATGGATATAAATATGTATACATTTACGGCTATGCCAGAAGTTATGGGGTCTGCGATTGCGGCATATGAACAGAACATTATGGAAGCAGCGGGTATTTTGGAGTAAAACAGGATATGCCCGAACTTACTATAGTGGGCATGGCGGCTCTGAATGACAGAGGAGCCGCCAGATTAAAAATAATGGAGGAATAGAAAAATGAGCATAAATGGAATTGGAGTGGGTTATTCTGCATGGCAGGAAACAGAAAAGGTGCAGAAGAATGGTTCGAGAACAGGCTTTGCAAACAAGATGGTTGGTGTAGATACGGTGGGGAGTGTTCTTCCTCAAAGAGTTGGTGTGAGGGCGACAGGACAAAATTCTGCATTGGAGGCATATCGTGCATCGGTAGCATCGACGGTACGTAATGTAAAGCCTGCCTATGAAACATATGAATCTGAGAATTACAGGATTGTGCCGGACAATGAGGCTGGCTGCTTTGACATCTACAATAAGCAGGGAGAACGGATAGGCGCTTTTGAATATTCAGATATCAAGGTCAGGCAGGACAGCACGACAGGTAAACAGTTTTTGATTTCGGAGCATGGAACCATGAGTTATGATGCTATGGTGATGGACGGCGAACTGAAAGATGCACTGCAGAATGTTATGGGTGTTGAAACGCTGGAAACGGAGGAATTGCAGGGATTTACCTTAAGGACACATTCCGGTACGGGCATACAGTATCTTGTGCGGGCAGGAGAGGAAGGTCGTGGTGGCAAAGTCCTTTTACAGAGCCAGGCGGATATAAAGAAGTATGAAGCGTTGGCGGAAACCTACTTCAATAAATATCCAAATCTGATACATGATAAAAATGCCGCTTACATATGGGCTGATTTGGAAATAAAAGGGCTGGCACAGCGCACGGATAATGGGATTATTTCTATGGGATTTGATGGCATGTCCTATAATGACAATGAAAATTATAAGAATAATTGGAGTGTTCGGTTTTCAGAAGATATTTATAAAACAATTTTCGGCTGGTTACAGAACAACGAGGAATTGGAACAGGCAGGGAGCCAGGAATCTGAAACAACAACAGAGATTATTGTTAAGCCAGATGGTTCAAGAGTGCTTATGATGACAATGAGTATCGGAGGAATGGAAACTACCATGAGTTTGGAAATTTCTAAGCCGACAGAAGCACCAAATGAAAATTCAGAGCAGGATGCCGATAATAATATGCCTTCTGCTGATGCTGAAATGGATACAGTATCGGATGAAATATCAAATATTTCAACTGTGGCTTAGAAGATGTGAATAACTTTAAGGGTATTGGTAGCTGTTATGAACAGATATGGTCTGACGAAGAAAAGCAGGATATCTGAATAAATAATTACTATATCGCTAATAAGGTACAGGTGGGCAGGTTTCTGGCAGATATAGGAATGGGGGAGCAGAGTGGCTCTGAGTGACAGAGGAGCCGCCGGATTAAAATTGATAACATATCCCGAAAAGCTGTGATACAACTGAAATGTATGCGTACACTTCCAATCTGAAAGAAAGTGGAAAAGGCAGTTTTGAAGATACAGTGCTGAAAGCTGCAGTTGCAAAAGCCGTAAAAAACGCAGAGCAGAGAAGTTCCGGCTCTTGGAGTTTTGTGGCAAAGATGAATTGGGTGGATATTGTCAAGGATATTATGCAGTCAGAGTATAGTTATGGGGATTTGAAAGGCTATATGGAATGGCAGAAGTTTTTAGGATTTCTGGATAAGTAAGAATGCCTGGACTGGTGTTAGTATTAAGAGGGCATAGTTGGTTCTGAATGACAGAAGAACCACACATAAAAATATTAGTAAATAACGGAGGAAATAAAGATGAGCGTTAATGGAATTGGAGCAGCAGGCTACCCGGTAACAGGGTATCAAACAAGGCGTACAGGAAATAATGCAGCAGAAAAGAGTTTTGCGGGAAGCATGGGGAATGTAAAAGGCACAGGGAACACAGGATTTGCTTTACATATCTCAAATGAGGAAGATGGACAGTTCAAATGGCAGTGGCAGCCTGTTTGATAAGGAAAACTGGCAGGATATTGTTAAGGATATTATGCAGATGCAGTACCGTGCAGGGAACTTAGAGGGATATTTGAATTATAAGAGGTTTTGGGATTTTTTGAATAAGTAAACTATGTGACTGTATCATCATAAGGAAATATAAGATGCACTGATTTATAAAGTATTCCCTATTAAGATAATAACCAAAAATATTATTAAGGAGGGCAAGTGGATATGAGCAACATAATCAACACGAATTACACGGCAGGGATTTATAGTAATTCAGTAAACAAACAAGCAAGATGCAAACAAGTGGAAACAATTTCTTTCGCTGATAAGATGGCAGAAAAAAGTGAAAGTGCCGTTGAACAGTATAAAAGAGAACATCCTGAAAGCGTGTTACGCGTGGATGGACAGGTACGGGCTGGCAGGTCTGTAATAGCAAAAAACGGTGCAGACAATGTTTCCAGAGAAGATATGACGATGGAGGAATATAAGGACTTTATAAATGGGTTGATGAACAGCATACCATTTGACGCCACCAGAATATATGATAGGGAAATCGTTTCCATTTCGGACGCAGGATGGGAGCAGATGAAGAACGATCCGGATTATGAGGCGTGGGTATTGGGATATACGGTAGAAAACAGGTCTGTGCGTAATCCTTTTTTTGGATGGTCGGGTGCATCGGGAAGTGTTTATGTGGAGAAGTTTGGTGCATCTATTGAAGAACATCTCGGGCAGGATATTGGAAAATCTGGTCCTGGCAGCAGTTTTGATAATGTTAAAAATGAAAAATCATGGTGGGAAAAACGCCACGAAGAGGTGGAAGAACTAATGGAGGAGCAGGCGAAGAAAGCAATGAAAAAAGCGCAGGCGCAGAGAGCGTTTGAGCAGGGGCGTTTTCTGAACAGCCGTCTGGTTGGTCAGCAGAGATTACAGATATTCCTTTCAGATGACACTCAGGTTAGTATGGATATGATGCATTTTCAATCAGCCGGCATGAGCGCTTTAGCTGCAATGGCGTATGAAAATAATATAAGCACATTCAGTAAGGGTGTAATGGAAAGCCGAAAGTGACAGGATTTATATCGTGTTGAATATTTCGTACACTTATTTGGCAGAGGTACTTAAAAGGGTGCCTCTGAGGACTGCTTGGACTTATTGCAAGGGAGCAGGGGCGGCTCTGACCGACAGAGGAGCCGCTATCAAAAATAATTGACAACAATGGAGGATTGGAATAATGAGTGTTAATGGAATCAGTAACAGCGGCATGGGAGTTAATCCGTATGCTTGCACAAACAGCAGTAGGAAAACAACACAAACAGGAAAGTTTGCAGGGGCGGTACAAAAAGCGGAGGAGGACAAAAGAACAGCAGGAAAAACGGGTTCTTCCGCATGGGAAGGGGACATGGTTGTTCCGCAACCGCCAAATTACAATGGTTTTACTTATGACAGTTCTATTTCAAATAAGCCTAAAGAAGAAATGACGATGGACGAATACAAGCAGTGGTTCATGAATGAGATGTCAGAGATGCCGGTAAGTTCATGGGTTAGGTCGTCTTTTTCGTCAGGGGCGTTAGTGATTAAGGAAGAAGCATTTGAAAGAATGAAAAATGATCCAGAATATGAAGAATATGTTTTGAACAGAATCCGCTCAATGTATTCGGTGAGCAGTCTGCCTATCGGCTCTAATAATGTCTGCTACGAAGTGATCGGAGCATCACCGGAGGAATGTTATGGTTATGCAGGTCCAGCAGAGAGCAGCAGTTCAAATATTACTGGAAATGAAAAATCATGGTGGGAGAAACGCCATGAAAAGATGGAAGAACTGATGGAGGAACAGGCAAAGAAGGCAATGAAAAAAGCACAGGCACAGAGGGCATTTGAGCAGGAGCGTTTTCTGAACAGCCGTATGGCCAGTCAACAGAGATTACAGAATTTTCTTTCGGTTGGCACTCAGGACGGTGCGGATATGATGAATTTTCAGTCAACAGCTATAAGTACTTTAGCGGCAATGGCATATGAAAACAATATCAGCACATTCAGCGAAAGTGTTATGGTAAGTCAGAAGTAACAGGATTTTGATGGAGGTTATGAAAAATGAGTGTTAGTGGAATAGGAGCAGGTTATCCTGCATACTACGGAACAAGAAAGGTACAGCAGAATACGACCGAAAAGAGTTTTGCAAATCAGGTAAACAATGTGGCAAGTGCACCAAAAACTTATCAGATTTATTCAGAAGAAGATATGCTGTGGTCTGGTGGGAATGGTACAGGCTTGTCATATTATCTCAAATATGCGGAAAATTCAACAGAAGATGATCCGATAGTGATTGCAAAGGGAGTGGATGAGAATGGGAATGAATTTGAAAAAACCATACATATCAACAAAATAAACCCTAAATCTGCAACCGTTGTAGAAATGAGGGCTTTGGAAGCACATACGGGCGTAAAAAAGTTGAGGGGATTTACTTCTCTTCCGTTGGAAGCAGGGAACATGGGATTGAATGATAGACGGGATTTCATGGATATGTTTAAGAACGCCATAAGTGATATGAGGCTGTTGAGCCAGAAAAAGGCGGCAGCATATTATCAGTACAGTATGCAGGCATATTGGGATTTTATGAGCAAGAAATAAAAACTACAACTACATATCACAATATATAAGCCACATAGTGTGAGCTGCTCATCTGAGTTTTTGGAAGAATTTGAAACACTTATGAAAAAATTGAGTAGCAGATTTATTGTGGATGTTTACAGTAAAATGGGGACATTTATTGTATTTACTGTATGTGCAAATAGCGCAGTTTGCAAGTGCAGCAGCAGATTATGAAAGAAAAGGAGTTTTATCAGGCTTTTATAGACAGGCTTGAAAAACTATAGTGTAATATGGCATAAGAAACAGATAAAATAATCACAAAAAAGTGGCTAGAGTGGCGGGAATTATCTCGTCACTTTTTTTGAAAGCAGGTGGATTTATGGGCAAAATACTATTGATAGAATTTATAGATGATGATAAACAGGAGTTTGAGGAAATAATCGCATATTTGAAACGCTTTCCTCATTTTGAAAAGATGTCATTCAGTAATGAAAACATCATATCATTTTCCGGTTTGGAAATCAGTCCTGAACAAAGGACGGTTTATTGTAATTGCAAGAAAGTCCATCTGACCACAAAGGAATTTGATATTCTCTGCCTGCTTGCCACAAATAAAGGACAGGTATTGACTTATGAACAGATTTATCAATATGTATGGGGGGTTTTCCCCATAGGCACTAACTTAACAAGATTTGAATAAGCTGCTGTCGGATTTTTCTTCGTTTTTCAATAAATGACATCTTTATAAGTTCCAGAATGTCAATAGACATTGACACCTTATCTGGAAGTATCATCATGAAAATTATAAATGACACCAGCTTGGTCTCTCTCCATATGCTCCGATTCTCTTCTGAGGTTCCAAGAGGGGGAAAAATCAATATCTCTGGGATATTTTTCTGTAAGAAGGGACAAAAGGATTTTTCCGTTGATCCACACTTCTGCAGATTCTTTCGTTTTTGTCGGGATGCTTCCTAGCTGCAGCAACGATTTCATTCTTTTAAACACAAGCTCAATCTGCCAGCGCAGACGGTAACAGGCAAGAATCTTCTCTGCAGAAATCTATGCTGGCAGAGAAGTAATTACAAACATATACCTGTGAGTAAATTTTGTGCCTTCACTATATTTTTTATGCTTTTTACTTTCCAGACGCTCTAACCGCTTTGCTTCTTCCTCAATTTCTTCCTGTGTTTTCTTTTTTGCGCAGATCCTCAATGGAATCCGCTTTTTACCGCTCC
>CAJTDL010000062.1 GCA_910575035.1 Lachnospiraceae bacterium
CAATGGAAAGTAAAAGATTAGCATTGTGCCAAAAGAGTTTATTTGTTGTGCCGAACCACCTGACGGAGCAGTGGGCGAGTGACTTCCTGCGCCTGTATCCGGGGGCGAATATCTTAGCGGCAACCAAGAAAGATTTTGAACCCGCCAACCGGAAAAAGTTCTGCTCCAGAATCGCAACCGGGGATTACGACGCTGTGATTATCGGACATTCCCAATTCGAGAAAATCCCGCTTTCCACCGAAAGACAGATGGCGATGATTGAAAGGCAGATAACGGAAGTTGAAATGGCAATCGAAGCGCTCAAAGCGGAAAATGGAGAGCGATACTCCATTAAACAGATGGAAAAAACAAAGAAATCACTGTCCGCAAGGTTAAGCCGGTTAAATGATTCCAGCCGGAAGGACAATGTTGTGACCTTTGAACAGTTGGGCGTGGATCGGCTGTTTGTAGACGAAAGCCATAATTATAAAAACCTGTTCCTTTACACAAAAATGCGGAATGTGGCGGGCATCGCACAGACGGAAGCGCAGAAATCTTCGGATATGTTTGCCAAGTGCCAGTATATGGACGAACTGACCGGAGGGAAAGGCATCACATTTGCGACGGGTACGCCAATCTCAAATAGCATGACGGAATTATACACCAATATGCGTTATCTCCAGTACAACACCTTACAGCGGTTGGGGTTAGGGCATTTTGACAGTTGGGCGGCATCATTCGGGGAAACTCAGACAGCCATAGATATAGCGTGCCAGTTATAGGTACATCAAACAAAATACGGGCAGGAACACACTGGAAAAGGGATTGCAGGCACGCAGTCCTTTTTTGATACAGAAATTTAGGAGGGTTAGAGGATATGACAAATTTAACAAAATGCGAAATGGAAACGGTGGTAAACTACAATGCTGGAGAACAGACAGCAACCGTCTACACGAGGGATAAGTCCGTGATGCGCAGGCTGGATCGGCTTGTGGCGGATTATCCTGACAGCTATAAATTGCTGAATCAGACGAACATCGACAAGACATATTCCATGCCGAAATTATACGTTACTTATCGTAAGCCGAGGGCAGTAAGCGATGAACAGAGGGAACAGGCAAGGCAGAGAATGGCAAAGCTAAATTCTGCTGTTGATTGATGTGGAAAAACAGATATGGCAGTTGGCTTTCATGGCATATGCACAGCAGTCACTTTTTGGAGCATATTGCTGTGTCTGCATGGCATTGGTGGAGAATGGTCATGGAGAGAGCGTTTTATCTCCAAAATCCCCGTTTATTATCGTGTAAAAAAGAAATGAAAAGGGAAAGAGGGATAATTCCATGTCAGACAATGAATATAAACAAAAAAGCCACTTAATGAGGGAAAGGAGAGCTGAATAATGGATTTTGAATATTTTTATGGGAAACAGAGTAGCCAGTATGCTTTTTACCGTATACCAAAGCAGTTATTTACGGAAAGCCAGTTTGATGCGCTGTCAGTCGGGGCAAAGCTGCTCTATGGAATGATGATTGACCGCATGGAGCTGTCACAGAAAAACGGCTGGATAGACAAACAAGGCAGGGCATACATATATTTTACCGTTGATGAAGTAAAGGACAGGTTTCATTGTGCCAATGACAAGGCGGTAAAGCTGATGAGGGAGCTTGACAGTGACAGAGGGATAGGTTTAATTGAGAGCGTAAGACAGGGGTTAGGCAAGCCCAATATTATCTATGTCAAAAATTTTGTAGGGAGTTCACCAGAATAAAAGTAAAACACAACAAACAAATTTTTTAAGTAAAATAGGAATGAGGGGATTCCGTCGCAGCAGGCATTGTGGAAATGTCGTATAACTGGCTGTTTATGGAGTTGTGGGTAACTTTGTTTGCAGGATGTGGGAAAGCTGTACTTTGCTTTTCCATATGCTGTGAACGGAGTTATCCATGACTCCATAGCCTGTTATGCACATTTCCACGATGCAAGGGAAGGATTTAGGATAGGATTGATATGATTGATTCAGTATGACTATATTCAGTATAGTTAATATCAGTATAGTTACATTCCGGTTTTCGGAAGTCCAGAAGTTCAAAAATCATACCTCAAGAACTCCGATTATCGGAATTCTTGAGGTAAAGAAGATAAACTTCAAGAGTTCCGATTTTCGGAATACTGTAAAATCCGTTTAATATAGCTTATATTCAAAAAAATAGGAAATGAAACGGACAGTTATTCCCAAATAGAGCGCATTTTCAATTTCTTTTCACTGTTTGTTCCCTTTAAATATTCTTTTAGGATAGACATCATTTGTTCAAGCCCTATATTCTTTTCCAAAAACTGCGCCAACTCTTTATCAAATTCGTTTTCCTTTTCAATGATTTTAGGGACTATCTCTTTTCCTTCTTTTGTCAAATAAAGGATAGAATATCGGGCGTCTGATTGTGATGTTCCTTTATATATCAGCCCTTTTTCCACAAGCCCTTGCACTAAACGGCTAGGGCTTTTTTGTTCACATATCAGCAATTCTCCCAACTCTTTCAATGAAACAGGTTCATTCTCATATAATACAAGCAATACTTCACTCTGATTGGGTGTTACATTTAAGGAACTAAGGGTAGCACCGAATTTTTTCATTGCCTCTTTTTCGGCACTCCTGAAAATATAACGAAATCTTGTACCATTATCCATTTTGTTCTCCTTTCATGTAGATTACATATCATTTATATTACTATTTTTATCTATATTCTGTCAATATTACAGTTGACAAAATCTAATAGATGACATATCATCTATTAGGAAGGAGCATTGGATATGAATATAAAAAGACGTTTAGGACAATCGGAAATTATGCTTTCCCCATTAGGAGTTGGTACATGGCAGTTTAGTAACAAGGGTGGTACATGGAATACTGTCACAGACAAAACAGTATATGAGATTTTGAAATATTCTCTGACAAATGGTATGAATTGGATTGATACTGCGGAAATATACGGAAACGGAATTTCTGAAACACTGATCGGGCAAGCCTTGAAGCAACTGGAAGCAAAAAAGGCATTGACAGATATTCCTTACATTGCAGACAAATGGTTTCCGCTTTTACGGACGGCAGACACAATTACAAAGACGATAAATCAGCGTTTGGATTGTTTGCAAAAGCCTGTAATAGACTTGTATCAGATACATCAGCCAACCTCTCTATCTTCCTTGAAAGAACAGATACGGCATATGGCTGAACTGGCTGACAAAGGAATTATTAAAAATGTCGGGATAAGCAACTTTACCGCAAAAGGAATGAGAAAAGCAGACAAGTTGCTTAGAGAACATGGATTAAGACTTGCTTCCAATCAAGTCAAATACAATCTTTTGCACAGAAAGCCCGAAAAGAATGGTGTTATAGAAACAGCAAAGGAATTAGGAATATCCATTATCGCATATTCTCCATTACAACAAGGTATGCTGACAGGAAGATTTCACAATGACCTCTCTGCAACAGATAACATCAGTCTGTTACGCCGCTTTCACTCTGGTATCAGCCGGAAAAATATTGAACGAACAAGACCGTTAATTGATACCTTAAACAAACTGGAAGAAAAATACCAAAAAACGCCCGCCCAAATATCGTTAAACTGGCTTATTTATTCCCAGGGCGAATTAGTATTTGCTATCCCCGGCGCAACAAAATTAGAACAAGCACAGAGCAACATAAAAGCACAAAGTTTTAGGCTGTCCCAAGAAGATATTGAATTGTTGAACAAAGTATCTGAAAGCATTTGAAAGGAGCAGTTAGATGAAAGATAAAAACAGATATGCAAAAAATATTTGTATTTTGGTATTAGGTATCGTTTCTCTTGTGCTGTTATGCCTGCTTGCAAAAAATTACAACCTGCTTTTCCTGCAGAAAATTGACACCAAGATTTTACAGTTTATGGTGGAACACACAAATGAATGTATGACAGTGGTAATGAATGTTATTACATTTTTTGGAACAATTGGCGGCGTTACCCTAATTTTAATACTGATGATTTTGATTAGTCGTTTTCAGAAAGAAATGCTGTTATACAGCAGTTTGGTTTTATTTACTTATCTGATAAATGGATTTATTAAAAATATGGTTATGCGCTCCCGTCCTAGTGTTCATCATTTGACATTTGCAGATGGGTACAGCTTCGTAAGCGGACACAGCTCCATTTCCATTGTACTTTCAGTTACCTTAATTGCTTTCTTTGTTCCAAAAATCAAAAATGCTGTTTTAAGGAACGGTATCGCTGTTTTTTTATGTGTGTTACCTTTTTGTATAGCAGTTAGCCGTATGTATCTAAGAGTGCATTATTTTACAGACATTTTGGGTGGTTGGTTTGTTGCCGTTACCTACCTTTGTATTCTTTATTTTGTTTTTCATTTTATAGCAGATAGAAAGCGAGGGAAAATATATGATAAATAATATCCATGTTATAGAATTACAGAGTGTTGGAAATATGCGTGATTTAGGCGGTTTCCAAGCAGGAAACGGAAAGCATATAAAGTATGGAAAAATTATCCGCTCTGCACATTTACATCACTTATCCGAAACAGACCAGATTGCATTACAAGCATTGGGAGTTAATAAAGTGATTGATTTCAGGGGCTTGGAAGAACAACAAAACGAGCCGGATAAGCCAATGCCGGACACGGAATATTTCCTGTTTCCTGTTTTTTCTTCTACAAGAATACCCGTAATCAACGAGGAATTTATTAAAGATATGCTCCACAATAAAAACAGTCTGATTGATCTGCTATTCAGACAAAAAGAACAAATGCAGGAAGTATATCGGGATTTTGTGTTTGAAGAAAGCGCATTAAAAGCCTACCATGATTTTTTCCAAATATTGTTAGAAAGTGATAAGCCAAAAGATACTGTCTTGTTCCATTGTACCGCAGGGAAAGACCGTACAGGATTTGCCGCCGCCTTATTTTTAAGGTGTATGGGTGTTAATATGGACTGTATTATCAATGATTATCTGATAACAAACGGATACTTAAAGAAACGGATAGAGGAAACGATTGTAAAATTTCAGTCATTGCATATTGATGATACTATTATACAAGAAACGAAAAAATACTTTTTGGCGCAAGAAGATTATCTGAAACTTTCTTTCCAAACAATTTCGGATAATTATAGGGATTTTCAAATTTATCTGAAAATGATAGGGATAGATGAAAATGCAATAACAAAACTATTTGATATATATACTGGATAAACTCAAAAAGATGGTGGCATGGAAAAATATAGCAGATTAAAAGATTAAACTGGATGAAAAATGTTTGCTGAATCAAGTATTATATTGGCAAATGAGCACTGAGAGATGACAGTAAAATATTTGTGTTTCTTAGTGCTTTTTTGTTTGACAGATACAAATATTTCAAACTAATATGCGGAATAAATTCGGTAATAAAAAGTAAAAAATATTATGAATACATAAATGCAAAGGGTAACATTAACAAGGGGGTGTTTTATTCGTTATTGTGCATTGTATTTGTGTTAAAAATATCATGTAGTACACTTTTCTTTTATATCAAAGTCTTTTAGATTTTGAAACACAAGGGGGTTAGGGGGATTTTCCCCTTATAAGCAATTTTTACAGATTTCCATTATGGAAAATCTGTAAAAAAAGTGCCTGTGGACGTCCACAGGCAGTGCTTGCTATTTCGCCCCGTGCCAGGACACGGGCAGTGCTTGCTGTACCAGTATGGACAGTAAGAGGGTTTTAGGCTGCACAGGCAGTCTGCCCAAAACCAATACGGGCGTTACCGTTCAGTCTGACAAAAAAATTTTTGAAAAAGTTTTGGTAAATAGGAAGGTTTTTGACCTATTTAGAATTTACAATAATAGCCGGGGCTGAGTGGAAGGAGGGAACAGCATGACCACCGCAGACCGCAGATTGGAGATTGTCAGTATCCTTGTGGTCAACGGTCATGTTACGTCAAGGGAGCTGGCGCAGGAATTTGGCGTTACAAGGCGCACGATATTAAATGATGTTGCGGCTCTTACATATGGCTATCCCATATACACAAAGCCGGGGGCAGGCGGGGGAATTTTTATCATGGAGGGTTACAAGCCGTACAACAATACGCTCACTCCCTACGAACAGGAGAAGCTCAAAAAAATGTATGATGCGGCAGAGGGGGAGGATAAGGAAATCCTGAAACGTGTCCTCAAAAAATACGGGGCGTATAAGCTGGAACTGTAGATGTTTTTTTGAGGGAAACATACCATACGGACAAGGGATTTTTTACAAGGAAATTTGACAACTGAATATCGCAGAACATACAGGACGTGAGGATATGTGTAGCCACTAAGTAAGTGCGCCATGATGCGCCTGCTCTAACTTGGAATTGAACGGAAAAGCAGAGGCGTGGAGCGATAAGAACCTGACAAAATGCACAGCAGTTGTGCGGGGCGATGAAGCATATCCGTGATAATGATACTTCTGAAATTTTATAAAAATTCAGTCATGAAATGACGGTGAAATTCCGATGTGGGCAGCGTAATGACCTGCCACTTGTATGTGGGTTTATTGGATTACAGAGCAAAGGCAAAAAAGAGAGGATTTGTAATTTTTTTGGATTGTAAAAACAGCGTAAGGGCAGTTATGAACGTAACAGTTTATAACTGTCCTTTTTGTGTTTGAAGGGAGGAATTGAATGGGAAGTAAACAAAAAATCAGGAGCAAAAACAGAAACGAAAGCAGAAAAACACCGACACGGATTGTCGTGGAACGTATCTACTTAGGCGGTCAGAGCATGGAAGATGCTTTCCGCAAAATCAACGAGGAAACAGTGAGAAAAAATATTGAGGAAATCGTCGGAAAAACGGTTTAATTCTGCGGGCGGTCATGCTATACTATGGGTAGTGTGTTCCGCCCTTTTATGGAGGTAGGAAGATGAAAGGGAACGGAACAAAAATCACAGCTTTATATTGCAGACTGTCACAGGACGATGGGAATGTCGGGGACAGCATGAGTATCCAGAGCCAGAAAGCTATCCTTGAAAAATATGCAAGGGATATGGGAAAAGCTGCTTATGCTTTCTATGTGGACGACGGTTATTCCGGTACAAATTTCCAAAGACCGAGTTTTCAGAGAATGATTGCTGATATTGAAGATGGGAAGATTGATACGGTCATCACAAAAGACCTCTCCCGTCTTGGCAGGAATTATCTTGAAAGCGGCGCATACATTGAAGTGTTTTTCCCGCAGCGCCATGTACGCTATATTGCAGTCAATGACGGTGTGGATTCCGAACAGAGCGGCGGGCTTGACATCACGCCTTTCAAAAATATCCTGAATGAATTTTATTCGAGGGATATTTCCAAAAAGGTCAAGAGCGGCAAGCATATACGGGCACTGGAAGGGAAATTCATGGGAACGACTGCACCATTCGGCTACAGGAAAGACCCGCAGGACAAAAACCACTTGATTGTTGATGAAGCGACTGCGCCCACTGTCAGGCTGATATACAGCCTTGCCCTGGAAGGGTATGGAACAAACCGCATCGGCAAAGTTCTGTATGAAAGGAAAATCCCAAAACCGAGCTATTACAAGCAGGAGTTTTTCTCCCAGCATGATTCGGGCAGCGAGGATTACTGGTATGACTGGAAACAGGAAGTCATTACACGGATTTTGCGGAATCCCGTGTACAAAGGCGGTATGTATGTGCATAGCACTTCAAAGCCGACATTCAAATGCAGGGGCAGGGGATATATCCGGCGGGCTGACAGGGAAGTCTTGGAAGATATGCATGAGGCGGTTGTCACCAAAGAGGTATGGCAGACGGCAAATGACATCATTGACAGGCACACAAAAGTCAAGCCGTGTACTTCCGGTTATGAGAACATTTTCAGAGGGCTTCTGAAATGCCCTGACTGTGGGCAGACGCTCCTGATACATACGGACAACCGCAATCCGGACAGGGATTTACTGGACAAGACTTATTACCAATGCACCACATACCGTAAAAAGGGAGCGAATTTCTGCACCGCACACCGGATCAGCGCAGGGGATATTGAAAACGCTATAAAAGCGGATATTGACAGGCACGCAGTAAAAGCAATGAAAGACAAAGAAAAATTCATAAACAACGTACTTCTAAGCATGAATGAAAGTAATGCAGAACGGTCGGAAAAAGTAAAGGCGGAGATTGAGAAACTCAAAAAGAGGAACGCAGAACTTGACCAGATGTATATCCGGCTGTATGAGGACTATTCCGGCGGAAAGCTGTCGGAAAAGAAATTCACCATGATGTCGGCGCATTACGAGCAGGAACAGGATGCGAACGAGGAAAAGCTGTCAGAACTGGAAAGACAGCATAAAGCGAAATCTGCCGCTGTTACCAATGCGGAGCAGTTTACGGAGAGCCTTGCACAGTGTGCAGGCATGAAGAAACTGACAGCAACGGTATTGAACACGCTGATAGAAAAGATAGAAGTACACAATCCAGTTATGGTCAACGGAGAGAAAGAGCAGAAGTTGACTGTCTATTACAAATTCGTAGGTCAAATCGACTAAAGTACCTATAACTGTAACGCAATAGAACTTGCGCCGGAGGGTACTGGATACCGGGCAAAGACGAGATTTGCGAAGTTTTTCAATCTTCCAGAGCTGATTGCGTTATTTAAGGAGAGTGCCGACATTCAGACACCGGATATGTTAAAGCTGCCTGTGCCGGAAGCGGATTATGAAAATATTGTGTTAAAGCCGAGCGAGTACCAGCAGGACATGGTTCAGTCCCTTGCGGACAGGGCGGAGGCAGTCAGGGACAGGAAAGTGCAGCCGAACATCGACAATATGCTGAAAATCACCAACGATGGAAGAAAGTTAGCGTTAGACCAGCGGCTCATCAATGATATGCTCCCGGATGAAGAAAACTCCAAAGCCACAACCTGTGTGGAGAAAGCGTTTGAGATTTGGGAGCATACAAAAGAGCAGAAGTCAGCACAGCTTATCTTCTGCGATTTATCCACACCGAAGGGAGATGGGACATTTAACGTATATGAGGACATCAGGGATAAACTCATGGCGAAGGGAGTGCCGGAGAATGAGATAGCTTTTATCCATAACGCCAATACGGAAACAAGGAAAGCGGAGCTGTTCGCAAAAGTTAGAAGCGGGCAGGTTCGTTTTTTGTTAGGCTCAACCGCAAAAATGGGAGCCGGAACCAACGTGCAGGACAGGCTCATCGCATTACACCACCTCGATGTGCCCTGGCGTCCGTCCGACATTGAACAGCAGGAAGGGCGGATTTTAAGACAGGGCAACATGAATGACAAGGTAAAGATTTTCCGGTATGTGACGGAGGGGACATTCGATTCGTACAGTTGGCAGCTTATCGAGAACAAGCAGAAATTCATTGGGCAGATTATGACGAGCAAATCCCTGGTCAGAAGCTGTGAGGACATAGACGAAGCGGCTCTCACTTATGCCGAGGTGAAAGCTCTGGCAACGGGCAATCCCTACATAAAAGAAAAGATGGATTTAGATATTCAGGTATCCAAGCTAAAGCTGTTAAAGGCGAACCACACCAGTCAGAAGTACCGCTTAGAGGACAACATCGTGAAGCACTACCCGGTGCAGATCGCTTCCATGAAAGAACGCCTTGCGGGGTATCGTGCCGACATTCAGACCTACGCACAGAATAAATTCCCGGACAAGGACACTTTCTCCATAAAAATCGGCAACCGGATATATACGGACAAAAAGGAAGCCGGGGCAGCGCTGATTGATATGTGCCGGAGCGCAAAACAGCCGAATATGGCGGTCACAATCGGGGAGTATCAGGGGTTTAAGATGAGCGTTTCCTTCGATTCGTTCTTTTCCAAGTTTACGGTGAATTTAAAGGGCAGCATCAGCCACGAGGTGGAAATCGGCACTGATCCGTTGGGAAATTCGCAGAGGTTAAGCAACGCCTTAGAGGGCATGACCGGGAGAATGGAAACGGTGGCACAGAAGCTGGAGAACGTGGAGCGTCAGCTTGAAACTGCAAAGGTGGAGGTCACAAAGCCATTTGCACAGGAAGCGGAGCTTGCGGAGAAACTGGAACGCCTGACAGAATTAAATGCCCTGTTAAACATGGATGAAAAGGGCGGCGATGGGATTGATATGGACGATGAGCCGGAGAATGACGGGGAACAGGAGGAACTGGATACCGGGGAAATGGGGCGTGATGCGGAAGCGGTGGCGGATGCGCCTTTCAGACCGCAGGTGAACCGGGCAGTATCGGAGAAGGTGGCGGAGCATGGGAAGGAGAGGATATTAGCGGACAGCCCTAGAGGGCGCATTTCCGTAAAAGAGAAACTTGCCGAGATGCGTGAGAGGGCATATGGGCAGAAACAGCCGGAAAAGCCGGATATTTCAAAAGGTAAAGGAAAAGAGGAAAGTTTATAAGGAGGGCAAAATGGAAACAGCAGGACAGAACACAAAACAGGTCATGGAGGAAAATGACGCATTAAAGCAGCTTATGGAGCTGATGAACCAGCAGAACATGAACGAGCAGTCACAGGATTTTATGGGGGTTTTCTGGTATGTGGCGGGTATGCAGGTGCAGCTTGCCGCAATGGTGGATGAATTACAGGGTGTCCGGGAGCAGCTTTCGCAGATGCAGGAGAAACAGCCGAAGTCCGTTACGGAGAACCTTATGGAGAAAATATCCCACCTTCAGGAGAAAGTCACAAGCCTGTCGGAACGTCTGACAGCGGTAAGAAACCGTCTGGTGGAAACAGCAGCGCAGGCGGTCAGCACTTTTAAGGAAAAAGGCAGGGCGGAGATGTGCAAGGTTCTCCAGAAAGGAATCTCCGGCGTGAAGTCCATGCTTTCCGGCTACCGGGAACGTCTGGTTGACGTGATGACGGACTGTGAAAAGACAGCCAACCAGATTGACAGCATCGGGGATGAATTGAAACAGATTGGGAACAGCGTTTCCAACGTGGGCAGGCTGTTAGCCGGGAAAGGAACGAAAGAGGCATCGGACGAAAAGCCGGGTGTCGGTCTGACAAGGGCAGTCAACACGCCTGTAAAAAAAGCGGTGGAGAACCTGCGGAAGAAGATTGACGGGGCGGATAAAACATTTGAAAAGCTGGATCGGCTCTCTGCCCGTCTGGATGCCGGGAAGGAAGCGGAGAAAGGAGGGCGGGTGTCCGTAAAGGATAAGCTGTCGCAGATGAAGGAAAAGGCGGGACAGCAGAAAAAAGCGCCGGAACCGGATAAGGCAAAAAGCAAAGAGGAATGTTTATAAAAATATCAGCGAATAAAAATATCCAAAGCGGAGGCAGACAGGGAAACTTATCTGCCCCCTGTTTTTATGGAGGAAAAGGAGAGATAACCATATGGCAGATGCAAGAACTGAAAAACAGAAAGTAAAAGAGATAACGGACAGGCTGGAGGAAGGCTTGAAGGAGCTGTTTGAAGAGGAGAAATATAAAAGCTACCTGAACACCATGTCAAAATTCCACAATTACAGCGCAAACAATATCCAGCTCATAGAGGAACAATGCCCGGATGCGACATACGTTGCCGGGTACAAGGCATGGCAGAGGAATTTTGAACGCCATGTAAACAAGGGCGAGAGGGGTATCCGTATCCTTGCGCCTGCGCCTTATAAAATCAAAGAGGAACAGGAGAAGATTGATCCGGTCACAAATGAGCCTGTGCTTGACCGGGACGGGATGCCCGTCATGGAGGAAGTGGAGATAAAGATACCCGCCTTTCGTGTCGTGACAGTGTTCGATTATTCCCAGACGGACGGGAAAGAGCTTCCCGGACTTGGCGTGAATGAACTGCATGGGGATGTGGAGCGTTACCGGGATTTTATGGAAGCGTTAGAGAGGGTTTCCCCTGTCCCAATCCGATATGAGGAAATGGAGGGTGACAGGAAAGGATATTTTATTGATTTAAGCCGCCCTATCGCCATTAAAGAGGGCATGAGCGAAGCGCAGAACGCAAAGACCGGAGTCCATGAAGTGGCGCACGCAAAGCTCCATGCAAGGGAAGCGGAGCAGGATACGGAGAAAGCAGTCTATAAAGACCGGGAAACCAAAGAAGTGGAAGCGGAGAGCGTTGCCTACACCGTATGCCAGCATTTCGGGATTGACACGTCCGATTATTCTTTCGGGTATATCGCCGGGTGGAGCAGCGGAAAAGAGATGCCGGAGCTGAAATCTTCCCTCGACACCATACGCCGGACTTCCTCGGAACTGATAAAGGGGATTGAAACGCAGCTTCTGGAGATTGAAAAGGAACGTGCCGCAGAACAGTCACAGGAGGACATTATCCTGCTTGTGTCAAATACAGACCGTTCCGAATATGACCTTTTGAATGTTAAGGGCATGGAGAGGACGGAAATATTTAATCTGCTGTCCGCTATGAAAGACGATGACAGGCAGAATGTGGAAGCCTACCTTGAAAGAGCCGGGGCATGGGTAACGCTGCTTGCCAATGAACGGAGCGAGGAAGTAGAGGAATACCATTTAGACTATGCCTATGATACGGATACCCATGAGATAACCGATTACAAGGCATTGCAGGAAGAACGGGAAAGGGCGAATGTTCCGATTGAATATGGGGATGTGATTGTGAGAATCTCCACGCCGGACAGCGGGGAATATGAAACCATTAAAATTGCGGATATGCAGTCAGAAGTGGCAAATGTTTTATATGCCATACCATTTTTGGAAGAAAATGAGTGGAATGGTAATGTGCTGGATTATCTGCAGGAGAGAGGTTTTGAGTTTGTGCCGATTATGAGAAGCGGCGGTTTGAATGACGGGTATCCGCAGTTCTATGATTTTGATGTGGATATGAGCGAATGGGAAGTGCATACCGCTTCGGAGCTTCCGGCAACGGTACAGGCGGAGCAGCTCATTAACCGCATGGAATTTCACAGGTCGGTATATGACAGCGATGAGCGCAATCTGATTATGAATCATGCGTATAAGCTGGATGATATGTATAAGACCACTTCCCTTGCACATTCCATTGCGGAGCAGAAAGACGATTCAACTCTGCTTTGGGAAACAATCAGGGTGGCGCAGGAAGAAATTGACGCTCTCCCGGACGGAATGGTGGGGCTGTCGGAAATGCACGAATACGGGTATGCATGGGATGAAATGCTCCCTCTGACAAAGGATATGGCATCGGAGCTGTTTGGGGAAGATGTTTCGGTGTACCAGCTCCACGCAGACGGTTCAGAAGCGCTTGTAGAGGACAGGGCGGCATTGCAGGAGCATGACGGACTGTTCGGCGTGGAAAAAGGTGATTGGAACGCTTATAAGGAATACCAATCCATGAAGCAGGAATTGGAGGACAGCGAGCCTAACCGGGAAGCACAGCTTTTGTATGGCAATGAGGGAAGGTTTGGCATCTACCAGCTTAAAGATTCAGCGGAAACAAGGGATATTCGCTTTATGGATATGGATTACCTCGAAAAAGAAGGTATCCCGGTTTCCAGAGAGAATTACACCCTTGTCTATACCGGGGAGCTTACGGAGGGCATGAGCCTTGAAGATATTTATACCAAGTTCAACATAGACCACCCGGCAGACTTTACCGGGCATTCCCTTTCCGTAAGCGATGTGGTGGTGCTGCATCAGGACGGGGAGAATACAAGCCATTATGTGGATTCCGTTGGTTACAGGGAGATACCGGAGTTTACAAAGGAGCTTTCGGTATCGGCGGAAATCAGCACAGAAAAAGATGCAGTCAGGGAGGAAACAGCGGAAATCCCGGCAGAAGCAGCGGAAGAACATACAGCGGCAGAAAATACAATGGCAGAGCCGGACAATGACAAAGTTTCCTATTATGTTATTGAGGATTTATCCACTTGGGCGGAGAACAGCCCGGAAAAAAGCAGGCTGGAGCGTTTTGAGAGCCTTCCGGAAGCAATGGCGAAATTCACAGAGTACCGGGGAAGGGAAACAGAGGACAAGCCGGATATGGCGAGGGCAACTTTCGGCTTTCATGTCAATGGCAGCGAATTTGACCTGATCCACGTCAGAAACCATGAAAACTGTCTGTCACTGGATTTTACGCACAGCAAGGCGGCAGAGGAAAGCAGCCGCTTCATGGAGGATTTGCAGACTTTAAATCACGAGGTCGGCTTTGACAAGGTACGGGTTCACCGGGAAATGTCGCCGGAGGAAATAAAGGATTTTGTGAAACAGCGGTTTGAGTACCAGCTAAAGAGCAGCGGTCTTGACGATATTTCCCTCTATATGGACAGGTTTGATGCCCTCTATGGACAGGGGAAAATGGAACATCTCATGCCCACAGCCAACCAGAAGCATATCGTGGAAGATGTACCGTTTACGGAGTGGGAAAATCCGTACATAGATGCCAATGTTAGGGAAGCGGACAGGGTGGAAACAGAGCTTGCCTTCCGTCTGGCAGACCGTTATATCAGTATTCAGGAAGCCACTGAGGGGTATGATTACACCATTTATGATATGGACTACCGGGAACTGGACGGGGGCGTATATGACAATCCGGACATAACAATCAGACAGGCACTTGACGAGATTGTGACGGATTTGAAAGAGCCAGCGCACAGGAGCAGTCTGGAGGGCAGTATCCGCACTGACGATGAACTGATACCGATTGATTATGACGGATTGATAGAAAAGGCAGAACAGGCGGCAAAAGAGCATCTTGAGGAACGTATCAGAACCGAAGTGCTGGAAGCGGCGGAAAGCAAAGTGATAGCCGATTTTAAAGCCAGAACTGAGGAATTATTTAACCCTGTCAACGGGCAGACACAGGAAGATATAGAAATGAGTGTTTATGCTTATTTACAGTCCAAAATTGACGAGTATGGAATGGATATAGAGCTTGTGGATATGGCGGTTACAGGGAGCAGATGCAGAGGTTTGGAAGAACCTGTATCTGACCTTGACGTGGCTGTGGAGTACCGGGGCGGGGAAAACGAAGATACCCTGTTCAATGCCTTCAACGAGGACGGTTTTACAATCGGCGGCGTTAAGGTAGACATCAATCCCATTACAGAGGGCAAGACCGGGACGCTTGGGGAGTATCTTCCGGGTGTGGAAGCTTATCTTGAGGAAAAACGAGCCACCCTGCAGGAGAAAGCCGCAGAGCAGGCACAGGAGGAAAAACAGACGGTTGTCACCCTTACAGTGGCGGAGTGCGGGGAGTTCCACAATTTTGGAGAGTACCATGAGGGGATAGCAGACGTCCCGGAAGCAATCGCCATTTTCAACCAGATACCGCCGGAGAGGATGAACGGTATCCCAAGCATTGGCATCAATATCCATACAGAAGGGACAGAAAGCTACGAGGACACGCAGATGGATATTGTTTCGGGCAGAGTTGCGGATTTGGAGATTCTGGACTATGTGCCGGATATTACAGACAATCCGAAGGCGGTGGAGGTCATTGCGGAGCTGATCGACAAGCTGCCGGATATAGAGGTCAGGGGTTCTCTGGAGAAGTGGCAGGCGGCTTTCCTTGCTGCGGAGATAGACCAGCTTTCCTACAACTACGACACTGTTCAGTACAATCAGACAGTGGAGGACAGGGAAGCGCAGATAGCGAATATCACAGAGGACATCAGGAACGGGAATACCGGGTATCTGAATGATTTCCTCAATGCGCTCATTTCAGACAGTATCCGGGAAGGCATGACGGATATTATCGGGAAAGGGACGGAGCTTGATGACAGTGAGGGCGTACAGACCGCAAGGAAGGCGAAGGAGCTGTTAGATAAGCTGGCGGAATACAAGCCGCTTGCAAAGATTGAGGAACTGGAAGAATGTAACTATAACATGATTGATAACGTCCTGAACAATGAGAAGCCGAAAGAGGAAAAAGAAAAGCAGTCAGGCAGGATTTCAATAAAAGAGAAACTGGCGGAGAAAAAGGCGGTCATCGAGCAGAGGGATAAGTCAGAGAAGGAAGCCCCGGAAAAGGGAACGGAGAAAAAATCAGAGAGGGAGATATAAGTTATGGATAAATTTACAGTGGAAGAAATCAATTTGATGTGTGTGTTTGAGGGGCAGGACAGGACGGGCATGATTGCCGACATAAAGAACGTGATCCCCCATATACAGGATAGTGATATGGGGGAGCTTGCCGGACAGGTCTTGGGGAAACTGGAAGCCATGAGCGATGCGGAATTTGCAGAGGTGGCATTGGAAGCGGCGGAGTGATTGACGCAAATCTTTTATAGCATTATTCGACATAACGTGCTATAATTCTCTTAGTCAGATTAGAGCAAGTAGGGATAGTCTGCGGTTGTCCTTTCTGGAAACGGAAAGGAGGTCGGTATGAACACACTTGAGATACTTACACTGCTGTTGGTCATTTTCGCAGCATTAACATACTTAGACAATAGAAACAACCGCAAGTAACGGAAAAGGCTATCTTCTACTGCAATAGGTTCTTTCTGAACTTTGGGTATAGGAAGCAATAAAAGAACAGGTCGAAAACCTGTTTTTTTATTGCCTACATTATTCTTATTTTTGGGTATGTATGGTATAGTGA
>CAJTDL010000063.1 GCA_910575035.1 Lachnospiraceae bacterium
AAAAGAATACACAGTGCTATTGGTTATATGACACCCCAACAAAAGGAGGATGAGGAACTTAAAAAAGCAGCATAACCTTTCGACTTTTTTTGTCTAAAGTATTGACATAGATCCAATGACAATGGGACACCCTGCAGCGTAAAGCGTGTCCAGAGACATATGGCAGAACAAGGGCTGAGGTCTGTAGTGGTAAAAAAGTATAACCACAATGCAAACCATGGGGCTGTCCCTGATGATAAGGTAAATATCTTGGGACGTGATTTTGAAGCAGAAACCATCAATCAGAAATGGTGTACGGATATCACCTATATCCATGTGCTGAAAGAAGGATGGACCTATCTGGCTTCCGTAATGGGCCTGTGCAGCCGCAAGATTATCGGATATGCCTATGGGACATCCATGACAGCGGAGCTGGCAGTGGAAGCGGTAAAGAATGCCTGCCTGAATGCCAGAGACACGCAGGGAATCATTCTCCACAGTGATCTGGGCAGTCAGTACACAAGCCAGGCATTTGAGAGTTATCTGGGCAGCCATGGAATGATCCATTCATTCAGCCGTAAAGGGAATCCCTATGACAATGCCTGCATAGAATCCTTTCATTCCGTATTGAAAAAGGAAGGGATCCATCTTCACACATATCAGGATTCCAGAGAAGCCCGAAGGGCAATTTTTGAATACATAGAGGGCTGGTATAACCGAAAAAGGATTCACAGTGCCATCGGCTATATGACACCCCAGCAAAAGGAGGATGAGGAATTAAAAAAATCAGCATGAACTTTCAACTTTTTGTGTCCAAAGTATTGACATAGGTCCAAGACGCCAAAAACACTGCCGATGCAACCGGAATTACCACACGCTTTATAAATTCACTTGCTTTCATGCCTGCCTCCATTCTGTGCGTGGTTCGTATACCACGCCTTTCTGCCAAATAATTTCATGCACTGTAATCTCTTAATTCCCCTCACCCGCTCCCATACAGGTCATGGTTCACCTCTGCCGTATAATAATTGCTTATGGTCATCGGAGCATTATACAGCGTTGTCAGAAGATATGCCTTGATATTGCCCACTTTCGTTGTGTTAGCGCCAAGGCAGGTTAGGATATACTCGATATGCCCATGCTCCAGCTTCATAAACCGGTTTTTGACAATCGCCACTGGCTTTTCTACCCCCGCAATCCGCACTGTGCCATTGTCCGGCAGCATCATCACTTCCACCATCAGCTCAACAAGCTCATCCACGTCCTCCCTCCGGTGATAGCGTCCGTCCTGAAAACACTCGTAAGATATGTGTTCCCGGATAATGTCACGGTATGCATCCATCTCATCAATCACATCCGATGCCATATCAGCGGTAGATGGATTAGACTGGATATGATTGGGATGGATTGGAGCAGACACACCAGATTCTATATCGTTAAGATCTGTCTTGCTATACTCTGTTTTACTAAATTCAGTATCACTTAAATCAGTATTGTTAATATCAGTATTATTAGAGTATGATTTTGGAACTTCTTGAAGTCTGTTTTCCATACTTCTTGAAGTATGATTTTCACATTTCTTGAAGTTTGATTCTGGAATCTCTTGAAGTTTGATTTTGGAACTTCTTGAAGTTTGATTTTCATACTCCTTGAAGTTTGATTTTGGAATTTCTTGAAGTTCGTTTTCCATACTTCTTGAAGTATGATTTTCATACTTCTGTGCATTTCCGGCATTTTCTGGCGCTTTTTCTTCCTGTTCCGGGCTTTCCTTTATGATAAAATTTTTTACATATATTACATTTGGTTTTCCTAACCCTAAGCGTTTTTTCTCTATCAGCCCTATCCCTTTTTCTGAATCAAGTTCTGCCAGGTTCTTAATCGCTTTCTGCCGACTGCAATTCAGCAGTTCCATCACATCTTCCACTGTAAAAATAATATACACCCTGTCCTCTTCGTCAAACCAACGGTTCTTTATGCTAAGGCTCATACGGTCTAATAAAAGACCGTATAAAACCTTTGCTTCACAGGAGAGGGACTTGAAGCATTCTGCAGTGAACAGAACCTTCGGAATCCGGTAAAATGTGTACTGCTCCGCTTCCATGCCCCGGTAATAATCAAACTGTAATTCCTGCATCTTTCGTCCCTCCTTCCTTCTGCTTCCATTCTTCCAGAAGCGTATAGATCACATCCTCAATCTGTTCTTTGGAATATCCTGTCGGGAAATAATTGCTGATTTTTTTTGCGGGGATAGTCACATTTACATTTTCTTTCTCTTTCCGCACTAAAACCGCATATACCTTCCCTTCCGTCAATTCCCCTGTTACACTGACAGCCTTCAACTGCTCTGCCTGCGCCTTTGATGGGAATATGCCGCTGTTGCTGATGGCATCCACAACCCATGCCTGTTCTTCTGCTTTCAGATAAGACAGCTTTTCGCCCACCACCATTGGGATTTTATTTTCATCCACATAATCCAGCAGTTCTTCCACCAGTTCCGACAGCCGGATATAACGCTGTACCGTCCTCCCGCTGTCCCCGGCAGCTTCCCCGATAGCGTCTGCAGTATATTTCTCTCCTTTGCTGCCCTGGTGCTTCATTGCTTCGTATTTCATCCGATATGCCTTTGCCTTCTCACTTGGCAGGATGTCCTCCCTTTGGATATTCGTATCCACCATCAGGACTACCGCCGTATCATCATCCATTTCCCGGATAATCACAGGCATTTCCGTAAGCCCTGCAAGCTCGCAGGCCCGCCACCGCCTATGTCCTGCAATGACCTCATAGCCACCTTCTGGATGTGGGCGCACAATTCCCGGCATCAACACACCATACTGCTTTACGCTTTCCACTGTCTCCTGCATCTTTTCATCATCCAGCACCCGGAACGGATGGCCTTTAAACGTATGCAGTTCACTTAGGGGAACGGAAATGACCGTTTCCCCCGCTTCATCTATGCCAAATAAATCATCAAATCTGTTCAGCTTTACCTTCTCTGCGCTCTTACTTTTCATCCGCAAGCACCTCCTGTGTCAGTGAGTGGTAGCCGCCTGCCACAATCCCCTTCGGGTCATGGAGATAGATGCTTTTCCCCTCTGCCGTGGTTTCCGCAGCCTTTACGGACAATGGGATACAGTTCTCGAAAATATGTACCCGGTTCCCATAAACCTCCCGAATCTGCGCTGAAATGTCCCTTGCGAAGTTTGTCCTCCGGTCTACCTTTGTCAGCAGAATCCCCATAATATCAAGTGTTGGATTCAGCTTTCTATGAACCCGCCCAATGGTCTTTATAAGCTGCTGAAGCCCTTTCACCGGGAGATACGCCGCCTCTACGGGAATCAGTACGCTGTCTGCCGCTACAAGGGCGTTTATCGTGATCATGCCAAGCGAAGGCATACAATCAATGATTGCAAAGTCATACTCTCCTTTTACGCCGTTCAGATACTGGCGCAGTATCGTTTCCCTGCTCATAACATTTACCAGAGCCGTTTCCAGTCCTGCCAATTCGATATTTGCCGGGATAAAATCAATCCCTTCCGCATGGTGGATAATGCCCTCGCCAAACTCTACGTCCTCGTCGTTGATTATTTTTTCCATGATATTCACTAAAGTTACATCCAACTCGTCCGGCTCTGCAATCCCAAGGCTCACCGCCATGCTGCCTTGGGCATCCGCCTCTACCAATAGTACTTTCTTGCCTGCCCTTGCAAGCCCAATCCCTAAATTTACGCATGTCGTTGTTTTTCCGACTCCGCCCTTCTGGTTTGCCACTGCAATCACTCTGCACATATATACTTTCCTCCTGAATTTACTTCCCTGTTTTCTCCACTTCCGCATACATACGGAAATATTTCTTTGTCCCTTTGTTTGCAAACGGTTCCGACACTGACTTCACATCCACATCCTCCTGCCGTTCCAGAAGCCGCTGGAACCAGTGCAGGTCTTTCTTTGTCCCCTGCATCCTGATTTTCAGCATATCAACCCTCCCAATCTAAAAGCAGTATTCAGGATAGCGGAGCCTGACTGCCTCCCAAAAGTATCTTGCATAGTCGCAGCAGAATAAATCTTCCACCGTATAACAACGGCACTCCTTTAACTGTTCCTCTGTAGCTTCTGTGTCATCAACGCTTGGCGTTCCATTGCAGTAAAGGTTAAATGCCATACGGACAATCCTTGCACTTCCGCTGGTCTGCCAGCCTTCATGCAGGCACTCTGTTTTCACGCATCCTGTACTAAAATCATAAATCCTGTCTGCATTTACCCTTGTATCCCGGTCAATCCCAAGGCAATACACCAACGCTTTGTGGTACACATCCTGGTATCTGCATTTTGGCATGTAATCCATATAAAAATCTCTGTGTTCCTTGTTTTTGAAAGTAATTGTGCGAGTATCTTTCTTTTCTGCACCTACCGCTGTATTCGCTGCCATAGCTTGTCCTCCATTTTGAAATACTTGGGAGCTACACTCCCAAACCCTTGTGGAATCCGTGCTGCCAGTTACCCAAAAAACGGCTAACTGTCAACCCGAATTTTGTCTCTGTCCCAGAAAGAAGTTGTTTTCTTCCTCTCTAAGACTATGCTGCTCATATAACCTGTGAAATTTAATTATGAAGTAAGATGATTTCAAAAACTCTGATGACTTGAGTAAACTTCGCTAAAGATTGCGGATACTCATTTTACTCAACTTGTGACTTGAGTAATACTCAATTTGAAGTGATTTTAGACGGTGTTTGGCGGTGTTCAGCGGTACTTGAACGATTACCCTTCTATGAATGAAAAAGGCTCCAAAAACCTTATAACCACTAGAAAGTACAGTGTTTACAAGGCTTCTGGAGCCTATAAATACTTTAATTAAATTTGAATTGAAAAATTCGCTTATTTGCCCATCTGCAAGGATTCTTTGAGGGAAATTTTTGCTTTTTCATAACCACCGTTACTGATCCATACTTTTGTCGTCAGAAATAATTCCTCACGGGGAACGCCGCATTTACGGACAGCGTTGCCAACCGCTTCCTCATTTCCATATGCCTGTGCAGTATCGATCGAACGGTAGCCTTCACCAATCGCATCCAATACGCAGCGTTCACATTCCTCGTTACTCACCTGGTACACCCCATAGCCCAATACGGGCATCCTGACTCCATTATTCAAAGTTATATATTCCATGTCCTGCTCCTCTGTTTTAATCATTTTTATTTCTTTCATATCAAATATGTCTGCCATATGTTTCAGACCTAATACGTCTTAATATTTTAAACTTTTTACCCATTTATTGACGGTTTTCTGGGAAGGCACGTCATAAAAATTGCGCCCTTTCATCCATTTTGTCTTAGATGAAATCTGTGCCTTTACCTTTAAATGTTTCCCGCTGCTTCCAAGGCCGCTGCTGATCGACGTAGAAAATGGGATTACCGTTTTCTTCTTCAGGCTTATATTTTCTACAAGGCTGTAAACAATATGCGGCGCTTCTCCCCACCAGATCGGATACCCGATATACACAACATCCGCTTTCTTTACTGCTTTCTTAATTGCCGTTATATTAGCAATCTTTGGGCGGACTTTGCTTCTTGCCGGTGTTTTTGCAGACGCATGTTCTTTTGACACCCGGCTATTTTCATCACCGTAATCAAGGTCTTCCTCTGTATAAGGTTTTTTTGCCTTGATCTCTATTACGTTTCCCTTTGTTGCTTTGCCAATCTTCTTTGCCGCGCCCCTTGTCGTCCCTGTTGCTGAGAAATAAAGCACAACAATGTTTTTCTTTTTTGTTTTAGCTTCCACATTTTGCACGTTTGCCAGAGAAAACACTAAGGCAAAAGCCAACGCCATAGATACCAGCCGTAACATTTTTGTTCTGTAAGTTTTCATAATTCCATTCCTTTCTGTTCTTTTATACACTATTGTAAAAGCTGTTTCTTTTTTCGGATCTTTGCCCATTTTGAAGCATAATGCCCGCACCATACAAACAAGGCCAGGACAGCTATGTAATCTGCCAGGAAAATTGCCAGCGGTTCATCAAAATCAAAAAACACAAATTGATTTTTAAGGAACATATATTCCCAAACCCCTCTTTTCCAGGAAGCGTACGCCCCATAAGCAGCTGTCAGGAAAGCAGATCCCCGCAATATCCATACAGGGACGGCAGACGCCTTTTTCCAATGCTTCTTTATCATCCCCATGATCATGCTCCAATGGAATCCGAGATGGAGCGAGAGCAATGCAAACCCCCAATACGCTGAAAGCATATGCAGATTCCTGGCAAAAGAACGCCCTCCCTGGATGGGAAGGAACGCGAGCGCATGGCGGGAAAGTATCGCTCCGCTTACCATAGAACCTGTCATTGCAATAAAAATGCAAATGACAAGAAGCGTCTGCAGGATGGAAAAAAGCGTGTATTTCCTTATTTTTGTGCCGTTTTTTGCACACGCGTGCCCCAGAGGGTATAGAGGAATACCCGGACGGTGCTTTCTTTTGAATCTATTGCTGATCCATTTCCTGTTCCATATATGATGCAGGATAAAAAGGACGAGCATCCCAATCCCCAGCCATTCATGGGCAGCCTGGCCGACAAGCTCATAAGCCATCAGAACGATCAACACTGCCGTCATACAGAAATCTGTCACAATTTTCAAAACCACATTCTGTTTCACGAAAGCCCCCCTCTAATAGCCAATTTCTTCCAGCCAGCCTGCCACATCACCTGCTGCATCCGGCACATCTCTTTCATTCACAGTAAATCCATCCGTAATGACCGTCGCTTCCGGCTCAAGCTCCTGAATTGTTTCGATCGTCCCGGAAAAACGGCTTCCATTATGGACATTAAATGGGATGATTGTTTTTCCCGAAAAATCGTATTCATCAAAAAAACTATAAAGAACCTGCGGAAGGTCGGCCCACCAGTTGGGAAAACCGACAAAAACTGTCCCATACTTATCCAGTCCCTCTATGTGGCTGGTCAATTCCGGGCGCACGTCTTCTTCCTGCTCATTAGCGGCATAGTCGATCAGTTCCCCGCCGTCTGCCGGATACACCACGGAAGTCCGGATGGAAAACAACTCCCCTCCTGTTTCTGCCTGGATCATATCTGCAATGGCACGGAGCCGGCCAACCGGCTTATCATTTACCATGGAATAGCTGGCAGAAGAAACAGCGTCTACGCCGCTGTTTTCAGCAACCGTAAAATAAGCGATCAGTATTTTGCCATCCGACGCAGGCTCTGCATCTGCCGCTGCAGTCTGTTCCTGCGTTTTCTCAGATCTGCCCGATGCTTCACGCTTATCAGACCCGCAGGCCGCCAGGGAAACTATAACTGTTGCTGCCGCCAGTAATGCAATATAACGCTTCATAAAAAACCTCCTTTCGTTCTGAAACAATGCGCTGTTACTTTTATGATCTTATTTTAGCAAATACCATGCGGCAGCGGAAGTTTCCATTTGTTCAGCAGTTATAACCTTAAAGTATATACTAACATGAAAATTTCTCCTGTATTCTCTGATGGAATGTTGTATGGAAAATGAAACTCTTACATTACAGTGTCCGCAATATAGGAACGGATCGCGGAATTATCCTTTGAAAATAGCCCATCATCTACGACTGCCCCCGGTGCGCAGGTTTTGATAAATTCTACGGACTGCGCATACTGCGTGGTATCCATCGAAGCTGACTGTGAAACCGGGTAAATATATTTCCCGCTAAAATCGTATCTTTCCAAAAACGTCCCGACTGTCATGGGTGCCGTATGCCACCAGATTGGGTAGCACAATACAACCCTGTCATACTGTTCCACGGATGATAGCGGGTCTTTGATTGGAGGCCTTGCGTTATTGTCTGCCTCGTCTTTTGCTTCCCCATAGGCGACCTCATTATAATTGTCACTATATGGTGTTTCCCGCTCAATGCGGAAAGAATCTGCCCCTGTCTGCTCTATAATATTGTTCGCAATCCTCTCGCTTGTCCCGCTCCATGAGAAATAGGCCACCAGGATTTTTCCGGTCCCTGGCTCTTCCGGCTTCTCCGGGTCTATCGGCTGTTCTGGCTGTTCCGGAGCGGCTTCTACCGTCACGCTGCAGACTGCACGGATGTTATTTTCTGCTGAAGCAGTGATCGTGGCTGTTCCCGCTGCAACCGCTTTTACCGTTCCATGATCGGAAACTATGGCCACTGTCTGGTTGGAAGATGACCACTGGATTTCCTGGTTGGTCGCGTTGGCTGGATTCACCGTGGCAATAAGCGTTTCTTCTGCATCTGGTTTTAAAGCAAGCTGTGATTTATTTAACGTCACACTGGTAACAGGAACCACATCTGGCCGCATCACCTTATCGGCGATATAATCACGGATTGCAGCGTTATCCTTTGAAAATATACCATCATCTACGACTGCCCCCGGCGCACAGGTTTTGATAAATTCTACGGACTGCGCATACTGCGAGGTATCCATCGAAGCTGACTGTGAAACCGGGTAAATATACTTCCCGCTGAAATTGTAGCTTTCCAAAAACGTCCCGACCGTCATGGGCGCCGTATGCCACCAGATGGGATAACAAAGTACGATCCTGTCATACTGCCCAACGGATGCCAGCGGATTTTTAATGGGTGGTCTTGCATTATTTTCTGCTTCCTCTTTCGCCTCCCCATAGGCAACTTCATTATAATCATCGCTGTATGGTGTTTCCCGCTCAATGCGGAAGGAATCTGCCCCTGTCTGCTCTATGATATTATTTGCAATCCTTTCACTTGTCCCGCTCCATGAGAAATATGCCACCAGAATTTTTTCGGTTCCTGGTTCTTCTGGATTCTCCGGGTCTGTCGGCTGTTCCGGAGCGGCTTCTACTATCACGTTGCAGACTGCACGGACATTATTATGCGCGGATGCTGTAATCGTGGCCGTTCCTACTGCAGCCGCCCTTACCGTCCCATTCTCAGAAACACTGGCCACTGCCTGGTTGGAAGATGACCACTGGATTGTCTTATTTGTCGCATTGGATGGGTTTACCGTTGCAGTAAGCCTTTCTTCCCCTCCCTGCTTTAAGTTCAGCTGCGTTTTATTTAATGTCACACCTGTAACAGCTACTGCGTTCTCTGACACTTTCACCGTACAGGACGCTTTTTTCCCGGAACCGTCTGCAGCTGTCACCCGGATCTTTGCCGTCCCTGCTGATACAGCGCGGATCACGCCTTTTTTGTTTACTGTCGCCACCTTGCGGTTGCTGCTGTCATAAGATACCTTTTTATTGGATGATTTCTTGGGGGACATGGTTACTTTCAGCGCAAACTTCTGCCCCGTTTTTAAAGAAACAGACTTCCTGTTTAATGTAACTTTGTTTACCGGTGTTCCCACGGTAATCCGGCTTTTCGCATTTACCTTTGTCCCTTTCACCCTCGCAGTAATGGTAGCTTTCCCATTCTTTTTTGCCGTCACTTTTCCATTCTTAGACACGGACGCAATTTTGGGGTTGCTGCTTTTCCATTCCACGCCTTTCTTTTTGGCAGCTTGATTCAGCGTTGCTTTTAGCTTTACGCTTTTCCCTTTTTTCATGGTATATACTTGCTTATTTAACGCAATGGTATATTTCGTCTTTCCTGCTGCCGCCTGCACAGGGGTAAACTGCCCCAGGACAAACGAAAGCATGAGCGTAAATACCAATACTTTTTTGAATATGTTCTTTCTTTTTGCAGTATTCATAGTTCCCTTCCTTTCCTTATAACTGCGCATTTTTCCCGCGCATAGAGGGATACCCGGAGGGTATTTCCTTATTACTGTGCTTTTTCCCGCGCACATAGGGATACCCGGAGGGTATTTCCTTATTTATTGCGCATCTTTTATCTTTTAATTGTTTCCAAATATTTTTGCCAAAAACCGGTCGTAATCCTCCATCCAGCCTCCCCTGCTGCCAAATCCATGCCCCCAATTTTCAAGCACAAGGCGCTCTACATGCTCCTCCGCATTTTCCAGCATGGAAAACTGTGCTTCGAACTGCCTGTAAAACGGGTCGTTTGTCCCATAACAATAATAGGTCGGGGGAATCCCCGCTTCCTGCAGGCTCTCAAGATCCATAGATGCCACGCTAAGGCGCCCATAGAAAGAATAGATCATGCCATCCGCAGCAACCCTGGCCGAAACACGGTCAAGCGCATCCGGCACATAAGAAGGATCTAAGGCATCCGGGGTTATCCCACCCCCATAATGCAGGATCATTTCACCTGCAAGGATCCCCCCTGCTGAAAATCCCATGACGGCAATATCTTTCTCATCTATCCCGTATTCATCGGCATGGCGCCGGATAAACCGGACTGTCCTTGCCAAGTCAAGTGCGCCTTCCTCCTGGGTATAGGGACGCAGGCGGTAATCCAGCACAAAACTCTGATACCCCCTCCTGCTTAATTCCAATGCAATCGGCGTCCCTTCATTCGCATCGCTCCGGAACTGGAAAGCGCCGCCGGCACAGATGACAACCGCGCCCTTTATGGGAATCCCCTCTGCAGCCGGGAATGTAGTCACATACGGTCTGAAATCCGGATCGTCAAAATAGTTTCCGGTATTTTGTGTATAGACGGTTGTTGCAGGCGCTTTCCCTTCTTCCCACACATAGAGAACCTGCTGTTTCTCCGAAGTGGGGGAAGCTGTCAGAAGCGTATTTCTTTCTGCATCCTGCTGTACGCCAGCCTGCACCTCCCAAAAAGCAACGGCATCTTCAATCCATCCCTCCGCCACGGTTCCCGTCCCCAGGCCGAATCCATGCCCCAGGCCTTCATAAGCGTGAAATTCCGTCGGAATCCCAAATGCCTGCAACTGTGCAAGCCGTGATTCCATCGTCCTGTAATCTGCAATGCCGTCATTCATGCCTGCGCAGGCATAAGTCGGCGCATCACTTAATGAGGCATCCGTATATCCCGTGTACTGCATGATGACTGCCGCTGCCTGCGGAATATCCGGCCTCCCGTAATTTGCCGGGCCGCTTTCTTTATTTCCAAGTGTTGCCGCCATCCGCGCCCCTGCAGATCCGCCCCAGAGAGAATAACCTTCTGCGTCGGCTCCAAGCTCTTTCGCATGGTCATGGACATACATGATCGCCTTCGCCAGATCCTCATACGCAGAATCCGGGCGGTAGATCAGCGCAAATGCGTGGTAGCCCATTTTGCTCACCTCCAGCGCATGGGGAAAGCTGTCATGCATCGCCCCTACATAAGCGAAACCTCCGCCCGCATTGAAAATGGCATATTTCGCCCCCGGTTTCCCTTTGAAATAGAACAGCCCCGTATCCCTCTTTTCGGGATTTTCAGCCATCTCTTCCTCTGAATAAATGGGATAAAATACCTGTTCCCCATCTTCGGAACGCAATTTCAGATCATTCACAATCTCAACGGTCTTGTCTGCCTTTATATTGCTGTACCATGTGTAAACAATGCTGCTGCTGATTTCTTCCAGTGTCATGTCTTCGGATACCGTGCGGTCAACCGGAAATAACAGACGGCCGAAATTTCCAAATGCCGGGTCGTTTATAATCTCTGACACTTTGGTATCCTTTGTCACTTTACCTGGAACAGACGGTTTTTCCGGCTCCGTTGGTTTCTCCGGTTCTGTTGGTTCCTCCGGCTCCGTCGGCTTTTCCGGTTTTTCCGGCTGCCCGGAAACAGGTTCTACTGTCACGTTGCAGACTGCCCGGACATTGTTATGCGCCGTTGCTGTGACTGTTGCTGTCCCCCCGGCAACTGCCTTTACTGTTCCATTGTCGGATACCCGGACTACTGCCTGGTTTGATGTTTCCCATTTAACTGCTTTATCTGTCGCATTGGAGGGATATACCGTAACAGCCAGCTTTTCTTCTTCACCCTGCTTTAAATTAAGCTGCGGTTTATTGAATGCTATTCCGGTAACAGGCACTGTATTTTTTTCCACTTTTACAGTGCAGGATGCCTTTTTCCCGGATCCATCCGCCGCCGTTACCGTAATCTTTGCTGTTCCTGCAGAAACCGCACGGATTACGCCTTTTTTGCTTACCGTTGCTGTTTTTCTGCTGCTGCTCTTATAGGCTACTTTTTTCACGGCTGTTTTCTTAGGGGATACCGTTGCTTTCAGCGTAAACTTCTGCCCTGCTTTTAAAGTTACCGATTTCCGGTTTAATCTGATCCTGCTGACCGGTGTACCCACGGTGATCCTGCTGGCCGCCTTTACTTTCGTCCCCTTAATGCGTGCTGTGATGGTTGTTTTCCCATTCTTTTTTGCTGCCACTTTTCCGCTCTTAGATACGGATGCAACCTTTGGATTACTGCTTTTCCATTCTACGCCTTTCTTTTTGGCCGCTTGATTCAGCGTAGCTTTTAATTTCACGGTTTTCCCTTTTTTCAAAGTATAGGCCGGCTTATTTAGCGTGATGGAAACCGTTTGTTTTTTTGCCGCTGCTTTTTTCGATGTAAACAGCCAGTTCATGATCTTTTCATCCCTGCAGAACAGCCATCCGCCTCCATGCTGATATGTGATTCCCGTCCCTTTGAAATAATCGCTGCCCTTTACGTCCAGTACCAGCAGCTTTTTTATCTCCTTCTCCGACAGCCCTTCTTTCTGATAGAGGCTGTGCAGTTTTTTATAAGCATCCCGGAACGGTTTTGACGAGTAATATTCGTCATCCTCACCAATTACAAAATACACCGGCGTCCTTGCCTTTACCACCGGCTCATACTTCCCATCCCACTGTGAGCTGCACATGAGCGCCCTGGCAAACAGTTCCGGCCGCATTTCCAAGATGAGCGACAGTGTTTCGCCTCCGCCGGAATAACCATTGATAAACACATTTTCCGGGTCAATAGGATAATTTTCCAGGAAATACTCTACCAGCGTGATTGCCTGCCTGGCAGATGTTTCCCCCCAGTCATCCAGCTGCGGCGCGAGGATGATCATATCCTTATTGTATTTTTTTGCCTCAAATGCAAAATCTTCTGTTTTCAGGTTTTCTGCCACTCCCTGAAAATATAATCCCTGGTATCCTGGGAGCGTTACATACAGCGCCATCTTCTTTTTGCCATTATAGGAATCCGGGAAATATACATGGTAATGGATGTCGCCATTCCTGTCAGAGTGAAGGACATTGTCCACCAAAAACTCCCGGTAATAATCTTTCCCTTCTGTGACCGTCTCCTTAGCCGATTTTGCAAATACAGGGTTTTGGAAACAGCAGGCCATAATACAAAAAGCAATGGCTGCTATCACAGGAATGGATTTTCTTTTCTTTTTCATCCTTTTTACACCTTCTTTCTTCAACGTTCCATTATTTCCTCACCCTCTTCGATTTCCACTGTTACCGTCTCCCCATACCCCTCAAATATGGAAACATCGGAAGTGATTCTCCCAACCGGGATGACAGGCACGACTGTCTGCTCACGGCTTGCCTTGTAAATGATCGCGATTGACGGCCCGCCAGACCAATATGCCAGTGAACCCAGCTCATACTCATATCCCAATGTCCCATATGCTTCAATACGCTCCGGCAAAGCAAAAGCCCTTGCAAAGCCTGGGGCAGGATGCCACAGCTCGGCTGTGAGCGGAAGCATTCCGGCAAGCTCCCTTGCCGTTGGATTATCATACAAAACGCCCGCCAACTGTGCATCCCCGGCTGTTATACGGATCCGGCACATGACAATGGGTTCTTCCTGCAATCCCGGCTCCCAGACATCCTCAGAAGAAAATGCGGCTGTCTCTTCAGAAGGGGTATCCATATTTCCAGAAAAACTGGCAAATGCCAAAATTAATAAAAGTAAACCGGACAAAAATAATCTTTTCTTTTCCATCTCAATGTTTTCCTTATTTCCGCCTGTTTTCCAGAGAATAAGGGGATGCCTGGAAGGCGTCCCCTTACCCATTCTGCCGATATGCTTTCAGGCATGCGCCGTTTCGTTCCATCACTTCTTTGTCTTTACAGACTTTTTCCCGCTCCATCCGGAATAATATGTTTTCTTTCCAACCGTCTTATAAGTCCGGATTCTTACATAATATTTTTTGCCCGGCTTTAGCTTTGTATATTTTTTTGCGGTTGTCTTAGAACCCTTAATCTTTTTCAATGTAGTTTGGGATTTTACAAATTTGCTGCTTGTGGAATAAGCAATCTGGTATCCGCCCACCTCTTTCCCCTGTTTCTTCCATTTCACGGTAAAGCCTTTTTTCTGTGGCGTCAATTTCGAGATGGAGGTAGACCTGGGATTTATAGTGAAAGTCTGCTTTTCTGTACCGCTGTAATGATCCCCGAATTTAACCATAACGCTGTATGCCCCAACATTTTTCATGCCCTTGGGATAAGTAACGGTATAGTCTGTCCCCTGTTTTAAGTCACTCCCCCTGCTGTCCTTCACTGTCACGGATGGTTTCCTGGTTTTTCCATTGTAAGTATAAGATGTTTTAGACAGCTTTATGGAATTGGCCGCATAAATTACATCCTCGTTTGTTACCGTTTCACATCTGCTGCATTTTGTCAGGATGCTTCCATTCGCTTTTGCCGTGGCAGGAACAACCTCTTCCTTGAAGCTATGGCCCAATGCCGGGATCGTTTCGCTGTCTTTTACAGCATCACAGTTTTTGCAGTGAATGGATCTGCTGCCCCCGGCTGTGCAGGTCGGAGCCTGGTCTATGGTATCATCTGTTTCCCAATCATGGCCAGTTGCGTCTAACCCGCTGGTTTCTATGTAGCCGCACACACTGCATATCCTCTGCCTGCTTCCAGCGTCAGCGCAGGTCGGGGATTTTACCGTTTCCCAAGCCCCATATGTATGCTCATGCTCTCCAGCATTTTCTACATCTACCAGATGGTAGCTCCGGCTTCCAAGCCCGATCGCTTCGCCCGATTCCAGAACATGCTCCGCATTCTGCCCCTGCATCCTGCGCAGGAAAGAGGCATTTCCATCCGCCTGCTTAATGAGGTCGACACAGGCCTGGTCAAGTGCAACCGGATCGGTGGAAGCCAGGATACCAATGTCATGGATGTCCGGCGCGGAGGGGTTGCCGTCGCAGTCGCAGTCAATGGACAGGCGGTTCATCACATTGACATATACAATGTTACCGTTTAAATAGTCTGACACAGACTTTCCCGCGTCGGCCATAGATTCCAGAAATGCATCCTGGTTCCCGCCCCATGGGCTGGTGTGGCTCTGGCCCGCTGTGTGGATCAGGCACTTTCCCTCTGCAGAACCAATGCCGATAGAAATATTTTTAATTGCGCCTCCAAAACCAGCCATGGCGTGTCCCTTAAAATGAGAAAGTACCAAAAAACTGTCAAAATCGCCAAAATGCGCCCCGACATAGTTTTCTGTCAACCGCCTGCCCCCTGTCACAGGGATGATCATGGATTCCCGGTTCTCGTCCATGATGACAAAGCCTTTTCCCATATCGGTGAAACCGTGGTCTGCAGCAACCTGGTAATGCATATTCGTTTCTGCACGGGAACCTCCATAGGCGGTATTGCACTCCACAATCGTGCCATTTACCCGTTCCACTAAGTCCCGGATCAGTTCCGGCCTGAGATAATTGCTGTTTGGCGGCTCACCGGTAGACAATTTGACCGCTACGTTCCCAGAAGGAACCCAGTTAAGCGCATCATATACTTTCCCCAGACCTTCCGGGCTGATGTCCGTAGTCATATAGACTGCAGCCCCTGTGCCGTCTTCCGCCGCAAAGACTGATGGCAAAATTTCTGTCTGCCCTGCCTGCTCCTGCGCCTTTTCTTCTGCCGCTTCTGCCCAGATTCCTGTGCTGCCATACAGGGAAGCAAGCAAAGCCAAAATTATCGCTGCTGCCAGGAATCTTTTTTTCATAATCCTCATACAGCACCTCCTCTTTCTTTCTATTCCGTCCGGCAATTCCTGCCATAAATCATAGAATTTTTTGTCGTTTACTATAAAACCTTTGATTTTTCATCTCCTTTCTGCATTATGATCCGTATAGTCGTTTGCGAAACGCCAGAACCCACATAAATACGGGATTCTTTTTGTTACAAAATAAAACAACTCCTCACTGGTCTGTGGTATAATTGAAATCTCCAGTAACAATTATCCATATCCACC
>CAJTDL010000064.1 GCA_910575035.1 Lachnospiraceae bacterium
GTTTGGAACCTCCACCTGCATGACGGTTCCGGCGGGCCCTCCGCCATCATCTGTACAGCATAGCTGTCTTCAAGTAGCTACGCTACTTGGACTCGCCTTCGTGGCGCACAATCATCGGCATACCGTACATATTGAATCCGCTTATAACCTGTGTCCATTGGGTCTCCCATAGGGATTTTCTGGAACCCTCTCTTTAACTCTGCCAGTCGGCGTACCGCTTCCTGCTTTTCTGTATCAGAGTAGCCGTCCCATTCTTTTCGGATTTTGGCTTTGCACCTTTGGCGGTATGACTGTTTTCTGGAATACTCATTGTTCCTTTTTCTGCCCGTACCTTTATCAAATCCCTTTTTGTAGCCCTCCATAAATCGGTCAAACTCATTAAGGTAGATGTTTGCAAGGATTGGGCTGATGCCAGAACCCTGGGCTATGCCGCTGAACGTAGCATTATATTCCCAGTTCTCCATATACCCTGCTTTGAGGAATTTCCAAATCAGCTCAATAAAGGCTTCATCTTTAATCCGCCTGCGCAGGATATTTATAAGGCTGTGGTGGTCTATCGTATCAAAATACGACTTTATATCTCCCTCCACAAACCATTTCACACCTGTAAAGTTCTGCTGTAACTGTAAGAGTGCCGTATGGCAGCTTCTGCCGGGTCTAAAGCCGTGGGAATAGTTGGAGAATGTCGGTTCATAAATACTTTCAAGAATCATCTTAATGACTTCCTCCACCAGTTTGTCGTCTGACGATGATATCCCAAGCGGTCTCATTTTCCCATTTTTCTTTTTGATATACTGTCTGCGGACAGGGTTCGGCTGATAACTGTGGTCTTTCACCGCATGGATAATCCGCTCCACTCTTTCTTTACCATAACCGTCGAGTGTCAGCCCATCTATGCCGGGTGTCATTGCGCCCTTGTTGGCGTAGATGTTTTGGAGAGCCTGCAAGTAGAAATCCTCATTATAAAGATTCCTGTACAGTCTCTCATACTTGTAGTTTTCCTCTTTCGAGTGTTTCTGTAGATTCTCCAGAATAATCTTTGGACTTCTCATGATGTCTCACACACCTTTCCTAAATTATTTCAGTCGTATAGCTGTCTCCCTTCGCCATGTGAACGGTATTACCGCCTCGGACTACTATGGAGACTCCGTAGCCATGCAGGATATTCAGACACTGTATGCCATAGCTTAAAATGGTAAGCGTTCCTGTTTAGGCTATCCTCGTTTAGGCTTGTCTGTACAAGCGTGTCATGTTGTCGGCTATGACGTTCGCCGTTTTCCGCTTATTGCGGCTGGCCAGTGCGGAATGTGATGTGTAGACGCAGTTCGCAAACTCTGCGTACACCCTGCACTGCCTGACGTATAATAGCTATCTTCCGTCAGTGCTGACGATAAAGCCCCTCTGGCTGTCATTTAAGCAGTGTAGCTGTTTAACCTCATACATGACATTTCATCTTGATGCCCGTTCACAGCCTGATAACTGGCTGAATAGCACCGTTGCCGACATGCTATACTCCCCGTCGGGTTTCCCTTTCGGATAAGTCGGTTGATGATAGGAATTAGGCTTCAAATGAAGCCCTCACATTGAACCTACTATCTTGCTAAAGATAGATTACAAACAAGCCCGCGCGGAACAAATGGGTTCCGCTTACGAGCGCACGGCAAACTCATCAAGTAAGCAGCGCACATGGACGGGCAATCTCCCATGATACACATCGTCCGCCCTGTCACAGAGCAGGTTGAAAAGCTGCGTATACATGATAGACACGATAAAATTAAATGTGTCGTCAGTATCGGAGATAATGACAAACAGCGCTGTCTTTTCATCCCCGATCATATCAAGCCCCAACTCGTCATAGCTTGTCAGGTCACGCAGTTCCTTGATGTCAAAGGGGGCTAAACGTGCGCCACAGCTAATTAAGATGCTTTTCGCTGTCTTGCCAGAAACGTTTTGTAAAGGACTTTTTAATCAAGTTCACAGAAAATTTACATTTTAGGGCAAAAAAATAAGGCCGGGAACCTGTTTTTAGATTCCCGGCCTATGGTCTTACTATGCTGTCCGTTCTGCTTTCAATTTTTTTACTTCGTCAAGAGGAAGTCCTGCATATTCCGCAATTTTTTCAAGTGTCAAAATCCCATCTGCCAACATTCTCTTTGCGGAATTGATTGCTCCTTCTTTTAATGTCTGATTCCTCATATCTTCCATAGCACGGCACATAATCTCGATTCCCTCCTTGCTCTCTTTGAAAAATCTCACCCTGTCCGCCAGTGTCCCATAATACATATCCGCTGCGTCTATACAGGAGAAGTCATGCATTAACTTCCCGATTGGCGTATCTCCACGGTAAGCGCCATTTACATACAGTATGTGCGAACCGTCCTCAAATCTTTCCCCAGTTCCTAAAAAGCATCGCTCAATCGGATAGAGTGGTAGCCCTTTTCCCATTACGTCATTCTCTGTGATAAAGATTACCCACGTTTCCGGCAGCTTGTCGAAGTCCTCGCCTTTCTTCAAAAGGTTTGCGTCCATCATGCTGCTGTTGTACCTTGCTCTTTTTCTCCCGGCTCCTTTGTCGGAGCGCTGTACTTCTACATTCAGTTTTGCCCCTGTGCTGTCCGTAGCCAGGATATCCAACCTCACTGAACGGTTCAGCAGGTTCTCCACAAATACCTGGGTGCGGACGTCCAGCACCTTTAAATCCGGTTTTTCCAGAACAATCTGCAATACCAGTTCTATGCTTGCCGTATCTCCCTCAAAACACTTTGTGAGGAAATCATCATCAAGCAGACGAAAGCCTCTTAGCCTCTGTAAATCTTCCTGATGTTTCTGGTCTATCTGTTCCGTCACTGTCAATCTTCCCACCTGCTTTCCCTTCTGTTTTCGTATCTCCATACTACCATAAACCTCCTGATTTTACAAGCCGGGAGCCAGCGCATTTCTGATTCCCGGCCTGTTTCTATTATCGTTTTTACATCTGCTGTATCTCATTTTTCAGCATACGCTTGATTTTGTCGCTCATGGTTTCCCTGCTGGTCTTACTGAAATGAACCCTCACAATGTAGGTAGTCCGGCCAATCTTCTTCACCAGTGCGGGAGCGTCCTTATCTGGTGGCGTGGTGGTAATGTCCTCTGTGATTTTCTCGCTGCCCATAAATTCTCCTTTACATACAATCAGGTTTTGTTATCCCTTACTCACAATCTCTTTCGCCGCCGCTTTGGTCGCTCTGGCTCCTTCCTCCCGGAAATTTTTACCGGAAAAAAGAATCGGCGCACACCGTTCCAGTATGCGGTCATAAATCCTTGCGTGGGCAATGTCTGGCGGGTTCTTGATTTCTTCCAGTTTCAGGTTTGTTGTGACAATCAACGGCTTCTTACTCCGATATCGGCTGTCAATGACGGTGAACATCTGCTCCATGGCATACTCGGTACTGCGCTCCACTCCTAAATCATCAATGACAAGCAGGCTGTAATCGTCCAGGCTGGCGATAAAGGCCGCCCTGTCCTCGGCAAACACGCCGGTCAGCCGGTTCAGGATAGACGGGAAATTTGTCATCAGAACCGGCACGTCACGGTCAAGCAGGGCATTGGCAATACAGCCAGCAAAAAAGGATTTCCCGGTTCCCACGTCACCAAAAAGCAGAAGGCCGGCATTGTCCCGGTATGCCTTCTTCCAATGCTCCACATAGGCATGGGCTTTCTCCATGACGGGATTCTGGCCGTTATCATTGGCAAAAGTGTAATCATAAAGGTATCTGTCCTGAAGCCCCTGCGCCTTCCGGCGTTTGACACGCTCCATGCGTTCCCTCTGTTCCTCCATGGCTTTCCGTTCCTCCTGCGCCTTCTGCTGGCAGGGGCAGAGGCAGCGGGGCATGAAATAGCCGGAGCCTCCGAACCTGGGCACAACAGTCTGGCGGCTGCCATGGCATTTCTTACAGTGGATAAGCCCGTCAGCCGGTTCTATGTATTCGTCCCCGGCAAGTTCCATATCCCCGGCGGCCCGGTCAATGGCCGCCCGGACTTCTGCGGTAATCTCAATCATATGGTTTCTCCTTCCTCTACGCTGTAATCCCGGTTCCGGGCAGGCGGTTTCTCCTTCTTTTTGTCGGCGTTCGCCCAGCGCCGGATTGTGGCGGCGTGGTTTTTATATCCTTTTCCGCTGGATTCCATGTACTCGGACAGCCGCTCAATGTACTGTTCCCAAAGAGAGGGAAGTTCCGTCTGGAGTTCTGCCAGTTCTGCGGAAGATAGAAATACATTCCGGTATCTCCCATAAGCGTGTGTTATATCTCCCTCTCTATTCTCTATACTCTTATCTCTAATCTCTTTATCTCTATACTCTAATATAGGCGGACATTTGTCCACCCGGCCATTGGACGGACAAATGTCCGTTTCCCCGGACGGGAGCAGGTTCTGGCGTTTCAGCCTCATGCGCTCCTTTTTCTTCCGCTCCCCCTCGCTGGAAGACTGGCCGATCAGCAGCTGGATGTCGCTCATGTAATAGGCTCCGTCCGTCAGTATCTCCACAAGCCCAAACTCCTGGAATATCTTCAAAGCCCGCTCCACCGTGCCTACCTGATGCCGGGTAAAGGTAGCTATGGTCTGCACGGTATGGGGCAGATAGTCATTCAGCAGGAGTACGCCGCTGCTTTTCAGCGACATCAAATACATCTTGAGCAGGAGATTGGAGTACAGAAGGCCGTCCTGCATACTCTCCAGGATGACCATGGTTTCGCTGTTATAAAAATTCTCTTTCAGCTTGAGGTAATAAAATCGTCGGTTCTCTGTCATTTAGTTGCTCCTTTTGTTCTGAATAGCTTTTTTAAGCCTCTGTACGCATTTTAAGGCGGCTTTTGGGGTGTCAGTGATAAAAAGTATTGCCTCCCCTCCGACACGCTCCGAAAGTGCCTGATTTACAAGGTTTTTTCCGCTTCTAAAGCGTGACATAAGCGCCTTTGTTTCCGTTTGCGCTCTGTGGCGTGTTTCCGCTTCATACGGGCGGCACATTCCCTACAGTATTTCGCCCGGTTGGAGCCGGGCAGGAAAAGAGCGCCACACTCGCTGCACCGCCTGCTTTCCAGCCGGTGGTAAAGGGCCGTTTCCAGCTGGTGGTCTAAGGGCAGCACCGCCACACGGAACCAGCGGCAGAGCAGGGAGTGGGAAATGCTCTGGACACAGACGCACCCGTCCCCCTCGTCAAGCGCCATACACTGGCCGTTGTCGTAGTTGCAGCACTCACGCACCAGCCGCCTCGCCCTGCGGTACTGCCGGTAGTCCATGGCCGGGATTCGCTCATGCCGCCTGTTTCCCATATCTCACCTTGTAGCGGCACAAAGACGGCTGCCCTTCCCTGAAAAGGAAAACTGGCTCCGGCGCTTTCGCCCCCGCAGGCGCTGGCGGCGTGGGCGGCACGGGTATCTTTACGGTGATGGTAATTGTCATGGTGATAAACTGCTGTGTCATAATTCCTGTTCCTCCTTCTTTCTGGCTGGTTCATTTTCCGTCCTGGCCAACTGCTCCGCTGTCTTTTTCAGGTTCTCCACCGCCTTGATGTCCTCCCGCATGGCTTTCATTTTCTGATACTGTACCGCTTTCTCCGCTTTCAGGCGGTCGGCTTCGGCCTGCCATTTCTTCGGGGTGATTTCTTCGCCGTTAGCTTTCAGCTTTTCCAGATACCGGACGGCGGCCTCATATAATGCCAGTTCCGCACTGTGCTTCTGCTCAAACTGCTCCTTTTTCTTTCCCGGCTTCATCTTGTCAAGCTGGCGGCGGGTTCCTTTGTTCCTCTCGTATTTCTCCCACATGGAGAGATGTTCGTCCAGCACTTTGATACGCCGCTCGGCGGTGACAATCTTCCCACGCAGGGCATAATATTCTTTGTTCATGGCAGCCACTTTTTCATAAAGTTGCTCCATGGAAGTGATGTTGTTGCCGTTCAGGAAATTGAACAGGGCGGCGCTTTCTTTCAGGTTCTTTATCTTCCCATACCGGAAGCCGGGTTTCCCTGTTGACAACTGTGCCTCGTAAAGCTGCGCCATGATACTGTCTTTTCCTTCCGGTTTCTCTGCCTGCTCTTTCGTCCATTTATAGAGCCGGGTAATCCGTGCCTTGATTTCTTTCAGCAGCTTATTGTCGGCGGCAATCTGGCGGTTGATGTTTCCCTTCTCCGTGGCAATGCCTTTCCGCTCCATCTGGCTGGCGGCAACTCCCAGATGGATGGAAGGTATCTTGTCAATGCCCTGACGCTCGTAGGAGCGGTGGTCAATCCGTTCCGGCCTTCCCGCCGCCTTCAACGCTCTGTTGGCGTAAGCTGCCCAGGCAGCCCTCCACTTCTCTACATTTCCTTTGTCGTTCCAGTCGGTGGTGTCTTCCCGGTGGCTCTTCCAGCCGCCTTTGCCATTGGGGATTCGCTGGCCGCTTTCGTCCAGTTCGTAGACCTTCCGGCATTTCGCTCCCCACTGCCCGTCCTCCTTTAGCGGCCTGATGGTGAGCATGACATGGAAGTGGGGATTTCCGTCTTTCTTGTCATGGATAGAGAAATCCGCACACATACCGGCGGCGACAAAGGTATCGCTGATGAAGGAGCGGGCAAGCCGCAGCTGTTCCTCCCGGTTCAGTTCTACCGGCAGGGAAATCTCTATCTCACGGGCAAGCTGTGCGTCACGGGTCTTTTCAACCATCTCCACACTGTTCCAGAGAGTGCTGCGGTCTTGAAATTCCGGCGGGGCATGGGGCGGCAGGATAATCTCGGAATGGACAACGCCCCTCTTTCTGGTGTAATCATGGGTAAGCCCGTCCCATTCGTTGGTCATTTTGGTTCCGCTCCGGTAAGCGGCAGCGCCCACGGCGGACTTGGCCTTGCTGCGCTTGATAATCTGGACGGGCATATGGAAGATGGCTATGGCGGTTCGCCTCCTTTCGGGTGGGAATAGATTGGCTTCGCTGGAAAGGGCAGACGCAGAGCGGGTGTCCTTTCCGGCGGAGCATACAAGGGGTTTGGGGAGTGTAACTCCCCATTGCGTCCAGCGGACGCCATGCCCCCGGCAGGGCGCACGCACCGGAACGGTGTATAAGTGCGCCGTTGGATTTTTAAAGCTGCTGTAAATCCTGACTGTCAGATTCATTTTTCAGCAGCCGCACGACTTCTGGCAGGCGGGAAATAGCAGATAAAAACGCCTTGACTTCCTCGCCGGTCATAGCGGTAGTGGCCGGGAAGATACTTTCCAGAATTGCCCCATGCTCAATCAGGCGGCGTGTCCTGGCTTTCCGCTCTGCGTCCGTTTTCCGGTTCAGGAGAATCTTCTGGCGGTTCTCCAACTGGCGGATTTCCGTCTTTACTTTTTCCTGCTGGTTTTTCAGCTTGTCTATATCTGGCATTTGTAATCACCTCCTTCGGGCGGAAAAAAAGACAACCGTTTCCGGTTGCCTCGTGTAATAAAAAATTTGTTGTTACTGTTTTTACATGAAGTGATTCCGTTCCCCCTTTGCTGTCTGTATTCTCTGATAATCGCTTTTTATATTCCAATTTAGCATATAAAGGGGAGCATACACGCACCATATGATTAAGGCTTGCTGACAGTTAAAATACAAGGGAAGGGAGCTGACAGCATGATTAAATATGACCGGCTCTGGTCTACCCTCAAAGAGCGGGAGATAAGCCAGTACAGACTAATCAAGGATTTCGGCATAGATAAAGCACAGCTTCATCGGCTGCGGAAAAACATGGTTGTCAAAACCATGATTCTTAATAACTTGTGCCGAATTCTAAACTGCCGTATTGAGGACATCATGGAGTATGTACCAGACGAAGATACGGACTAAAGGGGCAATGCAGATTTGGATTTGCGGAGCCTCTTTTTTGTTGCCTTCACCGTTCCTGCGCCGGTGGCTTCTTGTCCGGGTAGAGTTTCCCGGCCATGACAGCGGCATGGTTCCTGATTTTGATTTCTCCCCGCTTCTCACTGGCTCTGGCGCTTTTGTAGCCTTCGTCAGAAAGGAAAAAACGGTATCGCTCTCCGGGGAATCCCACTTGGCTGTCACTGTTCAGGATATCCACCGTTACCATGTGCCTTGTTTCCGGCAGGAACCTCTCCATGCCTGCCAGGTCATGCCCCTGCAGAACCGGCTCCCCCTTTCTGGCTTTAGCAGCGGCAAGCCTCTGGCGGATAGAATTATCCCGCTTTTCGATAAAGGCGGCCCGGTTATCCGCAATAAATCGGCTGCACTCCGGCTCCGCCAGTTTTTCCAGTTTCCGTATGGTATTCTCGACAATCACTTTTGAGAGTAAATCGTCCTTTCGTTCCAGAACCGGCACAATCTCTTTCAGCCCGGCAAGGGTTTCTTCCTTCGTTGGTGCGGCATACTGGTAGAGCATTTCCAGTTCGCTTTTAGTAAAGTTCATTTTCCTTATTCCCTCCACTTCTTTTTCTCAAAATAATTCCGCATTCGCTTTAAGCCGCTCTTAACGGTCTGCTGTACCACGGATACGCTCACACCTTCCTCTGCGGCAATCTCAATCAGTTTTTTGCCAAGTATGTAGCGGGCATGGATACGCCTTGCCTGTATGTCCGTCAGATTATCCATAGCTTCGGACAAATGTTCCAGTGTGGCAAGGAAAAGCTGTTCTTCCTCCTGTTCCAGCAGAATCTCCTCCGGGGATTTGGCGGTAAAATCAAAGGCACAGTTTTCAATCCCGTCCTCACAATCAAGGGAATAGTACGCCTTGTGATACCAGATTTTGCGGATGCGGTTGTTTTCCTCCCTCCGCATAAGCAGCAGAGCCTCGGCCACCTCGTCCGATACCTCAATCAATGTGTCTGTGGCAAAAAGCGGGTAATAATATTTTTTCAGGTTGATTGTCTGCATAGGCCGCACCTCATTCCGTCTGCTGACGGCTATAAAACTCACGCATACATTTCAGGCCACGGTGTACGGAACGGTTTACCACACTTTTGTCAACGCCTTCCTCTTTGGCAATCCGGGTAAAATCTAATCCCCTGATGTAATAGCCCTTAACACGTCTTGCCTGCATGGGAGTGATAATGGAGAGCGCCTCGTCCAGCATGGCATGCAGCTTTTCATGGGCGGCCTGTTCCTCTTTCAACAGGATAATTTCTTCCGCTGACAGGCTGTGTTCCAGTGCGTACTTCTCCATCCAGTCAAAAGCGTCCAGGGAGTAAAATGCCTTGTGGTAACGTGCCCGGCGGTCATAGTTGTACATCTCCCGGACAGACTGCACCATGACCTCGGCCACTTCGTCCGATACCTCCACAAACACGTCCCCGGTGTAGTAGGGATAACAGTACCTTAGATTGATTGTTTTCATGACTGACCTCCTAAAATACAGAGAGGACAGGCAACGGTTTCCTGCTTGTCCTCCCCGAAAATATGATAGGGAAAAAGTTCCCTTCACTGCTTAGCCCGAAATCGGCCAATCGTAGGGTCTGTATCAGAAAAATTTTTTGATTTTCTTCCGTACCGCCTCAATGCTGTCCTGTATGGCAGCTTTGGAGCAGCGGCAAAGCCCGGCAATCTCGGCATAACTCAAACCGTCCAATGCGTAGAGCAGGAACCGGCAGCGCTGCGCCTCGGTACAGAGCGCAAGGGCGGCCTTAATCTCCAGCATGGTTTCTTTCCTGCATACCCACTGTTCCGGTGTCTGGTAGTAGCAGGAGCGCCCTTCGGTGAGGATTATGTACTCATCAAACTCCCGGCTGTCCCAGTGCCTCCGCTTTTCATGGGCAAGGTTTTCTTCCTTGTGGCCGGCTTTGTCCAGATACTCGTATACTTCGACTGTGACCTCCACGGACAGGGCTTGTCCGTCTATATTGATGGTGACTTCCATCTTCCTTTCCTCCGTTCAGATTTTTTGCAAAGATTCCTGAACGGAGTGAGGCGGGGAACGGCAGTGGGGAGCATGTGCGCCTCCCAAGAAAACAAAAGCGCCCGGATGGTTAAATTCCATTCGGACGCATAAGATACGGTATTCAGTTAGAATATGACAAATTTCGCATTTGTGTGTAGACAGTTCCCTTTGTGGGAAATGGATTTTTTTAATCGCTTATTTTTTAGCCGATTTTGTAAAAACAGGTTATGATTCATGACGGCTCCTTTCACCAGCCGCCAATTTGGGAAATACTAGGGCAACAATCTTTTTGTAAATAAAGAAACAGCGGCTTTGCCTTTCTCAAAACCGCTGTCTTATGGGCACATACAAATATGTCTGCTGTATAACGGCTTTTTTTCTTTCGCCATTATTCGGCAGATGATTTTTCTTAATTCAAATTCTACTCATTTGTAGTTCATTATCAAAAACAAGGGTAACACCTTCTTTCAATTTACATTTTTTTAAATCCTGATTGGGAAAACTCTTTATTTTCCCACTTGTAATCAGTTGTAGATATTCCTTTTCTGACAGAAGTAATTTGTTTCTCACAATAGAAGATACCTTAACAGAAAGAGAATACTTACTTTTGATTTCAAGTTGTACGGTTTCATTCAGAGAAAAGCAATCACCAATAACAGAATATTGGGGCAAACCGACTTCCACACCATTCTCTTGTAAAAACTGGCTATCCATTGCATATTTCTCTACAAGTTTGTTATCATTTTTATAAAATCCGTCCAATAGCTGCGGCTTTATTGCTTGTGGAGAAATACGGGAATAAACAGTAGCGTTCCATGTGGTATTGCAATCACAGCATTTGTAAATTAACCAAATATCCAGGTATCTGCGCTGGGCATTTACCCGGAATTGCCGTGAACAAGCAAACAGATTTTTTCTTCCACATTTCTTGCAATATTTTAATACAGGCAACAAGGAAAGGCTTTGTACTTCCCATATAATTTTTTTCACTCCGTAATTCCTCCTGATTCTTAAATCTAAAAACTAAAAGGCGGATTGTCACAACATTTTTTCATAAAAGCCATACCTCCGTATGTTTCTTGCAAATAAATTGTATCATCATATAATACAGAACCAAACCTAATACTCTTTTTATAAATAAACATAAGAAATGGGCTGATATATTTTGAAATAATACCAGCCCATTTCTGTCAATTATATTCTTTTTTTAACTGCCCGATAATTCTCTGAATACTTTTCAAAGATAGAAAATATTTTTCGGCAAGGAACTCCATTCGTTTCCCTGCAAGGTAGTCATCATAAATACGTTGGTTTCTATCTTGTAATTCCTGACGTGTTGAGGTGGTTTCTCCCCAGCTTTTTTTGTTATCAGAAATTCTGGGGATATACAAAAATTCTCCATCAATGTATTCCTGAACTTTCAGAAGTAAATCATGCGGCAGAACGTGTGTTGCTTTTTTGTAACCCATTTTGCACTCCTAATGTGATTTGTCTACCAGGAACTGCAAGGTCTATCCGCAACACCTATTCACTTTTTAATCGTTGCGATAGCCTTGCTTACGCAACAATAACGATAGGATTAAGCATAAATCCCCAATCCTCCTTTCCTTTTACTCCACACTAAAAAATTTTATTGCAGAGTGCGACAAGGTGAAACCTCAAATTCATTTATGAAAAGAAAATGAGGAATATTTTATTATTATACCTTGCCTTTAGTTATAAATCAATTCTGCGCAAATGATTTCTTCCGCCTGCGCCTTACAGTTATTTGCCAGCCCCACCCATTTCATCTGGTCGTCCGCTTTCAGTTCCTCGGTCACACCGGCGGCCTTCATCAACTGTGGCATAAGAATATCCATTCGCTCATTGGCGGCCTCGTCAATCTCCAACAAATGGGGATAGAGCTTTTCCGTTAGGAGCAGGCTGGTATACAGCCCTTTCCGGTGTTCTTTCAGATAACGGAGCCTCATGCGCCCATACCTGCCGATTGGCGTGTCCGGCTGCTCCTTCAATACCAGATTCGGGATATAGTAATCGCCAACTTTTGTATAAGTCAGTCCATTCATGTGTATGCCTCCTTGTCCTTTCTGTGATATGCCAGCCGCCTACATAGCGGCTCTGTCCGGTACTGGTGCTTTTTGGGGTTCTTTTTTTGGCAGGTTGCTGGCCGGGATAAACACGCCTTTTTCCATATCCTCGGCACGGATAGCGGCTTTCTTTGCCTCGATTTCAGCCTTTTTCTTTGCCCTGATTCTATTTTCGTACCGTTTTTGTGTCCCGTTGGCTTTGCGCCGGAGATACGCCTGGTGTAGCTTGTCCTTGCGTTCCTCCTTTTTCCGCAGGGCTTCCAGTTCCTCCGGCGTGAGGTTCACTTCCCCGAAGTGGGGCGGTATATACCTCCCGACAAAATTGAAGTAAATCTCAACCTCCTGCGTGGTTTCAGCACTGCCTTTTCGGTCACGCTCATGGACAAGGATTTTCTCCACAAACTCATTCAGCATGGTGGTAGTCAGGTTATTAAAATTCTCGTACTTGTCAACAAGGGCGATAAATTTCTCCGCTGATTTCCGGCTCTGCTCATATCCGGCGATTGTCTTTTCCAGTTCGGCAATCTCGCCGGAAAGTGCTTCCTGCTCCTTTGCATATTGTGCGTCCAGGGCGGCATATCTTGTGTCCGGCAGCTTGCCCAGCACATTGTCCTCATAAATCTTGCATATCAGTTTTTCCAGTTCCCCGGCCCGTTTCTGTGCCGCCGCCAGCCGTTTCCTCTTTCTGGTGATGTCGCTGGCCTGCTGCTCGGCCTGGGTTTCCTGAACCGCTTTGATAAACTCTGCCCGGTCATTTCTGGAATACTCCGCAATCGCCCGGAGCATATCGGAAACCAGTGTCAGGACGGCGCTTTCGTTGATTCGGTGCTGCGTGGAGCAGAGGACGCCGACCGGAACCTTGCTATATTGGGAGCAGGTATACTGTGAGATACGCTTGCCGTTGTTGGTGCGGTGGACGTACATCTTGCCGCCGCAGTCGGCGCAGTAGAGCAGGCCGGTGAGCGGGGCGGCTTCTCCCCAGCCGTCCGGGTAACGCTTCACGTTGGAACGGATTCTCTGCACATTCTCAAAGGTTTCCAGGGCGATAATGGCGGCGTGGGTATCCTCAAAGATTACCCATTCATTTTCATCAACGTAGTGGCTTTTCTTGTCCTTGAAATGCTTGCGGGTCTTGAAGTTGATGGTGTGGCCTAAATACTCACGCTTTTTCAGGATATTGACGATAGTGGAAGAGCCCCAGCCATAAGGGTCTTTAAACGTCTTGGATTGATTCACGCCCTCCCCGTAATGAGACAGGTGCAGGGACGGTATCTCAATCTTTTCCTGTGACAGCCGGTTCGCAATCTGGTAGGGGCCGTATCCCTCCAAAGTCATAGCAAATATCCGGCGCACCACGTCAGCGGCTTCTTCGTCCACAATCCAGTGTTCCCGTTTTTCGTCCCACAAGTAGCCGTAAATGACCGTACCGGTCAGGTGTTTGCCGCTCATGCCTTTTGCCTTGAATACAGATTTAATCTTGCGGCTGGTATCTCTGGCGTAAAATTCATACATGATGTTCAAGAATGGGGTAAAATCATTCTCTCCGTTGGCGCTGTCCACTCCGTCATTGATGGCGATCAGCCGGACGCCTCTCTGCCGCAGGATTTCCATGACCTGGCCGACTTTGAGATAGTCACGTCCCAGGCGGCTCATGTCTTTGATGATGATTGCCTCCACGTTCCCGGCCTCCACTTCCTCCATCATGGCGGTGAATCCGGGGCGGTCGAACCGGGTTCCGGAGATTCCGTCGTCCGTGAAATGGGTCGGGTTGGGGAAACCGTTGCGGCGGGCGTAATCTTCCAGCATGGATTTCTGGTTGCTGATGGAATTGGATTCCCCATTCAATTCATCGTCACGGCTCAATCTTTCGTATAATGGAGTGATTTTGGTTTTCGTCATAGCGTCTGCCTCCTTACATGAAATATGCTCTAAATGTGTTCTTCACTAACCATGAGAAAATCTCGTGATTAAGAAGTCATTTAGAGCATATATCACCCGCCGCCAGTTTGTATTTTTTATACTGCTTTACCGCAAAATGCTCCGGCTCTCTTTCCTCCAGCTCATCGAACATCAAATCAACGGGATTTTTAAATTCCTCGTCATCCTCCCTTGCTTCGCTGGCATTTATCATGTCAAGCAGAGTAGTGAAATTCTGTTCTTCCTCCACGCACTCATACCAGATGTACCCGATCAGTGCAGTATAATAGAGCTTTTCGGCTTTCACCCAAAAATCCTCGCCGGATTGCTGCCCCTCCCCTTTGGTGTTTAAGATGATTGTGTTTACGAGTTTCAAAATGTCCTTCTCGCTCCGGATATAAACGAGAGGTTCCGATAGGTAAGCCTTTGATGTTATCTCCGGCTTTTCCCCCGGCTAGCACCGGACATGCGACTTTCACCGCATCCGGCGCCCCATCAAGCATAGTTTCAGCAGTGATACACACTCACTCTTTCACATTAGCTAAATCAGTTTGTTACGATTTGCATTGACATTTCTGCCAATCCTGCGGCAACACGCAGTTTGTTTACTTTAGTAATTTGTGCCTTATTCAAATCATACTTCTTTGTCAGTGTAGCGAACTTTATACTGTCTGTTGTTGAGATAAGTTCATATCCAGTAGGTGATAAAAGCAACAGATTACGGTAACTGTCTCTGCCATTTTTACACTCATTCGATTTTCTGTAACAAATACAGTGAATCACTTCCAGATGTTCCCCGGTGATTGCACAGTTACCTTCCTGTCCGGCATAGAGAGAGATTCGGTTATCATTGAACTGTACCGTTTCTCCTGTTACCGGGTGGCGCATGAGCCAGAGCATATCTTCAACGTTCAGTTTCAGATTGCTGTGGATTTCCATTCTTCCGTCCGGAGTATATGGATTGATTTTCCTGCTCTTGCGCATTGGTATTTTAAACTGCACATATGCCAGAGGTACTACTGGTGTATCTCCAATCCAGCGCATTTGCTTCGATTTTCCATACCGGTTTTTTAAATATTTGTTGTTTAGCTCGCCCTGCTTTTTATATCCATCTATCCGATGGAGAAAACGACCGTTATTCACATGAGCCATTCGGCTGAAATTCAGATTTATCCTCGTAGCAGTGCAATAATAGTTCTGCATACCTATGACTTTGGCGTTGTATTCGTGAATGTTGCTCTTTATGTTACTTGCTGTCTTGCTGTTTTGAATCTCTATAATTGCTTTTGAGAGTTCTTTCTGCATATGCGACATTGCCTTGTCACAGACATTTGAACTGATTACCCATGTCCTGCGTTTCCTTATCAGCTTCATACGGAACCCCAGAAATTCACTGTCTCTTTTCCTGAGATTTGTGACCTTTGATTTTTCATCAGAAATTTCCAGTTTGAGCCGCTTTAGTAGCCAGTCCTTAACCGCATGGTATGCTCTGTCAGCGTCCTTACAGTTTCTGCAAAAGATTTTAAAATCATCTGCATACCGGACTATACGCATTTCCTTGAGATTGCTCTTTTTGAGCGCCGTGTAGCTGTTGCACTTTTTCTCTGCCCCATTCGGATAATATGTGACCTTACAAGGAGACTTCATATGGTCTGCCATACCCTCCCACTGTGACGCTATCCACCAGTCCAGTTCGTTCAGGACAATATTGGCTAACAGCGGGGAAAGTATGCCACCCTGAGGGGTTCCCCTGTCTGGATATAAGATTTCTCCATCTGGCATTTGAATTGGCGCTTTCAGCATTGCTTTGATTATCTGAATCAGTTTGGTATCCCGTATAC
>CAJTDL010000065.1 GCA_910575035.1 Lachnospiraceae bacterium
ACCCGAGTTTGCCACTTGGAAACACTAAACGGAGCCATTAATGGCTCCGTTTTTTAGAGGAAATATGCAGTTTCCCTTGTGTTTCATGGGTTTGTAGAAATTTGAGATTATGTACCTACATGATATACCTATATGAAAATCTTTATCTCTTTTTTTATGCTTTTTAGTTCCGATCTGCAATAGAGTTTCGCAGGGAGTTCTATCTGAAATGCATCTAAAATCAGTTTCAGATCAGGATCATCACAATCCATAAACCGGTATAGCCCGTTTGGCAGTTTATCGACTTTCCATTTGTTCAGGGCTGTCTGGATGCGTTCGCCGCTCAGCCCGCTGCTCCAGTATGCATCTGCAGGAACAGAAACAACGTTGGAAGCGATCATTCTCTTCTGAATGATACGCAGCATGATCAATGCGGTTACGCAGATTAAAAGGTGCGCTTCGATATGTTCCGGTGTCCGGACATAGAGCGGGCGTGTTTCCAAATCCCCCTTCATGACACGGAACTGGTCTTCAATCTGTGTCAGGCCGTGGTATTTATCAATCACTTCTAACGGCCCCATGGNCAGTTCAGAGGCCACGATCTGATAGTATCCCATACTCTTGCGGTATTCGGCAACTTTATCAAAATCGATAGATGTTTTGATGTCGTTGGAATCCATGATCTCTCCAGTCTTCTGGTTCACACAATCCTTTTTAAAAAATTTCTTCAGGCTTTTCGACTGCAGGGCTGTAATACGGAAATTTTCCGGAGACTCTTCAAGCTTCTTTAAGAAATCCAGGAATTTTTTGTTTTCCCTTTCGCAGCGTGCCTGGAATTTCCTGCTCCAATAGACCACAACTTTTTCTTCCACAGTGCGTTTTTGGCCGTCCTCATCTTTCACCTCACGCTTTACGATCCTGGACTTGTATTTAAAGTCTTTACCCATCTGGGTATATCCCTCGTCACTGTATGTCCATTTTTGTTCTTTTTTTGTACTTCTTAATAAGCTTTTGGATACGATGTAGCCATTGCCTGCATCCAGCACATGCAGAAGATTCATATAATTACAGATGCCTCTGTCAGCGATCAGGATGAAACGTGAGAAATCCAGGCCATCGATGTTCTTCTTTAAGGCCGGCCGGAGAGTCAGGTGGTCGGGTGTGTTGCCGGGGAAGGATTCTATGGCAATCGGGATGCCGTTATCATCCATGAATAACCCCATCTGCACGATGGGAAGTTTCCGTTCTTCCTTGCAGACACCGTACCTGCGCTGTCCTTTCTCCAAAATATTACCTTCTTCGTCCAAAAGGTCATCGTCAGGATCTTCAATCTCANTATAATGTACCCATAGATGTGGACATGAATTTTGACCCCAATCCCATCTTATGGACACTGGAAAATACCTTGATCCCAATTCGTGGACACCAGACAGTACCTCTGTTATAGTAAATCCCTTATTGTGGACACACTTCCTGCCCCTCTGGCTAACTGCGGCTCACGTTTCCAGCTTCGCTGTCCACATCCGACTGCCTGGAATCGAATTTTCCCTTCCATAGGTGTATAATGGTCTGTGGAAAAGGAGGTTTTTATGAGAGCGCAGGCATTCACCGATGAGGAAGTGAAAATTTTAAGGGAAAATAAGTACACATCATTTGTAAGCAACAGCTCCATCCGGTTCACCCTGGAATTCAAGGAGATGTTTATGGAGAGGAAACAGCAGGGAATCACTGCCAGGCGCATTTTTAAGGAAGCCGGTTATGATGTGGACATCCTTGGTACAAACCGTATCAAAAACCTGTCAAAGCGCATCCCAAAAGAAGCGTCTGCACCAGGCGGCCTGCATGAGGGATACCATCTACACAAGAGACACCCGGAAGATGCAGATTACAGCCGCATGCCGCCGGAAGAAGCAAGGGCCGCCATGCAGCGCGAGATCCTGTACCTGCGCCAGGAGCTTGAGTTTATAAAAAAAATTATAAAAACGGACAGTACGGGAGGGCGGAAGCAATGATACTGGAACAGCCATCTGTGAGGTTTGAGGCGATCCATTCCATCCTTTCCAGTGACGGGAATATCCTGACTGTTTCTGAACTCTGTGAAACTGCCGGGGTTTCCAGGTCTGGCTATTACCGGTGGCTGTCAGCGGCCGGGGCAAGGGAAAAACGGGAGGCACGGGACCGGGATGATTTTGAACGAATCCTGGAGGCATACCGCCACAGAGGATACCAGAAAGGCGCACGCAGCATCTATATGTCCCTGCTGCACAGGGATCCGCCAGTGGTGATGAACGTGAAAAAAATCCGCAGGCTCATGGATAAATACGGACTGTCCTGCCCGATACGGAAAGCAAACCCGTACCGGAGGATGGCAAAAGCACTGCGGACAAGCAATGTGGCGGATAACCTGCTGAAAAGGGAATTCCGAAAATACGGGCCGCGGATGGTCCTGCTGACAGATATTACATACCTTCCATACAATGGGGTATTTGCGTATCTGTCTACGGTACTGGATGCATTCACAAAGCAGGTTCTGGCTTATGCTGCCAGCCCTTCACTGGAAGTTGATTTTGTCCTGGAAACCGTGGATATCCTCATCCGGGACCATGGGGCGGAGCTGAAGACGAAAACGCTGCTGCACAGCGGCCAGGGATGCCATTATACAAGCTACAGCTATATAGACCTATTGAAAGACAGCAGCCTGCGGCAGTCCATGTCAAGGAAAGGGAACTGCTGGGACAATGCCCCGCAGGAAAGTTTCTTCGGCCATATGAAGGACGAGATTGATATTGCGGGATGCCAGGCATTTGATGAAGTAAAGGCAGTAATAGATGACTGGATGGATTACTATAATAACGAACGTTACCAGTGGCAGCTCGCCCGCCTGTCACCAAATGAGTATTACCAATACATACAGACAGGCGTATACCCACTGCCGGTGGATAACATCCCATCCATTCCGGAATTCGAAGAACCAGAAGACAACTGAATAACACACCTATGGACAGGAGATATGACTCCCTGTCCATGGGGTCAAAAAATTTGTCCTTGACAAAGGGTACAGTTTATATCTATTTTTGTATCATTATCGAAAATACCAACTGACCACCCGGCATAGTCAATCCCCTTTTTCGGTGGTCTTCCTGCCATTGATTATTCCTTTCGATACGGTGATTATCCCACCAAACATATAGCATCTATGACACCAACATGTCAGCAGAATATTTTCACCAATTTTGCAGCCATATCCCACCAAACAGCCAGCATCATTGACACCAAACTGAAAGCAGAACGTCTACTGCTTATACTTCTATTATTTTCAATCCTGGATTTTCCCGATCCATTTCAAATCTGTCGGAAAATCCGACAACATGCTTCCAGCCGTCACCCTTCAATACCGCAGCGCCCACGAGTGCGTCCTGTATGACTTTTCTCCCAAACGATGAAATATTGTCAAGATCACGCCGCATATCTCTTTCGTACCATATGTATTCCATGTACACAGGATTTTTAATTTTTACCCCATGCAGGCAGGATTCTATGGCTTTCCTTACAATTCTTTCATTGCGCTTTTTCATGTTGTTTCCAGCGCATGAGTTGGAGCAGTTCGCCCCGATGAATTTATTTAGACCATCAAGCCTTCCTGGTATTATCAGTTTGTACTCCACATAAACCCTCCTTTCCGGCGGCAGAGACCAACCGCCGCCGATTCCGTGATATATCGCATGAACAAATACTACGGTTGATGGTTACCTAATCTAATTCAGTTTCAAGAAGTTTTAAGAGTGCCTTTGGCGATATTCCATCAAGCAAAACTGTCATTCTGTCACACTGCTTTTTATGCGGGCAATCGTCACAATCATATTTTTTACATCTATGTCCTAATTCCCTTACAGTCATAACGCCTCCTAATTCTCCAAATATTCCTCCAGACAAGCCGCATAATCCACACTCTCTCGCTCTTTCTGCCACTCTGTCCAAAAGTCTATGGTCTTACTCTGCGGACGCTCCTTAGCAAGCTCCACATGGATTTTAAGCGGTATCGGGCAGGAATCCCCAACCACAAGACAATCGCCCGGAGAAAACATGGTAGTCGTTTCAATCACGTCCGCGCTCCCAGCAGGCATCATGCCCTTAATCATGCTTTTGTCGTTCTCGTTATTGAGTTTCATCACAATGTAATTCGCACACTGCGCCATGATGGTCTTATTCAGCTCTGACGGCCTCTGTGACGCAACAAACAGCGTGATACCAAACTTCCTACCCTCTTTAGCGATATTCTCGAAAATCTCCACCATGCGCCGCTGTGCCGCTGTAAGCTGAAAATCTGTCGGTATGTAAACGTGCGCTTCGTCACAGACAAGGGTAATCGGTCTTGCGTCCTTCTGCATAATTTGGATATTGTAAATCAGCTTCGTTATCGCTCCTATAATCAAAACCGCTATGTCGTGCGGTATGCCGGATAAGTCAATGTTTTTCACGGGCTTTTTACCGCCCATGATGCGGTTAAGGAATTCGGTAAGGTAGCTTTGCGACTTATCTTCAAAAAGAAACCCATAACGTTTGTCATTATGCATATTCTGCATAGAGTTCACTACACCAGACAGCTTACCGTTGTACTCGCCTTTTGCTGTTTTGGGGTCGCCGTCCTTTGTGTATCCTGTAATGACAATTTCACGGTTCAATTTTAATAAAGAGTCCAATATTCCGTGAAAATTAAATTGTGTAGGCTTCCCCTCATTCCCATTCGAACGCTGCTCATAATATGCCTTTTTCAAAGCTGACATAACCACCGTACTATCTTCTTTTACTTTCAGAACATTTGCCGCCATATCCGCAAACCCAAGCATCCATATAGGAAACGGAACCTCGCCCATTTTAATACTGTCCACGTAGGATAACTGGCTGTACTCGCCGTGGATATCGAATATGACAATGTTTGTGCCGGGCAGCTTCGCTGTTTCCTCAATAATTTTTGTAACCGTTTCGGACTTTCCGCATCCAGTGTTGCCGACGATGCAGGAATGGCGCTGGTAGAATTTGTTGCCGTCAAGCCACGCACCAACATCATATCCAGCATATGCACCAATCTTGAAAGCGGCTGTACAATCAGACACTAGCATTCCAAGTAATTTATGAGCATCAATGTTGGTTATCTCAACATTGGTTGATGGGTAGCGGTCAATCTGCTGCACAAATCTTCCGTTTGTCAACCTACTCCCCAATATAGAGCATTCAATCACTTTCAAGGACGGCTGCTGTAATTCCTCAAGCAATGCATTCTCGTCCATCTGCGTTTCCACGTCATTATCTGTTATGGCGGTTATCATGGTAACAAGCTCCGCTTCGCCGTCTGATACGGATATAAGGTCATTCAGGCGGGCATTTGTAAACTCCGTATCGTCCGTCCTAATTTGTATTTTGTCGGGTAATATTTTTACTAATTTCATTCCGTCACTCCATTTCATCAATAAGACTTTTCAACTCTTTTTTTACCACATCAGACAGTTTTTCAGAATAAGCATCATACCACCGTAAAAACCTATCCTTTAATGTCATTCCCGTACCGCATGGAATTTTTACCAATTCCTCAAATCTCTTTTCTGTTTCGTTTTTTAAAAGACTTGCCACCTTTGACGGAACAACAACCGGATTTCCTCCATAAGCCTTGACTTTCTTTATTTCATCCTGCGAACCGACAGGGATTGAATAAGGCTGTGGATTCTGCTTGTCAAAGGATTCTACAAGCATTTCCTGTACCTTTTTCACATCACCGATATAAGTATTAAACTCTAAATGATAGACATCATCTTTGTTAGATTCCACCATCTGCCTTACAATCTCAATCGGAATGCCACCATTTACCATGCCCTCTGCAATCATCTTGGAAGTAATGTCCTCCACATTCCATGTATCGCAGGTTTTGCGGTCACGTTCCAAATTTATGTATTTTGGTTTGAAATTGTACCCATACTGCAAATCGCTGTTACAATCAACAAACAATCCGTTCACGAATACTTGTCCTGCAAATTCTTCATCTGTAAGAATTTCTCCATATTTTGTTTCAACTTTTTCATAGTCAAAATCACACATTCCAATCCAAACATCTGACAAGTCGCTGTACTCACTCCATGATACATTCCCGACCTCGATACAAAGCCCTGTATCTTCTGTTTTCCTCTTGCCGATGTAAAAGGCAAGAATTTTTTCAAACCATTTTTCAGAGTTTTTGAACCTTGATTCCCATACCTCGTTTTTTTCATTGTTCAGCACTGTAAAGGTCTTTCCGATACGGTTCAGGACAAGGGCGGCAATCTTATACCCCTCGCCAAACTGCCCGACAGTATCATCATTTCCTGCCTTGCTGCTTCTGCCAAGCAAAAGAGTGTTGATTTTGAGTGCAGATTTTCTGTTTTTCAACTGCACAACCTGTCTTTTTCTGTCATACTCAATGCTGAAATGCTTTTCTTTATCCAAAACTTCTTGGTCTATACCGTTCTGAATTAACTCCCGAATTGCATCGTTAAAAGTCCAGTCTGACACATAATTCGGAGTTAATGTCAATTCATAACATTTTGCATTTTCCATTTTCCCTATCCCTCCAACAATTCCGAATAATTCCTTATCCTTGCCTTTTTCACGCTCTTGCAGTAGTCACACACACCACAGTAATGCGGTTCTTCCAGTCCTGCCTTGACCGCGATAAACCGTGGCATGTTTCCCTCAATCTCCCGGAGTGCCATGTCAAGTGTCGGCTGGTTTATGTGGAAGATGTCGAAGTTTGTAACCGCTTCCTTTGTGGCGGCCGCCAGATAAAATGGCAACTTTCCGTAGCTATTGGCGGTGCATCCAGCCTGATACACCACCCCCTGCAAATCATACCGCCAAAATGCAAGACTTTTGAAGTTTTGCACCACCTTTAAATCAGTTATGCAGATACCTTCAACGAAGCTATCCATCTTCATCTTCCACGGCACGCCGAACATCTCAAACGTGAGTATCTTCTGCTTTTCTCCGCTCATGTACTGCATAAAGCGTTCGTCCTGCCTCACACGCTTGATAATCTCGTCCGCTTTGCGGAAATCTGCCCGGAGCGCACCGTTGCGGCAGTAGAAGATGTTCGGGGATTCCTCACGGAGTTTGTCCAGTGTTCCCTCAAACCAGCGGTCGCATAAAATTCCTATCAGCATAGCCTTTGTTGTGAGCTGTTCATATTCTCCACGCATCTTGGCAAGAGCCATCGCTTCACATTTGCAGAAATCCTTGTACTGCGATACGCTGAAAAAGGCTTGATTCGCTTCTTTTCCGTAATATGTATCATCATTTAGCTTCATCTGTGCCACCACCTAAATCAAGATGCTGTTGACCATCCATTTGTTTTCCTACAAATGCATCCTCTGCGCCATCGGAAACCGTTGCGTCAACATAATCAACTTTCGTGCCGTCATCATCCGGCTGGCTGTCTACATACTGGTTTCCGTCCTCACGGATTTCTGCCATATCAGCGTCAAATGCTTTTTGCATTTCGATACTCATAACGCCCCATTTGCTAATCAACTGCCGGAGCATGGTTTTATATGCCATTCCGTCAAAATTCTGATACCAGAAAGAAGAATACAGCCATTCGTCACCTTCCGGCACGTTTCCAGCTTCAAAGTCCGCAAAAGATACCATTTTCTTTTTTACCTGTTTATTCTTCTTTTTGTCAAAGTAGCTAAATTCTCGACCGTCCTTATGAAATGCCTGACTGTACTTGTCTGCATGGTGGAGCATCTGCTTTTTACTCCAATACATGGCCTTGTAAAAGCCGTTCACAAGTTCAAACATTGCATAATATCCGATGGTAGGTGTTTCTTCTCTTTCATCCCATCTATTAATCATAAGCTCAACTTTGATTTCTTCATTAAGAGGGTCAAAATATTCAAGTTCCCCTTCTTTGATTGCAAGAACGTTGATTCGTCTGTACTGCCCACTTCTGATTGCAAGCTGAATATATCCCTTATATCCCATCTGGAACTGCGCAACCTTTACGCCCTCTTTCTTATTCTCGTAGGGCACCATGTAATACTGTCCAAGCTGGGGCGACGGGGAAAGGTTAAGCGATTCCCCTAAAAGCGCAGCGGACAGGATAGACTTATTTGTACACTCCTGCAACGCTGGATTGACCGTTACTGCCGACACAACAGAGGAAACAAACCTCATGCTGTTCTTACCAACTGCCTGTGCGACCTGCTGCTTTACTGCTTCTTTGTTCAAGAATGCTGTAATTCCCAAATTATCTTCATTTGTTTTTGCCTGTGGCAAATTTCTTGTATCCATTTCCTAACCCTCCTCTTGATTTTCATGTACCCAGTTCCCTGAGTAAAACCACTTCACCAGCATTTCCTTAAACTCGTCCGTCCACTTAAGCCTATGGACGAAGTTTGGCACAAACTCAAAACACCTTTCCAAGGCGTAATTGAACGCATCTTCCTCCGGCACGAACATGCCTGTCCCCATTTCCTCCCATCCAGAGCCGTTTAGATCGCCCATAAAATCACCGTCCCTCTTCTTCCAACATGGCTTCGAACGGGAAGTCGTCAAGGAACCTGCTGTCAACATGATCCCCGTCGTCCGTGATTATTATGTGAAAAACAGACCCCCCATCGTCGATGAGGAAAATCCCGCTTATATCCCCGTTGGACATCAGCTTTATGTTTGCCGCCCGTGTCCCAACTTCATTTGTCCCACAAATTGTTTCTTTCAGTCTTAATAGTGCGTCTTCAATCTTGCCCCTGTCTTCATGCCCATATCTTTTTCCCATCTTTTCCTCCTTTTTCCTTTTCCACCAGCGCAGGGAGCGGCGGCAGCTATTAAAAAAAATGGTAGACATATTATATGAAGGGGGAGAGACAATCCGCTGCCGCCATTCTCTGCGCTGGTGGGTCATATTCAATTTTTAAGCTGTTTCTGCTTCCTTCTCAAAGGCCTTCTGGATCAGTTCCTTGTGCCTGTCCATTTGCTCAAGGACAGACAGGCAGGCCTCTGTGAACTCCTTTTCGTATCCAGGTGATGTCTCCACCCGGACTTTGACATCCTCTGGTTTTATTCCCATACAATTACCTCCCAGCGAAATAAATCACCATATACAGGGCGATGAAGCCCATCACCATCGCCACCATCCCAGCGATGAAGTAGCAGATGAACTTGAATTTCTCAAAATCCATCGGCTCACGGTCATTTCCGCTTTTCACAATTATCTTGTTCATAAAAAATTTCCTCATTTCGAATATTTGTTCTTGCATCATGCGGAAATTTATGGTATTATAATCCCACAATCAGCAATATGGTTTATCTGGTTGCTTGCCCCGGTGGTTCCCCAACGCCTCCGGGGCGTTCTTTATTTTTCTTGTTTTTCCCTTCTTTTCCTTTTGCATCTCCTGTCCTCTACACTTGTATAAACAGCGTATGCAATCAGGAGCGCAACCTCTGCGATAATCGTGGCTCCAATGCCACATGCAAATTCCGATATGTACAATCCCTTCACCTCCCTTCTTTCTTTTTTATTGCCTGGTCAACCAGCACCCTAAGGCTTGCCAGTTCCTTGTCAATGGCTTCCAGTTCGGGTCCATACTCTGGCTTCCAGCTTATCCCGGAATGCATGAGGATATATGCCTTCCGTTCGGCCAGGAGCATGTACCTGGCAATATCTTCTACTGTAAGTTGTTCTGTCACCTTTTTCGCCTCCCTTTCTTGATTTTTCCCACCTTATCTCCTATACTGTAAGTACCAGACTGCCATCTGGAATACAGAAGAAAGGAGAAAACGCTGTGTCTGCTTACTTAATTACCTATGACCTTAATGCTCAAGGGCAGAATTATGAAAGTGTAATAAAAACTATAAAAGAATGTTCTGTCACATGGTATTCAGCATGGAAGTCTTCTTATCTGATTAAGTCGAACATGACTTCAAAACAGATAAATGACCGTATCTCCCAGTATCTTGATGGGAACGATACATTGCTTGTCATAGAAGTCGCCGATAATTACAATGGGCGCCTTATTGAAACGGACTGGGATAATGTCAAGCAAATTTTCACATAGCGTCTGGACGGTCGGTATACTTGCAATCATTTTTCAGATCGTCCGAGACATCGCGCCATGATGCGGTAGGGATTACTGGCTGGTTCGCATGATTTATAGTTTCATACAGAGATTGTGTCGTGCGAACCATTTCCAGCACATCTTCATCTGGAAACACGCAATAGTTCTTTTTTTTCTCTTTGGATTCATTCAAAAATTTAAGTGCTTCCAGCGTCATATCTGCCATAACGTTGTAAATCTCTATCATTTTTTCTTTTCCTTCCACCTTCCTCACCTCCTTTCTACACTGCCACATTTTCTTGATGTCCTTCCAATTCCCCTTTCTGCATGGTATAATCTCTTTACAGGCTCCTGCCAGAGCCGAGTACTAAAGAAAGGAGACAGCCATGAAAGATTTCCGAGACTTCAAAAATTACATGCACTCTGATGGTAGTTGCGTTCACGATGAAATTGTTGCAGAAGTAAATCGCCTTGTTGAAAAAGCTAACATAAGCGACCCTATTGAAGAACAGGTATTTTACTACCGCTCATTTTCTGAAATCAGCGTCATGAAAATTCTTGAACGCTACCATGAGTGGCTCAACAAAGAGTAAAAGGGTTTTCCCCAACTCTTCTTGATGCTTTAAAAAGCTCTTTTTTGCCACATGAAATAACGATATGACGTGAGGGAAAATCTGTCTTTTCTATGCTTTCAATATCAACCATGGAATTGTCAGCTATCCCTTTCGCCGTATCTGCCGCCGCATACAACTCTCTGACGGTAAGGCCGTCCTCTTTTGCCATCCTTACAATCTTCTTTGCAAATTCCTCTGTCTTTTCGAAAAATTCTTTGTTATCCACCTACATCACCCCCTTTCTACACCGCTTCCTGGCTGTCTGCCATCTCTTTATCCCTACATTGTGTCTTATATGTTTCTCACTTATCCACAATATGTTGATAAGTATGTTTGAAAAAATATCTATATATTGTAGTTTTAGTATTGACTTTCCAATACTTTCCAAGTAAAATTCCAATATGCAAACAAATCTTGTCATGGAAAGGAATAGTCATATGCCTAAAAATGTAAAAATTGACTTCGACCAAAAGAAGATTCTTAAAAAAGTCGAAAAATTAGCAGAGGAAAAAGCTGAATCCATCCGAAATGAAATGGAATCTTCTGCCAATAATTCCACATCAATGTTTTATCAGCCAGCAAACACATTTTGCCAACAGCCGGGAATCACATATGGAAAACACAAAATCATGTGCCCGAACTGCCTTAAGATGATTGCTGTTAAAATCGGAACTAATTCCTGTCCCCTGTGCGACCACAAAATCGAAGTCACTGAAAATACCAAATTCTTAGATTGACCTTTTCTTTTTAGCCAGTTCATCTGCCAATGCGCTGGCTTTTTTCAGCTTCTTCATGGTCTTATCAATTTCAGAGTTGTCTACTCTTGTCTTGATTTTGATTTCTCCGTCATATCTACCAGAATCTGATTTATGCGACAATTTTTCGGAAAACAGCTTATTCTTAACTGTTGCCAAAGTGTTATCTACATCCCAGTAAATTGCGCCATGCTTTTTCAGAACCTTAATAATGCTTTCTGCACACCGTTCAGCATTGAATGGTTTCTTGACCTTATTTTTCTTTTTCGATTTAACCACTCTCCTTTCTTATTCCGTACAAATCATTTACGTCTACACCAATGGCAAAAGCTATTGCAGGAATATATTCAACTCTAAGAAGTTTTCTTATATCATTTAAAATGTTGCTAAATTCCTGTGGGGTAAATCCTGCCTTTTCTGCTACTGCTTTCTGCTTCATTCCCTTGTTGGAAATAATAGTTTTGATATTAGAAATTACATCATCATAGTTGCAAGCAACCATATACTTCATCCCCTTTCTTACAAGTTTCTTGTAACTATTTGTATAATACATCACTGTTCTTGTAATGTCAATAGTTTTTTACAAGTTTTTTGTAAAACTAGTATTGACTTTTCTATACTTCTTGTTATAATGAAATAGTGGAGGTGATTAGATGAGTTTAGGCTCTAGGATAAAAGAGCGAAGGGAACAACTTAATTTATCAAGAAATGCATTAGCTGACAGGATAGGCGTTACATCATCCGCGATTGCTAACTATGAAAACGGAATCAGTTCTCCTAAAATTGAATTAATGTATAAACTATTTAATGCTCTTGAATGCGATGCTAATTATTTACATCAAGACGATATGAACGCTCTGGTTTATGAGAACACTGCAACTCCAGAAGAATTTGAAAACATTGTTAAAAAGTACCGCGACCTCGACCCACACGGAAAGAAAATGGTTGACTTTACACTAAATGAGGAATGGGAACGGTCAATGGCAATAGCGAAAGAAAACGCTTTAAAGGAAAAAGAAAACCTTGTAAGCGTTTCTAAATATATGAAAGAAGGTGAGAACAAAAATAATACTGTAGAATTTTCAGAAGAACTTACTCCCGATAAAGATTATTTACTTCCAAATGCTGCGCACGCAGATGAATCACTGACTGAAATTACAAAAGAAATGATTCAAGCGGAAGAAGATATTATGGATGATGAAAATTTCTAAAGAAAAATATGATAAGGTGATAAAATGTTATATGAAAATTTATTAATTGAGTATAGCAATTCCCATCTTATTATCAAAGAGAAAGATTTGCCTGTAAATAAGGGAAGAATCAAGGGGAATAAAATTGCTATCAGAAGAAATCTTTCTGCAAAAGAAAAAGGTTGCGTATTAGCAGAAGAATTAGGTCATTATCATACCACTGCTGGAAACATATTAGACCAATCAGATGCCGGGAATAGAAAACAGGAACTTAAAGCACGGTTATGGGCTTATGATAAACTAATTGGTCTTGATGGAATTATTAAATCATACCAGCATGGGTGCCAGACTCTATATGAAATGGCAGACTATTTGGAAATCACAGAGGAATTTTTAAAAGAGGCATTAATACTTTATAAAAACAAATATGAAACTCATGTTGAATATGAGGATTATATAATCACATTTATCCCAACATTTGTTGTAAAAGCAATAGATTAAATCGCCATAGGCGTTTTAATAAAAAATCAAAAGAAAAGAGAAAGATTATGGATTTTGTTGAAAAAATAACACAATTTTCTAAAAGGGTAGATAGCATAAAAGAAAGTTTATTGACAGAGGAAGCCACGAAAACATCCATTATATTGCCATTTTTTCAGATCCTTGGATATGATGTCTTCAATCCTTGTGAATTTGTCCCTGAGTATACGGCAGATATCGGCACTAAAAAAGGAGAAAAGGTAGATTATGCCGTTATGATGGATAATGTTCCGTTGATCCTTATTGAAGCAAAGCCGTGCTCTTCAGAGTTGAACACTAAGCATATGGGGCAGTTAATGAGATATTTCTCTGTGACAAAAGCAAGATTTGCCATTCTGACAAACGGTATCTTATATAGGTTCTATTCAGACCTGGAAGAAAAAAACAAGATGGATACTATTCCATTCCTAGAATTTAACCTTCTTGACTTTAAAAAAGATGATTTAGAAGAACTTAAGAAGTTCCAAAAAGACACGTTTAACCTTAAATCTATATTAAACAGCGCATCTGATCTGAAATACCTTACAATGGTAAAAAATGAGATCGCTGAGCAATTCAGGAACCCATCGGATCAACTCGTCAAAGTATTGATCAATAAAAATATTTACAGCAGCGCAAAGACGCAATCTGTATTAGACAAATTCAAGCCAATGATAAAGAAAGCCTTTGACGAATACATAAACGACACTATTTCCGAACGTTTAAGCAATGTGATTTCACCTGGGTCTCTACCAAATCCTGAACCTAAAGAAAAAACCGATACTGTTTTATCGGAAAAAGAAATAGAAATGCTGGATTATATCAAAAATATAATAGATACAGAACTTGATATTAAATACAGAAAAACTTCCAGATATGTCTATATGCAGTTAGGTGAAGTATCTGCTAAATGGATTTGCCGTGTATACATCAGAAAAGAGCAACATTTACTTACTTTACATAAATTTGAAGATACAGATTATGAATGTGAATACTATTTTGATGATGTTGTACAGCTTGAAATAATACATGATGTGATAAAAGATACTTTTGAAAAATGCCGCAAATTATGAAAAGATATAAAAATTTCATGATTTTACAAAGTTTAATTCGCCAATGGCGTTTTAATAAAAAACAAAAAAAGAAAAGGAGAGAAAGGAAGCATGGGAAAAAAGAAAGGCGGAAAACTAAAGTGGGTCATCATCGCAGTAATTGTTATCGGAGTGATAGGAGCGGCTGCTGGCGGAAGCGAGGATGACAAAGTAAAAGATGCCACAGAAGAAGTCAAAAATAACGATGGAAAGAAAGAAGGTAAGAAAGATGATAAGGAAGATTCTAAAGAAGATTCAGAGCCAGAAGAAAAAACAGAATTTTACCTGGGAGAAACGGCAGAGCAGAAAAACGTGCAGATTACGCTTGCTAATGTAACTGAATCCTCTGGAAATGATTTCGCAAAGCCAGATGAAGGGAATATATTTTTAATCTGCGAATTTGAAATTGCAAATAATTCCGAAAAAGATATAAGCATCAGTTCAGTAATGAATTTTGAAGCATATTGCGATGATTACTCTTTGAGCCAAGATTTAATGGGTCTGCAAGCACCAGAAGTAGAAGGAAAGAATCAATTAGATGGGAATGTAGCTGCGGGCAAGAAAATGAACGGAATAATCGCTTATCAGGTTCCGGCAGATTATAAAACCATGGAAATCAATGTAGCACCTGATTTCTGGTCCAGTAATGATATGAAATTTATACATAAAAAATAAGGAAGCGTTATGGCTAAGAAAATAAAATGCCCGGGTCTGTTTTGCGGAAGTACGGATGTAACGCAGATTGGGGAAAAGATACGGACAAGTGTAAATTTAAACCCTCTTCACCCACTCACGTTGGTGAATAACAAATCTGCAAAGAAACAAAAATTCCACTGCAATAAATGTGGAAGAGTATTTACTGCAAAAATATAGAAAATTGGAGAAATGACAGAGTATCAAGGTTAATTCGCCAATGGCGTTTTAATAAAAATACTAGGCAATTGCGAAACAAGTTCAAAATCTTGATTCCAATAGGACAAAGGTCCGGTTGAGCCGGACTTACAGGAGGTGGATGTGGATAACAAGAGTTTTAAGACATGAAAACAAAGCAGATAAGGTTATCTGCCCGTGAAATGGT
>CAJTDL010000066.1 GCA_910575035.1 Lachnospiraceae bacterium
ACTATAACAGAGGTACTGTCTGGTGTCCACGAATTGGGATCAAGGTATTTTCCAGTGTCCATAAGATGGGATTGGGGTCAAAATTCATGTCCACATCTATGGGTACATTATAGAATGAGAGTGTGTTGAAATTTTGAACCTCCCGCTTGCGGATTTGAACCCTCCCAGTATGTCCAATTTGAACCCCCGTAAGGCAAAATCAAAAAGTATTTAAGATAAAATTTCATCAAACTTTCATTTAAGAGCGTTGAAGCTAGGATGAAAATATGCTACAATAAGTTATCTTAAATATGAAACAAATTATACTTAATGTAAAGGAGATAATATGCTTAAGAATAATATTGAATTGGATGTAAAAGTCAAATGCATTGAGAATGGCATTTCACAAGTGCAGATTGCTGAGGATATTAATACGACAAAATCTTATGTGAATCGTATCATCAAAAAGCAGGAAGGTATTGTCAATAAAACATTTGTACAGATAATGGAAACTCTTGGATATGATATTGAACTTACTTATATAAAAAGAAGTTAGTATATATTAGGAGGAAAAATAAAATATGTGGTTATTGTTTGCTGTTTTGTCATCTTTATTTGCTGCTTTGACATCAATACTTGCCAAAATCGGAATTGATGGTGTGAATTCCAATCTTGCAACGGCAATCCGTACATTTGTAGTGCTTGTAATGGCATGGGGAATGGTTTTTCTTACAAACGCACAAACTGGCATAGATGAAATTGGAAAGAAAAGCTGGGTGTTTTTGATTTTGTCAGGATTGGCAACGGGTGCTTCATGGCTGTGTTATTATAGAGCATTACAAATAGGGGAAGCATCAAAGGTTGTGCCAATTGATAAGTTAAGTACGGTTATTACTATCCTATTGGCATTCCTGTTCCTGCATGAAAATTTTACACCCAAATCCATTGCTGGCTGTGTCCTAATCGGAATAGGAACATTGCTTATGGTACTGTAATCTTTGCTTACGGCCAAAAGGATGATTTGACATAGATTTTACAAAAGGTTTCTTTTTCATTTTACATTCGGTTGCTATCATAATAGACGTAGGCTACAAAAATAAGTGTAAATCAGAAAGGAATCTTAGTTATGAAGAAAATCGCAATTTTTTTTGTTTTGGCAGTAATGACTGCCAGCATTTTTGCAGGCTGTGGGCAGAAAAGTGATAGCGGAACAGTTTCGACAGACGGCTCCACATCTATGGAAAAGGTAATTGGAGCGTTGGGGGAAGCCTTTGAACAGGAATATGACAGTGTAACTTTTACATATAACCCAACAGGTTCCGGCACAGGCATACAAGCTGTTTCCGAGGGAAGATGTGACATCGGTCTTTCCTCCAGAAATTTGAAAGATGAAGAAAAAGAGCAGGGGCTTAGCGAAACGGTTCTGGCTTATGACGGAATTGCTGTTATTGTGAATCCCGAAAATGATGTAAGCGATTTAAGCGTTGAAGACATTGCCAAAATCTATAAAGGTGAAATTACAAACTGGAAGGATGTAGGTGGAAAAGATGGGGAGATTGTCCCCATTGGACGTGAAGCAGGAAGCGGCACAAGGGACGGTTTTGAGTCCATTACAAAAACAGAAGACGCTTGCAAATACCATCAGGAACTTACATCAACAGGAGATGTAATTACAACAGTGGGAGGTAATCCAAACGCTATTGGTTATGCATCGCTGGCATCTGTGTCAGACAGTGTAAAAGCAGTATCTGTAAACGGAGTAACACCAAGTGAGGAAACTGTAAAAGATGGAAGCTATGTTGTACAGCGTCCGTTTGTTCTGGTAACAAAGGAAGATAAAAAACTTTCAGGAACTGCTCAGAAATTTTTTGATTATGTTACATCAAGTGATGCGTCAGACATTATTTCAAAAGCAGGGGTTGTTCCTGCAAAGTAAAGGAGCCTTGCTATGAAGAATAAAAAAGCGTTTGAAAATATGATTCATGGCATATTCCTTATGCTTGGCTTGATTGCTGTAGGCTGTGTTTTGCTAATCACTGTTTATTTGGTTATAGCGGGAATTCCTGCCATACGGGAAATAGGCTTGTTTAAGTTTTTATTCGGAAAGACGTGGGAATCTACATCGGCAAATCCGTCTTATGGAATACTGCCATTTATATTGACGAGTATATATGGAACAGCAGGCGCTATCATAATAGGAGTTCCGATTGGTTTTTTGACGGCGGTTTATCTGTCAAAAATAGCACCACAAAAAATAAAGGCGGCAGTTGGGACAGCAGTAAGCCTGCTCGCGGGAATTCCGTCGGTAGTATATGGATTGGTTGGTATGCTTGTCCTTGTGCCTGGAATCCGTGAGATTTTTCATTTGGCGGACGGAGCAAGCCTTCTGGCAGCAATAATTGTTCTTGCCATCATGATACTGCCATCAATTATAAAAGTATCAGTTACGGCACTTGACGCAGTTCCAAAAGAATATGAAGATGCTTCTCTTGCTTTAGGGGCAACTCCAGTTGAAACCTATTTTAAGGTTTCCGTTCCAGCGGCAAAAAGCGGTATTGCAGCCGCTGTTGTGCTTGGCATCGGCAGAGCTATTGGTGAGGCAATGGCTGTAATGATGGTATCGGGAAATGTTGCAAATATGCCGGGGTTATTTCAAAGTGTCAGGTTTTTGACAACTGCAGTGGCAAGTGAAATGTCCTATTCAAGTGGCCTTCAAAGACAGGCGTTATTCTCAATCGCACTTGTGCTGTTTTTATTTATCATGCTTATCAATGCGACTTTGAATTTCTTCCTGAAGGGCAAAAAGGGGGATTAAATATGCAGAACAGCAAAATTTCTAAAGCACGAAAAGCATATATAAGCATTATGAAAGCACTTATGTGGCTTTCTGTTGCAGTTACCTGTTCGTTAGTGGCATTTCTCATCATTTATGTATTTGTAAAAGGGATTCCTAATATTTCATGGGGACTGTTATCTGAAAAGCCGAGTTATTTATCAGGGAAGATTGGGATTCTGCCCGATATTTTAAATACAGTGTATATTGTAATAGCTACATTGCTTATTGTTCTTCCTATAGGAGTTGGGGCAGCAATCTATTTAACCGAATATGCACAAAATAAAAAATTAGTGAACATTATTGAATATGCCGCAGAAACACTTTCAGGTATCCCGTCAATTATTTATGGATTGGTAGGAATGTTGTTCTTTTGTCAGTTTTTGAATATGAAAACGTCTCTCTTAGCAGGTGCATTGACTTTGGTCATCATGAACCTTCCGACAATTATGCGTACCACACAGGAAAGTCTGAAAACTGTGCCACAAAGTTATCGCGAGGGAGCTTTCGGTCTTGGTGCAGGCAAATGGCGTGTTATCCATACAGTGGTTCTTCCAGGTTGTGTTGATGGAATAATAACAGGCTGTATTTTGTCAGTGGGCAGAATTTTGGGAGAATCGGCGGCACTTTTGTTCACTGCGGGATTTGCCCATGCGCTGAACGGAATAATTGATGGGCTTTCAAGTTCCGGTTGTACACTTACGGTTGCGTTATATGTATATGCGAAAGAACAAGGAGAATTTGGGATAGCGTTTGCAATAGCAGCTATTTTAATGATACTGACTTTAATTATAAATTTGTCTGCAATGCTTGTAGAAAAGTATTTCAGAAAAAGGAGAAACGTATGAGCAATATCATAACAGTAAAAGATATGTGTCTGTGGTATGGGGAGCATCAGGCGCTTAAAGATATAAATATAGACATTCCGTCAAAAAGTATTACCGCTTTCATAGGACCGTCAGGCTGCGGAAAATCCACTTTTTTGAAAAGCCTGAACAGAATGAACGATCTGATACCAAGTGTAAAGATTACAGGCGATGTTAAGTATAACGGTAAAAATATTTTTGGATCTTCTGTGGATGTAAATGAACTTCGCAGAGAGATAGGAATGGTTTTTCAAAAACCAAATCCGTTTCCTATGAGTATTTATGACAACGTTGCCTATGGTCCGCGTACACACGGTGTTAAAAGTAAAGCAAAGCTTGATGATATCGTTGAGCAATCGTTGAAAGATGCCGCCATTTGGGAGGAAGTAAAAGACAGGCTTAAAAAGAATGCCTTAGGTTTATCAGGCGGCCAGCAGCAAAGGCTTTGTATAGCAAGGGCTTTAGCCGTAAAGCCTGCCGTTCTGCTTATGGACGAACCTACATCGGCTCTCGATCCAATATCGACATCTAAAATTGAGGAATTAACTATCAAACTGAAAGAAAACTATACAATCATTATGGTAACACATAATATGCAACAGGCAGTGCGTATCTCAGACCAGACAGCATTTTTCCTTTTAGGAGAACTTGTTGAGTATGGAAATACAGAAACTCTGTTCTCTACTCCAAAAGATAAAAGAACAGAAGATTATATTACAGGGAGGTTTGGATAATGAGGAGCAGATTTGACGAGCAGCTTGCAATTTTAAATAAAGAAATGATTGAAATGGGTGCTTTGTGCGAAGAAATAATTTCTAAGGTTTTGAAAGCATTAACCGATGAAGACAAAGATTTTTTGAATGGTATTTCGACTGCTGGTACTGAAATTGACCGTAAAGAGCGTACAATAGAAACTCTTTGTTTAAAACTTCTGCTTCAGCAGCAGCCAGTGGCAAAAGATTTAAGACAGATTTCGTCAGCTCTTAAAATGATAACAGATATGGAGCGCATCGGCGACCAGGCTGAAGATATCGCAGAAATAATACCATTTGTTGAAAACCGTCCTGAAATGGCAGATACCCTTTTACACGAAATGGCAAAGGCAAGCATTAAAATGGTGACTGACAGCGTTGACGCGTTTGTTGAACATGATGTTGAACTGGCAAAAAAAGTTGTGTCGGACGATGATATTGTTGATAAATATTTTGACCTTATAAAACAGGAAATAATCCGTGAAATTATATCAAATCCAAAAGACGGCGAATGTTCTATTGACCTCTTGATGATTGCTAAATATTTTGAACGAATCGGAGACCATGCCACTAATATTGCAGAATGGGTAGTCTTTTCTGTTACTGGTATTCATAAGGAGGGTTAAATATGATTTGGTGTGTAGAGGATGATGCCAGCATAAGAGATATTGAAGTTTATGCTTTACAGTCAACAGGCTTTGAAGCCCGTGGCTATGAAGATGGAAATACTTTTTGGCAGGAACTTCAGAGTGAGAAGCCGGAACTTGTTGTCCTGGATATTATGCTGCCTGGAATGGATGGAATCCAAATACTAAAGAAAATGAGGGAAAATAAAGAATTTCAAGCTATTCCGGTTATCATGGCTACCGCCAAAGGTGAGGAATACGATAAAATACATGGACTTGATCTTGGAGCTGATTATTATTTGGCAAAGCCGTTCGGTGTTATGGAATTGGTTTCCTGTGTCAAAGCTGTTCTCAGAAGATGCCAGCCTAAAAGAATCGATCATCTGCTTAAGACAGGAAATTTGATCGTGAATTTAGATGAACATACAGTAACTGCAAACGGCGAACGCATATTGCTTACATTTAAGGAATTTGAAATCCTGCGGCTGTTTCTTTCCCATCCAGGTATGGTGTACACCCGTGACCAGCTTTTTAATGATATATGGGGTATGGATTATTGTGGTGAAACGAGAACTGTGGATATGCATATCCGTACCTTAAGGCAGAAACTTGGGATTTATGGAAAAATGATAGAAACAGTGAGAGGGGTAGGATACCGTTTGGAGGCAATAGAATGACAAGAAAAATATTTAATTCTATTATCATAGTGGCAGGAACGATTTTACTTTCAAGTGTTATTATCATTATGGGATGCTTATACAATTATTTTGAAGATGTAAGGGAACGTGGCCTAAAAGATGAACTGAAACTATCAATGGCTGCCGTAGAAGATGACGGAGTCCACTATTTAGAGAAAGTTAAGTCTGACCGTTACCGTATTACCTGGATTGCAGCTGATGGAACTGTCATATATGATACAGCTGCAAACAGTGAGGAACACGAAAATCATCTGGAACGCATGGAAGTTAAGAGTGCATTGGAAAATGGAGAGGGGGAAAGTAACCGTTACTCTGATACGCTGTTTGAAAAGACAATGTATTATGCAAAGCGGATGAATGACGGCAGTGTACTGCGTATTTCTACAAGCAGTGCAACTGTGGGATTACTGGTTCTTGGTATGCTGCAGCCTATTTTGATAGTGGTTGTTATAGCTTTGATTATGTCAGGTATATTAGCGGGCAGACTTTCAAAAAGGATTGTTAAGCCGCTGAATGACTTGAATCTGGAGAAACCGCTGGAAAATGATACATATGAAGAGATATCTCCCCTGTTACTCCGTATAAGCAGACAGAACAAAGAAATTAAAGCGCAAGTTAAGGCGATTCAGCAGAGAGCTGCAGAATTTGAACAGATTACAGGCTGCATGAATGAGGGTCTTGTTTTGATGGACAAGGACGGAATCATACTAAGCATAAACCCGGCAGCAAATAGGATTTTTTCATTAGATGAAAGCTGTGTGGGCAGGGATTTCCTCACGGTTTACCGTGACCATGAAATGAATCTATGTATAAAAAACGCAATAGAGTCAGGGCATTGTGAAATACAACAGACGAGATTTGGAAGGGAATATCAGTTCGATGCCAGCCGTATAGAATCAGACGACGAAATGATTGGAATTATTCTCCTGATATTTGATATTACCGAAAGGGTTCAGGCAGAGCGTAACAGACGTGAGTTTACAGCTAATGTTTCACACGAGCTTAAAACACCGCTTCAGGGTATTATCGGCAGTGCAGAACTTATCGAAAACGGTATGGTAAAGCAGGAAGATTTGCCACGTTTTATTGGACATATACGAAAAGAAGCTTCAAGACTTGTTATACTTGTTGGAGATATCATACGCCTCTCGCAGCTTGATGAAAAAGCAGAGCTTATAAAAGAAGAAATTAATCTTTTACAACTGGTGGAAGAAACAACTGAAAATTTAAAGGACATTGCAAAAGATAAAAATATTGAAATCAGTATTGACGGAAAGCAGGTTATAATTTATGGTGTTAGAAAATTACTGTATGAAATCATATACAATTTATGTGATAACGCTATAAAATACAATATCTACGGTGGCAATATAAAAATTTCTATTACAAAAAATAACCAAAATGCGGTACTAACTGTTGCAGACACAGGCATTGGTATTCCACAGGAACATCTAGACAGAGTGTTTGAACGTTTTTACAGAGTTGATAAAAGCCATTCAAAGGAAACGGGAGGAACAGGGCTTGGGCTTTCTATTGTAAAACATGCAGTGGCATACCATCATGGAAAAATTGATATAGAAAGCAAGGTGAACAATGGTACAACCATCACAATCAAATTTCCGATGTAATGTAAGGAATACCAAACATAAGTTTCGATGAAAATAATGTGTGGCATCTATTAGGGAGTGATAAGCTATTGGATGGTTATTAATAGCAGAATTTTCGGAGAAAGATAATTCTGTTTTTGATGAAGTGATGGAATTTCTCAACCAATATCCATGTTTTGAGCATTTACGAATAAAAGATGAACCGATGGTTTCGCTTCCGGGTCTGGAGATTTACCCCAATCGGCACAAAATATACCGTGACAGGCGGGAAACAATCTGACAGCAAAAGAGTATGAGATACTGGCGCTGCTTGTAGCAAACAAAGGCCGTGTACTCACCTATGACCAGATATACCAAAAGGTTTGGGGCGAAGAAGGGTTTGGCAGCGAGAATAACACGGTGGGATGCCAGGTTCGTAATCTTCGTGAAAAACTGTACGAGGCAGAACCGGACGCACCATTTTCAATCCGTTGTGTGCGTGAGGTTGGCTATTGTTTTGAAATAAATTCAGAGGAAAAAGATGCTACATAATAACGGCTTGGGAAACTGAGCCGTTTCTTTTTTTTGCGTATCATAAACCGTTAAATTCTGTATATTCTCCCAAAATCAGATTTTGTACATCATTTTTCATTGTACCATGTCGTAACTTGCGGTTTCCTACTGCATTTCTACTGTTTGTCTACCGTTGTTCTACTGTTACGTTTTGTATAATTTCCCCCACAGACAAGCTGTCAGGGGAAGGCTATACTGAAGGCTGCGTATCCCCGGAAAGGGGACATCATGCATAAAATACGGACAGGGACAAGATGTCCGCCGACGCTAATCATACATATTTTTTTAATACAAACCGTAGTCTTTGAGGGGACTGCGGACTTTTTTTATTCGACAAAGTTATTTCCATCTCTTGTACATATTCCAAAATCCAATCATATTTTTAATACAAGCGCATCTGCCTTACGGTGGGTGCGCTTTTTCTTTGTCATAAAATGTCTGTTCCTGACATCTTATCGTTCCCGCGCACCACCCTTTGGTCTTGAATTTTTAACTTTCAAAAATCTCAAGACTGGAGGAAATCAAAATGAAAATTAAATATGAGTTTGCAGACGGAACGGTGTCAGAGGTCGAGGTGGAGGAATCTGTCGGTGCTGTCATCGTCGAGTCCAGGCGCAAGGAGGACAACCTGTCACGCAAGGAACGCTACCATTGCTATTCCCTGGACTCAGCACAGTTTGAGGGTATGGACTTTGCAGATGAAGGGACACCTGAAACAGCTATGGAACAGAAACTGGAGTATGAACGTACTGCCCGTGCATTGGACAGCCTGTCAGAAGTGCAGTGAAGGAGACTCTTAATGCTTGCAGACGGGTTTTCCATAAGGGAAATTGCAAGGCAGGAGAATGTTCAGCACCGTGCGGTTGTTAAGTCAATTGAAAGTGCAAAGAAAATTTTCAAGAAAAATTTTTAAATATGGGTATCCAAAAGGGCGTCCAAATCTCCGTATAGTGAAAGGCAGTTTTAACACACCTTTCAGAAAGGGGTGGATTATGAACCACACATTAAAGATCAGTGTTTCAAAGAAGCCGGCCACTGGTGGGATTGTAAGCTGCCGCCATATCTCCGTGAGGGAGCGTTTCTTACGCTTCCTCCTGGGGGATAAGCAGCAGCTTACGGTGATCGTTCCAGGTGATTCTGTCAGGGAGCTGGCGATCAGCGAAGTAAAAGAAGGAGGGACTGTACATGAGCAAAATGAAGTTACTGCTTGATGTCATTGGCGACCTGCGTTCCCTTGCCGACAGCCTGCAGGCGGTTGCGGATGCAGTGGCAGAAAACGATGCATCAACAGAAATGACAACAACAAAGGAGCCAGAGGAAAAAAGCAGGCCGACAGCCGCTGCAAAGAAAAATACAGCGAAAAAGACTGTAAAGGCGGATACGGAAAAAAGTCTCTGACTCTGGAGGAAGTCCGTGCGGTGCTGGCGGAAAAATCCCGTGCGGGACATACGGCAGAGGTAAAAGAGCTGCTGAATAAGCATGGTGCGGATAAGCTGTCGGATATCGACCCGTCAGAGTACCCTGCCCTGCTTGCAGATGCGGAGGTGCTATAAATGGGAAAACACGCTTTATTATCTGCATCCTCAAGCCACCGCTGGCTTGCCTGCCCGCCGTCTGCAAGACTGTGCGAGAATTATGAGGATACGGGCAGCGAATATGCACAGCAGGGTACGGATGCCCACAGCCTGTGCGAACACAAATTAAAACTAGCACTTGGTATGGAAACCGCAGACCCGACTGCAGAACTTTCTTTTTATGATGAGGAAATGGAGGAGTGTGCCTGTGGTTATGCCGAGTATGTCCTCTCGCTGGTGGAGGAAGCAAAGAAAAACTGCAAAGACCCAGTCGTGCTGATCGAACAGAAACTGGATTTTTCCCGCTTTGTAAAAGACGGCTTTGGCACAGGGGACTGTGTGATCATTGCAGACGGGACGCTCTACATCATTGATTACAAACATGGCAAAGGCGTGGAGGTGTCTGCCGCAGAAAATCCTCAGATGATGCTGTATGCCCTCGGTGCATTGGAGCTGTTTGACGGCATTTATGACATTGACACCGTCCGTATGGCAATTTACCAGCCGCGCAGGGAGAATGTCAGTGTGTGTGTCATTGAAAAGGATGACCTTCTGCAGTGGGCGTACAACGACCTTATGGCAAAAGCGAAGCTGGCTTATGACGGTGAGGGGGAGTTTAATGCAGGCGAACACTGCAGGTTCTGTAAAGTAAAAGCGGTCTGCAGGAAACGTGCGGAATATAACCTGGAGCTTGCAAGGTACGATTTTGAGATGCCTGCAACGCTGGAAGATGATGAAATTGCAGCAATCCTTATAAAAGCAGATGAGCTGGCGGCATGGGTGGCGGATGTGAAGGAATTTGCATTGCAGCAGGCTCTGAGCGGTGTGAAGTATGATGGCTTTAAAATCGTGGAAGGCCGTTCCAACCGTAAGTATACCGATGAAAACGCTGTGGCAGATACCGTAAAGAAAGCAGGCTATGACCCATACGAGCCGAAGCTCCTCGGCATCACAGCTATGGAAAAGCTGCTCGGTAAAAAGAAGTTTGCGGACATTTTAAACGGCCTTGTGGAAAAGCCGCAGGGCAAGCCTGCACTGGTACCGGAAACGGATAAAAGACCGCCCATGAACACGGCGGTTGAAGATTTCAAAGAAAATTAGGAGGAAAATCATATGTCAAACACAGTTAATAATCCAACAAAGGTTATCACGGGACCCGATACCCGTTGGAGCTACTGCAATGCCTGGGAAGCCAAATCAATCCAGGGTGGCACACCGAAGTTCTCCGTGTCGCTCATTATCCCGAAATCGGATAAAAAGACTATTGCAAAGATTAAGGCGGCTATTGAGGCGGCGTACCGTGAGGGTGCATCCAAACTTAAGGGAAACGGCAGAAGCGTTCCTGCACTTTCTGTCCTCAAAACCCCGCTCCGTGACGGAGATACGGAACGTCCGGATGATGAAGCCTATGCGGATTCCTATTTCGTCAATGCCAACAGCTCCACTGCGCCGGGCATCGTTGACGCAGACAGGCAGCCAATCATTGACCATTCGGAAGTCTACAGCGGTGTGTACGGCAGGGCGAGCATCAACTTTTATGCTTTCAACTCTAACGGCAATAAAGGAATTGCCTGCGGCCTGAACAATCTGCAGAAAATCCGTGATGGTGAACCTTTGGGCGGAAAATCCCGTGCGGAGGATGACTTTGCAGATGAGGATGAAGAGGATTTCCTGTCCTAACAGCATAACAGGGAAATACAGCCACGGGGTGGCGGGCGTTCTGCCTGCCGCCCTTAAGGCAGTGAAAGGAGCTGGTGGAATTGAAAACTTTATCATTGGACTTGGAAACATTCTCTGATGTGGATTTATCCAAATGCGGAGTTTATAAATATGTCTCATCCCCTGCCTTTGAGATTTTGCTGTTTGGATACAGCGTGGACGGTGGAGATGTCCGTGTGGCTGACCTTGCCTGCGGTGAGGAAATCCCTGCGGATATTTTAGCAGCACTGGAAGATGAAAATGTTATGAAGTGGGCATATAACGCGCAGTTTGAAAGAATTTGTCTGTCAAGGTTTCTTGGGCATCCTGTCGGAAGTTATCTTGACCCGTCATCATGGCGCTGCACGATGGTGTGGGCGACCACGCTTGGACTTCCTATGTCTTTGGAAAATGTAGGCGCTGTGCTTGGATTGGAAAAACAGAAACTGACGGAAGGCAAAGACCTCATACGGTATTTTTGTGTTCCTTGCAAACCGACCAAAGCAAACGGCGGCAGGGTGAGAAATTTGCCGGAACTTGATATGGAGAAATGGCAGAGGTTTAAGGCATATAACCTCCGTGACGTGGAGGCGGAAATGCAGATACAGCAGAGGCTTGCCAAATTTCCCGTGCCGGATTTTGTGTGGGAGGAATACCGCCAGGACCAGGAGATAAACGACCGTGGGATTGGTGTGGATATGGATATGGTCAGACAGGCGATTGCTATGGACGGACGTTCCAAAGCGGAGCTGTCGGCAGCAATGAAAGAACTGACGGGGCTTGAAAATCCAAATTCGGTGCAGCAGATGAAACAATGGCTTTCAAAGAACGGGGTGGAGACGGATTCGCTGGATAAAAAAGCGGTGGCTGCACTGCTGAAGGATGCGCCGGAGCCGATGAAAACTGTATTGGCCTTGCGGCAGCAGCTTGCAAAGTCCTCCGTAAAGAAATACCAGGCAATGGAGAATGCCGTGTGTACGGACAGCCGCGCTCACGGGATGTTTAAATTCTATGGCGCTAACAGAACCGGCCGTTACAGTGGAAAAATTATCCAGTTGCAAAATCTTTATAGAAATTCAATGCCAGATTTAGAACAGGCACGGGAGCTTGTGAAATGCGGTGATTATGACGCTCTTTCCATGCTTTATGAAGATATCCCCGATACGCTCTCGCAGCTTATCCGCACCGCTTTTGTGCCGCAGGAAGGACGGAAGTTTATTGTGGCTGACTTTTCTGCAATCGAGGCGAGGGTGGTTGCATGGCTTTCTGGGGAAAAGTGGGTGTCGGATGTGTTTGAGAAAGGCGGCGACATCTACTGTGAAACTGCCTCTCGTATGTTCCGCTGCAAGGTGGAAAAACATGGTGAGAATGCGGAACTGAGACAGAAAGGCAAACAGGCCGTTTTGAGTTGCTCATATGGCGGATCAAGCGGCGCACTGAAAGCAATGGGCGCATTGGATGGTGTTAGTATATAAGTGTGGACAGAAAAAGTTGAACAACTTATACTATCAAGTGAAAGAGCAAAGGAGATGTTCAAAATGGCAAAAAACCAAAAATCTTACACTCTGGAATTTAAACAGCAGATCGTGGATCTGTACAATGCCGGAGGAACCTCGTATCCACAACTGGAGCGTGAATATGGCGTAAATCGGAGTACTATCAGTGGCTGGGTAAAGCAGCTTTCCCCCATCAAAGTATCAGAGGAGGAAACGGTTACCCTCAGGGAGTATACGGCTCTCCAGAAAGAGAACCAGCGTCTTAAGACTGAGAATGAAATATTAAAAAAAGCGGCCGCCATATTCGCAAAAGAACAACAGCCGAAATTGTGACTTTTATCCAGAACAACCTGGCCGATTACTCTGTATCCCAGCTTTGCAGTGCCTTGAAATTCCCAAGGAGTACTTA
>CAJTDL010000067.1 GCA_910575035.1 Lachnospiraceae bacterium
TGTCTATTTTCTGTACCCATTTTTTCAATTTTGAATAATATCCACTTGTCAAAGTCCAATGCCAGAGTTTCGCTGGCAGGATCAATCAGAATTCCGAGAGATCATTGAATTAAAAAAGGCAGCATAGCAGCTACCCTTTATAAGCTCGGTTCTTGTTTGGTTTTCTGTCTTTCTTTTGGTGCTTTTGCCTCTCTTTCCTGTACCTTTGCTTTATTTTCAGAAAGACGCTCTAAAAGTCCTTTTTCCTGTTTTCGTCCCAGGGTTTTTGCTGCCCGGTCATAATACTGCACCTTATCAGAGAGCAGATCCTCCGGCGCAACCTGAGTAGCATTGATTTCCTTTACCGTATCCTCCAGTTCTTTAGTCTGCATGTTCCCGTTATCCGGCACAAGGATAACTTCATGGGTCGATGATGGGAGGACATAAAAATCAGAACCAAGCAGCTCGCCGATTTTATCCAGCACGCCGTCTCTTGCCAGAACCCCGGCGCCATTTACTTTATTATGGTTTGTCAGGATATACATAGGCATCATTTCAGATTCTAATGGTTCCGTCTGTTCAAAAAGATTCTCAGGCTTTACGGACAGCATTATTTCTGACATTACATCATCCATTGTGTATAAACAAACAGGATTCCGGGCATTTTCTGCTGCCACCGTATCGTGGTGAAGCTGCTCTGGTGTAATGCCCCAAAGATTCAACATATCATTTGTAACAACAGCGGAAGCCGTTCCGCTGCTGTCCTCCATGATCTGAATCCGATAGGTTGCCGCCAGTTCCCCACATGCGGTATGGGGTTTATCTTTTAAATATTCCTGATTCTTTTCGGGGTCGCACAGACGGACAGCAAGCAGAGGCCGGGCTGTTTCATAATCCTCTAATCCCCTCACATCAATAGGAAGCTCCAGGCTGTTTTCCATTTTTATCTGTGCAATTTCCTTCATAATGTCGTCCATTGGGCGGCCTTTGCCAAACTGTTCCTCATAGTGTTCCAGATAAATGGACGGTGCAACTGTTTCATCATCCTTTCGGATAATAAGCCCTGTAAGAGTCCGATCATTTCCTTTGGTGACTTTTTCAAGGGTTATCTTTGCATCCTGATAATCCGCCGGCAGATATTCCCGGATATGGTTTTTGATATTTTCTGCAAATTCCTGATTCATTCGTTTTCCTCCCGTTTTCTGTTTTCTAACCATTCATCTTCCTGCTTTGCGGCCTGCATAAGACACATCAGCACAACGCCGGCAGACATTCCCCCGGTGAATGTAAGAAAGTGTGTAATCATGTTCCACATAAAAAATCCTCCTAAAAAATTGGTAAAGAAAAACGCCCACCGAAAAGTGAGCGTATCATCAAGTATCAGTTATTCATTCTTTCATTTTCTTTCTCCCTTTTCGGAAAAGTGTTCCTGATGTATAAAACATATAATATTAAGTATATATTTACATACGATTACAGAATTTATTAAGAAGCCCTTACTCCGCCTTGTTTAATTTCTTATAATGTTTCGGCTGAATTCCAAATAAACGAGCCAGACTTCTGTTCATTTTTTGAAAGACGATATGATTATCACTGGAAACTGTAATATTAAGCGCCCAACTCAAATCCACGTGTATAATGTATTCCGATGAAATGCCATAGAAATGCACTTCATCACTAAACCATGTCTTTTGTAATTGATACGGTTCCAATAAAGACTCTATCAATTCCATCCGCGTTGTCCATTGAATATTTTGCACTGACTTTTCGGATAAAATCTCACGAAATCTCTTTGGGGAAGCCGCAAATTCAGTCTGATATAAAAACTGTGTATCTTCCACTTTCCGGAATGCCATTTGAAATAAGTAGTTTTCAAACGAACCCGAGAACAATAACAATTGTCCGTCAAATTTATAAACCGGCGGATTTTCTCCCTCTGTCAGTTTCAAAAACAACACGCTTTCTGACCAATGGGTAGAAAACAGCATATATTCATTCATATCAATATCAAATTCATCTATGTAACGGAGATAATCCCTTAATATACTGTCAATATTGACTTCTGTATACCCATCCCATTCCTGCTCCAACAATCCATTGTCATTTTGACCCATCTCTTCTAAAAACAGTAGATACGCATATGGAATACTTTTTCCATGTTGTTTCAAATCGGCTATTTCCTCCAAGGCATGGATTTGTTTTTGCGATGCCGGTTCAACTTTTTCTGACCACTGTTTATCTATGGAGTTCATTGTTTTAAAAAGTCTTTCAATCATTGTTTCCAAAGAACCCGCTTCAAAAGAAATTTCATTTAACATTACGTTGTTGCCTCCTTTAGCGGTTTTCATGTATATTAAAATTCAGCAAATCTACCCCCCCCTATAATATTTTTTACCATATAGGCTTTCATATTCATCGTTCCACACCTCTGGCAGATACTATTAATTTAACTATCTAATTATAAAATATTCAAATACCATTTTCAATGTATATTTATAGGTTCGTTTTCAGTGGGTACACAATTCCGAAAAGGGAGTTTTCTTTTCGCTGCGGATTGTCCTGGCAGAATAATCTCCCCGACAGGGATTTCCCGCAGTTCCTTTTTCATTTGGTGCGCAAACCGGATTGTCCGCACTGTGCCTCCTTTTTCCCTCCCATCATACACAGCAATCACCCGGTCCGAGTGTTCTGTCATGTAGCGGTTCCGGTGGGAATAGACGCTGGGGTGGTACTTTTCCTGCATAACTACTACATCCGCACAGACCTCCAGCATTTCATAAGTCCGGCCCTTTTCCATCAGGCTGTCCAAGCGCTTTTGATAGGGAATGACAGCAATCAGCTCCAGTGCCGGATTCGTCTTTTTCTTCTCCAGCACGATCTCCGCAAAATACTGATCTACACCGTCCGCGAAACCGCTCATAAAACGGGTAAACCCGTCCGCAACAGCAGAATCAATTTCACGCCGCAGAGCCGCCTTTACATAGTTGATCTCTTTCTGGGGTAAATACCTGTGCCCGGTGACACAGCAGGTCTTTTTTCTCATTGTCCTTTCCTCCGTCTGGTAGATTTATTCTTTCACTTTCCTATATTCTAATAGATTAAAACTATTATATCAACGTAAATACCCTTTTTATATTTGCGAATAATAAAGGGGCGTGAGGTACAATCTATTACAGGATGGGAGGTGAAGGCGTTGTATGATGATTTCATCCCGGAACGGCTGGCAAAGCTGCGAACTGGGAAAGGCGTGTCTGCGCGTGATATGTCATTGTCATTGGGACAGGCAAATAATTACATTAACAACATTGAAAACAAAAAGTCCCTTCCCTCCATGCAGTCTTTCCTTTATATCTGTGAATATCTGGGCGTGACGCCCCAGGAATTTTTTGACGAAGGGAACCCGGACCCGCAGGCCCTGCAGGAATTTATTGCAGAGGCAAAAAAACTGGATTCCAGATCGCTTTCTTATATCCTGGGAATTATGAAAGAACTCAATGGCAGAAAATAAGCGGCCAAGGCGTTGGCCGCTTTTTGCTGCCCTTCTTTTATTGTACCCGGCAATCCTCCTGATATGCCCAATCCCACTACCGGCGATAACCCAAGAATTACTCCCAAAATACTCTTTTTTATTTTCCTGTACTTCCAAATCCGCCTGTGCCGCGCTGTTCGCCAAGCTCCGAAACAAAGTCCGCAATCACAACCGGGGTAATCACAAGCTGACCTACACGGGAACCTTCGGAAAGCTCCCGTGTCTGATTGCTTACATTACTGATAATCGCGTGGATTTCACCACGGTAGCCGGAATCCACTGGCGGCAGCTCACAGACCAGCCCTTTTACTGCCATACTGGTGCGTGGAAACACATACCCTGCATATCCGTCCGGCACCTCGATCCCAAACCCAAGAGGAATCTTTACAATCTCGCCCGGCTGCAAAGTGCAGTCATAGGGCATGTAGACATCCGCGCCGGCATCGTTCCCATGCGGACGGAATGGGCGGCGGTCCTCCGGCACGCCAAAGTCGATCAGTTTAATCTTCATGCGCCGTCTCCTTCCCAAAGTGACGGATAGTCCGCTTTCAGAAGCTCCTCCGGCGTCATATCGGCATCTATTTTTCTGCCGCAGGTCATTTTCCCCTCCAGGCATTTGTCCCGCTGGCAGAACGTTCCTGTAAGACCGGGGGAAAACAGCGCTGGGCTGAGTGTATAAAGCTCCTGCCAGATTTTCAGGAGCACGATCCGGGTTTCGTCCGTATTGCGCCGGCATACCCGCTGGCCGATGATATGTTTCCATTGATAGGGCGTGGCGCTGATAATCAGCACATTCCGAAGTCCCTGGGGCGTCACATAGCCCGCCGCGTCATGGCCGATTCCCTCGGCACACAGCTTTCCGTAACAGTCCATACCTTCGTGACAGCTTTTTAAGTACAGTTCCCGGATCGCAGCCGGGGCGGTCAGAATCTCATAGGGTACGGCAAAATCCGCCTGCCCCGCATAATTGCTGTATTGTAAGGACGCGCTCATAAACTTTACTTCATTCTGATGTCTGGTGATCTGTGCCAGAAAACGCCGGCTTGCCCCCACAACGGCCACAGTGATTACCGCAAATTTTTGGACCGTGGGGTGCGGGAGAGTTCCGATTGCCGCAACGGTATTCTCGCTGAATGATTTTTCATAAAGGGCCATCAGATCATCCATTGTGGAAATCCGGTGGCCCCTCTGCGTGAGACGGGCGGCAAAGACCATGTTTTTCTCGGCCTCTGCAACCGCCTGGCAGTTTAATATTTTTACTTCAATTCGGTTGATTGGTATGTCCCTCCTTTACAATGGCTTTCAGTAAAAACAGATAGTTAAGACTGTCTGTGATCTTTTCATTCCATGTGCTTATATCGTAATCCGTATCACCGTCAAAGCACATGTCATACAGGGAGACGATATGCTTCGCCAGCATCCCGGCAAGGGCGCGCTCCGGCGTGGTATGCTGCAAAGCTGCCGCCGCCTTAAAAGCCCCCAGCCGGTCCGTATCGTCCCCGGTGTATTCTTTGGTCTTTCGTTGCAGGATTTCCCTGCATAAAGCCACCTGCTCGTCAAAGGCAGCATTGACTTCATTTTGTGTGATATGGCATCCCTCCTTTGAAAATGAACTGTCCTGAATTTTATCTATTATCCGGGACAAATTTGTATAAAGTTCCCGGCATTATGCGCTGGGAAGGTAAATCCAGTCATGCATCAGGCACACGCTGGGCTCGTCCTCCCTGGGTACCATGTGGTAGGTACATTCCCCGTACACGGTCCGCTTGTCCTCAAACTCCATGCCATACGCTTTATAGAAGCGGTATTCCAGGTTGGAGATAATACACCGCAGGGTCTGCAGCGCCTCCCGCTGTGAGGTCACGACTAAATCCCGGTCAATGCTGCGCTTTAAGAACAGCAGGGATTTATAAAGCTGTACCTCCGTCCGGTAAGGGCGGCAGTCCTTATGCTCCAGCCAGCCGCTAAAAGCTACCGGCCCGCTTTGGATCACATCACGTTCCGGGTGGTAATATTCATAGCAGTCCAGGTTTGCCGTGTTCAGAAGATAGAGCATTTCCCGGACCTCATTTTCCGGCATATCATAGAACCGCAAAAGGGAGCGGTACAGATGGACGTAGCCGGGTATTGAAATAATGGCATTCACCATAGAAAAATCCTCCTAAATAGCAGGTGCGGGAGCAGACAGCCCCCGCACCGGTTTCCAATATTCTTGTTAATCGTTTACAGCCGCCAGCTTTCCCATGACGATAAAGCGGCTCTTGCCTCCGGGCGTACAGGTGGAAAGGGTCAGCACCTTATCACTGGAAGTCACCGTAACATCGGTTTCAATGACAGACCGATCCGCCATTTCAGAAAGCCATGTGGTGTAGGCCCCGTCATCCTTAAAGCCAAGCCTCCAGGGGGAGGTGTCGCTGCCGGACTCTCCGGGGCTTGCCACAAATGCCGTGAAAATCTCCACGACATAGCCGCCGCCAGGGGTGACAAGGTACATCTGCGGGTGTCCGTCAAAATAACTCTGTTCGTTATACTCATTCAGCGTGGCGAACATGGAGCCGTCCCGCATGTTGTGGCCGTAGATAATGGTATTGCGGTCCGAAAAATCCTTCTTATTTTCATAGTCTGCAAACAGGCAGCCCGTCTTATTATAGGTACCGTCATACAGATGGCGCAGGTAATACTCGTTATCATCTGTCTGCGTCACCGGGTAGTTAATGGCCGTATCAGGAAGATTGAGCCAGCCGATGATGTCCGGCCCGGTTTCCCAAAGAGCTTCAAAATCCACTGCGGAGAGAACCACAGAAGGGTTCTCCTCGGCAGATTCCGTTTCCGTGTTATCGTCCTCCGGCGCTACGGTCTGCTCCGGCAGCTTTACATTGGTAGCAATGTCCTCATAGACTCCGGCGCTCTCTGAATACTGGCTAAGGTCGCGAATCATCAGGAACCCGCTGCCGAGAGCCAGCACCGCACAGAGGGAAATTACTGCAACGTTGGCAGCTTTTGTTTTCGGGGAAATCTCCCTGGACCTCCCTTTTCTGCACCTGCATACCGTAAACAGCCCGCCAACCATCACAGCCAGCGCCAGAAACCCGCCATACAGGAAAATGAAATTATCATCCCCGGTCTGCGGTACCGTCTTTTCCGGATTAGTTGGGGTTGTTGGATTAGAAGGGGTGGAAGGTGTTTTCTGTTTCTCCGGCTCCTTCGGATTTTCAGGCGTTTTCGGTTCCTCCGGCTTCTCCGGTTTTTCATTGAAGAACTGGACCGTAGCTGTTTCATCCGCCTTGATCTCCACCGTGGCTGCGTCAGGAATGATATAGTCCCTGCTTGCCCGGTTAGAGATTTCCGTTACGGTATAAATGCCAACGCGCAGCCCTTTGACCTCAATCACGCCGGATTTTGGGGAGGTAAAGGTTTCACAGTAGGAGCCGTCCGCACTCTTAACCTCAAAAGCAAACCCATCCTTGCGCCCGTCGCTGGAATCCTTTGTAATCTTCAAATTTCCGCGGTACGCCTCATTGGTAAAGCCCCGTCCGGCCTCGCCGTTTTCCACAACCGCCACCTGGCCGTCCTCGGTAATCTCAAAATAGTAGGCGTTTTCGTCAAGCTGATAGCCCTCCGGCGCTTTTGATTCTTTCACAAAATAACCTTTAGCCAGAAGATTTTCCGCTGTGTGGTAGCCCGCATCCGATTCTTTCAGCGTGCCGATCTTCGTATCTTCGGAATCAAATTCCTTGTTGCTGTTGGCGTCCTCATACAGATCGAATACTGCGCCGGAGAGGAAACGCAGGAAGGTGTTATTCTCTTTGTCCTCCTTCTCCACAGAAGAAGGCTCGTCCACGGCTTCGGTTTTCATCACCTGCATGCTGCCGCGGATCAGGGTGTTTTCCACCTTAATCTCAATTCTCTGGCCGTCCACACCGATATAGATATGGTGCTGTTCGGGGCTTACCGTATAAAGCGCCGGAGAGGAAATTTCCTTTACGATCCAGTGGCCGTAAGGAATATTCTCAAAAGAAAAACTGCCATCCTCGGCAGTGGTAACAGTAATCAGGGCGTTTTCTTCGGTAAATTCTTCCGTATCAGGCTGAAACAGTCCTATAACCGCACCGGCCAGCTTCACATTTTCGCCGCCCTCCGGGTTTTCACCGACTTTCACGCCGTCCACACGCCCGCGCAGCAGGTCATTGGAAATAACTTCGCCCTCATTTACAAGAATCTGCACCAGTGCCGCCTCCTGGCTGGCATACTCAAAGACAACCGGATATTCCGTATCAGGGAGGATATAGGCGCTGTTTGTGGTGCGTTCCTTCACATAGTAGCTACCAAAAGGCAGATCGGAGGCAAAGGAAGCTCCATAGCCGCCCGCCTCATTTGCAGAAACGGAAACCACCTCTAAAAGCCCGCCTGCCGGGATCACGCTGCCGTCAAGGGCCGTCAGGCCTGCGGAAGCATACAGCCCGAAAGAAATATCTTTGTATTCCTCATTCATGCCAAGCCCAAACAGTTCGTCCGTTTCCAACGCTTTAAGCAGGCTCACAGCCACTTTCTGGCGCTCGTCATAAAGTCCGATGGCGGTCTGCGTTACTTCCACGGTTTCCCCTGCGTAGATAAGTTCCACATATTCCGGCTGGGTGTTTAAGACCATCCCCTCCGGCGCCTGGCGTTCTTCCAGACGGTAGCGCCCCAGATACAAAAGCCCGCTCTGCGCCATTCCATCTTCCCCGGTGGTAAGGGTCTCCACAACGGTATCTTTTGCCGCCCTGAGCGTACCGTCGCCGGTATAAATTTCTTCATCCGCGATCACGTCATAGACCGCACCGGGAAGCCCCATAACTTCATACACCGGCTGGTACAGGCCATCGTTCTCCTGGACGGAAGCAAATACCTCACCGGTCTTGGTGATGGTAAGCTGCCCCTTCTGCGGCATATTGTACTGTGTGACCGTAACAACGGCCTCGCTGCCGTCAATGGTAAACGGCACCGGTTCACTGGATAATACATATCCATAAGGCGCCGCCACCTCGTAAAGCTCATAATCTCCGGTGTGTAAAGGCTCCGGCAGCATCAGCCAGCCTTCATCCGAAACATAGAAGGTATCAAGGGTTTCCGGGTTCGGATAGTAAATATCCTGTGTGACAAGTTCCCCGGTGGAGAGGTCCTTGATCTGGAAGCCTGTGCCGGCTATGGGGATAATATTACCGGTCTCCGCGTCGCATTTCTCCACTTTCAGCCGTGCCGTGATGGTACGGTTATTCAGGATATAGCTGTAAGTCTGTCCATTGGAAGAAACAAAGACCGTAAAATCCGGGATAAATGCTTTCCCTTCCTCGCCGGAAATCTGGTGCACCGTGTAATGTCCGTAGGGGAGCATTTTAGAGGCTGCGAAGCCGTCCCCGTCGGTGGTGAGCAGGTCACGCTCGCTTTCCTTTGCCGCGTCATAGCTGCCTGCCGCTTTTAAGTAGACCTCAAAGACCGCGCCGGCCTCCGGGCGCTCAATCACGCCCTCATTGGGTTCGTCCGTATTTTCATCCCCAGGCACATCCGGGTCCAGATCGTCCGTATGCTTCACAAGCTGTATATTTCCGTAAATAACGGTTTCTGTCACCTGGTTCTCGGTGGTATTCAGTTCCACTTCATACAAGGTCGGGGAAGCGCCCACCTCATAGACCGTATCGTTTAAGAGATAACCGGTGCTCGGCTCGATCTCCCGCACAGTCCAGTTATCGCCGCAGACATAGTACCGGGTCATAAAGCTGCCGTCCGGCCCGGTGGTATAGGTGTCCACCAGCTCGCCATTGTTGTAAATTCCATAAGTCGCCCCGGCAAGGGTCGCGTCGCCCTGGGCGGTGCCGGTATCTGAGTCGCTCTTGATTACACGGACGCGGAACTTTTTCAGAATATTGCTGAAATGCACCGTGGAGGTCTGCCCGCTTTCAACGGTGACATACTGCGCGGAAGGGGTCACATAGCGGTCCACCGGCAGTTCTTTTACCAGATAGGTGCCGGGCAGCAGCTTTTCCTTGATCTGCCCGTTTTCTTTGGTAGTGACAGTTTCATCCACCGTATTCCCCAGAATGTCCGTGCCGGAGATATGGAAAGGAATCCCGGACACAATGCCGTCCTCGCTGGTCTTGACGATCTTTGCGGTGCCGTAGGTTTCGGTTTTAATCTTTACAAAGAAAGAAACCGGATCGCTGGCGCCGGTCATCATGGTCTGATAACCGGGACGACCCCAAATCAGCATGTCATTGGCAACTGGAATATCCTTTCGGAATTCAAAGGTGACGGGGTCCATAATCATGTTCTTACTGGTGAACGTGTACTTGTTCCCGTTTCTTGTAACGGAAACGCCGCTGCCTTTCAAAATCTCCAGATTGATTTTCAGGTTATTGGTATCCGTGACAGTCAGGGTATAAACTTTTTTCTCCGTGTCCCATTTCAGTTCCAGTTCCGGGGCTTCACTTTTCTTTGTGGATGTGAAGGACGGCACGGTGGAATGAGAGGCAACCTGCTCTAAAATCCAGTTGTAGGCCCTTTCTGCCGGACGTCCGGCGATCACGCTGAAATACTGATTGGCGTCTGCATGGCCGTTCCCGTGCCGGCTGTAAGGGTCGCTCCGAAGCTGTTGCTGGTACTCCCAGAGGATGATCTGTGTCGCCATTTTATAATCGTCCTCGTTAATGCCGGACACAGGGAGGGAAGCGCCGGGTTTCCAGCCGTAGATCGCCGTGAGGGTGATCCCCCGTCTTGCCTCGGAAGGGAGCAGTTTTAAGTAATTGCTGTTTGTGCCGCTCTCCGATGTATAGGCATTGTCGGAAGTGTTATAGGCAATTCCGCTTTCCACACAATATACCTGCTGGCTGCTGCCGTCCGAGGCTGTCAGCATATAATGCCGGTAAGCGCTGCCCCCGGAACTGCTGCGAACATCCATTGTTCCGTCAGAATTGTAAACAAGGTAGGTGTAAGGCGCCGGCGCATAATAATGCTGCCCGTCAGACCCTGCGTATTGACCGCCCAGCCAGGAGCTTGCTTTCTGTCCCGGCGAAAACGCGAACGCCCGCGCAGGGATTAGCCCAAAGACACATACTGCGCAGAGAAGAAATGCCAACAGCCGCTTTACGCCGCTGCGGTAATGGGTATTTGTTTTCTCCATGAAATATCCTCGCTTTCTTAAAATAGTAAAGGACAGCTTTATTCGCTGTCCTCATGCTCATGATTGATTCTGTCGTCAAAATCATCTTCGGAGAAATATTCCGGCTCTCCATAGGCTTCGTCTGGGTCAAAACCTTCGCCGTACCCGTCATCCAGGGAATCTTCGTCATCCTCCGCCTGCTGCTTCGGACGGACAATCTTCACATAATAGCCAACGCCGCCTGCCGCAAGGAGGGCAACGATAAGAAAGATAATCGTGCCGGCGCTGCCGGTATCTTTCTTCGGCTTTTCCGGTTCTGCCGGTTCCTCGTCCTTATCCTTATCCTTATCCTTATCCGGTTTCTCTTTCCCGGTGCAGCTTTTCAGGTCATTTTTACAGACCGGGCAGGAGATGTTGACTTCCCCGGCCTCACACTTCTCCGTGCAGGTACAGGTCTCTGCCTCCGGGATCGTGCTCATGTTGCCGTCTCCCTTTTCCGCTAGGGCCATCAGGTCAGCCTCGGTAACACTATTCAGGAAGTAGACATTGTTATCGTCCCGCTTTTCGTCAATAATCAGATAGAACACATTTCCGGCCTCGGTGGTAATGGTATAAAACTGCTTATCATCACCCTCGCCGGTAGCTTCATCCAGCACCGTGCCGGTTCCCTCCGGGGTAAACGCGCCATCCGGGATAGAGGAAGTGGTTTCCGTTTCCTCCTGGGGATCGGAGCTGCCGCCATTTGTGCCCGCATTATTTCCACCAGAAGCATTGCCGCTGGAAGTGCCCCTGCCCGACGTACTGCCGGAACCATTGTTCTGTGTAGCCGTGTTGCCGGAATTACTGTTCTGTGCCGTCGTGTCCGTGCTGCTGGAAGAAGCTGCCGGTTTCTGCGCCGTGCTTTCCTGGCTCGGTGTCGCCGCAGAGGGCTTTGGCGTCTCCTTCGGTTCCTCATAATAGGGATTGTCAAACTTCACGGTCTTTGAGCGGTTCCCGGCATAATCCTGGGCGTACACGCTTACCTGCTTTTCCGTACCGGCATAATCCTTTAAGGTGACGGAAGCCGCCCCATTGGTTAAAGAATTGATACGGTTCCCGTCCACAAAAACCGCCTCCACGCCGGAATTGTCGTCGCTGCTCTCTATTTTCAGCGTGCCGCCGTCTAAAGAAGCCGCAAGTTCCGGCGGCGTGGTATCCTTCTCCCCGGCGGCATAAGCCGTCAGGGGCAAAGATATGGCGCTTATGACAAGCACAAGCGCCAGTAGCAGAAATATATTTTTAGTCCTCATTCATGTCCTCCTGTTTCTTAAGCGTGCCATCCCCGGACGGGGCGGATTTCTGCGATTTCAGAAATTCGGCCAACTGCTGGGGCGTCAGATGGAAGCTGCGGGCAATCGCCACATAATCGGTATTCTCCAGCTCCGTTTTTTGTTTTTCCAGGTCGCGGAGCCTGGCCTGCATCTCCGCAATCTTGTTTTTCGTCTTGTCGATCTCTTTCTCCAGTCTTTCAATCTTAGGGTTCAATTTATTACCTCCAATCTGTCAGGGCAGACGCCCAAATGTATAAAAGTGCTGCTGCCAGTAGCTTGTGTTGATATTTGCGTAGGAGATCGGGTAGAGTAGGAAAGCGCCGCCTTGCCACATTTCTATGGTAGGTCTGCGCAGCCCCCTCCCAAAACCGTGCTTGCACCTCTCAATGCACACGGCTCGCCCTCTTT
>CAJTDL010000068.1:0-3045 GCA_910575035.1 Lachnospiraceae bacterium
TTTGCAACTGCCATAAAAATACTCCTTTTCAGTAAGAATTGTCATATCTTAATTCTTACCAAAAAGGAGCCATTTTTAACCAAAGACACAAACTATTTTACACTACCCGCCTGATGAAATAAAACAATATATGAGTGAACGCTAAATCCCAGCTTGTCGTTCTAAAAATTCAACTGAATAATCCCAGCAAAAACCGCTGCTACATGGAAGCTAACAAACCATGCAACAGCGGTTTTTCTTTACCGTTTTTTCCTCTGGCTGATAGGCGTTCCCATTTTCTTTGACTTTTTGAGAATACGAATGAGCCAGCGAAATTCTTCGTCTGACAGATTTTTATAGTTGATACCAAGCTGCTTGCAGTAAAGTACAACGAGCTTTTCATCCCGGCTGCCCTTGAAATTTTCGACCGCTTCCAGATTTTCTTTCAGTTCATCAGCAACGGTAGTCTGGGGCGCACTCTCACTGTCCTTTTTGTGGGCTTCCCGAATATCCCGGATAATCAGGTTGAGGTCATCCAGAACCATGTGACTGAAATACTCATCATCACTGATATGGGCAGCTTGCAGCACTTTCAAATGGGGGTCATCTTCGCCGGGGCGATACCGTTCAATGATTTCATGCCGGACGGTATCGACAAGGGCGTTGAGGTTCTGAATCTGCATGGTGGCAATTCCATCCACATAAATCTCAATGTCCGCAAGAAACTTGATAAAGTCCTTATGGGTGGCAAGTTCGCACAGCAGACGGTTGTTAATCCGACCGCTTTTCAGAAGTGCTACCATCTCATCACTCAAATGCAGCTCCCTTAATGGCGTGTTGATCTCCGCCCGGTTCTCTGTCCGGCAAAAGAGATAATCGAGGGACACCCCATAAAAATCTGCCAGCAGGATAAGGTTGCCATGATTGATTTCCTTATAGTCATCTTTTTCATAACTGCCAAGAGCCGATTTTGAAATACCCGTTTGCTCAGCCAGTTCTTCCAGTTTTAATCCTTTGTTTAATCGTAAATCTTTTAGCCGTTCCTGTATTGTAGTAGCTCCGTTCATTGAAGCAGTTCCCCCTTTCTGACGACATTTATAACCGTTGAATTGATTATACCATATCAATTCCGCAATCGTGGAAATTTCTGATTTTTACCCCTAATTCCTACTTTGTGGACATACGGCACAGGGCACAAAAATGTTCTATGATACAGGTAGTTCATCGATGGATTATTCCAATCGAATGACCAGCCTGTGTGGGATATGCTTCCCCGGCGATGTAGTGCCATGACTTTTGGCAGGGATGTGGAGGAACCCTGACCGAAACGAGCGTACCAAAGGGAGCGATACGCCGCTGTGAGATTCAGGGGAGGAACGACACCGGGGAGAACTGGCGAACTGACACCGAAATGATACCGAAACACGACAATCTGATAAGGGGATAGTCTACCCTATCGCTGATACTTCGGGAGATTTTAGGCGGCTCTATGACCGTAATTTTGCCGAAAATCGTCCCGAAACCATACACTAAAACGGGAGGAAGCGCAATATGCCGAGAATGAGCAAAAAGAGGAAGAATGAGCTTTCCTTTTACCTCAATGACCGGGGGCGTGTCACTTACAACGAATTATGCCGGAAATGCCAGCATGGGTGCAAGCAGAGCTTCCGGGCGGTTGTGATTGACTGCCCCCGTTATTTATCCAAACGAGCAAAGAAAAAGGAGGAACACACCGAATGAATTTTGAATTTATGACGATAGACACACCATTGCCGCCCTGTATGGCTTTTCCAAGAGCGTTGACAGGATTTCCGGTCAGCAGCACCGCAAAGGTCATGTACTGCCGGATGCTGGACGCTATGCTATCCAAAGGACAGGAGGATGAGAACGGAATCCTGTTTGTCTGCTTCCCTGTTACAGCCATTGCCGCAGTCCTGTCCCGTAGCTCTATGACGGTCAAGCGTTCTCTGAATGAACTGGAAACCGCCGGACTTATCATGCGGGTGCGTCAGGGCATTGGAGAACCAAACAGGATTTATGTGCTGATACCGGGAAAGGAGGACGCTGCCCTTGCCTGATACCTCAAAGCTGGAAAAGCTCAACCGGGAGTTGGAAAAAAGCGAAAAGAAACTGCGGAAAGCCATCAATGATGAAAAGGCATTGCAGCACCAGTTAAAGCAGCTTACTCGAAAGGAACGGACGCACCGGCTCTGTACCCGTGGCGGTATGCTGGAAAGTTTTCTGCAAGAGCCGGAACGCCTGACAGATGATGATGTCATGGTGTTGCTCAAAATCATTTTTCACAGGCAGGACACGCAGGAACTATTGAAGAAACTGCTGGAACGGGAGAAGCCGGAAAACCCTTAGTTTACTAAGGGCGCAATTATACACCACCCAGAGGTTGGTGCATTGCGTTCTCCGAAGGCTCCTCGCCGGAGGGCTTTGATTTTCCGCAGTCATGGTCTGCTCCAAATCATACAGGGGACGCTACGCTTCCCCTGCGCTGGCTGCCGCCAGCTACCCTTTTGTGGACTTGCCATCTGGGGACACCTTGCAATGCAAGCTGTTCCCAGCCGACAAGTTTCATAAAATATGCTATCTTTTCGATAAGCAATAAAGTATAATGAAGTCAGTAATAAATTTAGAAATTGAGGTAAAGTTATGGCATCCAGCAAAGAATATTTAGAATTTATTTTAGGTCAGTTATCTGGCTTGAATGAAATTACCTATCGAGCTATGATGGGCGAATTTGTCATTTATTATCGTGGTAAGATTGTAGGCGGTATCTATGATGATAGATTACTTGTCAAACCAGTAAAATCAGCAATAAGTTATATGCCAACGGTTTCGTATGAGTTACCTTACGAGGGAGCAAAAGAAATGTTGTTGGTAGATGAAGTTGATAATAAAGAGTTTTTGACAGGATTGTTTAATGCTATGTATAAGGAATTGCCTACCCCTAAATCGAAAAAGAAAAAATAACAAAATAATAATTTGAGAGGAAGTGTTACTGATGGAAAAGTTTAAGCCGTTTATTATACCTGTGGCATTATTGGTTCTAATTGA
>CAJTDL010000068.1:3111-12020 GCA_910575035.1 Lachnospiraceae bacterium
GAATGTGTTTGTTTTGTTCCTCTTTTTTTCAGGATATATGCTATATCAGGCAAAAAGAGCACATATAAGTTTTTGGGTAAAAATAATAATGATTTGTGGCATATCGGGATGTTTATGTAGCTTGATTGATAAGCTGTTTTGGGGTGGAAGTTTAGATTTTTTGCAGATACCTACCCTTTTTATTTTTGATTTGAAAGACTGCTATCTTACAGTTGCAGAAGTTATATTTGTTGCTATTGGAATTTTGAATAGCAAAGAAATATCGGTTAAAGAGTATTTACATTTTTGTTGTAACAAATTTAGCTTGTAAACTTCTGGTTTATTATTTCTTATACATCGGGTCAACTTGTCCCGAACTTTTACAACTAAATACCCGCCGCTCACACAGCGGCACACCGAGCAGGAAATCTGAAAAAGGTCTCCTGCTTTTTTTCTGCCCAAAATGAGGTGGTAAAACGCCACCCCATCCACCAAGCATAGAAAGGAGGGACACGAAATGCCCTGTCCACACAATGAAATCACGATTGTGCAGCGAAGCCAGCGGCAGTCTGCGGTTGCCGCCGCTGCTTACCAAAGCGGCGAAAAGCTGTTCTGTGAATACGACCAGCAAGTGAAGCACTACCCGGAAAAGCGTGGTATCGTCCACAATGAAATCCTGCTCCCGGCAAATGCCCCACGGTCGTATGCAGACCGCAATACCCTATGGAATGCCGCCGAAGCGGTGGAAAAACAATGGAACTCCCAGCTTGCAAGGCGGTGGGTGCTTACCATCCCAAGAGAGATACCGCCCGACCAGTACGCTGTCCTTGTCCGGGAGTTCTGCCAGAAGCAGTTTGTTTCCAAAGGCATGATTGCTGATTTTGCCATCCATGACCCCCATCCGCCGGGACATAATCCCCACGCCCATGTCCTGCTCACTATGAGGGCAATGGACGAACATGGGAAATGGCTTCCCAAGAGCCGCAAGGTTTATGACCTTGATGAGAATGGGGAACGGATAAAGCTGCCATCCGGCAGATGGAAAAGCCACAAGGAGGATACGGTGGACTGGAACGACCAGAAGTATTGTGAAATCTGGCGGCATGAATGGGAGGTCATCCAGAACCGCTATCTGGAAGCCAATGACCGCCCGGAGCGTGTGGACTTGCGTTCCTATGCCAGACAGGGGCTTGATATTGTCCCTACTGTCCATGAGGGGGCTGCTGTCCGGCAGATGGAAAAGCGTGGTATCCAGACGAATATCGGCAACCTGAACCGGGAAATCAGAGCCGCCAACCGCCTGATGAAATCCATCCGGCAGCTTATCCAAAACCTCAAAGGCTGGATTACCGAGCTGGGAGAAAAACGGAAAGAGCTGCTTGCACAAAAAGCGGCGGAGGAAGCAACACTTCTTCCCAATCTGTTGATGAAGTATATGGAGATACGAAAGGAAGAACGGAAGGACTGGACAAGGGCTGGACAGAACCGGGGGACTTCACAGGACTTAAAGGCAGTCAGCGAAGCCCTGTCCTATCTCCGGCAAAAGGGGCTTTCCACTGTGGAGGACTTAGAAGCATTTCTGGAATCTTCCGGGAAATCAGCCGCAGATTACCGCAATCAGATGAAGCCAAAGGAAACCCGCAGCAAAGTGATTGACGGAATTCTCGCCAGCCGGACAGACTGCAAGGAATGTAAGCCTGTCTATGAGAAGTACCAGAAGATATTTTTTAAGAAAACAAAGGAGAAATTCAAACAGGAACACCCGGAGGTTGTCCGGTATGAGAAAGCCGCCGCCTATCTTGCCAAGCATCCGGACGATAAGGATAAAACGAAAAATGAGCTGCAACAGGAGCAGGAAATGCTTCTTAGCGAAATCGCAGAGCTGAAAGTACCGCTGACCGAGGTACAGGAGGATTTGAGGAAACTGCGGGACATCCGCTACTGGGTACGGAAAGCAACACCCGGCACAGAAGAAAGCAAAGAGCCGCCCAAGAAACAGCCTATCAAAGAAGTCTTGCAGGATAAGGCTGACGAGAAAAAAGCACAAAGAACCGCCCCGGCACAGAAGAAACACAAACAACAGGATATGGAACTTTAACAGGCACTTGCCATTTTCAATCAGAGAATGTCAGGTGCTTTTCTTATTTTCAAGGAGGGATAGATTTGAATGTATTTGAAGCTGTGAAGCAGTCCGTCACAACAAGACAGGCTGCGGAGCATTATGGAATCCATGTAGGTCGGAACGGGATGGCTTGCTGCCCGTTCCATAACGATAAGACCCCAAGCATGAAGCTGGATCGGCGTTACCACTGCTTCGGCTGCGGTGCGGATGGAGATGTGATTGATTTTGCCGCTGCCCTGTATGGACTGGGAAAGAAAGAAGCCGCCGTACAACTGGCACAGGACTTCGGGCTTTCCTATGAGGACTGGAAGCCGCCGGGAAAGGCAAAAAAGCCCAAGCCCCGGCAGAAATCCCCGGAGGAACAGTTTCAGGAAGCAAAGAACCGCTGCTTCCGTATTCTTGCCGATTATCTCCACCTGCTCCGGGCATGGAGAAAGGATTATGTCCCGCACTCCCCGGAGGAAGCCTTTCATCCCCGGTTTGTGGAAGCCTTACAGAAGCAAGACCATGTGGAATATCTGCTGGATGTGCTGCTGTTCGGGGAGACAGAGGAAAAAGCGGCTTTGATTACGGACTACGGAAAGGATGTGATACAGCTTGAACAGCGAATGGCAGAGCTTGCAGCCGCAGACGCAGCAAGAACTAAAAAACACCATGAACGCCATGCAGCCGCCCCAGAGCATTGAGGAAATCAAGGCGGGGCTGGAAACCACCGAGAAAGGCGGTGTCCGTCAGAGCATACGGAACTGCCTGACCGTATTCCAACGTGACCCGCTGCTTTCCGGGGCTATCGCATACAACATCCTGACTGACCGCAAGGACATCATAAAGCCCATCGGTTTTCACAGGGAAAGCACCGCCCTGAACGATACGGACATGAAGTATCTGCTTCTTTATCTGGAAGAAACCTACGGGCTTACCAATGAGAAAAAGATTGATAACGCCATCGGGATTGTGGCGAATGAAAACAAGTACCATCCCATTCGGGACTATCTCAATTCCCTTATGTGGGACGGTACAGAACGAATCCGTTTCTGCCTGCGGCACTTTCTGGGGGCTGACGCAGACGATTACACCTATGAAGCGTTGAAGCTATTCCTGCTGGGTGCAATCTCACGAGCCTTTCAGCCCGGATGCAAGTTTGAAATCATGCTCTGTCTGGTAGGCGGTCAGGGGGCTGGCAAGTCCACCTTCTTCCGTCTGCTGGCAGTCCGGGACGAGTGGTTCTCCGATGATTTGCGGAAGTTGGACGATGACAATGTGTACCGCAAGCTGCAAGGTCACTGGATTATCGAAATGTCGGAAATGATGGCAACCGCCAACGCCAAGAGCATTGAGGAAATCAAGTCATTTTTAAGCCGGCAGAAAGAGGTTTACAAGATACCCTATGAAACCCACCCGGCAGACCGCCCCCGTCAGTGCGTGTTTGGCGGCACTTCCAATGCCCTTGACTTCCTGCCCCTTGACCGTTCCGGCAACCGCCGCTTTATCCCGGTCATGGTGTACCCAGAGCAAGCCGAGGTTCACATTTTGGAGGATGAAGCCGCTTCCAGAGACTATATCGAGCAGATGTGGGCGGAAGCGATGGAGATTTACCGAAGCGGCAGGTTCAAGTTGGCTTTCAGCCCCGCCATGCAGCGGTATCTCAAAGAACACCAGCGGGATTTTATGCCGGAGGACACCAAAGCCGGGATGATACAGGCGTATCTTGATAAGTACACCGGGAGCATGGTCTGTTCCAAGCAGCTCTACAAGGAAGCCTTGAACCATGCCTTTGACGAGCCGAAGCAATGGGAAATCCGGGAAATCAACGAGATTATGAACCAGTGCATTGACCGCTGGCGGTACTTCCCGAACCCAAGAATGTTTTCCGAATATGGCAGACAAAAGGGCTGGGAGCGTGAAAACCCGGCAACGGACTCCGGCAACCCGTCTGAAAAAACGATGGACGGTTTTGTGGAGGTCACAGAACAGATGGAGCTTCCATTCTGAAAATGACAGCCCGTTGCATCCCCTGTTGCTATCCCGTTGCCGAGCCGGTTGCCGGGGAAAACCCCATAATTGCGGGCTTTTCTCCCTTATAACAACCAAAACAACAGAAAAATAAAAGAAAAGTATAAATAGTAACCATCGCCAGATTGAGATTGTTTGCAAGGTCTTTTGAAGCCCGTTGCCGGACTTCGTTGCCGACACCCTCTGTCTGGCTATAATCGAAATGTAAAGCTTTACATTTTGACGTTAATGTTAATTTTAAAATAATGTAAAGTTTACTTAAAAACTCCATTTGGCGTTTGATTTTCTATTCAAATAACTTTACATTATATTTGCTGTATGATCCCCAAATATCAACCTAAATTTGATATTGCTTTTTCTTTATAGACATAAAAAACATACCATATCGTATGTTGATTACTGAGGATGACAAATTAAAATATGAAAAAAAGGTGGTACAAGTTTTTCAATCTTGTACCACCTTAATATTTTCAGCTATATTGCTCGAGCATATCGTCCAGATATCGGGATAAAATATATGGCATTTCTTTCATTAGCATCATACTTTCTTTGTTACGGCTAAAAACATCACGCATTATGGGATGTCCACAGGTAAATTCTATTATTTCTCTAAATTCACGAATTGCGAGAGACTTTTCATCTAAATCTTTTCTTGATTTCAGAATATCCAACACTTCTTTTCCCATATCATAAATCCATGGGAAATCCTCTCTAAAAAGGCTCAGTGTCATTAAAAATCCGTAAGAACTTCGTCTACCAGTCATGTGTATTACTTCTTCCAGAAATGCGGAACTATATTTCCGTATTTTTCTTTTGTTATCATATGCTATAGCGTTTCGCATAGAAAGTTCGTTAATTGATTCCTTTATTTCTTCTATGTCCTCCGATAATCGAGAGTTGGGATTCCTAATCAATTTTTGATTATCCCGAGTCAATTCAAGAATCTCTTCCAATATAATAGCAGATGGTATAGCATCTTCATTTTGTTGTTCCCCATCATTCACGGCCGCTTCACCTTTTAACGTATTAAGAGAATCTTCAAGGCGTGGATACCAAACCTCAAAAGACGTATCAAGTCTGCTTTCTGCTATACCAGCATCTCCACAAGCTTTATTTAGAGTTTTGACCATTTTTTTAATATCGTCTTTTTCAAAAATAGTTGACTGAAACTGTAGTATTGGTCCTTGAACCTCTGAACGTTTGATATCAAAAAGAAATGGTGATACAAATGCTTTTTCCATAGTTTTAGAAAGAGCACCCGCTTCAAAAGAAAGCCATGGTGCTTCGAGATTTTCTTTAGTAACACACAAAATACCAAAAGTTGAGTTTTCTAATTCTTTTGCAATATCAGTACTCCATCTAGCACCTTTGTCAATATCTTCCGAAGAAACGTATGGTTCAATAGACTGGATAACAGAAGGTAACCAATCCCTAAAAATTAACGCAACTTTTAAACTTATATTTCCAGACCAGCTAATAAATACTTTCATATGTTTATTCCACCTTTCCATAATCTCCTCCTAATTATACTATATCCTTAATAAAATTCAATTTATTTTTGAGATTGAATCATATTTTCTATTTAATGTATGCGAATTTATAAGGATGTATTAATTATTTTTTGCAAAGTGAAAATGTAATTATACTACGATGAGAAAAGCATAAAAGAAGCCCTGTTAAGGGCTTCTCATAATGGCTATAATATGTACTACAAATATTTATTATATAAGTGTTTCTAAGTAATCCATCAATGATTGCTTTTCAGTTTCTGTATAATAATTACTGCTTTCAGGAACAGTCTGTGAGGCAATTTTTTCTATCGCTTTACGTGTTACTTCTGGATTAGAAGTCAGATATACCTGTGTCGTTGCCACTGATGCGTGGCCTAAAAAATCCCTGACATTATAGATATTTACCCCTGCATTGACTAAATGTGTGGCTTTGCTGTGACGCAGAAGATGTGGATGGGCAACGCCGCTGAAATCATCCGGGTTCGAAGCTTTTGATTCAGCTGCATATTTCTGCAAGATATAACGTATACCCTGTCTTGTAAGCGGCTCCCCTTTCCTGTTTGTAAAAAGTGCATCATTCCCGCTATGAGGGAAATTTTTCAAATATTTCTTCAGTATTTTTTCCGTACTTGGTGTAATAGGGATTTCTCTGTATTTATCGCCTTTACCATGTACATAGATCCGCTGGCCTTTCTCAAACTGGATATCTTTTACCTTGAGGTCAATCAGCTCCTGTACCCTGCATCCGGAATCGTACAGAAGGGACAGTATGGCAAGGTGGCGTATGCCGTCCCGGCTCTCCAAATCCACGATATGCAGCATATGTGAGACCGAATCCTCATCCATATATTTCGGAGGGCGTTTTTCCACTTTGGTGAAAGGAACATTCATGACATTCTCGCACTGGTCTGCAAGGGCGGGTTCTTCAATCCGTACATAGTGGAAAAATGATTTCAGGTGGGCAAGCCTTACATTTCTGGTTGCCGGTGAATTCCCACGTTCCATATCCAGCCAGTTTAAAAACCGTAGAATGCAGCTTTTGTCCACATCTGAAATGGGGATATTTTTCTTTCTCTGGTGGTTCCCATCAAGGAATGTGAGCAGCAGCTTAAATGTGTCCCGGTATGAAGCAACCGTGTTTTTCCCATAATTATGCTGGCCGATAAGATACGATGAAAAATACCTCTGCACATAAAAGCTTAAGTTTTTATTCATAACCGTTCACCTCCGGGATCAGAGCCTGCAGGGAAGCCTGTTTTTCCTGAAAGGCGCTATAATTTATCTCTGTAAAATGAATATAAGATTCCGTATCCCTGAAATTCACATGGCCGACATAGGCGGCAAGTATCGGGACTGCTGTATAGATGTCCATACCGGATGCCAAGAGCTGGTCAAGGCTTTTTGTACAGAAAGTATGGCGCAGGGAATGAAGGTTTGGGACTTTTCCGTCCGGCCTGTAAATATTTGCTGTCCTGCACAGGCCTTTATACATATGCCTGACAGTTGCATCCGAATAAAAGGAGCCTGTCAATGGTGAAGTGAAAAGCCATGGGTCACCTATATGTGCCTGCAGGTAAGGTTTCAGGCATTCTGCCATGGAATCAGACAGCGGGATATACCTTGATACGCCGTTCTTTCCATTTATAACTTTTAAAATACCGGTATCAATGTCTACGTCACCGGGTTTTAAATGGAGCGCTTCGCTGATCCTCATCCCGGTACTCACCAATAAACGGATGATGACCGGATAAATATCACACCTGCGGCTGGAGTGGTGCCAGTCAGTCAGGGAATCCGCTGCCGCAAGCAGCCTTTTTAGTTCCACATCAGAAAAAATATACGGCCTGAACTCACAATGGATGGATTTTGTATACCGGTAAGGGATCTGATAACACTCAATCCCGAGGGTATTCATAAAATTTAAAAACTGCCTTAGGAAAGAAATACGCGCATATCTTGTGTTCCTGCTTACCCCATCCTTTGGGGCAAGGATCTCCTCGGCTGTTTCTTTTGTGACATGGAGAGTGCCGGAGGAATTGAGCTTGTCGTTAAGTGCCTTCATTCTGACCAGTGCAGAATGTCCGACTTTTTCACCCTTGCTCCTTTTAAATTCAATGAATTTTTCAAAGTAAGGCTTGAAGATCCCTTCGGAGTAATTCTGGAATTCCTTATCAGCAACCATAACTGTCCACCTCCAGTGCGCACATTTTCAAGTGTTTTATGTCTGACCAGATGTATGGTTTTGTTGATTTGATACTCGAATGTCCAAGTATTGATGCGATTTCATTGACTGCGGTATCCTCTCCAAGCAGGTTTGTTGCCAGGCTGTGCCTCATGGAATGCAGCCCATGGTGTTTGCCGCATATATTTACCCCCGACTTTTTAAAGTAGTACGAAACTTTGGAACCGAAGTTATCCTTGGACGAATAAGGGATATAAGGACGTGTATGGCGCAGGAATACATGGGGATCATCCGATTCAGGACGCACATTTTTTATATAATCAAGCAGTGCCAGGGTTATTTCATCCGTCAACGGGAGTTCAACATACCGTTTCGTCTTTATCTGGTAAAGGCTGACCGTTTTTTCCTTCCAATGTAAGGACTTAAGCTGGAGTCCCCTGATATCGCTCACTCTCAGCCCGTAGACACAGGCAAGCAGCATCATTGCATAGATTGTTTTTCCCCATTGAGTGCTCCGGTCAACAGCGTCCATCACTGCCCTGATTTCATCCGCTGTGTAATAAGATTCCAGGCGCTGGTTCTTAATATGGCGGTATCCCAGAAGCAGCGTATCGACATCATATGGAAACACAAGACCGAGTTCAGGGCAGTTTAAAAATTTCCTTACTGTATAAGCATGTGCCCTTTTCCATTGGTCAGAATAATCCGGATTAATCCCCCGCAGGAATTCCAGCAGGTTTTCCGCAGTTATTTCAGCAATACTGGAAATGCCGGATTTCTCAATAAACGCCAGAAAATCACAGATATGTATTGTTTCACATCGTATCGTTTCACTTGATTTACCGGAAGCAGTGCGGTTTGCAAGATAAATGTTGAGTTCATCCAGAAACCTTCCAGCATAGACATTCTTTTTGTAATAATACTCACGTTTTGGGGCATTGCCTTCATGAATATCCAATAGGCAATTGCGAAACAAGTTCAAAATCTTGATTCCAATAGGACAAAGGTCCGGTTGAGCCGGACTTACAGGAGGTGGATGTGGATAACAAGAGTTTTAAGACATGAAAACAAAGCAGATAAGGTTATCTGCCCGTGAAATGGT
>CAJTDL010000069.1 GCA_910575035.1 Lachnospiraceae bacterium
CTGCAATAGATAGCTGCCCGGAAGCTCCCGGCAAGAAGTGTGTCCATCCCTGTATATTCCATTGCGTTCATCATAACCGTTTACCCGCACAATCCAGACGGAACACAGTCACTTGGAACCTCATCTTTATTATACCCTATTTCTTGTGGTTTAGCAAGATATTCTTTATCTGTTTTTCTGCTGTGTTTCTGTGCGATGAGGCTCACGAAAACGTCCGTAGCGTCCAGCTCACCGTCAAATACTGTGGTGACATGAATCTCTGTTTTATTTTTCGCCATAGGCAGTTGTCCTCCATACATGAAAACAGCCAGACAGGGGAGGTCGGCAACGAAGTCCGGCAACGGGCTTCAAAAAACCTCGCAGATAATCCTTGTCTGGCGGTTGGGTTATTTTATACTTTTTCTTTTATTTTTCTGTTGCTTTGGTTGTTAAAGGGGAGAAAAGCCCGCAGTTACGGGATTTTGCCCGGCAACCGGCCCGGCAACGGGATAGCAACGAAGTGTACAACGGGCTGTCATTTGCCGGATTTTTTCAGAAGGGAAGCTCCATCTGCTCCGGCACTGGCGTAAATCCCTCCGGGGTTTTTCCCGCCCCGTTGCCGGTGTCCGTTGTCGGCTGCTCCCGTTCCCATCCTTTTTGTCTGCCGTACCCGGCAAACATCCGGGGATTGGAGAAATAATTCCAGCCAGTGACGCACTGGTTCATTATCTCGTTGATTTCCCGGATTTCCCATTGTTTCGGCTCGTCAAAAGCGTGGTTCAGGGCTTCTTTGTAAAGCTGTTTGGAGCAGACGGTATCGCCGAGGTAGCTGTCAAGGAAAGCCTGAATCATCCCGGCTTTGGTGTCCTCCGGCATAAAGTCCCGCTGGTGTTCTTTTAGATAGCGCACCATTTCCGGGCTGAATGTCAGCTTCCATCTGCCGCTTCTGTAAATCTCCATCGCTTCCGCCCACACCTGGCTGATATAGGCTCTGGAAGCGGCTTCGTCCTCTAAAATGTGTGTTTCCGCCTGTTCCGGGCATACCTGTATGGGGATAAAGCGGCGGTTGCCGGAGCGGTCAAGGGGCAGGAAGTCAAGGGCGTTGGACGTGCCGCCGAACACACACTGCCTTGGGCGGTCTGCCGGGTGGGTTTCATAGGGTATCTTGTAAACCTCCTTCTGGCGGCTCAAAAATGACTTGATTTCCTCTATGCTCTTGGCGTTTGCGGTGGCAATCATCTCTGACATTTCGATTATCCAGTGGCCTTGCAGCTTCCGGTATACGTTGTCATCGTCCAGCTTCCGTAAATCATCGGAGAACCACTCGTCTTTGACCGCCAGCAGGCGGAAGAAGGTGGACTTCCCGGCTCCCTGCCCGCCTACCAGACAGAGCATGACCTCAAATTTACAGCCGGGGGAAAATGCCCGGTGGATGGCTCCCAACAAGAACAGGCGCAGGGATTGGTAAGTGTAATCGTTCTCACCGGCTCCCAGAAAGTGCCGCAGGCAGAAGCGTATCCGTTCGGTTCCGTCCCATGTCAGGCTGTTTAAATACTCCCGGACAGGGTGGTAGCTGTTCTGGTGGGCGGCAAGGTCGGCAGCGTCCTGTATCTTCTTTTCGCTTGTCAGGCCGTAAGTTTCTTCCAGATACAGCCGGATATATTTCATGTCGGTGTCGGTCATGGGGCTGTCCGGGGTTCTTTTGTAGCCGATAGGTTTTAAAATATCGGTGCGGTCGGTCAGCAGGTTGTAGGCAACAGCCCCGGATAGGAGCGGGTCGCACTGGAACACGGTCAGGCAGTTGCGGATGCTGTTTCGGAAGCCGCCTTTTTCGGTGGTTTCCAGCAAGGCTTTGACGTCCTCAACGCTCCGGGGCGGCTCGGTGTTTTCTGCCATGTTCTTTACTTCCTGCCGTATCTCTGGCGGTAAGTTCTGCCATTCGCCTTTCAAGGTTTCTCACTTCCTTTCCGTGTCCTGTGATAAGGGCTGCCCGCTCTGAAAGTTCCCCCGATAGAAGTACGTCCATCAGGTATTCCACCCGGCTCATGTTCTGCAGGGCTTCCACAAACCGGGGATTCCATGCTTCATCCGGCTGTCGTGGGGCGTGTTCCTCCTTCCAGCGGCGCAGGAGATGGTAATAGTCGGACAACACCCGGAAACAGTGCCGCTCCATGCGCTTAAATTTCTGTTCTTCGCTTTCCCTCCGTAAGCGTGGCCGGATGGGCTGCTTCCCGGTGTTCTTTCTATCCTCATAGAGGATGGAGAAGTCCTGCGCCAGCATGAGGGCGGCTTCCTTACTGCCGATTCCATAAAGACGGGAAACAAAGTCAATCACGTCCCCGGTGGCTCCGCAGCCGAAACAGTAAAAACGGCGGTCAACCTTCATGCTTGGGTTCTTGTCGTTGTGGAACGGGCAGACACACATCCCGTTCCGGTTTACTTTAATTCCATAACGCTCCGCAGCCTGCCTTGTGGTGACGGACTGCTTCACGGCTTCAAATACGTTCAATAGGCGTTTCCTCCTGATAATCCCAACGTGAGCGACACAATGTCGTTCACGTTGTCTGTAAATCCATCTTGTTCAAAATGAAAAGACACTTGCCAGCGATTTCCAATCACAAAACAAGTGCCTGTTTAAAGTTCCATATTCTGTTGTTTCTGTGTCCAGGGCGGCTGACTTTTTCCTGTCTGCTCCTGCCGGATGCGTTCCTGCCGCCCTTTCAGGTTCCCCTGTACGGACGGTTTCTTTCCCGGCTCGGCGGTCTGGCGGTACTGCTCGGATGGCAACACTTGGTTAAGCCAGCGGCGCACATCCCGCAGCACTTTTACATCTGCCTGAACCGCTTCCAGTTCCTCCCCCTGTTCCGGCAGGGCAGAAGCAAGCTGTTCCCGTTCCGCTTCCAAATCTTTGCGGGAGTAGGAATTGCCTTTCAGGTTGGCTTTCAAATATCGGATGGCGGCATTGTAAGCGTCCAGTTCCTCCCGGTGACTCTCCGCAAACTTCTCCTTTTTCTTCTTCCAGCCGATGGCGGCATACTCCGCATGGACTGGCTTGTTCGCTTCGTATTTGTCAATGTAGGACAGCATGGTGTTGATGGCTTTGATACGCTTCTCGCTTTTTTTCATGCTCCCCATGACGGAAACGGCGTTCTGGCTGATTTCGTCCAGCCGGGTGTCAAGGCTCCCCACGGTGGAGATTCCTTTCTTCCGCAGGAAGTCCATAGCCGCCTGCACTTTATTGTAATCGGCAACGGTTCCTTTCAGCTTCCCTCTGGAAGTCCAGTCGGCACGTTCCCCGCTCCGCAGTTCCAGATACTGAAAAAGCAGTTCCGGGAGTGTCGGCTCCTTGGCCTGCTCCAACGCTTCCAGAAAAGCGGCCTTTTTCTCCTTTAAGTCGGCAATCCAGCCTTTTAAATGGCGCACCATCTGGCGGATGGACTGCATGAGGGAGTTAGCGGCTCTGATGTCCCGGTTCAGGTTGCCGATGTTGGTCTGGATTCCCTTCTTCTCCATCTGGCAGGCGGCTGGCCCCATGTGGACGGTGGGGATTTTATCAATCCCCTGTCTGGCATAGGAGCGCAGGTCAAGCCGTTCCGGGCGGTCATTGGCTTCCAGATAGCGGTTAGCCGTGTCCGCCCATCCCTGCCGCCAGATTTCAGCGTACTTCCGGTCGTTCCAGTCCACGGTGTTCTCCTTGTGGCTTTTCCATCTGCCGGACGGGAGCCGGATGCGCTCCCCATTCTCGTCAAGGTCATAAACTTTGCGGCTCTTGGGGAGCCATTTCCCTTTTTCGTCCATCGCCCGCATGGTGAGCAGGATATGGGCGTGGGGGTTCCCGTCCCCCTTGTCATGGATGGCAAAGTCGGCTATCATGCCTTTGGAAACAAAAAACTCCCGGCAGTAGTCACGGATAAGGTCGGCGTACTGTTCCGGCGGGATTTCCCTTGGGATGGCAAGCACGAACCTCCGGGCAAGCTGGGAGTTCCATTGTTTTTCCTGCGCTTCGGCGGAGTTCCATAAAGTGTTGCGGTCTGCATACTCCGGCGGCACATGGGGCGGGAGCATGATTTCTTTGTGGGTGACTTCGTTTTTATAGGGATAGTATTTCTGCTCCTGGTCGTATTCAGAGAACAGCTTCTCGCCGCTCTGGTAGGCGGCGGCAGAAACAGCGGATTCATTGTTGCTCCGCTTAATGATGGTGATTTTACAGTGCGGGCATGGCAAGTGTGCGCCCTCCTTTCTCCCGGATTCCGGGCATGAAAAAAGCAGGATAACTTTTTCAGTTTCCTGCTTGGGTGTGCCGCCGGTGGGCAGCGGGTTATTTAGTTTTTTGATGGGCTGTCAGTTCGTCAAACTGGAAGTTTTCATTCAGCAAATTCCAATGATAAACCTTTAATCATATCATTGTATACTGAACTCCCATCAAGAATAGTTCCAAATGTATCAACCCATAACGGTATATAGTCACACCTACTTGCTACCATCTGCGAACCAATATTCGTTATAGAAGCAGAATAGAATGGAATAATATTTCGTGCCAGTAATTCTTTTGTCAATCCCCTCACTAAATACGTTCCCAATCTGGCATTTCTATATTCTTCCATAACATCTATACCTATTTCCCATACACCATCTGTTGATGATTCTGCGGCACCTGCTACTCCAATAATCTTATTATTGGCCTTTGCAATATAAACACCTTTTGTTGATGTAGAACCATTTTCATCAAATGCTAAGGAATTTTCAAAACCAGTCAATCCAGTAAGGGATAAAATATCTCTGCCAAAAAAATACTCGCACTTACAATCCAATGAAATCAATGCCTCTTCTGTATAGTTATCATTAGGAACATAATGTATTGTCTGCCCATAAACCAAAGGAAGTTCAAATATTTCATCTCTATTCCTGCTTTGTAAAAGTTCTCGAACTTTATAATGCAAATTCTCTGATGTACAAACCACAACACAATTTCTATAGGCTAGTATTTTAATATATGGTTGTTTTGCATTGAAGTTAACAGTATACACCGTTGATTTTCCATTTAGTTCGTCCGGACTGCAATAAAATTCCTTTGATAATAATTCTTCCATTTTCTTCTTAATAATTATTTTCATATTCATTCCTACAACCTCCCAAACAAAACTGGTACTATTATACAGCTTTAACTTGCTAAATGAAATAGGCTCTCTGAAAATTTTCAGACGATAAGTTCACAAAGGGGTAGCTGGCAGAGCCAACGCAGGGGAAGGGTAGCTTCCCCTGTGATGATTGGAGCAGATTGAAAATCTACGGAAATCATCTGCTGTCCGCAGGACGCACAACGTCCAGTGGACGTTGGTTCTGCGCCGACCGGAGCGGCAGCGGAGACCGCTCCCGGCAGGGCGCAATGCACCACTTCCCTAAGTGGTGTATAATTGCGCCCTCTTTCAGAGGGGGATTTTCCGGGCTTCCGTTTTTCTGCCGTTTTTACTGTTCCTGCTGTTTGGGCTTCTTGTCAGGATAGAGCTTCCCGGCGACAACGGTGGCATGGCTTTTTATTTTGATTTCCCCCTCCTGCTCGCTGTGTTTTGCGTTCCGGTAGCCTTCATCGGAGAGGAAGAAACGGAACCGCTCCCCCTTAAAACCGACAAAGCACTGCTTCTGTACTTCCAGCGTAATCATGTGCCGGGTTTCCGGGTGGAACCGTTCTATCCCTGACAGGTCATGCCCCTGCAAAATCAGCTCCTGTGCCTTTGCCGCCGCAAGCCGCTGGCGGATGGAATTGTCACGCTCTGCAAGGAACCGGGCTTTTGTGGCGGCAACAAACCGGCTGCACTCCGGCTCCGGTATCTTTTCCAGTTTTCGGATGGCGTTCTCCACGATTGCCTTTGTCAGTAAGTCCTTTATCACCGGCACGATTTCTTTCATGCCTGCAAGTGTTTCCGTCTTGGTCGGTGCGGCATACTGGTAGATAATGTCCAGCTCGCTTTTTGAAAATTTCATTCCGTGTCCTCCTTCCGATTTTCGGTAAGAACCTGTGCCACAAGACGCTTCGTGTCGCCCCGGTGGAACAATACTTTTAAGATGGTGCTGACTTGCTCGTCCGTCACGGCTTCCGGGTGGGGGAGATGGCTTTCCAGCATTGCCCCTCTGGTGCAGAGCCGGTGTGTCCGTTCCCTCCGGTTCAGGGTCTTTATCTGGTGTTCCAGCATTTTCTCCTTATGCTGCGCTCGCCGCAGCCTTGCTTCGGTCTTTTCAATCTCCTGGTTCAGTTTTTCCAGCTTCTCATTCACGGGCAGCGTCCTCCCTGGGGAGCAGGATATACATATGACTGACTTCCCCGATTCCCTGACGGACACGCATAATCATTCCGGCCTGCTCCAGCTCGTTCAGGGAACGCTTGCAGGTCTGGGGGCTTCGGGAGAGTGCCGCCGCTATCTCCATGACGGGGAAGCGGATAAACAGAATCCCGTTGCTGTCCTCGGTTCCCCTTGTCAGGATTTCATCCAGCAGGCGGGCATACATGACCTTTGCCGTATTGCTGACCGGAAGCCGGATCATTGCCTTTGGGAGCGGCATACAGGGCGGCAGGGGTGTGCTGGCTATCATAAATTCACAATTCATTCGGTGGTGTCCTCCTTTTGGCTCGTTTGGATTGGTAACGGGGGCAGTCGATAATGACAGCCCGGAAACTCTGCTTGCACTCATGCTGGCATTTCCGGCAGAGTTCATTGTAGCTTCTGCGCCCCCGGTCGTTCAGGAAGAAAGCAAGCTCTTTCTTCCGCTTTTTTGACATTCTCGGCATAGCGCCTCCTTCATAGAAAAACCGCCCGATTCAGCAGTAACAGCCGGAATGGGCGGGTATAGTGGTTTTTTGTGTAGCGTTTCGGGGCGATTTTCAGGGGAAATACGGCCATAGAGCCGCCCCAAAATCTCCCTTGGTATTACGGGCAGGGCAGACTATGCCCTGTGAGATTGTTGTGTTTCGGTATCGTTTCGGTGTTCATTTTTGCCGGTTCCCTCTGCTGTCGTTCCTGCCCCCGTCTTTGGCGGCGTTTCGCTCCGCTTGGTACGCTCGTTCCGGTCAGGGTTCCTCCGTTTCCCTGCCGGAAGTCGTTGCGCTACATCGCCGGAGAGCATATCCCATACAGGCCGGTCATTCGATTGGAATAATCCATCGATGAACTGCCTATATCATAGGACATTTTTGTACCCTGTGCCGTATGTCCACAAAGTAGGAATCAAACCCGAAATCCGAAATTTTCCACGATTGTGGAATGAATGTGGTATAATGGTTCTGTTGCGGCAGGCTGGCCGCAGGAAAGGGGAATAAGGGAATATGAAAGGGGCTACCACAATTCAGGAACGGCTGAAGGATTTACGGGTGGAGCGGCATTTGAAGCTGGAAGAACTGGAAGCGGCCACTGGTATTTCAAGCTCGGCTCTCGGAAGCTATGAAAATGATAAGAACAGCAATAAAGAAATCAACCACGGGAGCCTTTTGAAGCTGGCAAAGTTTTATGGTGTATCTGTGGATTATATCCTGTGCCTGACAGAGAACAGGGAGCAGGCCAACACGCCTTTATCAGAACTGCATTTGAGTGATGAAATGGTTGCGCTTCTGAAAAGCGGCCGGATTAACAACCGCCTGCTGTGTGAACTTGCCACCCACAAGGATTTTATAAAGTTTCTGGCTGACATTGAGGTTTATGTGGATGGGATTGCTTCCATGCAGATTCAAAACCTCAACTCCCTTGTTGATACTGTCCGGCACGAAATAATAGAACGCTACCGCCCTGGGGAAGATGACCCGCACCGCCGGATTTTACAGGCTGCACACATTGAGGATGACGAATATTTCAGCCACATGATACAGGACGATATAAGCGCAATCGTCCGTGACATCCGTGCCGCACACAAGTCTGACAGTGAGAGTGCGCCGCCAACTACCATTGCCGAAGAATTGAAGCAGGATTTAGAGGATGTCGCAAATTTCAAGGGAAGCCCCCTTGAAAAGCAGGCTGCGCTTTACTGCAAGCGGCTGGGTATCAATTATAACAAGCTGTCTGATGCAGAGTTCCGGCAGCTTGTACATATCCTTGAAAAATCGAAATTCTTCAAAAGCTATGTCAGCCAGAGAAAAAAGCGTAAATGAAAACTGCCGTTGTGGGAATGGGCGTTCTTACAACGGCAGTTTTGGATAGGTATATATGATTTTAAAGATGCCTGAATTATCAGCCTGTTTGAAAAAGCTCTACACTGTATTTGTCAGGATTATCTTTGTCGATATAAACATTCGCATATAAATCTTCTTTTTGCTTAAATGGTGACAAAACATAATAGTTACTTACCGCTTTGTGTTCTTTACCCTCATAAATAAACCGACAGACTATTTTGCAACTGACGTAGTTTGCTACTCTAATCCAGACTGCCGGAATCATGTCCTCTATTTCGCAGTCCATACAAATACCTGAATATTTCAGAGTCTTTAATTTTTTCTTGTCATAAGCCACTTTACTTATTGAAGCCAAAAATAATATTAACCATACAGAAGCATTGATTAACATAGCTTTCAATATAGTTGAATTAAAAAAACTCCCAACAAGACCAATAGCTAATTCAGTCACGGCTACAAATAAAGTGACATTAGCACATATGGAGAATACATTTTTTACAGGCTTAAAATTAGCAATCTGTTTTTCTTTAAAAAGCTTGGAAATATTTTCTTCCGCTTTTCCTTTGTATTCCTCCGCTGATATATGCTCTCCCGAAAAAAGCTCATTCAAACTAATACCCAGAACATCGCACAAAGGCTGTAAAAGCGACACATCCGGCATTCCTCTTCCGTTTTCCCATTTAGAAACTGCCTGATTGGTAATCCCTAAAGTTTCTGCAAGCTGCATTTGTGTCAGATTTTTTTCTTTTCTGCACTGTGCAATAAATGCTCCTATTCTTTTCTGATCCATACAATAAATCTCCTTTGCTATATTTGTGACCGCAGTATATCAAAAAGAGAATCTATTTAGAACATATTAAGCGTTGATTCAATAGTAAACGCTTAGTTGAGCGTCACAAATTCAGTTATTGCCTGTCGAAACAGTACAATTTTCTTCACGCTCCAACTGTATCACATCTGAAATGTCACAATCTAATGTTTCACAAATTTTTGTCAGTGTTTCCATACTGATATGCTTCTCTTTTCCCATGTTGGCAATTATATTTGTGGTCAGTCCAGCGGCAAGCCTTAAATCCTCTTTCCTCATGTTGCGCTCTATCAGCGTGTGCCAGAGCGGTTTGTAACTGATGTGCATTTTTCTCCCTGCCTTTCTGCCCCGGATGGGCGTTTATACCCATTATATCAGGATTCTTGCTAACTCACAAATATTTCTTGACGGTATCGCCGGTTCCGTCTGGATTGTGCTTTTCCTTTCCTCTTTTGATTACCTCTAATTAGCCATGACCTGCTTGATGCCCTGTGATTTTGCTCATGTGAGATAAAGAAGTAAAAGAAGTGTAAAAAATTTTGCCGTTCCCTGTCCGGCTGACTGCCGGACGGGTCGGGCTTTAGTCGGGCAACTCTACCTTGCCGACAAAAGAGTAATAGATTTCGATTTCCTGTCTGCGGAGCTTCCCCCGGCGTTTCCCGTCAAGGGCTTCCGATTCGTGGATAACGATTTTCTCCACAAACTCCCGTAACAGGGTAGGGGTGAGTTCCTCAAAGCTGGTGTACTTGCGTACCACTTTCATAAACTTTTCAGCGTTTGCCGTGGCTTCCAGTGTCCTTGAAAGCTCGCCCTGCAGAACGGCGGCACGTTCTTTCAGTTCCTTTTGCTCGGCTTCGTAGTCTGCCGAAAGCTCCGTGAAACGCTCGTCCGATATGCGCCCGGTCACGCTGTCCTCATACAGCCGCTTGAAGATAGCGGAGAGTTCCGCAATCCTTTTTTCTGCCGCTTCCAGCTCTTTCTTCTTGGCGGCGTTCCGGCGTTTGCTCCCGTCCTCGGTCTGCTCGGTCAACAGCTTCATAAACCGGGCTTCGTGCTTGGTGGCGTAGCTGGTGACTTTCCGTAGGTTCTCGGTCACGCCCTCGGTCAAGAGGTCGGTGCGGATAAAGTGCGCCGTACAGTCTGCCGTGCGCTTCTTGTAGCTGCCGCATATGTAGCAGTCCTGCCGCCGTTTGTCCGTCTGATACCTCTGTTGGTACATGACGCTGCCGCAGTCGGCACAAAAGAGTATGCCGGAGAACAAGCCCACTTCATCATAGCGGTTGGGGCGTTTGCGCTGCTTGCGTAACTCCTGCACACGCTCCCATGTGTCACGGTCTATGATTGGCTCGTGGTGGTTCTCAAAGACTGCCTGTTTTTCTTTGGGGTTCTCCTTGCTCTGCTTTACCTTGTAGGACACTTTCTCGGTCTTGAAGTTCACAAGGCAGCCCGTGTACTCCCGGTTTTCAAGGATATGCGCCACGGTGTTTGTCGCCCATTTGCACTCATAGCCGGGGTGGTAGCGGCGTGTGCTTCCCGTCCGGCGGTATTCCAGCGTTCCCGGCGTGGGTGTCTGCTGCTCCGTGAGCATACGGGCTATCTTGGTCGGACCGTTCCCGGCAAGGCAAAGGCTGTAAATCTGCTTCACCACGGGGGCGGCTTCCTCGTCAATGATGAAATTTTCGTCCTCGTCCATGAGGTAGCCGTACACGGGCTTGCTTGTGACGGGCTTCCCGCTCATGCCTTTTGACCGTTTCACGGCTCTGATTTTCTTGCTCGTATCTCTCACCAGCCATTCGTTAAAAATGTTACGCAAGGGGGCAAAATCGTTGTCGCCCTGTGCGCTGTCAACGCCGTCATTGATTGCAATGAAACGGACGCCGTTCTGTGGGAAAATCATTTCCGTGTACATTCCCACTTGCAGATAGTTTCGCCCTAACCGTGACATATCCTTTACGATAACCGTTCCCACAAGCCCCGCTTCAATGTCGGCAAGCATGGACTGGAAGCCGGGTCTTTGGAAATTTGCCCCGGAGAATCCGTCGTCCGTGTACCATTTGAGGTTGGAAAAGCCGTTCTGTTTTGCGTAGGCTTCCAGGATTCGCTTCTGGTTGCTTATGGAGTTGGATTCGCCTTGAAGCGTGTCCTCGTGCGACAATCTCGGATAAAGGGCGGTAATGAGTTTTTGGGTGGTCTGTCTTGGCATAATGTCCTCCATTTCCGACAGCCAGCCCCACTATTCCGTATGTTTATTATACCATAGGGCGGGGCTGGCTGTACAGTCTTTTTTGCTTCTTTACCGCCCGTCAAAATGACGGTTTTTATCTGCGGGTTGTCATGCGCTGTAAATCGGCTTGTGTCCGGCTGCGCTTTCGGCTTCCAGCACTTTCATCATCTTGTCGGCGGCGGTGGCGGTAGTGCCTTGTTTGAAATAGCCGGAAACCACAAGGACGGTGTTCCCCCGGCGTACTTCTGTCACGC
>CAJTDL010000070.1 GCA_910575035.1 Lachnospiraceae bacterium
TTCTGGTGGATGGTTAATTGTTACTCGACATCTCAATTTTACCACAAACCAGTGAGGAGTTGTTTTATTTTGTGACAAAAAGAATCCCGTATTTATGCGTGGTCTGGCGTTTCGCAAACGCCTATATATAAGTACATTGAAAGGAGCAGACAAAAATTGAATAAGGTTTACCGTCACTGGTGGCAATGGCTTATGAACGAACCATAGCCGCCTTTTTTATTGCCCAAAAACAATAAACAGGAAATGGAGGTTTACCATGAGAAAATATGACGTAATTTCCGCACTCTCCGAAGAAACATCAAAGAGGGTGACGAGAAATGAAGAAAGCTGGAAGAAATATCTGAACACAGCTTCTAGGCTCTACAAATACCCGTTCAAAGACCAGCTCCTTATCTATGCCCAAAGACCGGACGCCACAGCCTGCGCTTCCATAGAGATATGGAATGAAAAAATGCACTGTTGGGTAAACAAGGGCGCAAAGGGGATTGCACTTCTTGACGAAGAAGGGAGTCCCTACACCGGACTGAGGTACGTTTTTGACATATCGGACGTGCATAAGGCAAGGCGCATCGGGCGTTTCCCTCAGCTTTGGGAGATGCGGGAGGAACATCAGGAAGCGGTTCTGAACCGTCTGGAAGGGATTTATGGAGATACTAACAAGGAAGCAGGATTTACAGACAGGATCAGGGAGATTGCTTCCCGGATTGCACAGGACTGTTATGGGGAGCTTGCTTCGGATATGGAATATCTGAAAGAGGGAAGTTTTCTGGAGGAACTGGACGAACTGAATATTGCTGTCCGTGTCCGGGAAACGCTGGCGGACAGCATCGCCTACACCGTCTTAAAGCGGTGCGGCATGGAAGATGCGGAGCTGGCAGAGGAAATCCAGTTCCCCTATATCCATGAGTTTAATACAATAGAAACCCTGTCACATATCGGTGACAGCATATCCGATTTATCCAAGCCTGTGCTTATGGAGATTGGCAAAGCAATCGGGGCGTATGACAGGGAAATCGCCGGAAAGGAAGCAGCGAGAAATTTTGCCCAAAAAGGACTTGCAAATACCGCTGGCACACGCTATAATGCTTTAAAGCGTGAAAGTGAAGCGGAGGACGTACAACATACCACACAGACCGGGAATGCCGGGGAAAGGGGAAATAATGATGAATCTGACCTACGAGAAGAACGGGGATTACTTAACTTAAAGATAACATATACATACAGCCTGCTGATACATTGCTTGCAGATACCCCGCAGAAACCAAACCATACAGAAAAGGAGTTTTTGCATATGAAATCAATATTTGAACAGTTAGGCGGCACATATCACGAGGAAAATGGGTATCTTATTCCAGATTTGAGATTACCCGCCGAAGAAGAACAGCCAATAGGCATATGGGGACAGCGGCATCTGGACTATCTGAAGCAGTACCGTAGGGTTACATACACGAATCTGCTCACAAGCGGCAAGCTAAATACATATCTTGCTGACATCGACACGCAGGCGCAGGAACGCTTTGAAAGGCTCGTAGAGGACATGAAACAGGCACAGGGTATAACGGAACGACTAAAGGAAGTAAACGCTTTAGAATGGACAGGGAGGCTAGGTAACATAAGGGCGTGTGCGAGAGAGATTGTGAACGAGGAAATCATTTACGCATAAGTACAAGGCGGCAGAGCATGTTAAAAGGCTTTGTCGCTTGTTTTTAGAGATGTTGATTATAAAATTTATAAATAATAATTCATTTTCTGTATGATATGGTTTTGTCTTGACAAGTCCTTTTCTGCATTCTATACTTGTCTTATATGAAAGATTTTAGAATGTAAGCAAAAAATAAATTCAGTCTAATGGAGAAATCTATTATTTATTTACAGGGAGGGGAGGAAGAAGTGTATCATAATAACAATAAGGAATTAAGAGATATCATAGCAAACCGTCTTGCGCTTTATGGAATTGTTGTGGATATTGAGAATGGACAGATTCAGTATTTAGGAAAGAAATTGCCAAATTTGCAATGTTATGCTTTATATTTGCTTCGACATGCGGAAACTGTTGGTACAAGAGAAAAGCGTTTTATGAGTGATTTTTCCCCAAATGCTATCTTAACAGAAAAAGGGATTTTAGATATAGAAGCGTTATCAAATGATATAAAAAAAATGAAATTTGACTATATTTTATATTCCACAATACCAAGAGTAAAACAAACAGCAAAGATTATTCAGAGATGTATGAATGATGATGTATGTTTTATAGAAGTACCTTGGATAAAAGGAATAGATAATGCCGGTTGGGAAGGGAAAAAAGCAGATGAACTGCTTGGAGTCGATAACGAAGATTTTTTTCAAAGAGAAATTTTGCATAATATTTTTGCTAAATCATCTAATGGATGTTCTTGGGGAGAGGTACTCTTTCGTTGCATTGACTTGATAGAATATATCAATCTATATTTTAAAAATAAAAAAATACTTTTAGTATCACAAGGAAGTATTTTAATTGGGACTCGAATAGTTTTACATATGGAGAAGGAGTTATGGAAGAATTATGATGCAGAAACATTTTTTGGATTGAAAGAGAGTAATGTACAAGAATATGGAAAACTAAATTGCGTTTTTGAAAATAGTCTTTGTGAAACTATCTATTAGAAATAAAAATAGTTCGAAATATAACGCATACAATTTCTTCTCTAGTATATTAATTTTTTGATCAATATTATTACAACAAATCAATTTTCTGTTAGGGGGATTATAAATGGTTATAAATGGTTATATTTTAAGCTACATAAATCCAGATACAGATGGTGTTTGTTGTGCTTTAGCTATTGCAGAGTTATATAAAAAAAAGGGAATGGGGGAATATTTGCCCGTATTGAGTGGAAAGTTGTCAGCAGAAACAAAATATGTATTGGATAAGGCGGATATAGATCAACAACTTTTAGTTACAACGTATGAGCAAAATAAACCTATTATATTGGTAGATACACATCAATTAGCACAGCTTCCACATTTAAAAAAGTCCAATATGGTAGTGGAAATATGGGATCACCATCCAGATGGCGATGTAGAAATTTTTGTTAATGCAATTATTCATAACTATAAGATTGGTGCCATAGCTTCTAAAATATTGGAAAAAATGCTGGAATCAGATTGTTTGAGTAGATCATTTGCAATTCTGCTAGGGTCTGCAATAGTTTCCAATACAATAAACTTTACGGCACCGTCTACGACTAAATATGATATTGATATGTTCTCACAAGCTTTGAAGTATTTTGATTTTAATAAGCAATATATTGATGGTATGTTTCAATGCAGGGATTCTATTTTAAATGAAGATTGTAGAAAAATACTTACATGTGATATGAAATGTTTTCAAATAAACGAGAAAAAGTGTTTAATAGCGCAGATAGAGCTAACCTCAACAGAAAAAATATTGAAAAATAAAAACATTTTTTCGGAAATTCGTAAACTAAGAATAAATGAGAATGCATATTATTTCGTTTTTAATGTTATTAATATACAACAGAAAAAAAGTTTTCTAATTTGTGAGGATGAGATTTCAAAAAATATAACTGAGAAAATGTTTGGACGTTTTTTTGAAGGGTGTATTATGGAATTTGAAAAGATACTACTTCGCAAAACGGAATTAGTTCCGTTGCTGTCGGAGGTATTAATTAATGGGAAGAATTAATGAAAGAATCAAAAGAAAAATTTCCAATTTGCACTATAGTGATATGGAACCATTTATTTTATATGCATGCATAGCATTTTATCTTTTCTATGAATATGTTGGAGATAGTTTACCTTGGTTGCAAAATCAGGATCTACTTCCCGTCTTTACTGTAGCTGTATTGAAACTAATGTTAAATAAACTGGATAATCTTGCTGATAAAAGCGACGAAAATGTTGGGTATTTAACTGACGTGATTGATCAAAGTATGAAAAAAAAGATACGATGTAATATATTAAGAATTTTCTCATACGATAGTAAAGGTTTTTATCATGCTATTCTTGGCAAAGATTTTTTTGCAGAAGAAATAATCGTGTTAATACATAAGAGTTCCTATGTTCCAAATGACGACATAGTACAGAGATGGGAATCATTAGTTGATAAGAAAAAAACAAATAAAGTTACAATAAAATTGCATGAATTTGATAGAATTATATATGGTATGACATTTGATGGAAAAATTGGAATTTTTGGTAGCTTTAAACCTAAATGTATTGCGAACCAGAATGGAATTGCATCAACAAGAAATACATATAGTTGCACATCGAAAGGTGGCGTGGTAAGCAGACAGTTAATTTTTGATTTTAATGATATGTTTGATGAAATGAATATTGCAAGTAAATCTATATAGGCATTTGCGAAACTCCAACTTCACTGTCAGGATATAAACAATAATTACAAAAATGTAGCGAATCCAAAATGTCCTTGAGCTGAACTTTTGCATCTATTGTTCAAATTTGACGTTTTGAATACGACTTTTACAATTATCTAAGTAAATCTTTATAATGAAAGGATAAGAAAGAAAATGTATAAAGAATATAAGCAGGAAGAACATTGGGATGGACATTATCGTAAAAAAGATAATGTTGTGTTAAATTATGATGGATGGTTAGATAAATATATTGATATCTTTCCGCAAAATGCAAAGATAGTTGACTTAGGATGTGGTTCTGGAAGTGATACAGATTTTTTGTTGAAAAAAGGCTTTTCGGTTTGTTCGACTGATTTTTCAGAAGAGGCTCTTAAAGTATTGAAAAGTCTAGTACCGCAGGCAAAAGCACTAAAGGTTGATTTGACGGAAAAACTTCCTTTTGAAGACAATGAATTTGATGTAGTAGTGGCAGATCTTTCATTACATTATTTTGAATGGGTTCTAACAAAACAAATAGAAACAGAAATAAAACGTATTTTGAGAAATGAGGGAATAATTATAGCACGTTTTAATTCAGATAAAGATTACGGATTTGGAGCAGATAATGGTAAAATTTTAGAACCCGGATTAAGGCTTGTGCATGGGAGGACAAAACGTTTTTTTTCTGAAAAAGACATTGATGATTTATTTACAAATTGGAAAATAATTTGTAAATGTGAAAATATTACGGAACGTTATTTAAAAGCAAAGGCATATTGGGAATTTGCCGCTTACAATAGAAAATAAAAAAGGTGATTTTATGAGTATAGGTATGATTTTAGGACGATTCCAAGTATTTCATAATGGTCATTTGACATATTTGCTCAAAGCAAAAGAGTATTGTGATTTTATGATAATAGGAATAACCAATCCAGATCCAATACGTATGCAAAAGACTAAAAGTGCAATACATAGAGATGAAATTTGGGCTAATCCCTTAACCTATTATGAAAGAATGAAGATGCTTCAAAAAGTGTGTGAAGAATACCATATAGGGAAAGAGAATTATGATATTGTACCAATTCCGTTAGATGTACCAGAAATCATTAAGTATTATATACCAGAAGATATTTTGATTATGGTAACTATTCATGATGATTGGAGTATAGAAAAGAAAAAGCGATTAGAGAATGAAGGATATAAAGTAAAGGTTATATTGGATGAATATGGTCTTGAAAGATTGTCTTCTACAGAAATACGGAAATATATTGCCGATGGGAAACAATATTCTCATTGTGTTCCGGTTTCAGTTTATGAGTACTTATGTGATAATGCATTGGATCAAAAGATTCGTGAAGCGTTAGAAATGGTATAAACTTATTTATAATAAAATCAATTATGAAAGTATTTATAATGCCAATAGAACGGTATTTTTTGTCTTTCAAAGGGTAAAAACTTCTGTTATTTCTCATAAACGATTTAAACTTCTATGAAATGGAATATTGACAGAGTTCTAAAAGCTGTATATAATGACCGTATAAGCAGAATTAGTCAAATGGGAGGCGTTAAAGTGCCGAAGAGCTATTCAGAGCAGGAACGGGAATATATCAGAAAACGATTGAAAGAAGAAGCGGCAAAATGTCTTGCGAGGTATGGCGTCCGCCGCACGACAGTCGATGAAATCGTGAAACGGGTTAATATTCCAAAAGGAACTTTCTATCTCTTTTATAAATCAAAAGAATTGCTTTTGTTTGAAGTTATTCAAGAACAGCAGGAAAATGTCAACCGCAAGCTGTATCAGACTATTTCTGGCATTGCCAGTACAGAGTTGTCAGCGGAAAAGCTGACCGATGTGATATTTGAGTTCTATAAAATGACAGAGGAAATGCTGATTTTGAAATTGATAGATGTTAATGAAGTGGAATTGCTTGTGCGTAAGCTGCCACGGGAAATTGTGGAGGAGCATTTTCGGGACGATACAGATACGATTGAAAAAATGCTTGCCCTATTTCCTGTGAAAAAAGAAGTAGACATAAAAGTTCTTAGTGCCGCATTCCACGCAATCTATTTTGCAACTCTGCATAAGGCTGAGATTGGTGAACAGTATGATGAAGCGTTGTATTCCTTGATTTATGGTATTGTGACACAAATTATTTAAAGAGTCTGGCAAGCAGCCAGACTTAAAACAGCCTTTAAATTGACTATACAGAGTAATTCAGTCAAACGGTATGGAGGTAGACATGATTACAGTAGAAAATCTTTCGTTTAGTTACACGAAAAGCCCATTTATTTCTGGTATGAGTTTTTCTGTTCCAGAGGGTGAAATTTTTGGATTTTTAGGACCATCTGGGGCAGGCAAAAGCACATTGCAGAAAATCTTGATTGGAATGTTGAGAACATATCAGGGCTCCTGTCTGGTAAATGGCATTGAGTGTAAAAATCGTACAAAGAATTTTTATGAGAATATAGGGGTTGATTTTGAATTTTCAACAATGTATGAAAAGCTGACGGCAAAAGAGAACTTGCAGTTTTTCTCATCATTATACGAAAAAAAGCCACGCCCGATAGATGAACTTTTGGAAGCGGTAGGTTTGGAGCAGGATGCAGATAAACGTGTAGCCGATTATTCAAAGGGCATGAAATCCCGCTTAAACTTTATAAAAGCATTGCTGCATGACCCTGTCCTGCTCTGCCTTGACGAACCGACCAGCGGGCTTGACCCCGCAAACAGCCGTATGATGAAACATATGATTTTAGAGGAAAAGGCAAAAGGGAAAACCATTCTTTTGACGACGCATAATATGCAGGACGCAGCCGAACTTTGTGACAAGGTGGCATTTATCGTAAACGGCAAAATATGCGCTCTTGACAGCCCACACAATCTGATTATGTCAAAAGGAGCGGCAACCGTAACTTATACATGGGTTGAGGATGGGGAGCATAGAGCAAGCTGCCCTTTGGAACAAATATCTTCTGATGAGCGGCTGAAAAATCTGATAGCCAAAAACCGTCTGCAATCCATTCACAGCAGTGAGCCAACCTTAAATGATATTTTTATGGATGTTACGGGGAGGACGCTGTTATGAGATTGAAAAAGCTGTTTTTATTGGATATGCGCTTTCAAGCCAAATATGGTTTTTATTTTTTATATGCAGTGTTGACGGTAATCTATATAGCAGTGCTTTTTGCGCTTCCCGAAAATTGGAAAGAAAAAGCTGCCGTAATTTTAATCTTTTCTGACCCCGCATCAATGGGGCTGTTCTTCATGGGAGCGATTGTCCTTTTGGAAAAGAGCCAGCATACAACCTGTGCATTGGCAGTTTCTCCTGTTCATGCGACGGAGTATGTGATTGCTAAAGTCAGTTCATTGTCAGCCATCTCACTTGTTGTAGCAGCTATTTTAGCATTAGCCGCAGATGCGGATAATTTACACATTGTGCTTTTTGGCACGTTTATATCCAGTGTGATATTTACATTATTTGGAATAATTGTTGCAACAAAAATTACAAGCCTTAATCAGTTTATATTGTGGACTGTGCCAATCGAAGCCGTTTGCTTTGTTCCTGCAATTTTGCATTTATTTAAGATTACTCCTGCATGGTGCGGGTATTATCCTGTCAATGTTTGTGTGGATATGGTTTCAGGGCATTCTTCGTCCGCAATAGGTTTTTTGGGCGTGGTGGCAACGATGGTAATTCTATTTGTGCTTTCAAGATTTTATGTCTTGAAAATGTGGGATAGCATGGGAGGTGTAAGGCTATGAAAGCAATTAGATTGAGCTTTTTCCAAATGGCGGCAGCTATGCGGCGGGACATGATGTTGTTTGTATCTTGTTTTTCGCCAATCCTTGCAGGCTTTTTCTTTCGGTTTGCCATACCTTTAATAGAATCTGCTTTGACAGATAGCTTTCATATAGCGGCAATTATTTCTCCCTATTACAAGTTGGTTGACATCCTGTTTGCAATGCTGTCATCCACCATGTTCTGCTTTGTTTCAGCAATGATTTCTTTAGAGGAAAGGGATGAAAAGACAGCCGTCTATTTATTCATTACGCCTTTAAGAAAAACAGGTTACATAGTTGCACGGTTTGGCGTGCCTTCTGCTATTGCATTTCTTGCGACTATTATTCTGTTGCCTGTTTTTAAACTGACGCCTCTTTCTCCGCTTACCATTTTATTGCTTGCGACGGGAGGAACCTTGCAGGGCATGATTGTTGCATTGCTTGTACTGACGGTTTCATCAAACAAGCTAGAGGGTATGGCAGTAACGAAGTTATCTACGCTGACTATTTTTGGCGCTGTTATCCCGTTTTTCATTACATCAGATATACAGTATGTAATATCTCCGCTACCCTCTTTTTGGATTGGAAAAGCGATTTTAGAAAATATGCCGCTTTATATGCTGCCCGCATTTGTTTTATCTGCTATGTGGATTTGCTTTTTGTTTAAACGCTATTTGCGTAAAATCTAGGAAGAAATAAGAGAATAAGCATCTGCTTTATGAAAGAAAAGGATTTGACATTATGAAAACAGAATGGTTGCTTTGCCCAATCTGCGGAAATAAAACGAGGTTGCAAATACGGGTGGACACAGAATTAAAAAATTTTCCTCTTTTTTGCCCTAAATGTAAACAGGAAAATTTGGTTGATGTAAAAAAATTACATATAAAAGTTATCAAGAAACGATTTGAATAAAGTGAAGAGCCAGACGCATAAGACGCAGAGCCGATGAACAAGTGAGTACGTTATCTCGCAGTTTGTTGGCTCTTTTTTAGTAGGATATAAGTTTGTAAAGCAAACGCCCACCATAATAAAAAAACGGTGTTTTGGTGGGCGGTATTGCTATGCCCGAAAAGACTTAACAGACACTCTCCAGACCTGTTTTAAGTTTGGAGAGATTTTTTTATGTCCTTTTTTCGGGCAGTTATTCATCTGCTCATGCAACGCAGAATTGACTTATACATAGCATATCGGGGAATGGCAGGAAGCCAGTTAAAAAAATCCCTGCCCATGCAACGCTACTTCTCACCATGAAACCAGAAGTAGAATCTCCATTTAACAGAATATGTATCTCCTATAACCGTAGAGGTCACAGTGCCTTTGCGGTTTTTCTTTTGTCGTTTTTTATCGGAATATGCCGCAAGGCTGTTTCTGCTGTTGGCTGTCGTTCGCCGCCTTTCCAATCTGGATTATTACATTTCAAAAATTTCAGATTGGAGGAAAAAAGAATGGCATACAACAACGGACGTGAGAACAGGAAATGGCTTATCTGGAAAGAAGCCGAGGAAAAAATATTGCGGGAGCATGGAGTTGATGAAACCACCATTGAGCAAATCCGCATAGACGACAGGGCAGACTTCAATTCCAACAGGCGGTTTTATCATTGGACAAGTGACTTCGGTGAATACCTTGAGGGGATGGCAGACAGGGAACAGAATACCGAGCCAAAGACTGTTGCTGATTTACTGGATGAGATTGAGGACGAAACTCTGTATCGGGCATTGCTTACTGTGGACAGGCGTACCCTGCAAATTATCCTGCTGAAAATGCAGGGCTATTCCACAAAGGAAATTGCCCCGCTTGTGGGATTGACAACGGGTGCTATCTATGCAAGGTTAGACCATCTGCGGAAAAAGTTACGGAAGATTTTATAAGCATCTAATATAGATGGTTTTTCAGTGGGCTATTGGATGGGAGATAAAATTCTCCCATCCAATTTAAAATTAAATGAATAAAATTCCTGTCCACAGGGAATACTAAAGAGTTTGCCCAAAATCTTGACACAAATATAGCCATTATGATACTCTAAAATACTCATAAGAGAATTAGAAGTAAGTCAGAAATGGAGCTGTCAGAATGATACCAGATATGATATTGAATTACTGCCTTCAAAATCTTGAGGGGACAGTCTTAGTTAAGAGTTGGGGCGAGAAAGGGATTTTCTATAACCCAGACCATGTGCTGAAGCGTGGCGTTTATATATTGACGGTTAAGGAAAAAGACGGTGATAATGACAAAGGTTCTGGTTTAAACAGAGAGAATGTCTACCGTGTGAATCTGGGAATACGGAAAAGCACTTTTGCGGAATTGTTTGGGGCAGTCCCAAAACGCCCGCCAGCAGGCGGCGTTGTAGATATGGATTACGACTTTACCGTATTGGATGAGATACTCCCCCATCCCGTCTACGCATGGATGGCATGGATATGTGCATTGAACCCCTCTGAACAGACCTTTGAGGAACTGAAACCATATATCCAAGAAGCCTATGAGTATGCAAAGGAGAAATTTAAGAAACGCAGGAAATAATCTTGAAGATTGAAAATTAAATAGCACATAGATGGAAGAATGGAATGTCAGCCAATGGACAAGGCTGACCGCCGCCGAATTTATGCTGCCCTTTTCGGCTGGTGTATGGCAGCATGGTTTTGAATTTCAAAGCCGTTACATAGCATTGCGAATCCGAGCAGGAGAAAAAACTCCTGTCGTTCGTGGTGCGGTGTAGCGGCTTTTTCATTTATCCAAAAGTCAAGAGAAATCAAATCCAGAACGGAGGTGCAGGGACATAGGATTTTCTTTTCGGAGGGTAAGACAGGTATTAAGAATGTCGCTGCACAGGAAAAATGCTCTGCGGCGTTGTCCACAGAGATAGTGTCCACAGAGATAGTCCACAGAGATAGCGAGCATCGGATTGTGTCAGCCACAATCCAAATCCACGCCACTTGTGGGCATGGACTAACTCAGGGAACATCCCTGAATACCCTGTTAAAAATGAAATTCAAGACTGGAGGATAAGAAAAATGAGCAAAGAAAAACCAGAAAAGGACGTGCGGAATGTCCCGATTACTGTCCGATTGAACGAGGAAGAACATGAAAAATTAAAGCAGTGCGCCGCCGCTTGCGGTCTGTCCGCAGCAGAATT
>CAJTDL010000071.1 GCA_910575035.1 Lachnospiraceae bacterium
GCAAGGCTTTCTGTTCCTGTAAAGCCAGCCTTGCACGGCGTTTCCTCTCCCCCTCGGTAGAGGACTGACCGATTAAGAGTTCTATGTTGCTCATGTACAAAGCCCCGTTCTGCAAGGGTTCTACAAGCCCCAGTTTCGTAAAAATCTGCAAAGCCCTCTCCACTGTGCCGACTTGCTGGCGGGTGATGGTGGCTATCATCTGTGCGGTGTAGGGGATATTCTCGGCAAGCTGGAGCTTTCCCCCGTTTTTCAGCGATTTTAGGTACATCTTCAAGAGAATGTTTGAGTAGAGCATACCGTCCTGCATACTTTCCAGCAGCACGATAGCGTCCTCGTCAAAATAGCTCTCTTTCAGCTTTAGGTAGTAATATTTGCGGTTGTCTGCCATTCGTTCCTCCTTTGGTCTGTTTTGGGCTTCTGTTACGCTTTAGAACGCCGTTTTCGGGGGTAAAGGATTAACTATCGTCTACCCTTTGAGGGCGGTCAAAAAAGCCTTGATTTACGGGGGTTTGGAATATCCTAAAGCGTGACATTTATCCCTCTGTTTCCGCTTGCGCTGTGCGGCTCTGATTCTTTTCATGCGTCCGGCGCAATCCGGGCAGTATTTCCCCCGGTTTGACTTGGGGAGAAAATAGCCGCCGCACTCGGTACAGCGTTTCCTGTCTGCCCGGTGGAGTAGGGCGGCTTCCAGTTTCCCGTCCAGCGGCAGAACGGCGGTAATGAACCAGCGGCATATAAGCGAATAGCTGATACTCTGGACGCATACGCAAGGCTCGCCGTTATCCAGCAAGATACAGTTGCCGTTATCGTAGTTGCAGCACTCATGTACAAGGCGGCGGGCGGCTCTGTACTGTGGGTAGTCCATGCAGGGGCGTTTACCGTTCATTTTCCCGCCCCTTTCCCCGTTCCGGCTCACGGCGTAATATCTTGTCAAGATTGCTTTTCACGGTCTGCAATTCCCGGACACTTGCTTTCTTCTCCCGGTACTCGTTATAAAGGGCGTTTTTCTCTTTGGTAAGCTGCTCAATCTCCGTTTGTAGGGCTTTGGACGCTGGCAGCTTGGAGATTCCCTGTGCCTTGAAATACCGGGCGGCAGATTCGGAAATGATAAACTCGCTTTCGTGCTGCTCCCGGTAGCTCTTACGGGCTTTCTCTGTTTTCTGTGCTTTTAGCCCGTCACGGGCTGGCTTGGTCTTGATATACGCCAATAGCTGTTTCTGCAAGTCCTTTTTCTCCCGTAAAGTGCTTTCCACGGCTTTCAGTTTCCCGGTGGTTTCATGCAAGCCCGCATTGGCGGCGGCAAGGGCAGCTTCCAGTTCTTCCGGGGAAGAAAAGCCGGATTCCTCATAAACGCTCACGGTAGCCGCCATTTGCTTCAAGTTGTGCAAGGTCGCCCATTTCTCATAGCCTTTCCCCTTGCCCTCGGCTTTCTTGGCGGCTATGTCTACCATGCGCTGTACGCTGTCCTGTTTCGGGGCGTTTATGGTGGCTTTGTTGCGCTGTAAATGGTCTTTTATGCTCCGGGGGTATTCCTGTCTGGGTAGGGGCTTTTCGGCGGCTCTGGCGGCGTTCTGTGCGTTTTGGGTGAGTGTTTCCAGTACGGCGGCACGGTCAAAATCATCACCTAATCTCCGGGCGGTGATGGGCTTCGTCCTGTCCGGCGTGAGATACGATAATCTCCCCCGGCTCTCCTTGACGGTCACGCCCTGTTGTAGCAGTTTCCCGGAAAAATCCTCAAAGGAAACGGCAGAGGACAGGGCGGCTCGGATTGTGCGCCGTAGTTTCTCCTTGTCGGTTTCAAACTTGGTCTGTTTGGGCGGCTCTCCCGTGGCGGCTTGGGAAGCGTTCTCCTTATCCAGTGCGGCTTGTCCTTTCCGCTTCGCCCAATACTCACGCTCGGTAATGCGGTTCTTGCTCCCGTTCAGCAAGTCAATCTGATAGAGGTTTTCCCGGTGGCACATCTCCATGACTTCCGCTTTGAAGTATTCCATAGCTGCGTCCGTACAGCGGTGCTTGCAGCCCTCTCTTGTGTCGGCTGGTCTTTCCATGTACGGCAATAGTGGTACTTCCGCAATCCGTAGGGAATTGATTACGATATGCACATGAATGTTGCCGCTGTGGTTATGCCCGTCCGGGTGGGTGCATACCAACGCTTGATGTCCGGGGAAATGCTCTTTACAGAACTGCTCGCCCAACGCTTGCGCCCGGTCTACAGTCAAGCCGTTGTCTGGTGCGTCACGGGGGTCAAAACTGATAATGTAATGGTGGCTCTTTACGTCCTCCCGTTTTTGGTTCTTGCCGTATCGGAGATTGGAACGCATACAGGCGATTGCAAAATCTTCCTCACCGCAATTCAGAGAGGAAATGCGGTAATCATCACGGAGAACAAGCCGCCCGTTTCCGTCCAGTGTGGGCTTCATGGTAAACTCGTCATGCTCAAAGGTTAGGTATTGCTCGGCAGCTCCATAGTCGGCATTTTTAGAGCTGATATGTTTGAATGTTGCCAACGGCTTCACCTACTTTCTGCAAGACTTCAAACTTCAAGGCAGCAAGCTCCGCTGTGGCGGCTCGTACCTCTTGGGAGAGGGCGTTATAGGGTGCGCCGTACTCGTTCAGACAGCGGGCAATCTGGTTCAAGTTGCCGCCGATTTTCCCGTATTCGGCTGTGAGTTTTCCAACGGCAGAGAGTAATTCATCATTGACCGGGGAAACGGTAATGACCGGGCGTATGCTTGATTTGATAAGGGCTTGCCGGATAAACTCGGCTTGGCTCATTTTGCAGAGGGTGACACGCTCGGAAAACTCGGCGTATTCTTCCTCGGTCAAGCGTGTCTTGATTACCCGGTGGCGGTGGGGCGTGTTGTATCTTTTCATGGCTGTGAACCTCCTTTCGTGGGTGGATTTTTTCAAGCGGCGCAAGCCGCAAAAGGCGGGCTTGGGGTGGCAACCCCAACAAGATTCCCATAGGACAAAATGAGCGATTAGCGAAATTTGGTACTGTGGTAGAATCTTGCTCTTAAAAAGTGGCGGCTTCCTCTGTGTGGGCTTTTGCTGATAACCCCGGCTTGTTTGGCGTGGATTTTGCCAGCTATGCGGCGGTATTTCTCCCTCTATTACTTACTACGCACGGCAAGGCAAATCTGGCAAAGTTCCCCGAAATTTCTTTTCGTGTTTTCGTAACAGAATTTGACAAAAACGGAAGAATCAGCTCCGTTTTGCAGTGATATACGGACGGTTTCAAAAAATGCCAAACTTTCCGGCAATTATTTTTCCCCTTATTACCTACTACGGGAAAAAAGAAAATTTAGGCAATGTTTTCCAAAAGTATTTGAATTATTTTATTGCGGTACAAAATCCGGCTTGGTTTTTGGCGCAAAAAAACAGGAAACCTTTTCTTGATTTCCTGTCTTTGGCTGCCGCTGATGAGCGGCGGTTATTCTGTTGTTATTCCCCGGACGCAAACTTGTAGCCCACGCCTAAAACGGTCTTTATGTAGGTAGGGTTTTTGCTGTCCGGCTCTATCTTTTTCCGCAAGTTGCATATCACGCTGGCAACGCTTGACTGGCAGCTTTCGCTTTCCATGCTCCACACGGATTCAAAGATTTGCGCTTTTGTGAATACCCGCCCCGGACTGGCGGCAAGGTAGCAGAGTGCGCCATATTCCAAACGGGTGAGATAGATGTCTGCCCCGTCTTTCAGTACCCGGCGTTGGTGTAATCTGATTTCCAATCCCGGAAAAGTAAGTGCGGGGGAGTGGGGCGGCTGCATGGCTTCCAGCGGTATCATATCGGCAAGGGCGGCTATGGCTTTCTCAACCGCTTTTTCTTCTGTGTCGTTAAATATAAGCATGACTATTTTTGCGACAAATCTCACCTCCTGTTAGGTAGGCTGTCCGTCAAAGCGGAACTGGAACAGGGCAGCGATAAGCCGCCGTTTGATATTGTCCTCGGTGTCCTTGTTGACCTGTCCGTTTTCAAGGGAAGCAAGTCGGATTCTTTTGCCATAATGCCGTAAAACCTCGTCAATGGCTTCCGGCTCTCCGCTGGTTGCTCTGACAATAGTTTCATACGGTACAAATTTAGGATTTCTCATGGAAAAGTACCTCCATTTCTATATGCAGCATTTGCAAGGCACTGTGTATGTGATGCCACGCCGTACTTCGGCAGCGTCCGTATAGTTCCCCGATTTCCTGCTGTGTGTAATGTCCGAAAAAGTAAAGATAAATGATTTCCCTCTTTTTCTCCGGCAAGGCAGACAAGGCTTCGGCAAGCTCCCCGTTTGTGAAGATAACCCTCTGACCACATATCATAACAGGGTATTGCTTACAGGGGTCTGAAAAATATTTATCTGTTGTGCTGAACGGGTAAAACTTTTCTTCCGTGAGGTATTCAAAAGATATTTCCCTTTGCCGCCGCTTATCCCTGTCACGCCATGCGTTGATAGCCGCATAGCGTATGACTACTCTGCAAAAGGCATTAAATGTATATTCGATATGCTCCTTGTATGCTTCTGTGCAAGACATAAGTGATTCCTCCTTTCCTACTAAGTGGCAGTTAAGATTTTAATGATAGTAAGGGGCGGCAGCATTTTTTGCTGTCGCTCCTTGACTACCCAGCAGCAAAGACAGACGGGGCTGTCAACGGCGGGCGAAGCCCGTTCATCTTGACCGTTGACTGGCTCGTCTGTCTTTGCTATTTATCAATTTTTCGTAACAGAATACTACACATAACAGTAGCTAAAATAAAAATCAAGAGCAGTGGCAAAAGGCTTTCAAATTTAAAAGCATTTTCCGCCAGTAGTTTATATCCCCATGTAGCCGGAAATAGTTTTCCTATTGTTTCAAACGTTTTTGGAAGTAGTTCAATAGGAAACATAATTCCAGAAAGCATGGTTGACGGCAAAAAAACAATAATAGAAAACATAGAAGTTTTTGCCTGGTCTTTTACTGCCAAACCAATTATGCTGGCAATACTTAATGATACTGCAATAAAAACAGCGAGGCTGATGAAGTACATACCCGGATTTTTTGGTATTTCAGCGTTAAAAGCCAGTGGCGCAGCAATATATAAAATAATGCTCATGAGGAACAAATGAATATACGCTGAAATGTTTGTTAAAGCAAGACCTAATATTAACGGAACACCATTTGCTTTATAGACTTTTTTAATATCACTGCTGTAAATTTCAACAAGAGAGGGCGGCAGACCAATCAACGCCCCCATTGTCACACCAAATACAGTCATGGACTGAATAAGCGTATATCTCGCTTCCGGCATGACTGATGTAAATATACCGCCCATAATTACAAAGAACAAAAGAGGTACGATATAGCAGGTTATAAGTAATGTCTTACTCCTTATGTCTAACTTCCATTGTAAAGAAACTCCGTATAAAAAAGCTCCCATTGTTACTCCCCCTTTGCAATTTTTATAAAGTGCTGTTCCAGTGAACCACGGTCTATCTTAATATCTGTGATAGTTTCTCCTTTTTCCTTGTACTGCATGAGCAGCGAAAGTAGGGAATTTCCGATATTTTCCGATTCATAGTTTTCAGTCCTGTTTTCCGTTTGGATTGTGATATTATAATGCTTCCCGATTGTATCGCCCAGTTGCCCGACAGTCCCGATAAAGGCAATTTTGCCGCCGGAAAGAATAGCAATCCGGTCACACAAATTCTCAACTTCTGCCATATCATGGCTTGCTAATATGATTGTCTTTCCGATTGCTTTTAACTGACGGATTTGTTCATGTAAAGATATTTGCCCCTCAACGTCAAGTCCTGCTGTTGGTTCATCAAGAAACAAAATGTCGGGATTTCGTGTTAATGCAAGCGCCAGATGGAGCCGCCGCTTTTGCCCGGTTGATAATTGATAATAAGGCTTTTTTGAAAGTTCATAAATACCAAGAGCGTCAAGCGTTGCTCTGTCAAGAGAGGTCTTATTCCATTTAGCAAACAGCTTTACAGCTTCCAGTGCTTTAATGTATTTCGGCAAAGAAGCCGATTGTAATTGAATGCCCATGATTCCATTTATAGTAATGTTTCCGCTGTCATATTTTCTTAAACCCTCGATACATTCAAGCGACGTGGTTTTTCCAGCTCCATTCACGCCGAGCAGAGCAAAAATTTCTCCTTGTTGTATATTAAAATCTAAACCTTTCAGCACAATGTGAGTTCCATAACTCTTTGATAAATTGCTGATTTTTATAGCTTCATTCATTCTGTTTCCTCCTTAAATGGGTCAATGCCTAAACGGGAAAAATAAACACCTAATGCTTGTTCAACATATCCGTTCGCAATATCCTGGGCTACTTTCCATTTATGGTCTGCATTCTGAAACTGCCCTAATTCAATCAGTCTGGGAAGCATACTCATATCTCCGCCAGTGAAATCCATAATCATATCCCAATAGGCTTTTGCAAAATTCTGTGTCTCATCACTATCCGCAGGAATATTCGCATTTTGAAGTCTTATTGCTTCGTTTTGAAGCTGCATGAAAGTGTTCACAAATGCCGTTCCGCTATCTTTGTCAAAATGGTTGCGGATATGGTCAAGCGTTTGGTCGTCAAAATGTTTAATCAGCCAATAGAAATCGTTTTTCATTTGCAGATTAACAATAATATCCGCATATTTTTTGAAATCAACTGATTGCATTTGAAGGACTTCTTCCCGCAGCACCTCCAATTCTCTCAACGATTCAGACAGACTTTCTATTTTCCGTTTGACAGTGACTGCCTGCTCCATTAGAACATCAGCAATTTCATCTGGTGTATCAAGCAGAATCAGTCGATTTTTTATGTCGTCCAAAGAAAATCCCAAATGTTTGAGCGATAAAATCTGATGAAGTTTTACTATGTCTTTATCTGTATATAACCTACGCCCCCCTTCACTCATGGCAGAGGGGGAAAGCAAGCCCTCTCTGTCGTAATGTTGTAATGCCCGTACAGTAACGTCCATTTTTCTTGCAATTTCACCAACGGTCATATAACCTTGTGGTATCGCTTTATGTTTATCCATGTCACACCTCCTCGAATAGTATATCTCATTACGTTGCGTCACAAGCAAGTGCTTTTAAGAAGATTTAAGAAAAAATACGGAATAGTGGGCTGCTGGCGGTCTATCTGTTGTTTTCAGTTGCTTGCTTCTTTACCGTACATGAGCATTCGCACCCGATTGCGATAGGTAAGCCTACAGTTTCAAATGTTTCCGGCTTTTCCCCCGCTTAGCACCGTGCATGCGGCTTTCACCGCACACGGCGCCCCATCGAATTTAGAAATTGTTCATTTTAAACATAACTTACACACTTCGTTACAGCATTAAAAGATTTGTTATGCGATTACAGGCGTTCCCGCCAGTTTTCGCAGTTTATTCAGTTTTTCCAGTTGTTTTTTGTTCAGTTGGAGTTCATTTAGGTACTTCTGGATTGTTTCTCCCAAAGTGGCATGGATTAAGATATGTACTGCTTCGGTTACAAGAGCAAGGTTGCCATATTCATCTGTACCACCGTTTTCAAGCGGCACTTTATGGTGACAGCGAATGTCATACAGCATAAGGTCAGCACCAGTTACGGCACACCTCCCATATTGAGCCGCAAACAGCGAAATTCGGTTGTCTGCGAACTCAATCGTTTTATCCAACACAGGGTTTTGCATGAGCCATATCATCGTATCGGTATTGATACCAAGATTTTTATGGATTTCTGCCCGTCCCTCCGATGTATACCGATTGACGGTTTTCTTTTTGTGCTGGGCGTTTCTTGTTTGGACATATCCCATTGGAATGAGAGGGTGTCCGTTTAGAAACCTTAGCTGTTTACTCTTGCCATACCGTTCCTTGATATATCCACGTTCCAGTTTTCCTTTTGGTGTCAATTCCCGCAGTCTGTTTGCCATTTGCAGTTTCAGCCCATAGGACAGCTTTGGAAAATCTACGCTGATGTGTGTTGCCAGACGGTAATAATTGTGCAGTCCGGCAACCACTGAATTGTATTGCTGAATGGCGATGTATTGCGCCCGGTCATCTGCCGGATTCTGTATCGCCCGGATAGCTGTGGATATTTTCTCCTTTGCCTGTTTTATGGCTTTGTCGCTCATATGTGAACAGACCACATACTTTTTCCCTTTGGGATAGACTTTCATCTTAAATCCCAAAAACTCCGAGTACCGCTGTTTTAGATTGATGACTTTAGACTTTTCCGGGCTGATTTCCAGTCCGAGCCGGTCTTTTAACCATAGCCGCGTTGCTTCAAACACCTTTTCAGCGTCTTGTCTGCTCCGGCAACAAAAAGGACAAAACCTCATGCTCGCCACACAGGATTTCGGAAGCTGACCTGACCGATTCCGTCCTTTATCTGTTACAGATGCATATAGAAAATGTGCTGACGCTTGAGGCGGCAATGCAGGTCATAGAGAAAGCGCCGAAGCTGAAGGCAGATGTGGCAAAGTTTGATGAACGCATCATAAGGAAACGTGCGGAACTGGAAAAGGCGGAAAAAAGAAAGCTGAATCTGTACGAGGACTTAAAGGACGGCATCATATCCAAAAAGGAATACCTGCAGCTAAAGGCAGAGTATGACCGCAGGATTGGGGAGGCGGAAACGGCAGTCGGCTCTTATGAGCGGGAAATGAAGCTGATACTGGAAAACAAGAGCAGTATGCACGAATGGATAAAGGACTTTAAGCAGTACCGCAATATCCAGTCCTTAGACCGCAATGCGGCGGCAGTGATGATAAAGCGTGTCATCGTCTACAGTGCGGACAGGATAGAGGTCACATACAACTTTGAAGATGAATTTGCAAGGTGCAGCAAATATGTGGCTGCATATGGCGAGTTCCATGAAAAGGAGGCGGTATAAATGGCAAGGAAAAGTAGAAAGCCCTCCGCCTCTGGTACTCTGGATGCGGCGGCGCAGGCAAAAGCGGAAATGAAGCTGTACCGGACGGCGGTATATGCAAGGCTGTCCGTGGAGGACAGCAAGAACCCTGACTGTGACACCATTGAGAACCAGTTATTATTCGTAAGGAATTATGTGGAAAGCAAGCCATACCTCAGACAGACGGCGGAGTACATAGAAATGTAAACCGCTTAATTGATACAAAGGGAATGAACAGAATATAGGAAAAACCACTGAAAACAAGGGATTCCGGCATATTGAACGTTACTGGAATCCCTTGTTTGATTTTGGGGCTGTGCCAAGGTAGCATGAGAGCGGCGGTAACGTGCGGCTACAGTGGTCACAAATCTGACCCCTATGTGGCTGTTTTGACCCCTGCGGCTAATGGTCTGACCCCTATGGCTGTGAATGTGACCCCTGTGGTCACGGTTTTGACCCCTCCCCTTGTATAATGTACCCATAGATGTGGACATGAATTTTGACCCCAATCCCATCTTATGGACACTGGAAAATACCTTGATCCCAATTCGTGGACACCAGACAGTACCTCT
>CAJTDL010000072.1 GCA_910575035.1 Lachnospiraceae bacterium
ACCATTTCACGGGCAGATAACCTTATCTGCTTTGTTTTCATGTCTTAAAACTCTTGTTATCCACATCCACCTCCTGTAAGTCCGGCTCAACCGGGCCTTTGCCCTATTGGAATCAAGATTTTGAACTTGTTTCGCAATTACCTATTAGTAAAAAATTTGGCAAAAAACTCTCTTCCATTTATAATTAATTATAAGGTGCTGGAAAAATTCTTTCTGCCAGATGTGCGTCACACATTATGGGAGATTTGTCCTGAATGGGCATTGTTCCATTATCAAAGCGCCTCATAAAACGTTTAGAAAGGAAAATAAATCCAATGAAAAAAAAGAGAAAAAAAGTATTCGCAGGGCTTTTAGTTGCCTGCCTGGCTGCAGGGTCAGCAGCATATCCAAATTATAGCCAAACGGCATATGCAGCCCCATTAGAAGAAACAGCTGAAATTCCGGAGCAGCATGCCAACAATGAGGATTGGTATTGGATCGAAAAGGAGGATGGCACAATATCTATCCAAGAGTATGCAGGTTCTGATACCGAAGTAGAAATCCCTTCTATACTGGACGGGAAAGAAGTGACGGAAATCAACTTCGGATTTACGGCAGAAAATGACAGCATCACCAGCATCAAAATGCCCGATACGGTAAAAATTATTGGTGATTACGCCTTTTTAGGCTGTGTTGGATTACGGGAGATCAAACTTTCCAATCAGATAACAAAGATTGGAGAAAGCGCCTTTTCCGGATGTGGCCATTTATATGAAATCACTCTCCCAGATAGCCTAGAAAGCATTGGGGACGAGGCTTTCGCCGGATGTTGGGATTATGACGAAAATACCAAACTAGAATTTGGCCTTACCCAAATCACAATTCCAGAGAAAGTGTCCCACATTGGAGAAAAGGTTTTTGAAGGCTGTAATATATTGGAAAAGATTGATGTAGCAAGCCAAAATGCTGTATTTGCTTCCGAAGATGGAATCTTGTTCAACAAAGCAAAGACGGAACTGCTGCTTTACCCAATTGGAAAAAAACAGACAAGCTACTCCATCCCTTCAAGCGTACAAAAAATTGAAGATTCTGCATTCGCATCCCAGGAATACCTAGAAGAACTATCTTTTCCTAGTACCCTAAATTCCATTGGGGAATCAGCCGGAAAATCCTTGAGTGGCTGCCTCCGTTTAAAAAGGGTTGACGTGGACAGCCAAAATCCCGCCTTTTTTTCCGAAGATGGAGTCTTGTTCAACAAGGCAAAGACAGAATTGCTATTCTATCCAGCTGGGAAACAACAGGCAAGCTACTCCATCCCTTCAGGCGTACAAAATATTGGAGATTCTGCATTTCCACCCCAGGATTACCTAGAAGAGATATCTTTTCCTGATACGATGCAGTCCATTAGGGAATCATCTTTTTCCTCATTATCCCTTAAAGAAATAACGATACCCGCCAGCATTTCCAGCATTGAAAAAGATGCTTTTTCTTACAGCAGCGCCAAAAATATAACGGTAGACGCCGCAAATGCCTCCTACTGCTCCGTAGACGGCGTATTATTCAATAAAGAGAAAACTCTGCTGATTGCCTATCCAGGGGAAAAACCTGCTGAACGGTATGTGGTTCCGGAAGGCGTAAAAGAGATTGGACAAAATGCTTTTGGCGGAACCCTTTCCCTTTTGCAAATCCTTGTCTCAAAAAATGTGGAAAAAATTTCAGAAGACGCATTCTTTTTCAGCGCCATAGAAGACATTACGATTGCAAACCCACAATGCGTCATCGGCCGGGAACCCAGTGAAGACGATCCTGATTGGACAATTCCGGAAAGAACCTGCATCCATGGCTATGAAAACTCCACGGCACAAGCCTATGCACAACAAAACGGAAATCCTTTTCAGGTAATCACTGGGGAAATCTGCCAACATAGCTACGATGGGAACACTACAGCCCCATCCACTTGCATCCAGCCAGGGACAATCACTTATACCTGCAGCAAATGCGGAGACAGCTACACGGAAAGCCTCCCCTTGGGAGACCATGTTTATACAGAGGCCATATCCTCTCCGCCTACCTGTAAGCAAAAAGGGATAAAAACTTACACCTGTACCCTTTGCAAGGACAGCTACACAGAAGAAATCCCATTGGCCAGCCATAATTACCAAACCGTAACTAAACGGGCAACTGCCACAAAAGATGGAAGCATCCAGAATAAATGCGCCTTTTGCGGAAATGTAGCAGAAAGCCGCACAATCCCTTTTCCCAAATCCGCCTCCCTTTCCAAATCATCTGTCACTTATAATGGAAAGGCGCAGAAGGTATCTGTGACCGTAAAAGACAGGCTGGGAAAAACGATATCCTCCAACAATTACTCTGTCACTTACAGCAACAACAAAAATGTGGGGGAAGCCTCTGTAACGGTTGCCTTCCGTGGAAATTACAGCGGGATCATGAAAAAAACATTCCGCATCCTTCCAAAAAGCACCAGTTTATCCAAGGTTTCCGCAAAATCCAAAGGCTTTTCTGCCAAATGGAAGAAACAGGCGTCCCAGACAACCGGATATCAAATACAGTATTCTACCAACAGCAAATTTTCTGGGAAAGCCACCAAAACCATAACTGTTAAGAAAAACAACGCCACTGCAAAGACAATTTCAAAACTGAAAGGAAACAAAAAATACTATGTGCGGATCTGTACCTATAAATCTGTAAAAATCAAAGGAAAGACAATATCTCTTTCCTCTGCATGGTCAAAGACCAAATCCGTCAAGACTAAAAAATAACAAAAACACTGTCAATAATCAAACCTAAAAAGATTTTAGCCCAGCCTTTAAGGCTATACATCATACCTGGAGGTAAGAAAATGAAACGATGGATATGCACTTTATTATCAATATCGCTGCTATTTGCCAGCTTATCACCCATGGATATTATTCTGGCAGAAGATACCCTATCTGATACAGAAGCTTCCGCAGTCCTTTTATCTGGCATGGAGAAAGCAGCAGGCCTGGATGATACCTTTCCTACCATTGACGGAAATACCATATCATTAAAGGCAGACGTAGCAAAAGAGGTTACCATGCTTATCTTTGGAAGGACAACCTGCGGCAATTCCTCTTCCATTCTGCAGAGCATTGCAGAAAGTGGATGGATCCACAATCCTAAGGTACATGTCATCTTTGCGGAAATTAACAAAGCGGACGAACAAAGTACAAGAACTTTTGCCAAAACCTATGGATGTGATGAGATATCTTTTTGTTATGACCCACAGGGCGGCACAGCCGCTTTGATGTGGCAATATCTGATTGATGCTGGCATGGGAGGAAGCGTGACCCTCCCTGCCATTATCCTGTTGGATTCTCAAAATACCGTTCGCAGCATTCTTACAGGATACCAGTCATCCAATGATTTATTCCGCGAGATGAACCAGTTTGCCATAATAAGCGGCAGCGCTTCCGATGAAGAAGAAGATACAGAGCGGAATCTTTTTATCAGCGGGCAGGACGATTACGAAGCCGCATACCAAACCCTTGCCCTTGTGAACCAGATACGTACCCAGGCAGGGAGGCCTGCCCTGAAAATGGACGCAGAATTACTGGAAACAGCTATGGTACGGGCTATGGAAATTTCCGTTTTTTATTCCCATATGCGCCCTTGCGGAGAGAATTGCTTTTCCATTTTTCGCAGCAGCAGCTCCTATGGAGAAAATATTACATTGGGAAAGATGACGCCTGAAGATGCCGTAGAAGGCTGGAGCAATTCACCTGGGCACTATGCCAACATGATAGGGGAAGCCTATACAAGCATTGGCATCGGATGCTTTGTAGACGGCAATGGGACACGCTACTGGACACAGTGTTTTGACAACCAGGCAGCAATTGCCCCCACAAAGCAAGGGACTGAAACGGTAACACGCACCATTCCTATCCTTCAGTCACTGCTTCGTTTACAAACAAAAGAATCTAATGAAATTGGGTGTGGCAACAATGAAGCGGAAATAAAAATGGGAATAAGCAACCAAAATGCGGAATGGGCTTATGGAAACGTCCCCCTTTCCCCAGCAAATTTTACTTATTCCAGCAACAACCCTGATATCGCAGCTGTAGATGAAAAGGGAACAATTACCATAAAGGCGGCAGGAACAGCCATAATCACTGCATCCCTTAAGGAAAACCCTGCTATACAGGTTCACAAATCCATTACCAAAAACGGACATTCTTACCGTTCCAGCACAACCGCGCCTACTTATGACAGCCAGGGCTATACAAAGCATACCTGCATCTCTTGCGGCTATACATACAGAGACGCCTATACACCACAGCTTGCACCGATTAAGGTCAGCAGCAAGGATATTCGCCTGTCCAAGACAAGCGTAACCTACAATGGCAAGCTGCAAAAACCATCCATCACGGCAACCGACAGCCAAGGTAAGAAGATCAACAGCAGCTATTATACCATAACTTACAAAAACAATAAAAATGTCGGGCAGGCTGCTGTGACAATCTCGTTCAAGAACCATTACAGTGGCACTGTTACAAAAACCTTCCGAATCTTGCCAAAGGGAACCTCTCTTTCCAAAGCCATTAGAAAGAAAAAAAGCCTTGCCATCAAATGGAAAAAACAAACCTCACAGACCACCGGTTATGAGATTGCTTATTCCACCAGCAGCAAATTTGCAAAAGGCGCCACAAAAACCATTACCGTGCCAGAAAACAAAAAGTCCTCTAAGACGATCCCTAAGCTGAAGGCCGGAAAACGGTACTATGTGCGGATCCGCACATACAAAACCGTGACAGCAGCCAGCGCCCCCCTTACGCTCTACTCTGCCTGGTCAAAGGCAAAAAGCGCATCTGTGAAGAGATGAAGGAAAAACAGCTTTGGCTGGACAGGGGGAAAAAGCAATATATCGCAGTTTGTATTTTATTCTTGGGAAGTTTTGGATTATTTGGACTGTTTTATGAATATGCCAGCTGCATTTTAGGAGCCTTGCTTGGGATACAGTTCAGCCTTTTATCCATGTTCCAAAGAAAGGCTCATTTCTTCCTAAATCCTGACAGCATCCTCCTTTGCACATGGATTGCCTCTTATGGCCTCTCCTGCTTTTATGCTATAGATCGCGGGATGGCGTTTTTGGGTTTCTTGAAGTATATGTCTGTCTTCTTCTTTCTAGGAATTGCCATGCAGCTGAACAGAAAGGAACGGCAATTCTTACTGGAGCTTGTGCCCATTGCGGGATATGGGATGGTTTTGCTTGGAATCATTGGGCATTTTATCCCTCCGCTATATACATTTCTGTACACGGCAAAGCGTTTTGGCGGGCTATTTCAATATGCAAATGCATTGGCTCTGTTCTGCCTGTTAGGGATTTTCATTGAAATGGAGAAAGGAGGCCGGTTTATCCAGACTTTCTGGCTTTTATTGGGAATCCTCCTTTCTGGCAGCCGGGCAGTTTTTCTCCTGGCAGCCGCCGCCTTTTTGGTGTCTGCTGCCAGCAATAAGAAAAAAAGAATGTATTTTTTAACCTTTGTTTTGCTCATGGCAGCTGGATCCTGGATTTATGCCAATATTTTCGGACAAATGCAGAATATTGGAAGGATTTATTCTACTGCCGTTTCTTCCAGCACATTCCTTGGCAGGCTCCTTTACTACAAAGATGGCTTGCGGCTGCTTAGGAACCATCCCTTTGGGCTTGGGTATCTGGGCTACTATTTCCTCCAGCCCTCTATCCAAACAGGCGTCTACCAAGTACGTTTTGTCCATAACGGTTTTTTGCAGATTGCCCTGGATGTTGGGATCATTCCCTGCCTGCTATTTTTATCTATGCTGATACGCAGCTTTTTCTCAAAAAGGCTGAACAGCAATCAGAAATTAATGCTTGCCTCCATTGCCATCCATAGCCTTGTAGATTTTGATTTTGAATTTACAGCCATTCTATTTGTGCTGATCCTCCTCCTGGACTTTACCCATGGAAGGGAAATCAGCCTGGCTTCCCATGGGAGATGGGCATTCTACAAAATATTGGGGATTTTCCTATCCCTTGGCATGATCTATTGCGGCATCTCCATGGCAATCTATGCTGGCGGGAATCCCCATGCATCTGCTAAAATGCTCCCCTTCTATACGGAAGCCAAAAAGGCTGTGATGCTGGAAGAGACAGACCAAAAGGCCGCAAAAAAGCTTGCAGTGGATATCCTGCGCCAAAACCCTTATATCGCAGAAGCCTACGATGTGCTGGCAGCATCTGCATGCCTGGAAGAAAATTACCAACTAATGGCGCAGGAAAAAGAAAAATCTGTATCTATCCAAAAATACAATATAGAGGCATATAACCGCTATGTCATGCTTTTAAGCATAGGAATAGAATCTGCCACTGCAAAAGAAGATTGGGAAACTGCACAGATGCTGCTGCAAAAGGTGGTGAATGTAGAGGAAATGCTGCGCCAAGTAAAAGAAGAAACAGACCCTTTGGCATACAAACTCCGCGATCAGCCTGACTTTGAACTGGATCAGCAAGTGCTTCAATACATAGAAACCGCAAAGGAACATGAAATCTGATCAAACTTTTTTTGACAGAACTTATTATTGAAAGGAAGGGATATTTTTATGAAAAATACTCTGAACAAAAAAGCTTTTGCATTGCTGCTGACAGCAGTGATTGCCATAACCCCAGCCATAAGCAATATGGCTTATGCACAGGAAGCACAATCAGACGAAATCAAATCAGATGAAACCATCCTGGAAACCTTTGAAGAATCAACAAGCCTGCCCGACATGCCTACAGAACAGTCAGAGCCCCTAGCAGAAGATGGCATCATCAATGAAGGCACCTGCCCGGATGGGCTTAAATGGTCGCTTACAAATGATGGCACTTTAACAATTAATGGCAGCGGAACTATGATGGATTATGATTATATTTGGAGTTCAGAGATTGAACCTCCCTGGTTAAAATTTGAATATAATATCAAAAATGTAATTATTTCTAACGGGATTACCAGTATAGGCAAAATGGCATTTAAAAATTGTAGCAGGTTGAAGGAAATTGAACTTCCATCCAGTATTTCAAGCATTGGACAATATGCATTTTATAACTGTACAAACTTAATTAAAATAGAGATCCCATCCAACGTCACAGCAATTGGCTCAGGCGCCTTTTCTGGATGTAGAAATTTAAAAGAAATCACAATCCCTTCCAGTGTCAAAACAATTGAATCAGGTTCATTTTCATACTGCAAAAATCTGGTAAAAATAACCATCCCATCCAGCATTACAGAAATTAAGGAACATGCATTCGGTTGCTGTGACAAATTAGAAACTATAACCATCCCATCCAGCGTTGCGGTAATTGGTTCATTCGCATTTTATGAATGTACTAATTTACAGAAAATTATACTCCCTCCCAGCGTCACATCCATTGGATCGAGTGTTTTTTCAGGATGCACTAACTTACAAGAAATTATAATTCCTTCCAGCATCACACATATTCCCTATCATGCATTTTCTCGCTGCAGCAATTTAACAAATATTAGCCTTCCATCTGAAACAAGAAGCATTGGAGAAATGGCATTTTATGGCTGCAGCAGCCTGACAAACCTCACGATTCCTGGCAAAGTAAAGGAAATTGGAAATTATGCATTTACTGACTGCAGTTCCTTAAGAAATGTAAAAATAATGGAAGGCGTTACATCCCTTCCCGACGCAATTTTTTCCAATGACACACAACTAGAAAAGGTGTCGCTGCCTTCTACCCTTACCAAAATAGGAGCAAAGGCATTTTACAATACCGGCTTAAAAGACGCTGCACTGCCTGCCAAGGTCACGGACATTGCATACGGCGCATTTGCCTCATGCTCTGCCTTGGAAAATATCTCATTAAAAGAAGGATTGAAAACTTTAGGAAGCGGTGTATTCTTAAACTGTGAAAAACTGAAGTCAATCTCTATCCCCAAAAGCGTAAATACCATGGAAAACTGCACCTATGGATACCAGGGAAACATAGAATATAATATGGGAACAGAAACTGTAGATTTATCAGAATCAGGAAAATACAGCAACATTAAAATAAATTGCTACCAGAATTCCGAAGGCTACCGCTATGCCGTATCAAATAAAATTGCCTATTCCTTCACTGACTGCAATCATAAGAAAACAACTGCCACGATCACAAAAGCAACGCTTAAGAAAAACGGCAGTATCGTGCGGACTTGCAGAGAATGCAAAAAACGCATATCTGCATCCACGATCCATCGACCCACATCAATGGCGCTCTCTGCCACGGCATACACCTATGATGGCAGAGCAAAAAAGCCAACTGTTACCGTAAAAGGAAGCGATGACAAAAAAATTCCTGCATCCAATTTTACCGTTTCCTATCCCAGCGGGCGGAAAAACGTGGGGCAATATACCGTAAAAATTACATTTAAAGGCAACTACAGCGGAACCCTTTCTAAAATGTTTACCATTAAGCCCAAAGGCACTTCCATTATCAAAGTAACCGCAAAAAAGAAGGGCTTTTCCATCAAATGGAAGAAACAGCCAGAACAAATGACCGGCTATGAGCTCCAGTATTCCACAAACAAAAAATTCAAGGGAAACGCAACCACATCATTATCCATAGGCAAAACCAAACAATCCAAAACCATTTCCAAACTTTTGCCAAATGAGAAATACTATGTACGGATAGCTGCCTATAAGAAAATCGGCTCCAAACGAAACTATAGTAAAATTTATTCTGCCTGGTCAAAAGCAAAGGCTGTCACTACAAAAAAATAACTACCTGATTACCAGAACCATCTGTTTCGTGCACTTAAAACACACGTTTATCAAACATTCGTTCAATAAACGTGTGTTCTTTTTTATATCTCATGGACTCGGAGTTTACTATAAAGTAAAAAAGCTATTGCGATCAAACCTAAGATATGCTATATTTCCTTCTTTAACACTTATAGAAATGATCGGCTAGGAGGCCGCCCATTAGTTGAGTAGCCGGCCTCCCACACCCACTGTACATACTATTTGGTATACAGCGGTTCAACAATTTTCACGCAACTTTCAGATATACTCAAGCATGGAAATATATCTCAGCTTGGCTATTATTTTATTGGTAAGGTGCCCACCGGACACACTAAAAAATAAGGCTCAGAAAGTAATAATCCGGTTCTTTCTGAACTTTGGGTATAAGCTATAAGATATTAGCTGGTGCCATACTGGCACCAGCTTGTTTTATAATAATGCAGTGAGAGAGAAATCTTGACCTTTGGATAAAAATGCTAA
>CAJTDL010000073.1 GCA_910575035.1 Lachnospiraceae bacterium
GGTGGATATGGATAATTGTTACTGGAGATTTCAATTATACCACAGACCAGTGAGGAGTTGTTTTATTTTGTAACAAAGAGAATCCCGTATTTATGTGGGTTCTGGTGTTTCGCAAATGCCTAAAAAATCCAATCAAAGAAAGGAGATAAAAATGGCAAACAGGGAACGCAGAAACGAACTGAAAATATACTTGAGTGACGATGAGCAGTACATACTGGAGCAGAAGGTCAAAGCCTCCGGCATGAAAAGCAAATCCACTTTCCTCCGCCGCCTGATTTTGTATGGCTTTGTCTATGACATTGACTATTCAGACCTGCGGGATTACAACTACATGCTGGGATAAATCAGCGGTAATCTGAACCAGATAGCAAAGCGCATGAATGCCACAGGCAATGTGTATAAAGCCGATGTAGAGGAAGTAAAAAAGCTGATGAAGCAAGTGTGGGATACACAGAAAGCTATGCTTTCCAGACAGCCCAGCATGAAGCAGTAAACCCAAGCGAAATCCTCTTCCAAAAACGGAATAGTTCCAGTCAGTTTTTTCACACAAATATGCAACGGACAAACCGTAACAAAAGCTAAAATCAGACAAATTTCGCACCATTAAAAAAGATGTACCGCTGTGAAGTTTTATCCTTCCATGCGATACACCTTGATGTGTGCAATATGCTGTTAAATTTGATTATCTTTCTAATTCGATGCCTATGTATTTTTAATTCCATTTTCGTTGTATTCCTTTCTACAATCCAGATGCAATTAATACCAATGCTCCAAACAAAATGCAATGCAATCCTGTCTAAAAAATGAATTGCATTGCAATATAGAACATTTCTCAAGAATTGATACTTCCAGAGTAAAAGCCGACAAACTGTGATTGTTCACAAGTTCATCGGCTCTGCGTCTATGCGTCTGGCTCTTTGATGATATTTACCTGTAATTTCTCAACTTCCACTAAACTTTCCTGTCTGCACTTTGGACAGTAGAGCGGAAAGTATATCAAAACTGTATCCTCTCTAATTTTCTCCCTTGTTTTTTTTCCACAAACAGGACAACGTATCCATTCCGTTTTTTTCATAATCTGTTCATCTCATTTACATCATTGTATCATCCCGTAAAACCTCAGCTAAATTGATTTTGCGTATATTACGCCAACCAAGATAATACGCAAATGCCACAGTTCCCCAAATAGCCAGCATAAAAATCATAATCGGAATGATTGGTGCTTCGGCAAGAAAGGTTCCCACTTCAACATAGCTCGTTTTCAGCAAATACCCTACTGCAACAACTGCCAAAGGAAGAGTAATTAAAATCGGACGCCCCGCAATGGTAAGTGCTTCTACGCAGAACATTTTTTTGATTTCCCCTTGTGTCATTCCAATAGACATATACCTTGCAAATTCCCTTTTTCTCTGGCGGACAAAGCCTAGCGTATTAGAAAATACATTTCCAATGCCGATAATTGCAAGCAGGACACAGAAGCCGCCAAATATTGTCATCATCCCTTGTATCTGTTTATCGTTCGCTTCTACTTCCTGAATACGGTTCTCACTTTCTACCTTATAGTTTCCTGCAATAAGGCTTTCCACCTGCCCCTGCAAAGCATCCAATTCCTCTAATGTCACATTTTCCCTGCCAAGCATACAGATATAGGTATCTTCCTCACTGCCTCCAATCTGTTCCTTGATTTCTTTCCACAAAGATACCGGAATAAAATGCACCAGTTCATAATAGTCAAGCGTTGCGTATTCCTCCCTCAAAACAGGCACTTTCTCCGTATAGGACAAAACAGGAATCTCTGCCGACAATTCTTCCTTGCCGGACTGCCTTAAAATGCTTACCGCATTTTCCCCTTTCACATAGGGCATATATTGTGGATGCCTGAAATCCGGATTTGTAACATCGCGTATCTGGTTCCATATCACTGCTCCGTCAAGCCTCGGTGTGATACCAACCTGTTCACAGTACGCTAAAAAGCTCGTATCATCCAGTATGACAATGGGAACATTTACAAGCCATCCCCCATCCGTCTCTCTCACATAATTATCCCCGGCTGCGGCAAAACCGCCAAAAGACTTCATATCTTCGCTTATTTCATTCTCGGCAACGATTCTTTTTGCCATTGCCCTCTGATATACAATAGCACTTCTTATTTCAGGAATCGCCTGCATTTTTTGTGTTTCACGAAAAGAATCCACATCCGTGTCCTTTACTGTAACCATAATATCCCAAACACCCTGATAACGTTCAAAATAAGTTTCCCTTGTGCTGATTCCTGAAAGTGCAAAAAAGGACTGCATAATTGTAAAGGCAAGAAAAGAAAATATCAGACTGAGCGATGCTGTCCGTAAGGCTCTTTTCTGTGCTTTCAATGCTCCACCTGCCAATTCTCCTTCCAATCCAAAAAGGCAGGTAAGCAGCGGAGATTTTTTCTTACGCTTTAACTGTAATTCGCCTGTATTTTTAATTGCTTCAAGCGGCGTCAGTCTGCTTAATTTTCTGGCTGGCATCCATGCGGAAATCCATATTGTCACCACTGTCAAAAGAAGTGTCGCCACTAAGACTAACGGATGATAGCCAAAGACTGCTTCATGTCTGCCTGCCACACCATTCCCCAATAAACCGTTCACCATATGTATAAGCCCCATACTGATTAGAATGTCCAACAGATTTCCAATTAAAATTGGCAGAATACATAATGCAGCCGCCTCCTGCAAAAGACATGACCGTATCTGTTTTGGTGTGGCTCCAATACTGGAAAAAATACCAAACTGATGGATTCTGGCATTCATAGACACTGCAAAAGAATTATGTATTACAATAATTAATGAAAAAGATGCAATTATAGTTATCAATATAAACAGCGGAAAAAGCAATCTTGGTGCAGTGTCCTGCGGATCACGTATCATATACATTGCCAGAAGTTCATGGTTATAAATAACCTTGTCTGATGAAACTCCCAAATTTTCAGCAATCCGTAACGTATTGTCAAGAACAGCCCCCATGTCATCAAAATAAATATCTATCATGGTTTCCGGAATCTGTTCTTCTTTTTCATTTATAACTATATCTTTTACATTAGCAAAGTTCTTTATGGATTCAATATCTTCCTGAGAAAATTCCCCGACAATTCTGCTCTGCCAGCCGCCTTCTTCCTGTTCAATGCTTTCAATTTCATACTTCCATGTGTTATAAAATAACCCTAAAAGCAGTGATAACAGCAAAGCTGATATAAATGCCGCTATCATAACAGACATACCCGATGAACGGTTATTTTTAATATAGCCTGATGAATAATCTTTCCACATAGCCCATTACCTCCGCTTCTCGTCACTTATAATATGCCCATCCTCTATGGTTATGATACGGTCTGCTTCTAAAGCCACTTTCTCATCATGTGTAATCAACACAATTGTCTGTTCCAGATTACGGTTGGATAATTTCAGCATATCAATAATTTCTTTGGAATTTTTCTGATCCAAATTTCCAGTCGGCTCGTCTGCCAAAAGCAGAGCTGGGCGATAAATCAAGGAACGTGCTATGGCAACCCTTTGCTGCTGCCCGCCTGACAACTGGTTTGGCAGGGCTTCAAGCCGTTCAGCAATGCCAAGCGAACGGACAATCTTTTCAAAATACTCTTTGTTTGGCTTCTTCTTATCAAGAGCAAGCGGCATGAGAATGTTTTTTGCACAGTAAGTGTTGGAATCAGGTTATAGAACTGATACACCAAACCCACTTTTCTTCTGCGGAAAATCGCTGCCTGTGTCTGATTCAGTTTTGACAAATCCGTTCCGTCTATTGTAACTTTTCCGCTTGTAGGTTTATCCACGCTTCCCAGAATATGCAGCAGTGTAGATTTACCTGAACCGGACGCTCCAATAATCGCCACAAATTCTCCCTTGTCCACCGCCAAATCAATTCCATCCAGTGCAGCCACCTGATTATTGCCGGAGCCATATGTTTTACAAACTCCTTCGCATGTTAAGATATTCATTTTAGTTTCCTCCTTATGGATGATTTGAATTTTTACGCTTGCAGCAAAGCTGCCCGTTAGTTTGTAAACTTTGTTCCTGCAGGCAAACTGTTTACAAACTATATTGTACCAAATGAAAGTTACAACTTAGTAACTGCAGCAGAATTGATATTAAATTTATTGCTTATATAACCGGATTTCAAAACATGCACCGCCATTCGGCAGATTTTTAGCCCTTATTGTCCCATTTTGATGTTCTATAATCTCTTTTGACAATGCTAAACCTATTCCAATGCCGCTGTTATGGATATTATCTCCCACACTTGCATTCTGTCCCCGATAAAACCGCTTAAAAAGATGCGGAATATCTTCTTTGGCAAATCCATCCCCCTCATCCCAAATAAGTATTTCTGTATATAGCGGATTCTGCCTATAAGAGCAATGGACTGTTCCGCCTGTATTATGCTCCATACAGTTTTTCATTACATTCATAATTGCTTCCATAGTCCAGTCTAAATCGGCTATTATTACCATCTCCCCTAATTCTGGAATATCAACGGAAGTGCCGGAATCTACAAATAATTCCTGCAAATTGTCTGCTGCAAGGACAAGCACAGTAAAAACATCTACATCTTCTTTTTGAAACGTCAATGCACCTGCATCAAGGCGGGATAAAACAAGCAGGGATTCTTCTAAATGGATAAGTCTGATTAACTGTTTCTTTATCTGTTCCATCTTATCTTTTTCATATTCGTTTTTCATTGGTATTTCAGATAATGTTTGCAGTGATAAAGAAATTGCAGTGATAGGAGTTTTTATCTGATGTGCAATATTTGATAAATTCTCAGCAAAATCATTTTTTGCCTGTACTGCGGCATCCTTTGTCTGGTAAAGAAATGTCACTGTCTTATATATTTCATCTTCCAATTTAGAAAAAATATCTTCTCCTGAAACAGAGAGGACAACCGCTTTTCCAATATTAACCTGCTCCAAATAATCTGACAATGCCTCTATTCGTTTCGCTTCTGTTTTGTTGCGAAATACAAAAGTGAAAACAAAGAGGAAGATTCCTGTCAAAAACCCTGTTATTGCAAATATAATATGATATGTAATAGCAGAATCCGAAAAATCAGATACGCGATACCCTAAAACAGATAAAACGTTATTCACTGCCACACCGTCCACATTTCCACCCGTATATTCTTTCAATGCAGCAGAAACTATACTCATCATTTCCGGATCCTGTTCCAACACTTCGCCACAGATAACATTTACCAAATCAAATTGAAGCCTGCTGTAATAACAAGAAATCAGCATTGCTGTAGCAGCAGAAGAAATCAAGCTAACAGCTGCTACAAACCCAAATATAATCACAAAGTTTTTTCTCCCACTCATATGGTATCCTCCATACGGTATCCCACACTTCTAATTGTTTTCAAACAGGACGGCTGGTGCAGTTTGTCCCGTAGCCGTTTCATAGTAACTGTCAATGTATGGTCATTCACGTAGTTTCCATTTACATCCCATACCTGTTCTAAGATTTTTTCCCTGGTAACAGTCTTTCCTTTATTCTGTAAGAGATACAAAAGCAACCCATACTCTGATACGCTTAAATCTATTTCTTCCATACCATAAGAAACTGTCCTGCGGTTTAAATCTATCTTGATTCCATCGCAGGACAGGTACTGTACTGCCACATTGCCCGTTCTTCTAAGTACCGCCTGAATTCTTGAATACAATACGCTTAATTCAAAAGGCTTTACTACATAATCATCCGCACCATTTTGCAAGCCTGAAACAATATCCTGGGAATCATCCCGAACCGTAAGGAAAATAATCGGCAATTCCTTCCATCTGCCACGTATCCATTGACAAAGACTATCCCCACGACCATCCGGCATATTCCAATCCAACAAAATAACTGTTGGTACGTGAATTTCCAAAGCTCGTCTGACCTCTGAAATCGTATTATATATTACTACCTTAAAGTTTTTCTGTTCCAGATATCTTTTTACAACACCTGCAATATGAGCGTCATCCTCAGCATAAAATAATTCGATCATTTTCCCAAAACCACCTATTTTTTATTTATATTATACCAGAAAAATGTTACAACTTAGTTACTCACTCTCCATACAATAAAAGCTCTTTTACCATATCATGGAATCCCGTTCCATTCCTTATACTTTTATATCTCGGAAAACTAACCCAATTTGTTAGAAAGGCTCTGCATTACACAGAGCCTTTCTAAGCTTTAATTGTCCACTAACTACTGTTCCTTTTCCCGCAAAAATAGTATTACAGATATATCCCTGCCACTTTAGCAAAATTAGCTTTTCTTACGATAAGTTCCGACTGTTTTTCTTTTGACAAGCTTTCAAATATACCTTTGTAGCCTTTCTCTAACATCAGAGTGCCTTTTGCCAGTAAATACAGCTTTGTATTCAGCCATTCTTCCCACAAACCCTCAAATAACGCTACGCTGTCCGTAAAGGTTATTGTATCCTCGAAACCATGTGGCGTTTTGTAATATTTCAGCACCACAAAACCATATCTTCCGACATCAGCCACTACAATATCCGCCATATCGTACAACTCCGCAAATGCATCAGCCACCCTTTGACACTTTGCCCGTTCTTCTTCTGTAATATAAATTTTCTTTTCCATATTGCTCTACCTCGCTTCTTATAAAATTTTACCATATTCATTTTATAAGAACCACCTGCACACCAGCTTTTATTCCTCTTGTTTTTGGCAAAACCCACTTTACCAACAATTCACTTCAGTCAACAATGCCACCGCATTGCCTCCTTCCCCTGCCTTGTTCTGATACAAATATCAAGTGCCGTTCTTAACCATTATTTAGGCAATGCTGTGCTAGTGTACTGACACACTACCTTATGGATTCTGCCTTTGGCCAGCACAGATACAAGTACAGGTATCTCAACCTCCTTATGTAAGATGAAATATTCTGCCAGGTTTCATAAAGCAGTTACTAAGCCTTTCTTGTGCCCTGTAACAGGAGAAGGGATTCGTGGCTGCCCTACTGTAAAAGGGATAGATCCCCCTACAGGATGGATAACAGTGTCCCCCGATTGAAAACCACACATTTTTTAGCCAGATGTAAACCTGTCTTTTGGGGATGCCATAAAACCAAATTATCATGACATTCTCCCATGGCCAATGCCAGCAATTTTAGCCTGCAAATTTTTTCTCAACTTGCAGGCATAGAAAACATAGTCAGGGAGGAGCCGGGGCATAAGGGGCTGCTTTTGTGACTTGTCAGGGATTTAGAGTTTCTTAGCAGTTCCCCAACGAGCAGGGATTTGCGGACAGGGATGTCCGCAAAAGTCCTAGCCGCGCCATGGACGGCGCGTCTAGGGCGGTTCCGTCCGAATGGCACAGCCTCTATAGGAACTGCTTAGAAACTCTTAATCTCTGGACGCCGGAACAAGAGCAGCCCCTTATGCCCCGGCTCCTCCCTGACGGACGCTTCCCCACCCCCTCGCCTGCCAATAATACGCCTCCCCACTCTGTCACCTTCCCATAAGACGCTTCCCCACCATTCCATGCCAATAAAACATCTTAATAAATGAATCAATACACAGCCCCAAAAATAGCAGCTTCTCCCCCTTTAACAAATCCAATCTTTTCTTCTCATAACAACGCTTACCGCCACAATTCCCAACAAAGCAGCCGCTATTTCCACAATTCCCATTCCAAGCACCTGTGCCCAGCCATTTGCTTTCCATGCATCATAGGCATACCCATAGCACAAAGGAATCCAACGTACCAATTCCCCCCTCCCGCTTGTCTCATACAGCAAGGGCAGTACGGCAGGCATGGCAAATAGGAATGGCAGCACAGTAACTGCCGTATTAGACTGCCGGATGAAACTCCCAAGGCTTACTAAAATAACAACTAAAAACAGCACAAATACCGCATCTGAAAACAAAATCCGGCCAACCACATTTACAATTGGCAAATAATCCACCGTAACCTCTGTAACCTCTGAAATGCCTGCTGCCAGGTTCGCCCGCCCGGCATCATAAAATACGCTGATTGGATACTTTGCCTCGCCAAACCCATGCAACGCCCCTGCCACTGCAAAACCAAGCCCCAAAACAACTGCCAAAGCAGAAAAAACATACAGCAGGCTGGCAATTATTTTTGCATAATAGATTTTCCAACGATTAATTGGCATCAGCAGCCACATTTTAATACTGCCTGATTCCACCTCTGCGGCAAAACAATCACTGCAAAGCAGGCAGATTATAATTGGAAGAGCCAAAGGGAATATTGTATTTAATAGATAAAATAAAAATGGATATGCCGCAGGCTCATATTCCGTTTTCCATGGCACAATCTCATGCTCTGCAAAATATTCGTTCAGGCGAATCCGATTATCCAATTCCTGCAATGTCCCTATGTCATGTGTCTGGCTGTTCCGTTCACGGATCAGGCTCTGTTCCAGCCCTTCTTTCATGTTGCGGTCTTTCTCTAAGGTCGCCTTTGCCTCTTCCATCCATTCCTCCCGCCCAAATGCCAGCTCCTGCTTTTGGGTAAAGGCAATATCCCTTGTCCAGTAATCCTGCCGTATCTGATTCTCTTTTGGATATACGCCATCAAAAGTATCTGGGTCAAAATCCTCTATAGTATCCGTATATTCCCTGGCAATAAGAGAACGCTCAATCTCAGAATACGATAAGGAAGATTCATAGACAGAATCACGCCGCAATACTGTCTCTTCATTTATTTTTTTATGATAGGAAGGAAGCACAAGCACAAAAGCTAAGAACAGCCCTAAGACAATCAGATTCTTCTTATTTTTCAGAAGCCTTGTCCATTCTATCTTAATCAAGCTGGCCATTTCTTTCCCCCCATTCATACATATAATCTCTCGGAATCTTTAAGCCAATAAACACAAGGCTTTCAGATGCCTTTTTTATTAAAATCCCCCACTTTTTTTGCCAAAAGCACTTGACAAATATATCGAAAAATGCGG
>CAJTDL010000074.1:0-463 GCA_910575035.1 Lachnospiraceae bacterium
GCTGACCTACTATTCCGAGAACTACACCTCCCGGGTGCAGATGGAGAATATCGGCGTCACGCTGGTGGAAAACGGGGAAGCCATATCGAACCGTGACTATAAGAGCACGTCCGACGGCACATGGGATGAGAATACCGGCACCCTGCTGGGCGGGATGCTTGCGGAAGGCGAGGAAGTGAAGCTGGGGAAGCGGTACAGGGAAGAGCTGAATGTAAGGAACAGCGGCACCATTGACCAGTATGTCAGGGTGAATGTATATAAATACTGGCTGGATAAGGACGGGGAAAAACAGCGCGGCCTGTCCCCAGGCCTGATCGGCCTGAATTTTGTGAATATTGGCAGTGACTGGCTGGTGGATGAGGACGCCTCCACCACGGAGCGTACGGTTTTATACTATAGCAGGCTATTGAAAGCCGGGGAGGAGTCCCCCCTGTTTGCAGACTCGCTGGCGATTGACAGCATC
>CAJTDL010000074.1:513-8868 GCA_910575035.1 Lachnospiraceae bacterium
AACCCAGACCACCACTAAGGAAGGGAAATATACCACCATCAAGACTACATTCGACTATGACGGCGTGAAATTCTGCGTGGAAGCCCGGGTGGACGCAGTGCAGGACCACAATGCAGATGAGATTGACGTCCAGGACCCAGAGGTCCCATTAGCAAACCAGAACCTGGGCGGCGTGCTGTCCAATGACTTCGCGAAGGTGCTGGTGGACCTGCCGCTGGCGGGCAAGGTAGGCATCTGCTCCGCAGTGTTCCTGTTAGGCGGCGTAGGGGGCTTCGTGCTGACGCGCAAGAAGAGGAAGGTCAAGTATGCAAAGCCAGAGGAAGAATGAGACAGTGCCCGCAGGGCATAAGGCAAAGGGAGGGAAAGTAATTCCCGCCCTTTGCAACGTTGCAGGGGCGCTGATCCTGCTGAGCGTGATCGCCACCTGCCTGCCGGTGACGGTGCCCCAGCTGGTGGGCTATGGCGTCTACAATGTGGTCAGCGGCAGCATGGAGCCGGAGATCCCCATCGGGAGCGTGATCTATGTGAAGCCCGCAGAGCCGGAGGGCATCCGGGAGGGCGACGTGATCGCATTCCAGAGCGGGGACTCCGTGATAGCCCACCGCGTCGTGAGGAACCAGAAGGTGGAAGGGAGGTTTAAGACAAAGGGCGACGCCAATGCCGGGGAGGACATGAACGATGTGGGTTATGCCGCCCTGATCGGCCAGGTCACCGCCCACTACCCATTGCTGGGGCAGATGCTGGTGCTCTATACCAGCAATATAGGCAAGGCCTATGCCGTATGCTTCGCGGCATGCGGGGCAATGCTGAATATCCTGGCGGGCAGGCTGCGGGAGCGGGCAAGGGCCAAAAGGCTGCCCAGGCAATAACAAGGGACAGCCCAGGCGCCTCAATAACAATGGTTTGCATTTTACAGCCAACCTCAGTAAGGTTGGCTATAAGCTGTTATGCCTTTATGAAACCAGGGCAATCCTGCATGTTCAGCAGAATTGCCCTAGTTTATAAGAAAAATTTATTCTTTTGTTGTTTTATTATGTTCTAAAGTTCTTTGGATTCTATGATATCATCCCAGCCTTTGTCTGCCAACAGCCCATCTGAACCGTCAATCGTGTTCAATGCGCTTTCAATCAGCTTGATCATTTCCCAGACGGAACGGAAATATACAGTCTTGTCCTGATCCATCCAGGTAATCCGCCCCTGCCAGCTGCTGTTTTGCCTATGCTGCACACGAATGATGAATGTGCCCAGATCCCCATGCTTGCTCAACAACTCATCGTCACTCATTGTTTTCACCCTTTCTGCCTTAAAGCCTACACCCTGGGCTTTTTCCTGAAATGTCCGCTCGTTTGTCCCTGGATGCGGAAAGTTTATGGAATCGAAAAACTTTTCCATTTGAAACAGCAGCTTCGTGATCCCTTCCACTTTCAGGGCTTCCCTGCTGTAGCCATGGTAGAACCTTCCGTGTATCTGCCCTTCCTGCAGATGGTCGACACACAGCACTACGCCACTGGGCGTGCCTATGTACCATTGAGACTTTTCCATGTCCCTACCTCTTTCTAAACAACTCTGTAACTTATTCTTCCTTCATAATTACACAACTCTTTCCCTATCCGAAGTGCAGATCACACTATTTACATAATATTGAATCCCTGTGCGCTGCCTGCCTACAATAAAATGGTAGTTGATCCTTCGCTGGAGGATCTTGCAGTTTTCCCGGGTTGTGTTCACCAGAAGGACTAAATACTGCCCCTTACCATACTTATTAACTGCGTCCCCGCAGCGGACAGAGCGCTGGATGGCCTCTCTAAGCCGTTGGGAAAGCTCCTCCAGCATGGGGCCATCTTTCATGGGGTTCCCCTTGCTGTCTACCACGGTGCAGAGCATCAGGTAGACAGACTGGCCGCCCCGTTCCATCATACGGGCTACCATGCGGTAAATCCCCTGGAAAATAGGGTAGGAACAAAAGTACCCGCCCTGGGCGCTTTCCGCATTTTCCCGCAGGTTTTCCTGGATGTCGTCTAGCACAGCATATTGATGCCCAAGCTGGGAACCTAGCTTGTTTAAAAGCTCCATCAGACGGTCTGAGGGGCGCAGCCCCTGCTCCTGGAAATACAGCTCAACCGTGTCATCGTAAAACTTCCTGGCGTCCTCGTCCCGCCCAAGGGAGATCAGAGCTTCCATAGTCACGGCCTCCCAATCCGCCAGGGGCTGTACCTTGGCAGCATAGAGGCCAAGCTCTTCCATCTGGATATAGTCCTGGGTTACCCGCAGCAGCTGGACAGCCTTTTCTACACACTCACAGAACAACGCCCGATAACGCCTGGCCTCCTGAGCCACCCACACAGTGCCCGTCTGCCTCTCCAGAAATTCCGCCGTGTAGCAGTAGCAGGCACGCAGGTAAAGGCTCAGCTTTTCATCTGGATCCTTCTCTTCCTCAGCCTCCTGGTAGAGCCAGTCCATTTCTGCCGCATCCTCCACCAGTGGGATCTCACTGGTCCAGCAGTAGATGCCGTCCCGCTGCTCTATGTAGTTTACATCTGGGAGCCCGGCAGCCCTCAGCTTCTTTTTTGCATTGTAAATGACAGTCCTGGTGGCGTGGCGCAGGTCTGAAATATCTCTGTCGCCGAAAAGGATCTGCTCCAGCTGGCTGCGCTGGATGCCTGCCTCCCTGCTGTGCAAAAGTAGCTGCATCAGATAAGCAAACTGTGTCTCAGCGGATTTCCTGCCTAAGATCTGCTTCCCATTCCAAGTAATGGAAAAATCCCCAAACATCCTTACATACAGGGCGTCATTCCCTTCGTAATTTTCCATGATCAATCACTCTCTGTCTTCCTGCCGCCCTATGGCGGCTTTCTTTCGGCTTTTGGGTAATGGATCCTTCTCCTGTCCCCTTTCCCTGAAAAGCCTCTGCTTCCCCATAATGGCTATGACCTGAAAAGCCGGCTCCTTCATGTCATTCATGCCTGGGCAGCCGAACATGGCTTTCTGGCAGCCATAGCGGAATTATTAAAATAGTCCCTAACAACAACTATAGCCAGCCTAATTTGGGCTGGTTGCGGTAGAAGCTATTATTCACTTTCTATTATAAACACCTTGCTTTTTCCCTGTCAAGCCCTATTTGGGCGTAATGATAGTGTAACTTTATTTCATAGTTACTTTTCATGGAATGGGTAAAGGGCATGAAAGGTAACTAACCAAAAATTCTGCAGGACAGCTTTCACACTATCCTGCAGATTTCTGCATATTCTGTTTACCAACAATTCATACCAGCTGTTTTCCAAACACCTTCATATATTCCTCTGCCTGTTCCAGCGTAATCTGCAGCTTCTTCTGCAGCCTGGCAAGGATATCCTGCTTGGACATGCCAAAATCATACCCACTTTCTATAATTTCCTCTGCCCTTCCCTCTGCCCTTCCTTCTTCCAGGCATTCCTCCCGGATGCTCATTCCCAGTCCGCTCATATGGACAACCTCCTTCCAAAGCGCTTCATTATCCGAAAAATTGATATGCTTTTTTATTGTTTCCAAAAAATTCTCCTTATGGGGGTACATGACAGCATGTAAAAATTCCATCATGCCGTTTTTTTCTTTGTCTTCCATTTCACGGAAAACCTTATCCCCAAGGCGAATGATACGCCCCGGTGAGACGTTTTCCTCGGTTGTGATCGAATCGGCCTCAATATACCCCATAATCTCTTTGTAGCTGTATCCTTCAAACTCCCTTGTGGCGCCTTTCAGGATGATCGCAAGCACTTCTTTATTTTTGTATAATTCTTTGCTGGCATAGTCCAGACCCTCTAACCCTTCCGTTAATTGGAGGGAATTCAGGACTTCCATGCTCCCCCGCACACTGTCATTTTCCATTCAACAGCCCCTCCTATGCTAATATTATAACGTTTTTCCCACGGTTTTACAACGGCGGCTTCTCATAAATTGTGTAAAAGAAAAATCTGCGTTACTGTTCATGTTTTACGGAATGCGTAGTTCAGTGCATTCCTGAGCCATAAATAGTAACCTTCCCCCCAGGTGTTTCCCCGTCTCTTTTCCTGTGATTTTTATTCCTGCTTCGTGGTAAAACATCCTCTCTTTTATGCTTCATGATAAGACATCCTCTCTTTTTGGTTGTGCGAAAAAATAGTTTGTTGGTTACTTCTATTATCCCGCGTCTTCCCATAAAATGGGAGGTTTTTTACGAAAAATTTTTAAGCGTCAGAGCTGTGCCAGTAACGACACGGCAAAAGCATGAATGGTTACTGACATTGGCCGTAAATAGTAACTAAAAAACAAGATGGGATTGCCTTTCCAATGAATAGCAAGTATAATAAAAAATAGGCATTTGCCTGTTATGCAGACTTTATATAATTTTAGGAGTGAGCTATCTATGGACCATGTAGAAAATATGTGGGATTTCCCTGTTATGCCAGGGGTTTCCTTCCCAAAAGCAAACCGTGTGCACCCGCTTATGCAGCATAGGGCACAGAAGCTAATCCAGGAATTAAGCAAGGATCCAAATATCCGCAGGATAGCGCTGTTCGGGAGTTCCCTGGAATTTCGGTGCAGCAGCGCCAGCGATATTGACCTCTATATTGAAAAATACGATCCCCAAAAAAAACTGGCGTATGTCCCTGAGTTAGGATGCGAGTTAGATATTATCACAAACCTGCCAGATAACAATAAATTATATCAAGAAATAGAGCAGACTGGCTTATTGCTCTTTGAGAGGTGAGAAAATGTGTGACATCCGTTTATTCCGAAGCGCACAGATGGATTATGAAGCAGCAGCCATGATTTGGAAAAACCCGTACAACGATGAAATGATCCTGAACATTGCCGCTTACCACCTGCAGCAAACGGTGGAAAAAACATTAAAAGGCGCTTTAGAATGCGCAGGGGTAACCGTTCCAAACACCCATAGAATTTCAAAACTGATAAAAATGATATTTGACCATGGTGCAAACCTGGCCATTACAGACTGGATTGACGACCACTCGGAAATGCTAAGCGAATGGGAAGCGCAAACCCGTTATAATATGGATTTCCTGGTAGAAAAGCGAAAACTGGACACCGCAATCAAAGAAATCCAAAATTTCCTCCATATAAATGGAATCCAGGATGGGCTGCGAAAAGAGCTTTTAAATCCTGCAGCCAAAGAACAGCTTTTGGAATGCCTGCCAAAAAGCAAGCGGGATTGCAGTGATTTTGAATTGAACTGTTACTACCTTATGTTCAAACGAAAAATTAAGGTTTAAAATATCGGACATTGGCCAAGGGGAAATGTTCTCTTTTAACAGCTACAGCCAACCTTACTGAGGTTGGCTGTAAAATGCAAACCATTGTTATTGAGGCGCCTGGGCTGTTCCTTGCTATTGCCTGGGCAGCCTTTTGGCCCTTGCCCGCTCCCGCAGCCTGCCCGCCAGGATATTCAGCATAGCCCCGCATGCCGCGAAGCATACGGCATAGGCCTTGCCTATGCTGCTGGTATAGAGCACCAGCATCTGCCCCAGCAATGGGTAGTGGGCGGTGACCTGGCCGATCAGGGCGGCATAACCCACATCGTTCATGTCCTCCCCGGCATTGGCGTCGCCTTTTGTCTTAAACGTCCCTTCCACCTTCTGGTTCCTCACGACGCGGTGGGCTATCACGGATTCCCCGCTCTGGAATGCGATCACGTCGCCCTCCTGGATGCCTTCCGGCTCTGCGGGCTTCACATAGATCACGCTCCCGATGGGGATCTCCGGCTCCATGCTGCCGCTGACCACATTGTAGACGCCATAGCCCACCAGCTGGGGCACCGTCACCGGCAGGCAGGTGGCGATCACGCTCAGCAGGATTAGTGTCCCTGCAACGTTGCAAAGGGCGGGAATTACTTTCCCTCCCTTTGCCTTATGCCCTGCGGGCACTGTCTCATTCTTCCTCTGGCTTTGCATACTTGACCTTCCTCTTCTTGCGCGTCAGCACGAAGCCCCCTACGCCGCCTAACAGGAACACTGCGGAGCAGATGCCTACCTTGCCCGCCAGCGGCAGGTCCACCAGCACCTTCGCGAAGTCATTGGACAGCAGGCCGCCCAGGTTCTGGTTTGCTAATGGGACCTCTGGGTCCTGGACGTCAACCTCATCCGGCTGCCCGTCTATCCCCCCCCCGGCTTCCGTTGCATTCTGCTCTGCCTCCGGCACTGGGTCATCCGGCGCCGTGATGAGCGGCGTGTCTGTCCCGCCTGGCCCATCCGGGTCTGCCGGCGTTGCTGCCGGGGTTGTGGTGGCAGCTGCCGGCGCTGGTGTCGGTGCCTGGTTGATTACCTGGTTGTAGGCCTGCTGCGCCGCCTGCTGTGCCTCTGGGCTCATCCTCCTGTACACGAAGGTGAACACGTTCTTGGATGCGTCCGCCGTAAGCGTCCCCGTCACGGAGAACGCCTGGGGCAGGTAGCCTGCCACGTACAGGTATGCCACTACTGGCCTGTCGCCCACGTTCCCGTAGTAGACTTCAGGGTCTGCCACTGGGTTCCCTGCCTCATCCACATAGTTGACAGTATACATTACCTGGTCGCCCAGGATCCCGTATGTCACCACGTAGTCCTGGTCCCCCGTCACAAGGAAGGAGGGCTGCGCCTGGGTGTCGGCGGTATTGTTGTCCTTCCCGCTTTCACGGATCCCGCGCACGTAGTATTTGCCGCTTGTCAGCTCCACGTCCCTCTGGTTGAATGTCACGCGGTCGCCGTAGTGCAGGTTCTTATGCACAACCACATCGCTGCCCTTCAGCTTCCCCCTGCTTCCCGCAAAGAAACGTACCGTATAAGTATATTCATCCGTTCCTGCCCTGGCCGCCATTGGGGCCATAAATACCAGGCACAGGCAGATGGAAAGCATGGCGGCTGCCGCCCGCTTAATGTGCCTCATGTGCCACGCCCCCTTTCCTTTCCCGGCTCCGGGTGATTTGGGTATAGGCTGCGAATGCCAGCAGTATGCCGCCGCTGGCGCAGGCCAGCAGGATGTATGGCTCCAGCTCGTTCTCGTCGCCCGTCTGCACCACTGTCCGCGGGTTATTGGGCGCGGCGGGCGTTGTGCCCCTGTTATTGGTGCCTGCGGTGCTCATCTCTACTGCAAAGCTCATCTGCAGGTCTGCCAGGGTATCCTGGTAGTCATTGCCCTGGGTGTCTCCGTCTAAGGATACCTCCAGGGTGACCTTCCCCGCCTGCCCATTGCTTAATGTGTCCAGGAAAAGCCACTGCTGGTCAGGGTCTTTATCATCCAGGCCGTTTGTAGCCTGGTGGAGGCCTTCCAGGTCGCCCTCCCCGCTTTCGCCGCCGATCGCGTCGCTGTCGAACAGCGTCCGTGTCTCGCCTGGGCCTTCATAAGACAATTTATAAGTATAGGCTCCGCCTTTCGTGTCTTTGTTGCTGCTGCGGTCTTCCAGGGAGTACAGCACCTCATTTTTCAGGTACCAGTCCGTGGCGTCCGTATTGCCATTGTTCAGGGCCAGCGTAATGACTGCGGTGTCCCCTGGCTGCATCCCATAGATTACGTCATTCATGTCTGAGGACTTGAAGTTGCTGTCCATCCTCTTGTCATTGGTAAAGGTGACAGACCAGTCCGAGCCGCCGTAGGATGTCTCTGCATGGGCAGTCATGTGCGCTGACGCCAGCAGGCAGACAGAAAGGACTGCCGCCCATATTCTCTTCTTCATGATCTCTCCCTCCTTACTTTAAGCTCAGCGTGCCGTCTTTTACCTGTACCTTCCGGCCCCAGGCGCTCCAGATTGCATCCTCTGCATTGTGGTCCTGCACTGCGTCCACCCGGGCTTCCACGCAGAATTTCACGCCGTCATAGTCGAATGTAGTCTTGATGGTGGTATATTTCCCTTCCTTAGTGGTGGTCTGGGTTACCTTGCTGCCGATGATGCTGTCAATCGCCAGCGAGTCTGCAAACAGGGGGGACTCCTCCCCGGCTTTCAATAGCCTGCTATAGTATAAAACCGTACGCTCCGTGGTGGAGGCGTCCTCATCCACCAGCCAGTCACTTCCAATATTCACAAAATTCAGGCCGATCAGGCCTGGGGACAGGCCGCGCTGTTTTTCCCCGTCCTTATCCAGCCAGTATTTATATACATTCACCCTGACATACTGGTCAATGGTGCCGCTGTTCCTTACATTCAGCTCTTCCCTGTACCGCTTCCCCAGCTTCACTTCCTCGCCTTCCGCAAGCATCCCGCCCAGCAGGGTGCCGGTATTCTCATCCCATGTGCCGTCGGACGCGCTCTTATAGTCACGGTTCGATATGGCTTCCCCGTTTTCCACCAGCGTGACGCCGATATTCTCCATCTGCACCCGGGAGGTGTAGTTCTCGGAATAGTAGGTCAGC
>CAJTDL010000075.1 GCA_910575035.1 Lachnospiraceae bacterium
TTTCGCCTTTCGGTTAGTCAGGTGGATTCCCGTGTTATCTTACGGGGTAGTACCTTCAATCTATCCCCCTTTCATCTACTTCTACTTTCGCCCTATCTGGACGCACGTCCCCGCAATGGATCATCATCCCGTTACCCACATAGATTCCCACATGGCTTGCGCCGCTGGTGTTATAGGTGCCCTGGAAGAAGATCAGGTCGCCGGGTCTTGCATCTGCGCTTGATACAGGCGTACACACGCCTAAGAGCCCGTCTGCGGTCAGGCGTCCGAAGTTCCAGCCCACGCCGCAATGATTGACTACCCAGGAAACATAGCCGGAACAGTCAAAGGAAGTGGAAGGGCTTGCGCCGCCCCATACATACGGATAGCCTAGATACTTTTCAGCCTCCGCAAGCATAGCCGCGAATTTTTCATCCGCAAGGGCCTCTGGCGGTACATCATAGTCAAAATAATTCCCTCCGCCGCCTGCAGGAACTTCCGGAAGGTGCCGCTCGCTGGTATCGCCGGTATCAGCAAAATACAAAGGATTCATATACTGGCCGTCAACCAACACTTCCAGGTGCAGGTGCGGACCGGTGGAATTTCCGGTACTGCCGACCTTCGCAATCACATCCCCGGCTTTTACCTCCTGTCCGGCAGATACTAAGATTTGCGAACAGTGGCCGTATTTGGTGGTAAGGGAGTGGCTCTCGTAAGCCTCGCCCTCAATGGCAACGCACAGGCCATAGCCGCCTGCGTTTCCTGCCAGCGTGACCGTGCCGTCATGCCCGGCTAAAATCTCCGTGCCCTGGGGCATCCCGATGTCAATGCCGGTATGGTAGTTTTTTTCCCCACTGATCGGGTGTACCCGGTAGCCGTAGTAGCTGGTGACATAGGTAAGCCAGTTGGCGCCAAACACATTTTTCACATACTGCCGGTTTCCTTTGGTCTGCAATAAAATCTCGCAGATTTCCTTCTGGTCTGCGTCCATGCGTGAAACCACCAGGTTTTCAAGCGGCGTGGAAGTAAGCGTTACATTTAAGATGTGCCACTCATAAGGCACTTCTTCTTCGGTTTCTTCGCCGGTCTCCGGGTCAATGCTTGTTTCTGTCCGGTAGCGGATTTCCGTTTCTTCTGAAAAAGACAGGGAATACTGCCCGTTAAAAAGCTCCCGGAGGACGCTCTCGATCTGTGCATAGGTGAAATCCTGATACGCAGAGGTGAGATACCCCATCAAAACATAAGGGTCATGTTCAATGGGGCCGATGTTATAGCGGTACTCGTCATAACCGGGTCGGTCCGTTTCCACACGGTTGATCTGCATCTGCAGGTCCGTTTCCCACTCGGTATAAACAAGCTCCGCATTGTTGATGTCCGCATCGTCCGCCAGATAAGTAGAGGCGGCAAGGCTCCCAAGCCCTCCGGTCCCGATATTGGAAAAGGAAGAAAATAGGGATGTAATCAGGAAAAATACCAAAAGGAGCAGGAGCACGATTGTGCATATGACCGGGTGACGCTTGATGGCATGGACCACGCCGGCAGCGATCTTTTCCGTGGTAACAGCGGTGTCCTTTGCACGCTTTCCCGCTTTTTTCGCTTCTCTGGCTGCTTTGGCATACTGGCGTTTTATCTTCTGTTTCTGCCACATCCGGGCAAGAAGATTTTTCTTAAGCTCCGGGTTGTCATGTAATGTCTGCCGGTAGGCAAGCCGGGCATTGGCTTTCGCCGATTTCTGCTGCAATTTTGCTACCCTGCGGTATGGCGCGGTCTTATGTCTGTGATATGCCGTGCGCAGCCCTGACTCGCTTACAAGCTCGGTGCGGTGGGCCGCCTTAATACCGACATTTTCTTCCTCCGCCTGATATATTTTTTTATGGGCGTAACCAACCGCCATATTTGCGCCGGCCTTTACCGGGCGCATCGGAGCAGGACCCTTTACATGAGCCCGCTGGGATTTCACCTCCTTTTCAAATTTCAGGTGTTTTTTAGCCTTGCCCGTATCAGGATCAGAAGCTGTTTCCATCCGCAGCTTGCGGCGGGCAGGCAGACGCTTTTCCGCCTGTTCCAGCTTTTCCGTGGTTCGCTCCGCTTTCCGCCTTGCCTGGGCCAGCTTTTTATCTTTTGCCTCCGGCGGCAGTTCGTCAGCGGTAAATTCCAGCTTGGAAGGCCGTTTTGGTTCTCCTTCGGCTGCCTCCGGCGGTTTCTCCTTGGGTTCCTCGGCTTTTGCCGCCTCCTGGAAACGCTGCTGGTATTTGTTTCCATGCTGGTGCGTCCGGGAACGGCGTTCTGCCTGTCCGGGTTCTCCCTGTGTGTGGCGCTCTGTATCAGAATTTCCGCTGTCAGAATCCTTACGCCTGGAATTTCCATATCTGAAATCTCTCCGGCGCGGTTCCTGTGCAGAAATTCCCGGTTCCAAAGGGTTCCGCGTTTCAGACGCCCTTGCCGGCTCATGATCAAAAGCCCTGCCTTCTAAATGTTCCGGTACGGGAATATCCGCCTGTTGCGGCATATCCGCTTTGAACGGCTGTGTACCTTCCGCTGCCTGCTGTGCTGCGGTTTCATACCTCCGGCTCCGGGACGTTCCCGAAGAAGAAGGGGCGTCTCTGGTCCGCAGCAGGTTAAAATCCGGTTCGCTCTGCCGGGTGTCCATCCGTTCCTCCGCATGGGAATCACGGACCGGCATCCGGGTATCTTTCTTTTTCCGCTGAAATTCTTTGTCCCGCGGCATTGTTATCACCTCCAGTTATTTTATTTTTTCGGAAATTTATGCACCTGCAACTTCATCAGGCCGTGTTGTAAGTACGCTGTATAGTAAGGTGTCTTTCGGAAAATGATCGATAAAGGGGATGATCACATTCCCGAAGAACAGAAGCCCCTCGCCGGGACCGGAATGAGTCACATAGGAAAGCTGGTGCGGGGAAATCCCCAACTGCTTCGCCAAAATCTGCCGGTCTCCCTGGGCCTGGTTCAGCATGTAGATAAAATCCGAGTTCTCAAAGATATTCTCGATCTCACGGGAGGCCAGCAGGTCCTTCACATTCTGGGTCAGGCCGCTGGGTATGCCGCCCCATTTCCTGAACCGTTTCCATATCTCCACGCTGAAACTCCCGGTCTGGCCTTTCAAAAGGAGATGGAATTCGTCAATATAGAACCAGGTCGTCTTATGCTTCGTGCGGTTGGCGGTAACACGGTTCCACACGGCATCCTGCATAATGAGAAGCCCGATCTCTTTTAATGCCTTACCCAGCGACTTTAACTGGAAGCAGAGTACACGGTGGTTGTTCATGTCAATGTTGGAACGGTGATTGAACACATTCAGGGAACCATTGACGTAGATTTCCAAAGCCGTGGCGATATTCTGCGCCTCCGGTTCAGCCTGCTTTAAAAGCAGCTCATACAGGTCTCCCAGGATCGGCATATTCTCCGGGCGGGGGTCCTGCAAATAATCCCGGTACACAAGCCTCGTGCAGCGGTCAATAATGGTCCTCTCAATCGGGGAAAGCCCTTCCTTGCCGCCAATAATCAGGTCACACAGCGACAGGATAAAATCACTTTTCAGCGTAATGGGATTTTCATCGTCCGAATAGTCCAGGTTAATGTCCATCGGATTGATATAGTTGGTGGAAGTCGGGGAAATGTCAATAACCTGCCCCTGGGCGCCGAACTGCTGTACCAAAGGCCCGTACTCATTTTCCGGGTCTGCAATAATGATGTCATCCTCCGTCAAAAGGAACACGTTGACAATCTCACGCTTTGCAGAGAAGGACTTGCCGCTGCCGGGCGTTCCCAAAAACAGACCGTTTGGATTCTTTAAGTTCTTGCGGTTCGCCATGATCAGGTTGTTGCTTAAAGCGTTCAGGCCATAATAAAGCGCCTCGCCCTCCTGGAACAGCTCGCAGGTCGTAAACGGCACGAAAATAGCGGTGCTGCTTGTCGTAAGCCCCCGCTCAATCTCAATCTGGTTCAGCCCTAAGGCAAGAGAGGACATAAGGCCCTGTTCCTGCTGGAAGTCCAGACGTTTCAGGGCACAGTTATACTTCTGCGCAATACCGGAAGCAGAAAGGATGTCATTGAACAGCTTCTGCCGTTTGGAAGCGATATTCTCCACCAGCACCGTCACAAGAAACATGCGCTCATTCCGGCTCTGTAAATCCTGTAAAAGATTCTTCGCTTCTTCGCCGTAGGTGGCAAGGTCGGTAGGTATGATGTCCATGTCATACCCGGCGCGGACTGCTTTCTTCTGTTCCTCAATGGTCATTTTCTGCAAATCGGACATCTTGCGCTTGATGTTCTTGATCGCCTGGGCCTGGTCGATGGACTGGATATGCAGGTTCACTGTCACGGCATCGTCCAGGTCCAGAAGCTCCGCCAGCAGCCGGTCCGTCAGCTCCGGCGCTAAAATCTGCAAAAAAGACACCGCCCCGGAATGGTCGGCCACCCGGAAAGTCTTTCCGTCATTTGAGAACGACAGGCCGGAGGGCGAAATAAAATCCTTTGTGGAAAGCCCGGTTTTCGGCAGATCCGCCCAGGTAAAATGAAACTTTTCCTGCCCGTCCGGGTGGAGCTGGCTGTGAAGGACCTCCAGACGCTCCAGCCCATTAAGTGGCCTTGCCTGTGCTCCCAGGGCCTTGAAATTCGCCAGCACATCGGCCTCGATCCGCTCCAGGCGCATCTTCGCAGTGCGAAGGTCGTCAGCCTCAATACCGAAAGTGATGTATTTCCTCTTGGTAAGGCCGTTGTTGCCTTTTTGGAGCTGGCCCTTTAACATATCCCCATACTCTCTGCGGATTCCGTCATATTCGTCGCCGCGGATGGGGATGTCGATACTGCGGGCGAAATCCTGCATATTTGCCCGCTGGTTGATGAAGGTAAGCTGCACATGGATCGAAGCGTCAAAATAATTGAGAAAATCACAGTAGCCCTCAAAAATCTGCGCTTTATCATCCGCCTGTGCAAGCTGGTAGTTAATATCAAAAAACTGCACCGTCTTGGTGTAGAGCTTATCATTCAGCCGGCAGATTCCATCCCGGTACATTTCTTTATAGGGAATACTCTGCTGGACCGTCTGCGGGGCATCCGATTTTAGCCCGCTAAAAAAGCCGCCTTTCTTAGACGGCTTGGCACGGGAAGCATTACGCCCGTTTATTTTTGCGTCGGCCCTGGTCTTTTTTGCCTGCCTGATGTTTCTTTGCAGACGTTTTTCCTGGGCCTCCTGCTGCTTGGTTTTTGGCAATCCTCATATCCTCCTTCTTTGACATAGATTTATACAGGTTTTCCGTCCGGTAAGGCCGTTTCTTCGGCCAGAGCTTATAGCGGAGCCTGTTTTTCAAAAGTTTCTCCGCCGGCTGCCCGTCCCGCTCATACATGGCGAAAAAGAAAAAGGGCATCATAAGCCCGATCATCAACAGCACCGCCGCCGAGTTGCCAATAGCACTGCGGGTAAGGAAATATACCGGCAGCCCCACCAACGCGGCCAGGCTGAAACAAATGAGCTGGCGCTTCGTCAGGTTAAACGCCAGCTTGGTCTTGACTTTCGTTAAGTCTTTGGGTACAGGTACATAGGGCATTGTTTTCACCTCCAATCGTGATATGCCGTCAGTATCTATCCGGTTCCCCAGTGTCCGTCTTTCCGGGCATCGTGATACTGGATTCCACCTCATTTCCCCACACATCCCAGCCGGGGGTCGGCTGCCTCGCAAAAAGCTCTACCCTGGGCTGGTCGCCCATGAGCTTTACGATCTTATCCCGTACCTCGTCCGGCTTCTTGCTGTGCTGCTCAATATGGGAGATCACAAACTGGTGGATTCCCGCGCACTGGCGTTTCGGGCGCCCCCTGGTCGCCAGTAAGCATACCTCCGCATTAGAGCGGGTCCAGAATCCCATCCCATAAAACCAGCTATCTGCTTTCCGGTTCTGTTTGAGCCAGAGGAAGGCCAGTGTTTTATATTTGAATCCCCATGCTTCGATCACCCGGAATGCTTCATTAAGCTGCGGGAAGGTGGCCCATAGAAAAAGCGCACTGTCTCTGGCCGCAAGGTCTGCAACCGGCAGCGCGCATATTTCTTCCATGCTCATGGTTGGGTAATGTTTTTCAGCCACCCCATTGCCGCGTTTCATATCATAACGCCAGGGCGGGTCCGCGTACACGATGCCATATTTTCCAGCCTCCGGCATTATCGGGCCTGCTCATTCTTGGCAGGAGCGGATTTTGTCGGCATCGTCTTAACCTTGCCGACTTTTTCTTTCAGGGCGCCAGTCAGGGAAGGTTTCTCCGCCGCTCCCTTTGTCGCTTCAAGGGTAGCCTGCAAATTTTCAATCGCCTGGCCGTACCCATCGATCAGGGCGTCGTTAAGCTGCCTGCGGAAATCCGCCGTCACCGGCCAGCAGACATCCCTCCATTTTCCCTGCTTATCCTGGGTGGAAGGCATGTTGACATACAGGCCGTTTTCGCCGGAGCAGATACGGAAGCCGTCGATCTTGAAACAGTCCCCAATCGTCACATTGGCGAAAGCCAGAAGGTTCCCCATCGGGGCAATCGGGCGTACATTCACATCCAGCTTCAAGCCTTCGCCCGTCTGGGCCTCCGGCGCCTGTACCTCCGGCTGCATGGGTTCATTGTTTGTCTTACTCATATAGAAAAGTCCTCCTTCTTGTAAAATTGTAGGTTGGTTACACGCTAATGCGAGTTAAAAATACTTTTGGATAGCGAGCCTGTCTTAAACAGGGCAAAGGCCAGCAGGACCGTATAGCCTGCCGTACCCCAGATCGCGCCGTGAATGTCGCCGGAAGAAGGGATCGACTGGACCAGCGCCGCATAGATCGCAACGCAGACCAGGATCAAAAACCCCTGGAAACCTAAAGCAAACAGGGAACGCAGGTAATTTGTCCCCATCTGCCCCCATTCACGGTTTGCCATTGTGGAAAAGGGTATGGGTGCCAGGCTGACCGTAAGATATATTTCAATCATACGGCCATACACAATGACAAAAATCACGATGGACAACACCCACATGCACAGGTTGATAATGTTGGTCTCCAGCCAGAGGCCGATCAGCTCCCACATCCCCATTGCTTCAAGCTGCGTCTCCAGGTCGGCCAGCGCAGCGGAAACATCCATGTTCCCGTTTATCACGCCGGCGCTCTGGCTCACCACGTTCTGGGCGACGTCAAACACCGCCATGACGATAGTAAAGCAGTTAGTGAGCAGATATGTGGCAACAAAGGTTTTGAAAATCCACTTGAAGATATTGAACGTATCAAAATCGTGCATGTTGTTCTTTTCAAGGATCATCTGGATCAGCTCGTAGACAAGAACAAAAGTCAGGATGATTCCCGCAATGGGAATGACGACGGTTTCAGAAAGATTCTGGATCATGCTGAACACGCCGCCATTCCACCCCTGCGGTGTCTGGCCTACCTGTGAGGCCACATCCGAGACCTGGCTGTTGACGGACTCAAAGATACCGGTGTATTGTCCTGTGATCGCTTCGATTAAGCCCTCTTTAATCCAGTCTGTTATCCTTTCAAACAGACTGCCCATCGGCTATTAACCGAACAGGCCGGAGAGCAGCGGGATCAGCGTGGCACCCACCAGCGCAATACCTCCGCCAGCCATAAGCTGTGTTATCCCCAATTAGTAGGAACAATACAGCTTTCTGGCGGGCGGCGGCACGTCAAGAAATATATATGGAGTTTTTAAAGAATCCCCCGGAGCAGGGGAGCGGTCAGCCTGTGACCTGCTCCACTTCCGGTATGGGTTTGAGATTAAAATGAATTTCGATAGAAATGTGTCTTGTTTTGTCGCTGTCTATGGTTTCATGGACAACGATTTCTTTAATCAGGCGGTTCAGGATGGAAGCGTCCAGTTCGGTGATGTCCCGGTATTCCTGTATGGATTCCACCCACTGCCTTGCGTCCACGGCAAGCCGGATTTCATTGGCAAGGTGTTTCCTGCCTTTCTCAACTTTAGCCTTTAATTCCGCCTGTTCCTTCTGTGTCTTTTCCAGCAGGAGATTGAAGTTTTCTTCTGTGATTCGTCCGGCTACCATGTCCTCATAGAGCCGCAATACCATCTTTTCCAGCACTTCAATCCGTTCTTCGTCTTTGGCAAGGGTGCGCTCCATCGCTTCCCGCTGGTCTTTCTGCTCGGCCTGGCAGGTGTCGGTCAGCCGTCCGGCCACCGCTTCGCTGTCGGTCAGGGCAGCGGTGGCGCACTCCCGGATTTTGTTCAGCACAAGAGAATAGAGCGTGTCAAATTCAACCCGGTGCTGTGTGCAGTGCTGCTTCCCATAGGCATTGTAGGTCTTACAGGAGAAAATCCGCTTCGGGAACTTCTCATGCGTGGTGCGGATGGTGAGAGCCTTTCCGCACTCCCCACATTTTATCAGCCCTGCAAAGAGGTTGATTTCCCCGGATTTGCCCGGTCGCTGGCGGGATTTCAGTTTTTCCTGCACAATCGCAAAGTCCTTTTTGTCCACCAGCGGCTCATGCGTCCCCTCCACCACAATCCAGTCCTCCGGCTTCTTATCCCGGATAGTGCCGATTTTAAAGCGGTACTCGGTCTTTTGGGAAGCGATTGCGCCGGTGTAGACGGGGTTCATCAGGATTTCCTTAATCACGGAGAAGTCCCAGACGTACCGCCCGTTTTCCGGGTCTTTCTTTTCCCATTTGGTGCGGATGTTCCGGTGTCCCCGCTTCCGGTTCCACCATGTCGGGCAGGGGTGCTTTTCTTCCTCCA
>CAJTDL010000076.1 GCA_910575035.1 Lachnospiraceae bacterium
ACAATTCAATTATACCAAACCAGATGGTATTCATGCTATTTTTTTGCCAGTTATTATTGGATTTTCAAGGTGCATACGCATTTATTCAAGTGCGAAGTTTGAGTAATATAAAACATGACGCTATCTTTAAGAACCGTGACATAATGCCATTCGTCCGGGGCTTTTTCGTTGCCTTTATTGACGTATGGTATTTTTGGTTAAAACCTTCTGTAAATTGATCAATATCATTTCCTATGGTATGGTTCCCACACATTTCTATCATTTCCAGGATTCTTTCTATTTTGTGGACATCCATTTCTTCTGCTGTGCGTCTGACCTCAGCATCCAGTAAAATACTAAGGTGGTATTTTAATTTTTCCACATCATTTTTATTTTGTTCTGCCATTTGGGAGCCTCCTATACTATATAATCCTTAAAAACGGAAAAAAGTAACGCCAAAATATAAATTTTTATTTTTTTTCTGGCTTCCTTTTTTGCCCGCTTCAATCTCATTTTACAGGCTCCGTCTGTAATGTTAAGCTGCTTTGCCAATTCTTCCACGGAATATCCTTCCACATATTTTTTTACAAGAAGGTAATATGTATCATCTGACAGGATTTTTTTTAACTCCTCCATATATCCCCAATCATAATCATCCACTGCGGGAATATTATTTATCAAACCCTCCGTATCCCCGATATATGTTTTATCCAGGTCTTTCTTTTTTCTTGCAGTATGTTTTTTCAATATATTTTTACATGTAAGCATAAGCCATCCAACCGGATTCGGATGCTCTTTTAAAATATTTACATTCCTATACGCCTGGTAATATGTTTCCTGCAAGATATCTTCTGCGTCATTGCTGTTAATTTTACCGGAAACATATTTTTTAAGGAGCAAATAGGAGTCTGTATAAAGATAGTTGAAAAATTGCTCGTCATTTTGCATCATACTCCTCCCCCAATCTAAAACATCAAATATATATTTTATTATCTTTTCTTTCTATAAACAAAGAATAGCTACATATCACAATGTAATTCTCCTGAAAATATGCCCCAAAATATTGTCTGAGTACCTACATTACCATGTTTTCCAAAAATTTTATCATTTTATGCCTGGCAATTCAATATACTTTCGTGCCTATGTATATCAATGTTATTCTTTATGTGAAACTGGAAAAACAAAAACCCCATACAGATTTGTATGAGTGGTGTTAGTATATAAGCGTGGACAGGAAAAGTTGAACAACCTATACTATCAAATGAAAGAGCAAAGGAGATGAATGGCATGGCGAAAAATCAAAAATCTTACACTCCGGAATTTAAACAGCAGATCGTGGACCTGTATAATGCCGGAGGAACATCGTATCCACAACTGGAACGTGAATATGGCGTAAATCGAAGTACGGTTAGCGGTTGGGTAAAGCAGCTTTCCCCTATCAAGGTATCAGAGGGGGAAACGGTTACCCTCAAGGAGTATAAGGCTCTCCAAAAAGAAACCCAGCGCCTTAAGGCCGAGAATGAACTATTAAAAAAAGCGGGCGCCATATTCGCAAAAGAACAATAGCCGAAATTGTTGCATTTATCCAGGATAACTTAACCAACTACTCTGTATCACCGCTTTGCAGTGCCTTGAAATTTCCAAGGGGTACTTATTTCTAGGCCCTGGTTTGTGTACCTTCAAATAAGCAGATGGAGTATGGGGAATCCGGCTGGAAAGTGAAACAGGCCTTTAGGGATTCCAAACGCAGATACGGGGCTGCCAAACTATGCCGTGTACCCAATGGTGCCGGGACACCCTGCAGCATCAAGCGGGCTCAGAGGCATATGGCAGAGCAGGGGCTGTCCATCCTTAAATGAAACGTAATACTGTCCGTCTTTTTCTCATATAGTATAAGGATTATATTTATCCTTTCTTCTTTTTTGGTGGTTACCCTCCATGTCCCTTCCTCCAATCTGAATTTTTTGTTGAAAATCCAGATTGGCAGGCGGTGAACGTTCTCTACAGAACAAGAAAAAATAACCGATAAAATACCCTTTAATTCGACAAACAAAAACACCAGACAGTTTTTGAAACCATCTGGTACTTTTATCTATATTTTTTTTACAATTTTTATTACTTCTTTCCAGCAATGCGTATTAACTGTTATGACAAAACGCATCTGTAAGGCTCTGCATAACTCAGTCTCCCTCACTAACGTATATCTATTTTTGTTCCATCTCTGTCAATGATATAAATATAATCGGGCTTTGACTCTAACTCAGTTCCAGCCAAATACAAATGACTGCCCCCCACTAAAGGGTATTCAAATACATATTGTCCGCTTCCAATGTCACTATGGGGAAACCTTGAAAAGTCATTCCATGTCATGTTTTCTTTCCCCTTTACAAGAATTATAAAATTAACATAATTTTTTGACGGAATTGTAAAGAACAAGGGCATCATGCCTAAAAAAAATGTCAATGCAGACACTGCAATCATCTGCTTTTTACTTGATTTTTTGCCCATATTATTTACCTGTATACTTAACAATATAATACCCGCACCATGTAGAATAATTTAAAGAACCGTAATTCCTGTTGCATGATTTCGGGTCTTTAATTTTTTTGTTACTCGCATCCAGATTAGAAACTTTTGTTAACCCCCGTTTATGCGACCAATAACCATTCCTATTCTGTATATACCAATGATAATCTGCATTTGGTGCAATTACTAAAGCTACTTTATATTCATTTTTTCCTGGCTTTTGTGTACAGGTTGCTTTTTTTATCAATCTACCACTCCCTAAAAAGGAACCATCTGCTTTTACGGCAGAAATGATGGAGGATTTTGTTAATGATTTATATTTTTTCCCTGTAGAACTGCCCAGCTGTTATTTTCCTTCTGTTCTCTTTAATACATCCATTGCATAAGCATAGCAGTTTGCACGACGGATATTACTATCCTTATTCCAGTATTTAGGATTATACTTCGGCTCATATCCACTTGTCGGAAGCAATGATGCCGCTCTGGACATTATACTTGTAGAATTTCCCTCCTGCCCAAGGGCATCCTCTGTATCTATTAAACTTGAGCGGGTTTTCAATGTTTCTGAAAGTTCCGAAGGCTCGTAGCTTACCATATCTTTTTCTTCCTCTGACAACATCTCATACCACTCAATCCATTCAAGTGTTTCTTGGGAGAGCGTATCTTTTTTTATGCTCCTTCCATCATAAGTTATTATATCTGTTTCTTTGTCCGCTGCCATTGTTGGCATAGCAGACGTACCCAACATAATAGTAGCGCTCAAAACTAACATTCCAATTCTTTTTAATAATGTATTCATAGTATCTGCTCCTTTTCTTTCATTTTCTATTCATCTGCCGGAAGCCAATTTAATGTATATTCTGTATAAAAGCTTCCATCCGGTTCCACAGAAGTCACTTCTTCAAAACAAGTATCTGTACAGGTTATAACATCCCCTTCATATACCAGCCAATCAAAATGAATAGCCGCTGTATCCTCTGCAGGATAAAACCTCTCCTTGTCCTGTTTTTCCTGATTACTCTCATAATATAGCTTTTTATAATCTCCATTATCTTCGACTACAGTAATATCATATACATCCTGCGCCTTAAGCCAGGAGCCCAAATCCTCTGCAATAAAGACTCCATCTTTCTTTAATTCTGTAACAATCTTTTTTACGCCACAATTATCATAATCCAGGAAAAGGCTGTTTTTAAGCGCTCTGTACTGTTTCTTCTCTTTATCACTGTCTGATGGTATAAGGTTATCGAGGACGCTTGATTCTACTATCTCCTTTTTGGGCATAGGATTTTCTATATTTTCCTTGTTATTCTTTTGTTTTTCTTCTTTGTCTGTGCCTTCCGTACCCTCATCCCGCTCTCCTGTTTTTTGTTTTTCTTCTTTGTCTGTGCCTTCCGTACCCTCATCCCGCTCTCCTGTTCCTTCTGTCAGGCTCGCATCACAGGGAGTGCACACTGTCGCTTCTTTCTGCCAAATTTCTTTTATGTCATTATCCACACTTCCGTAGGTTTCTGTCACAGTTGAACTCTCCATATTTTCTTCTCTTGCAGGTTTGTCCGTCTGTTCCATATTGGCTGCATTGAAAGAAACCACTGTCGCTCCAAACAAAAGAGTCGCTGCCAACGATATAATATATTTTTTCATCATTTAATTATCCTCCATATAGTCCTATTCGCTCTGCGTGTTTTCCTGTAGCATTGCCTCTATCCCTTACGTCTCTTACACTTAGTGCAAACATTATTTTTATAATTATGCCCAAAATTAATGTAGGTCTTCATATACCTTACCATACGGCAGGCCTTGCACCGATAAGCTGCAGAATATGCCCGGCGATAACATACCTTTTTACTTCCAACTATTTTGGCGCTGTTCTTTACCGGCTTTGCTTCTGACACTTGAATCCACTGATAATGCTGGCATTTCGACTGGGACATAGCATATGTATTTTCCGAAAACGGTATCGTCAAAAAAGAGCCATCTTCATTCACCTGCATGATAATTTCTCCCTCTGCTCCTGTTCCTGCTATTATTTTTCCTGCATACACTTCTTCATCCTCATCTTATTTTTCTCCTTCTATCACTTAAAATCTAAATCAATATACTTTCTTCATACACAATATTATTACTTTGCCTCTATATAATCCGACACTATACTTACTTCTTCAGTGCTTAAACCATATGAATTCATAACTTGCGTAAGTTCATCTTTCAAACCATTACCGCTTCTCCCTATTTTTTTATTACTGATATATTGCTCTATTGTCGGTACAGCTAATACTCCATAGTCGCTTATAAGAGCTACCTTTTCTTTATCCCCAAGAGCATTTGATTGAATAATCTTCTCTACCCTTATATTTGCTTCTGCCTTTATTGCTGCCCATTCACCAGAAAACTCTTTCGCATTTTTCCAGCCACATCCGTCCGGGTTTTCAAGTATTGAATTAACATCTGCGTGTGATATTTCTTCTATTGCAATTGCGACTATATACTCATTGCGTCCGTTGTTCTCAGATGTTTTAAGCATATTTTCCAATTCCGGTAAGGCAGCAACTCCAAGCTCAATAACATTATCATAATACTCACTATCCTGGATATAATCATAAGGATTAGAACTAAATGAAAGATCCGTATGCTCCCTGATTTCACGTTGGATTGACTTGTCGATTTTTTCCATATTTATTTGAACCTGTTCAGCAGCCGACGCTTCTTTCTTATCCATCGCAACTCCGCCTATAACCAATGCTCCCACTAAAGCAAAAACAATGGACGTTTTTCTCTTTTTATCTAATGACATATTGTCTTTTCCTCCCAAATTTTACTTACAACACCTGTATGATAATTTACCGTAAACATAGTTTGTATAAGGATTCGTACTGTTACTTGAAAATTTCTCGCATGATCCCCATTTAGCAATTGAACCGCCGCCACTGTATTGTTTCGCAAAATGAGTAATACCACTATTCAATACATAAGCGTAAACTTCTGTCTTCGGAAGAGGCCCTGCAACATTCCCATTCATAAATTTCGTATATCCCTGTTTTTTTAAATGTGCCTGCGATTGAGCCTTCGTTGGGTTACTTGCACCCCAAGGCCAAGTCCATACATTACCCTTTCCGATTGCGTATGATAAGCAGTTTTGTTCCGCATAACCCCGCGATCTATACGTCCAGTTCTTTGCAATTTTGTTTCTCTGTGCTGTACTTGTTGTATTTGAAGGTGTAAGCGCAAAAACTGATGTTGAAAAAGATAGTGTAAGCACCAATGCCATTACAAAGGAAAGGATCATTTTTAGCTTTAGATTTCATTTTTTCTCTTAGAATCATTATAACCCTCCTGATAAAAAATAACTTTTTTTACGACTTTCGCCTTTTCTCCTAATATGCTTTACTGTACACTTTACCACTTGCAGTTACCCACAATCTGAAATTCTTATGTGATGCAACTTTACCAGTTTTTGCACTTCTAAGTGTACACACTCCATAGGCACTATTTCCTGATCTTCGTGCGGAATGACTCACCTTATAGGTATTAGTGCTTCTATGGTAAAAATTGTTTACATTCACACAACTGCTTGTGCTGCCATTGTACTTAGCTTGATGTTCTTTCACATATTCAGTAACTTCCATAACCAATCCGTTTCCCAAATCTTCTGAATATGATCCCACCTCTTCCATATTTGCCAGCATCTCGTCCATTTCTGATTGATTACTGACTTCCTCAGTATTTACTTCAGTAATAGCCCTATCATTATTAGAGCCTGTTTGCAACGAATAGTTGTCATAAACAGTATTTACAGGATCGTTTTCCGAAGTTAATGCTTCGGGAAACAATTCGTTAAATCCTTCCAATGACTCCTCTGAATCTTCAGACTCATTATCAATATCTGCCAGACCGGTGTCTAATTCTAAACTACCGCAATCTTCATCCATGTCCATTTCACCGTCTAGCATTTCTTCATCAATCACATTGCCATTGGTATCTGCTGCATTAACAGGGGCTACCGCAGCCCCCACAAGTGTAAGTGCTAATGCTAAGGTTAAGCCTTTTAATAATTTTAATTTCATTAATATTCCTCCTAAAAAATATTTGGTTAATAGATAACAAATCCTGCCCATTTAAAATATCCACATTCCACTCTGGTTCGCGCCAAACAAACATCTATTCGGATATTTACTTAGCACCCTGTAGAAAAGAAACCGGATCCCACGGTCTTCTGCTTTATTGACTGCTAATTGCACAGCAAATGTGCAATTGCAGGCAGAACTGTTACAATTTTTCTAACATATTTAACTTTCATGTTGCTTTTTCTTATTAAAAATTCTATAATTGTATTTATCCATATGAATCTAATGTCACTTTCAGACAGGTTGCCAGCCTATTGATTTATATGGATTTTTTATTCAATCACATTCCTTCTTCAACTCTCCTATCGTTCTAAAAATTAAAACTCTTTGTTCCTTACCAAAAAAATTTGTAAATTATTTATCCATGAATCTAATATCACTTTCAGACAGATTGCCAGCCTTTGATATACACATGGATTTTTATTCAATCATAAGCATCACCTCACCATTATCTCACTGTGTTTTCTTATCTGTCCCAACATGCTAATGTTCTTCAATTATAATATTAACCAGTTACTAACTTTCCTGTTTTTGTTACTCCAAATTTAAGAATCTGCGAATAAGATTTCCCTGTTTTTTTGTTTGTTGCCTTGCAGCTTCCTATCGCATATTGCTTTGATGGGTAATGTGATTTTGAAGTCACATTATAAGTCGCAGTTGCACTATTATAACAATTCATATACGTTTGTTCGCACTTGCTTGTTTTTCCATCATATGTAAAAACACCAGTTAAGACCCACTGAACCATGGTGGCATTACCGCTTTTCTATAAATTCTCCGTGACCGCGCATATTGTGCATTTTTAGCCCCTGATTTTTTATACATGGATACGGAATGCAGCTCATAATCAGTAATTTCTGCTGCATATTCCGAATCTAAATCATAATCATCTGAGGTAATCATGTTTATGGAATCTGCATGTTTTCTAAATAATAATCCTCATACAACATTACTTTCTGTTCATAAAAATAAAAACACATATCAAAAATACAAATTATAACATCCTAATAATCACTTCATAACTTGTCACCGCCTTTTTAGCCTCTACCATAGTAATCGTACTTTTTTTATTTAAGTTACGCTTTTTTTCAATTTTTTGATTTTTTCCTGTTTAAAACTTTTTATATATCTACAATTCCTGCTTAGAGTTTCTTTATTATAATCTCCATTCTATCCAAGTGTTTTTCTTCTTTAGGAACACTCATCCTCTATTTCAATCCTGATTTTTTCTCCTACCGGCCTCATCATTTCATTATTTATCTGGAAAACATTTCCCAATTGACCTATTTCCAATCCGGAATTTTTATCATCTTCTTCCCATTCATATGGCAAAGTATACATTTGGATATCCAGCCATTTATTATCCATGGATGGAAGATCCCTGTCATTCTGAAACGTACACATCCCATCCTGCATACCTATCAGAGAATACAAAAACTCCTTTCCATCCATATCTGTAATAGGCGTTTGCGAAACGCCAGACCACGCATAAATACGGGATTCTTTTTGTCACAAAATAAAACAACTCCTCACTGGTTTGTGGTAAAATTGAGATGTCGAGTAACAATTAACCATCCACCAGA
>CAJTDL010000077.1 GCA_910575035.1 Lachnospiraceae bacterium
GATGAATCTCCACGTCATTTGTGTACTGTCCGCAGAGTTCACAAGTTTTTGAGCGCAGTTTTGCCGCTATGCGGTTTGGTCTGTCATACCGTTTGTAGGCCGGAAGAATATCTGCCTGCGGCACATTGGGCTTATCCTTGCGGATAAAAGGCCCCCTGTAAAATACGCTCTCCTTCATACCGCTTTTTGTCTTATAAATGACTGTAAACCGTCCATCCCTAAAATATTTCTTCTTAATCTTTCTGGTCTTTGTGCGGTATTTATTTGCGAATGTTTTCAGCATACTGTAATGCATCAGACTCGCAAACTTACTCATTGCGCATACATTACATGCCAGTGAGTAGTAGTTGTACAGACCTCTGATTTCAGAGTTGTACTTTGACAGGATTTCAATGTCTTTGCGGTTAATGGGCTGTGGCCTGTGGATGGCTTTCCAATGCTCTTTGTGTGTAACTTTGTCTTTCTTGATACGGATTGCACCATACTCCAATAGTTTCGATTCCCATTTCTCATGCGGCATATATAGTTTCACTGCGCCGCTGTATCCCTTCACTTTCCTGCCTTGGCGTTTTGTGACTTCCTGGCTTTTTGAAATTGAAATATCGTAGCCAAGAAACCTCGCCCGGCCAGTTGCGTGGGTGATTTTGGTTTTCTCCACTGACAGCGTAAGGTTCAGTTTTTCTTTGAGGAACACGGCTAAATCTGCTTTTAAGGCTTCAGCGTCCTTTTTGCTCCCGATAATGCTTATGATAAAATCATCCGCATAACGGACGTATTGCAGGTTTTTGTAAGTTTCATCCCGAAACTGCTTAGACGGGATTTCCCTCTGTTTCTCCCGCAGTCTGCGTAATTCCCCGGCACGTTCTTTCTTTTCGGCTTCGGAAAGGCTGTCCCATACTTCCCTGTTCCGGCGCATAAACCTCTGCACCTCACGGTTCCGTCTGGCGTATTCCGGATTCACTTTGCGGTTTATCCTGTTTCCTTTTATAAAGCCTGCCTTATATTCCTCCACGTACCTATCCAGTTCATGCAGATAAATATTTGCCAGGACGGGACTGATGCCAGAACCCTGCGGAGTGCCGCAGTATGTCCTGTTGTACTGCCATTGTTCCATATATCCGGCTTTTAAAAACTTCCACATCAATGTGATAAATGCTTCGTCATCAATGCGTCTGCGCAGGATATCAATCAGCACGTGGTGGTCAAAGCTGTCAAAACATGCCTGGATATCCCCCTCCACAAACCAGTTTGCCCCGGCGAATGTCCGCTGTATCTGTTCGAGGGCTGTATGGCAGCTCCTCTTTGGGCGGAATCCGTGGGAATAGTCGGAGAAGGCTGGTTCATAAATGCTTTCCAGTATCATTCTGACTACTTCCTGCACCAGCTTGTCATCCCCGGAAGGAATCCCAAGCGGACGCTTTTTACTGCTGTTTTTCTTCGCAATATATGTACGCCGTGCAGGTTTCGGGCGGTAGGAGCGGTCTTTCAATGCGCTGATGATGCGCTCTATCCTCGGACTGCCCATCCCGTCCAGTGTTTCTCCATCCACACCCGGCGTCATGCTCCCCTCATTGGCGTAGATGTTCCTGTATGCCAACAGGTAGAACTCCGGGTTGTACAGGTTCCGGTAAAGCCTTTGGAACCTATACGATAAATCTTTAGACTGTTTGTTCAGGCTATTTAATACATCAGTTGGATTTCTCATGATGCCTCACGCACCTTCCTTTCTTGTTTGTATTAAAAGCATACTGCTCCCCTTCGTCATGTGGGCGGCTCTCCCGCTTCCGTTTTTACGGCTATCCCTGTAAATCCAGAGTCCACGGGCTACTATGGGAGCTGTGTAACCATGCCCGCAAATGGGCGGGTTTAGGTCATCCCCGGTAGCGTATGCCATACATAGCGTTCCGTGTTGTCGGTAATCTTTGTAGATATGTGGCGTTCGCCGTTCAGCCTAATCTAAGGCTTGCCTTGCTTCGGATATCACACGCCTGCCGACAATCGAGCGACAGCCGCCAAAGCACCGTGCGTTCCATCTCCTTTCGCACGTAGGCCAGATACTCCCAGGCTCCGGCTACCAATCAAGCAGTTTAGCTTTCATCCTCATACACGGATTTTCATCCCCGCATAAAATGACGGTTAGAAGATTGCGCCGTTTTATGCCAGTTATAGCCGTATTTGCTATAACAACGACATGCTACACTCCCCAGAAGGTTTCCCTTCACGGATAAGTCGTGGAATGATAGACAGTAAATTTTCACCTTCCTTTCTTTGATATCTTTGTCTACCGCTTGCTAAAGGCGGTTTATGGCATACACCCTAACGGGCGCACAATAGTTTCCTTACCCAAAATTTCCGCCATCTCTTTTAAGGTGGTCTTTTCCTTCCCTCCGAGGAATAAGGTGGTATCACAATTCCCTTCAATGGTGTCGGCGTTGTCCTTATAAATGGCTTTAAGCTGCGACTTCGACTGCAAAATTATCGAAGCTGATATTTCCCGGCTCCGGATTGTGGCAATCAGCTTCTCAAACTTTGGTATTTGCCCAATATTGTAGGCTAAGAATCCGGCGCCTTACTGTCTCACGACAGCAGGTTTCCGAACCCTCGCCCCGGAACCGCACGTACACCTCTCGATGTATACGGCTCCCCACTATACATCCTCTACATTTATTTATGGATTCTGTCATAGCAGTCTCCACACACTACAAGCGTTTTTCTTTTCTTCTTGTTCATAATCGCTCCCCATTCCGTATTAACATCAAGGTCGCTCATACTTTTTACCTGATATACCTTAACCGCTGGCACATATGCGCCACACATTTCGCAGACATTCGCCTTATATCTGAAAAACAGTTCTTTGGGCTTGTTCATCTGCTCATATTCGGGTATGATGTCTGCATAACTTCCAAGGGCATATTTCACCCTGCGGAATCCCTCATTGTAGAGGACTGCATACTTTGTACCTTTCTGTGTTTTGTACGGCACTTTAAATTCTTTGTTTTTGGTATATTTGAGCTTTGCTTTTGTCATCGTGATACGGTATTTTGCCGCAACGGTCTTGTATAGGCTGTATTCCATGACATAATGGAACTTATTTAATACGGAGACATTACTCGCAAGTCGGTAGTAATTGTAAATCCCCCGAATCTGCGCATTGTACTTCCGTACCATTTCATGCACTGGCAGAAAAATATAGTCGTTCCGCTGTAACGGCTTCCAGACTTCTTTTTCCCCTGCCCTTGACACGATTTTCAGCACACCGTATCCTAACAGTTTCCCCACCCATTTCTCTTTTGGCAGGTACAGCTTGATTTTGCCGGTGTAGGCTTTAACAGTCCCTTTTCCTTTGGCTTTTTTCAGCGCACTGTCGTTGCATACCGTAACGTCATAGCCGAGAAACCTCGCTTTGTCGTCACTGTTCGCAATGAGCGTCTTTTCCACAGACAATTCCAGTTTCAGCGTTTCCTCAAAGAACCTCCCAATATCGGACTTTATCTTTTCAGCGTCCTCTTTGCTTCCGATTACGCCAATAAGAAAGTAAGTAGACCTGAGGAACCTCCCCTCAAGTCTCTCTCAGAACCGTACGTGAACCTCTCAGCTCATACGGCTCCCATCATCCAGCCGCTGGCAGTATCCCAAATTTCCATTGTGCAAACAGGTTCCTGTCACGCTTTGCTATCTCTCCGAGCCAGTGTTCCGCCTTTCGTCTAGCCTTGCGCTTCTTATACTTCCTCCGCACCCATTTCACCAGACATCCATTGATATACCTCAGCACATCATATATTTCTGATTTATAGAAATGCGTGTAGTAATTAATCCATCCCTGTATCTGACGGTTGAACATGTTTGCTATGTCGTAGAGGTCTTTGTCCGGTTTTAATTGCAGTTTCCATCCTCTTACCTCTTTGCGTATGGCTTTCTTTGCTTTCCCACTGATTGCCGGAAGAAAGTTTGTAAAGAACTTCCCGTACCTGTTCTTTGCATGTCTTGGACGGAACGTATATCCCAGAAAATCGAAGGAGATATTCTCATGATTCCCTCTCCGGTCATCGTCTTTGCAGTACACTATCCTTGTCTTCTCCTGGTTCAGTTCCAGACCATAACTCTGGAACCTCTGCTCCAACCTTCTCCGCAGATATTTCGCCTGTTTCTGGGAGACGCAGTGCGCTATTCCATCATCAGCATATCTTGCCCACGGTATCGTCGGAAATTCCTTTGCCATGAAATCATCGAACACATAGTGCAGGAACAGGTTTGCCAATACTGGGCTTATCACCCCGCCTTGCGGGGTTCCGGATTTCCTTTCCACAATCGTCCCGTCTTCCATTTGGAACGGTGCCGTCAGCCATCTCTGGATATATAGGATTATCCATTTCTCTTTGGTATGTTTCTTTACCATTTCCATGAGATAATCATGTCTGATGTTATCAAACAGCCCCCGGATATCAAACTCCAGTACCCAGTCTTTTCTCCAACATCTTGTCCTTGTGGCTTCAAGCGCCTGTATGGCTGACTTGTTCGGACGGTATCCATAGGAATCTTCATAAAAGATTGGCTCCACGCATGGCTCAAAGTACAGCTTCGCCACCATCTGGGCAATTCTGTCCTCTACTGTTGGAATCCCCAGTATTCTGGTTCCTCCATTCTTCTTTGGTATTGCTGCCGCTTTTACAGGTTTGGGAAAGTAAGTGCCAGATGACATCCTGTTCCATATTTTGTAGAGATTGTTATTCAGTCTCCTCTCAAAATCTTCTATGGACTGTTCATCCACACCATAGGTTCCCTTGTTCGCTTTCACTCTTTGATAAGCTGCTATCACTGCTTTCTTTGAAATACTGTATGGCTTTGCTTCTTGCATAAGTTCCTCCTTCTTTCTAAAGTTGACTTATTCTTAAAGCCGGATAATTCGGGTTCTTCGCTCCGTTCCCATTACAGGAACTTCTACGCTACTACAACCCAATCTGCCCCCATGGCTGCATCGGTACTCTTATCTTACGGTTCTTCCGCTTGATATGCTCCCTTAACATCAGCCCGTGGGTTCCCACGTTCCGTACAGACGCCTGTGTAAAGTTCATGCCGCCTTTATGCCGCCCACCGTCTGGACAGTAAACAGGTTTCCTCCAGACTTATCCCAGGTTAACGACTACCCCCTGGTTTTGATGGAATCTCTACGCTTTCGACATTTCCGTAAGCGGTTCATATGTTCATTCATCTCCTTCACACTCACCTGACAGTTAATAACTGCCTTTTCCCTAACGCTCAATACCATAGCTTTTGGCTACAGCACCTTAGGGTGGTTTGGAACCTCCACCTGCATGACGGTTCCGGCGGGCCCTCCGCCATCATCTGTACAGCATAGCTGTCTTCAAGTAGCTACGCTACTTGGACTCGCCTTCGTGGCGCACAATCATCGGCATACCGGACTATACGCATTTCCTTGAGATTGCTCTTTTTGAGCGCCGTGTAGCTGTTGCACTTTTTCTCTGCCCCATTCGGATAATATGTGACCTTACAAGGAGACTTCATATGGTCTGCCATACCCTCCCACTGTGACGCTATCCACCAGTCCAGTTCGTTCAGGACAATATTGGCTAACAGCGGGGAAAGTATGCCGCCCTGAGGGGTTCCCCTGTCTGGATATAAGATTTCTCCATCTGGCATTTGAATTGGCGCTTTCAGCATTGCTTTGATTATCTGAATCAGTTTGGTATCCCGTATACCCAGCGTCCATATCTGCTGTAACAGCTTTCTATGATTTACGTTGTCAAAGAAACCCTTTATATCCACGTCTACCACATAGTGGAGCTTATTCCTTTGAGCCAGTCCGTAAGCGTAGGAGACAGCGTTTTCAGCACTCCTGCAAGGTCTGAAGCCGTATGAATGTTCATAAAACTTTGCTTCACAGATTGGCTCCATGACCTGCAATATACATTGCTGTACAATCCTGTCTATGATACACGGTATACCCAACGGTCTAAATTTCCCATTTGGTTTGGGAATCTCTACCCTCCTTACTGTTTTTGGCACATACCTTGTAAACTGTTTTTGAATAAGAGAGACGAAATCTTCTTCTGACATATCTGCCAGGGATTCTATCGTTCTCCCATCTGTGCCGGCGGTATGGCTCCCATCATTACTTTTAATATTTCTGAAAGCAAGCATGATGTTATTTGGTGCCGCAATGATTTCTACGAGATTATTGAATATTTCTCCATCTTTGCTTTTTGCATACAGTTCATCAAAGATGTTCTGCATGTCGTAGTATTCCGCATGGCGCAGTTTGCTTCTTTTTTTAGCTTTTTGTGTCATGTACATCACCCCATTTCATTGATTCGAGTGACAATTTCTTATTCTTACTCGACTGCATGATTAGAGAGTGTGTACTGCTGATTTTCTGCCTGACTTGTGGCCATTCCTCCGTCGCCCTCTTTTTCGCAGGCAACATCGACAGTTCGACCACGACCTTTCAGCAGGGATTCATCCGCTTATTGTTCTTCGCCGGATTATCCATAGGACTCTCTGCCTTTCCTTATTCCGATAATTCTATCTGTACATATATACCCTTAGGTGTTCCCTCTAAGCCTGACAGCTTGCATGTGCCTGTAACACATCACGGTGGTTCGTAACAACCATTCCTACTAGACCGCACTGTCTGGGCATGAACCCACACATACATTTCTGTATGTGGCACTTTTAGACCTTTACATTCGGGAGTTTCGTCAGGCATTGCTGCCATTCTCACCTTAGGTATTTTATAGACCCCCGGCATATGGGGTGCGCTGTCCACCTCTGGACAGGTTTCGTCAGCGTTATCTGTTACGGCACCTTTCTGCCGACTTTACCGGGCTTCACACCTCATCACAGAGTGATGACGCATGCCGGAGTATCAGGGGAGGCGTTTCAAGGCGTTACCCTATCATTCCACCTCTCGAATTATCAGTTCACAGAACTGGTTAAAAACAGCGCTGTGCGCCGCCTTTTCAGCGGCGAACAAGTCGCACGGTTGTAGTGCATGGACTTTTTAAAGTTAATGGTATTCAGCACTTTCACCCGGTAACTGTTCTTTAAGAGCATTTTTCCGCACTCTACTAACACTGTCCCCTTCGGATCGGTGACAACATATGATGAGTGCATCTGCATCAGGTTGGGTTTTACAAAAAACCTCGTCTTGCCCGAACCGGAACCGCCGATAACAAGGATATTTTTATTCCTCGCATATTTCGGCTGTTTTGGTCTGCCGGACATCATCAGCCTTTCCGTTTCTGTGAGAAGAACATTGTTCTCAAACACCGGATCGACATAAGGCTCAATATCTTTTGCTGTTCCCCACCTTGCAGAACCGTACTCCATGCCATGCCGGAACTTCTTGGCGTTCTTGGCTTTGAAATACACTATAAGGCGGAGCGCAATGCCGCACCCTATCCCTATCAGCAAATCCTTTGGGTGGAAACTTGGTAACGGGTTGGAAAATAAGTCCTCCATCCCCGCCATGACCGCCATCATCTTTGCGGAAGCGTCCTGCCCCGGCGATATCCGCCACAGCCACGCAATCTTGTCGCAGAAATACCCGGCAAGCACATAGGGGAGATTCATAAGGAAAAGTTTCTTTTTGTCAACATTCCCCGTCTTTGCCTTTAACTTTTCGGGGATTGATTTTAAGTCTTTGGCAATGCCCTCTACGATTTTACTCATAATGACTGCCCCCTGTCCTTTAAGTGTTCCCTTGCCCTCTCCCGGTTCTTGCCCTTTCCTAACTGCTCCCGGAACTGCGCCAGCTTCTCCTTAACGGAGATGCGGTTGTGCTTTTTCTCATTAACTTTTACAAACTCCTTAAATGCCTGCGTAATCACGTCGGCATCCTTGCCCTTGAATAATACAATGTGCTTCGGCGGTTTTTCCGTCTTATCCTTTTTTACAGCAAACTGTACATTGTATTTCTTTGCCACTCTCTCAAAGGACTTAATGTTGTTATCCGTCACCTCAATGCTCGAAGCGCCCATACCCTGACCGACCAGCTCTTTCACTGATATTTTCCCATGCGGCATCTGCTTTCCCTGTTT
>CAJTDL010000078.1 GCA_910575035.1 Lachnospiraceae bacterium
TGGAGGAAGAAAAGCACCCCTGCCCGACATGGTGGAACCGGAAGCGGGGACACCGGAACATCCGCACCAAATGGGAAAAGAAAGACCCGGAAAACGGGCGGTACGTGTGGGACTTCTCCGTGATTAAGGAAATCCTGATGAATCCCGTCTACACCGGCGCAATCGCTTCCCAAAAGACCGAGTACCGCTTTAAAATCGGCACGATCCGGGATAAGAAGCCGGAGGACTGGATTGTGGTGGAGGGGACGCATGAGCCACTGGTGGACAAAAAGGACTTTGCGATTGTGCAGGAAAAACTGAAATCCCGCCAGCGACCGGGCAAATCCGGGGAAATCAACCTCTTTGCAGGGCTGATAAAATGCGGGGAGTGCGGAAAGGCTCTCACTATCCGCACCACGCATGAGAAGTTCCCGAAGCGTATTTTCTCCTGTAAGACCTACAATGCCTATGGGAAGCAGCACTGCACACAGCACCGGGTTGAGTTTGACACGCTCTATTCTCTTGTGCTGAACAAAATCCGAGAGTGCGCCGCCGCTGCCCTGACAGACAGTGAAGCAGTAGCCGGACGGCTGACCGATACCTGCCATGCCAGGCAGAAAGACCAGCGGGAAGCGATGGAGCGCACCCTTGCCAAAGACGAAGAACGGATTGAAGTGCTGGAAAAGATGGTATTGCGGCTCTATGAGGACATGGTAGCCGGACGAATCACAGAAGAAAACTTCAATCTCCTTCTGGAAAAGACGCAGAAGGAACAGGCGGAATTAAAAGCCAAGGTTGAGGAAGGACGGAAACGCCTTGCCGATGAAATCCGGCTTGCCGTGGACGCAAGGCAGTGGGTGGAATCCATACAGGAATACCGGGACATCACCGAGCTGGACGCTTCCACCTTAAACCGCCTGATTAAAGAAATCGTTGTCCATGAAACCATAGACAGCGATAAGACAAGACACATTTCTATCGAAATTCATTTTAATCTCAAACCCATACCGGAAGTGGAGCAGGTCACAAGCTGACCGCTCCCCTGCTCCGGGGGATTCTTTAAAAACTCCATATATATTTCTTGACGTGCCGCCGCCCGCCAGAGAGCTGTATTGTTCCTACTAATTGGGGATAACACAGCTTATGAGTGGAGGGGGCATTATCATTGTGGCGCAGACGGTGATTCCACAGCTCTCCAGCCTGTTTTCATAAGATAAATGGGCGGCATCATAGACAAAATCACTGATTTCATAAAGGAGATGCTGCAAGGGTGGGTACTTAATAACCTTGATACCATGTTTTCCGACGTCAATGATAAGGTCGGCACGATTGCGGGGGGGGTCAGCAAGACGCCAAGTACTTGGAACTCCGGCATATTCAGCATGATACGGACGCTTTCGGAAAACGTGGTAGTCCCCATAGCAGGCATGATCATCAGTTTTGTGCTGATCTATGAGCTGATAACAATGGTAATCGACAAAAACAATATGCATGACTTTGATACAAGCCTGTTCTTCCGTTTTTTATTTAAGGCTTGTATCGCTGTCATGCTGCTTTCCAAGACCTTTGATATAGTCATGGCGGTGTTTGACGTGGGAAGCCATGTGGTGACACAGGCGGCAGCATCAATCTCCGGTTCAACAAGCCTTGACGTTCAGGCTACCCTTACCACCATGTTCAACAATCAGATTGACACAATGGGGATAGGGGAGCTTATCGGTCTTGGTATGGAAACTATGGTCATCAGCTTATGTATGAAAATCATGTCCGTCCTCATCACCGTCATTCTATACGGGCGCATGATTGAAATATACCTTTATGTGTCAGTTGCCCCAATCCCGGCAGCGACAGTCACCAACCGGGAATGGGGGACAATCGGGACGAATTACTTAAAAGGGCTTGTCGCACTTGCGTTTCAGGGGTTCTTCATCATGGTGTGCGTGGCGATCTATGTTGTGCTTGTGGCAAGCGTGGCAGTAGCGGGCAATTTACACAGCGCACTGTGGTCGGTTGTGGCATACACCGTAATCCTCTGTTTCAGCTTATTCAAGACAGGCTCATTATCAAAATCAATTTTCAATGCCCATTGAGTACAAAAATACTGTGCTTGGCGGGCATTTCCCACGAAAGGAGCAGACTATGGCAATATCCGTACCAGTGCCAAAAGACCTGAGTGGAATCAAGACAAAAGTAGCGTTGAACCTCACCAAAAGGCAGATTATCTGCTTTTCCGGCGCAGCTCTTGTGGGAGTGCCTTTATATTTCCTTACCAAAGGGATATTGGGGACACAGGGGGTGGCGCTTATCATGGTGGGCGCAATGCTGCCATTCTTCTTTTTGGCAATGTATGAAAAAGACGGTTTCCCGGCAGAGAAGATTTTATACTTCATGCTCCGGCAGAAGGTACTCACGCCGGGAATCAGACCGTATAAATCGGAAAACCTCTACAAGCAGTTGGAGGAGAGGGAAAAAATCAGGAGGGAGGTATGTTTCCTTGAAGAAAAAGCAAAAGGCAGAAGCGGAAAAGCAGAAGCCGGGAAAAAATAGACAGACACCGGAAAAGGAGGGACTGACGTTTTCGGAAAAGAAACGCCTTGCGGAGCTGAAACGTGCGCTTGCCGGGAACAGCAAAGAGCAGGCGAAGCCGGACACCGCACAGAAAACCATTACATTCAAAAAAATGTACCGGGACGGCATCTGTCAGGTGGCGGACAATTATTATACAAAAATGGTGGAATTTTACGACATCAACTATGACTTGCTGGAGGTGGAGGATCAGGCGGATATTCTGGAGGAATACAGCAAGCTGATTAACTATTTCGATCCGTCCATAAAGTTCCAGTTGTTCTTATTTAACAGGCAGGTCAGCGAGCAGGCTCTTGCGGAGCAGTTCGATGTTTCCTTACAGGGTGATGCGTTTGACGATATTCGTGACGAGTACACGCAGATGTTAAAGCACCAGTCGGCAAAGGGCAACAATGGAATCATCAAATCGAAATATCTGATTTTTGGTGTGGAAAGCGCCGGGTACAGGGAAGCAAAGAGCAAGTTAAGCAATATCGAGAAGGACGTGGTACACAATTTAAACAATATCGGCACAAACGCCAGAGGTCTTGACGGGAAGGAAAGGCTGCGTATCCTGCATGAATATTTCAATCAGGGTACAATGGAGCCTTTCCGGTTTTCGTTTAAGGAGCTGTCAGAATCCGGGAAGTCAGTTAAAGATTACATTGCGCCGCCGGGGTTTGACTTCCGCTATCCGAGCCGCTTTAAGTCCGGCAGCATTTACGGGAGCGTGTCTTACCTTGACATGATTGCGCCGAAGTTTACGGACGAGATGGTTAAAAAGCTGCTGGATATTGATGACAACCTCACCCTTACCATGCATATGCAGACTATTGATCCGGTGGAAGCAATCAAGATGATAAAACGTGCGCTCACTGACATTCAGAAAATGAAGATTGAGGAACAGAAGAAAGCTGTGAGAAGCGGCTACGATATGGATATTCTGCCTACGGACATCGTGACTTATGAGAAGGACACGCTGGAACTGCTTGACGATCTGAACACAAGCAACCAGAAACTTATCAAAATGACTTTCCTCATTACCTGTTACGGGCGGACGAAGCAGGAACTGGAGAACCTGACGCAGAGGGTGTCCGGCATTATCCAGCAGGCGAACTGCAATCTCAGATGCTTGCAGTATTTACAGGAACAGGGGTTAATGGCGAGTGCGCCGATTGGGTGCAACGATGTGGGGATTGAAAGAAACCTCACCACAAAGAGCGCCGCTGTCCTTGTGCCTTTCTGTACACAGGAGCTTTTCATGCCTGCACCCGCTATTTATTACGGTCTGAATGCACTTTCCAACAACATGATTATGGCAGACCGGAAAAGGCTGCGTACACCGAATGGGGTGATTTTAGGCACACCCGGCAGTGGTAAATCATTCAGCGCAAAGCGTGAGATTTTATCCTGTTTCCTTATCACAAAGGATGACATCATTGTCTGCGATCCGGAGGGCGAGTATTTTCCGTTAGTGCAGGCACTTCATGGGCAGGTGGTAAGGCTTGCCACCAACTCAAAGGATTATTTAAACCCGATGGATATTCAGCTCTCCCATAAGGGGGACAAGGAAGCGTTGAAATTAAAGAGCGATTTCCTGATTACCCTGTGCGATCTGATTGCCGGGGGAAAGGACGGTCTGGAAAATGACGAGAAGGGCATCATTGACGCCTGCATCAAGCATATCTATGACGGGTATTTCAAGCACCCGAAGCCGGAGAATATGCCCATACTGGAAGATTTGTATAATGCGCTGTTAAAGTATGAGCCGAGGGACGTTGCGCCGGAGCTGCAGAGGGAAGCGAAGCAGAAGGCGGTACGGATTGCCAACAGCCTTGTATTGTATGTGCATGGCTCGCAGAATTATTTTAACCACCGTACCAACGTGGACGCACACAACCGGATCATGTGCTTTGACATTCGGGACTTGGGAAACCAGTTAAAAGAGATTGGGATGTTAATCGTGCAGGATGCGGTCTGGAACAGGGTGTCGCAGAACCGGGAACGGAAAGTTGCCACAAGGTACTACTGTGACGAGTTCCATTTGCTCTTAAAAGAGAAGCAGACAGCCATTTATTCAGTGGAAATCTGGAAAAGGTTCCGGAAGTGGGGCGGAATCCCGACAGGCTTGACGCAGAATGTGGGCGATTTTCTGAAATCGGAGGAAATCGAGGGCATCTTGGGGAACAGCGATTTTGTATACTTGTTAAACCAGAACGCCAAAGACCAGCATATCTTGGCGGATAAGCTGGGATTGTCGGAGAAACAGCTCATGCACGTCACCAATTCCGAGCCGGGAAGCGGTCTGATACTGTTTGACAACGTGGTTATCCCATTCGTGGATAAGTACCCGGCAGATACAAAGACCTTTGCGATTATGAACACAAAACCGGAAGAATCTGTAACAAAGGGGGATGAGGACAGTTAATGGCAGAAAAGAAAGGAAAGAAAAAACAGGATACCGTCTACCGTAAAGAAGCAAATGCGGAGTTCCAGAAGGGAGCTGACAATGCTTTTACGGGCGGCGGCAATGCTGCCTATCAGCCGAGGGATTCCGGCACAGGGAAGCCGGGGCGTAGTTCGGGCGGCAAAAGGCAGATGGAAAAGAGTATGCAGGCACAGCAGGAAACTTTTGGACAAAAAGTCCAGAAGTCCAAAGAGAGCCAGCCGGGAAAAAACAGCACGTTTACAGAGAATAAAAGCATGGATTCCCAAAGCAGCGATGCCGGACAGCGTAAAACGAACCATGCTTCAAAGGTTCAAGTAAGAAAGCAGATGTACCGGAACACTTCTGGACAAAAAGTCCAAAAGTCCGATGCAAAGCCGGGGCAGGAAGAAAAGCCAGATTTTGTAAAGGAAAACAATACTTTTACAGGGCAGGAGAATTTCAGTCAGCCAGAGGAAACAGGGAAGAAACAGACGGATACGGAAGATTACCACCGGAGGGACACTTACAGGCAGGCGCAGAAAAAGGGGAAATACCATAAAAAGCGGGTGCAGAGGGAACACCGGAACAAAGGCGGCACGAAGGAAAAAGCGGAAAATAAAACCTTTACGGAGGAATCTTTTACGGAGAATACCGGGAATCTGTTTCAGGGGGAAGGAGGTTCTGAATTTACCGGAAGCAAAAAGCTGAAAAAGAAGCAGCGGCAGGCGCAGAAAGCCGGGAGGAAGGTAGAAAAAGCAAGGGCGAAGCTGCCAAAGACAAGGGAATACACCTTGCAGAGAGTGTTTGACGAGAAAACCGGGAAGGGAAAATATGTGGTTGTACCTCTGGATAAGGAGAAGCCTTTCAAGCAGGAGGGAATATCAAAGACCACCATGCGCAGGGTGCAGAATGAGAGCCGGAATTTCCTGCATGGGAAAATCGCTGAAACGGAGAAAGAAAATTCAGCGGTGGAGGGCGCACACAAATCGGAGCAGAAAGGGGAAGCGGTTTATTCTTTCGTCAAAAGGCAGATAAAAGGGAAAGAGCAGAAACAGCGGGCGAAAGTGGCGAAGCTGGAAAAGAAGCAGTTTAAAAAGGAAGTCAATTTCCAGTACCAGAAGTTTCTGGAAGAAAACCCGCAGATGCAGAAAAAGGCATTGCAGAAGCGGTTACAGAAACAGCGCATCAAACGGGAATATATCAAAGCGAGGAAGAAAGCGGCGGCAGGAAAAACAGCGGAGCAGGCGTTTGAAAAGACGAAAAACGGAGCTGTGGCTGTGGCGAGGAAGTTACAGGAGTTTGCGAGGAGGAACGCAGGACTGCTTGTGACGGTGGGCATCATGGCTCTGCTCCTAATGATGATTATGGTTTCCGTATCGTCCTGCGGGGCGATGTTTGCGGATACGCAGTCCACAATCTTAGCGGCAAGCTATTTAAGCAAGCCAAAAGAGATTGACGCCGCCGATTTACAGCTTACCCGTCTGGAGCTTGACTTGCAGAATGAGATTGACCGGGTGGAAACGGATTATCCGGGGTATGATGAATATTCCTATAATCTTGGTGCAATCGGGCATAACCCGTTTACCCTTATCAGCTATCTGTCCGCAGTCCATACGGAATTTACCGCAAACGGGGTGGAAAGTGAAATACAGGCTCTTTTTGATGAGATGTATACGCTGACGCTCACGCCGGATACGGAAACGAGGACGAGGACGGTCACAAAGACAGGCTCAAGGACGGTCACTGATCCGGTCACAGGGGAAGAAACAGAGGAAGAATATGAGTATGAGGAGGAAGAAGAATATGAGGTCAGTATCCTCAGAGTGACGCTTACGGTCATACCGTTAGAGAACCTTGTTTCCGGGAAAATGGATACGGAACAGGCGGAGATTTTTGCTATGTACCGGGAAACAAACGGTCTGCTTCAGGAGTTCGCTTCCCCGCTTAACCTTTACTGGTATTATTATGTGTCGAGCTATTACGGATACCGGAAAAACCCGGTTACAGGGAACGAGGAATTTCACCGGGGCGTGGATATAGCAGTCCCCACAGGCACAACCGTATATGCGGCGCATGACGGTACGGTGACAGCGGCGGCATATGACAGCCACTACGGGAATTATGTTGCTATTGAGATTGACGGTTACACAACCAAGTATGCCCATATGGACAGCATCAGCGTGGGTGCGGGGCAGATAGTGGAAAAAGGTACAATTATCGGTACAACGGGCAATACCGGGAGCAGCACAGGAAGCCATTTGCATATCGAATGTTTGTATGACGGGGAGTATTATAACCCGTTATTTTATTTCGATGTGGGCGAGGGTACGCTTTACGGGGAAACACCGGGCGGTCTGCCGGGGAACGCCATACCGCCGGATGCCTACGATGACGCATCGGTGCAGGCTCTTATGGAGGAAGCCGCTAAATATCTCGGCTACCCTTATATGTGGGGCGGCTCAAACCCTTCCACAAGTTTTGACTGTTCCGGCTTTGTCTGTTGGGTATTTACTAACAGCGGGGTGCATAACCTTCCACGAACAACCGCACAGGGGATTTATGACCAGTGTACTCCGGTTTCCGCATCAGACGCAAAGGCGGGGGACATCATATTTTTTACCGGGACTTACAATTCTGCCGGGGCGGTGAGCCATGTGGGGATTTACTGCGGCAACGGAACAATGATTCACTGCGGAGATGTGCGTCCAGATAGGGCGAAAGTAGAAGTAGATGAAAGGGGGATAGATTGAAGGTACTACCCCGTAAGATAACACGGGAATCCACCTGACTAACCGAAAGGCGAAA
>CAJTDL010000079.1 GCA_910575035.1 Lachnospiraceae bacterium
CACGGCTATCAGAGCTTTAAGCCAGACGAGGTAACGCCTGAACAATGCCACGAAATCGGATTGAAATTAGCAAGGGAAATGTGGAGCGACAAATATCAGATAATCGTTGCCACACACCTTGACAAAGGGCATCTGCACAACCATTTCTGCTTTAACTCCGTTTCTTATCTGGATGGGAGCAAATACAATTACTCAAAATCGGAGCAGAAAAGGTTGCGGGAAGTGTCCGACTGCTTATGCCGAGAGTACGGTTTATCGGTGATTGAAAACCCCAAGAAAGCCCCGTCAAGACCGCTTTATCTGGACGAAAAAAGCGGAAAGCCGACACGGTACAACGTCTATCGGGAGGATTTAAGGGAGGCAATCAATGGGAGCAGGGATTTACAGCACATGATGAAATACCTTACCGATAAAGGATATGAGGTTGATTTTTCGGGCAGCCATTGGAAAATGAAGTTGCCACAATATAAGCATTTCACAAGGTTAGACACGCTTGACGAGCGGTTGACACCCGATTTCATACGGTCATGTTTAGGCGGGACTTCCCGATACGGGAACTACAAAGCAAGGATTTCCTACTCTCCCCATATGCCAGAACAGTATAAAAACGCATGGAAACCGCATCAGAAAACCACAGGAATTTTAGCGTTGTATTACTACTGGTGCTATCAGTTAGGGATATTCCCCAAAGGCACGGACTACAAGCCGACAAGCCCGCTGATGAAAGAGGAGCTTCGGAAACTGGGCGAGATTACCGCACAGGTAAGGTATATGTCAAAGCATAACATCTCTACACTCTCCGACTTACACGCCGACAGGGAGCAAAACCAGACCGAAATGAATAAACTTATCGACTACCGACAGCACTTGCGGAATAAAGTACGCCGTGCCACACCAGCCGAAAAAGAAACACTCCGAGCCGAAAAACAGGGCGTGACGGAGCGGATAACGGAGCTTAGGAAGCGTCTGAAATATGCAGACGGGATTGAGAAACGCTCTGCCCATATCGACAACTGCTTAGACCAAATCCACGACACGATTGAAAACCAGCGGGCAAATACAAACGTCAGAGCAGGCAGGGCAGGCCGCAGGAGGGAGGAATCATTACGGTAAAACAGTTGTTTGATAAGATGATACTGTCGGGAATCCAGCCAAAAGAGAAAGGAATCCCAACAGGGTATTTCATAGAAAAGGACGGTCAGACTTCTTTTGTCTGCGGCAAAAACATTGTCCATCTTACCGAGCATTTCAGCGGGAAAAGGCAGACCGTGGAAACGCTTGCGGAGAATGTCATGCGGTACGAGATGAAAAAACCATAAGAAAAATATTGTTGCAATGATGGAAAAACAGCCTGCCCCATGCTATAATAGGCTCATGCAAGCAGTGTATTGCGGTGGGCTGTTTCCAAAGGACAGGAGGTTAAAACAAGTGAAACAGCAGCAATACAATACAGCGTTATATATGCGTTTAAGCCGTGATGACGAGCTGGAAGGGGAAAGCGCAAGCATTTCCACGCAGAAACAGATACTAAGGGATTATGCAAATGAGCAGGGATTTTTAGTCGTAGACGAGTACGTGGACGACGGATTTTCTGGTACGAATTTTGAAAGACCAAGTTTTAAACGCATGATTGAGGACATAGAGGACGGGAAAATCAACTGCGTTGTCACAAAGGATTTGTCAAGGCTTGGCAGGAACTATATCCTCACAGGGCAGTACACGGAGCTTTATTTTCCGAGCAAGGGCGTAAGGTACATCGCAATCCATGACGGCGTTGACACGATAAGGGAGGACAACGACATCGCCCCATTCAAGAACATCGTCAACGAATGGCAGGCAAAGGAAACAAGCCGCAAGGTGAAAAATGCGATGAAAGCGAAATTCAAGAACGGGGAATACATCGCCCCTGTCGTGCCAATCGGCTATAAAATCAACCCTGCCGAGAAAAACAGGCTTGTCGTTGACGAGGAAACGAAGTGGATTGTGGAGAAGATTTTCGCACTTGCGGCGCACGGATACGGGGCGAACAAAATCTGCCGCACCCTTGCCGCCGAGAAAATCCCGATACCCGCATGGTGGGCATCGCAGAAAAACGGCTACAAAGCGAACATTTTTGAGGGACAGCCAGAGGGCAAGAAATACCTCTGGAACATCGTTACCGTAAGCAAAATCCTTCAGAATGAAATCTATCTGGGCAATACCGTGCATTACCAGATACAGAAACTTTCCTACAAGTCAAAGAAGAACGTCAAGCGACCGAAAGAGGACTGGATGCGGATTGAGAACACCCACGAGCCATTGGTTGACCGTGAAACATGGGATTTAGTGCAGGGGCATATCAATTCCCGCAAACGCAGCCGAAAGGACGATGAGCCGCAGATATTCGCAGGGCTGCTCAAATGCGGCGAGTGCGGATGGAGCTTGTCGGCGGCAAACACAAAGAACCAGTCACGGTATTACCGCTGCACACAGTATTCCGCACATGGGAAAGAAGCGTGTTCCCTGCATTTCATCACCTACAACCTGCTCTATGCTTTTGTCCTCGGACGGTTACAATACTGGCTGATGGCGGTAAAGGAGAATGAGGGCGCCATTCTGGAACGGCTGCTGCAGAGCAGCAAGAAACAGCGGAAGTCAGAGAATGCCCGTGATGAAAAAGAACTGAAAAAGGCGCAGAAACGCAGGCAGGAACTGAACAACCTCTTTGCGAAGATGTACGAGGACAGGGTAAAAGGATTTCTTGACGAAGAAAACTATTCCATGCTCTCCGTCAAATACCGCACGGAACAGCAACAGCTTGACGAAACGATAAAGACCGTATTCGCAAGGCTTGAGGATGCCAAAGCGGAAACGGACGACGCAAAACGGTGGGTGGACTTAATCCAGAAATACAGTGCCATTGACGAGCTTACCGCTCCTCTTTTGAATGAACTGATTGAGAAAATCGCAGTCCATCAGTGGAGGAAAGACGAGAATGGCAAAAAGGTGTGGGACATTGAGATTTATTACCGTTTTGTCGGGAAGATTGATTAAATACAGGAACTATGGGGAATATGCCATTTATGGCAGTTCCCCGAAGGATTATCCTTAAGTAAAGTAAAGCGGGGATTACATGATACCGATGTTACGGGTGGACGAGCAGCCGGAGGGGACGCTCACGAAATACGGGCTGATGAGGAAGAATTACTTACAGGAACACAAGAAAGGGATTTACACTGGGCTTCTGCTGAAAGGGAAGCTGAAAGAGCATCTTCTGACCATTCAGGAGCAGGCGGAGCAGAGGATGGAACTGCTGACCGGGCAGATGATGAAGCAGGAGGGAGTGACGGAAAAACTCAAGGCGGAGAACCAGATGCTTTGGGTTCAGAAGATGAACAGCATCAGGCACTCGGCGGAGGAAATCGTACTGAGGGAACTGGTATACAGCCTGTAAGTGAAGGAGCGACTGAAAAAACTGAAAATAAGGATTTACCAGAGCCGGACAGTGGAGAACCATTGCCCGGTCTTTCTTTGTCTGAAATAGAGAAAGGCATCTTGCAGTTTGATGAATTTATGGTGCATAAATGCCCGGATATTGCCGGGGTAATGCTTTTCGAGCCGGATAAGGATAAACAGACGGAATATATCAAAAACAGTTACAGGCATAAGGAATTTACCGAGTTTTATGTAGGGGAGGAAAGAGCCGGGTACAGGGCGGACGAAAACGGTCTGACGGTCTGGAAGGGGAGCTATTTAAACCGGACAGCGGAGGCAACTGTATCATGGGAAGCTGTGAGGGACAGCATCGCCCTTTACATGGAAAAGGGCGAATATCTGAAAGAGGGGCAGATTCCGCAATGGGAAGAACCGAAGGAAACGCAAAGTTACCAGCAGCTTAGTTTATTCCCTACGATAGAGGAACAGATCGGCACGATAGAAGCGGCGCAGGCAGGAGAGAAATATACCATGCCCGCCGCTTTTTCTCTGCCAAAGGAGCAGCTTGAAGCCATTTTACGCACAGGGGGCGGACGGGATAACAGCAGGAGCCGCATTTATGCCAAGTACCAGCAGGGCAAAACGCCGGAGGAAATGGCGGAGTTTCTGAAAAATGAGTACCGAACTACGGGGAAAGGCTTTGATTTTGGCAGCAATCCCATTTCCGTCTGGTTCAATGAATCCGGCATGAGCATCGGCTATGGGATGTCCGCAAAGGAAAACCCGGTTGCGGTGATGGGCTGGCAGGAAATAGAGGGTGTTGTCCGTTCTATGGTGGAGAGTGGCTCTTACATGGGCGCAAATGAAGTGTTCCTTGTGGATGCGGTGGAACGTCAGAGGGTGTCAAATGACCTGTTCAATTTCTTTTGGGACGGTATCGGGGAAGCGCCGGAGAGCATACCGATTAAAAGCCACAACCACCCGGAGAGCATGACAATCCTGTGCGAGCTTTTATCCACACAGGAGGGGCGTGATGTCATCGCCGGGGAGCTTTCCCGCGCAAAAGAGCAGATTGAAGCCGGGGAAAAGCAGATCAGGTGGCGGTATGTGAAAAAGCCAGAGCATCTGCTTTCAGAGATTGCGGATTTGAGTACAGAGAAAACGGAATACCCGGTACAGGACAGCGTGGAGGTGCTGCATGAGGATTTTATTACACAGGATGAGATAGATGAGCGTCTGACAGGCGGCAGCAACTATCATCATGGGCAGTTCCGTATCTATGAGTATTTTATGGAAGGGCATGATAAGAAAGAAAATATTGCCTTCCTTAAAAATGAGTACGGGACGGGCGGCGGTTCTCCCGCCCTAATCGGTTCAGACCGGAGCGATGAATGGCACGATTCCAAAGGAATCAAACTGGGGAAAGGCAGGATAGGCGATCCATACGCAAAAGTGCTTTTAAAATGGAACGTGGTGGAGAAGCGCATCAGGGAGCTTGTCAATGCGGATAAATACCTTACGCCGAAGGGAAAGGAAGCCTTTGCACAGTACAAAAAAGAGCAGGCGGAGGAAGCCATGCGCCGGGAGCAGGAAAAGCTGGAGCATGGTGTCCGGGTAGAATGTAAAGATGCCATAGAAAAAGCGATTGCGGAGAAATTTGACGGTTACACCCTTCCGGGGGATACTGCAGAGGGCGTTATCCGGCAGTATGGGAAGGAACGTGTGGAAATCGTCCTTGCAAACACAATCATGCACTTATCCCATGACGGGCGGTTTTCCCCCGACAATAAGGAGTGGGCAAAAAGCCTTGTCCCTTCCGCTGACTGGCAGACCAGGGATTACCTCGTCACGTCCCACCCGGCTGTGCTGGACGGTTTTACAAACCAGACAAGGCGGTACATAGAGCGTGACAGGGAGCCGGAAAAAATGGCTGTACCGGAACAGGAAGCGGAAATTTCCGGGGAAAAATCCAAAAGTCCCGAACCGGAAAATAAAGCCAGCGACAATGAAAAAGCGCTGATGGAAAGGCTTGCGGAGATGTCCGCTGTGGTAAAAATCTGCGGTGCGCTTTCTATGAAAGATGTGGTCGGCTGGAATGAGGATACCGGGGCGGTTGCCATAGAGGATGACAGCAGGAGTTTAGAGGGCAAGGCGGTCTATGATACTCTGTTTTTAGAAGCTACTGATTATGTCCTGATGCAGTCATTAAGCGGCAATACGGAAAAAGCGGTGGAAATGGATGCTCTGCTGAAGGAGGCTCAGAAGTATGCGGCACGTTATGAGAGCGAGCCAAAACAGCAGAGGGAAGGACACGCTGCGGAAGTTTCTGAAGCAGAGCTGTCAGAAGAAAAGAAGGAAGAACCTCTCCCGGATGCCGAGCCGGAAAACCTTACAGAAGAACCAGAACAGGAAGAAACAACACGTTTTACGGTTACGGAAACTTCGGATGCCTTTACAGAGCCTTATGCGGTGTGGGACAGCGAAACGCAGGATTATTATGTAACAGGCGATGGCACAGTGCCGACATTTGACACACCGGAGGAAGCGGATGTTTTCTGCCAAAATCTCAACGGAGATTTACAGGGGAAAGAAGCAGAAAATATGGTTACAGAGCCGGGAACTGTTTCAGAATCAAAAGATACTGCTGAAAAAGATGATTTCCCCGACATTGACACTCAGGCTGTCCGGGAAGGTCTGGAAAAAGCAGGCATTGTGGACGGGCAGGTTGTAGATGAAAATGCTTTGGAAAACAGCCCGTTTATCCAGCAGGTCATGGGCGATGTGGAAACGCTGACCGGGGGCAATTCGCCAGAGCCGGAAAAAGCATCACAAAAACAGCCGGAGATTGATAAAACAGGCGCAGTCAATTACCGCATTTCTTTCAATGAAGCAGAGAATACTGGGAAAGGATTTGCGCCGAAAGAGAAATTCCGGCAGAACGTGGAAGCCATACGAACCCTTGAAAAGATTGAAAGTGAACGCCGCACTGCCACATCGGAGGAACAGGAGGTTTTAGCAAAATATGTGGGGTGGGGCGGTCTTGCCGATGCCTTTGATTCTTCCAAAGCGAACTGGGCGAATGAGTATCAGGAATTAAAGAGCCTGTTATCCCCGGAGGAATACTCTTCCGCAAGGGAAAGCACGTTAAATGCCCACTACACAAGCCCGGTCATCATTCAGGCAATCTATGACGCAGTGGGGAAAATGGGGTTTACCAGAGGGAACGTGTTAGATCCCGCCGCAGGCATCGGGAATTTTTATGGCTGTCTGCCGGAGGAAATGGCGGGGAGCAGACTGTACGGGGCGGAGCTTGACGGGATAACCGGGCGCATCGCAAAACAGCTTTACCCTCATGCGGACATTCAAATCACAGGCTTTGAGAATACCAGTTATCCCAATGACTTTTTTGACGTGGCGGTAGGAAATGTGCCTTTCGGACAATATAAAGTGTCTGACAGGCAGTATGACAAGCACAATTTTTTGATACACGATTATTTTTTCGCAAAGACTTTGGATAAAGTGCGTCCGGGCGGCATTGTTGCCTTTGTCACTTCAAAGGGGACTATGGACAAGAAAAACCCGGAGGTGCGGAAATACCTTGCACAGCGGGCGGAACTTTTAGGGGCAGTCAGGCTCCCGAACACAGCCTTTAAGGAAAATGCGGGTACGGAGGTCACTTCGGACATTCTGTTTTTAAAGAAGCGTGACCGGGTGTTAGACATTGAACCGGACTGGGTGCATCTGACGGAAAAAGACGGTATTGTGATGAACCAGTATTTCGCAGACCACCCGGAAATGGTGCTTGGAAAAATGGAGATGGTTACCGGGGCGCATGGCATGGAGAGCGCCTGTCTGCCGGATGATTCCCTTCCCCTGTCGGCGCAGCTTAACCATGCGCTTTCCTATGTAGAGGGCAGCATCGAGCAGGCGGATTTTAACGAGATTGAAGATGAACTGGCAAGGGAGAACATACCCGCCGATCCGGATGTGAAGAATTATAGCTATACCGTAGTGGACGATAAAGTGTATTACCGGGAAAATTCCATTATGAAGCCTGTGGACGTTTTGGAGAAAGCGGAGCAGCGCATGAAGGGCATGGTGGCGATCCGGGACTGTACGCAGGAACTGATAACTTCCAGTTGGAAGAATACCCGGATGAAATGATTAAAAACAAACAGACGGAGTTGAATCAGTTATACGATGATTTCTCCAAGAAATTCGGTCTTATCAGTTCAC
>CAJTDL010000080.1 GCA_910575035.1 Lachnospiraceae bacterium
CACGGTTCGGGAGGGAGCGTCCACGAGGCGCTTACCTCATGACCTTTACAATACCTCTGACACAAGGGGTACGTCGCAGTCCTACGGTTTAAATTATCAAAAGACCGGAAAAGAATTGATGTCGATGGATGAGATTTCGGTTATGGATGGTGGAAAATGTATCATGCAGCTTAGAGGGGTTAGACCATTCTTCTCCAATAAGTTTGACATCACAAAGCACAAGCAGTACCGGCTTCTGTCCGATTTTGATGACAAGAACGCCTTAGACATCGAAAAATATGTGAAAAACCTGTGTAAAGCAAGAGTCAGGGACAATGACACCATTGATGAGGTGGAGGATGCGGGCGTGATTGAAGCATGACAACTGAATATGGAAAAAACTGAATAGGAAACTTGTAAACCAGCAACAGGACTTCTGGACAAAAAGTCCAAAAGTTACGGAAACGGAGTTTTGAATGTACTTGGGAAAGGACAAAACAAAGCGTCCGGCATAGCCAATCGCCAAACTGAATATGCCGGATGCCCGCAGGGTTCTTCCTAAAGGATTGCCCTGTCTTTATCTTACCATAAGGCAGGGCATTTTAACACGAAAAACTCTTTCAGAAACCAGACAAAATAATTTTTGAGAAAGAAAGAGGTAGAAACATGGCATTTTTTACAACAGCAGTAACAGGATTAAAGACAGTCGTAACAGCAATCGGCGCAGGCGTGGGCGTATGGGGCGTTATCAATCTTCTTGAGGGATATGGAAATGATAATCCGGGCGCAAATGCTCATGTACGGTAAAGAAGCAAGCAACCGAAAACAAGAGATAGACCGCCAGCACCACACTATTCCGAACCAAAGAAACCAAAGACCAAAAGACAAGCATTGTGGAAATGTGCATAACTGGCTATGGAATCATGGATAACTCTATTCACAGCACATGGAAAAGCTAAAGTGCAGCTTTCCCACGTCCTGCAAACAGAGTTACCCACAATTCCATGAGATAGCCAGTTATACACATTCCCACAATGCCGACTACTACGGAAGCCCTTGTCAATTCTTAATATCTTGACATAACTAATTGAATTTGTTAAAATACAAACTAGATTAAGAAAAAAGGAGGAGCTTTATTTTGCCGAAAATAAAAATTGATAAAGAATCGGTTATCAAAGAAGCTGCATATATAGCAAATATGATAGGCATAGAAAACCTATCTTTAAAAACGCTTGCATCGCAATTAGGCGTTAAGTCGCCATCGCTTTATAACCATATAGATGGGCTTGACGACCTAAAACAGCAGCTTATGCTATATGGTTGGAAAGAATTAGAAGACAAAATTATTCAATCTGTAATAGGATTTTCTGGATATGATGCGATTAGAGCTATGTGCTACGCTTTTCATGAATATGCAATAGAGAATCAAGGAGTTTTTAGCACAATGCTTTGGTACAATCAATTTGAGAATGAACAGATGAATGAAGTGACTTCAAAAATGTTTTCAATTTTTTTCAAAATAACTAAGTCACTAAATATTTCACAAGATAATTGCATTCATTTAGTCAGAATGTTTAGAAGTTTTTTAGAGGGCTTTGCATTACTTGAAAATCATAACGCCTTTGGTAATACACAGTTGATAAAAGATAGTTTTGAATTATCAATAGACATTTTAATTGAGGGAGCAAAAAAATTAGAGGGGAAATGATAGCGCATGGTATATCAGAAAAAAACAAGGGAAAAGGTTTTATGAATCGAAAAATCAGGCAAATCATTTGTGTAATACTGTCACTAATTTGTGTTATTGCTATATGGGATAAGCCTGTTTTGGCATATGAAAAAAGTAGCAATTATAGCGATATTGACAGCCAGATAAAAAAAGAAATAAAGGAATTACATATTCCCGGAATGGCGATAGCCATTGTAGACTCTAAAGAGGTTCTGTTTTCTGAAGCTTATGGAAATTGCGATAATTTAGATACGCCTTTTATTATAGGCTCATTGAGCAAATCATTTACAGCATTAGCTGTTATGCAGCTTGTGGAAGAAGAAAAAGTAGATTTAGACACGACAATATCTGATTATATTGATACATCTGATTATTTTATAAATGTGTCCGACGGAGATAAAATTACTGTAAGACAGCTTTTGAATCAGACAAGCGGTTTAGGGATATATCAGCGTTTTGGAAATGCAAAAATAACAGAAAGTTACGGACAACATCAATATGCAAATATCAATTATGGATTGTTAGGAGAAATCATAGAAACAGTCAGCGGAATTAGCTATTCAGAGTATATGGATAAAAACATTTTTTCTCCACTAAGTATGAATCATACGGCAGCAACACTTGTACAAAGCAAAGAAAACGGATTGATAACAGGATATCGAAATTATTTTGGACTTCCGATTGCGGGAGAGCCGGACTATCCCGATAAACATTCATGGTCTACCGTTCCGGCAGGTTATTTAAGTTCCAGTGTATCAGATATGGCAAAATATCTGCAAATGTATCTAAATGGAGGAATGGGAATAGTCAATCAGAATAGTTTAAATACTATGCTTTATGACAATGTATATGTAGATGATAACACTCCCTATTATTACGGAATGGGGTGGACTTTGACAGAAGAATATACAGAGCCTGTATTGGGGCATTCAGGGCTGGTTGAGAATTATATGTCTAATATGTATCTATTGCCGGAAAGCGGATTAGGAATCATTTTCCTTATCAATATGAACGATTATCTTGTCACGAATCAACTGGCAGATATTATCTCCCAAAATGTGATATTTGCTCTTTTGGGCAGAGAACAATATGATATATCTGGCAGCCCGTATATTGTAAGACACCTGTTGCTGAATGGAGCATATTTAGCGTTGGTTGCAGTGGCAGTATATCCGATAGCAACAATAAGAAAATGGAAGAAAAAGAAACAGACAACAAGACTGATACTCTTTGACATTACAAGGCATGGCATATTGCCACTACTGTTACTCTGTTTGCCCTATATGGTAGGTATTCCATTATGGGTAGTATGGTATTTTGTAAAAGACTTGTTCATTGTATTGCTGTTAAATGCAAGTTTGCTTTTGGTTATAGGCTTATACAAAATATTTTTTGCAATATTCAAGATATGACAGACTACGTGCTGTTATTTCTCTGAATTATTAAATGTAACTGTCAACCATAAAACGCCCATGTGGGAGAAAGGGGGAAATCACCTATGCCTTGCACAGAAGCATACAAGGAACACATCATGTATACCTTCAACGGCTTTTGCAAGACCGTCATACGCTATGCAGCACTCAACGCATGGCGTGACAGGAGCAGACGGCGGCAGAAAGAAATATCCCTTGAATACCTCACAGAAGAAAAGTTTTACCCTTTAGGCACAACAGACGAATATTTTGAAGCACCTTATGAAGAATACCCTATAACGATATGCGGTCAGACCGTTATCCTCACCAATGGGGAGCTTGCCGCCGCCCTGTTATCCTTGCTGGAGAGAAACCGGGAAATCATATTCCTTTACTTTTTCGGGGATTATACACAACAGGAAATCGGGAAAATGTATGGACGCTGCCGGAGTACGACCGGGTATATAATCCGCAGGACGTTAAAACTCCTGCAAAGGAAAATGGAGGTGCTTTCGCATGGGAAATCCGAATCTTTTGCCCTATGAAACGATTGTCCGGGCGACCAGCGGAGAGCCGGAAGCCGTGGACGAGGTTTTGCGGCATTACAGCAAGCGCATCCGGATAGCTGCCATTGAAAACGGACATATCGACAGGGATACCGAGGACAGCATAAAACAGCGGCTTGTCGCTTCCCTGTTCAAGTTCCGCTTTGATGAACAGCCATATATCAAAACTGAATAACCGCCGCTACATAGAACGGCACACCAAGACAGGAAATCAAGAAAAGGTTTCCTGTTTTTTTGCGTCCATTTTTGGCATTTTGAAAAATCGTCAGTATTATGCCGTGCAAAGAAGATAGAAAGGAATTTCCGTAAATCACCGTCATTTTTGCTTTGCGTGGTGTTGTAGGTAGTAGGGGGAGAAATATCGCCGCAGCTTTGGCAAAATCCCCGCTTGCGGCACTAAAGGTATTGACGGAAGCCCACACAGAGGAAGCCGCCACTTTCTTAGAGCAAGATTCTACCACAGTACCAAATTTCGCTAATCGCTCATTTTGTCCTATGGGAATCTTGTTGGGGTTGCCACCCCAAGCCCGCCTTTTTGCGGCTTGCGCCGCTTGAAAAAATCCACCCACGAAAGGAGGTTCACAGCCATGAAAAGATACAACACGCCACACCGTCACCGGGTAATCAAGACACGCTTGACCGAGGAAGAATACGCCGAGTTTTCCGAGCGTGTCACCCTCTGCAAAATGAGCCAAGCCGAGTTTATCCGGCAAGCCCTTATCAAGTCAAGCATACGCCCGGTTATCACCGTTTCCCCGGTCAATGATGAATTATTATCTGCCGTTGGGAAACTCACAACCGAGTACGGGAAAATCGGCGGCAACTTGAATCAGATTGCCCGCTGTCTGAATGAGTACAGCGCACCTTATAACGCCCTCTCCCAAGAGGTACGAGCCGCCACAGCGGAGCTTGCCGCCTTGAAGTTTGAAGTCTTGCAGAAAGTAGGTGAAGCCGTTGGCAACATTCAAACATATCAGCTCTAAAAATGCCGACTATGGAGCTGCCGAGCAGTACCTAACTTTTGAGCATGACGAGTTTACCATGAAGCCCACCCTTGATAAAAATAGGCGGCTTCTCCCCCGTGACGATTACCGCATTTCCTCTCTGAATTGCGGCGGGGAAGATTTCGCCATAGCGTGTATGCGCTCCAATCTGAAATACGGCAAGAACCAGAAACGGGAGGACGTGAAAAGCCACCATTACATTATCAGTTTTGACCCCCGTGACGCACCCGACAACGGCTTGACGGTTGACCGGGCGCAACAGTTAGGCGAGCAGTTCTGTAAAGAACATTTTCCCGGACACCAAGCCCTTGTATGCACCCACCCGGACGGGCATAACCACAGCGGCAACATTCATGTGCATATCGTAATCAATTCTTTGCGGATTGCGGAAGTACCACTTTTGCCGTACATGGAAAGACCAGCGGACACAAGGGAGGGCTGTAAGTACCGCTGTACGGACGCAGCTATGGAATACTTCAAAGCGGAAGTCATGGAGATGTGCCACCGGGAAAACCTCTATCAGATTGACTTGCTGAACGGGAGCAAGAACCGCATTACCGAGCGTGAGTATTGGGCGAAGCGGAAAGGACAAGCCGCACTGGATAAGGAGAACGCTTCCCAAGCCGCCACGGGAGAGCCGCCCAAACAGACCAAGTTTGAAACCGACAAGGAAAAGCTAAGGAAGACCATACGGAAAGCCCTTGCCGCCGCTGCCACCTTTGACGACTTTTCCTCTCTGCTGCTCCGGGAGGGCGTGACCGTCAAAGAGAGCCGGGGGAGATTGAGCTATCTCACGCCGGACAGGACGAAGCCCATCACCGCCCGGAAACTGGGTGATGATTTTGACCGTGCCGCCGTACTGGAAGCACTCACCATAAACGCACAGAACGCCGCCAGAGCCGCCGAAACGCCCCTACCCAAACAGGAATACCCCCGCAGCATAAAAGACCGCTTACAGCGCAACAAAGCCGCTGTAAACGCCCCGAAAAATGACGGAGTACAACGCATGGTAGACCGGGAAGCGAAACGAGCCGAGGGCAAGGGTATAGGATATGACCGCTGGGCGGCTGTTCACAATCTAAAGCAAATGGCGGCGACCATGAGCGTTTACGAGGAATCCGGCTTTTCTTCCCCGGAGGAACTGGAAACCGCCCTTGCCGCCGCCAGTGCCGGGCTGCATGAAGTGACCGGGAAGCTGAAAGCCGTGGAAAGCACCTTGCGGGAGAAAAAGGACTTGCAGAAACAGCTATTAGCCTACATCAAGACCAAGCCAGCCCGTGATGGACTTAGGGCGCAGAAAACGGAGAAAGCCCGGAGAGCCTACCGGGAGCAGCACGAAAGCAAGTTTATCATTTCCGAATCTGCCGCCCGGTATTTCAAGGCACAGGGCATTACCAAACTGCCAGCTTCCAAGACCTTACAAACGGAGATTGAGCAGCTTACCAAAGAGAAAAACGCCCTTTACAACGAGTACCGGGAGAAGAAAGAGAACGTCCGGGAATTGCAGACCGTGAAAAGCAATCTTGACAAAATATTGCGCCGTGAGCCGGAACGGGGAAAGGGGCGGGAAAATGAACGGTAAACGCCCATACATGGACTACCAGCAACACAGAGCCGCCCGCCGCCTTGTGCATGAGTGCTGCAACTACGATAACGGCAACTGTATCTTGCTGGATAACGGCGAGCCTTGCGTATGCGTCCAGAGTATCAGCTATTCGCTTATATGCCGCTGGTTCATAGCCGCCGTGCTGCCGCTGGACGGGAAACTGGAAGCCGCCCTACTCCACCGGGCAGACAGGAAACGCTGTACCGAGTGCGGCGGCTATTTTCTCCCCAAGTCAAACCGGGGGAAATACTGCCCGGATTGCGCCGGACGCATGAAAAGAATCAGAGCCGCACAGCGCAAGCGGAAACAGAGGGATAAATGTCACGCTTTAGGATATTCCAAACCCCCGTAAATCAAGGCTTTTTTGACCGCCCTCAACGGGTAGGCGGTACATTTATCCTTTACCCCCACAAAAGCCGCTTTAATTGCGTAACAGAAGCCACAGAACAGACCAAAGGAGGAACGAATGGCAGACAACCGCAAATATTACTACCTAAAGCTGAAAGAGAGCTATTTTGACGAGGACGCTATCGTGCTGCTGGAAAGTATGCAGGACGGTATGCTCTACTCAAACATTCTCTTGAAGATGTACCTAAAATCGCTGAAAAACGGGGGAAAGCTCCAGCTTGCCGAGAATATCCCCTACACCGCACAGATGATAGCCACCATCACCCGCCAGCAAGTCGGCACAGTAGAAAGGGCTTTGCAGATTTTTATGAAACTGGGGCTTGTAGAACCCTTGCAGAATGGGGCTTTGTACATGAGCAACATAGAACTCTTAATCGGTCAGTCCTCTACCGAGGGGGAGAGGAAACGCCGTGCAAGGCTGGCTTTACAGGAACAGAAAGCCTTGC
>CAJTDL010000081.1 GCA_910575035.1 Lachnospiraceae bacterium
GCAAGTCGACATCACAAAAAGTGTAAAATCGACAGAGATTTTTTACATATCTTATTCTTATCAGGAAGTCTTAAATTCCATAGACACAAGATTTTTTACAGCCTCCATCATACAATTTGCAGTCGTTGTTAAACTGTTCGGATGTACTCCATTTTCTCCATTGGAAATCTACTTTTCCGTGTCTGAAAATAATCACCTGCATATCGGATTCTCCCTTATTTCCTCCCCATCCCTTCCTGTTCCTTTGTAAGCTCATGGATAAGCCTCCCAAGGCTCCACCCGACATTATAAGGTGTAACAACCGCCTTCAACCCAATTGGCGCAATCCCCGCTTTTCGGTATCTTTCCAAAAATGCATCCAGCTTTTCCCCGCTCATTCCCGAAAATACCATTACATCCGGCATATCAAAGTCCGTTCCTTCCCCTGGCATTTTCTCACTTAGCGCATTCTCCCCTCTCATTTCCACTAACGCCTTTTCTCTTCCTTTTCTTAAGCTTGCTTCAATCTTTGCAAGTTCCCCCACCATCGTGCCAAGATCCCCTTTTTGCAGCCATTTCACAGACAATCCCATTTCTCTGCAAAGCCCTAAAATCTGCTTCTTTGCCTCGATATCTTTTACATAAAGCAATACGTTTTTCAATTTATTTTCCTCCTAAAACATGCATATTTTCCGCATTTGCCATTAGTGCAGCGCCGCTTCCCAAAACAGCTGCCTGTCTGCTTTCACTTTATTGGCATTGTATTGCATATCACAATGCCCTTTCTGAAAAACAGCACTTATTGATCCCTCGCTTTACCAGCATTGTAGCATATCCCTTCCAGAAAGCACAAGCGATTTTCCCTGCCTGTAAGCTGAGGGAAAAATTTTTGGTTTTAAGCTGCTGGCATTAATTCATGCTTATAACAGTTACTATTTACGGACAATGTCAGTAACTTAAGGGGGTAACAGACAGTGAGCGGGGATGGAAATGTGTCCGACAGTGGGCGGGGATGGCTAAGCGCCCGACAGTGGGTGGGGATGGGAGTGTGTCCGACAGTGGGCGGGGATGGCTAAGCGTCCGTCAGTGAGCGGCTGGGGCTTTTGGGTTTGCTCTTGCTCCGGCGCTCCGGGATTAAGAGTTTCTAAGCAGTTCCATGGAGGCTGTGCCATGCGGACGGAACCGCCATGGACACGCCGTCCGTGGCGTGGCCATGGCTTTTGCGGACGTCCCTGTCCGCAAATCCCTGACAGTTTGGGGAACTGCCAAGAAACTCTAAACCCCTCCGCAAGTCACAAGGGCAAACCCAAAAGCCCCAGCCGCCCCCTGACTACGTTTTCCAAGGCCGTATGGTGGAAAATTGATTCCGGGCATTTAGTTGATAGCATTGCCCATGAAACAATGTGGTTTCACTAAGAGTACGGTTTGACTCTGCATAGAGCCGAAGTAAGATTCCTGAAAAAAGCCTTGGCTGACAAGCCTATGGGTTTTGCCTTTAATCAGCAAAGGGCAAACACATGCCAGAAGCAGCTGGAGCCTTGTTACACAAGTCCACAAATCCATTGGCTCCCTGGCAAGGGACTGCTTTCCGACAACCAAAAAATCCCTTTTCTTGAAAATTTAGATTGAGATGCCCCAAAGAAAATGCTATAATTTAACGCAAGCATTTGAAAGCATGGAATATCTGCATAATCGCTTTATATTTTACACAAAGAAAGGAACAAAAATGAACTACAGACCCGCCGAAAAGAAAGACCTTGACCTCCTTGTCCAATATAGGCTAAACTTTATTGAAATGCACCCTGCCCATATGGCCTACCATTTTATGGAAAAAAGCTGCCTCCATTATTTCATGGAATCTATGGAAAACAAAACCTTCGAAGCCATCATCGCAGAGGAAGCCCAACACCCCATCGGCATAGGCATGATCCTTTATTACCGTTCTGTACCGTCCCGCCTAAACCCGACTGGATGGAACGGCTACATTACCAACCTGTTTGTAGAAGAGCAGCATCGGGGGCAGGGCATTGGCAGGGGGCTTGTTAAAAGGCTCGTTCAAAAAGCAGAAAAGAGGAATTGCTATATTATTATGCTTCATGCCTCAGAAATGGGCCGCCCTTTATATTTGAAAATGGGATTTCATGACATTACAAATGGCATGGTTCTTAATAATTGGGAGGCATCGAAGAAAAATTGAAGAATTATAGCCACCCCATCGCCTGCCTGTAAATTTCCTTACAGTTATTGGCATTGGCTAAGGACAGGGGCAGACAATATATATTTTTGCAGGGCTGCATATTATTTCAGCCTCTTGCCAACCAAGGGCTTTTATGCCATAAGGCGCCTTTTAGGCGCTTTTTTTGCTTTATAGGAAATTCCGACCTATTGACACACAAAGAAAAACATATGTTTACCGAACATATGTTAGATAGATATGTGTTTCAGGTATTCAAAACAGACGGTCAGGGATTTAGAAGATATAAAAATCTTCCTCTCCAAAATCGTCGTCAAACGGGTCATCTTCATTTAAGAAATAATCCATATCAAGAAGGTCATCCTCGCTCATGCGGCGAATGTCCCCGGATGTCATGCCTTCGGGTGGATTATCTATATATTTTTTGCGTAGTTTCTCTGTGTTTGGGTTCATAAGTACAGCCTCCTTTGAAAGGAGTATACTACAGAAATGGGAATTAAGAAAGTCATGCAGAAGACCTTTTTCCACGAGAACGGGACATGACTTTCTCGTACAATCCTTCCAGAGAAACGCGCTTGTGGTTGAAATAGGGTTCTAAAAACAGCATAGTTGTGCCGCATTCACATTTCAGCGGGTCATAGCCAAAAGCAGAGAGAATGGCCGTGCGCCACTGGTTAAAGCTTCTGAAAATGCGGTGTTTTTCACGGGAAATGGTTCTATGAAGTTTTTTATCAATCTCCCGGTGGCGTGCATAAATGCCGCCATAGCGGATCATTTTGAAATGCTTTTCGGGGATATGGCGGATCAGGCGCTCAATGAATTCCATAACAGGAAGGGTCCCTTCCACATAGGCGTCATCTTCGTGGCGGTTGTAGTGAAAGGTGACAAAGTCACCATCATAGCTGTCAATCCGGGATGTGGCGATAACAGGCCGCCCCAGATAGCGTCCAATGTATTGTATGGCAGTTTTTGGGTCACATTTATTAGGCTTAGCATAGACATAGAAACCGTCTTTGTGATCCTGGTAACAGCGTGACTTAACCCTTTTGAAAGAAGGGCCGATTTTGGAGTCCATTTCATTGAGCAGGGCAGTGCGGAAAGCATTGCGGAGGTAGGTATAGTTGAAGTGGCTGGTATTGCGCCAGAAATCATTATCGCTGTAACCACCCTCAGAAATAAGGCAGTGTATATGGGGGTTCCATTTTAAGTCCCTGCCAAAAGTGTGGGGGACCATGATAAAACCGGGAGTAAAGTTCATGGGCTTATTCTGTTTAAAAAACATGCGTGAAACAACATTGTTTACGGCATGAAAAAGGCAGTCGAGGAGGGAACGGCCATGGAGAAAAAAATCCCGGAGCTGCCCATCAATTGTAAAAACGCAGTGGCGATGACGGACATTTACCAGTTTAAAGGACATACTGGCAGTGCGTTCCATGGCATATTTATTGCCGCAGGTGGGGCAGGAACGGCTTTTACAGCGGAAAGGGACAAACTTAAGCTTTCCGCAGTGTGGACAGCCATACATGGCGCCACCAAAGGAGGGATCGCCGCAGTTGATCATTTTTTCAACATTTTCGATGACAGAGTCACGGGGATGTAGGATATAAACCATTTCTTCATAATGATCTTTAAAAATTTCTTGTAGTATGCTCATAAGACTATTATGCAGGAAAACAAAACAAAAAGAAACCCCTAATTCCCCCATGAATGGGGGCTAGGGGGTTGAAGTGTCGAAGACACTTTTTTACGCCCGCTTTTATTGTAATAGCCATTTGTACCAGAAGCATATGCCGTAAGCTGGAAAAAAGAGTTCCTGTCTTAAATTGCTGATATTATTCCGTGGCCAATTTATCAAGTGAAAGCCAAGGATTCTTTTCTCAGCTTACAGGCATTGAAAACATAGTCAGGGGGTGGCTGGGGCTTTTGGGCTTGCCCTTGTGACTTGCGAGGGGGTTAGAGTTTCTTAGCAGTTCCCCAATTTTTCAGGGATTTGCGGACAAGGATGTCCGCAAAAGCCCTGGCCACGCCACGGACGGCGTGTCCAGGGCGGTTCCGTCCGCATGGTACAGCTTCCATGGAACTGCTTAGAAACTCTTACTCCCGGAGCGCCGGAACAAGGGCAAGCCCAAAAGCCCCAGCCGCTCCCAGACGACCGCGAAGCCACCCCAGCCCATAGCCGCCCCCAGACGACCGCGAAGCCACCCCAGCCCATAGCCGCCCCAGACGGCCGCGAAGCCACCCCAGCCCATAACCACCCTTAAGTTACTGACACTGATTCATGGCCTGGAAGCCGCTCATAGCAACAATTTAGGGTGAAATTTAAAGTTTTGCCTCGCAAAAACCGCCCATCACTCCTGAATCATGTTCTCATGGAATGCACCATTCAGCACATTCCTGAGCCATGAATAGCATACGCGGCACAGCCATCAGGAAGCGCAGATAAAAAATTTAGATTGAGATAGGCAGAAGAAAATGATATAATCCCCTTTTCGGCACTTGTGAACTAAAAAAATCCGATAATCCTTATAAATACTAATGCCAGAAATTACTCTATTGGTTGATTAAATGGTATCTCTTGATGTTTATCCATTTAACAATTAACTATGAAAGTCTATGCCACACAATTTTGAGGAAAATTTAATAAAAATCTGTTGATAAGCTGATACTAAATACCGTATAATAAAGTCAGAAGCCGAATGGAAGTGATACTATGATACCAGTAGCACAGACAATCAGAAATAATGAAATTCCGAAAACAGATTATTCTGAAAAAGTAGCCATAGACGCATTATAGTATAAGTATAAAGGAGCAGTTATGGAAATTGATATTTTAATTGATACATTAACGAATTGCCTTATTTATGCTGAAACAGGGGAAGAATGCGATACAGAATATCGTTTTGTTGCCAGAACAATTACAAAAGAGGATGCAGCAGATTTAATGGCGGTGGGATGGAAATTTGATTGGAGTATCCCACACAAGAATGGATATGAAGTATATGAACTGCTTTTAGAAGGTGGTGATGAAGTACAGGGAATGATTGCACTAAAGCATATACATGAACAATATTATACCCATGTAGATATTGTGGAAGCTGCACCATTTAACGTGGGAAGAAATGGAAAATACAAAGGAGTTGGTGCCCATTTGTTTGCCATAGCGTGTAAACTCAGCTGGGATGCCGGGAACGAGGGATATGTGCAATTTACAGCAAAAACAGATTTAGTTGAACACTATAAGAAGATGTTGAATGCCAAATGTCTTGATTGGCACACCTTATATATAGATTCATATGGTGCTGTTGCATTAATAAACTCAAACTTCGCACATAAATTTTAGTTATGCACCTTGAAAATTCAATACCTGGCAGTAATTTGGTTATCAATGTTCTGTGGTTTAAGCTGCTTGTAGCTTCGA
>CAJTDL010000082.1 GCA_910575035.1 Lachnospiraceae bacterium
GGTGGATATGGATAATTGTTACTGGAGATTTCAATTATACCACAGACCAGTGAGGAGTTGTTTTATTTTGTAACAAAGAGAATCCCGTATTTATGTGGGTTCTGGTGTTTCGCAAATGCCTATTGTATCATGGCGGAGAAAGGAGGAACTTCCCACGGGGGCTTGACTGAAAAGTTGAGCCCCTTTTTTCATGCCAAAAAACAGGAGGTAAATGCTTATGGCAGATGATAAAACCACAAAAACGCCGGAACAGCCAGTAACGGATAGCGGGCCGGGCAAGGAAACGCCTCCCGCTCCCCCAAAAGAGCCGGAGAAAGTTTCCGTTTCCCCGGAGCCGGAAAAAAAGACGGAATCAGAGGTAAAGAACCCACATGTTTCTGTCTATAACTTCGCTGAAATTATGAAGGAAAAGAAAGTCGAGGAACGGGCGGCAGCTCCCGGCGTGGAAAAGCCTGACCCGGCAAAAGTGGAGAAACCGGAAAAGCAGCCGGAGGCTCCGAAAAAAGCAGAGGAAAAACCCAAAGAGCCGGAACAGCCGAAGCGCCGGGGCCGTCCCCCGAAAGCAGATAAGGACAAGGCCGTAGCCCCGAAGTCCAAAGCTCCCGCACAGAAACCGGAAAAGGCGGTCAAAAAGGAACCAGAGAAAAAAACAGCCCCAACGGTACAGGCCGCTCCCGCTCCGAAGGAACCCGAAAAACCGAAGGATGCACCACGCCGGGGCAAGGAGCAGATCGTCTATATCAAGCTGAACGAGCTCCACGCCTTCAAGAATCATCCCTTTGAGGTTCGGGATGATGAAGAAATGCGGGCTATGGTGTCCAGCGTCAAGGACAAGGGCGTGACCCAGCCCGCTATCGTCCGTCCCCGTGAGGATGGCGGCTATGAGATCGTGTCCGGCCACCGCCGCCAGAAAGCAAGCGAGCTTGCCGGATATGCGGATATGCCCTGTATCGTCCGAAACCTGACGGATGATGAAGCCATCACCCAGATGGTCGAGGACAATCTGAACCAGCGTGAAGAAATCCTCCCCAGTGAGCGGGCCAAAGCCTTGAAAATGCAGCTTGAAGCTATCAAGCACCAGGGCTCCCGCACTTCGGGCCAGATTGACCCGAAGGACGCTGGCAAACGCTCCAACGAGATCGTGGCCGAGCGCAATAAGATGGCCGTCAAGCAGGTGCAGCGGTATATCCGTCTCAATGAGCTGGTTCCCGACCTGATGAAGTTGATGGATGAAAAAAAGCTGGGCTTTACTACGGCGGTGGAGCTTTCCTATGTCAGCAAAAAGAACCAGAACTATATCGCCGTTGCCATTGACAGCCAGCAGTCCTCTCCTTCGCAGGCGCAGGCAAAGCGTATGCGTGAGCTGGACGAAAAGAAGCTGCTCAACGGGGATGTGATCGACGGCATTATGATGGAGGACAAAAAGGAGGTAGACAAAGTGATTTTGACAGGTGCGGAACTGAGCAAGTATTTCGGCAAGGAAACTACGCCGAGGGAAATGAAGGATCAGATCATCAAGCTGCTGGACGACTGGAAGGGTCAGCAGAAGGAACATGAAAAGCCGGAGAAGAAAACCGAACAGGAAAAGTAAGCCCAAACTTCGGGTCAGCATGGCCCGAGGATTGCGGGGCTCTGCCCCGCGCCCCGAAGCTCTGGAGATATAAATTATTCCCCGTCGCCAGTTATTCCGTAGCATAGCCGGGAAAATCAGTCAAGGGCAGCGCCGCCGCAGGTGGTGCCAGAGGCACCCTTGACGGATTTCTCCCGGTTATGCTTTTTCCCGGTCAAGCGACGGGGATATAAATTCTCCAGAGCCGTTCCCCTTCCCGGGGGAAGGGGCGGAGGGGTTGGGCGATACCTTGCTTTTCCCTAAACCAAAACAGAAATGGAGGCTCAACCAATGAAACGACCTTTAGCATACCTGACTGCCGCATGGAGCGGCGAGCCGGATGTTGATATGGAGCTGGCGGCCCACTACTGCCGCCTTGCTTATGAGGCGGGCTTTTCCCCGATCTGCCCGCTCTTGTATCTGCCGCTGTTTTTGAATGACAGCGTTCCCGAGGAACACAAGGCCGGGATTGATATGCGCCGGGATATGCTGCGGCGCTCCCATACCCTGATCGTCTGCGGCAGCGTTGTGGACGAGGATGTAAAAAACGATATTGTGGTTGCCGGGCGGCTGGGCATTGCGGCGACCACACTGGAAGGGGTGCTTGCCGTGAAGGGACACGGTACCCCGAGCCATGCCGGACATTAAGCTGGGAAGCCTTTTCGACGGGATCGGCGTGTTCCCTCTGGCTGCTTCCCGGTGCGGTATCCGTCCGGTATGGGCCAGTGAGATTGAAAAAGCGCCCATCTCCATAACCAAAAGGCACTTTCCCGACATGGTGCATTTGGGGGATATTACGAAGGTGGACGGCGGGAAAATCCCACCTGTCCATATAATTACCTTCGGTTCCCCCTGTCAGAACCTTTCTCTGATCGGCAACCGCTCCGGCCTTGCCGGGGCAAAATCAAGCCTGTTCTATCAGGCGTTTCGTATCATACAGGAAATGAGGGATGCTACTGATAACCTATATCCAGCTATCGCTGTTTGGGAAAACGTCATGGGAGCGTTTTCTACAAATGACCGGATGGACTTTAGAGCCGTCCTATCCGCCTTCTCGGACACCGAAGTTCCAATGCCTCCTTCGGGAAGATGGGGAAACGCCGGAATGGTGCGAGGGGGAACGCCTGATGTGTGCTGGCGGCTCATGGACGCCCAGTATTGGGCAGGCTCCCGAAGGCTGGCACGAAGGCAGCAGATTTTCGTCGTGGCGGATTTTGGAGGCAGACGTGCCGCAGACATACTATTTAAGCCCCGTCCAATGCTCCCACTTCCTCCGCCTTGCGGAGAGGGCGGGCGGGCCGCCGCCGAAGGAGATCGAACAGCTTCTTTTGAAACAGGGCGGCAGATACCAGTCATCCACCCCTTTCAGTGCTTCCGTATGCGGGGAGCGGCAAAAAAGCAGGAAGAAACGGCCTTCCGAAACAGCTTCGGATTACCAACTGACCCTTTTCCCACTCTTTTAGCCAGTGATGTAACGCCCTTTGCCTTCTGGTATGAAGGCGACCCGGCGGGCGGCTGTATCCGTTTTCTGACGAAAACGGAAAGCGAACGGCTGATGGGGCTGCCAGAGGGCTGGACAAAGTACGGGGCGGACGGCGTGGAGATCCGGCCTCTGCAACGCTACAAGGCGCTGGGAAATGCGATCGCCCTCCCTTGCGCCGATTACATTATGGCCGGGATTTATGAGGTGCTGGCTGACCGGGCCGGAAAGGAGGAATGAGCCCATGTTTGAAGCCTATATAACCAATACAGCCCTATACCCCTTAATGGGGATCGAGGTAGGGACAACGGTACATTTCCCCATGACGACACAGGAGTTGCAGGCCGCCCTTGCCAAAATCGGGATAGACGGGAAACGGTACAGCGAAGTGTTCTTTACCAGCTTTGACAGTGATGTGCTGGGGCTCTACGATCATCTCTACGAATGTGAGAACATCGACGAGCTGAACGAGCTGGGCCACGCCCTGCTGGAAGTACGGGATAAGGGCGGACTGGAAACCTTTGAAGCCGCTCTTGTCTTGGGAAACCACACAAGGAGCGTGAAGGATTTGATAAACCTGACGCAGAACCTTGACCTTTACCGCTTTTACCCGGATATTTCCGATGATGAAGGGCTGAGCCGTCTTTACGCCGACGAGCTTGGGACTATCGACATATCGGAGCACATTCAGAACTACTTCGATTATGAAGCCTACGGGCGGGATGTGCGTATCAACGAGGGCGGCGTATTCGCTCCCGGTGGATATGTGTCGGCAGTCCCGGAGGGCTTCAAGGAGTATTACCACGGGCCGCAGGACATTCTGCCGGAACACCGGATATTTGCCTATCCTGAAAAGGCCGAGCCTGTCCACTCCATTCTCGCTGCACTCAAACGGTTTCAAGAAGCCCCGCCCGCTCCGAAAAAGGACAAGGCGGGGCCTTCCCATGAAGAACGGTAAGACTTCGGGCCAGCATGGCCCGAAGCATGAAGGAGGTGCATACCATCAACTATTACCCTATCAATGAAGGGGCCGCCCGCCGGGCAAAGGAAATGAACAGCTTTTCCGACTACAAGGAAGGGAGCGCAACGGCGGAATACCGGGCAATGGTAGACAAGGCCGCCGCCATAGCGGAACAGCAGAAATCCCGGGTGGACTCCATGTACCATGAGAAGATCGACCATTTGTTAGACACCTACGCCCGCAAGCTGGCCGAAAACATGAACCAGGGCTTTGCCATTGACGCAAGGGTTCCCTCTGTGATGATCGCCGGACCTGCCAATTTCCCGGTAGGAAAGAAGGAAAAACAGAACCGGGCCAGGGATAGCAACATGGAGGAATGGCGGTATATTCAAGGGCTGCTGGATAAGATACGCAACACCGGTATGGGCGGGATCAGCGCCGATGACCCGGCAGCGATTGAAAAGCTCCAGAAGAAGCTGGACGGGCTGGAACGCTCCCAGCTCATTATGAAGGAGGTCAACGCCTATTACCGCAAACATGGCAAGCTGGACGGCTGTGCGCTGCTGTCGCCGGACCAGATCGAAAAACTGAAAGCAAGCATGGCGTCAAGCTGGCGGAGCGACCCGAGGCCCTTTGAAAGTTACCAGCTTACCAACAACAATGCGGAGATCCGCCGGGTAAAGGCCCGTATCGAACAGCTTTCCAAACAGGCGCAGCGGGAGTTTTCCGGCTGGGAGTTCGACGGGGGCCGTGTGGAGATGAACCGGGAGGATAACCGCTTGCAGGTGTTCTTTGATGGAAAGCCTGACGCGGACACTCGGGCCGATCTGAAAAGCAACGGCTTTCGCTGGGCTCCCAGCGTGGGCGCATGGCAGAGGCAGCTCACGGACAACGCCATCCGGGCGGCTGACCGTCTGGAATGTATCAAGCCGCTGTCCGGCGAAAAGCCCTCCCAGCTTCAAAAGAAGCCCTCTATCTTGCAGACCATGCGGGAACAGGGCGAAAAAGTCCAGACGGAGCCGGAAAAGAAAGCTCCGTCCGGCAGGGATGCCGAGCGGTAAGTCTCGGGCCACATTGGCCCGAGGTTTTCTGTTTCCCGAGATTGTACGGGAGCCTCCCGGATAGCGGGGACCCCGACGGAAAGGAGGTTTTATGCAGGAAGAAGTAAACCAAAAAACGGTTGCCCTTTCGATCAGGACAACGAAGCTCACGGGAAAAGTGCTGGCTGCCGCTCTTGGGAAGGTAGCGCGGGCGCTGAAAAAGCACCACCGGAAGGCGCTGACCCCGCAGGGACGCCAGAGCGTAAAAAAGCTGATGAACCACTATGGCGGCAAAAGCGCCATGCCCTATGTGGGAGCCCCAAAGGATTTTGACCGGATCGCGAAGGAGTTCCATGTATAATGTACCCATAGATGTGGACATGAATTTTGACCCCAATCCCATCTTATGGACACTGGAAAATACCTTGATCCCAATTCGTGGACACCAGACAGTACCTCT
>CAJTDL010000083.1 GCA_910575035.1 Lachnospiraceae bacterium
GGTGGATATGGATAATTGTTACTGGAGATTTCAATTATACCACAGACCAGTGAGGAGTTGTTTTATTTTGTAACAAAAAGAATCCCGTATTTATGTGGGTTCTGGCGTTTCGCAAACGACTATGACGGATCTGATTCTGAAAGGAAAGCGGTTTGTTTCCATCACCCAGCCATTTTCCATAGTGGCCGCGGCTGGGCTTGGGATCTTCGACAATAGAAAGGCCATGCTCCAGACACAGCTTATCGCTGATCCGGCGCAAAGCCCAGGAGGAACCCCAAAAGTTGCGGAATTTCCTGGTAGACTCCAGATTTACCGCACTCACGATGATGTGATTATGGACATGGTGCTTGTCTATGTGCGTGCAGACAATACCTAAATAAAGGTTCTCAAAACTACTGGCAAGCAATGCAATCTTACGTAAGATTGCGTATTTAGCAGGATTTCCGTTTCCGGAATTCCTGCTAAATGCTTGTTGGTGACATGTCCCCAAACCCCTGAGATCATCACCTGCGGTGATGGCTGCGCGTTCCGTTGGAACGCTGAAAACCGAAAGCGGAAGGAAACCTATTGCCGTAACTTCTGCGTGTCTCTCTGCGATTCCCGCCCAGTGGGAATATCCAGCAGGTGCTCCGCGTTCGCCCGGACATTATAAAGCTCCTTCATATCCGCCCTGGCCTGCTTATAGGCAGAATAGGCTTTCCGTTTCTGCTCCATAAGTCCGGCATATTCCTCCCGCAGAGATTTGACGGAAGGCAGCTTTGTGATCCCCAGCCCATCAATGCCAGTATGCAATGAATACGGCAACACATTTGGATTTTCTGATTTATAACAGAATTGGTAAAAAGCCTGTGCTGGCGATTGAAGTTGACGGATATGAATACCATAAAGAGAATACCATACAGGCTTCAAGAGATTTCTTAAAAAATCACATAATGGAGTTGTATGAAATTCCATTGCTGAGATTTAAAACAAATGGTAGCGGTGAAAGAGAAAAGATTGTAGAGTTGCTGGACAAGTTGGTAGGATAACCGAAATAGGAAATGAAATGGGAGATGCTATTATGGCTGTATCATATAAACGATTATGGAAATTATTGGTTGATAAAGAAATGAGTAAATCTGATTTGCGTAAAAAGGCAGAAATTGCTCCTAACACGATGACAAAATTGCGTCGTGATGAAGAAGTAAGTCTTACAATTCTGAGCAAGATATGTAAGACATTAAATGCAGATTTTGGTGATATTGTGGAGTATGTACCGAATGCGGAAATTTGGGATTTGTATGATGAGAACAGAGAACTTACTGGAAAAAATCATGTCAGAGGTGAGCAGTTACCGATAGATGGATACCATCTGGTGGTGCATGTGTGGATTCGAAATTCTAAAGGAGAGTACTTGATTTCACAGCGTTCTGCAAACAGACCAACATATCCGTTTATGTGGGAGTGTGTAGATGGATCTGTAGTAAAAGGTGAGGATAGCCTACAAGGGGCACTTAGAGAGGCGAAGGAAGAAGTGGGAATAGATTTATTACCAGAAAAAGGGCAAGTTATTTTGTCTGATATAAAGAAAATAGAGTTTGGTAAAGTAGTTAATAAAATAGTAGATGTTTGGTTGTTCGAATATGATGGAGAGGTTGATTTAAGTAATGCAACAACAGATGAAGTGGCACAGGTTACTTGGATGAATAGGGAGCAAATTAAGGAACTGTTTGAACATAATATGTTTGTGGAAACACTGGAATACTTCTTTACAGAAGTTGATAAGTAGTTATTGGACAAGCTTGAAATTAGCTTTATGCAGTGAAAATGTTATGAAAAAGGTTGTGTATGACTAGGAACAGATATGATTGGTTATACGGAAAGTAGATTATACATTAGATGATAATGCGATGGAAACTTTGCGATATAATTGCGAAATATTTATACAACAGAATAAAAAGAGGAAAATCTATACTTATGATAAGTTATCTGTTGAAAAAGTTTTACATCACCTTTAAAATATACAGTAGATGAATTGAAAGAAAACGGAGGATAAAAGATTTTTGTACAATATCTTTCTGTAAAAATAAACGCACGCATAAACACACGCGTGCGTTTATTTTGTTGCAAAAACGCACGAAAAGTGATAGAATTATCATTGGAGGTACGAACGATGAGAATGATACCAAAAAAAGAAACACTTACAATTGAATTTAAAAGTGATATGGACTGTCTTGATGAGAAAGAACTTATTTCAGAAATTGTTGGTATGACAAATACTGAAGGAGGAGTATTGTATCTTGGAGTCGAAGACAACGGTGATATAACAGGTGTACACAAAAAGCACAAAGATCCTAATGGGGCTACGGCTTTGATTGCTAATAAAACAGTACCATCACTATCTGTGCGTGCTGAAATTATTGAAGAAGAAGGAACTGAGGTCCTGCAAATCCAAATTCCTATGAGCAAGGCGATTATTGCGACATCGGATGGAAAGATACAAAGAAGACGTTTGAAACCGGATGGAAGTCCGGAAAATGTTCCTATGTATCCGTATGAGATTCTTGGAAGATTATCAAGCCTCAGTCAGCTTGATTATTCGGCGCAAATCCTTTTAGGTGCGACTATGGATGATTTGGATGGAAATGAGAGAGATAGACTTCGCAATATCATCAAATATCGCAAAGGTGATAAGACACTATTAGAGCTTACTGATGAAGAACTTGATAAGGCATTGCAACTTGTAAAGCAAGAAGCGGGAGTTTTATATCCAACAGTTACAGGAATGTTGTTGCTGGGAAAAGAGGATAGAATTGCCGAATTATTACCTACAGCGAAAGCTGTATTTCAGGTTCTTGAAGGTACAAAAGTTAGAAAAAACGAGCAAACATCAAAGCCTTTGCTTGCTACTTTTGAAATGTTTGAAGAATATATGAAAGCGTGGAATCCGGAAAGAGAAATGGAATATGGCTTATTTAGAGTGCCAATTCCGGAGTTCTCAGAAGCGGCATATCGTGAAGGTTTAGTTAATGCTTTCTGTCATAGAGATTATACTGTAATTCAGGCTGTGAGAGTTGCTATTGAGGATGAGGGGTTAACAATTAGTAGCCCGGGAGGGTTTATTGAGGGAGTAAATTTGAAAAACTTACTAACAGTAGAGCCTCATGGCCGTAATCCGGTATTAGCGGATGCTTTAAAGAGAATAGGTCTTGCTGAAAAAACCGGTAGAGGAATAGATAGAATTTTTGAGGGGTCTATTGTATTTGGTAGACCGTTACCAGATTATTCAGAAACAACTTCAACATATGTAAAGTTATTTATTCAGAGAGCAGAGCCTGATTTGGCGTTTACAAAGATGATTTCAAATGAAGAGAATCGATTGGGAAGGTCCTTGCCGATTAATTCGTTATTGGTTCTCTCAGCCCTGCAAAGCCAGCGTAGATTAACAATTGCAGAAATTGCAGAGGTAACAAATATAGGGGAAATACGTGCCAAAGCAGTTGTCGAAAAGTTAGTTGAAGCTGGCTTGGTTGATGCGAGTGGCAATAATAAAGCACGTTTTTATATACTTAGTTCCAAGGTGTACAAAGAACAGGATAATATCGTAGGATATGTTCGTCAGACAGGAATTGACGCAGTGAAATATGAAGCGTGGATTATGGAACTAATACAGAAACAAGGCGGAAAAATTACAAGAGATAATGTTGTAGAGTTATTAAATGTTACTCCACCGCAAGCTTATCGTTTATTGAAAAAAATGTCTGATAAGGGTCGGATTAAGCTTGTTGGAAATGGACGGTCAGCATATTATGAATTAATTTAATAAACGCACGATAAACGCACGCGTGCGTTTGTTGTGCATCATATTCGATAAGTAGATGCTTTTCGAAAAAAATATTGTATAAGAGGTATTTGTATATGCAAGAACAATCAAAAACGGTAAAACAATTGAATAAACACCAGTTTACAACTTTTATAAATGATAGCCCTTTTGTTGGACAAGATATTTCAGGACTCTTATAAGAACAGATGATTTTATCATACTTTCGCTCTTTTTCACGA
>CAJTDL010000084.1 GCA_910575035.1 Lachnospiraceae bacterium
AACCATTTTGCAATGGAATAAAAAAGGATATCACTCCGGTCAAGAATGCGATATCCTTATCAGTAAGCTCTGGATTTGTTGAAGGAAATAACAACAAATTCAAAGTCCTCAAACGTATTGTATACGGCAGGAGCGGATTAGTCAATCTCGAAAAAAAATGTAAGTTAGCATTTTTATCCAAAGGTCAAGATTTCTCTCTCACTGCATTATTATAAAACAAGCTGGTGCCAGTATGGCACCAGCTAATATCTTATAGCTTATACCCAAAGTTCAGAAAGAACCATACCGCCCACCACACGCCGTTTTTTTATATGGTGGGCGTTTGCCTTAAAACCTTATGAAATAAAATAGAGCCAATGAACTGTGACTACTCACTTGTTCATCGGCTCTGCGTCTTAAGCGTCTGGCTCTTTGATGACTGTTATTTGTAAATTTTTTGCTTCAATCAATGTTTCCTGCTTGCATTTCGGGCAATAGAGAGGATAGTTTTTTAAAATCGTATCTTCTCTAATTTTGTCACGGGTCTTATTTCCGCAAACAGGGCAGCGTATCCAATCACTTTTAGTATTTGCCGTTTCCACTTAACCAAAATTCCTCCATAGCTGCATTAAATTTATTCGGCGTGTCTATATTCACACAGTGTCCAGCTCCCTCGAAAATAATCACACCACATTCTGGTTCATTTTTCTTCCACATTTCTACGGCGGATAGTTCCATTGGAATATCGTACTTTCCGCAGCCAATAAGCAAAGGGTATTTCCTCGGTTCTGTCTGCCGAACATTTATCATACTGCTTAAAGAAGATAAATACATAAATGACTTCTTAGAAAATTGAATATTCATCTCGTAAAAATCCTTTTGAGCCTGTAAAGTATAAGCAGATATTTTTTTATTCGACTTTGCAAACCATTTAATTGAAAATATAGCTTTAAGCATCATAAGTATCTGTGATGCGCTATTTTCCTTCTGCATTTTGACATCGAAATTGTTTATATCATAACCGCCGAAACAAGCAAGTGATTGTACGGCTTCTGGATACTGGTTTGCAAAGTCTTGCGCTAATACAGCCCCCAATGAAATCCCGACAATATGTATCTTTTCTATTTTTTCTGTTTTTAGAATTTTGTTTATCCACGATGACATTTTATCTATACTATCGCCTTTTTGTACTTTTGTTGATTTACCGTGACCGATAATATCAAGGGTAAGAATGTTATATTTATCTTGAAAATAGTCAATTTGTGCTTGAAACATATTGTGGTTTACAAAAGCAGCATGTATAAAAAGTATCCACTCAGCCCTTTCCTTTCTACTGATATAATAAACAATAGGCGATTCTTCTAAATGGTATTGTTTCATATTTCACCGTTCCTCATCTTTCTTAACAAGCTTTCAAACCAGTCGATATTAAATTTAATCAGTTCTTTTCCATAAAGAGCGGAAACAAACTGATAGTTAAGTATATCTTTATTTTCCTCTGAAATTTTGATATTTTCTGCTTCTTCACATATTGCCGATAATACATTATATTTTTCATTCAAAAATATTAAATGCTGTTGTATGCTTATTTCACGATTTTTTTTATCCGAAAATCCCATAAAATAGACCTTTGCCAACTCTGGGCTTTTGGGACTTTGTTCTTCTATGGGTGCATTTATCCATTCGAAAAAATGTTGCCGTCCACTTTCGGTTATGCAATAAACTTTCTTATACTTTCCATTATCAACTATTTCCTCATAGCTGATAAACCCACAATTCAGCAATTTTCTTATAGCTGCCTGTATGCTTCCCATACTACTGCTATACATCAAATTAATTCCTTTATCTATTCTTTCCCTTAGTTGATAGATTGTTCTATTGCACATAAGTAAAAGCCCAAGAATGATATTGTCCATCGTTAACCTCCATATATTCCTATTAGTAACATTACTATTATACGCATCTTGTGTTTAAAAGTCAAGTAGACAGATATTTTTTAACAAATGCACAGCGACAGAGCTTTTACCCTCTGCCGCCTGTCTGTTATGCGTAGATTATTTCCTCGTTTACAATCTCCATTGCACAAGCCCGTATGTTGTTCATCCTCCCAACCCATTCTAAGGCGTTTTCAGCCTTTAGCCGTTCCGTAATGCCCTGTGCCTGTTTCATGCCCTCTATGAGCCTTTCAAAGCGTTCCTGCGCCTGCCTGTCAATGTCGGCAAGGTAGGCGTTGAGCCTGCCGCTTGTGAGAAGATTGGTGTATGTAACCTTTCGATACTGCTTCAGATAGTCCAAGTGCCGCTGTCCCCATATGCCTATGGGCTGTTCTTCTTCGGCGGGTACGATTAAGCACGGTATTAAGTAATCTCCTTGCCGCTCATATTTGCCGCCCAGTTCCTCAAATAATGATTTAACCATTGTCTGTTACCTCCACATTCTTTTTTATTTTGAATGTCCGCAAAATCCGTCCTACATCGGACGGACGCCAGGGCACATCAAGGTGGTGTAATGCGATGAGCCTGTCCTGCACGTTGGTTCCGGCTCCCATTTTTGCGGTTGAGCCTAACAAAAAACGAACCTGCCCGCTTCTAACTTTTGCGAACAGCTCCGCTTTCCTTGTTTCCGTATTTGCGTTATGGATAAAAGCTATCTCATTCTCCGGCACTCCCTTCGCCATGAGTTTATCCCTGATGTCCTCATATACGTTAAATGTCCCATCTCCCTTCGGTGTGGATAAATCGCAGAAGATAAGCTGTGCTGACTTCTGCTCTTTTGTATGCTCCCAAATCTCAAACGCTTTCTCCACACAGGTTGTGGCTTTGGAGTTTTCTTCATCGGGAAGCATATCATTGATGAGCCGCTGGTCTAACGCTAACTTTCTTCCATCGTTGGTGATTTTCAGCATATTGTCGATGTTCGGCTGCACTTTCCTGTCCCTGACTGCCTCCGCCCTGTCCGCAAGGGACTGAACCATGTCCTGCTGGTACTCGCTCGGCTTTAACACAATATTTTCATAATCCGCTTCCGGCACAGGCAGCTTTAACATATCCGGTGTCTGAATGTCGGCACTCTCCTTAAATAACGCAATCAGCTCTGGAAGATTGAAAAACTTCGCAAATCTCGTCTTTGCCCGGTATCCAGTACCCTCCGGCGCAAGTTCTATGGCTGTCTGAGTTTCCCCGAATGATGCCGCCCAACTGTCAAAATGCCCTAACCCCAACCGCTGTAAGGTGTTGTACTGGAGATAACGCATATTGGTGTATAATTCCGTCATGCTATTTGAGATTGGTGTACCCGTCGCAAATGTAATGCCTTTCCCTCCGGTCAGTTCGTCCATATACTGGCACTTGGCAAACATATCCGAAGATTTCTGCGCTTCCGTCTGTGCGATGCCCGCCACATTCCGCATTTTTGTGTAAAGGAACAGGTTTTTATAATTATGGCTTTCGTCTACAAACAGCCGATCCACGCCCAACTGTTCAAAGGTCACAACATTGTCCTTCCGGCTGGAATCATTTAACCGGCTTAACCTTGCGGACAGTGATTTCTTTGTTTTTTCCATCTGTTTAATGGAGTATCGCTCTCCATTTTCCGCTTTGAGCGCTTCGATTGCCATTTCAACTTCCGTTATCTGCCTTTCAATCATCGCCATCTGTCTTTCGGTGGAAAGCGGGATTTTCTCGAATTGGGAATGTCCGATAATCACAGCATCGTAATCCCCGGTTGCGATTCTGGAGCAGAACTTTTTCCGGTTGGCGGGTTCAAAATCTTTCTTGGTTGCCGCTAAGATATTTGCCCCCGGATACAGGCGCAGGAAGTCACTCGCCCACTGCTCCGTCAGGTGGTTCGGCACAACAAATAAACTCTTTTGGCACAATGCTAATCTTTTACTTTCCATTG
>CAJTDL010000085.1 GCA_910575035.1 Lachnospiraceae bacterium
CAGAGCAGCTTTCTTTTGTGGGAACATCACAGGTAAGAACCGATGCCCTCAACACCCTGATTCTTGGAATGGCTATGTTCATGAGCAATGAAGGGGCAAGCAGCGTATTAAAACTTTTAGGAATTACCGTAAGCAATGACACCATCCAGCGCCTGTATGACAGGATAAGGTTTGATGATAATCCGGATATCGAGGCAGTCGGTATTGATGATGTTGCTACCAGAAAAGGACAGACTTATGCAACTGTAGTTTATGACCTAAAAGATCATCACATGATTGCGCTTCTGGATGGAAGGGACGGCTCAACATTAAGGGAATGGCTGAAACAGCATAAAAAAATCAAGGTAGTCGCAAGAGATCGCGCCAGTGCATACGCAAAAGCGATCAGCGAGGTTCTGCCGGAGTGTGTGCAGGTCGCTGACCGTTTTCATCTGCTGCAGAATCTGATAGAACACCTGAAAGATATTTTTAAAAATGAACTTCCGGCTGAAATATTTATCAGGGACGGACAGGTGCTTGATACGCCTCCAAAGAAAATTTCCCGGGAAAAGAAAGCCGACGGCTCTACCATACAGCTTCTGGATTATGATAATACACCGCCAGCGGATGCAGATGGAAATCCAATTGAATACGGTGATTCGGCACATGACTACAACAGCGCAAAAGAAAAACAGCGTGCAAAAAACAGGAAATGATACGGGAAATCCAAAATCTATGGGAAAAGGCATCGGAAAAAGATATTACTTTCATTTGCAATAGATACAAAATAAGCAAGCCGACTGCTTACAGGTATGTCCGAATGACTGAAGATGAATTAAAGAGCATGGATAAACCCCGTAAATCCAGACATTCAAAAAACAGGAGGGGAAACGCCTATGTAAATATCATTTATAAGATGATGCCCGATGGACATACGGATGATACAATTTATTTTTATCTGCGACACATAGGGATAAAAGATCCATCCACCACCATATGGTTTTATCTGTCCTGCATAAGCCAGAATAATTTCCCCGGAAGAAAAAAGATTTATTCCATGAAAATGACGGAGGCCTGTTACCCTGATGATGTCACAGTCATAAAAAGGGATGAAATATTAAAATACATACTGNCAGTAAATCCCAAAGCGAAAAGAAATAAATCTATAAAGGAACATATAGGAAAGATCAAAGAACATTATCCCGGAGTCAAATGGATAGAAGAAACATTCCATGCATTTCATTCTGCCCTGATGGGAAAAGATCCTTCTGGAATGGATGAATTTTTGGAAAAATAGTAGGCTAAGAATCCGGCGCCTTACTGCCTCACGACAGCAGGTTTCCGAACCCTCGCCCCGGAACCGCACGTACACCTCTCGATGTATACGGCTCCCCACTATACATCCTCTACAATTATTTATGGATTCTGTCATAGCAGTCTCCACACACTACAAGCGTTTTTCTTTTCTTCTTGTTCATGATCGCTCCCCATTCTGTATTAACATCAAGGTCGCTCATACTTTTTACTTGATACACTTTGACCGCTGACACGTATGCACCGCACATTTCGCAGACGTTCGCCTTGTATCTGAAAAACAATTCTTTTGGCTTGTTCATCTGCTCATATTCGGGTATGATGTCTGCATAACTCCCAAGGGCATATTTCACCCTGCGGAATCCCTCATTATAGAGGACTGCATACTTTGTACCTTTCTGTGTTTTGTACGGCACTTTAAACTCTTTGTTTTTGGTATATTTTAGCTTTGCTTTTGTCATTGTGATACGGTATTTTGCCGCAACGGTCTTGTACAGGCTGTATTCCATGACATAATGGAACTTATTTAATACGGAAACATTGCTCGCAAGACGGTAGTAATTGTAAATCCCCCGAATCTGCGCATTGTACTTCCGCACCATTTCATGCACTGGCAGGAAAATATAGTCGTTCCGCTGTAACGGCTTCCAGACTTCCTTTTCCCCTGCCCTTGAAACGATTTTCAGCACACCGTAATTTAACAGCTTCCCCACCCATTTCTCTTTTGGCAGGTACAGCTTGATTTTGCCGGTGTAGGCTTTAACAGTCCCTTTTCCTTTGGCTTTTTTCAGCGCACTGTCGTTGCATACCGTAACGTCATAGCCGAGGAACCTCGCTTTGTCGTCACTGTTCGTGATGAGCGTCTTTTCCGCAGACAATTCCAGTTTCAGCGTTTCCTCAAAGAACCTCCCAATATCGGACTTAATCTTTTCAGCATCTTCTTTGCTTCCGATTACGCCGATAAGAAAATCATCGGCGTAACGCACATACTGTATCCGCTTATAGCCTGTGTCCATTGGGTCGCCCATAGGGATTTTCTGGAACTCCCTCTTTAAGTCTGCCAGTCGGCGTACTGCTTCCTGCTTTTCTGTATCAGAGTAGCCGTCCCATTCTTTTCGGATTTTGGCTTTGCACCTTTGGCGGTATGACTGTTTTCTGGAGTACTCATTGTTCCTTTTTCTGCCCGTGCCTTTATCAAATCCCTTTTTGTAGTCCTGCATAAATCGGTCAAACTCATTAAGGTAGATGTTTGCAAGGATTGGGCTGATGCCAGAACCCTGGGCTATGCCGCTGAAAGTGGCATTGTACTCCCAGTTCTCCATATAACCTGCACCCAGGAATTTCCAAATCAGCTCAATAAAGGCTTCATCTTTAATCCGCCTGCGCAGGATATTTACAAGGCTGTGGTGGTCTATCGTATCAAAGTACGATTTTATATCCCCCTCCACAAACCATTTCACACCCGTGAAGTTCTGCTGTAACTGTAAGAGTGCCGTATGGCAGCTCCTGCCGGGTCTGAAACCGTGGGAATAGTTGGAGAATGTCGGGTCATAAATACTTTCAAGAATCATCTTAATGACTTCCTCCACCAGTTTGTCGTCTGACGACGATATCCCAAGCGGTCTCATTTTCCCGTTTTTCTTTTTGATATACTGTCTGCGGACAGGGTTCGGTTGATAACTGTGGTCTTTCACCGCATGGATGATTCGCTCCACTCTTTCTTTACCGTAACCGTCGAGTGTCAGCCCATCTATGCCGGGTGTCATTGCGCCCTTGTTGGCGTAGATGTTTTGGAGAGCCTGCAAGTAGAAATCCTCATTATAAAGATTCCTGTACAGTCTCTCATACCTGTAGTTTTCCTCTTTCGAGTGTTTCTGTAGATTCTCCAAAATAATCTTTGGACTTCTCATGATGTCTCACACACCTTTCCTAAATTATTTCAGTCGTATAGCTGTCTCCCTTCGCCATGTGAACGGTATTACCGCCTCGGACTACTATGGAGACTCCGTAGCCATGCAGGATATTCAGACACTGTATGCCATAGCTTAAAATGGTAAGCGTTCCTGTTTAGGCTATCCTCGTTTAGGCTTGTCTGTACAAGCGTGTCATGCTGTCGGCTATGACGTTCGCCGTTTTCCGCTTATTGCGGCTGGTCAGTGCGGAATGTGATGTGTAGACGCAGTTCGCAAACTCTGCGTACACCCTGCACTGCCTGACGTATAATAGCTATCTTCCGTCAGTGCTGACGATAAAGCCCCTCTGGCTGTCATTTAAGCAGTGTAGCTGTTTAACCTCATACATGACATTTCATCTTGATGCCCGTTCACAGCCTGATAACTGGCTGAATAGCACCGTTGCCGACATGCTATACTCCCCGTCGGGTTTCCCTTTCGGATAAGTCGGTTGATGATAGGAATTAGGCTTCAAATGAAGCCCTCACATTGAACCTACTATCTTGCTAAAGATAGATTACAAACAAGCCCGCGCGGAACGAATGGGTTCCGCTTACGAGCGCAC
>CAJTDL010000086.1 GCA_910575035.1 Lachnospiraceae bacterium
GCAAGTCGACATCACAAAAAGTGTAAAATCGACAGAGATTTTTTACATATCTTATTCTTATCAGGAAGTCTTAAATTCCATAGACACAAGATTTTTTACAGCCTCATCAGGCGTCAATTTTCGTACTTCTGTGTGTGGATATTCTTTATACTTTCCAGCACTAAACACAGGCATCATTTGCCTGCATTTCTTGTCTTTATTCTTTTTCAAAAATAGATTTAACTCATCATTCCCTGGAAATATTTTATAAGATAATCTTCCTTTATTGTTCTCTATCTCATAAATACCACACGCACTTTTCGTTGTATAGTCCGCTGTTCGCAAATATAGTTTTGCAATTTCCAATGACTTAAAAGGAAAATTCCATCGTTGCAATCCTCTATTTGGGTCATGCTCGATACAAATGCACCGTCCACAAGTTCCACAAATATATTGAGTGTGGTTCTCCAAACAGTCCAGCGGATTTAGTAAAGGCGTTATTCTATTTTCATCAGAGTAACATTCCTCACACACTTTTCTTTTCACTCCTTATAAAATTCAGATTTGTCATAATCATTCTACCATACCGTTATGCATAAATCATCTCATGCAAAATAATTTCTTCTGCCCGATTGTGGATATTATTGCACCGCTGCACCCATTCCATTTGAGAAGTGCGCTTTAATTCCTCTGTCACGCCCTCGGTAGCTTTCATCTGTTCCATGATAGTGTCTAACCGTTCCTGTGCCTGTTCGTTCAGGTCTGCAAGATATGTCCATAGCTCTCCGGTCAATATCAATATGTTCAATCTGGCTGGGTGGACTTCTCTCAAATATTCCCGGTGCATCCGTCCATACTTTCCGATGGGGCGGTGTTCTTCTGGCAGTTTCAAATCTGGGATGTAGTAATCTCCGACAAGGATATAATCAATTCCGTTTTCTGTTATTCTTGGTTTCAATTCGCTCATGTTCCTTACCTCCTGTGGAAGCAGGCTCGTCTGGTACTAACTCAATCACATCGGTAATCTCACAATTCAGCGTTTCGCAGATACGGGCTAATGTGTCCATGCTGATGTGCTTTCCCTCTTTGCTCATGTTGGCAATCATATTCGTTGTCATACCGGCGGCAAGCCTTAAATCTTCTTTTCTCATATCACGCTCTAACAGTGTATGCCAGAGTGGTTTATAGCTGATGTGCATATTGCTTTCCTGCCTTCCTATCCATACCACCGGGGCGGCTGCCCCGGCAGGAACTTTTCTCTTATTATAGCACCAATCTTGTGAAATCACAATTTATTCTTGTAGCCTGCCGCTGATACCGTCTGGATTGGTTTTTCCTTTCTTTTTGTTCCCTTTAATTAGCCATGAACTGCTTCATGCCCTGGCTTTTTTCTCATGTGAGATAAAGAAGTAAAAGAAGTGTAAAAAATTTTGCCGTTCCCTATCCGGCTGACTGCCGGACGGGTCGGGCTTTAGTCGGGCAATTCTACCTTGCCGACAAAAGAGTAATAGATTTCGATTTCCTGTCTGCGGAGCTTCCCCCGGCGTTTCCCGTCAAGGGCTTCCGATTCGTGGATTACGATTTTCTCCACAAACTCCCGTAACAGGGTAGGGGTGAGTTCCTCAAAGCTGGTGTACTTGCGTACCACTTTCATAAACTTTTCAGCGTTTGCCGTGGCTTCCAGCGTTTTAGAAAGTTCGCTCTGCAAAGTGGCGGCTTTCTCTTTCAGTTCCTTTTGCTCGGCTTCGTAGTCTGCAGAAAGTTCCGTGAAACGCTCGTCCGATATGCGCCCGGTCACACTGTCCTCATACAGCCGCTTGAAGATGGCGGAGAGTTCCGCAATCCTTTTTTCTGCCGCTTCCAGCTCTTTCTTCTTTGCGGCGTTGCGGCGTTTGCTCCCGTCCTCGGTCTGGTCGGTCAACAGCTTCATAAACCGGGCTTCGTGCCTGGCGGCGTAGCTGGTGACTTTCCGTAGGTTCTCGGTCACTCCGGCGGTTAAAAGGTCGGTGAGGATAAAGTGCGCCGTACAGTCTGCCGTGCGCTTCTTGTAGCTGCCGCAGATATAGCAGTCCTGCCGCCGTTTTTCGGTCTGATACCTCTGCTGGTACATGACGCTGCCACAGTCGGCACAAAAGAGTATGCCGGAGAACAAGCCCACTTCATCATAGCGGTTAGGGCGTTTGCGCTGCTTGCGTAGCTCCTGCACCCGTTCCCATGTGTCCCTGTCGATTATCTGTTCGTGGTGGTTCTCAAAGATTGCCTGTTTGTCCTCGCTGTTGTAGATAATCTTGTTGCACTTGTAGGATTGTGTGGTGGTCTTGAAGTTCACAAGGCAGCCCGTGTATTCCCGGTTTTCAAGGATATGTACCACGGTATTCGCCGCCCACTTGCACTCGTAGCCGGGGTGGTAGCGGCGTGTGCTTCCCGTCCGGCGGTATTCCAGCGTTCCCGGCGTGGGGATTTCCTGCTCGGTAAGCATACGGGCTATCTTGGTCGGTCCATTCCCCGCAAGGCATAAGCTGTAAATCTGCCTTACTACCGGGGCGGCTTCTTCGTCAATGATGAAATTTTCGTCCTCGTCCATGAGGTAGCCGTACACGGGCTTGCTTGTGACGGGCTTCCCACTCATGCCTTTTGAGCGTTTTACCGCCCGGATTTTCTTGCTCGTATCTCTCACCAGCCATTCGTTAAAAATGTTACGCAAGGGCGCAAAATCATTCTCGCCCTGTGCGCTGTCTACGCCGTCATTGATTGCAATGAAGCGGACGCCGTTCTGTGGGAAAATCATTTCTGTGTACATTCCCACTTGTAAATAATTTCGCCCTAACCTTGACATATCCTTTACGATAACCGTTCCCACAAGCCCCGCTTCAATGTCGGCAAGCATGGACTGGAAGCCGGGTCTTTGGAAATTTGCCCCGGAGAATCCGTCGTCCGTGTACCATTTGAGGTTGGAAAAGCCGTTCTGTTTGGCGTAGGCTTCAAGGATTCGCTTCTGGTTGCTTATGGAATTGGATTCGCCTTGAAGCGTGTCCTCGTGCGACAATCTCGGATATAGGGCGGTAATGCGTTTTTGGGTTGTCTGTCTTGTCATGGTTTCCTCCATTTCCGACAGCCAGCCCCACTATTCCGTAGGTCTATTATACCATAGGGCGGGGCTTGCTGTACAGTCCTTTTTGCTACTTTATGTCGAAAAATATCACATTATTTTATTAAGGATTATCGCATTACATAGCGTGTGCGGCTGTTCCCCCGGCTGCGCTTTCCGCTTCCAGCACTTTCATCATCTTGTCGGCGGCGGTGGCGGTAGTGCCTTGTTTGAAATAGCCGGAAACCACAAGGACGGTGTTCCCCCGGCGTACTTCTGTCACGC
>CAJTDL010000087.1 GCA_910575035.1 Lachnospiraceae bacterium
CTTCCGGCCTACAAACGGTATGACAGACCAAACCGCATAGCGGCAAAACTGCGCTCAAAAACTTGTGAACTCTGCGGACAGTACACAAATGACGTGGAGATTCATCCGGTAAAACGGCTGAAAAGCCTTAGCGGTGAATATGAGTGGGAAAAAGTCATGCTAAAGAACCGCAGGAAAACGCTGGCAGTATGTCCGGCGTGCCACCGTGAGATACACGGAAAAGACTGATTTTGTTAGTTGACGGCATATGGAGAGCCGTGTGCATCGAGAGGTGCCCACACGGTTCGGGAGGGAGCGTCCACGAGGCGCTTACCTCATGACCTTTACAACACGTCAGATACCCGTGGGCAGAGCCGTTCTTATGGCCTGAACTACCAGAAAACTGGAAAGGAATTAATGAGCCGGGATGAGCTTGCTGTCATGGATGGGAATAAGTGCATCCTGCAGCTTCGCGGGGTGCGCCCATTCCTGAGTGACAAGTTTGATATTACCAGGCATAAGCGGTACAAACAGTTATCGGATTATAACAAGAAGAACGCCTTTGATGTGGAGGCGTACATGAAACACCAGTTAAAAATCAGGATGAAGGAGGAATTTGATATATATGAAGTAGACGGAAGTGAGGAAACTGCAGAGGGAATGCCGGAGCCAGCGGACGGGGAGCGGCAGGAGGAATAGACAGGGGATCTATTCTTTTTGCTATATGTCAGGCCGGGACTTTGCGACAAGATGTCGCAAAGTGGGCCCATACAGAACTATTTGTTTGAAACTTGGCAGGAGGAAACTTTACGACACGATGTCGCAAAGTCCAGAAAGGGGGATAATGATTTATATTTTTAAGGCAGTGCAACAGGAATATATCCTGCCGCCAATCCGGGCAGAGCCTGTGATGGACAGAAAACAGCCCATCGCACAAAGAAAATCAAACAAAAATAAAAAGAAAGGATAAACCAAATTGGAAAGGGCGAGCCGTCAGTGGATACTGGCGGTTTTTTGTTTGTGCAGGATAAAGAATATATCCATTTCCGGTTTTGGTTTCAGGACAAAATATGGCATTTTTTACATCAGCAATCGGAATCTTAAAAACATTGGTCGTGGCTATCGGGGCCGGGCTTGCAGTATGGGGCGTGATTAACCTTCTGGAAGGTTATGGAAACGACAACCGTGCGACACGTTCGTAACTGAAAAGGTTACGCACTAAGTCGAAAGGCTAAATAGCCTGAAATCTTAGGAGAACTGACAATCCGATGGGTGGAATGACAGGGTAACGCCTTGAAACGCCCACACTGATACTCCGATTGGCGGCGGTATGCAACTGCCTAACCGTCAAAAGCTCGGTGAAGTCGGCAGAGAGTGACCGTAAGCGGGATTTTCCCGCACGAAACCTGTCCAGAGGTGGACGGCGTCACCTATATGCCGGGTGTCGGATACTCATGGTGAGAATGTATGAAAATACTGGCGTACTTCCGAATGTACGGGTCTAAACGTTTGGATTTGTTGAAAGGCATTTCCCCATTAAATTGGGGTGTCCGTGGATTAGTAAGATTGGTTGTTATGAACGTCCACATACCGTTACAGGCGGTAAGATTCTTTGAATTGGGCACAGGCTTAGAGGAAGCGCCTAAAAGTATCTAATGATAGGATTGTTGGAACGTGGTAAACCGGGACGTGAATGATAAAGCTGTTGCAGGCTGATGCCACGCTGATGAGGAAAAGCGAAAACCAGCAGGAAATGCTGGTATATCAGTTATGATATTCCACTATCGCTATAACTTATCTTAATCCCGGCGAAAGTGGTGGCACAGTACCTGTGAAGCGGGAATAAAAAGCCCGTGGAGGGATAGCCACCAGTCGGATTTAGAAACAAAAACTGAAAACATAACAAACACAGCTTCGAGTATGACAAAGAAAATCCTAACCGAAAGGGGTGGGTGCCTGTGTTGACTTCGGAGCAGCAAAAGCGCAAACCAAAACAAAGCAAAATCCGCTATACGGAGTATTACGACCTGCAAAGCATCTTTGACAGTCTGTATGCTGACAGCCTGAACGGCAAGACCTTTCAGAACCTCATGCGCCTGATTGCAAGTGAGGAAAACATCAAACTGGCATATCGGACAATTAAGGGCAACAAAGGAAGCGGTACTCCCGGCGTGGACAAGCGGACAATCAAAGACCTTGCCGAACTTCGTGAGGAACAATACGTCCGGCTTATTCAAAAACAGTTCAGTTGGTACACTCCCCGCCCGGTGAAACGGGTGGAAATCCCCAAACCCAACGGAAAAACAAGACCGCTGGGGATTCCTACAATTGTTGACCGCATAGTGCAGCAATGTATTTTACAAGTGCTTGAACCAATCTGTGAAGCAAAGTTCCATGAGCGTTCCAACGGCTTCCGTCCGAACCGCTCTACGGAACACGCCATAGCACAATGCTGTCGGCTCATGCAGGTACAGCACTTGCATTATGCGGTGGATATTGATATTCGTGGTTTCTTTGATAATGTAAGCCACGGCAAGCTGATAAGGCAGATGTGGGAAATGGGTATCCGGGACAAAAAGCTGTTGTGTATCGTCAAGCAGATGTTAAAGGCACAGGTGGTACTTCCAGATGGAACGAGGATAACTCCGACCAAAGGAACACCGCAGGGCGGCATTTTGTCGCCGCTGCTCTCCAACATAGTGCTGAACGAGCTTGACTGGTGGGTAACTTCCCAGTGGGAGGAAATGCCTACCCATTACGAGTACAAAACCCGGCAGAATGCCCGTGGCACAGACATTAAAAGCCATACCTACCGGGCGCTCAGACGGAGCAATCTCAAAGAAATGTATATCGTGAGATACGCCGATGACTGTGCGCCACGAAGGCGAGTCCAAGTAGCGTAGCTACTTGAAGACAGCTATGCTGTACAGATGATGGCGGAGGGCCCGCCGGAACCGTCATGCAGGTGGAGGTTCC
>CAJTDL010000088.1 GCA_910575035.1 Lachnospiraceae bacterium
CATATACCTTCAAAAACCCATACAGAAACTGGCATACTGCCAGGCACCATCCCTTACGCCTTTCCTTCCCTTGGTCAAGCCCTCGACCTATTAGTGGCAGTCAGCTCCGTGCATTGCTGCACTTCCACCCCTGCCCTATCCACCTCGTCGTCTACAAGGGGTCTTACTCCTCACGGATGGGACATCCCATCTTGGGGGGGGCTTCGCGCTTAGATGCCTTCAGCGCTTATCCCTTCCGGGCTTGGCTACCCTGCCATGGCGCTGGCACGCCAACAGGTACACCAGTGGCCCGTCCATCCCGGTCCTCTCGTACTAAGGACAGCCCCCCGCAAATGTCCTGCGCCCGCGCCGGATAGGGACCGAACTGTCTCACGACGTTCTGAACCCAGCTCGCGTACCGCTTTAATGGGCGAACAGCCCAACCCTTGGGACCTGCTGCAGCCCCAGGATGCGATGAGCCGACATCGAGGTGCCAAACCACTCCGTCGATGTGAACTCTTGGGAGTGATAAGCCTGTTATCCCCAGGGTAGCTTTTATCCGTTGAGCGATGGCAGTCCCACTTCATGCCACCGGATCACTAAGCCCTACTTTCGTACCTGCCCCACCCGTCGGTGTCGCAGTCAAGCCCACTTCTGCCTTTGCGCTCTTTGGATGGTTCCCGTCCATCCTGAGTGGACCTTTGGGCGCCTCCGATACCCTTTCGGAGGCGACCGCCCCAGTCAAACTCCCCGCCAGGCGTTGTCCCACCGCCGGGTCACGGCGGATGGTTAGAAGCCCAATGCTGCAAGGGTGGTATCCCAACGGCGGCTCCCGCGCGGCTGGCGCCACGCTTTCCTAGCCTCCCACCTATCCTGTACATGCAGCACCGGGCCCCAGCGCCAAGCTGGAGTGAAGCTCCATGGGGTCTTTCCGTCCTGGCGCGGGTAGCCAGCATCTTCACTGGCACTTCAATTTCACCGGGTGCATTGTCGAGACAGCGCCCAAATCATTACGCCTTTCGTGCGGGTCGGAACTTACCCGACAAGGAATTTCGCTACCTTAGGACCGTTATAGTTACGGCCGCCGTTTACTGGGGCTTCAGTTCAGGGCTTCGCCGAAGCTAACCCCTCCCCTTAACCTTCCAGCACCGGGCAGGCGTCAGCCCATATACCTCGCCTTGCGGCTTTGCATAGGCCTGTGTTTTTGCTAAACAGTTGCTTGGGCCTCTTCTCTGCGGCCATGCATTGCATGGCGCCCCTTCTCCCGAAGTTACGGGGCCATTTTGCCGAGTTCCTTGACAATGCTTCTCCCGCCGGCCTTAGGATCCTCTCCCTATCCACCTGTGTCGGTTTTCGGTACGGGTGCGGCGCGGGCAATAGCGGCTTTTCTTGGCACGCCACCCACGCTCTTCGCTACTCTTGGTTCGCTCCGCGTCACGCGCTTGGCTTGGCGGGCGGGTTTGCCTCCCCGCCGCCTCCCGCGCTTGCGCCGGGTTCTCCGCCCCCGGCATGCGCTTCCGGCATGCGTCCCCACAGTTCTGCCACGCCGCAGTACAGGAATCTCCGCCTGTTGTCCATCGGCTACGCCTCCCGGCCTCGCCTTAGGCCCCGACTCCCCCAGGGCAGATCAGCTTTACCCTGGAAACCTTGGATATCCGGCCGGGGGGATTCCCACCCCCCTCTCGCTACTCATTCCGGCATTCTCCCTTCCCGGCCCTCCACGGCTCCTTACGGTGCCGCTTCCCCAGGCCGGCAATGCTCCCCTACCGGCTGCCGCTATTGCGGCAGCCCCGCGGCTTCGGCGGCGCGCTTGAGCCCCGGGCATTTTCGGCGCGGGGCCTCTCGACCAGTGAGCTGTTACGCACTCTTTGAATGCATGGCTGCTTCTGAGCCAACGTCCTGGCTGTCTTGGAGGCCCCACATCCTTTCCCACTTAGCGCGCACTTTGGGGCCTTAGCCGGCGGTCTGGGCTGTTTCCCTCTCGACCATCCAACTTATCTCGTATGGTCTGACTCCTGCAAACCGTCTGGCCGGCATTCGGAGTTTGATATTCTTCGGTAGGCTTTGACGCCCCCTAGGAAATTCAGTGCTCTACCTCCGGCAGACTGTCGCAGGGCTAGCCCTAAAGCTATTTCGGGGAGAACCAGCTATCTCCGGGTTCGGTTGGAATTTCTCCCCTACCCACAGCTCATCGCCACCCTTTTCAACGGATGTGCGTTCGGCCCTCCACTGCCTCTTACGGCAGCTTCAGCCTGGCCATGGGTAGATCACCCGGTTTCGGGCTTGCGGGGGCCGACTCTGGCCCTCTTAAGGCTTGGTTTCCCTCCGGCTCCGCGCCTCTGGCGCTTAACCTTGCCGGCTCCCGCAGCTCGCCGGACCGTTCTACAAAAAGTACGCGGTCCGCCGCATATGGGCGTCCCACAGTTTGTAGGCACAGGGTTTCAGGGTCTCTTTCACTCCCCTCCCGGGGTCCTTTTCACCTTTCCTTCACAGTACTATGCGCTATCGGTCACTGAGTAGTATTTAGCCTTGCGGGGTGGTCCCCGCGTGTTCCGCCAAGGTTCCACGTGTCTCGGCGTACTCTGGATCCTGCCATGCCGGCCTTGGCTTCAGGTACGGGGCTTTCACCCTCTCTGGCTGGCTTTCCCAAAGCCATTCCCCTGCCGCCGCCGGTCACTTATGCAGTCCGAACCCCAGCATATAAAATATGCTGGTTTGGGCT
>CAJTDL010000089.1 GCA_910575035.1 Lachnospiraceae bacterium
ATCCATGAATAACCCCATCTGCACGATGGGAAGTTTCCGTTCTTCCTTGCAGACACCGTACCTGCGCTGTCCTTTCTCCAAAATATTACCTTCTTCGTCCAAAAGGCCATCGTCAGGATCTTCAATCTCAAAATAAAAGTTAGTCACATCATAATAAATGATATCCGGAGAACGGTGGGCTTTTTTTACAAGATTCGTATTGATACGCCGGATGATTTTATCTTTATTGCAGGCAATAAAGGTAAGGGAGTCATAAACGTTATCCGGATTATATCCCTCCTTCAGGATAGGCTCATAATAATCGCTGTTTTGGCGTACCGTTGCACGTTTGGAAGAGGGGTGAAGGAGCCTGCCAAAGATCAGGAGTTTGGCGAAACCATAGACATCATATTCCAGTTTTGTAAAGCCCTTATAGGAAGAGAAAAACGTATTGAGCCCTAATTCTTCCAATATCCTTTCCAAAAGGAGATGGGAAAACAGCCTTGGATGCCCAAAACAGTCAGGGCTGCCTTCTTTTATTGAAAAGCTGTAAGTTTCCATTGGCTTTTCGGAAGGACAAAATGGCAATAAAGAGGGAATCAATGGGGCGCCTGCTTTAAAAGACTTACGCAGGCGCGGCAGATAATCCGGCTGTCCATCATCGAAACGGTCCAGAGGCCCGATGTTAAGAAGGGCATTTTTCGCAGAAACCATATCCCCGTTTTTATTTGGTTTGCGGACTGCATGGACGAGCCGCAAATATTCTTTGCCATTATTTTTGATCATTTCGATAAACACAGAAAATCCCCCTGACACAGCATAACAATATAACGATATACCTACATAATAATTATACAATAAATACATAAAAAAAGCAAGAAAGACCTTGCAAAATAAGGAAATATTTGGTTGTAGTTTGCCGGACGAAGTGGCAAACTCGGGTGCTGTACGGTTCTTGAATTTGCAATGAAAAAATGATATGATAAAACCACAAAAAAGAAAGGAATAACACATGGCAAATATATATGACGGGGCGTTCCGCACAATCTTAAATGACTGCCGGAAACTGATTATCCCTGTAATCAACGAGATTTTCGGGGAAACATATACAGGGGACGAAGAAATCCGTTTTTTCCCAAATGAACATTTACCATGTTGAGTGTGAAAGCAGCCTGCCGGACGGAAGAATCACCATAAGGCTTTTTGAGTATGATGCGCAGATAGCGCTTGATGAGGGCGAGGTTACGGAGGAAACATTGACTGTGACATTTCCCAATACGGCGGTTCTGTATCTCCGCACTTACAAAAAGACACCGGACAAAATGAAATATGTGATTGTTACACCGGGCGGAACAGTGAAGTATGACATACCGATTATGAAAGTACAGAAATATTCACTTGACGATATTTTTGAAAAACGTCTGCTGATGCTGATTCCGTTTTACATTTTTTCACATGAGAACAGCTTTCTGGAGTATAATAGTAATGAACAGAAACTGGCGGAATTGAAGGCAGAGTATCAGATAATTTTAGAAAGGCTTGACAAATTGGAACAGCAGGGAGTGATCGGGGCGTTTGATAGACGCACGATCATAGAGCTTTCCAGTGACGTGATTAAGGAGATTGCACAAAAATATGAGAATGTGCAGAAAGGTGTAGGTGATATGATGGGCGGAGCATTGATTGAAACAGAAGCAAGAAAGATTTTGAATCAGGGAATAGACCTGACAAAGAAAAAAACAGCAATTAAACTGTTAAAAATGGGAAAACTCACAATTGAGGAAATTGCAGAATGTTCTGAACTCAGCGTAACAGAAGTAGAACAGCTTGCAGGACTTCAAACGGTGTAGACTATCAAAGCAGAGTGAAAATTTTATATTTTAGCATTGAAGCAGGGAATAACTGATGATTCAGATTTGTTTCCCTGTTTTTTTGTGGTATTTTTCAGAAACTTATGGATATGGCAGTGCCAATAAGTCCATATCCTTGTACAGCGTCAGGGCAATTACGGAAAATGGAAAGGATTAAGATTATGGATAATGTGACAGGTAATTGCACCAGTGCAAAAGCAGATATTACAGTAAAAACGGTTTTTGACGGAAAACAGAGCGGACAGCAGGCATTTATGAAGCTGATACAAATGCAGTACCGTATCAGTGGAGCAGATATGCAAAATGCTTATATTGATAAATCAGAATATAGTATTGACAAAACGCAATATACAGACTATACTAAAGACAGTGAATCAAATGTTGGCGGTACAACTGTTGGTTTTGCGGAAAACGGAGGACAGCATGATGGATTCTAATTTCGCAGCATTACAACAGCTTCACAGCAATTTACGGGTTGCCATATATTGCAGGCTCTCAAAGGACGATAACCTTGACGGGGAAAGCGCAAGCATACACAACCAGCGTGATATGCTGGAAACGTGGTGTCAGGAACATGGGTATACCGTTGCAGGCGTGTACGCTGAAATGAAAATCGCTTAATTGATACAAATGGGAAAAACAAAATATCGGGAAAACCGCAGAAATAAAGGGCTTTCGGCACATTGAGTGTGGTTCTTTCTGAACTTTGGGTATAAGCTATAAGATATTAGCTGGTGCCATACTGGCACCAGCTTGTTTTATAATAATGCAGTGAGAGAGAAATCTTGACCTTTGGATAAAAATGC
>CAJTDL010000090.1 GCA_910575035.1 Lachnospiraceae bacterium
GGGTAGAGTAGGAAAGCGCCGCCTTGCCACATTTCTATGGTAGGTCTGCGCAGCCCCCTCCCAAAACCGTGCTTGCACCTCTCAATGCACACGGCTCGCCCTCTTTGCTCCATTGCAGAAATAACTCTTAGAATCCATGATGTATTTTCTGGTGGCAGTCATAGCAAACCACCAAAGTTTTGCGCCGTTTTGCTATCATTACCTGTTCCCACGGTTCTTTTCCTTTCAGGTTCTTCATCTTGTTTACATGGTGAACCTCCAATTTCCCACCTGCCTTTCCGCAAAGTTCGCATATTCTGGCTTTTAACCGGTCATCAATCGTGGTTCTCCCTTTGGAAATAACCGTTACTATCGCAGGCTCTATGTCCTCACACTTTTTGCCGTCAATCTCATTGAACTTTGTAAGGCGGCGGATTTTCTTCCCGGCTTTCGTTTCATAGGGAATCCCCCAGCGTTTCTCACCAATGCGGTACTTGTCATAAATTTTAGACAGCTTGCACCGGTGTTTGCCGGACAGTGTTTTCAGACAGCTGTACTCCATTAGATAGCTGAAATAGTTTAGGTTCCGGTAATTGCTGGCAAGATGATAGTAGTTGCATATCCCCCTTAGTTCAGCGTCAAAGACCGTCACAATCTCTAAATCTGTGTGGCGCAACAGTGACAGCCTCCCAGCCGGTTCCAGTTTCCCGTTATCGGCTCTTTGTTTGACAATGCCTTTAGAAAACAGAAACTTTTCGATTTTATCCTGGAAGGGTATCAGTAATTCCACGGTATTATTCATTGTGCGCTGTCTGCATTTCTTCCACGGCTTCACCTGCTGGTCACGGCGCACCCGCACATCATAGCCCAAAAATCTTGCGGGTGTACTGCTATGGGTTATCAGCGTCTTTTCTTGGCTTAGTTCCATTTTCAGGGTATCTTGGATAAACTCCGTGAGTTTCGCCTTAATCCATTCGCAGTCCTGCTTGTTCCCATTTACGGCAATCAGGAAATCATCAGCGTAGCGGACATATTTAATCTTTTTGTCATCGCATAGCTTCGCCGGGGTTTTATACAACTCTCCCGACAGCTTCTTGTATTCCGCTATCAGCAGGTCACGCTCTGTACCGTCCTCCCGGCGGTCTATCTTTCTTTTGAGGTTTGCCCGCTTTCTTGCTATCGCCTGATATGCCGGCGTTGTTTTGTACGGTGTCTTGACATCAAACTCCTTTTTCAATTCCTCAACATAGCTGTCCAGTTCATTCAGGTAGATATTCGCAAGGATTGGTGAAATAATCCCGCCCTGCGGACAGCCGCTGTAAGTACCATAGTATTTCCAGTTCTCCATGTAGCCTGCCTTTAAAAACAGCTGAATGAGGTTTAGGAATCTGGCGTCCCTGATTTTCTTTTTTAGTACGGAAATCAGCACCGTGTGGTTGATGTTGTCGAAACAGCCTTTTATATCGCCCTCAATAAACCAGCCTGCCCCAATAAACTCCTTCTTGAGTTGCGCTAATGAGGTGTGGCAGCTTCTTCCTGGGCGAAACCCGTGTGAATAGTGTGAGAAAACCGGCTCGTAAACTGCCTCCAAAACCATTCTCATGCTTTCCTGAACCAGCTTGTCCGCAAAAGTTGGCAGCCCTAAAGGGCGCATTTTCCCGTTGGACTTCTGGATATAGGTTCGGCGTACTGGCTTCGGGCAGTATGTTCCCGTCCTCAACGCTTCAATAATCCGCTCTACATATACCTCACTGAATCCGTCCGCCGTATCCTCATTCACGCCTTTTGTTCCAGCACCGTTATTTGAGTACAAATGCTGGTAGGCGGTAAAGTATATATCCGGGCGGAGCAGATAACGGTAGAGCCTTGTAAATATTTCATCATGGTGTTTCTTTGAGTTTTCCTGCAATTTGGTTAAAATCTCCATTGTTGGTTTCATTGAGGTTTTCCTCCCTAATCAATTTTTGATTTTAATTCGCTCAGACTGCTTCCCTTCGCCATGTGAGCGGCTTTCCCGCATCCGTATTTACGGCTTTCCCTGTCTTTTCAGGGTTCTCGGACTACTATGGAAGCTCCGTTGCCATGCCAGATTTTCAGTGTCTGCCACATAGCCCTTGCGGGCATTCTGGTTTAGGCAATCTCCAGTTAACGAAAGTAGTAGGTAAGTGTGAATTGTCGGATATGCTTTCGTTCCGTTGACACCGGTTCTCCGGCGTGCCGTGCGTGATAATTGATAACCTGCCGGAAGGCAACCCTTTCCGGCATTGCTGATAACGTGTCTGAAGGTTCGCCTTTCTAACACTGTTCGCACCATAGGTTTCAGGCAAATTTCCTATGCCCACACTGAACAGGGACTGGGAACTCACAAGATTCAAACCCAGAATTATCCTCATATTCACTTATCCTTGCGGTTCAGTCGCACCCGATTGCCTTTAGGTGACTTTCCGCTTTCCTGACGTGCTATGTTCCCGTGTCAGCTTTCGCCTTTCGGTTAGTCAGGTGGATTCCCGTGTTATCTTACGGGGTAGTACCTTCAATCTATCCCCCTTTCATCTACTTCTACTTTCGCCCTATCTGGACGCAC
>CAJTDL010000092.1 GCA_910575035.1 Lachnospiraceae bacterium
ATGATCTCTCGGAATTCTGATTGATCCTGCCAGCGAAACTCTGGCATTGGACTTTGACAAGTGGATATTATTCAAAATTGAAAAAATGGGTACAGAAAATAGACATAGTACTGTTGCTATGCCGGAAAATAAGGTATACTATTTATAGGATTATGCTGCATTACAAATCAACTTTCTCAGGGTGGATTCGAATGGCATATCCCATGCATCCAGATGTTGTAGCATCAGGATGTGATAGAGGCGGCAGTACCACATCTTAGTTGAACGGTGCCTGCCGTCTTCTAATTTAAAGTCTATTTTCTCACGCTTATTCGAGCGTTCAGCAGAAGTTCTTGCGTTATACTCTTTTTTCCATAGCGCACTGTCACGTGGCGGGATGTTTATTAGACGTGGATTATCTTTCATTGCAAGATGTACGGTTCGTCCGTATTTCGAATCAGAGCATGGGGTTTTACAGGAGCAACCGTATTTCCTGCTGGCAAGGGGACATCTGAATTTCACCCTTGCTTTTGAAATCTCAGTGCCATCATGATTCATTTTCAGCCCGGCTTTACAGATTGGAATGCCATCTTTGCCGATGGTGAAATCATCTTTGTATTTTTCTTTGATCCCACGCTTCTCGTTTAAGTCAATGAATGGAGTAATGCCTTTCCGCCTGCAATACAGGTAATAAGGCATTGCATCATGGGCTGAATCAAGCAGAAGTTTTTCTACATGAAAATCCGGAAGAAAGCTTTTCATCCGGAAAAATGCATGAAGGAATCCATGGGAATCATGCATGGATGCGGGATGCAGCAGGGGAAAAACCGGAAGATCACTATCTGAATCAGAAGCAACTAACATGTAAAGATCATATCCGTGGTAGAAGCAGCTGCGGGAAGAATCCCATCCGACATCACAGTCAGGCTGAGAGAAATAACGTTTACAATCACAGTCATGGATACCTTTTGAAGCACAGTCACAGACACGGTGTTTACGTTCTCTAGCAGAGGTTACAACGGGGGTGCCATCTCCGGCGATAGAAAGATGTGTATTGTTAATAACCCCCTTGTCAAGAGACTTGCGAAGGAATTCTTTTGTGTAGAGGTCAAAAAGAGAGCCGTAAGGCTGTTCGTCAATAGAAAAGGATTGGTTTTCAAGTGTTTCCAGCAACTGTTCAACAGTGGTTTTATCAACAGGCTGTGCCTTATATCCTTTTTTGTCAGGTTTTTTGACAGGAACCTTTAACTTGTGAAGGTGAGGGGACAGGTTTTTATCTTCTGAATCCCAGAGTTTAGAAAAGAAGTCGTAAAAAGTGCCAACACCGGGAGTATCATCTGTTTTAAAACCGCTAAGAAAGGCATACAGAGGATTTATTTTAAGCTGGGCAGCCCATTCGGTTATAGATGTGACCTTAAAATCAATGGACAGCAGATAGGAACGCTGCATGCAGGAAGGAGTTCTTGGTGCAGGACCATACTTGGAATATTTGCTTCGCATCATTTCGTCAGTGTAGGAAAGATCAAGATTCCAAAAACGATCAATAATGTCCCATGTGTCATGGGAAATGGAATCAGGATTCGGATAATATTTACGAAGATTTTCAACAACAAAGTTTTGGTAGTCGGCATGACTGCCACAGTTTACAGGTAACATAAAATCGCCTCCATATCGAAAAAAGATTGTCGCCGCAAACGGACGATACTTGTTAATTAACAGGCGCGAAGCGCCGCATTTTTCGATATATTTGTCAAGTGCTTTTGGCAAAAAAAGTGGGGGATTTTAATAAAAAAGGCATCTGAAAGCCTTGTGTTTATTGGCTTAAAGATTCCGAGAGATTAT
>CAJTDL010000093.1 GCA_910575035.1 Lachnospiraceae bacterium
GAGGCTGTAAAAAATCTTGTGTCTATGGAATTTAAGACTTCCTGATAAGAATAAGATATGTAAAAAATCTCTGTCGATTTTACACTTTTTGTGATGTCGACTTGCTGTCGAAGATTTCTTTGTATTTATAGTATACCCAGATTCAGGAGGGTTATACAGTTATTTCTAATTTTTTGCATGTTTATTAAGGCTCTGTATTTATTGCTTTTTCGTGGGCTCTGCCCACACCCGGCCTCCGGAATAAGACCTAAGTTTTTTGGCAATAATACAGATGCCGATGGAATAAGGGTGGGATGGTTTGTTTGGACGATTACCATCCCGCCTTTTACTTTACAGGTATTTCGTGATTCTTTCGCTGTACAAAACAATCAATTGGTTCAATACCTGGTCCCAGTTTCGATATCTCTGCGTCCATTTTTTTACTACATTCTCACTTGCCAGATATAGCATCTTTTCCAAGGATGTATCACTTGGGAATACACTTTTTGTCTTGGTGACTTTTCGATACTGGCGGTTTACACCCTCTATGATATTTGTCGTGTACATGATGCGTCTGATATCGTCGGAAAATTGAAAAAATGAACTTACATCTTCCCAGTTATTTTCCCAGTTACTAATGGCATAAGGATATTTTTTTCCCCATTTTTCTTTGATGGTATCCAATTCTGTCAGTGCCGCTGATTCCGTCGGCGCATTGTAGACAGCTTTGAAATCTGTAGAAAACTTCTTCAAATCATTATAGCTGATATACTTGAAAGAATTCCTCAGCATATGGATCACACATCTCTGTATTTCTGCCTGCGGATATACTGCCTGTATCGCTTCTTTAAAGCCGGGCAGGCCATCTACGCAGAAAAACAGTACGTCTTTTACTCCCCGGTTTTTCAAATCATTTAACATGCCAAGCCAGAACTTGCTGGTTTCATTTGCGCCTACTGTGATGCTCAGAATGTCCTTATACCCTTCGACAGTAACGCCCAATACCACATAGGCAGCACGGTTCAGTATCCGGCCGTCTTCCCGCACTTTATAGTGGATACAATCCATGAACACAAAAGGATAAATTGGATTCAAAGGGCGGGACTGCCACTCTTTTACCTGGGGTAGGATCTTATCTGTGGTTTTGCTTACCATTTCTGCAGACACTTCAATTCCATACAGATCATTAATCTGGTCATGGATATCCCGTGTACTCATCCCACGCGCATAAAGTGAAATTATCTTTTCTTCAATTCCAGAAATATCCCTCTGATACTTGGAAATGAGTTTTGGCTCGAATTCGCCATTTCTATCTCTGGGGACATCAATCTGGAACTCACCATACTGACTCTTAAGAGTCTTGGGAGAGTGGCCATTTCTTTTATTGTCTGTCAGTAAATTACCTTTTTGATTTTTCTCATATCCCAGAGTAGCATCCAGTTCTGCCTCCATAAGCTCCTGGAGGATGTCTTTGAAGCTTTCTTTGAGAAGAGAATAAACATCTGCCACGCTGCTAATGTTATTTTGTGAAATAATTTGTCGAATTTGCTCCTTTGCAACTGCCATAAAAATACTCCTTTTCAGTAAGAATTGTCATATCTTAATTCTTACCAAAAAGGAGCCATTTTTAACCAAAGACACAAACTATTTTACACTACC
>CAJTDL010000094.1 GCA_910575035.1 Lachnospiraceae bacterium
CTCAAACTTCGCACATAAATTTTAGTTATGCACCTTGAAAATTCAATACCTGGCAGTAATTTGGTTATCAATGTTCTGTGGTTTAAGCTGCTTGTAGCTTCGATTTTAACAACGCAGGAACAGCATCCATAAATGCATCTACTAATGCATCGATCTTATCATCTGCTATATCAAGATTATCAGCAAGCAGCTCTCTGAACATTTGAAGCAGTAATTGAAATGCCTGTATCCATGTTATGTCAGACATTTCATCGGAAAAATATAAAAAGAGTTCACCAAGAGACCGTTCATCGTTTGATTCACGGCTTTCAAGGGATAACATCATATATCGGGTAAAGACGACTGCGGTATGTGCTGTCATTGCATCATATGAGATTGCTCTGCACTCTTTACTCAGATGCAGATAACTTTTGCAAACTTTGAAGAAGACTTCGATCCCCCATCTTTTTCCGTAGATACGGATGATCTCATTTTCGTCCAATCCAGTATCTGTTGAAATGATGCAGAGATACTCTTTTCGTTTGTTCCTGTTACGGACATAGACTACTTTGGCCGGAATGGTTTTTCCATCTTTTACGACGTCAACCATCACAGACAGAAGATATCTGGATCGTCCTCTGCGTTTTTTATTTTTGCTGCAGATGGCTGTTAAGGGCATATCTTCTCCGTTGTAGCGGAAAAACATTTTTGGTGTTTTCTTGACCATGGCAATGACCTCATATCCGATCCCTTTCACAGCATGGATGGAACTTGGTGAGGAAAACCAGCTGTCAAAAAGGACGTATTTTGCCGGAATAGCGGCACTTTTGGCATACTTTAATAATTCAAGCATTACATTTGTTCCTTTTTGCATAGATAGCTGGCGTCGTTTGTACCCGACAGTCCGTTTATCCATGGCAGCTGCTTCGTTTATTCGATTCCTCTTGTTTTCAGAGGAAAGGAGCACGCTGTTAACCGGGAGAAAAGTACTTCCATCTGACCAGCCTAATGTAAGCATTCGAAAGCCAAATTTATAAGCATGTTTTGCATGATCATATACTTTTGTAAGCAGTTCCACTTTTTTAGAACGATTTCTTTCAAACATGGAGTCATCAATGATCAAAACATTGGCACGATCTTCAGAATCCAACGGTACAATAGCTTCCCTGATAATTCTGCCTGAAAGAATTGTTGTGAAACGGATCCAATTGATCTGAACCATTTTCATAAAACGGTAGACAGTATCCTTTGCGAACGCGGGCGTATTTCTTCCAGTAAGAAGATTCATGTACATGCTTCTGTTAGAAAAAACCAGCAGAAACAGATACTGAAAGACTTCCACAACAGAAAAGCCTTTTGTTTTATAGGCATTAGCAGATTTTAATGCAGATGAAATATGAAATCTGACAAAAAATCTCCGGATAGTTTTAGAAATCTGGTTATCATTCTGGGTGTCTTGTGTTATACTTTTATTCATAGCATGAGTCCTCCGGTTTTAATTGTTTCTGGACAATTCAATTATACCAAACCAGATGGTATTCATGCTATTTTTTTGCCAGTTATTATTGGATTTTCAAGGTGCATACGCATTTATTCAAGTGCGAAGTTTGAGT
>CAJTDL010000095.1 GCA_910575035.1 Lachnospiraceae bacterium
ATAGATAATTGCGAAACAAGTTCGCAATCTTGATTCCAACAGAGAAAAAATCTGGTCATGCCGGATTTTCAGGAGGTGGATGTGGATAACCAGATTTTAAGACATGAAAACAAAACAGATAAGGATATCTGCCTGTGAAATGGTGTGTGGTATTTGAGGTTATGCAATTAGAGGTTTTAGACTGCGGATATATTGATGCTTGTGCAGTTTGTCAGCCACCATTACAGTAATAAGCTGGGTAATTCCGGCGAGAAGCAGGTCGGCATGAAGCGTTTTCTCATTCTGAGTTTTACGACCAGCAACACAAAAACTGTCTTTGAAGTGATTGATGGATTTTTCAACATTTACTCTGATTTTGTAGGTGGAATCCCATTCCTTGGTGCCACGGATTGTTCCAGGATAAGCGCGAAGGTTTTGTTCCGGATAAATGTAGATCATCCTTCCACAGGAAGATGCTGTACACGGAGTATCACAATGACATACACGTTTGGTTTTCTTTGTAATGCTGTCCCGTTCCCATTTCATTTTGGGACAGACAAATTTCATGGTTGGAAGACCACAGCGCAAATGTGATTTACTTCCTTCCCGTTTCATGGGAAGTGAAGCGTCATGGGGACAGCAGGGAATACCGTCATCATTTACGGTGTAATCGATTCCTTCGGCTTTGAGTTTGTTTTTCAGAGGAATATACGCTTTTTCAAAGGATGTTTCCTGCAGCAGATATTTATAAATCTCAATGGAATCGAAAGCGGCATCCCCCAGAAACGTTTTAGGATTGATAAGCGGATGCCGCCGGAAGAAATCCTTCAGTGTCGGGATCAGAGCTTTGGAATCGGCAAGGCTCTTGTCCTCATCCGGGGAATCTGATTTCTTTTCAACAATGATTTCAGGATGGGATTCGAGGAAATCTTTGTTGTAAAAGGAAATATGCCTGACGATACCCAGCCCGTTTGTAACGATGCCGAATTTAAAAGCATAGCAGAAATGCCCATTGATATACATCTGCTGGATTGCGGGGTTGGCGGCGGAATGAGAAGGCATGGAACCGTAGGCGGCTTTATAGGGATCAAAAGAATCATCCATACGGTTAGCTTTTTTAAAGGATTTGAGCTGTTTGATAATACGGTTGGCATATTTGGGATTGTTTTCCGTCACCCAGGCTTCAATGCCGGATGTATCAAAGAGCATCATAGAAGCTTTTTGCAAATCAATCCGTTGGCATATCGGTTCGGTCAGGTCAACAAGGTGATCAAACATGGATTGTAAATCCAATAAGAAATCCTGCTTGAAACGGGTAAATTTAGATGCGTCCGGGACGACATCAAAGCCACAGAAATCCCGTAATTCCTGAGAATATTTCAGAAATATAATCAAGAGGGATGTGGTTGGAATTGAGAAGATAAGCTGTAATAACAGAGCCTTGAGCATTGGATAAAGAAGATGCTTACGGGGTCTGCCGGTGGCAGCGTGAAAATGAGAAACAAAAGACGCCGGGACAATTTCATCAAGGTTAATGGTATTTTCGAGGAGTTCAAGGAAGGCATATTTAT
>CAJTDL010000096.1 GCA_910575035.1 Lachnospiraceae bacterium
GCTTCCAGCACTTTCATCATCTTGTCGGCGGCGGTGGCGGTAGTGCCTTGTTTGAAATAGCCGGAAACCACAAGGACGGTGTTCCCCCGGCGTACTTCTGTCACGCAATCCGGGCGGCGGGTGGGGCGGTCTTTTTTCATGGTGTCGGTCATAGGCAAATCTCCTTTCCGTTCAGCAGCTTTTTAAGGCGTTCCATTTTCTCCCTTGCTCTGGCTTTTCTGAAATTTTCCCCGGTAATGCGGACGGGGGTACACATTTCTGTAAGGCGGTCATAAATGCGGGCGTGGGCGGTGTCCTCCGGGTTCTGCAATTCCTCCAGCGTCAAATTTGTGGTGACAATCAGCGGCTTTTGGCTGCGGTATCGGCTGTCAATCACGTTATAGACTTGCTCTAAGCCATATTCCGTGCCACGCTCCATGCCGAAATCGTCAAGGATAAGCAGAGGGAAGCTGCAAAGGCGGGCTATGTACTCGTTCCTGTCCTTGTAGCTGGCGGCAAGGTCGTTGAGTATCAAGGCAAAGTTTGTCATGCACACGGAAACCTCTTTCTCCATAAGGGCATTGGCAACACACCCGGCAAAATAGCTTTTGCCTGTGCCGACATTCCCCCACAAAATCAATCCATAGTTCCCGGTGCTTACCCGTTCCCATTGCTCCACATAGGAATAGGCTTTGTGCATTTGGGGGCATTTCCCGTTGTCGTTTTCAAACGTCCATTCCCGCATAGCCGGGTCTGTAAATCCCTTTCGTTTCAGCCGTTCCACTTCCTCCCGGTGCTTGTATTCCCGGTGGCTGGCTTCCAGCGTTTCCCGGCGTTTGCGCTGGCAGTCACATTCTTTCGGGTGGCGGTCACGTCCGAAAAGGTTTTTCCCCTCGGTGAAGTAGGCTTCTTTGGGCTGGCGGCAGCTCCCGCAGTACAAAAGCCCGTCCTCGCCCGTGTAGTCCTCCGGCTGTGGCTCTGCTTCTGTGGCAAGCCGGAAAATGGCGTTATCATAATCACACATAAAATCGTCCTCCTTGTTCATGGTCTTTTACGCCCTGTTTACGGGGCGTTGTGTCTATGCGGTCAAAGGCTCTCGCCCTCTTTGTAGGAATAATCGGGGATTCCTTTTTTCGGCTTCCCCTTTGCCTTGTCATCAGCCGCCCAACGCCGGATAGTGGCGGCATGGTTCTTGTATTTCTTCCCGCTGGAAGCGATATAGCCGGATAAGCGGTCTATGTAATACTCCCATTTGCCGGGAAGTTCCTCTTGCAGCTCCGCAAGCTCTTTTTCTGACAAAAATACGTTTTCATATCTGCCAAAAGGGGCGGGGGCTGTCTGTCCTTTCTTTAGCTCTCCCTCTCTCTTTATCTCTAACTCTATATCTATCTCTTTCTCTATCTCTATCTCTGGTGGACAAATGTCCGCCCCGTCTGGTGGACGTTTGTCCGCCACGGCTTCCGGCAAGGCTTTCTGTTCCTGTAAAGCCAGCCTTGCACGGCGTTTCCTCTCCCCCTCGGTAGAGGACTGACCGATTAAGAGTTCTATGTTGCTCATGTACAAAGCCCC
>CAJTDL010000097.1 GCA_910575035.1 Lachnospiraceae bacterium
GCTCTTATAGTCACGGTTCGATATGGCTTCCCCGTTTTCCACCAGCGTGACGCCGATATTCTCCATCTGCACCCGGGAGGTGTAGTTCTCGGAATAGTAGGTCAGCGCCGCCCTTGCGCCCCCAACGGAGGAGAAGAGCAGGAGCACCATGGCCAATGCGAAGGCAGCAGCCGTCGCCTTTGGGGATTTTATGAATTCCTTTACCTTTCCCATTATTCACTGCCCCCTTCCACTTCCCCGGAGTCCAGCTTAATATTCCAGTCCGCATATGGCTCCCCGTCCCCGTCATACTGGACAGGGGTGCTCTCATGCACCACCACTACATTGAACTCCTGTGCATCCTCCGGTATGTCCTCAATCCTCACGTCCAGCGGCTCCGTAGTCTGGCCGCCTTCCACGATGTCTGCATAATAATAGTAGCCGTCCTCGCCGGGCTCCCACTTCCCTGCGCTGTCGCTGTAAACCAATGTATACTGGCTGCCTGAGAATGCCTTTACCCGGATGTATGCCGGCTCGGAACCCTCCGCGCTGGTGATGGCAATGTGCTTCGTCCAGTCCGAGAACTCCTCCTCCACCCTGGTCTCATCCCCCAGGGAAATCGTATAGCCGCCCTGTGCCTCCGCATAGGTGGTAAAGTATGCCCAGGCGCTGCCCACACTCGTTGCCGCAGCCATCACGGCGGCGAAGGCAGCCACGAAAATGCTTTTCCTCTTCATCATTGCGTGCCCTCCTTACCTGTCATTGCCGCTGTCGGGTATCTGCGTCCAGCCCCAGCCCTCATCCTCACTGTTGGCGAAGTGGTTGGTCACTGACCCGCCGCCCCGGTTGGAGTCGTCATAGTCATTCGTAAAGGCCACGGATGCGACCTCATTTGCCACGATCGTGGCGGTCTGTGTGTCATCGGACACTACCTTGTAGGCTGTGCCAGAGTATACTTCCTTTACCGTTACCTCTGCGCCTACCGGGATGCCTTCCAGGACAGTCTGTTTCTGCCCGGCTTCGGTAAAACTCAGGGAAACCACGTTGCTGTAGACTACGGAGCCGTCAAGTACTGCCTCCACGTTAAACACAAATGTGGCCGGGTCCCTTGTCTCGTAGGACTGCAGGGTTTTTACAATTTCCAGGGAGCCGTGGCGTACGGCCTGGGACGGCTTCAGTGTGACTTCCATGCTGTAGAGCCACTCCCCTGGGCCTGCCGTGTTAATTTCGCCATCCTCTGCCTCCTTGCTGGGCAGGGAGACTAACGCTGGCATATAGGTATAGGTATAGGCTGGGGAATTTGCGATGGTTGCAATTTCCTCCGTGCCGTCCTCTGCTTTGACTGTTGTTGTATAATCCTCCAAGCCGTCCCCCCTGGCAATGGCCAGGTACAGGCCGCACTGCAGGCCTTCGATTGGCTGGCCTACGGCTGCGGCTGTAACTGCAGGCGTGCCGCCTTCCAATGCAGCCCTTGCCGCACTTTGCGCCATTGCCGTCCAGTCGGCATTGCTGGTGTCTTTCCCATAGATATCCGCCAG
>CAJTDL010000098.1 GCA_910575035.1 Lachnospiraceae bacterium
GGCGTACTCTGGATCCTGCCATGCCGGCCTTGGCTTCAGGTACGGGGCTTTCACCCTCTCTGGCTGGCTTTCCCAAAGCCATTCCCCTGCCGCCGCCGGTCACTTACGCAGTCCGAACCCCAGCATATAAAATATGCTGGTTTGGGCTGTTCCCATTTCGCTCGCCGCTACTCTGGGAATCGATTTTTCTTTCTCTTCCTCCGGCTACTTAGATGTTTCAGTTCGCCGGGTTCCCCCCCATGCGTTATGTGTTGGCGCATGGGTACGCAAGGTTTGCTTGCGTGGGTCCCCCCATTCAGACACCTGCGGATCAATGGGTATTTGCCCCTCCCCGCAGCTTTTCGCAGCTTGTCGCGTCTTTCATCGGCTCTCAGTGCCAAGGCATCCGCCCTGTGCCCTTCTTTGCTTGACCTAGTCCTGGGCTATTGCCCACTGCCTGCCCAACGGCATAGCGTTGCCGCCTGCAGGCTGCATGGATTCCCATGCTTTTAATCTAAAGAAATCTGCATTGCTTTTAACATTTGCTTGCGTTTCGGTTAATTGATGTCTTGTGTCTCTGTATGGATTTTTCAAGGTACATAGTGCCCACTGCCGGACAGACTTATCCAGCCCTGTGGGTCGCCTCCTGCTAAGCCTGCTGAAACTTCCGCATCAGCTTCCCTGTTAGCTTTGGCGAATGGAGACGGAGAGATTCGAACTCTTGACCCCCTGCTTGCAAGGCAGGTGCTCTCCCAACTGAGCTACGCCCCCATTGAGCAAATTATGAAATTTTACTCATCACTTGCATTACTGCAAAATAAATGGGCTTAAGTGGACTCGAACCACCGACCTCACGCTTATCAGGCGTGCGCTCTAACCGGCTGAGCTATAAGCCCATTCAATCTAGCAACCACCTACTCTCCCATATCGTCTCCAATATAGTACCATCGGCCGCTTAGGTCTTAACCATCGTGTTCGGGATGGGAACGGGTGTGACCCCTAAGCGCATCGTCACTAGAGGCTTTGAGTACTTGGTAACTCAACAGTGAAATAACCGCTACTCGATTTCCTTAGAAAGGAGGTGATCCAGCCGCACCTTCCGATACGGCTACCTTGTTACGACTTCACCCCAGTCATCGGATCTGCCTTCGGCAGCTCCCCCCTTACGGTTGGGCCACTGACTTCGGGC
>CAJTDL010000100.1 GCA_910575035.1 Lachnospiraceae bacterium
TTACTGGACATTTCAATTATACCACAGACCAGTGAGGAGTTGTTTTATTTTGTAACAAAAAGAATCCCGTATTTATGTGGGTTCTGGCGTTTCGCAAACGACTAATATACATAATAAAGAAAGGTGGTGTTTCGATTTGGAATCAACAGAAATTATTATCACACAGAATATACTTGGCCAGGTAAAAGTTGAACTTCGAATGGACGACCTCTGTTGGTCGAAATTAAAAAAGTCAGCGGCATGGAAAGAGGTATATCAGTCACTTGTGGATAGCCACCAGCACATTCAAGAGCAAGCGAAAGTAAAAGAAGCTCAAAAATGCGCTTCACTTGCAGAATTAAATGCAAAAAAGCTATTAACGGGGAAAACACTATTGCAAAATCAATTTAAAGGACATATTTCTATTAACTATTGAAATCCATTGTGAGCAGTGTTATAATCATTTCAGGTCATGCAGACCTATACTACATATTTTATCTTAAAGCCGTTCGGTGTTGGTGGCACCGGGCGGTTTTTGCGTTTCTTTCGTTTTTGCTATTCTTTCCTTTTTCCTTTAATCAACGCAACAATAGCAAGTATGGCGTTTATTGCACACCATCCAGCCCAAATATTTAAGTCTGCGTAACTTCCGGCCAAAGAAAACCCAAACAGCGCACCAATGCCAAAAAGAACTATCAAGGCAATATTACCACCTTTTGAACCTTTTCTTGTAGCAATAGAAACAATTCCGCCAGCAAGCATCATTATGGCGACAACGATTCCAGCACTCCCGCCAACTTCTCCGTTTTCTGTCAAAGTGTTGGCAACGCCTGCTGCGCATGACTGAAATGCCACAACGATAAAAAGAATGATTGACAGTATCCCAGATACAAGTTTCCATGTTTTCATAAGGATCCCCCTTTCTTCAGTATTTTTATTATAGTCGTTTGCGAAACGCCAGAACCCACATAAATACGGGATTCTTTTTGTTACAAAATAAAACAACTCCTCACTGGTTTGTGGTATAATTGAAATGTCCAGTAACAATTATCCATATCCACCTGTAAAGGAGTCGTATCTATATGATAACACATAAACAGCTCTCTTTGGCAGATATTTTTACCGATTGCCAAAATAAATTTGATAA
>CAJTDL010000101.1 GCA_910575035.1 Lachnospiraceae bacterium
CTGTGTTGGGAATACCGTGCTGAAGAACAGGCGTCTGGAACCGCCTTCCTTCTCTGTGGCTGTCACATAGGCAAGAACTTCCCTTGTGCCGAAAATATTTGTAAGGACACGGCGTGCCCCAATATAATAACCGCCTATTTTTTCATCTGAAAGTATAAAATCTCTTTCCGCTGAAAGGCGTTCCCCATGTTTTGCAGGCCTTCCCCTCCTGCCTGTTGGCTGCGGTGCAAGGCCATAAAGGACAGAACCATACCTTGCATTCCCGATCAGGTCAAGGCTTGGGTATTCATCCACAACAGAAACCAAAGAGCTTTTTGTGTACCAGCTGTCACATAGGGTAATGACATTTTTCTTTCCCATTAACCCAGGCATGGCCTGCCGTACCATGGAAGCGGCAAGTTCCAGTTTGGACTCTTTTTTCTGCCACATCCGGTAAGAAAGCGGCACAGACTGGTAAACGATTTTGTCCTTATCCCATACAGGCACGCAGGGCATGACGCTTACAAAGCAGTGCCCATTCAGGTAGTTAGAGCCATTATGTGCGGCATGGTCGAAGAGTTTTGGGGCATCCTCAAATTTCTTCCCGAATTTAGGAACTATAGTGTCATCAATACATAGGAAAACGGGCTGTGTCTCAAGAGACTTCGGAACAAGCTTCAATGTCATGGAGGCTGTGACATTCATGAACCTGGAATAATCCACTTTTGCGTAGGAACAGGCATAGTAAAAGGCATTTAGGGATTTCTCAGTAATCTTTGACAGGAAATGCCTGTAAAGGAAACGGATGGAA
>CAJTDL010000102.1 GCA_910575035.1 Lachnospiraceae bacterium
GTGTTCCGTCTGGATTGTGCGGGTAAACGGTTATGATGAACGCAATGGAATATACAGGGATGGACACACTTCTTGCCGGGAGCTTCCGGGCAGCTATCTATTGCAGGCTGTCCAAGGACGACGACCTTGACGGGACGAGCGCCAGTATCGAGAACCAGCGGGATATGCTGGAAAAGTTCTGCCAGAAGCAGGGATGGGAGGTTACGGCAGTCTATCAGGACGACGGCTTCACCGGCCTGAACATGGAACGCCCCGACCTGAAACGGATGTTGAAAGCCATTGAGCGGAAACAGATAAACCTTGTGATTACAAAGGATTTATCGAGGTTAGGACGGAACTACTTGCAGACCGGGCAGCTTATCGAGGACTTCTTCCCAAGAAACGGTGTGCGCTACATCGCCATGAATGACGGTATCGACACCATGCGGGACAACAACGACATTGCGCCCTTTAAAAATATCCTGAATGAGATGTACAGCAAGGATATTTCCAAGAAAGTCCATTCTTCCTATGTGCTGAAGGCGCAGAAAGGCCAGTTCACCGGCTGTATCGCCCCGTTTGGCTACAAGAAAGACCCGGAGGACAAGAACCACCTTCTCATTGACGGGGAAACCGCCCCGGTTGTCCGGCTGATTTTCGGATATGCGCTGGACGGCCACGGCCCCAACTACATCCGGCGCAGGCTGGAGGAAGAAAAGCACCCCTGCCCGACATGGTGGAACCGGAAGCGGGGACACCGGAACATCCGCACCAAATGGGAAAAGAAAGACCCGGAAAACGGGCGGTACGT
>CAJTDL010000103.1 GCA_910575035.1 Lachnospiraceae bacterium
TGCTTTTTACTTTCCAGACGCTCTAACCGCTTTGCTTCTTCCTCAATTTCTTCCTGTGTTTTCTTTTTTGCGCAGATCCTCAATGGAATCCGCTTTTTACCGCTCCCATTTATATATACCACGCATTCAGCAGCTCTTTCACCAACGCTCTCAAGCCAGTTGGGGAGTGTTATCTTCTGCCCGCTGTCATCATACAGGTTAAATGCCTTATTTTTGAGCCGTATAATAAAATCAGCCTCTGCGTTCAGACAATGCTCTATGCTTTTTATTGTGCCATATGCGCGGTCCGCTATGACCAGGCAGCCTTTGTCAAATGAAAAATTTTTCAGGCTTTCCCCTGTGGACTGTTCTGTTATTCTAAACTGGCTGCAGGTCAGAGAAAACAAATCTACAGCATAGTGCAGATGCCACAGCCTTTTTACAGCCCCTTTTTCCACAATATCAGATGCGTCCACTGCAAGCACCTGATAAGCTTTAAGCCAGTCAGGCTTTTTATAATGCATAATTGGATTCGGGAGAATATTTTCCGCCAGCCATTTTATCCAGCCCCTGCACTGGACAAATTTTTTCATAAAAGCAACATCGCTGATCTTTCCAATACCACTTAACAAAGCAAACTGGCTGACATCAACCAGAGATTTATTGCCGGAAAGATAAAATAAGATCAGCCGCAGTAAATCCAGCGGATTTTTTATCGTTCGTTTTCTTGTAATCGCTTTCTTATCAAA
>CAJTDL010000104.1 GCA_910575035.1 Lachnospiraceae bacterium
ACTTTACCATAAATACCCAAAAATGAGAATAAAGAGGATAAAAGAAAAAGCAGATATTTTTACATCTGCCTTTTCTAACAATACCCAAAGTTCAGAAAGAACCTTGAGTGTGGCTGAAAGCCTTTATTTTTTTGTACATTGCAACAAGTAGCGAATAAACTGTACCCTTTGTCAAGGACAAATTTTTTGACCCCATGGACAGGGAGTCATATCTCCTGTCCATAGGTGTGTTATTCAGTTGTCTTCTGGTTCTTCGAATTCCGGAATGGATGGGATGTTATCCACCGGCAGTGGGTATACGCCTGTCTGTATGTATTGGTAATACTCATTTGGTGACAGGCGGGCGAGCTGCCACTGGTAACGTTCGTTATTATAGTAATCCATCCAGTCATCTATTACTGCCTTTACTTCATCAAATGCCTGGCATCCCGAAATATCAATCTCGTCCTTCATATGGCCGAAGAAACTTTCCTGCGGGGCATTGTCCCAGCAGTTCCCTTTCCTTGACATGGACTGCCGCAGGCTGCTGTCTTTCAATAGGTCTATATAGCTGTAGCTTGTATAATGGCATCCCTGGCCGCTGTGCAGCAGCGTTTTCGTCTTCAGCTCCGCCCCATGGTTCCGGATGAGGATATCCACGGTTTCCAGGACAAAATCAACTTCCAGTGAAGGGCTGGCAGCATAAGCCAGAACCTGCTTTGTGAATGCATCCAGTACCGTAGACAGA
>CAJTDL010000105.1 GCA_910575035.1 Lachnospiraceae bacterium
CAGAAAAGGACGTGCGGAATGTCCCGATTACTGTCCGATTGAACGAGGAAGAACATGAAAAATTAAAGCAGTGCGCCGCCGCTTGCGGTCTGTCCGCAGCAGAATTTATGCGCCAGTTATGCAAAGGAAACGCCCCGCAGCCACAGCCTAAAATCGAGTTTTGGGAGCTGTTAAACAAGCTCTATGAGGTGCATGACGCTTTCAAGAAGTGTGTTCCTTACTATCCAACCGCCGCTGAAATCTGCAAGGAGATTGAGGATTTTATCTTAGAATTGCAACAGAAATCCACTCTCCCACAACGGTTTAGCATAGAAGAATTGACAGAACAGGGGGCGGTCTGATATGGCGGTAACGAGCCTATGGCATGTCAAGGGGAGCATAAAAGATGTGATTGACTATATAGAAAACCCAGAAAAGACCGTGCCGAATCAAGATATGCAGGACTTCTTTGACGTGTTCTCCTATGTGAAGAATCCGTTAAAAACAAATGAGGGCGAGTATGTTTCCGCAGTTAACTGTCTGAAAGAAACAGCATTACAGCAGATGATTTTGACGAAGAAACAGTACCAAAAGACAGGCGGGTATATCGCATGGCACGGCTATCAGAGCTTTAAGCCAGACGAGGTAACGCCTGAACAATGCCACGAAATCGGATTGAAATTAGCAAGGGAAATGTGGAGCGACAAATATCAGATAATCGTTGCCAC
>CAJTDL010000106.1 GCA_910575035.1 Lachnospiraceae bacterium
GTGTTGGCGATTATGCTGATTTATTATCGCAGGAAAGGGCCTACTAGGACTACGCAGGAGTTGTTGAGCCAGATCAAAAGCGGCAGTTCCAATACTGATATCAGCACGGATGCAAATGATGCCCCGAATAGCAGTTTTGATACAGATGCCAGCATGGATGCAGATAATGCCCCGAATAGCGGTTTTGACACAGATGTTAGTCCTGGCACAGACAGCAACCCTGATAAGGATGACAATCCCAATATAAGCTAGTATTAAAAGGAGGAGAGGCTTATGAAGATAAAGAGGAAGCATTGGCAAGCCCGGCACCCAAGCCGGATTGTAGCCCCGCTGCTGGCGTTTTTGGTGGCGCTTGGCATGGTCATGGCGATGCCCGGGCTCAGCGGGGAGGCAGGGGCTGTGGACTTTGACAAGGCGTGTTCCCTGACGGTACAGCCGGGGAATGAGGACCTTGCAGGGGACCTGGCAGCCGCCAAGGTGGTTGTGGACCTGTACCAGGTTGCGGAGGCAGAGCCAGTTGCCGGGTATGACACTTACACCTATTCGTTTGGGGAGGCTTATAAATCCCTGGCGGATATCTATGGGAAAGACACCAGCAATGCCGACTGGACGGCAATGGCGCAAAGTGCGGCAAGGGCTGCATTGGAAGGCGGCACGCCTGCAGTTACAGCCG
>CAJTDL010000107.1 GCA_910575035.1 Lachnospiraceae bacterium
GTGTTGGCGATTATGCTGATTTATTATCGCAGGAAAGGGCCTACTAGGACTACGCAGGAGTTGTTGAGCCAGATCAAAAGCGGCAGTTCCAATACTGATATCAGCATGGATGCAAATGATGCCCCGAATAGCAGTTTTGATACAGATGCCAGCATGGATGCAGATAATGCCCCGAATAGCGGTTTTGACACAGATGTTAGTCCTGGCACAGACAGCAACCCTGATAAGGATGACAATCCCAATATAAGCTAGTATTAAAAGGAGGAGAGGCTTATGAAGATAAAGAGGAAGCATTGGCAAGCCCGGCACCCAAGCCGGATTGTAGCCCCGCTGCTGGCGTTTTTGGTGGCGCTTGGCATGGTCATGGCGATGCCCGGGCTCAGCGGGGAGGCAGGGGCTGTGGACTTTGACAAGGCGTGTTCCCTGACGGTACAGCCGGGGAATGAGGACCTTGCAGGGGACCTGGCAGCCGCCAAGGTGGTTGTGGACCTGTACCAGGTTGCGGAGGCAGAGCCAGTTGCCGGGTATGACACTTACACCTATTCGTTTGGGGATGGCTACCAGGCTCTGGCGGATATCTATGGGAAAGACACCAGCAATGCCGACTGGACGGCAATGGCGCAAAGTGCGGCAAGGGCTGCATTGGAAGGCGGCACGCCTGCAGTTACAGCCG
>CAJTDL010000108.1 GCA_910575035.1 Lachnospiraceae bacterium
ACGCTGCTTGCCCCTTCATTGCTCATGAACATAGCCATTCCAAGAATCAGGGTGTTGAGGGCATCGGTTCTTACCTGTGATGTTCCCACAAAAGAAAGCTGCTCTGTAAACACTTTTGTTTCACATTCAGAGTTATCACATTCATATTTGTATACATTGATATGAAGATAAGTGGGTTTACATCTGATTGGAACATCCTGAATCTTCCGTACATAGGTTGAGTGTAGGTGGCGGCTTTCTTTTCGGCACTGCGGACAGACACAGCTGTGTTCCCTTGATTTTATAAATATATTTAAAGAATCTGTCTCTGAATAATCATAGACATAATGATCCTTGTCCAGAAAAAAAGAATAGTCTTTAATTTCCTGATATTTCATAAGGCAGGTCTCCTTTACGGTATTTGGTAATATCACTATACCATACATACCCAAAAATAAGAATAATGTAGGCAATAAAAAAACAGGTTTTCGACCTGTTCTTTTATTGCTTCCTATACCCAAAGTTCAGAAAGAACCCCCTCCTTCAGGATAGGCTCATAATAATCGCTGTTTTGGCGTACCGTTGCACGTTTGGAAGAGGGGTGAAGGAGCCTGCCAAAGATCAGGAGTTTGGCGAAACCAT
>CAJTDL010000109.1 GCA_910575035.1 Lachnospiraceae bacterium
TTAGAAACCTTAGCTGTTTACTCTTGCCATACCGTTCCTTGATATATCCACGTTCCAGTTTTCCTTTTGGTGTCAATTCCCGCAGTCTGTTTGCCATTTGCAGTTTCAGCCCATAGGACAGCTTTGGAAAATCTACGCTGATGTGTGTTGCCAGACGGTAATAATTGTGCAGTCCGGCAACCACTGAATTGTATTGCTGAATGGCGATGTATTGCGCCCGGTCATCTGCCGGATTCTGTATCGCCCGGATAGCTGTGGATATTTTCTCCTTTGCCTGTTTTATGGCTTTGTCGCTCATATGTGAACAGACCACATACTTTTTCCCTTTGGGATAGACTTTCATCTTAAATCCCAAAAACTCCGAGTACCGCTGTTTTAGATTGATGACTTTAGACTTTTCCGGGCTGATTTCCAGTCCGAGCCGGTCTTTTAACCATAGCCGCGTTGCTTCAAACACCTTTTCAGCGTCTTGTCTGCTCCGGCAACAAAAAGGACAAAACCTCATGCTCGCCACACAGGATTTCGGAAGCTGACCTGACCGATTCCGTCCTTTATCTGTTACAGATGCATATAGAAAATGTG
>CAJTDL010000110.1 GCA_910575035.1 Lachnospiraceae bacterium
GCGAAATTGAAAGGATGAAATTACTTATAGTTTCATCCTGAATTTTTGCCTATATAAGATTGGATAATTCAAAACCTTCTACTTTGGACATAAATGCAAGAAAACATTTTTTGGAAAGGTTGACTAACTTCGCTCTTCCATATACAATACGTTTGATGAGTTTGAATTTGTTGTTGTTTCCTTCAACAAATCCTGAACTTACTTCTAAAGATATCGCGTTCTTGACCGGGGCGATATCTTTTTTTATACATTCGCAGAAGCCACTGATGGATGAGTTCGTATATTTTTCCAAAAATTCATCCATTCCAGAAGGATCTTTTCCCATCAGGGCAGAATGAAATGCATGGAATGTTTCTTCTATCCATTTGACTCCGGGATAATGTTCTTTGATCTTTCCTATATGTTCCTTTATAGATTTATTTCTTTTCGCTTTGGGATTTACTGTCAGTATGTATTTTAATATTTCATCCCTTTTTATGACTGTGACATCATCAGGGTAACAGGCCTCCGTCATTTTCATGGAATAAATCTTTTTTCTTCCGGGGAAATTATTCTG
>CAJTDL010000111.1 GCA_910575035.1 Lachnospiraceae bacterium
GGCGGGTATTTAGTTGTAAAAGTTCGGGACAAGTTGACCCGATGTATAAGAAATAATAAACCAGAAGTTTACAAGCTAAATTTGTTACAACAAAAATGTAAATACTCTTTAACCGATATTTCTTTGCTATTCAAAATTCCAATAGCAACAAATATAACTTCTGCAACTGTAAGATAGCAGTCTTTCAAATCAAAAATAAAAAGGGTAGGTATCTGCAAAAAATCTAAACTTCCACCCCAAAACAGCTTATCAATCAAGCTACATAAACATCCCGATATGCCACAAATCATTATTATTTTTACCCAAAAACTTATATGTGCTCTTTTTGCCTGATATAGCATATATCCTGAAAAAAAGAGGAACAAAACAAACACATTCAATAAAATGGTAACAAACGGACTTGATAATAATTCGAAGAAATTTCCAGCATAAGATAAACGAGTATTTAGTTCTGGATTAAATCTTAAAACTTTGGCTATTATATCAAATTCGCATTTCATAAATACTTTTGAAATTACTATTTTAACCGTCTGGTCAATTA
>CAJTDL010000112.1 GCA_910575035.1 Lachnospiraceae bacterium
ATAGAACTTGCGCCGGAGGGTACTGGATACCGGGCAAAGACGAGATTTGCGAAGTTTTTCAATCTTCCAGAGCTGATTGCGTTATTTAAGGAGAGTGCCGACATTCAGACACCGGATATGTTAAAGCTGCCTGTGCCGGAAGCGGATTATGAAAATATTGTGTTAAAGCCGAGCGAGTACCAGCAGGACATGGTTCAGTCCCTTGCGGACAGGGCGGAGGCAGTCAGGGACAGGAAAGTGCAGCCGAACATCGACAATATGCTGAAAATCACCAACGATGGAAGAAAGTTAGCGTTAGACCAGCGGCTCATCAATGATATGCTTCCCGATGAAGAAAACTCCAAAGCCACAACCTGTGTGGAGAAAGCGTTTGAGATTTGGGAGCATACAAAAGAGCAGAAGTCAGCACAGCTTATCTTCTGCGATTTATCCACACCGAAGGGAGATGGGACATTTAACGTATATGAGGACATCAGGGATAAACTCATGGCGAAGGGAGTGCCGGAGAATGAGATAGCTTTTATCCATAACGC
>CAJTDL010000113.1 GCA_910575035.1 Lachnospiraceae bacterium
GGTTCTTTCTGAACTTTGGGTATAGGAAGCAATAAAAGAACAGGTCGAAAACCTGTTTTTTTATTGCCTACATTATTCTTATTTTTGGGTATGTATGGTATAGTGATATTACCAAATACCGTAAAGGAGACCTGCCTTATGAAATATCAGGAAATTAAAGACTATTCTTTTTTTCTGGACAAGGATCATTATGTCTATGATTATTCAGAGACAGATTCTTTAAATATATTTATAAAATCAAGGGAACACAGCTGTGTCTGTCCGCAGTGCCGAAAAGAAAGCCGCCACCTACACTCAACCTATGTACGGAAGATTCAGGATGTTCCAATCAGATGTAAACCCACTTATCTTCATATCAATGTATACAAATATGAATGTGATAACTCTGAATGTGAAACAAAAGTGTTTGCAGAGCAGCTTTCTTTTGTGGGAACATCACAGGTAAGAACCGATGCCCTCAACACCCTGATTCTTGGAATGGCTATGTTCATGAGCAATGAAGGGGCAAGCAGCGTATTAAA
>CAJTDL010000114.1 GCA_910575035.1 Lachnospiraceae bacterium
AACCTCTTTGTTATAAAGAAGTTCACACTCACTTTCAAAATCAGTATCCCACGGCATAGACTGGATAGATTCAGAGTATTCCAACATCTTGCCCCGAAATCTTGTCAATGGTTTAGATAATTCATTTTTTATATCTATCAATTCATCCATAGATGCTTCTGAAAAAGACGGAAGTTTCTGAATGTAATTATCAGTTAAACCAGCATGAGTGATTTTCTGTTTATCAATTGAACTTAAATTAACAATTCTACTATCTACAGCAGCTTTCATCAAATCATTGGATTGTGTATCAAATAATGGATAACTAGATTGTATTGATTTTGTAAGCAAATCACAGTAATCTTTAACACATAAATCCAAATCGCCTAATGAATGATTAAATTCTTCTATTTCAACTTGCCCTTTATTAATTAAGGTTTGTAACTCATTTCCATGCTGTTCCCCAACAAGCGAAAACATCACTTCGCAGACTTCCATTGTAAAGCTGCGTAATTGTCTTTGAATTTCAAGTTTTTT
>CAJTDL010000115.1 GCA_910575035.1 Lachnospiraceae bacterium
CCGCCATATTCGCAAAAGAACAACAGCCGAAATTGTGACTTTTATCCAGAACAACCTGGCCGATTACTCTGTATCCCAGCTTTGCAGTGCCTTGAAATTCCCAAGGAGTACTTATTACAAGGCCCTGGTTCGTGTACCTTCAAATAAGCAAAAGGAGTTTGAAGAATTCGGCCGGAAAGTGAAACAGGCATATGAGGACCCAAAACAGGGATATGGGGCTGTCAAAATATGCCGCATACTGAATGATAATGGTACACCTTGCAGTGTCAAGCGGGTGCAGAGGCATATGGCAGAGCAGGGGCTGTGCTCTGCTGTAGTAAGGAAGTACAACCACCGTGCCAATCATGGCAGCATTCCAGATAATAAGGTAAATATTTTGAAGCGTGATTTTGAAACGGAGGCCATCAACCAAAAATGGTGTACGGACATTACTTACATCCATGTTCAGAAAGAAGGATGGACCTATCTGGCATCTGTTATGGATCTATGCAGCCGCAAGATCATCGG
>CAJTDL010000116.1 GCA_910575035.1 Lachnospiraceae bacterium
CTTATAAGGTGTTTTGAAGCTTGGGACAGCTATTATCGGCTGAATGCCACAAACAGTAATCTTCATCGTGAAAATGACGGGTTAAGGAAAATCAATGAGAAACTGGCAGGGGAAAATGAAAACCTCCGTGCGGAAAACAAAGATTATAAGCTGCTCCGTAAGGCATTTGGAAGTAAGCAGATGGAAAGCCTTTTGGAGCAGGCAAAAGCGGCGCAGAAGTTGAAACAGCGAGGGAAACACTTTAAAAACAACAAAGAGGAAAGGTAGGAAACATTATGGAAAACAGGATTTATGACGAAAACAACAGTCTCTGGTATGCAAAGCAAGGTGACTATTATCTCCCAGAGCTTGCATTACCTCCCGAAGAAGAAAAGCCGATTGGTATTTGGGGGCAGCGACATTTACAGTATCTCAAAGAGCATAAGCAGTTTGTTTATATCAATCTGCTGACAAGCGGTAGGCTGAACGAATACCTTGCAAGCGTAGATGAACAGGCAGAGGAT
>CAJTDL010000117.1 GCA_910575035.1 Lachnospiraceae bacterium
ATGGTATACCATGAAAAAGAGAAAAATGTTTCTGCCTGTTTTCATTTTATGGGGTGGAGCGATTTTCGCGCCAATATTCCTTGTGCGGGAAACGGTGATTATTTGTTTTATTGCGTTTACAAGTATGCTCATTTCATTTTTAAGGTTACTGAAAGCAGACGCTTACGTTTTCTATCACCCAGTATCAGCAAAACTTCTAATCAAACACACAAAAGGGACAGGAAGCATATTTTTATATTTGCTGCGTTATCTGATAACAAACAAAAACTATCTTTTGAATACTGCCGGATTATGCGTAATCGCTGGTGTTATGCCATTCATATTAGGGCAATTTGAGGGAGTAAATGTTATGCCGCTGGGGTTTGCCGTTCTATGCCTGAATACCCCAATCTGTATATTGCTTTCCTGTGATCCTGGTTTAGAGCAGGCAGTCCGAACACTACCGGGACAGGCAAAACGCTTTTGCACGAATTATTG
>CAJTDL010000118.1 GCA_910575035.1 Lachnospiraceae bacterium
CAGAAATCATTGTGCCGGTTGTCCTTATCAGGAACAATGCCGTCCAAAGATATACAAAAAAGTCGCTTCATTTATCACTTCAAAAAATGCATCTAACAGGGCAAAAAGTCAGCGGTACATGCAGGGTGAAGAATTTAGCAGTCTGGCACGGTTAAGAAACGGCGTGGAAACAGTTCCTTCCAGTCTTCGGAAAAATTACCATCTGGACAGCCTTCCAAGAGGAAGGCAGCGAGGGAAATTTTTCTTTGGAAGTAAAATAGCAGCTTTGAATTTCAGAAAGCTCTTCGGATTTCGGAAGGGACTGGGAAACTATGCCCAAAATCCTGTATTAGTATAGAAAACACACTAAAAGTATGCCAATGCATTTGGAGAAAAGGTGCCTCTTATAAGAAATCTACTGTGAAATATTACATTTTCAAGGTTCTACGAGTATTCAGCCATAGAAAACTCTATGTTTTGACCCCAGCATCAT
>CAJTDL010000119.1 GCA_910575035.1 Lachnospiraceae bacterium
AATGCCTCAAACATATCTGCATCCCCTTTCCATTTCTCTACAATCTGCCCATTCGCCTCCAGCATGACCCTTAAGACTGAATCCGCCATGTCCTTGTCTTCCTTTTCTGTCAGTCCCTTTATCTTTTCCAGGAGCCTCTTCGCCGCCTCTTCCTCCACCTTCCTTGATAAGGCTTTCAGCCATGCATGCGCTTCCCCGTCCAGCTCCTTCGTGACTACAATTTGTATTGGGAACAGGCAATGCCCCCCTACATAGTAAATGCCTTTATATGGCTGGGATAAAGGGTTTCCCTGCTTTTCCAAGTGCCCAAACAGCCCTTTGGGCTTGCCTTCCCTTACTAGCGTGACTGTTATGTCATCCGCCTCCCTCTCATCCACAGACTTTCCGTATGACTTATAAAGCGCCGCATATGCGATGGCTTTGTAAAGGACATCTATGTTAAGCACATCTTC
>CAJTDL010000120.1 GCA_910575035.1 Lachnospiraceae bacterium
TCCCCAAACGAATAGGTGTAAGTGTCATACCCGGCAACTGGCTCTGCCTCCGCAACCTGGTACAGGTCCACAACCACCTTGGCGGCTGCCAGGTCCCCTGCAAGGTCCTCATTCCCCGGCTGTACCGTCAGGGAACACGCCTTGTCAAAGTCCACAGCCCCTGCCTCCCCGCTGAGCCCGGGCATCGCCATGACCATGCCAAGCGCCACCAAAAACGCCAGCAGCGGGGCTACAATCCGGCTTGGGTGCCGGGCTTGCCAATGCTTCCTCTTTATCTTCATAAGCCTCTCCTCCTTTTAATACTAGCTTATATTGGGATTGTCATCCTTATCAGGGTTGCTGTCTGTGCCAGGACTAACATCTGTGTCAAAACCGCTATTCGGGGCATTATCTGCATCCATGCTGGCATCTGTATCAAAACTGCTATTCGGGGCATCATTTGCATCC
>CAJTDL010000121.1 GCA_910575035.1 Lachnospiraceae bacterium
TGACGATGCGCTTAGGGGTCACACCCGTTCCCATCCCGAACACGATGGTTAAGACCTAAGCGGCCGATGGTACTATATTGGAGACGATATGGGAGAGTAGGTGGTTGCTAGATTTTAAATGAATAATATGTTATGGCTTAGCAAATGCTATGCATATGTTAAGTGGGGGCGTAGCTCAGTTGGGAGAGCACCTGCCTTGCAAGCAGGGGGTCAAGAGTTCGAATCTCTCCGTCTCCATTCGCCAAAGCTAACAGGGAAGCTGATGCGGAAGTTTCAGCAGGCTTAGCAGGAGGCGACCCACAGGGCTGGATAAGTCTGTCCGGCAGTGGGCACTATGTACCTTGAAAAATCCATACAGAGACACAAGACATCAATTAACCGAAACGCAAGCAAATGTTAAAAGCAATGCAGATTTCTTTAGATTAAAAGCATGGGAATCC
>CAJTDL010000122.1 GCA_910575035.1 Lachnospiraceae bacterium
TGCAGATTTTTTGTGCATGGCAGGAAAAAGCCCCCTTAAACCAGGCGGGGAGTTCATGGATGGATTACATCCCCTTGTTTCTATACTCATTCAGATGGAACATTGAAGTTAGCTATTATGAGCAGAAAACCTTCTGGCCATTATGCAGTTACATGTTACGCAGCCGGAAAGGGATTGAAATGCTGATCAATTTAATCAACATAGCTTACTGTGCAATGAAACTGCTGCCATATCAGGAAGGGGCGTTTTCAAAATACCGTAATGGAAGCGTACAGGATTTCAGGTTTGCGCTCAGTGAGCAGATAAGGCAGGAAGTATTTTTTGCCACTTTCGTGAAAAAGAGCGAAAGTATGATAAAATCATCTGTTCTTATAAGAGTCCTGAAATATCTTGTCCAACAAAAGGGCTATCATTTATAAAAGTTGTAAACTGGTGT
>CAJTDL010000123.1 GCA_910575035.1 Lachnospiraceae bacterium
TAAAGAAGATGCTTACGGGGTCTGCCGGTGGCAGCGTGAAAATGAGAAACAAAAGACGCCGGGACAATTTCATCAAGGTTAATGGTATTTTCGAGGAGTTCAAGGAAGGCATATTTATCGTTATCAAATTTATTCTGGCAATCGGTAAAAAAATCTGCCAAAGAAAGCTGTTTGTATGGTATCATATAGGTACAACTCCTTTCTGGTGGATGGTTAATTGTTACTCGACATCTCAATTTTACCACAAACCAGTGAGGAGTTGTTTTATTTTGTGACAAAAAGAATCCCGTATTTATGCGTGGTCTGGCGTTTCGCAAACGCCTAATAATTTAAGATAGATAATTGCGAAACAAGTTCGCAATCTTGATTCCAACAGAGAAAAAATCTGGTCATGCCGGATTTTCAGGAGGTGGATGTGGATAACCAGATTTTAAG
>CAJTDL010000124.1 GCA_910575035.1 Lachnospiraceae bacterium
GTTCTAAAAACAGCATAGTTGTGCCGCATTCACATTTCAGCGGGTCATAGCCAAAAGCAGAGAGAATGGCCGTGCGCCACTGGTTAAAGCTTCTGAAAATGCGGTGTTTTTCACGGGAAATGGTTCTATGAAGTTTTTTATCAATCTCCCGGTGGCGTGCATAAATGCCGCCATAGCGGATCATTTTGAAATGCTTTTCGGGGATATGGCGGATCAGGCGCTCAATGAATTCCATAACAGGAAGGGTCCCTTCCACATAGGCGTCATCTTCGTGGCGGTTGTAGTGAAAGGTGACAAAGTCACCATCATAGCTGTCAATCCGGGATGTGGCGATAACAGGCCGCCCCAGATAGCGTCCAATGTATTGTATGGCAGTTTTTGGGTCACATTTATTAGGCTTAGCATAGACATAGAAACCGTCTTTGTGATCC
>CAJTDL010000125.1 GCA_910575035.1 Lachnospiraceae bacterium
TTTTTCATTATAACACATAAGCCAAAAAAAGTACAGACCAAAATCGAACTTTTGTTCTGTACTTTTTTATACTTCATCGGACGGTAGTCCGCCCGTCCCGTCAGAGGCATGTATTACGGTATGCCCGGATGGTTATATCTTTTTATATGAATTTGTTACCTCTATCCATATTTTTTCTTGCATTTTGGGCAGTACAGAGGGAAATTCTTAAGTTCTGTATCTTTCCGCATTCTTAACCTTGTTTTATTTCCGCAGGCAGGGCATAGTAGCCGTTCTGCATTATTTACTACTCCCATTTGAAAAAGCAAAGGGATACTCCGATACAAATGACGGCAAGTACCACCATAACAATCATTGGAACGAATATAAATTCAGATTCTTTATCATTTTTATATGGAATTATCACCAATCTTTGTAAATCTACACA
>CAJTDL010000126.1 GCA_910575035.1 Lachnospiraceae bacterium
TGGAACCTCCACCTGCATGACGGTTCCGGCGGGCCCTCCGCCATCATCTGTACAGCATAGCTGTCTTCAAGTAGCTACGCTACTTGGACTCGCCTTCGTGGCGCACAATCATCGGCATACCGGACTATACGCATTTCCTTGAGATTGCTCTTTTTGAGCGCCGTGTAGCTGTTGCACTTTTTCTCTGCCCCATTCGGATAATATGTGACCTTACAAGGAGACTTCATATGGTCTGCCATACCCTCCCACTGTGACGCTATCCACCAGTCCAGTTCGTTCAGGACAATATTGGCTAACAGCGGGGAAAGTATGCCGCCCTGAGGGGTTCCCCTGTCTGGATATAAGATTTCTCCATCTGGCATTTGAATTGGCGCTTTCAGCATTGCTTTGATTATCTGAATCAGTTTGGTATCCCGTATAC
>CAJTDL010000127.1 GCA_910575035.1 Lachnospiraceae bacterium
CGGTCTTAAGGCGCTGGATTTCTTTCTGGAGAGCCTTATACTCCTTGAGGGATACCGTTTCCCCATCTGATACCTTGATAGGGGAAAGCTGCTTTACCCAGCCGCTAATTGTACTCCGATTTACGCCATATTCACGTTCCAGTTGTGGATACGAGGTTCCTCCGGCATTATACAGATCCACAATCTGTTGTTTAAATTCCGGAGTGTAAGATTTTTGGTTTTTCGCCATGTTGAACGTCTCCTTTGCTCTTTCACTTGATAGTATAGGTTGTTCAACTTTTTCTGTCCACACTTATATACTAACACCAAACAAAAATACCAGATGGACTTGAGCTTCCTGGACAGCTACGACAACAGTACCCGGCACTACCAGCCGTTTGACCTGCTGGCAACGCCTGGATGCA
>CAJTDL010000128.1 GCA_910575035.1 Lachnospiraceae bacterium
ATGCCTTTCCCTCCGGTCAGTTCGTCCATATACTGGCACTTGGCAAACATATCCGAAGATTTCTGCGCTTCCGTCTGTGCGATGCCCGCCACATTCCGCATTTTTGTGTAAAGGAACAGGTTTTTATAATTATGGCTTTCGTCTACAAACAGCCGATCCACGCCCAACTGTTCAAAGGTCACAACATTGTCCTTCCGGCTGGAATCATTTAACCGGCTTAACCTTGCGGACAGTGATTTCTTTGTTTTTTCCATCTGTTTAATGGAGTATCGCTCTCCATTTTCCGCTTTGAGCGCTTCGATTGCCATTTCAACTTCCGTTATCTGCCTTTCAATCATCGCCATCTGTCTTTCGGTGGAAAGCGGGATTTTCTCGAATTGGGAATGTCCGATAATCACAGC
>CAJTDL010000130.1 GCA_910575035.1 Lachnospiraceae bacterium
CCGGTCTTTTGATAATTTAAACCGTAGGACTGCGACGTACCCCTTGTGTCAGAGGTATTGTAAAGGTCATGAGGTAAGCGCCTCGTGGACGCTCCCTCCCGAACCGTGCGGGCACCTCTCGATGCACACGGCTCTCCATATGCCGTCAACTAACAAAATCAGTCTTTTCCGTGTATCTCACGGTGGCACGCCGGACATACTGCCAGCGTTTTCCTGCGGTTCTTTAGCATGACTTTTTCCCACTCATATTCACCGCTAAGGCTTTTCAGCCGTTTTACCTGATGAATCTCCACGTCATTTGTGTACTGTCCGCAGAGTTCACAAGTTTTTGAGCGCAGTTTTGCCGCTATGCGGTTTGGTCTGTCATACCGTTTGTAGGCCGGAAGAATATCT
>CAJTDL010000131.1 GCA_910575035.1 Lachnospiraceae bacterium
CTTTATAGGAAATTCCGACCTATTGACACACAAAGAAAAACATATGTTTACCGAACATATGTTAGATAGATATGTGTTTCAGGTATTCAAAACAGACGGTCAGGGATTTAGAAGATATAAAAATCTTCCTCTCCAAAATCGTCGTCAAACGGGTCATCTTCATTTAAGAAATAATCCATATCAAGAAGGTCATCCTCGCTCATGCGGCGAATGTCCCCGGATGTCATGCCTTCGGGTGGATTATCTATATATTTTTTGCGTAGTTTCTCTGTGTTTGGGTTCATAAGTACAGCCTCCTTTGAAAGGAGTATACTACAGAAATGGGAATTAAGAAAGTCATGCAGAAGACCTTTTTCCACGAGAACGGGACATGACTTTCTCGTACAAT
>CAJTDL010000132.1 GCA_910575035.1 Lachnospiraceae bacterium
ATAATTTCCCCGGAAGAAAAAAGATTTATTCCATGAAAATGACGGAGGCCTGTTACCCTGATGATGTCACAGTCATAAAAAGGGATGAAATATTAAAATACATACTGGCAGTAAATCCCAAAGCGAAAAGAAATAAATCTATAAAGGAACATATAGGAAAGATCAAAGAACATTATCCCGGAGTCAAATGGATAGAAGAAACATTCCATGCATTTCATTCTGCCCTGATGGGAAAAGATCCTTCTGGAATGGATGAATTTTTGGAAAAATAGTAGGCTAAGAATCCGGCGCCTTACTGCCTCACGACAGCAGGTTTCCGAACCCTCGCCCCGGAACCGCACGTACACCTCTCGATGTATACGGCTCCCCACTATACA
>CAJTDL010000133.1 GCA_910575035.1 Lachnospiraceae bacterium
TAATATTTGCGGTTGTCTGCCATTCGTTCCTCCTTTGGTCTGTTCTGTGGCTTCTGTTACGCAATTAAAGCGGCTTTTGTGGGGGTAAAGGATAAATGTACCGCCTACCCGTTGAGGGCGGTCAAAAAAGCCTTGATTTACGGGGGTTTGGAATATCCTAAAGCGTGACATTTATCCCTCTGTTTCCGCTTGCGCTGTGCGGCTCTGATTCTTTTCATGCGTCCGGCGCAATCCGGGCAGTATTTCCCCCGGTTTGACTTGGGGAGAAAATAGCCGCCGCACTCGGTACAGCGTTTCCTGTCTGCCCGGTGGAGTAGGGCGGCTTCCAGTTTCCCGTCCAGCGGCAGAACGGCGGTAATGAACCAGCGGCA
>CAJTDL010000134.1 GCA_910575035.1 Lachnospiraceae bacterium
CTTTTGGCAGGTACAGCTTGATTTTGCCGGTGTAGGCTTTAACAGTCCCTTTTCCTTTGGCTTTTTTCAGCGCACTGTCGTTGCATACCGTAACGTCATAGCCGAGAAACCTCGCTTTGTCGTCACTGTTCGCAATGAGCGTCTTTTCCACAGACAATTCCAGTTTCAGCGTTTCCTCAAAGAACCTCCCAATATCGGACTTTATCTTTTCAGCGTCCTCTTTGCTTCCGATTACGCCAATAAGAAAGTAAGTAGACCTGAGGAACCTCCCCTCAAGTCTCTCTCAGAACCGTACGTGAACCTCTCAGCTCATACGGCTCCCATCATCCAGCCGCTGGCAGTATCCCAAATTTCCATT
>CAJTDL010000135.1 GCA_910575035.1 Lachnospiraceae bacterium
ACGTCATTTTCCTCATTCAGCCTTTTGAGCAAGCTGCGCAGTTCGGATATGTTTTTAGGGTCAAGACCGTTTATCGGCTCGTCAAGTATAAGCAGCCTCGGCTTACCGACAAGAGCCATTGCTATGCTAAGTCTTTGCTTCATGCCCATAGAGAATTTTCCTGCTTTCTTATCCTTAACCTCGGTCAGCCCCACCATTCCAAGCAGCTTATCACATATTTCCTTGTCGGGATTACCGATAAGGATACGCTGCAATTCAAGATTACGGTAAGCAGAGTATTCCGGATAAAGGGCAGGAGCTTCAATGGTACTGCCGATATGTCGGCGCATTTTCAGAATATCACACGGTTTATT
>CAJTDL010000136.1 GCA_910575035.1 Lachnospiraceae bacterium
ATAATAGAATTGGAACACAATCCAGAAAAATTGCTGCAAGAGTGCCTGCTGTATATGCTGTCATATAAGGGATAATCTGTGTTAAAGGAAGTAGTTGGAGATAATGAAGAATATGAAAATAGATGCCAATGGAACAGAAATCAGAGTAATGGGTGATGTCGTAAATGAAGAAGCTTATATTTCTTTAACGGATATTGCCAAATATAAAAATCCAGACAATGCTTTTATCGTGGTTGCGAACTGGATGCGTAATCATTCCACAATCTCATTTTTGGGTTTGTGGGAACAGATTCATAATCCCAATTTTAAACCTATCGAATTCGATAGGTTTAAAGC
>CAJTDL010000137.1 GCA_910575035.1 Lachnospiraceae bacterium
TCTGGGCAGTCAGTACACAAGCCAGGCATTTGAGAGTTATCTGGGCAGCCATGGAATGATCCATTCATTCAGCCGTAAAGGGAATCCCTATGACAATGCCTGCATAGAATCCTTTCATTCCGTATTGAAAAAGGAAGGGATCCATCTTCACACATATCAGGATTCCAGAGAAGCCCGAAGGGCAATTTTTGAATACATAGAGGGCTGGTATAACCGAAAAAGGATTCACAGTGCCATCGGCTATATGACACCCCAGCAAAAGGAGGATGAGGAATTAAAAAAATCAGCATGAACTTTCAACTTTTTGTGTCCAAAGTATTGACATAGGTCCAC
>CAJTDL010000138.1 GCA_910575035.1 Lachnospiraceae bacterium
ACAGGGGACGCTACGCTTCCCCTGCGCTGGCTGCCGCCAGCTACCCTTTTGTGGACTTGCCATCTGGGGACACCTTGCAATGCAAGCTGTTCCCAGCCGACAAGTTTCATAAAATATGCTATCTTTTCGATAAGCAATAAAGTATAATGAAGTCAGTAATAAATTTAGAAATTGAGGTAAAGTTATGGCATCCAGCAAAGAATATTTAGAATTTATTTTAGGTCAGTTATCTGGCTTGAATGAAATTACCTATCGAGCTATGATGGGCGAATTTGTCATTTATTATCGTGGTAAGATTGTAGGCGGTATCTATGATGATAGATTACTTGT
>CAJTDL010000139.1 GCA_910575035.1 Lachnospiraceae bacterium
AATTAATCCCATCTATTAAGGCGTTTATGACTGCCTTCAGCCCGTTCAGGATTCCGTCCTTGATACCGTCAAAGATTTTCCCGCCCTTGGAAAATACATTCTTCACGGCTTCCCATGCCGCGGAGAACTTGTCCTTGAACCATCCTGCTATGTTCCCGAATACATCCTTTATCCCTTTCCAGACACCTGAGAAGAAATCACCGACAGATGAGAATGCATTTTTTATCCCAGTGAATGCTCCTTCAAACTTTTCCTTGAACCAGCCGCCGACATTCGCAAAGGTTTCCTTTATCCCCTTCCATAAACCAGAGAAGAATTCCTTAATCTT
>CAJTDL010000140.1 GCA_910575035.1 Lachnospiraceae bacterium
TGATTACATTAACAGGTGTATTAGATCTGGAGGCCTTGTCACTATACAGAACAGAAAAACGTTCTTCATCTATTGCTGGAAAAATCTCATCAGCAAAGATTTTTGCCCAGGATTTTTCCAGAGCTTTTTTCTCACGCTCAGTTAGTGCTATAAAGCTGTCGTCGAAGGACAACTGTTGACAATCATTCGGTTTAAATGCCATAAGAGATACCACCTTTCTAGAACTATTACCATTATAACTCACAAAAGGGTGGATTGTCTTTATTTACTGTAAAATATTAAATTTTCAATGTTCGGTAGTTGGGCTTTTGACCCCAGCATCATGA
>CAJTDL010000141.1 GCA_910575035.1 Lachnospiraceae bacterium
CAGAGGTACTGTCTGGTGTCCACGAATTGGGATCAAGGTATTTTCCAGTGTCCATAAGATGGGATTGGGGTCAAAATTCATGTCCACATCTATGGGTACATTATACTTTATTGCCTGCAATAAAGATAAAATCATCCGGCGTATCAATACGAATCTTGTAAAAAAAGCCCACCGTTCTCCGGATATCATTTATTATGATGTGACTAACTTTTATTCTGAGATTGAAGATCCTGACGATGACCTTTTGGACGAAGAAGGTAATATTTTGGAGAAAGGACAGCGCAGGTACGGTGTCTGCAAGGAAGAACGGAAACTTCCCATCGT
>CAJTDL010000142.1 GCA_910575035.1 Lachnospiraceae bacterium
ATCCTTTACCCCCGAAAACGGCGTTCTAAAGCGTAACAGAAGCCCAAAACAGACCAAAGGAGGAACGAATGGCAGACAACCGCAAATATTACTACCTAAAGCTGAAAGAGAGCTATTTTGACGAGGACGCTATCGTGCTGCTGGAAAGTATGCAGGACGGTATGCTCTACTCAAACATTCTCTTGAAGATGTACCTAAAATCGCTGAAAAACGGGGGAAAGCTCCAGCTTGCCGAGAATATCCCCTACACCGCACAGATGATAGCCACCATCACCCGCCAGCAAGTCGGCACAGTGGAGAGGGCTTTGCAGATTTTTA
>CAJTDL010000143.1 GCA_910575035.1 Lachnospiraceae bacterium
GATGGGAAGTTTCCGTTCTTCCTTGCAGACACCGTACCTGCGCTGTCCTTTCTCCAAAATATTACCTTCTTCGTCCAAAAGGTAAAAAAAAAAAAAAAAAAAAAAAAAATAAAAGTTAGTCACATCATAATAAATGATATCCGGAGAACGGTGGGCTTTGATTGGATAATTCAAAACCTTCTACTTTGGACATAAATGCAAGAAAACA